>JAWKYD010000012.1:0-210600 GCA_041396685.1 Burkholderiaceae bacterium
GCGACCGCCAGGGTCTTGGCGATGTCGGCCGCAGGCCCGATCGGTTGGTCCGGGCGGTGACGGTTGGTGATCAGGCGGCACAAGACCGACAATGCCAGCAGGCCGAGCGCCACCAATGGAAAGGCCCGCGCGTTCGGCCCCGGCTCATCGCCGAAACCGAAGATCTCGATCTGGCTGCCCAGTTGAGCGAGCCCGGTCACGGCGCCGGCCTGCAACAGAACGCTGGTCAGCGCCGCGATGCCGAACGAGGTCTTGCGCGCCGGCTCGGCTGCAGGGCTCACTTGGCAGGCGCCATCTCTTTGGCCAGGGCCTGATACGACGCCAGATTGCGTGCGATCGCCTCGGACAACTGCTTGCCGCTCATGATGCGAACCGGTTGGTTGAGCTTGGTCATGAAGGCCGCGAACTCGTCCGAGCCGGCAATGTCGGTGAATGTCTTCTCGAGCCTGGCGATGATCGCCGGATCGGTGCCGGCCGGTGCCATGATGCCGACGATCGACGGGAACTCGATATCGAAGCCGGCATCCGTCAGGGTCGGCGTATCGGCGAAGTCGGGATCACGCGTGCCGTCGAGCACACCCAGCAAGCGCAGTTGGCCGCTTTGCACCAGATCGCGATATGCCGGCACCAATGCGATGTCGACATGACCGCCGAGCAGCGCCGCGGTGGCCGGGGCCGAACCTTTGAAGGGCACGTGTTGCAGGCTGGCGCCGGAGGCCTTGGCGACCTTGGTGAACGCCAGGTGCGCGCCGCCCATGGCGCCCGCGGTAGCGTAGCTGAGCGTCTTGCCGGCCTTGGCGGCAGCGATCAACTCGGCCAGGGACTGGTACGGCGAAGCGGCCTGCACCAGCACACCGTGGTACGGGCCCGAGTAGTTCATGATCGGCACGAAATCCTTCAGGGTTTCGTAACCGACCGGGCGCAGCGCCGGCGTCACGAAAGACGGCGAAGAGGTCGTGGCGATCAAGGTGTAGCCATCGGCCTTGGCACCGGCCACCGAACGCATCGCGTTCGCACCGCTGCCGCCGGGCATGTTTTCGACCACGAACGGCTGGCCCAACGCCTTCTCGGCCATGGTCGCCATCTGACGTGCCGAGATGTCGGTGGTGCCGCCGGCGCCGTAGGGCACGACCAGCGTGATCGGCCGGCTCGGGTAGTCGTCGGCAAGGGCCAGCGATGTGAAGCTGCCAACCGCAGCCGCGATCAGGCCCAGCGCGATTCGGCGCATGGTGTTCATGGTCAGTTCTCCTCTCTCTGATTACAGGGCATCGCGCGATCCCGGGCACGGTTGCGCGTCGGGCGCCAGTCTAAGGTTCAATAAGACTCAACGAGGCGAAGATTGTTGAAGGTGATGTGAAGAAAAGATGAATCTGTGCTCTCCACCCCGATGCCTGCGCACCAGCGAGCCTTCGTCTGGTCGGTTCAGTTCGATCACGGACTTGTACGCGCTTGACAAGGCGGTGGAGAAGCTCGGCAAAGGCGAGATCGTCACTGGCTCGTTCCTGTCGACGGAAGCCGCGTATCTGGCTATCTGCGCCACCAAGGATTTGTTCGAACTGCATGCGGACACCCCTGTCGCCGGTCAGGCTGCCGCGAGTTCCGGCCGGTGTGACCACGTTTCTCAACAATCAGGGCGGCGTGGGCTTCAACGCCTGTTTGAAGCACGCACAGTTGACGCCACTTGCACAGGCTCGCCACCGAGATGCCCTCGCCGCGGCAGAACTCGCTCTGCGATTGCCCGCGCGATTCGTATCGATCGATCAACTCTCGCCACTGTTGTTCGCTGCGACGCTTGCGCCGCGAACCACCTGCCGACATGGACACCACGCTGCTCATCTTCTGGCTCCTGATGCGTTGACCAGGCAGCAGATTACGAGGGCAATCGGGGCAGTTCTACAACGTCGCGGTTTGGGTGCTCACGTTTCTGCGCCGAGTACTTGCACCGGAAGCTTCTACTTTGGAACTGTCTACTTGACGGGGAAGCATACGGTCCGACCCGCAAATTGGTCTGGCGGGGCGTTCGTACCGAAGTTCGGCCCACCAATTTGGACAACCGCTTCGATTTTGGACAACGATCCTGCGCAGGATGCGCTATGTCGTTGATTAATGGTGCTGGTGAGAAGACTCGAACTTCCGACCTACTGATTACGAATCAGTTGCTCTACCAACTGAGCTACACCAGCAGCACCGTACCTGACGGATCCGGGAGTTTAGCAGAGGCACCGGTCCGTTGCCCGGACACGCGGCGCAGATCGGACGCGGCTCGGGGCCGGGTCGGGTCAAATCAGGTCGGATCAGATCAGGTCGGATCAGGTCGGATCAGATCAGGTCGGGTCAGATCAGGTCGGGTCAGATCAGGCCGGGTCAGATCAGATCAGGCCAGGTCAAGTTCGGTTAGGTCAGATCAGCGGCCGGGGTTCGTCGCCCTTGAGCGTGATCCGATGCAGGCGCCGGCGATGGCCGTGATAATCGTTGAGCGGATAGTGCAGTACGGCTCGGTTGTCCCACAGCGCCAGGTCGCCGGGCTGCCAGCGCAGCCGGCACGTGAAGGCCTCGCTGACCTGATGGTGGAACAGGTGCTCGAGCAGGGGTCTGCTGTCGGCCTCGCTCCAGCCCTCGAAACCGATGGTGTGGGCGGGATTGACGAACAGCGACGGTCGGCCGGTCTCGGGATGCCGGCGCACGACCGGGTGCACGGCCCGCCAGGCCTCGGTCGATTCTTCGGTGCCCTGGTCGGCGACGCGTGCACTGCGGGTGGCCGAGACCGCCGGCTGGGCCGCGCTGGCAATGGCGCGCAGGCCCGCGAGCGTCTTGCGCAGACCCTCGGACAAGGTCTCGAAGGCCAGCCGCTGATCGGCGAACAAGGTGTCGCCGCCCACCGGCGGCAGTTCGAGCGCATAGAGCATCGTGGCCATCGGCGGGCACCGCTGATAGGTGGTGTCGGCGTGCCACAGGCCGCCGAAGTTGACGGTCTCGTGCTCGCGCTTGAGCACTTCGGTGATCTCGGGGAAGCCGTCCAGCCCCTTCAGAAACGGATAGCGATCGGGTTCGCCCCAGCGTCGCGCGAAGGCCATCTGTTGCGCAGGCTCGAGCGTCTGGCCCTTGAAGACCACCACCAGGCGCTCGAGCCAGATCCTGCGCAGCTCCGCGAGCAACGCGTCGGACAACGTTTCGCGCAGGTCGAGACCGTGGATCTCGGCTCCGAGCGCGGGGGTGAGCGCAACGACCCGCATGATGTCAGCCCTGCGCGTCGCCGTAGGCGATGGCCGCCGCGAGTACGGCGGCGTCGGCGCGTGGCGGGCCCATCAGCTGCAGCCCGCTGATGCGTCCGGCCGCCAACTCGGCGTCCGAGCGCGGGGTGGGCACGTTGGCCGTGGGAAAACCGCCGAGCGCGGCCGGCACCACGACTTCCATCCAGCGATGATAGGTGTCCATGGGGTGACCGGCGATCTCGCGCGGCCAGTGGTGTTCGGCGTCGAACGGGAACACCTGCGCGGTCGGGCTGGCCAGCAGGTCGAATTGTTCGAAGCGGCGCAGGGCGGCCAGGGTCCATTCGCAGCGGGTCTGGCTGGCGGCGATGAAGTCGGTGGCCGACAGATTGGCGCCGCTTTCGACCTCCCAGATCGCCTCGGGCTTCATCAGCCGGCGCTTGTCGGGATCGCGATAATGCACGCCCAGCGCGGTGGCCATCAGGCCCTGGCGCAGGGTGATCCACGTGTGCCAGAGCTTCTCGGGCGCGAACCCCAGCGTGGTCGGCGTGATTTGCGCGCCCAGCGCCTCGAGCGCGCGCAGCGCGCGCTCGGACTGTTCGAGAACGCCGGGCTCCATGGGCAGGTAGCCGTCGAGATCGGCGAGCCAGCCGATGCGCAGGCCGCTCAGCGGTGTCGACGACGCCGGCGCCTCCTCGGCCAGCGCGATGAACTCGCTGCCGTCGCCGGCGAGCGACAGGGGCGCACGCGGATCGTAACCGGCCTGGGTGGCCAGCAGACGCGCGCAGTCGCGCGGGCTGCGGGCCATCGGGCCCTCGGTGACCAGCTGATGGGAGAACTGGTCGAAGCCCGGCACGCGCGGCACCCGTCCGAACGACGGCCGCAGGCTGTAGATGCCATTGAAGCCGGCCGGATTGCGCAGCGAGCCCATCATGTCGCTGCCGTCCGCGACTGCCAAGATGTTGAGCGCCAGTGCGACGGCGGCGCCACCGCTCGAGCCGCCCGCGGTTTTCGACGGCGCGTGCGCATTACGGGTCGTGCCGTAGACGTTGTTATACGAATGCGAGCCGAGCCCGAACTCGGGCACATTGGTCTTGCCGATCAGGATCGCACCCTCTGCGCGCGCCCTGGCGATGATCAGCGAGTCTTCGGCGGGCATGAAATCACGCAGGATCGGCGAGCCGCGCGTGGTCACGATGTCGTGCGTCTGGGCGGTGTCTTTGGCAGCCTGCGGCATGCCGTGCAGCCAGCCGCGCCATTCACCGCGGGCGAGTTCCTCGTCGGCGGCCCGGGCCTGCGCGAGCAGGGCCTCGGCGGGCTGGCGGGCGACGATCGCGTTGGCCTGGGCATTGACTTCATCGACGCGTGCCAGGGTGGCGCGCATCAGTTCCTCGCAGCCGATCTCGCGCGCGCGGATCTTGCGCGATAGCGAGAGTGCGTCGTGCCGCAGCAGTTCCTCGGGTTCGGGGTAGGCAGCAGATGGGCGCACGGATGCGGTTTCGCTCATGGAGTCTCCGGATTCAAGAGGCCGCGGCAGCATCGGGCTCGGGCAGCCCGGCCAGCGTGTGATCGATGGAAGGATATTGCAGACGCAGGCGCAGCTCGCGCAGCAGGCGTTTGTTGTCCAGCCGGCGCGACTCGCGCATGAACGACCACATCATCGGGCTGACCTGTCGGCGGACCTCGGCGGCGGGCAGCCGCGGCGGTACCGGCAGGCCGGTGGCGCGCGCCACGCGCGTGAAGTAATCGCCCATCTTCATGTCGTGGCCGTCGCTGGCGATGTACAGCCGCGCCGTGGGTGCGCGCATCAGGGACAGCCACAAGGCGCGGGCCAGGTCGTCGGCATGGATGTGATTGCTGTAGCCGTCGTCCGCCTCGGTCAGACAGGGCAGGCCGCGGCGCAGCCGCTCCAGCGGCAGGCGGTCGTGGGCGTAGATGCCGGGCACGCGCAGGATCGAGGCGCGCAATGCCGTGCCGGGACCGGAACGCGGCAGGCAGGCCGCACGCAGGGCACGCTCGGCCGCGAGCCGGCGAATCGCGCGGTCGGAGTCGGGCTGCGCCGGCGAGGTTTCGGTCAGACGGGCGCCCCTGGCGTCGCCGAAGACGCCGGTGGTGCTGGCATAGACGATTCGTGCCGACGGGCGGGGATCGGGACGACTCAGACTCTGCACCGACCGGCCGCCGCCGGGATGGCCGAGACTCAGCGACGGCGGGCCGGCCGGCGGGCGCCCCAGGCGGGCGGCCAGATGCCTGGCGAGGAGCGGATCGTCGTCGCCATCGCGCGGCGGCGGAATCAGATAGACCTGCCAGCGGGCGAGCGCCGCGAGCCTGCGTCCCGGCGTCGGATCGACCGGCGTCGCGCCCAGGGCTCGGATGCGCGCCCGCTGCTCCGGGCGGCGACTGCTGGCCACCACCGTCACCCGCCCGGCGAGCAGGGCGCTCAGGCGCAGGCCGACATCGCCACAGCCCATGATCAGCAGGCGTGCGCGCCGAAAGCGGCGCGGCAACGCCCGACTGGTACGGGTGGGACCTTTGGATCGCATCGCGCGATAATAATGGGCTGTCGACGGGAGGCCATGACACGCGTGTTCGCATCGTGGCCCGTTTCCCGACCTCGTCCAATCGTTACGGAGCACGCAATGTCGAGCGCAGGTTTCAAGGTCACGATCAAGCCGAGCAATGCGCAGTTCGAGGCCATGCCCGATCAGAGCGTGCTGGAGGCCGGCCTCGAGCACAACGTGGTGTTGCCCTATGGCTGTCGCGATGGCGCCTGCGGTTCCTGCAAGGCACGCATCCTCGAGGGTACGGTCGAACACGGCCCGCATTCGCCGGGTGCGCTGCGCGAGGCCGAGCAGGCCGAAGGCTTCGCGCTGCTGTGCTGTGCGCGGCCCACCTCGGATCTGGTCGTGCAGGCCCGCGTCATCGAGGGTCTGGCCGACATTCCGCTGCGCAAGATGCCCTCGCGCGTGAGTTCACTCGAGAGGGTGGCGCCCGATGTCGTGGTGCTGAAGCTGCAACTGCCCGCCAATCAGGAGCTGCTCTACGTGGCCGGCCAGTACATCGAGATCATTCTTCGCGACGGGACGCGCCGGCAATATTCGCTGGGCGGCGCGCCGCACGATGCCGCGGAGCTCGAACTGCACATCCGCCACATGCCGGGCGGCAAGTTCACCGACACTCTTTTCGGCGCGGCCGAGCCCGCGGTGAAGGAGAAGGCGATTCTCCGCTTCGAGGGTCCGATGGGCACCTTTTTTCTGCGCGAGGGCAGTCAGAAGCCGATCATCATGGTGGCCAGCGGGACCGGCTTCGCGCCGATCAAGGCGATCATCGAGCACATGCGTCACACGGGCAACACGCGTCCGGTCACGCTCTACTGGGGCGGGCGCCGGCCGGTCGATCTCTACATGGACGGCCTGTGCCGCCTGTGGGCCGACGATCTTCCCTGGTTGACCTACGTGCCCGTGATCTCCGATGCGCTGCCCGAGGACGACTGGCAGGGGCGCGACGGCTTCGTGCACAGGGCCGCGATGGCCGACGTTCCCGACATGTCGGGCCACGAGGTCTATGTCTGTGGCGCGCCGATCGTGGTCGCGTCGGCCGAACGCGAGTTCCAGGCCCAGTGTGGCCTGCCGGCCGACGCCTTCTTCGCCGATTCGTTCACCACCGAGGCCGATGTCGCTGCCTGACCGGAACCTCGTGCCGGGGACGATGGCCGTGCGGGCTTGCCACAACCTCCAACCAAGGGATCGTTCATGACCGCTGCCCCTCGTTCCTGGCTGTTCGTGCCCGGAAACCGTCCCGAGCGTTTCGACAAGGCGGTGGCCACGGGCGCCGACGCGGTGATCCTCGACCTCGAAGATGCGGTGGTGCCCGCGGCTCGCGCCGCGGCTGCCGTGGCCGTGCGCGACTGGCTGTCGGCGCGTGCGGCGACCGATGTCGGTGCGACCCAGATCTGGGTGCGGGTACCGTCGGCCACCGATTGTCCCGCCGAGGTCCGTGCGCTGGGCGATTGCGCGTCGCTGACCGGCTTCGTGCTGCCCAAGGTCGAGTCGGCCGCCGATCTGGCCGGCTGGAACCAACCGTTGATGGCGCAGATCGAGACCGCTCTCGGTGTGCTGCGCGCCGAGCAGATCTGCGCGGACGGCGGCGAGCACCTGCTGGCGGTGGCCCTGGGGCCCGAAGATCTCTCGGTGTCATTGGGTTGCCGGCCCGACGAGGCCGGCATGCGCGCCTCCTGCGAACGCGTGCTGCTGGCGGCGCGTGCGTTCGGTCGCCATGTCTACGCCTGTCCGGGAACGATCTCGGCGTTCCGTGATCTCGAGGAGTGGCGCACGATTCTGCTTGCCGGCAAGGCGATCGGCAGCGACGGCATGTTGTGCATCCATCCGGCCCAGGTCGGGGTGGTGCACGAGGTGTTCTCGCCGGCGCCGGCGCAGATCGACGAGGCGGCGAGCGTGGTGGCGGCCTACGAGGCCGCGGCCGCCGCCGGTCACGGCGCGGTCCAACTCGACGGCCGCATGATCGATGCGCCGGTGGTCGAGCGGGCGCGCCGGCTGCTGGATCGCGCCGACCGGTTCGGTCTGCGTTGAGCGGCGCCGTGCCGCCCTGGGCGGCGCGGTATGCTTGATCGGCGACACCCAATCGGAGACGACATGCAGCACGACCTGACCGGCCTCGCCTTATCGAGCACCCGACCCGGTGTATCGGCGGCGCACGATGCGCTGCTGGCTGCCTTTTTGCGCAACGCCATCGAGCTGCCGGCCAGGGTCAAGGCCTTGTTCGACGCCGACCCCGATTACGGCTTCGCCTACACTTTGAGGGCCGGCTTCACCCTGATGGGCTTTCGCCGCAGCGACGCCCCCTTGATCGCCGAACTGCTCGGCAAGGCGCGCACGCTGCAAGGCGCGGGCAATGAACGCGAGCGTGCGCACCTGGCCGCGGTCGAGGCCTTCGCGGCCGGCGATCCCCTGCTGGCGGGGCGGCGCTGGGCCGACATCTGCGCGCGCTGGCCGTCCGACCTGTTCGCATTCCGCTTTCATCACTTCGTCTCGTTCTGGACCGGCCGGCCCGAGGCCATGCTGGCGCTGGCGCAGCAGTCGCTGCCGCACTGGCGGCACGAATGGCCGATCTATGGCGCCTTGCTGGCGTGTCAGGCCTTCGCGCACGAGGAGGCCGGCCTCTATCTGCTGGCCGAGAACTACGGCCGCCGGGCGGTCGAACTCGACGCTGGCGATCCCTGGGGCGCGCATGCCGTCGCCCACGTGATCGAGATGCAGCAACGTCACCATGAGGGCGTGCAGTGGCTCGAGTCGCTGTCCGGCAACTGGCGCGATCGCAACAATCTCGCCCATCACCTGTGGTGGCACCTGGCGCTGTACGTCTTCGAGCTGGGCGACGATGGACGCGTGCTCGAGCTGTACGACAAGGGCTTTCGGGATCCGGCGGCACCGCTCACCCAGGCGACGCCTGATCTGTACATCGACCTGCAGAATGCCGTCTCGATGCTCGTACGCCTGGAATTGCAGGGCGTCGACGTGGGTGCCCGCTGGCACGAGCTCGGCGAGCACGCGATCGCCCGCATCGGCGACTGCACGAATCAGTTCTCGGTGCCGCACTTCGTGCTCGCGTTGCTGGCCACCGGCCGCGATGCCGAGGCCGGCGCGATGGTCGAGGCCGTGCGCGCGTTTGCCGAGGGTGGGCAGGGCCCTGCCAATGGCGACGGTGCGGCCTCCGCCGCCGTCGCCGACGCGGCCCAGACCGGTGCGGCCCGCGTCGGTGCCGATCAACGCCAATCGGCGCGCGAGGCATTGCTGCCGATCTGCGAGGCCATCCTCGATCGCGCCCGCGGCGATCTCGATCGCGCCTGCGACCGTTTTCGCGCCGCGCTGCCCGGCAGTTTCAGGCTCGGCGGCAGCCACGCGCAACAGGATCTGTTCGGTCTGCTGGCGGCCGACTGCGCGCGCCGCGCGGACCGCCAGGATCTCGCCGCGCTGCTGAGCACGCGGCTGGCGGGGCGCTACGGTTGGTCGTTGGCGGGACGGCGCGGCTATCGGAGCCTGGCGGTGGCCTGACATCGGGCAGCGCGTCGCCTGGCGGGCGCCAGGCGCGTTCTCGTTCAGCGAACTTCGGACTCACGACACTAAGCCAGACTGCGCATCAGCCCCTCGGCCTCGGCGAGCAGGAAGCCGCGAAACTCCTCGGCCGCGGGCGACAGCCGGCGGCTGCGCATCGTCACCACGTACCACTGGCGGCGCAGCGGCAGGCCTTCGATGTCCAGCAGCGCGATGCGACCGGCCGCGAGTTCGGCGCGCACCGTGTGCAACGATAGAAAGCCGATGCCCATGCCGGCCATGACCGCCTGCTTGATGGTCTCGTTGGAGTCGGCTTCCATGACCGGGTTGATGCTGAGGCCGCGTTCGGCGAAGAAGCGCTCCATGGCCGCGCGCGTGCCCGAGCCGGGCTCTCGGATCAGGATCGGTTCGTCGGACAGCACCTCGGGTGAGAGCCTGCGGCGCAGCGTCAGCGGGTGATGCGTGCTGGCCACGATGGCAAGCGGATTGGGTGCGAACACCTGACCGTCGAAGGCATTGTCCGCCGGCGGGCGACCCATGACGCCGAGATCGACCTTGAAGGTGCGCAGCTGTTCGATGATGGCTTCACGGTTGTGCACGGTGAGCCGCAGTTCCACGCCGGGATGGGCGCGCACGAACATGGCCAGCAGCGCCGGCACGAAGTACTTGCTGGTACTGACCACGCCCAGACGCACGCGTCCGCTGCGTACGCCGCGAATCGCCAGCGAGCTCTGCTCGAAATCGTCGATGCGACTGAGGATCTCGTCGGCCATCCTGGCCAGGCGCTCGCCGGCCTCGGTGATCTGCAGGCGCCGGCCCACGTGCTCGAACAATTTCAGCTCGAGCGTGTCCTCGAGTTGGCGCAGTTGCATGGACACGGCTGGCTGGGTCAGGTGCAGCCTGGCCGCGGCGGCGGTGATGCTGGCCTCTTCGCCCATGCACGCGAGGACCTCCAACTGCCTGATCGACAAGCGTTTTCTCAAATTCATAAGAATTGCTTATACGATATAAAGAATTATTTGAATAGTCCTTAAGTGACGGTCGGCGCAGCATCGGTCCCATCGAGCGATACCCGAAAGGAAAAGACACGATGGGCGCAGGCGAACTCACCACCATCACGGACGCCAAGAAGCGGTATTCGGCCGGCGTGCTCAAGTACGCGCAGATGGGCTACTGGCAGCCGGACTACCAGCCCAAGGACACCGATGTGCTGGCGCTGTTTCGTATCACGCCGCAGGAAGGCGTCGATCCGCAGGAGGCCGCGGCCGCGGTGGCCGGCGAATCGTCCACGGCGACCTGGACCGTGGTCTGGACCGACCGGCTGACGGCCTGCGAGCAGTATCGCGCCAAGGCCTACAAGGTCGAGCCGGTGCCGAACAACCCCGAGCAGTACTTCGCCTACATCGCCTACGAGCTCGATCTGTTCGAAGAGAATTCGATCGCCAACGTGACGGCCTCGATCATCGGCAACGTGTTCAGCTTCAAGCCGCTGAAGGCGGCCCGACTCGAGGACATGCGGTTCCCGATTTCGTACATCAAGACCTTTCGCGGGCCGCCGACCGGCATCGTGGTCGAGCGCGAGCGCCTGGACAAATTCGGCCGACCGCTGCTGGGCGCCACCACCAAACCCAAGCTGGGGCTGTCGGGCAAGAACTACGGGCGCGTGGTCTATGAAGCTCTCAAGGGCGGGCTGGATTTCGTCAAGGACGACGAGAACATCAACTCGCAGGCCTTCATGCACTGGCGCGACCGCTTCCTGTACTGCATGGAGGCGGTGAACCGGGCCTGCGCGGCCACCGGCGAGGTCAAGGGCCACTACCTGAACATCACCGCCGGCACCATGGAGGCGATGGTCGAGCGGGCAGAGTTCGCCAGAGAACTGGGTTCGGTGATCGTGATGGTCGACCTGATCGTGGGTTGGACCGCGATCCAGTCGATCTCCAACTGGTGCCGCGCCAACGACATGATTCTGCACATGCACCGTGCCGGTCACGGCACCTACACCCGCCAGAAATCGCATGGCGTGTCGTTTCGCGTGATCGCCAAATGGCTGCGCATGGCCGGTGTCGATCATCTGCACTGCGGCACCGCGGTGGGCAAGCTCGAGGGTGATCCGTTGACCGTGCAGGGCTACTACAACGTCTGCCGCGAGACCCGCAACGAGATCGATCTGCCGCGCGGTCTGTTCTTCGCGCAGGACTGGGGCGGCATGAACAAGGTGCTGCCGGTGGCCTCGGGCGGCATCCACGCGGGCCAGATGCATCAGCTGCTCGACCTGTTCGGCGATGACGTGGTGTTGCAGTTCGGCGGCGGCACGATCGGCCATCCGATGGGCATCCAGGCCGGCGCCACGGCCAATCGCGTCGCGCTCGAGGCAATGGTGCTGGCCCGCAACGAGGGGCGCGACATCCGCATCGAGGGCCCGCAGATCCTGCAGGATGCGGCCCGCGGGTGCGTGCCGCTGGCGGCGGCGCTGGATACCTGGAAGGACGTCAGCTTCAACTACGCGAGTACCGACACGTCGGACTTCGCGGTCACCGCCGACGTTGCCTGATGCCGTCGGGCACATGCCTGCCGGCGCGTGCCGACGAGTCGCCGAGACCCGCTTCAACGAGGATTCCGACATGAGAGTGACCCAAGGCGCGTTTTCCTTCCTGCCCGACCTGAGCGACGAGCAGATCGGTGCGCAGATCGAGTATTGCCTACGCCAGGGCTGGGCCGTCAGCATCGAGTACACCGACGACATCCATCCGCGCAACACCTATTGGGAGATGTTCGGCCACCCGATGTTCGACCTGAGCGACGCGGCGGGCGCAATGGCGGAACTGCGCGAGTGCCGGACCATGTTTCCCGAGCACTACATCCGCATCAATGCGTTCGACTCGACGATCGGCTGGGAGACCATCCGGCATTCGTTCATCGTCAACCGGCCGGCCTACGAGCCGGGCTTTCGCCTGCGGCGTATCGAGGGGCCGGGCAGGACGCAGCGCTACAGCGTCGAGCCATATGCCACCGACCGCGCCGAGGGCGAGCGCTATCGACGGGCCGGCTGAACACCGCCGCCGAACGCCGCGCGCAACGAGCGTTTCCCATGGCCAACATCATGACCAATCCGTCCTGGCGCAATGTCGGACCCGCGGCGCCGGCCGGTGGAGACACCGGCAATGCACAGGCTGCGGCCCGGGTGACGACCACGGCAAAGACCGGACCCGGAATTCATTCCGGGTCCACGATCGGCGGGGCGACCGGCACGAGCAGCGCGACCGACACGGGCACCGGAGCGGGCACGGCCTACGCCGACTGCGCCGGCTCCGAAACGGCGAACGGCGAGCAGGACGTACTGCGCCTGCTCGCCGAATTAGACGCCGAGTTGATCGGCCTGGCGCCGGTGAAGCGCCGCATCCGCGAGATCGCGGCGCTGCTGGTGGTGGACATGGCGCGGCGCCGTCACGGGCTCAAGGTCGGCGCGCCGGGCCTGCACATGTCCTTCACCGGCAACCCGGGCACCGGTAAGACCACGGTCGCCATGCGCATGGCCTCGATCCTCCATCGACTGGGCTACGTGCGAAAGGGGCATCTGGTGGCGGTGACCCGCGACGATCTGGTCGGACAGTACATCGGCCACACCGCGCCCAAGACCAAGGAGGTGCTCAAGAAGGCGATGGGCGGTGTGCTGTTCATCGACGAGGCCTACACCTTGTACCGGCCGGAGAACGAGCGCGACTACGGTCAGGAGTCCATCGAGATCCTGCTGCAGATCATGGAGAACCGGCGTGACGATCTGGTCGTGATCATGGCCGGCTACGACGATCGGATGCAGACGTTCTTCGAGTGCAATCCCGGCTTTTCGTCGCGTATCGCCCATCACATCGATTTCCCTGACTACGACGACGACGAACTGGCGCGCATCGCGCAGCGCATGCTCGACGAGATCGGTTATCGCTTCTCGCCGGATGCCGGCCGTGCTTTCGCGCGCTATGTCGAACAACGCCGTCAGCGACCGCACTTCGCCAACGCCCGCAGCGTGCGCAATGCGATCGATCGCGCGCGCATGCGCCAGGCGGGCCGCCTGTTCGGCAACATTGCGCAGGCCGATGCAAGAACCCTGTCCAGCATCGAGGCCGAGGACATCCTGGCCAGTCGGGTGTTCGGCGACGAAAACCGCGGCGCGGCGGACGAGACATCATGAACTCGTTCGTCGACCGTCGTCTGCGGGCCCTGAACTTCGATGTCGACGGCACGCTCGCCGAGCGGGGTGCGCATCGGGCACGCGCGCCTGATCGCACGACGTCGGGCCGGTGTCTGGCGCCGGGATCGGCCGGAATCGCAGGTCCGGACGCACACATAGGAGGGTTCGGGCGTGCATCGAACGCGCCCGGCCGAGCAGGGGAGAGCAAGCAAGATGATTCGTTCGCACATCACGTTGACGCAGTTTCTGATCGAGGAGCGGCGCCGCCATCCGTCCGCCTCCGGTACGTTCAACAGCCTGCTGCTGGCGGTCGCGCTGGGCTGCAAATCGCTGGCGCGCAAGCTTGCCTACGGTGCCCTGACCGGCGCCCATGGCGCCACCGAGCAGATCAACAGCCACGGCGAGACCCAGCAGCGGCTGGACCTGATCGCCGACGAGACCTTCGACCACTGCCTGCACTGGGGCGGCAATCTGCGCGCGATGGTGTCCGAGGAGAGCGATCAGCCGGTGATCTTCGAAGCACCCGAGGCCGATTATCTGATGGCCATCGACCCCCTCGACGGTTCGTCCAACATCGACGTCAATGTCTCGGTCGGCAGCATCTTCTCGGTGCTGCGCGCGCCGGCCGAGCGGCGCGCGACGACCGCCGAAGATTTCCTGCAAGCCGGCAGCGAACAAGTGGCGGCTGGTTACGCGATCTACGGGCCTGGCACCATGTTCGTGTTGACGGTCGGACGAGGCGTGCACGGCTTCACGCTGCATCCGGAACTCGGTGAGTTCCTGCTCACGCATCCGGACATGCGCGTGCCCGCGAGCGCCAGCGAGTTCGCCATCAATGCGTCCAACAACCGGCACTGGGAGTCGCCGGTGCGGCGCTATGTCGAGGAATGCCTCGAGGGTAGCAACGGTGTGCGCGGGCGCGATTTCAACATGCGCTGGATCGCCTCACTGGTGGCCGAGACGCATCGCATCCTCACCCGTGGCGGTGTGTTTCTCTATCCGCGTGACGCCCGGCCAAAACAGACTCAGGGACGTCTGCGCCTGCTCTATGAGTGTGCGCCGATCGGCATGCTGGTCGAACAGGCGGGCGGACGCGCGAGCACCGGCAGCGAGCCGATCCTGACCGTGACGCCGACCGATATCCACCAGCGAGTGGGCTTCGTGTTCGGCTCGCGCGAGGAGGTCGAGCGCATCGAGCGCTACCACGCCGAACCGGGCGGATCGCCCGATGCGGACACACCCCTGTTCAATGCCCGCGGCTTGTTCCGCGACGCAGCCTAACCCCGACCGCGATCAGCGCTGGAGCGCAGAGCCATGTCAGACAAGCATCCGATCATCGCGATCACCGGGTCGTCCGGTGCGGGCACGACCTCGGTGACGCGAACCTTCCAGAAGATATTCCGGCGCGAGAACCTGAACGCGGCGATCATCGAAGGCGACAGCTTCCACCGCTACGACCGCCTCGAGATGCGCAAGATGATGGCCGAGCAGCAGGCGGCCGGCAATCTGCACTTCAGCCACTTCAGCGACGATTCGAACCTGTTCGAGGAACTCGAACAGACCTTCCGAAGCTACTCCGAGGCCGGCCAGGGCAGGCACCGCAAGTATCTCCACGATGCGGCCGAGGCGGAGCCCTACGGTCAGGATCCCGGTACCTTCACCGCCTGGGAGCCGTTCGCGCCGAACACGGATCTGTTGTTCTACGAGGGCCTGCACGGGGCGGTGAAGACCGACAAGGTTGACGTGTCACGCTGGCCCGATCTGCTGGTCGGCGTGGTGCCGGTGATCAACCTCGAATGGATCCAGAAGATCCATCGCGACAAGGGCACGCGTGGCTACTCGACCGAGGCCGTCATGGACGTGATCCTGCGCCGCATGCACGACTACGTGCACTTCATCTGCCCGCAGTTCGAGCGCACCCACGTGAACTTCCAGCGCGTGCCCACGGTGGATACGTCCAATCCGTTCATCGCGCGTGACATACCCACCGCCGACGAGAGCTTTCTGGTGATCCGCTTCGCCAATCCGAAGGGGATCGACTTTCCGTATCTGCTGAACATGTTGCACGACTCGTTCATGTCACGGCCCAACACCATCGTCGCCCCCGGCGGCAAGATGGAGTTGGCGATGCAGCTGATCTTCACGCCGTTCATCTGGCGAATGATGGAGAAGCGGCGGCGTATCGCCGGTTTGCGTTGATCGCCAGGGCACGACATCGGCCCCGCACGCGCCAGCCGCGCCCTTGTTCTGAGCGCGAACTTCGAACTCACGACCCCAGTCTGCAAACCCGAGATCCGAAACGAAGCCATGAATGATCGTGCCCACCCACAATCTTCCGATCCCGAGCTCACCCGCGCCTGCGCCGATGCCTTGCGCATGCTGGCGGTGGATGCGGTGCAGGCCGCGCGCTCGGGGCATCCCGGTGCACCGATGGGAATGGCCGAGATGGCCGTCGCCTTGTGGCAGGGGCACCTGCGCCACGATCCCGCCGATCCGAACTGGCCGGATCGTGACCGCTTCGTGCTTTCCAACGGCCATGCGTCGATGCTGCTCTACGGCCTGCTGCACCTGAGTGGCTACGATCTGCCGATCGAGCAACTGCGCAACTTTCGTCAGTTCGGCTCGATGACCCCCGGCCATCCCGAGGTCGGCGTGACGCCGGGTGTCGAGACCACCACGGGGCCGCTCGGCCAGGGGCTGGCCAATGCCGTGGGCATGGCCTTGGCCGAGCGCCAGTTGGCCGGTGAGTTCAACCGCGACGGCCACGAGATCGTCGATCACCGCACCTTCGTGTTCGTTGGCGATGGCTGCCTGATGGAGGGCGTCAGCCACGAGGTTTGCGGGCTGGCCGGAGCCTTACGGCTGAACAAGCTGGTCGCGCTCTACGACGACAACGGCATTTCGATCGACGGTCCGGTGCAATCCTGGTTCATCGACGATACACCGGCGCGCTTTCGCGCGCTGGGCTGGCGGGTGATAGGGCCGCTCGACGGCCATGACGTGGACGCGATCGATGCTGCATTGATCCAGAGCCGGTCCGCCGATGCGCCCACGCTGATCGTCTGCCGGACCGCCATCGGCAAGGGCTCGCCCAACCGCGCCGGCCTTGCCAAGGCGCACGGCGAACCGCTCGGTGACGAAGAGGTCGCCCTCACGCGCAAGGCTCTCGGATGGCGCCATCCACCCTTCGAGGTGCCGGATGCGGTGCGTCAGGCGTGGGATGCTCGTGCTGCGGGGCGCGCAAGGCGAGCGGCCTGGAGCGCGCGTTTCGACGCCTATCGCGCCGCGCATCCGCAGCTCGCGGCCGAGTTCGAACGCCGCATGCGCGGCAAGATGCCGGCCGGTTGGGATGCGGCGAGCCGTGACTGGTTGACGACCGTGGGTGCCACCCAGACGACCATGGCCACGCGCAAGGCGTCCCAGGAGGCGCTGGGATGGTTGGCGACGCGACTGCCCGAGATGTTCGGCGGTTCGGCCGATCTCACCGGCTCGAATCTTACCGACTGGCCCGACTGCGGGGCGGTTCGTGCGGACAGCCCGGGCGGGCGGCACGTGAACTACGGCGTACGCGAGTTCGGCATGGCCGCGATCATGAACGGCCTGGCCTTGCACGGTGGCTTGATTCCGTTCGGCGGCACCTTTCTGACCTTCTCCGATTACTCGCGCAATGCCCTGCGTATGGCGGCGTTGATGCGCCAACGCGTGGTACATGTGCTGACCCATGATTCGATCGGTCTCGGCGAGGACGGCCCGACCCATCAGCCGGTCGAGCATGTCGCCAGCCTGCGCCTGATTCCCGGTCTGGACGTCTGGCGACCCTGCGATGCACTGGAGACTGCCGTCGCCTGGCATGCGGCCACGAGCACGCCGGACCGGCCCAGCGCCCTGGTGTTGTCGCGGCAGAACCTGGCCGCTCTGACACGCGACACGCCCGCCGATCTGATCCTGCGCGGCGGCTACGTGTTCACCGATGCGCCGCGGCCGTGTGCCGTGATCGTCGCGACCGGGTCGGAGGTGGCGCTGGCGGTGCAGGCGCTGACATTGCTGGCCGCACGGGGAATCGCGGCCCGGCTCGTGTCCATGCCCTGCGTCGAAGCCTTCGAGCGTCAGTCGGCGGCCTATCGGGCCGAGGTGCTGCCCGCCGGCGTGCCGACCGTGGCGGTCGAGGCCGGCGTGACCCACGGCTGGTGGCGTTACGTCGGACGCGAGGGCCGGGTACTCGGGATCGACCGTTTCGGTGAATCGGCGCCGGCGGCGGCGCTGTTCGAGCACTTCGGTTTCACGCCCGAGGCGATCGCCGCGGCGGTTCTCGACCTGATCGGGTAGACGGCCACACCAGTGTCATAAAACCTCCGTATCGTTCGGCCGCATCGAGTGAAGCGGAGGATCCGATGTCGGTGGATATCACCGTCGCCGGTCTGTCGAAGACCTTTGGCCGTACCCAGGCGCTGGGCAACGTATCGCTGCGTATCGCCGCCGGCGAGATGGTGGCGCTTTTGGGCGCCTCGGGTTCCGGCAAGTCGACGCTGCTTCGCCATCTGAACGGCCTGTCGGCCGCCGACGCCGGGTCCGGGCGGGTGGTGATCGGGGGTCGTACGATCCAGGACAAGGGTCGGATCGCCGCCGGTATCCGTACGATGCGGGCCGACATCGCCACCATCTTCCAGCAGTTCAACCTGGTCGAGCGCCTGCCGGTGATGACCAACGTGTTGGCGGGTGCGTTGCACCGCCAGCCCCTTTGGCGCACCTTGTCAGGTCGCTTCCCGGCCGACGAGATCGGGCGTGCCTGGCAGGCGCTCGAACGCGTGGGCATCGCCGACCGTGCCTGGCAACGAGCCTCGACCCTGTCGGGTGGCCAACAGCAGCGCGCGGCGATTTCGCGCGCGATCGTGCAGGGTGCCCGCCTGATCCTGGCCGACGAGCCGATTGCCTCGCTCGATCCCAACAGCGCCCAACAGGTCATGGGACTGTTGGCCGAACTGAACGAGCAGCTCGGCATCACGGTGGTGGTCTCGTTGCACCAAGTGCCGTTTGCCCGGCGCTTCTGCCCGCGGGTGATCGCGCTGCGCAACGGCCAGGTGGTCTTCGACGGGCCGAGCCGCGAGCTCGATCGCGCACGATTGCATGCACTCTATGGCGCCGACGTGGCCACGGCCTGGGAAGAGGAGCCGCCGGCCGCGGTCGCCGAACCCGGGGAAAGTTCGCGCCGGGTCCTGAACACGCGTGCGGCCTGAGTGCCGACACCCCGCGTCCGATCACTTCGTAATCCAACCCCCCAGCACAGGAACTTCAAACATGAGCAAGACGCTGATCGCCGCCGCCGTCCTGGCCGGCCTTGCCACGACCCAGAGCTACGCCGCTGAGCCGATCAACTTCGGCATCATCTCGACCGAGTCGTCCGCCAATCTCAAGCAGGGCTGGGAGCCGTTCCTGGCCGACATGCGCAAGTCCACCGGTTTGGAGATCAAGGCCTTCTTCGCACCCGACTATGCCGGCATCATCGAAGGCATGCGCTTCAACAAGGTGCAGGTGGCGTGGTACGGCAACAAGTCGGCGATGGAGGCCGTCGATCGTTCGAATGGCGAGATCTTCGCGCAGACGATCGCGCCGGACGGCAGCAACGGCTACTACTCGCTGCTGGTGGTGCACAAAGACAGCCCGATCAAGAGCCTGGACGACGTGCTCGCCAACAAGGCGAAGCTGCAACTGGGCTTCGGTGACCCGAATTCGACCAGCGGTACTCTGGTGCCAGGCTACTACGCGTTTGCGTTGAACAACGTCGACCCGGCCAAGGACTTCAAGCGCATGGTGCGCGCCAATCACGAGACCAATCTGCTGGCCGTGTCCACCAAGCAAGTCGACGTGGCGACCAACAACACCGAGAACTGGGACCGCTTCTCCAAGACCCACCCGGAGAAGCTCGCCGAACTGCGCCAGGTCTGGAAGTCGCCGCTGATCCCGAGCGACCCGCTGGTCTGGCGTACCGACCTCGATCCCAAGATCAAGGATACCTTGCAGAAATTCCTGATGGCTTATGGCAAGAAGGATCCGCGCGAGAAGGAAGTCCTGCTGACGATCGGTTTCGCGGGCTTCAAGCCCTCGAACAACGATCAACTGATCCCGGTTCGCCAGATCTCGCTGGTCAAGGCCAAGACCCAGCTGCAGAACGACGCCAAGATGGACGCCGCCGAGAAGGCCAAGAAGATCGCCGAGATCGACGACCAGCTGGCCAAGCTGGCGGCCAAATCGGTCAAGGACTGATGTCGTTGGTCGCGATCGGATCAGAGTGATGAGCGTGTCCGCTCCTGCCGCAGCACTGCCACCCAAGACGCCGTGGTCGACACTGGCGATCTGGGCGGTGGTGCTCGGCGTGCTGGCCGCCTCCTGGCGCGGTGCCGAGATGCGACCCGGCGATCTGTTCGCCGACGCCGGCAACATGGCGGAATACCTGGCCGGGTTCTTTCCGCCCGATTTCACCGATTGGCGCTTCTATGGTCAGGAGCTGTTGATCACGGTCCAGATCGCGATCTGGGGCAGTGCGCTGGCGGTGGTCGCGGCCGTGCCGTTCGGGCTGCTCTGCGCAAGCAACGTTGCGCCAGCGTGGCTGCATCAACCGGTCCGGCGGCTGATGGACGCGTGCCGGGCCATCAACGAGATGGTGTTCGCATTGTTGTTCGTGGTCGCCGTGGGCCTGGGGCCGTTTGCCGGCGTGCTGGCGCTCTGGGTACACACGACGGGCATCCTGGCCAAGCTGTTCTCGGAGGCGGTCGAGGCAATCGATCCGCAACCGGTCGAGGGTATCCGGGCCACCGGCGCGCACAAGCTCGAAGAGATCGCCTACGGCGTGATTCCGCAAGTCATGCCGCTCTGGATCTCGTTTTCGTTGTACCGTTTCGAATCCAACATCCGTTCCGCTTCCGTGGTCGGCATGGTGGGCGCCGGGGGCATCGGCATGGTCCTCTGGGATGTCATTCGTGGCTTCCTCTATCAAAAGACGGCTGCCGTGCTGATCCTGTTGGTGCTCACCGTGTCGGTCGTGGATCTTCTCTCGGCGTATGTTCGCAAGAGGATGATCTGATATGCCCCGTCACTGGATCGAAGCGACCTTTCGCGCCCACGGCCACACGCACTACAGCGGCGAGCGTGAGGAGGCGGTCAGTGCCCTCGAGCACGGGCTGCAGTGTGCAATGCTGGCCGAACGCCAGGGCGCCTCGCCGGCGTTGATCATCGCGGCCCTGGTGCACGACATCGGTCACATGGCGGGCAAGCAGGCCAGCCGGCGCGACGACGTCGACGACCGCCACGAATTGATCGGGGCCCGCCTGCTGGCGCGCGAAATGCCGCCCGAGGTCAGCGAGCCCGTTCGCCTGCATGTTGCCGCCAAACGCTATTTGTGCGCGATCGAGCCGGACTATTTCGCAGCCTTGTCACCGGCATCCGTTCATTCGCTCGAACTGCAGGGCGGACCCATGAAGGCCGACGAATGTCGCGCCTACGAGGCCGAACGCTTCGCGCAGGATGGCATCCGGCTGCGCCGATGGGACGAGCTCGGCAAGCAGCCGGGTCTGGCGACGCCGTCGCTGGGGCATTTTCTGGCCTTGATCGACAAGCTGGTCTGAGCCGGCCGTTTGCAGTCAACCGATAGCGGCGCGTCTCAACTCGCATGACGCCGGACCGGCGCAATCGGTCCGTGAAGCAATGGCAGGTGTGTCTCAGTGCACCCGCCGGCCGTTCACCCAGACGTCGCCAACCACCGGCTGGCGATCGAATTCGCGCACGCGAACCAGATCGGCCAGCAGTCCGACCGCGATCTCGCCGCGGTCGGTGAGGCCGGCGGCACGCGCCGCATTGCCGCTGACCGTTGCGACCGCGGCCGGCAGTGGCAACTCCGCGTCGTGGTGCAGCCGCCAGGCCGCGGTGAGCAGGCTGGCCGGCACGTAGTCGGACGAGAGCACGTCCAGTAAACCGTCGCGCGCGAGATCGATGGCGGCGACATTGCCCGAGTGCGAGCCGCCGCGCACGACGTTCGGCGCACCGGCGACCGTGGCCAGGCCGTGCGTGCGGGCGCAACGCGCGGCGAGCGCCGTGGTCGGAAACTCGCTGATGGTCGCGCCGTCGTCGACCGCCTCCTGCACGTGTGCCTCGGTGGTGTCATCGTGGGTGGCGAGCGCCACGCCGCGCTCGCGAGCGAACGCCGCGAAGTAGTGCCGGTTCGGTGCCACGTAGAGCCGCTGACGCTCGGGCGCGTGCATCACCTCGTGGTCGAACTGCTCGTTCGTCCAGCCCTTCTTGCCGGTGAAGTAGGTGCGCGCGTGTTCGATGTCGGTCCATTGGCGCTGACCCGGCGTGTGATCCATCAACGAGAGCATGCGCAGGCGTGCGCAATCGGCGTAGGCGCTGAACAGATCGCGTGTGTTGGCGGCTGGTAGCTCGCAGCGAACGTGCAGCAGGTGGCGGGCGCGCAAGAGCCCGCGCGCTTCGAGTCTGTCGAGCAGATCGATCAGATCAGCGTGGTTCTGGGACCGGAAGCTGTCGCCATAGGGATCACCGACGCCCAGCGCATCGAACACAGTGGTGATGCCGGCCGACGCCACCTCGGCGTCGTGGGCGAGCAAGGCCGGCTGCGGCGGAAAGTGCGTCTTGGGCCGCGGCATCAGGTGCCGCTCGAGATTGTCGGTGTGGATTTCGACCAGGCCGGGGATCAGCCAGTCGCCGTCGAGGTCGAGTGCGCCGGCCACCGAACAGGTGCCGGTATCGATTGCGGCGATGCGACCGTCCCGGATGGTCAACGTGCCGAGCACGATCTCGCTGCCTAGAACGAGTCTGGCATTGGTCAGGACGAGGTTTGGTTCGGCGGTGAGGGCAGGCATGATCTGGCGGGGAAGGCGTCGGTGGTCCCGAGCGGGCTGTCGACCGACGTTAGACGGTGACGATATCGTCGGCGACGGCCGCGCGCACGGCTTCGTCGTGGAAGATGCCGACCACGGTACGCCCGGCGGCCTTGGCTTGCACGATCAATTCGATCACGATGTCGCGATTGGCATTGTCGAGCGATGCCGTGGGCTCGTCGAGCAACAGCAATGGTGTGGCTCGCACGAATCCGCGGGCGATGTTAACCCGTTGCTGCTCGCCGCCGGAAAACGTCGCCGGTGGCAACGACCACAGCGCCTGAGGCACGCGCAGGCGCTCGAGCAGCTCGGCCGCGCGTTCGCGCGCGTTTGCCAGGTGCTCGGCGTGCTCGGCATCCGACATCGGCGGCAACCCTTCGAGGCAGCGCTCGGCCACGACGTCGAGCGCCGGCACGCGCGGCACCACGCGCAGGAACTGGCTGACATTGCTGATCACGCTGCGGCGCAGGCGGATCATGGTCTGGTCGCTGGCGCGCGCCAGATCGACCACCTTGCGACCGTCTTGTTCGAGGCAGACCTCGCCGCCGTCGATACGATAGTTGCCGGCCAGGCACTTGAGTATCGTGGACTTGCCGCGACCGGAGGGGCCGGCCAGCGCGGCGCAACGGCCGGGTTCCACCCGCATCGAGAACGATTCGAGCACATCGAGCACGCGCGCATCGCGCAGATGCAGCGTGAACCGCTTGTGCAATGAGCGGACGGCGAGCACGACCGGTCGCGCGGGGTCGAGGGTGATCATCCTTGCAGCACCGATGAGACCAGCAGTTGGGTGTAGGCGTGCTCGGGATCGTCCAGCACCCGGTCGGTAAGACCGGCCTCGACGATGCGGCCGGCCCGCATGACGATGGTGCGGTGGGCGAGCAGACGTGCGACGCCCAGATCGTGGGTGACGACGATCACCGAAACGCCGAGGCGGTTGACGAGCACGCGCAACAGATCGAGCAGACGCGCCTGCACGGAGACGTCGAGACCCGAGGTGGGTTCGTCCATCAGCAGCACGCGTGGCGAGCTGACCAGATTGCGGGCGATCTGCAGCCGCTGCTTCATGCCGCCTGAGAATTCGCGCGGCGGATCGTTCAGCCGGGTAACGTCGAGCTCGACGCGTTGCATCCAGTCACGTGCTGCTTCGTTCAGACTGCCGAAATGGCGCCAGCCGATGTCCATCAGCCGCTCGCAGACATTGGCGCCGGCGCTGACGGCCAAGCGTAGGCCATCGTCGGCGTTCTGGCGCACGAAGCCCCACTCGGTGCGGTTGAGCGCGCGGCGGCGGATCTCGGGCAGGGCGGCCAGATCGAGGCGTTCGCCGTCGGCGGCGAGATAGTGGATCCGCCCGTGCTGGATCGAATGCTGGCCGGTGAGCACGTTGAGCAAGGTGCTCTTGCCCGAGCCCGACTCGCCGACCACGGCCAGCACCTCGCCGGGATGCAGGGACAGCGACACGTCGGCCAGCGCGAGACGGTCGCCGAAGCGGTGCGAGAGATGCTCGACCTCGAGTACCGGCGCGGGCGCCGGATCGTATTCCTGGTTCATACGGATCGTCCGTCGCGTCCGGGAGTCGATTGCTGATCGAGCCGCTCGCTGCAGAAGTCCGTGTCCGAGCAGGTCCACGCCACGCTACCGTCGGCGAGCGGCAACTCGTCGAGATATGAATCCGTGGCGCCGCAGCGGGCACAGACGTGCGGGGCGCGCGTCGGCTCGAACGGGTGGTCGTCGAAGTCCAGGCTGCGCACGTCGGTGTAGGGCGGCACGGCGTAGATGCGCTTCTCGCGTCCGGCGCCGAACAGCTGCAGCGCGGGCATGCGGTGCATCTTGGGATTGTCGAACTTCGGGATTGGCGACGGCGCCATGACGTAGCGGCCGTGGACCAGAACCGGGTAGTCGTAGGTGGTTTCGATATGCCCCCAGCGCGCCACGTCCTCGAACAGCTTCACGCCCATCAGGCCGTATTCGCGGTAGCCGTGCAGCTTGCGCAGTTCGGCCCGGTGGGGCTCGAGACGGTACAGGGGGTCGGGCTGCGGCACCTGGTAGACCAGCACCTGTCGTTCGGTGAGAGCAGTCTCGGGGATGCGGTGCCGGGTCTGGATCAGCGTGGCCTCGCGCGTGCGCGTGGTGGTGGCGACACCGGTCACGCGCTGGAAGAACTGACGGATGTTTACCGCGTTGGTGGTGTCGTCCGAGCCTTGGTCGATGACCTTTAGCACGTCGCTGGGGCCGATGACGGCGGCGGTCACCTGGATGCCGCCGGTGCCCCAGCCGTAGGCCAGCGGCATCTCGCGCGACCCGAACGGCACCTGGTGACCGGGAATGGCCACCGCCTTGAGGATCGTCCGGCGCAACATCCGCTTCGTGTTCTCGTCGAGGTAGGCAAAGTTGTAGCCGGTCAGCGGAGTGCCGGCGGCGGAGCCGTCGCGCGTATTCATCGGCTCTCTCCGGCGGGGCCGGGAGCGGGCGAGTCGTCGCCCGACGCGGCTTGCGGCAGCGCCTGCTCCGCGCGCAGGCGGCGAATCAGATGCAGCTCGGATTCGAAGGTCACGTAGTGAGGCAGTTTCAGATGCTGCACGAAGCCGCTCGCCTCGACGCTGTCACCATGGGCCAGTGCGAATTCCTGATCCTGCACCGGGGCACTCGCAGGCTCGCCGAACTCCGCATGCCGCATGGCCCGGTCGACCAGCGACATGGCCATGGCCTTGCGTTCATTGTGGCCGGCCACCAGGCCGTAGCCGCGGGTGAAGGTCGGCGGCCGGCCGCCGCCGCCCGTGAACTGGTTGATCATCTTGCACTCGGTCAACTCGATCTCGCCGATGACGATCTCGAAGCCCAGTTCGTCCGGCACCAGACCGAGCGGCACGGCCCCGTGGCGGATCTCGCCCCCGAACGGATGGGTGTGCGCATAGCCGCGCTGGGTGGAATAGCCCATGCCGAGCAGCCAGCCCTCGTCGGCGCGGGCCATCATCTGCAGGCGCGCAGCGCGGCTCATCGGGTAGCGGGGCGGGTCGCGAGTGATGTCCGGCGGCACCGGGTCGTCCGGGTCGGGGCACGCGGGCTCGATCAGCCCCTGTGCCTCGAGGCTGGCCAGCGCGTCGGGACAAACGCCGCTCGCCGCTTCGGGCCCGGGCGGGTCGCCCCCCGACGGTGCGGCGTCGCTGTCAGCGACGTCGTCGTCCCCGTCGTCCCCGTCGTCGTCGGCTAGCAAGGAGAAGTCGAGCAGCCGCTGGGTGTAGTCGAAGGTCGGGCCGAGCACCTGGCCGCCGGGCAGATCCTTGAAGATCGCCGAGATCCGCCGGTGCACCCGCATCTGCCGGGCATCCAGCGGAGAGGCGGCCCCGAAGCGGGGCAGGGTCGTGCGATAGGCGCGCAGCAGGAACACCGCTTCGATCGCGTCGCCGCACGCCTGCTTGATGGCGAGGGCGGCCAGCTCGGGATCGATCACCGATGCCTCGGCCATCACGCGGCTGACCAGCAGGCTCAGTTGTTCGCGGATCTGGGCGACGCTCAGCGAGGCGAGTCCGGGGTCGCCGCGCCGCGTGCGGGCGAGCAGGCGCTGCGATGCCGCGATCGCGCGTTCGCCACCTTTGACGGCGATGTACATCAGAGCACCTCCACGCGCGTGGTGCGCGGAATGGCGACTAGCGAAGCCCCGGCGGTGAGCAGAAGATCGAGACCACGCGGGAACAGCGGTTCGATGGCGCACCGCGCCTGCCAGAAGCGTGGTTCCGGTCCAGTGACAGCGATCTCGCGGGCTTCGCGCAGACCCGGGCCCGACAGGCGCAGGCGCGTGCCGCGATCGAGCGCGACGACCGCGACGATCAGCGTGGCGCCTCGTTGTGGATCGAGGTCGTCGCCGAGCGCGAAGCGCTCCGGCGAGGGATCGCCGATGCCATCGTGCACAGCGAACGCCGCCAATGAGGGGTCTTCGGTGACCGGCGCGCCGGTATGGAAGCGCAGCGAGTCGATGATCGCGGCCTGCTTGCGCCAGCGCGGCCCGAACCAGAGCGGCGTGTGCTCGTCGCAGAGTGCGAGCAAGACCGCCACCGCTGCCGCGGGCAGCTCTTCGGGCCATTGTGGATCGGCCGCCAGGGGCCTGACCACGCGGCCCGGGTACGACATCGCCTCGAGCGTGGCCCGAAAGGCCCGCTGAGCGTCGTCGATCGGCGACGCGAAGCCGGCCAGTACGCGGCTGAGGTCGATGCCATCGTCGAGCGCGGCGTGCGTGCTCACGACAAGGTCTCCGGCGTCAGTGTGTCGAAGCGCACGCGACTGCTTGCGCTGAGCGCATCCTCGCGAAGCCAGCCGGCGCGCAATCGCGCGAGCAGCGGCGCGAGAAGTTCCTCGCGCAAACGCGGGGCATGCTCGGGCGACTGCAGCAATGCGTCGAGCCGCGCGATGCACAGCACGGCCTGGGGGCAGCGGCCCATCCGATAGCCGACCCCGGCCGGTCCGCGCGCGCTGCGGACCGTGCAGCGCGACACCGGTACCTCGGCGAGATTGAAGCGGTTGCCGGCGCCATCGATGCGCGCATTGGCCATGACGAGCCCGGTCTCGGGCCCGCGCAGCAGGGTGTAGGGCTCGTCGATCAGCCGTGGCTCGGCCAGTGCGAGCAGCGGCGCCTGCGCGGTCAGCGCCAGCAGGCCGAGCCAGCCGGCCCGGGTGTCAATGTCGGGTTCGATCATCGCGATGAGTTTCGTCTTTTTCAACCTGTCTATACAGGCTACACTAATGCCGGGAAAACCACATTAAGAATCGATGACATGCGTGATGCGACGATCGATCTCGATGAATCGCGGCCGGTCTGGCTGCGTATCGCCGACGTGCTGGCCGACGAGCTGGCGGCCGGCGATCCGCCGGCCGGTGAGCGCTTGCCGAGCGAGCAGGCGCTCGCCGAGCGCTTCGGTGTCAATCGGCATACGCTGCGCCGCGCCACCCGTCATCTGGCCGATCTCGGCTATGTGCAGATTCGCGCCGGCGCGGGTCTCTATGCACGCCGCCTCGTGCTCGACTATGCGCTGCGGCGGCGCACGCGTCTGAGTCAGAATCTTGCCGAGAATGGCGAGGTCGCGCGCCGCGAACTGCTCGATGCTCCCATCGAGCCGGCCGGCGCCTGGGCCGCTGCGCTCGGCCTCGTGCCGAGGGCCGAGGTCCAGGTGCTGCGCACGCGTTCCCTCGTGCGCGGCAAGCCGATCGCCTTGTCGCGCGGTGTGTTTCCGCTGCCGCGCTTCGCGGGCATCGCCGACCGTTTCGTGACGCTGCGCTCGATCGCGGACGCTCTGCAGACCTACGGCGTGCACGACTACCACCGGCGGCGTAGCGTGGTTTCATGCCGTCTGCCCAGTGCCGACGAAGTCGACTGGCTGTTGCGGCCGGCCACCTTGCCGGTCATGGTGGTCGAGTTCGTGAACGTCGACGGTGACGGCCGGGTGGTGGAAGCCGGGGCAACCGTATTCGCGGCCGACGCGGTGCAGCTCACCGTCGATCACGACGCGTTGAAGATATGAGTGCGGCATCGCCCGATCCCGCATCCGCGCGCTTTGCCGTGCACCGCATTGCGGTCTACTTCTTGCCGGCGCCCGAGGGGTCACTGGCCCGCGCCGGCGCCGATTGGCTCGGCGGTCGGGTCATCGATGATCCGCCCTGGCCCGACTGGCTGTCGGCGCCGGCGCGCTACGGCTTTCATGCGACGCTGAAGGCTCCGTTCCGGCTGGCCGACGGGCTGGATCCGACCGCGATGGCGACGTGGGTGCGTGAACGCGCGCGTCGCATCGACGCCTTCACGCTGCCGCCGCTCGAGCCGGTCTGGTTCGGTGACTTTCTTGCGCTTCGGCCGCGTGATGGCGACCCCGCCCCCGACGCCCCGCTGCGTTGCCTGGCCGACGAGTGCGTCGCGGTGCTCGAGCCCTGGCGAGCGCCGCTGACTGCGCAGGAAGTCGCCAGGCGGCGCCCGGAACGCTTGTCAGCTGAGCAGGCTCGTTTGCTTCGACAATGGGGTTATCCGGGTGTGTTCGATGCCTGGCGATTCCACATGACGCTCAGCGGTCCGGCACCACCCACGCTCGACGCGGCAACGCGCTCGGCGATCCTGGCGGCCGCGCGTGCCCATTTCGCTTCTGCGCTCGCGCAGCCGATCCTGGTCGACGCCATCAGCCTCTGTGTCGAAGCGTCTGCGGGTCAGGCGTTCCGGTGCTGGCGGCGGGTGCCGCTGCGCGGCGCTGCGGATCCGGCCTGATCGAGCTATACAGGCTCCCGGCCACGACGCTCGTGCTCGTGTCGATGTTTCGATGAGCGTGTTTCCCGGCGGGCTACCCCGGCTGTACGGGATGCGCGCCGCGCTCGACCGTGTTAGCGTTTGACGCCAGACCGGTATCGGCTCGGGGAGAGGGACATTGAAGAATCGGCCGGCAATCCGGTTGGTCGTCCGCCGGTCCAGTTCATCCATCCCGAATCACAGGAGGCGCTCCATGCCTGGTCGCAGGTTCCTCTGTTCGTTCGCGCTCATGCTGGTGGCAGCCACTCATGGCGATAGGAACTCGGTCGCGGCACCGCGGTCGATCTCCGCTGCGCCGATTCCGTTGCTGGCCCAGGCGGGCGCAGTGAGCGGCCCGCGTCAGACATCGCCCGTCATGGGAGGCCGGGGGAGAACCACGCCCGGCGATGCGTTGCGGGTCAAGCGCCTGACGATCGTCGATCCGTCCGGCTTCGAGCGGCCGATGAATGCGGCCTATCTATTCGTTCCCGTCGGGCTCGAACCGCAGGGCAGCGTCGTCTGGAACGTTCAAATGGGTGCATGTCCGTCAGGGCCGGTCATCAACTGGGCCGCGCAATCGCCCGACGGCCTTTGGGCCGTCGAGATCCGGCCACCGGTGTCGTGGGTGCGAGCCGTTGCCGGGCCGGCTGCCGGTGGAGACTGCCCGGTCCTACCGATTCACTCGGTCCGCGCGTTGCTCGATGCCTGGGTCGGGCAGGCTCGCCCGCAGGCCACCGTCCTCGACTTTCGATTCCGAAACGACATCGTCGCGGCCCTGCGTGCCGCTGGCTTGGAGGGCTCGTCGCAAATGGGCGCTCTGGCGATGCGCACCCGTTTCGAGTCCGGCGAGATGCTGATCGGTTACGACATCGGTGGCCAGCCGGTGCGTGAAACCATCCTGACCACGCTGAAGCTCATGGATATGTCGACGCAGATGGTCGGGGGCGAGGTCTTCCAGACCGGCAGCGGCGACAGCACGCCGATCATGGTGATGCGAGCCCCGGCCGGCAGGCTCAGTTTCGGCCATGCCGAGCTGATTTTCGGCAGCTTTCGTCAGGATCCGGGTTGGGCGGGCAGGGTCGCGAAGGTGCGGCAGAACATCGCTGCCGACAACCTGCGCACCGCGAGGAACATCAGCGAGATCAACCGTCGCAGCGCGGAAGACATCAATCGCATTCTCGCCAAGGGGCGCAGCGACTCGAACGCGGCGTTCGATCGCAATGTTCGCGAGACCGGCGAGATGATCCGCGAAACCGAGACCTGGAACGACCCGGTCGATCAGCTTGCGCGCGAGTTGCCGCAGTCCTCGCACGCCTGGCGTCTCGACGACGGCTCGTTCGTGGTCACCGACGATCCCAACTGGTTGCCCGGTGAGCATGGCCTGCAGGGCCAGCGCCTGCGACGCGTGCAGTGAGCGGTGAGCGGTGGCGGTGAGGCGGTGACCATCGTCATCGTCGGCGGGCCCTCGCAGACCAGCCGTAACGGGGCCGCCGCGCCTCGCTGGAGCCGCCTGGCGTTCGCGTTCAGCCGAACACGCCGGTCACGTAATCTTCGGTGAGCTGGTGACGCGGTGCGCTGAACACCTGTTTGGTGTCGCCGATTTCGATCAGGTCGCCCAGATGGAAAAAGGCGGTGCGGTTTGAAACGCGTGCCGCCTGCTGCATCGAATGCGTGACGATTGCGATCGACAGCGTCTCGCGCAGGTCGAGCATGAGTTCCTCGATGCGTGCGGTCGAGATCGGATCCAACGCCGAGCAGGGCTCATCCATCAGCAACACCTCGGGCTGTACCGCGATCGCGCGGGCGATGCACAGACGCTGCTGCTGGCCACCCGACAGGCCGGTGCCGGGAAGCTGCAGCCGGTCCTTGACCTCGTCCCACAGGCCGGCGCGCTTGAGGCTGTCTTCGACGATGCCGTCGAGTTCCGACTTGCTGGTGGCCAGGCGGTGGATGCGCGGTCCGAACGCCACGTTTTCCCAGATCGACTTGGGGAACGGATTGGGCTTCTGGAACACCATGCCGACGCGCGCGCGCAGCGGCACGACATCGATGTCGCGGCCGTTGATGTTCTCGCCGTCCATCGTGATCTCGCCTGTGACGCGGCAGCCGTCGATGGTGTCGTTCATCCGGTTGAGGCAGCGCAAGAAGGTGCTCTTGCCGCAGCCCGAGGGGCCGATCATGGCCAGGATCTCGTGGTGGCCGATGTCGAGGTCCACGCCCTTGATCGCATGGGCATCGCCATAGAACACGTTGATGCCCTTGGCGCGCACGCGCGGGTCGTCGACATGCGGGTTGCCGACCGTGGCACGCACGTCGCGCGCCACGGTGGCGGTGTGGCGCATCATCTCGACGCTGTGCTCCGGCTTCCTGACGGCTGGGGCGATGTTCGCATCGGCCATTGGCGGCATAGGTGCGGCGGGCTGGTGCTGACGGGCGGGTTCTGCTTGCATGACGGCGGACTCCTGAAACGGGCGGCCGCGGTCGGCCGCCGGGCGAAAGCGATTCTTACCAGCGACGCTCGAAACGGCGGCGCAACAGCACGGCAGCGAGGTTCATCAACACCAGAAAGCCGAGCAACACCAGGATGGCGCCGGAGGTCTTCTCGACGAAGCCACGCTCGGGGCTGTCGGCCCACAGATAGATCTGCACCGGCAACGCGGTGGCCGAGTCGCCGATGCTTTGCGGAATGTCGACGATGAACGCGACCATGCCGATCATCAGCAGCGGCGCGGTCTCGCCGAGCGCCTGCGCCATGCCGATGATGGTGCCGGTGAGCATGCCGGGCATCGCCAGCGGCAGTACGTGGTACAGAATGGTCTGCATCTTCGAGGCGCCGATGCCCAACGCCGCGTCGCGAATCGACGGCGGCACAGACTTCAGCGAGGCGCGCGCCGCGATGATGATCGTCGGCAGGGTCATCAGTGTCAGCACCAGGCCGCCGACCACGGGGGCCGAGCGCGGCATACCGAAGAAGTTGATGAACACCGCCAGACCCAGCAGGCCGAACACGATCGAGGGCACCGCCGCGAGGTTGTTGATATTGACCTCGATCAGGTCGGTGATGCGGTTGCGCGGCGCGAACTCCTCGAGATACACGGCAGCAGCCACGCCGAGCGGGAACGACAAGATCAACGTGACTGCGAGCGTGAAGAACGAGCCGACGGCGGCGCCCCAGATGCCGGCGAGCTCGGGGTCGCGAGAGTCTCCGGCGCTGAAGAACGTGGTGTTGAACACACTCTCGATGCGGCCTTCGGACTGCAGCTTGTTCACCCATTCGACCTGATGGTTTTTGATGCGGCGCTCGCTCTCAGGAACCGACTGGTCGAAATGGCCCTTGAGGAGCATGTCGATGTCGGCCGAGGCCGGTACGCTGACCTTGACGGTCTGGCCGATCAGGGAGGGGGCCTTCATGACCATGTCGCGTAACTGGAACTGCGCGCCATTGCTGACCAGACCGTACAGGTCGCGCCGCTCTCTGCGCGAGCTGACCTTCGGAAACAGGTCGCGCAGTGCCGACTTCACGACTGCTCCGTAGTCGGCGCGGCTCAGGACGGCTGGATCGCGTGCGCCCTGCGGATCGATGGTCTGCGCGTCGAGCGGGATGTCGAGCACGACACGGGTCTGCCAGAACGCGGAATAGCCCTTGAGCGCGATCGAACCGATCAGCAGGACCAGGAACAGCAGCGACAGGCCGATTGCGATCTTGCCGTAGCGCTTGAATCGTCGTTCGGCGGCGTGGCGGGCGGCCAGGCCTTCGCGCACGATTGCGATCGTGTTGCGGGTTGCGGCGCCGTTGGGCATCGTCAATTCACTCATATTGCTCTCGATACTTGCGAACGATGTGCAGGGCGATCACGTTCAGGACCAGCGTGACGATGAACAGCATCAGGCCGAGTGCGAACGCCGCGAGCGTCTTGGCGCTGTCGAACTCCTGGTCGCCGACCAGCAGGGTGACGATTTGCACCGTGACGGTGGTGACCGTCTCGAGCGGGTTGGCGGTCAGATTGGCCGCCAGACCCGCGGCCATCACCACGATCATGGTTTCGCCGACCGCGCGCGACAAGGCCAGCAGGATGCTGCCGACGATGCCGGGCAGGGCGGCCGGCAGGATGACCCGCTTGACGGTCTCGGAGTGCGTGGCGCCCATGCCCAAAGCGCCGTCGCGCAGCGACTGGGGCACCGCGTTGATGACGTCGTCGGACAGCGATGACACGAAGGGAATGATCATGATGCCCATGACCACGCCCGCCGCCAGGGCGCTTTCGCTGGCCACGTCGAGACCGATGCTGGCGCCCAGATCGCGCAGGAACGGCGCGACCGTGAGTGCGGCGAAGAAGCCGTAGACCACAGTCGGGATACCGGCCAGGATCTCCACCAGTGGCTTGGCCCAATTGCGCACGTGACGTGGCGCGTATTCGGACAGGTAGACGGCGGACATCAGACCGATCGGTACAGCCACCAGCATCGCGATCAGCGAGATCAGCATCGTGCCGACGAACAGCGGAATCGCCCCGAACGAGCCCGACGAGCCGACCTGGTCGGCACGCAGCGCGATCTGCGGGCTCCACTCGAGACCGAACAGGAATTCCGAGATCGGCACCTTGCCGAAGAAGCGCAAGGATTCGAACAGCACCGACAGCACGATACCGATCGTGGTCAGTATCGCCACGCTGGAGCACAGGATCAGGCCCCATTCGATCGCGCCTTCGACCAGCGTGCGGGTGCGCTGGCCGGCATGAAGCCTGCGCAGCATCACGGCCATCAGCCCGAGCGCGATCGACAAGACGACGATCGTCTTGAGCACCTTGCTGACGAAGAGCAAATGCGCGTAGCGCTCGGTCGCCGCGATCATCTCGGGGCCGAGCTGGCTCGAGGTGACATTGCCGGCGACATGATTGCGGATGTCGTTGACCAACAAGTTCAAGCGGTCGGGTCCGGCCGTCAACAAGTGCTCCGGAAGACCCGCGGTCACCACCTGCGTGATCACCGAGTGATCGACCGCGCTCCAGACCGCGAGCGCGATCAGCGCGGGGATGCCGCACCACATGGCCACGTACAGACCGTAGTAGGCGGGCAGGCTCTGCAGACGGCGGATCTCACCGTCCACCAGGCCGATTGCTCGCCGACGTCCGAACGCGTATGCGATCACGGACAGGGCGAGCAGGGCAAACAGCAGCGTCGAGGCTGACATGCGAATCTCGCGATCGTTTCCGGCGCCGGAGGTCGAAGAGTGCCGTCGGCCAGACGACTTCAACCCGTGGCGCGCGCAACTGCAACGGCGCGCGGAGCCGTGATCCGGTCCCGCGCGCCGTCCAGACTAGTGGCAGGCTGGATACGCGCCACTATTCATTGCCGGACAGCCGTTCACTGCGCCATCATCGGCATCAGGCCGTTGGCGGCTTTGGAGAACGCCGCACGCTCAGCCTTGGGCATCGGGATCAGGCCGCGGTCGGCCAGATAGCCCTCGTCGCCCCAGGCCTTCTCGCTGGTGAACTCGGCCAGATACTCCTTCAGGCCGGGAATCACACCGACGTGGGCCTTCTTGACATAGAAGAACAGCGGGCGCGAGACCTTGTAGCTGCCGTCGGCGATCGACTCGAACGTCGGTGCCGTACCCTCGATAGGCACACCCTTGACCTTGTCGGTGTTCTCTTCGAGGAAGCTGTAGCCGAAGATGCCCAGCGCGGCCGGGTTCGCGGCCAGTTTCTGCACGATCAGGTTGTCGTTCTCGCCGGCCTCGACATAGCCACCGTCTTCACGAATCTCCTGGCAGGCAGCCTGGGCGGCCTTCTTGTCCATGGCCTTGATCGTCTTGTAGCCGTGGCAGCCCTCGTCCATCACCAGCTCGAGGAAGGCGTCGCGCGTGCCGGAGGTGGGCGGCGGGCCGAGCACTTCGATCTTGGTGTTCGGCAGCTTGGGATCGATGTCTTTCCAGGTCTTGTACGGATTGGCGATCAGCGCGGTGTCGTCGGCATTGGGCACGCGCTTGGCCAGCGCCCAGTACAGTTGGCGACGGGTCAGGCCGAAGTCCGGTGCGTCTTTGGCGTGAGCGACGGTGATGCCGTCATAGCCGATCTTGACCTCGACGATTTCTTTGACGCCGTTCTTGGCGCAGGTCGCGACCTCGGATTTCTTGATCGCGCGCGAGGCGTTGGTGATGTCCGGATGCTCGACGCCGACACCGGCGCAGAACAGCTTCAGACCGCCGCCCGAGCCGGTCGACTCGATCTTCGGGGTCTTGAAAGAGGTGGTCTTGCCGAACTGCTCGGCAACGACGGTGGCAAACGGGTAGACGGTCGAAGAGCCGACGATGCTGATCTGATCGCGCGATTGGGCGTTGGCGCTCTGAGCGGTGGCCGCCAGCGCAATGGCCAGCGTCAGTGCCTTGATTCGTGACATGTGATAAAGCCTCGGATGGGTTCGTGGCGTGGGCGGGCCCGACGGGCCCTCCCTGGCCCCCCGGGTTCGCATCGATCACCGCGAACGGGTGAATGGTGCGACGCAACGAATCCTAATGAGGCTTTGTGACAGCAATATGACGCTACGATGACAGTCCGTCACGGACGGTCATCGCTCGCCGTCTGTCACCGAATAGCACGCCCGTTCTGCGTTTCGCGTGGGCAAAAAAAAGGCCCCGGGCGAACCGGGGCAAACCAGCCAGGGAGGAAACTTTTCCAGTGGCTGGAGGAGGAGACTTACTCGAAAACACACATGCGCTTTCGACAGGCCGCAATGTAGTCCCTGGCCGCCTGGTCCGCCCGCATCTGCGGATTGGCGGTGTGCGGCCGCGGATGGACGGATCGATTGCCCTTTTTTTGGGCAGGCAGGCGCAAAAAAAAAAAGAGCATGCGCAAGGCATGCTCCGATTTGCGTGGTGGCCGCGAAACCTCCGCAGCCACCGGCTCGCCTGCCACTCACATGGACAAGACCCACTTGACCAGCTGCTCGGCCTCGGCATCGGAGACCTGAGGGTTCGCCGGCATCGGAATCTGGCCCCAGACACCGGAACCACCGGCGCGAACCTTGCCGGCGAGCTTGGCAACTGCGCCATCGGCGTCCTTGTACTTGGCCGCGATGTCCTTGAATGCCGGGCCGATCAGTTTCTTGTCGACGGCATGGCAGGCCGTGCAGTTCTTCGACTGCGCCAATGCCATCTGGGCATTGGCGGCTCCGGTGGTGGCCAGGGCGGCGGCCGCCGCCGAGACGACGAGGGCGCGTTGAATCAGCACGCGAGCGTTCATTGACTGGAACTCCGAGATTGTTGGCTGGAAACTGCTGGATGGGAAGTGTAACGTAGGCTGCGTCGCGCGGTTGACGGCCCGAGGGGCCCGCAAAGCCGGTCGGAGGTCACGGACGAGGCGTGCTCCGCCCGCCATGAACCGCTCGTCGCGGCGGCGGCACCGTGCGGCGCGACGCCTGCCAGGCAAGGGCGCCCAGCCGCCACACTTCGGCCGATAAGAGACTGCGATGGGGATCCGAACATGTGGCTGGTATATCTGGGCTTGGCCGTGCTCGCGGCGTGGTACTTCGAGCTGGGCATGTTCGCCAGCATGAGCGGCTTGTGGGCCTCGGTTTGGATCCTGACGCCGTTCCTGCTTGCTTTCCTGTGGTTCGAGTGGGGCGAGAGCGCCACCGGTTGGGACAAGCGCAAGCTGCGCCGCAAGGCCGATGCTGAAACGGCGCGGGCCGAGCGCATTCGCAAGCAGTTCTTCGACCAGAACACGCCCAAGCGCGCACGCTGACCCGCCTGCTCGCCGGCCGTCGGCGCTGCCGCCGACCGACGTAGCCGACCGACGCAGCCGACTCAGTCCCCGTCGGTGACCGCACCGCGGCTTGCCGAACTGGCCAGCTTGCCGAACTCGGCCAGCACACCGCGCGTGTAACGCACCTCGGGCGCCTTCCAGGCCGCCTTGCGCCTGGCCAGCTCGGCGTCGTCGACATTGAGTTGCAGCAACCGCTGATGGGCGTCGATGGTCACGGAATCGCCCTCGTGAATCAACGCGATCGGGCCGCCGACGGCGGCTTCCGGGGCCACGTGTCCGACCACCATGCCCCAGGTGCCGCCGGAGAAACGGCCGTCGGTGATCAGGCCGACGGACTCGCCAAGACCAGCGCCGATGAGCGCCGAGGTGGGCGCGAGCATCTCGGGCATGCCCGGTGCGCCCTTCGGGCCCAGGTAGCGCAGGACCATGATGTCGCCCGCCTTGATCTTGCCTTCCATGATCGCCGCCAGCGCCGACTGCTCGTCGTCGTACACCCGTGCCGGGCCGGTGATCGTGGGATTCTTCAGGCCGGTGATCTTGGCCACGCAGCCCTCGGGTGAGATGTTGCCCTTGAGGATCGCCAGGTGGCCTTGCTTGTACAGCGGCTTCTCGATCGGGCGGATGACGTTCTGATCGCCGCGTGGTTCGCTGGGCACGTCGGCCAGCGCCTGTTCGAGCGTCTGGCCGGTGATGGTCATCGCATCGCCGTGCAGCAGGTCGGCCTCGAGCAGCATCTTCAGTACCTGCGGAATGCCGCCGGCCTGGTGCAGATCGGTGGCCAGGTAGGTGCCCGAGGGCTTGAGGTCGCAGAACACCGGTACCCGCTGGCGGATGCGCTCGAAATCGTCGATGGTCCACTCGATGCCGGCCGAATGGGCAATGGCCAGGAAATGCAGCACTGCATTGGTGGAGCCGCCGGTGGCCATGATCAGCGACACCGCGTTCTCGATCGACTTGCGGGTGACGATGTCGCGGGGTTTGCGGTCCGCACGTACCGCTTCGAGCAGGACGCGGGCGGACTCGACCGCCGAGGCGCGCTTTTCGCCATCGGGATTGGCCATCGTGGACGAGCCCAGCAGACTCAGGCCGAGCGCCTCGAACGACGACGACATGGTGTTGGCCGTGTACATGCCACCGCACGAGCCGGTACCCGGAATGGCGTGGCGCTCGATGCCCTCGAAGTCTTCGTCGCTCATCTTGCCGGCCGAGAACTGGCCGACGGCCTCGAAGACCGACACGATATTGAGATCCTGGCCCTTCCACTTGCCCGGCTTGATGGTGCCGCCGTAGACATAGATGGCCGGCACGTTCGCACGCATGATGCCCATCATGCCGCCGGGCATGTTCTTGTCGCAGCCGCCGATGACCAGCACGCCGTCCATCCACTGGCCCTGGACCGCGGTCTCGATGCAGTCGGCGATCACCTTGCGGCTGATCAGCGAGTACTTCATGCCCTCGGTGCCCATGGCCATGCCGTCGGAGATGGTCGGTGTGCCGAAAACCTGGGGGTTGCCGCCGGCGGCGTGGATCGCGTCGATGGCGGCATCGGCAAGCGTCTGCAGACCGGAGTTGCACGGCGTGATCGTGCTGTGGCCGTTGGCGACGCCGATCATCGGCTTGTCGAAGTCTGACTTCTCGTAGCCCATCGCGTAGTACATCGAGCGATTCGGGGCTCGCGCGACGCCCTGAGTAATGTTCTGTGAACGACGATTTGACGCCATGGACTCCCCCTGGGTGCGGTGAACGGGCTGCCGCGCGATGGTCGCGGCTAGCGCCGGGTAGCCCGAAATTCTAACCTCAGCCTCGGCGGTGGCCTCGCGCCTGGCCGAGCCCGCTACTGGAGCATGAAGGTGGAGTATTCGAGGCGGCCGAAGCTGCGCTCCAGGGCCTTGAAGCCGAGCACCACGCAGATCAGCAGGGACAGGGCGAAGCCATATCCGTAGAAGACCGGACCGAGCGCCAGCGACAGGCCGGTCAGGGCGGCATTGCCGAGCACGAAGGCAGCGCAGAGCATCAGCACGACGACGCGCTTGTCGAGGTAGAAGTAGACCGTGAGGATCGACAGGAACAAGACCTGTAGAGCAGCGGCGACGGTCTGAACGTACAGCAGCGGCAGATAGAGATCGGAGAATCGCAGCCAGCCGAACAGCCGCTCGCCGACCACGAACAGCAGCAGGATCGCGATCGACTGGATCTTGATGATCTCGAAGATGCCGCTGCGCACGGTGTCCACCATGCCGTTGCGATGAGCCTCGATACGTTCGAGCGAGCCGCCCTCGCGTACCGCCGAATAGAAGCCGTCGTAGTGATCGACGAAGTCGGTCTCGATGCGAACCAGAAAGATCGCCATGCCCGGAATGATGGACAGATAGGCGAGAAACACCGGCAGGTCGTAGATGACCGAGGCGCGCAGCGGGCCGATCACGGCCTGAGAGGTGGCCGGGTAGTACCAGAAGATGAATTTGTCGATCCAGGCACCGACGTTGTAGAGCAGACCGATCCACATCAGGGTCGGATAGCGCAAACGCTTGGCGAAGAACTCGAAGCGCATGCCTTGCGGCGTGGTGAAGTTGCGAATGATCAGGCCGTGGATGCCGGTGACCAGGCAGATCTGCCCGAGCAGATAGCCACCGAGCAGGCCCTCCAGTCCATGCGGACGCAGGGCCACCGCCGCACCCACGCTGATGCCATAGCCGAGCAGAAACAGCAGCACGATGGCACGGTACTGCTTGATGCCGGACAGGAACACGGTGCCCATCCAGATGCACGACAAGGTGACGAATGTGGCCACGCCGAGCGCCTTGTAGAGCAGGCTCTGTTCGGGGAAGGCGACGACGGCGGTGGTGGTGGCCAGCAGGCCGGAAACCGCGATCGTCAGCGCCTGCAGGGCGTTGAAGTTGGCCACCACGATGTCCGCGCGACGCTCGAACAGCCGGTCGGCCACGAAGCGGGTGAAGGCGAGCTGGCCGAAGCCGGTGAGCATCAGACTGAGCGCGATCAGATAGGTGATCGTCACCTGGAACTGGGTGACGAAGCGATCGTCCTCACCGACCGCGACACCGAGCATGCCGATCGCCAGCATGCCCACGATCGACAGCACCCAGGGTCCGGAGCTGATCACGCCCGCATAGAGATAGGCGCGCATCACCGCCAGCAGCGTGTCCCGCTGCAGCACCTTGCGAAGCTCGTAGCCGATGCCAGCCATGGTGGAGTCGCGCGCGCCGGTGTCAGGCGTGAACCGGGCAGCGCGTTGCCATCCGGCGGCGTGATCGCGGCGGCGGACTCACCGCCTTGCCGGTGGCGGTCGCCCAGTCGTAGAGCTCGCGGTACTTGCCGAACATCATGTCTTGCGTGTAGAAGCGCTCGACCCGGCGGATGCCGGCGGCCTGCGCCGCACGCCAGTTGTCGGCATCGCCCAGCAGGCGGATGCAGGCCTGTGCGAGCGCTTCCGGGTCGGCGATCCGAACCACGTCGCCGGCCGAGCCGAGCGCCTCGTCCTCCTCGCCCAGGCCGTGGATCAGTTGGCGGCACGATCCCACGTCGGTGGCCACGGCCGGTACGCCGGCCGCGAATCCCTCCAGCAGTACCAGGGGGAGGGCTTCGCTGATCGAGCTGAGCACGCCGATGCCGACCTTGGGCAGGAGTTCGTCGATCTTCTGAAAGCCCAGGAATCTGACCTTGTCCTGGAGGCCGAGCGAGTGGGCGATCGAGCGGCACTCGAGCGCGTACGCAGGGTCTTCGTCCTCGGGGCCGGCGATCCAGCCCTCGGCCTGCGGCAATACGTCGCAGACCGTCTTCATCGCGCGGATGAAGGTCTTGATGTCCTTGATCGGCACGACCCGCCCGATCAGGCAAAGCGTGAGCGGCGGCCCGCCGCCGGGCCCGCCGACGCGTTTGTCGCGCAGTGCTGCAAGACGCGCCAGGTTGATGCCGTTGGCAATGTTCATCGTGCGCTCGGGGGGCGCGCCGTCGCGTACCTGGCGCAGCCGGTTGTTCTCATAGAGGGCCACGATCCGGTCCGCTGCGTCGTAGCACATTCGACCCATGGCCTCGAAGAAGCGGATCCACATGTCGCGAAAGTAGGCCAGCTCGCTCGGGTTCTTCTCGAACAGACCGCGGTTGTCGCGGATCCAGGTCGATTGAAACAAGTCGATCTTGCGTTCCTTGGTGTAGATGCCGTGCTCGGACAGCAACAGCGGCTTGCCGGTCTTGTGGCGCAGCAGCGCACCGAGAAATCCCGCATAGCCTGTGGAAATCGTGTGATAGCAGTGCGCGGGAACGAGGGTATTGGCGATGTTCATCAAGCGCCAGATCGGCGCGTGCATGATGCGCACCGACCAGAAATAGTCGACGAAGGAGGGATCGGTGCAACGCTCGCGATAGTTGTCGGTGATCATGTCCCACGAGCGCTGCGAATACAGGAAGGCGTGTTCGGACAGGTCAGCCTTGTTGCCGAGCATGGGGATCACCTGAGCGAGCAGTTCGCCGGCGCGCCGGGTCGCCTGGACCGGATCGTCACCGAGCCGGCTCTCACGCAGCGCTTCGTGCAGCGCGGCGTTGGTCTCGAAGGCCTTGCGCCCGCCCTTTGCCGGCGCGACTGCGGGCGGTGGACCGCCGTCGTGCATGTGATGCACCTCGAGGTGCACCAGATTGTCGGGCAGTTCGTAGCGCATCTCGCCGTAGTCGTCGGCGCGGCTGCCCAGGAACACGGCGCCGAATCGTAGTTCCGGAAAACCGCGCATGATCTGGTTGACCCAGCTCGAGACCCCTCCCGACACATAGGGAAACGTGCCTTCGAGCAGCAGCATGACGTCGACGGAGTCGGCTTGGCGGATCGTGTTCATGTCGGTGTCGTCCAGAACTGTCGCACCCGCGCCAGGTGGGCCGGCAGAGACAGATCGCCGATGCCCTCCATGCAGCGCACGATCGCCGGGTGATCGCGCAACAGGAATGCCAGTTCGGCCGCGTAGGGCGCCAGCTGTTCTTCGGGGAAGCCCAGGCTTCGCGCCCGATCGACCGCTTCGCGGGCCTGCCGGGTCTCGCGGATCTCGATCGCTACCCTCAGCACCAGATACCAGAGGCCACCGTCGGTGGGGTCGAGCGCAAGTGCCGCGCGCGCGTGGCCGGCCGCCTGCTGGCAGGCATAGCGTTTCATGTCGCCTTCGACCAGGCGTTGGTAGGACAACTCCCAGAACAGCTCGGCCAGGCGTTTGCGGCAGCCCAGGCGCTGCTCGTCCCGTGTCGCCTGCTCGAGCAGTCCTTCCTCGGCGAGGATCCGCGTGCTGAGCTTCTTCTCCTTGCCGTCGAGCATGCCGTAGGCAAGCAGCCGGATGTCCTCGACCGGATCGGCAAGCAGTTGGCGAAGCAGGTCGGCGCTCGCGCGTGCCGGTGTCTCCTGCAGCGCGAGCAACGCGGTCAGGCGGTCTGCCGACGGCACGGACAGATCGGTGAGCTTGGTGCGCACGCGGCCGTCGCGGGCGCTGTTGCCCTGATCGTCCCGATAGACCGCGTACTGTGGCTCGCCGATGGTCTCCACCGGCGCGTCATCGAGCAGCTTTCGAAAGCGCTCGCCCAGGGCATGAGCGGCGCGGAGCATGGGCGCCAGGCCCGGGACGAAGAAGTTCTGCAGGTACAGCAGGCAGAACACGGGACCGCGTGGCCGGCGCAAGGCCTTGGGCAGGGTTGCCAGCAGCGCCCAGGCCATGATCGCACTGGCCAGGGCGTGCAGGGTCAGCAGACGCAGCACGTCCTCCTGCGAGACTGCCGTCTGGTTGAGCATGGCGAGTGCAGCGGCTTCGACCGTCGCTGCGCTGACGAACAGCTTCTTGGCGAGAATCATCGCGGCACCTCGGTGGCGAATACCGGCAGTGTCGGCTCGGCGTGCAGACCGCAACGGTTGAGCATGTCATCGAGCGCCCACTCGGGCTCGGCCGCGCTCACGCCCGCACTTTTGACCAGCATCGACAGCTCGCCGAAGCCCTTGCCGAGATGCTGACGCAGGGAGTCGTCGAGCCGCATCAGCAGCCCCTCGACATCTTCCGGGCCCGACATCGGCATCAACAGCAGCATCAGATTGTGTTGGGCGGTGTCCATCTCCCAGCAGATGTCGGTACCCCGGCGAATCCGCCGGACATGCTCGAAGGCCTCGCGTCCCAGATCGCCGCGCGGGAAGCCGAGCGCGACGATCGTGGACTCGACGCCGGCAGTCATGTAGAGCCGGCGCATACGGACGAGTTCGAGCGCGAAGTCGGGCGGCACGTTGGGGCGCAGAACCTGCACCGGGTGGATCGCGGTCGAGCGCATCAGTCCGTCGGCGAAGTAGCCCGACAGCACCGCCATGAACTGCAGGTTCTCCTCGTTCAGCGCATAGAAGGGCATCGAGCGCACGAGCAGCATGCCCACTGCTTCACCGCCACTGGGAATCAGCGGGCAGGCGACCAGATAGTGGCTCTGGTAGAGCGTCGCGTCGCTGGCGCGCACGTGCACCAGTCGCTGGCTTTCCAAGGCCATGCGCACGAGCGGATCCTGGTCGGCGAGCGGGTGCAACTCGCCGATCGAGGCGGACGGTTCCGCCTCCAGTCGTCCGTCGCGCACGGCGTGGATCGCACCGGCCTCGATGTCGCAGCTGCCGGCCAGCATTCGCAGCAGGTTGTCTGCCTTGCTCAGGTGGCCGGCGTCGACCGGAGTGTTCGGGCGCAGTTCCTGAATGAGATCGCTGAGCGTGACCGGGCGCAACAGGAGCTCGTGCTCGAGGCGCTGGTGCGACAGCCGCAGCAAATAGTGGGTGCGGGTCAGCGAGGTCAATCGTTCCTGCAGATAGGCATTGGCCGCACGGACCCGCGCCAGCCGCCCGTTCCAGACGTCCGCGAACTGGCCGGCGATCAGCACCAGCACGAGCCCGCCCAGGAAGTATTCCTGAGGGAAGGCCGGGGTGTCGGGCTGTCCGGTCATGCCCCAGGGGGCTGGTGCCAGCCATGCGGCCAGCAACAACGCGGTGGCAAGCGCGCCGTCGATGGTGCCGTAGCGCATCGACAGAAGTAGGGGACCCAGCCAGATCCAGGGGAACTGGGCGTCGATGCCGAATGGATCCTGCGGGTTCAGCCAACGCGCCAGCAGGACGGTGGAGCCGACCACGGCCAGGCTCTCGACGAGGATTCGCAGCAGGGCCGACGAACGCTGCCAGTCACGGCTGATCGGTCTGAAGACCCGGTCGGCAAGCAGTTTCTGCGATGCGGCCATCGGCGTGCCGGTCAGCGGCCCGATCGCGGCACCGTGGCCAGCGGTCGGCTGAGTTCGTCGAGCAGCTTGTGCGCGACCGCCGACAGCGCTTCCCGGCTCCAGCCGCTCTTGCTACCGGTCGCGGTCCAGACGACGGCACCCGTCGAGATGTCCAGCAGCTGCAGGCTCACGCCGACTGCCGGCTCGCCGTCGACACCGACCTTGTAGCGCCACTCGTCGACGCTGCCGGTCAGGCCATAGCGCAGACCTTCGCCACGGGCCCAGGCAAGCGCCTTCTCGAGCGTGTCGCGTTCGGCGGGTTCGAACAGCGACTCGCTGTTGAGCTTGGCCGGATAGCGTCGCAGCCCGTGTCGGCCGCGTGTGCGCACCAGGCTTTCGAGGATGGCTTCGGCGCGCAGCCCCGCCTGTGGCGTCTGCGTGTAATTGACGATCGGCAACAGCGCCCAGTCGGCGTCGCTCTCCAGTCGGGTGGGGCCCGGCTGGACATGCACGGTCGAGCAGGCACCGAGCAGTGACGCGATCCCGGCCAGGCTCGCGATCAGCATGCGCCGGCGCGGGATTCCGATGCCGACCCGCTGAGGAGGTTCGGGTTTCGCGATTCGCATCAGAAATAGAGCCGGTACGCCAGCCCGAGTTCGCGGCTGCCACGGCCCGCTCCCGTGGCATCCTGACTGTAGGCCGCGAACAGGGTGAGCTGGTCGGCACCGATGACCGAGGTGTTGACGCCCGCGCGCGCGCTGATGCTGGCACCGCTGATCTCGCTGGCGTGCGCACCGAGCTCGGCAAACGGGCGAAGCGCGCGGGTATAGCCATCGCTGGCGGTTGCGCCGGCAGTCAGGAAGATGCTCAGCTGGGCGCCGCTGTCGGGCAACAGACCGGCCAGCGGGTCGGAGGCCGATGCCGCTGCCGAGCGTTCGACCGCCGTATCGAATGCGTTCGTGCCGTCGACCTGCAGGTGGCTGAGCACGGTGCGGATCGTCAGATCCGGATACTCGATGCGCAGACGGTGGCCGAGTTCCAGGCTGGCACGCCCGTAGTCGCCCAGACGCGTGCCGCTTGCCGTGCGCCAGCGGCCTGCCTCGAGATCTGACCGGACGTAGTTGCGCGTGGTCAGGTTCCAGTGTGCGCCGACCTTGACGCGGTCGCGCTCGCCGAGCGCGGCCAGGCGTGCGGACGCGGTCGCACCCTCGGCGCTGGCGATCATCGCGTCGAGTTCGACCGTGGTGCCGAGCGCCCGCCGCACGCTCGCCCTGGCGCTCGTGCGACGGCGCAGCGAGTCGCGCTGTGCGAGTTCCACGCGGGTCTCGCTGCGCGGACCCTGCCAGAGCAGGCCGAGACCGACCTCGCGAACGCTGGCGGGCACCTCGCCCAGCAACTGCGGGTCGGCCGACGACTGACGGGTTCGGCTCGCCCGGCCGTACAGCTTCAGATGCTGATTCAGCCGCATCGAGGTATCGGCATGGACGATCGTCCGATCGAGCGCCCCCTGGTTGTCGGTGCTGACCGACATGCCGGCCGACGGTGCGCCGGTCAGCACGGCCTCGACCAGTCTGGCGTGGGCGGTATCGCTGTCGGGGCGGGCTTCGGCCGTGTCGAAGGCCAGTGTCTGGGCAGACGCGTAGCGGCCCAGGCGGCGCTCGGCCTCGATGCGATCCAGCTTGGGCAGCCAGTCCGCAACCGTGTCGAGCAGATGGTCGAGCGCTGCGTCGTCGCGATTGGTGAGCGCCATCGCAAGTTCGGCCCACGCCGGTCGGGCGAGGTCGTTCGCGTAGCGGGAGAGCAACCAGCCGCGCGCGGCATCGTTGCCTTCCTGGGTGATCAGATAGGACACGGCCAATTCGCTTGCCGCAACCCGCAGCGCGTGCAGTTCGGCCGGGTTGCGCGGCCCGATCAGATCGTCGACGCGCAATGGCAGCGTTTCGATGCGCGCGACCTCGCCACGCAGCTCGTCGGCCAGCCGGCCGGCGTCCTCCGGGGACCCGGGAGCGATGCCTGCCGTCGTGCGGACGAACACCGGTGCCTCGCGGCCGCCGGCCTCGCCGGCGGTTTCGGTCATGCCGGCGACTTCGCGAACCAGCGTGTGCAGCAGCCGACGCGCCTCGTCGGCCGGACTGAAACGCATCGCGAGCGCGACCACCCGGGTGCGAATCATCGGATCGATCGGTCGCTGCGGCTCTGGCCGGCTGCGCAATTCCGTCCACGCACGGCGGCGCAGTTGCCAGGCGGCGTCGGCACGTCCGGCCTGGTCGAGCGCATCGGCATAGGCCAGCCACCACAAATAGTCGTTGCTCTCGCGGGCCTGCCAGACGAAGTAGGGCAAGGCCTCGCCCGGCTCGTCCAGCGCGAGCAGAGCGGCACCGAACGGGCCCCAGAGGGCCGGTTGCGCGCGAGCTTCCCCGCGCCACTGCTCGATCGTGGCGCGCAGTCGGCGGTGGTCGCGTTGGGCGAGCAACGTCCAGAGCATGCCCGCGCGGTTGTCCATGTCATCGGGCGCGAGACGATAGACCTGGATCAGGTCGGCGAGCGCCTCGTCCAGCTTGTCGGCCGATTGATAGTAGGCCGCGCGTTGTTTCAGATACTCGGCGCTGCCGGTGATCCGTTCGCGCACCTTGGCCGGCATGGTGGCGAGAAACTGCTCGGCCTGTTCGGGTCGCGAGGCTTCGAGCCAGCTGCCCACGGCGAGGGTCGCCAGACCCATGTCGTGATAGCGATGGAAACCATGGGCCAGCACCTCGGCTGCCCGGGCGGGCATGGTCGGTCTCAGCAGTTCCGCCAGGTCGCGGACATGGATGGCCTCGTAGGTGTCGAGCGCCAGCATTCGCACGTAGCACTCGAGCGCGAGCGCCGATCGCTGCAGGTTCTGAGCGAGCCGGGCGAGCGTCTGCCAGTAGTGGCTCTTGCGCTCGTCCTCGGCCGTGTGCCGACCGTCGAGGCGGGCGACGCCCAGCGCCGCCACCAGCGCGTCGAAGGCCTCGGAGAGGCGGCCAGCCGTCTCGAGGACGCGGGCCTGGCGTGCCGCGCGAGCCGGCGCGGGACCGTAGCGCACGTCCAGTTCGCGCAGGGTCTGCATCAGCAGTTCCGTGTCGCCTGTGCGGTCTGCGACATCGGCCAGGGCGGTGCGCAGCCGGAAATCCTCGTCGCCGCGTTTGGAGTCGGCCAGCCGCTTGCGCAGCAGCGCGACCGACTCCCCGGCTCGTCCCTGCGCCTCGTAGTTCTCCGCCAGTCGCACCAGCGCGCGCAGATCGCCGGGGGCGTGGGCGAGGCGCCAACTCAGGAAGTCGTTGAGCTTGCCCAGATCCCGCAAGCCGCTCGCCAGCCGCTCGACGTGATTCCAGAACCGTGCTTCGCCGGTGGCTCGGGCCAGTCGGTGCCAGGTCGACAGTGCCTCGATCGGGCGTTGCGACCATTCGGCGACCTCGGCTGCCCGGATGTGCCAGACCCAGCTCTCGGGAACCTGCTCGGTGGCGCTGGTCGCCACCGCATAGGCGTCGCCAAGGTTGCCGTTGGCCACGAAGATCTGGAATGCCAAGCGGTAGGCTTCGTCGTCGAACGCGAGCGTCGGCGAGCCGGACCGGTCGCGGGCCGGCCGCCGTGTCTCCCGGCGCGCGCTCGCCGCCTGCGCGGCATCCCGGTTGAGATCCGCGAGCAAGGCGGTGACGGTCGTGCGTTCGTGTGCCGGGCGGGACGCGGGTTCGCCACCGAGTTCGCCTTCGGCGAGCAGCGGCCGGGCCTGGTCGCCAGCGCCGTCGATCCGTGCTTCGTCGGGGGCGGCCGTCGCCGCGTCGGCAGTGGCCAGGTCCGTCCGCGCGGCCGGGGCGCGCGGATCGGCAGCCATCGCCGGCGCTTCGGCCAGCGGCCGGGAATCGACAGCGTACGGCCGGAGCGGCGTGGCCTGCACCGTTGCGTGAACCGGCCCCGATGGGGCACCCGCCAGACGTGGCAGCGGGTCCTCGCCCCGGTCGTGCCACTCGCCCAACCGCTGCAACAAGGGCGCGAGCGGGTCGTCGCCGTGCTCGTCGTTGGTGTGCGAGCGACGAGCATCATCGCGCCGACCGCGGGCGGCGGTGGCCTGGCTCGAGGGCGGGGACGCGTCGGCAGCCGGCGCCATCGACCGGGATCCGGGAGCTGCGACGGCGGCGGTCATGCCACGATGGGTCCTGGCCGGCTCGACCCGCGCTGCCGGCGTCGCCGTGGATGCCGGCGTCGTCGGGACCGGATTGGCCCACGCGCCGGCCGACCCGTTGTTGGTCGGCGGCTCGTAGAGCATGCCGGCGTGTGCGGCCGACACCGGCGACAGCGCTTCGGCGATCGAGCCCAGACCGTGCCAGGCGACGTGCAACGCCCGCTCGACGGAGGCGATCACGAACGCGCTCAGACCACCCGAGAACTTCAGCATCTTCCGTGCGAAGCGCTGCGCGATGTCGCCGCGGTTGGCGGCCAGCGCGAGCCTGGCGAGCCACTTGTATTCCTCGACACCGAGTTCGAGGGTCGCCAGCCGCGGTTCCAGTTCGACGAAGAACTCGGGCAGCCGGGCGCCCGATTGCTCGCTGCGCGCCACGTTGCGCAGGAAGCGCATGCGCTGGCCCTGGTCGGTGCTGGCGTCGAAGGCGCGCCAGGTCAGGCGTGCGGCCAGCGCGAAGTCGCCCAGGCCGATGGCGGCGCGTGCGTATTCCTCGACCCGGTCGGGATCGTTGGCACGGTCGAAGCGGCCCACGTCGACGCCCAGTGCGGTCAGACGGGTCAGTACCTGGGAGGCGAGCCACGGCGCACGGATCGACAGGGCGCGGTGGTAATAGGCCTCGAGCGTGATCGGATCGTCACTGGTGCGCGCCAGGCGGGAAATCGAATCGGCCACCTCGGCGAGCAGTTCTGCGCGGCGCGGCGCGCCCTCGGGCGCTTCGAATGCCATCCGTTCGAGCACGGTCAGACGAAGATGCTCGGCGGTCTTGTGCAGGTGGCTCGGGCCCTGGGCCTGGATCAGGCCGATCGTACGCAGGGCGGAACGGTCGTGCCGAAGCAAGACCTCGTGCCGGGCCAGCGTCATGCGCAACTGCCAGTTCTCGGGGGCGGCGTTGAGCCAGGCGTGCAGATAGGCCACGGTCAGCGAGTCCGATTCGTGCGCGTTGGCGAGCCGTTCGTGCAGCGCCTTCGACGGCAGCGCAAGCCAGCCGACCAGCACCATGACCAAGGCGAACAAGGCGACGATGCCACGCGGAAACAGACGGCGGCGGCCGCGGTCAGCAGTGGACAGATACCAGGGTTCCTGAGCGAGCAGCATCGCGATCAATTCCGTACTCGTAGACCGGTGAATCCGGCGAGCCCTCGGTCTTGGACCGGTGGCGTTGGGTGATGGTCCTGCCATCGATGACGACCCGGCAGCGCGCCGGATGACGTAGCGCGACCCGGGCCGCGTCCGTGCCGTTCACGCGAAACCTCAGCGAGCGGGCGTCGCGCTCGAGCCCGCCGATGTGCGCGTCGGACCAGGCCAGCAGGGGAGGCGGCCGGGCCCTGCTGGGACTGTCCAGCAGCCGCAATCGGGCGGTGCTGCCGCCCAGGTGGAGGTAGGTTCCATCGCTTCCTCGGAGGTAGCCTGCGATGCCCGGGCTGGCCTGCCAGTCGATGCGCGAGAGCTGGTCGCTCGCGATGCGCAGCGTTCGCAGCTGGCCGTTGCCCCGGATCTCCCAGGTGGTGGCGTCGGGCGGATCACCTTGCGAGGCGATCACTCGGCCGACGGTCATGGATTCGAAATCGCGCACCTTCTCGACGTAGGCGCTCGCTGGAATCGCGAGCGTGGGCTGCGCGAGCGCGTAGCGATAGACGCGATGCAACGCGGCGATCGAGGCCTGCTTGGACGCCGAATAGGTGTGGTAATAGATGTCGATCGGCTTCAGGCGGCGCGGCTTGTCGGTCAGCTCGAAGGTCTCGATCACCTGCTGGTAGCCGTAGAACGGGCCGGTCCAGTTGTTCGTGTAGACGTTCTCGTTCTGGTTCGGGGCGTAGACCTGGAGTCGGCCGTCACGGCGGATCGACATCGGCGCGACCCGGCTCAGGCTCGGGTAGCGCCGTGTGATGGTGGTGTCGCCACCGTTCATGTTCAGCAGTCCGGCGGTCTCGGCCAGCCCGATGGCGTCGGCCGTCGGCAGGCAATCGCCCGTCCACAGCATCATGCGCACTGATTTGCCGGGCGGCGCCAGATCGCGGTCGATGTAACGGGCCGAGCCGACGATGTCGCGCTCCAGCGAGAAGCGATAGCCCTCGATCGGCAGATGAGGCCTCTCGATGTCGTAGCCTTGGCCTTGCTCCAGAATCCTGGCGTGTGCGGCGTCGAGCCGGGTGCCGTTGGCGGCGGCCGACCATGAAAATGGATGTGAGTAGGAATGGGTCGCGATCTCGACGTTGTCGCGTGCGAAAATTCTGCGTGCAATGCGCTCCAGCGTTGGCGATAGCGCGGGATACAGACCTTGCGGCCCCACCTCGCCTTCGATCACCGAGACCGTGTGCGGTATCCGGTAGCGCGAGATGAACTGGTCGAGCATCACTTGCGCTGCGAACGGCGAGCCGGGCAACTCCGCCCGTGAGGCGAAACCGTCGCCGTCGATGTGCGCCATCAGCAGGCGGCGGCCGTTTTCCGTCGTGACATCCGGCGCAAACGGCAGCCGGCCACCGGCGAGTGCCAGCGACAGGAACGAAATCGGGTCGATGACCCAGTTCTCGCCCTTCGGATGCACCCGCCAGGCGTGCGGCGCGAGCGCGAACCCTCCCCATTCCGTCAGCGCGACGGTGTCGATCGACTGACCGCGCCGGTCGCGCATGCGAATCAGTGGGCGGGCGCCGTCGGGGACGGTCAGCGCCGCCGCTGGCTGCGTGGGTAGCACCTCGGTTTCGAATCCGGTGATGGCCGGATCCCGGTCGATCAACGTCAAGGGTGAGGCGGGTGCTCGAGCGAGCGGATGCAAGCCGAGAATGTCGGCCACGTCTTTGGCATCGGCGACGCCGAAACCGAAAAACAGTGCGATCGGCACGTGCTCGGAGCGCGCGCGGCCGAGCAGTTCCAGCCATCGTTGCCCGGCCTCGCGGGGCAGGGTCGATTCGAACGCGCCCACCACGGCCGCGTAGCGGTCTCGACTGCTGACCGGCAGCCGTGCGGCGCGGGTGATGTCCAGCAGTTCGACCCGATAGCCGAGGTATTGCAGTGGCATGCTCAGCAGGCGGTGGGCAGCCAGTTGGTGCAGGCCTGCACCGTCCGGATGGTCGTATACGACGAGCACCTTGCGCGGCTCGAGTTGGATCGGGCCGGTGCCGATCGTGTCGAGCGAGCCGGTGCTCACGTATGGGGTGATCCCGTGCGACAGGATCCGCGCGGCGATTTCGCGCTGCCCTGCGCGGTCCGCTGCGGGTAGGTAGTCGATCGCCAGCGTACGCAGGCCCAGGGCTCGCACGTGCGCCAACCGTTCGAGCAGCCAGCGCCGGTCCGTTTCGGGTACATGCTCGTAGCGACCACTCGTCTGGTTCCAGCGACCGTACAGCGACTCGGCGGCCACCGCGTCCAGCTCGGTGTGGACCTCGTCGACGATCTCGAAACCGCGATTGGCGATCAGGCGGGCCTGCGGGAAGCGTTGCTTGATCAGGCGGATCGCTCGCACCAGAGCGCGACGACGGCGCTCGCGAAGCTGGTCGTCACCCGGCAGCGCCTGCCAGGCGTCGAGCGTGTCGAGGAAGAATCCGCGGTAGCCTGCCGCCCACAGCGGCGCGATCAGGCGCTCGAGCAGGGCGAGCGGCCAGTCCGGATGCGCAGTGTCGACGATCCGCGAGTGCCAGACCCGGTTGATGCCGGCCAACATGGCCTCGGGGAGCGCCGTTTCACCAGGTGTTGCAGCGCGCACCTCGCCGACGGAGACATAGGCGTAGAGCTCGGATCGCCCGCCCGCACTGCGCGCGAAGGCTTCCGGATCATAGCCATGACCGGGTTCGACCACGACCACGTCGAACGCCCGCAGCTGGTCCAGTGGCGCATCGGCACCGTAGTGCAGGGCGACGCGCCAGCTGGCGGCCGCGCTCGCGGCACGTTCGCCGGCCTGGGAGCCGGCAGATGGCGGGCCGCTGCCGATCGTCGCCTTGCCCGCGGCAGCGACGGGGGTCGCCAGGCTGGCCAGACCGGCGGCGATCGCGACGGCCAGGGCGCGTCGGCGCATCGGCCATCCGGCCCGCGTGCGCGAACACACAGGGATGATGGGATCAGACAGACCCCTGCTCGGGGTCCCGGATCGGGATTTACACTTCCACATGGCTGGTCTCGGCGGACGGGCCGCTCTCGTACGCTTTCGATCCTAGAAACCATGCTCGTGCACCCGAACTTCGACCCGATAGCCGTCCAATTTGGACCGATAGCCGTGCGCTGGTATGGGCTGATGTACCTGGCCGCCTTCCTTCTTTTCTATGTTTTGGGTCGTGCGAGGCTGCGTAAGCCATTGTTTTCAAAGCAATCCGGCCTCACGCCGACGATGCTCGAAGATCTGTTGTTCTGGGGGGCTTTAGGGGTGGTTCTCGGTGGACGGCTGGGCTACGTGCTGTTCTACAAGCCGGCCGAGTACCTTTCGCAACCCCTTGAAATCCTTGCGGTTTGGCGGGGCGGCATGTCGTTCCACGGGGGGCTGCTGGGGGTCATCGTCGCGCTGTGGCTTTATTGCCGACGCCAACGTCTCGAGTACTGGCGGGTGATGGATTTCGTCGCGCCATTGGTGCCCCTGGGCCTGGCGGCCGGGCGCCTGGGCAACTTCATCAACGGCGAGCTCTGGGGCCGACCCAGCGACCTGCCCTGGGCGATGGTGTTTCCGCAGGCCGGTGACGGCATCGCGCGTCATCCCTCCCAGCTCTATCAGTTCGCCGGCGAGGGGTTGGCCGCGTTCGCGCTGCTATGGTGGTTCTCGTCGCGGCCGCGGCCGGCCGGCATGGTGTCCGGGGCCTTCCTGGTCGTCTATGCGACGTTCCGTTTTCTGGCCGAGTTCGCGCGCGAGCCCGATGCCTTCCTGGGCATTCTTGCGCTCGACCTCAGCATGGGCCAGTGGCTGAGCCTGCCGATGTTCGTCATCGGTCTGGCCCTGATGGCTTGGTCAGCGAAACGCGCGCCACATCATGTAGATGGCGAGCACCAGCAGCAATAGCGCGAAGATCCTGCGCAGCGTGGTCACCGGCAGTCGGTGGGCCAGCGCGGCGCCGCTGGGCGCGGTAGTCACGCTGGCCGCTGCGATGGCGGCCAGGGCAGGCAGCCAGATGTAGCCCAGCATCGCGCCGGGCACGTGCTGCTCGGGCGCCGTGACCGCATAGCCGAGCGCACCGGCTGCCGCGATCGGGAAACCCGCTGCGGCGCTGCTTCCGATGGCCTGCTGGATCCTGATCCCGCGCCGGCTCAGAAACGGAATCGTCAAAAACCCGCCGCCGGCGCCAAGCACCGCCGATGCGGCGCCGATCGCCGCGCCGGCGGCGAACAGCCCCAGCGAGCCCGGCAGCCGTTGCGCGTCGCCGCTGCCGCCTGCGGCGCCGGGGCGCAGCATGCGCAGTGCCGACCACGCCATGAACAGCGCGAAGCCCATCGTCAGCAGGCGTGAATCGGCGCGGTGCACGAGCTGGGTGGCCAACAGGGAACCGGTCACGATGCCCGGCGCCAGCCGGGCCACGATCGGCCAGCGCACGCCGCCGCGGCGATGATGGGCACGCACGCTCGAGATCGAGGTGAACAGGATCGTGCTCAGCGAGGTGGCGATCGCGATCTTGATCAGCGTTTCGGGCGGGAAACCGGCAGCCTGCAGCGCCACCACCATGAACGGCACCATCATCATGCCGCCGCCGACGCCGAGCAGGCCCGCGAGCAGACCGATCACCGCGCCGAGCGCGGCCAATGAGACGAACAACGCGAGGGTCATCGGCCGGGCCTGTGGCTGAAAGCGTTCAACGTCGACCGCCTGTCGGACCAAGGCGTTCGATGAGCTGGTGAACAAAGGTGTTTTGATAGCATTTTGGCATGAAGCGTTGGCTCGCGATCGTCGTCGTCTTACTCGGCTTTGGAACGCAGATCGCATGGTCTGCGGGCCCCGCATTGCCACAACTTCTGCGAGCCGCCGGCCAGCAAGAGCCGCGCGAAGTCAACGTGGTGCCGGATCCGGCGCAGTTGCGTGCCGACTGGTGGTTGTACTTCAATGTCGATGGCGACAAGCTCGGCGAGCGGATCCAGGCCGCCAAGGATCTGCTCGCGCGACGCTATGGCGGCGCCGAATCCAGCGCGGCGCCAGAGACCAAGGTGCGCGTCGAACGTATCGCCGGCCAGCTCGACGCCTATCTCGCCGCCGTGGGTCTGCACGCGCCCGAACTGCCGCCGGCGCCGTCGCTGGCAGATCGCTACACGCCGGCCGAGGCGCTGGAGCTGGTCAGCGCACTGCGCAAGGCCCGTTTCGATCTGGAACTCGAGGCGTCCGAGGTTGCGGCAACGCAAGCCGCGCTCGAGGCCACGCTCGAGCAGGTCGACCGCGCGATGGCCGCCTATCTTCAGATGACGCCAGGCACGCCTCAGCGACTGGATGCCGGCTTCGACATCATGGCCGAGCGAATCGCGGCGGCGGTGACGAGCGAGCAGTTCAGGGTCCGGCGCAGCGTCCTGGAGCAACGCCAGGCTCAGACCCGCGAGATCTCCGATGTCGAGGACTTCGCCGAGGAGCATCTGCGCGGCGACGAGGTGGAGTTGGAAAAGATCGCCAACCGCCTGGCCGACACCGAACGAACGCTTCAGGAGGCCCAGCAACGCGTGTTGGCCGAGACCCGTCGGGTGCTGCGGCCGGTCGGGGCCGAGCCTGCCGACCTCTACGCAGCCCGCTACCGCCAGCAGCGCCTGGTGACGGCCGAGGTCGATCTCGCCGCGATCGAGATGCGACGTGCCAATCTGCTGGGTCAGCAGACACTCGTGAAGATGTTGTCGGATCCCGTTGCCTCGGTGGACGAGGCCCGCCAGACCTTGGAGCGGCTACGCGATCGGGCGCAGGGTCTGCGCGCCAGCGTGCGCGGCTGGCGTTCGGCGAGCGAGCGTGAGCGCGAGCGGGCGGGAGAGCGCTCGGCCGAGAATCGCGACGCCAAATCGCTCGATGCCGCGGCCCTGATCAATCAGGACCGTGTGCGTCTGGCACAGCAAACCTTGAACAATCTGCGCGTGGTCGACGAGGAACTGCTTCAGTCGACCTACCTGATGCGCTGGATCAATCAGTCGATCATCGAGCGTGAAGGCCTCGTCGGCCGGGCGCTGGGCGCGATTGGCGAGGGCGTTGGCCAGGTCCGCACCTTCTTTGCGTCGATCACCGACCGCAGTCTGTTCAAGCTGGGCGAAACCCCGATCACCCTTAGCGGCATCGCCCGCCTGGTGCTCTTCATCGCGATCGCCTGGTTGATCTCCTGGGCGCTCAGGCGCGTGCTCACCAATATTGCGCGCCGTTTCCCGAAGGAGAACATGGGGCTGATGTTCGTCATCAGCCGCCTGGCGCACTACCTGATCATGGCCATCGGTGTGATCGCGGGCCTTTCATCGATCGGCCTGAATCTGACCAACTTCGCGTTGGTGGCCGGTGCACTTGCCCTGGGTCTCGGATTCGGCCTGCAGTCGATCGTCAACAATTTCCTGTCCGGGCTGATCCTGTTCTTCGAGCGTTCGGTACGGGTCGGCGACTTCGTCGAACTCGACAACGGACAGCGCGGCGAGGTGCGCGCCATCAATGTGCGCGGCACCGTGGTCAACACCAATGACAACATCGATGTGGTGGTGCCCAACTCCCAGTTCATCGAGCGAAAGGTGGTCAACTGGACTTTGCAGGACCCGTTCAGGCGCATCCACGTCCCGTTTCGTGTGGCTTACGAATCGGACGAGGACAAGGTCGTGGAGGCGGGTCTGGAGGCGGCCTCGCGCCTGTCCTCCACGCTGACCGGCGTGCTCGGCCGTGAGCCCAGTGTCTGGCTGGTCAACTATGGCGAGAACGGTCTCGATTTCGAACTGATCGTCTGGTTGATGCCCGATTCGGTCAAACGCCCCGATGCCGTGAATGCCGCCTATCACTGGGAGATTCGCAAGGCATTGCGTCGCCACGGCATCGAAGTGCCGGTGCCGCAGCGCGAAATCAGGTTTCGGGGCGAGCCGCAGACGCTCGGCAAGCCCTGACAGCGCAGGCGTAATGGGTATGTGCACGAAAGACGAAGATCGCCGTCTCGGCGGGTCTCTTGTGGACCAGCGGCGCCTTCGGTGCTACGCTGAGCGTGCTGCTCAACTCTTGAAAGGAGGTGATCCATGAAAAATCTCGTTGCTGTGCTCGCAGCGCTTGCCCTGAGCACACCGGTAATTGCGTTGGCATGCCCAGGCAAGGGGGAACAGGCGAACAGCTCCGGCAACGTGCTCCTGCAGCAAAGTAAAGCGCGCGATCAGAGTTGAGTCCGGTTCCAGAGCACTCCGAAAGCCCCGCTTCGTGCGGGGCTTTCCTTTTGGAGCGCTCGCCACGACGCCACGTGAACCGCTCCGCGGCCACGCGCTCCTGAATCCTGATGACGGCCAGCGTTCGCTCGAGACGTCGTCCGACCCGACGAGACGACATCGGAATGTGAAGTGGATGTCGTCGGCGGTGACCAACCCGCGGGGCCGGACGGTCTTGCCGGCTCGCTCAGACGAAGCGAAAGGCGATGTTGCCCAAGGGGCCGTAATCGGCGTGAAAGGTGTCGCCGGCGCTGCCGAACACGGGGCGGGTGAACGAGCCGGCCAGCACCAGTTCGCCGGCTTCCAGGCCTTGGTCGTACATTGCCAGGCGGTTGGCCAGCCACGCGACGCCGGTCGCCGGGTGATTGAGCACACCGGCGGCCAGGCCGGTTTCCTCGATCACACCGTTCTTGTAGAGCAGGGTGCCGACCCAGCGCAGATCGACCGCGTCGGGCTTCACGGGCCGGCCACCAGGCACCACGCCGGCATTGGCGGCGTTGTCGGCGATGGTGTCGAACACCTTGCGTGTGTCGCCGGTGGCCGGGTCCTTCTGCATGATGCGCGCGTCGATGATCTCGATGGCCGGTACGACGTACTCGGTGGCCGCCAGCACATGGGTGGCGTTCAGGCCGGGCCCGCGCAGCGGCCGCGCCAGGATGAACGCCAGTTCCACCTCGACGCGCGGCACGATGAAGCGCTCGAGCGGGATGTCACCGCCCTCGGCGAACAGCATGTCGTCGAGCAGCGCGCCGTAGTCGGGCTCGGTGACGTTCGAGGCCATCTGCATGGCGCGCGAGGTGAGGCCGATCTTGTGGCCGATGATGTGGCGTCCGCGGGCGAGCTTGCGCTGCACCCAGGCACGCTGGATCGCGTAGCCGTCCTCGATCGTGATGTCGGGGAAGCGTTTCGAGAAATGCGCGACCTGCGTGCGCGTCTGTTCGGCCTGGTCGAGTTCGGCCGCCAGGGCCTCGTGATCTTTGGCTTGCATGTGCTGTTGTCGGTTGAACGAGGAAAGTGACTCCGGCCGCTGGACTAAGGCCATATCGACCGGATGGCGATCGCATGACATAATAGGGTATCGATAAGGAAGCGCCCATGGCCATCGGCCATAGGGCGCTTTTCTCGTTTCTGGGCCCGTGTCCTTTGCGGGCCCCGGCCTGGCACGGTTGGCGCCGGCTCGGTCGAGGCGCCCGACGTGGCGTTCGCACAGACTGATCAATTCCTACGGAGGAGAAGGTATGTCGACGACAGCCGAGGACATCGACTACGAAGTCGGTCAGGACAACATCCGGGTCATGGGCCTGGATATTCACAATCCCGTGTTCATCGTGTCGGCACTGGTCATCGTGTTGTTCGTGCTGATCACATCGATCTTTCAGGAAGGGGCGAGCGAGTTCTTCGGTTGGCTCAGACCGACTGTGACGGCAACCTTCGACTGGTTGCTGATCATCGCGGGCAACGTGTTCGTGTTGTTCTGTCTGTTCCTGATCGTGTCGCCCTACGGCAAGATCCGGCTGGGTGGCAGCGATGCGCAGCCCGATTTCTCCTATGCCGCCTGGTTCGCGATGCTGTTCGCCGCCGGCATGGGCATCGGCCTGATGTTCTTCGGCGTCTCGGAGCCGATCTCGCACTACAGTGCCGCCGTGGCTGCCGACGCGGGCTCGCCCGAGAGCTGGGCACCGCTGGGTGGCGCTGCCGGCGACACCGAGGCCGCGCGTCGGCTGGGCATGGCCGCCACGATCTTTCACTGGGGTCTTCATCCCTGGGCGATCTACGCGGTCGTCGCATTGGCGCTCGCATTCTTCACCTACAACCGGGGCCTGCCGCTGACGATTCGTTCGGCCTTCTATCCGTTGCTCGGCCAGCGGGTGTGGGGCTGGTGGGGCCACGTGATCGACACACTGGCCGTGTTCGCCACCTTGTTCGGGCTGGCCACTTCGCTCGGTTTCGGCGCCGAGCAGGCGCTGGCCGGCCTGAACCACGTCTTCGGCATCGAGATCACCGACGCCAACAAGATCATGCTGATCGTCGGCATCACCAGCATTGCGTTGCTGTCGGTGGTGGCCGGGCTCGAGGCGGGAGTCAAGCTGCTGTCCGAGATCAACATGGTGCTGGCCCTGGTGCTGTTGCTGTTCGTGATCCTGGTGGGGCCGACGGCCGCGATCGTCACGGGCTTTGGCGCCAATCTTGCCGCCTACGTGTCCGACCTACCCGCGTTGTCAAACTTCATCGGTCGTAGCGACACCAACTTCTACGATGGCTGGACTGCGTTCTACTGGGCCTGGTGGATCTCCTGGTCGCCGTTCGTGGGCATGTTCATCGCGCGCGTTTCGCGTGGCCGCACGGTTCGCGAGTTCATGATCTGCGTGCTGTTGATCCCTTCGTTGGTCTGTGTGCTCTGGATGACGGCCTTCGGTGGCACGGCGATCGGTCAGATCATCAACGACGGCTATCAGGCGGTGGCCGAAGCCGAGTTGCCGTTGAAGCTCTACCTGATGCTCGAGCAGTTGCCGCTCGCGTCGCTGACCTCGCTGATCGCGGTCGTGCTCGTGGTGGTGTTCTTCGTGACCTCGTCGGATTCGGGTTCCCTGGTCATCGATACGATCACGGCCGGCGGCAAGGTCGACGCTCCGGTGGCCCAACGAGTTTTCTGGGCGATCTTCGAAGGTCTGGTCGCGATCGTGCTGCTGGTGGCCGGTGGCCTGGCCTCGCTGCAGGCGGCGGCGGTCACGACCGGCCTGCCGTTCGCGGTCGTGCTGCTGGTGATGTGTGTCAGTGTCATGAAGGGTCTGCGCCACGAGCATAGAGAGTCGAACGGCTGATGCACCGGGCCGATTGCGGCGCCCGGGCGGTGCGCCGCAATCGGCGCGCGTCGCGCGGCCGCACACTCTAGAATGTGCGTCGACATCCGGCGGGGGTCCGGCCAACGGGCGGCTTCGTCGGGGGTCACGACGCGACGCGCACCGACCTCGGAGACACGCCATGATCAAGCGCATTCTGTTCATCATGATGGACCAGCTCCGCTGGGACTATCTGTCGTGCTATGGACATCCATCGCTGCAGACTCCCAACATCGATGCGCTGGCCGCGCGCGGGGTCCGCTTCGATCGTGCTTACACTCAGGGCACGAGTTGCGGTAATGCGCGCGCTTCCATCTATACCGGTCGCCATCCGCGTTCGCACGGTGCCACCTGGAACGACATCCCGTTCGAACTCAACCAACTGACCCTGGCCGATTACCTGGCGCCGCTCGGCGTCCAGACCACGTTGCTGGGCAAGACCCACATGCGCGCCGATCACGACGGCCTGGCGCGCCTGGGCATCGATCCCGATGCCGAGCTTGGGCGTCATCTGGCCAACACCGGCTTCGAGCACGGCGAGCGCGACGACGGCCTGCATCCGAGCGGCCCGGATGGCCGGTATCAGGCGGTCGAGCCGCGCTATAACGAGTACCTGCGCGCGAAGGGTTTTGGTGGCGCGAACCCCTGGCAGGAATGGGCCAATTCGGCCGAGGGCGAGAACGGCGAGATTCTGAATGGCTTCTTCATGCGCCACGCGGGTCGCCCGGCGCGGATCCCCGCCGAGTACTCGGAATCCGCCTACATGACCGATCGCGCGATCGAGTTCGTCGATCGGGCCGGCGACGGCGCCTGGTGTCTTCACCTCTCATACATCAAACCGCACTGGCCCTACATCGCACCGGCGCCGTACCACGACTATTACAGCGCGGCCGATGTCGTGCCGGTGAAGCGATCGTTGGCGCAGGACCGGGATGACCATCCGGTCTATCGCGCATTCGCCGGCATGCGCTGGGGCCAGGTCTGGCGCCGCGAGGGGGCACGCGAGACCGTGATTCCCGCCTACATGGGATTGGTGCGCCAGCTCGATGACGAGATCGGCCGACTGATCGGTCATTTGCGGGCGCGTGGCCTGCTCGACGAGACGCTGATCGCGATCACTGCCGACCACGGCGATTACCTCGGCGACCACTGGCTCGGCGAGAAGGACCTTTTCCACGACGCCTCGGCCCGCGTGCCCTTGATCGTGGTCGACCCGCGGCCGCAGGCCGATGCCAGCCGCGGCTCGGTCGTCGATCGCCTGGTCGGCACGATCGATCTGCTGCCGACGTTCATCGAGGCGGTCGGCGGACAAGCCCCGGCGCACAGGCTCGAAGGCGCGTCACTGATGCCGTTGCTGCATGGACAGCAGGCGGTTTCCTGGCGCGACACCATCTTCAGCGAGTGCGATTACGTCCGGATGCCGGTGCGCCGCCTGCTCGAGCGGGGCTTTGGCGATGCCCGCCTCACGATGGCATTCGATGGCCGGTTCAAGTTCGTCCACTGCCTGGGCTTCGCGCCGATGCTGTTCGACCTGCACGAAGACCCGGACGAGTTCCACGATTTCGGTCGCGACCCGGGCCGGCGCGCCGTTATCGACGACATGAAGGACCGCATGCTGGACTGGGCGGCCGGACTGCGCAATCGCACCGCCATGACCGACGAGGGTCTGGCCGCCACCGTCGGCCGCTCAGCGCGCCGGGGCATCCTGATCGGCACCTGGGACGAATCCGAAGCGCCGAGCTGAGCGAGCGGCGGGCGAGACCGGGTGAGCCGAACGCGCGGGCCAGCCCGGCTCGCGCGACAGATCGGTGCTCGGAGCGGCTCGGAGCGGCTCGGTGCTCGGTGCTCGGTGCGGCTCGGTGCTCGGAGCGGCTCGGTGCTCGGAGCGGCTCGGTGCTCGGAGCGGCTCGGTGCTCGGAGCGGCTCAGTGCTCGCGGCCCAGGTAGCGGGTCACGAGGCGGTCCCACTCGACGCCCCGCCCGTGCACCAGCAGGCGCCGGTTGACCTGCTCGCGCAGCGGGCTGCCCGCCTCGAAGGCGAATGCATAGTCCTGTGGCGCGAACTCCAGCGGCAGCACACGGATCGTGCCGACGTAGTCCTGCGCCACCGAATAGCGCAACAGCGGACGGTCGTACACCACGGCTTCGATCTCGCCGGCCGCCAGTGCGGCCAGCGCCATCTCGAGCGACGGGTACAAGCGCGGGCGGATGCCGCGCGCATTCAGGCGGATCTCGCTGGTCGAGCCGGCCACGGTGCCATTGCGCACGCTGGCCAGTTCGGACTCGCTCTCGATCGTGGTGCTCAATGCGTCGACCGTGAACGATGCGGTCAGACTCGCGGTGACGGTCGAGACGATGATCAGGCTCGTGAACATCCAGATCATGGCGATCAGCCTGCCACGAAACGTGATTGGCGATTTGTCGCCGTAACCGACCGTCGTCATCGTGACGCTCGACCACCAGATACCCGCGCCGACGCCGTTGGCCAGATCGTGGGGGAACTGGCTGTTGTGGCGCCGCTCGGCCAGCCATACCAGCGCGCCGACCGTGGCGAGCAACGTCAACAGGGCAGTAACCGCGCCGAGAAACGTCGGTGAGCTGACCGCGCGCAGAAAGCGTTGCCAGCCATCGATACGCTCGTCCGGCACGGCCACGCCCAGGGTGGCGCGGTAATAGGGGTGCGAGAAATCGAACTGCGCTTCCCGTTCGGCCGTCACCGACAGCGCTCCTACCGCAACCGCGATGCGACCGTCGGTCAGGCCCTCGAGCAGGGCATCGAGCGTGATCGGCTCGTAATGGCTGTCGAGTCCGAGATCGGCTGCTATCGCGTTCCACAGGTCGACCGCTATGCCGTGCCAGTTGCGGTCGGCATCGCGGTATGCGAACGGCGGTACCTCGCGGGTCTGGACCGCGATCGGTGTCGGCGCGGCCGCATTCGCAGACACGTCGGCACCGCTGGCCACCCCGGGTGCGAGCAATGCCAGCGTGGTCGCAAACGAGACCAGCCATGCCTTGCCGGTCGGGCACGTCCGCTTGCTATCCTTGCGCGCGCCAGCGGCCAGGGCCGGCAAGGACATGATCATGGCGACGATCGTCTTGTTCATCGGGCTCGATCATATCGAAACGCCTTGCCCGGCGATGCCCGCCGTGCACAAGCTCCGACGCGCGGGCAGCGTTTCGGCCGCCGTCGTTGCGCGCGCCGTGCCGACCGTGTGCGGATGCGAGATCACTTTCAACGACCAGAGGGGTAGAGCGATGTCGACATTAGAGGGACAGGTGGCCTGGATCACCGGTGCGGGCTCGGGCATCGGCGAGGCGAGCGCGCATGCGCTGGCCGCGCTGGGCGCGACCGTGGTGCTGACCGGCCGGCGCAAGGAGCCGCTGCAGGTGGTGGCGGCGGCGATCGAGGCGAGCGGTGGGACGGCGTGGGTACAGGCCGGCGACCTGGCGCGCGCCGCCACCGCCCGGCGCATCGTCGCCGCGATCGACAAGCGCTTCGGCAGGCTGGACATCGTGGTCAACAACGCCGGCGTCAATGTTCTCGAGCGTGCCTGGTCACGACTGTCGCCGGATTCGGTCGATCAGGTCATGGGGGCGAACCTGTCGGGCGCCTTCTATTGCGTGATCGCGGCCTTGCCGGTCATGCGTCGCCAGCGCAACGGCGTGCTGATTCATACGGCGTCCTGGGCGGGCCGCTTCGTGAGCCCTTTGTCCGGCCCGGCCTATACCGCGTCCAAGCATGCGGTGGTCGCGATGTCGTACAGCCTGAACATGGAGGAATTCGTGAACGGCATCCGCTCGACCGTCATCTGCCCGGGCGAGGTGGCCACTCCGATCCTGGACAAGCGGCCGGTGCCGGTCTCCGCGGCGGACCGCGCGCGCATGCTGCAGTCCGACGATCTGGCGCGCACGATCGCCCATGTCGCAACCGCTCCCGCCCATGTCTGCATCAACGAGATCGTGATCAGTCCGACCTGGAATCGCGGCTTCGCCCGCCAACTGGGGGTCGCGGTGCCGGCCGGCGCCGCGACCCGCGGACGCAGGAAGAAATAGCCTCGAAAAGCCGCGATACCGGTATTGGCGCACCGACAGCCGCCGCGTCAGGCGCCAGAATCGTCTGATCCGGGTAGCCGAGCCATGTCGGTCGGCTAGCTTTACGGCGTTTGGCATAGGGGAATTCCCTGGGCCGTTGACCGAAAAACCGGGTGTTACAGGCCGCGGAAAACTGCCAACATTCGTTAAACGCGGTCCTACCCCGATCAGGGCGGGGCTGCTGGCTTCGGAGCCGTCGAAGGACGGGTCGGGGCTCGGCGAGGGAGGCGAGGGTAATGGCGGTCAAGAGCGTATTGGTGGTCGAGGACGATCCGGCGACACGGATGCGCCTCGCCACCCTGGTGTCGGCGGCGCCCGATCTTTCCCTGCTGGCCGCTGCCGAGTCGCTCGCACAGGCGCGCCAGGCACTGCGGGCCGGGCGGCCCGACGTCCTGCTCACAGACCTCGGTCTGCCCGACGGATCGGGTATCGACCTGATCGCCGAATTCGCGGCTGCGGTGCCAGGGGCCGAGATCGCCGTGCTGACCGTATTCGCCGACGAGGGCCATGTGTTGCGGGCGATCGAGGCCGGCGCCACTGGCTATCTGCTCAAGGACGGAGACGATGCCGATGTGCTCGCGGCCATTCGGCAGTTGATTGCCGGCGGCTCGCCGATCAGCCCCTCGATCGCCCGTCATGTGCTGCGTCGGCTCGCGCCGGGCGCGCGCCGTTCGCCCGAGGTGGTGAACCCCGTGCCCGCGCCGGGCGACAAAGCACTGTTGACCGAACGCGAGACAGCCGTGCTACAGCAGATTGCCAAGGGTTTTTCGTACGACGAGATCGCCTCGGCACTCGGCATCTCGGTGCATACGGTCACCACGCACATCAAGAACATCTATCGCAAGCTCGCCGTCCGATCGCGTGGCGAGGCGGTGTTCGAAGCCATGCAACTGGGACTGATCCGTGTCGAACCTCAGGCCTGATCGTCTGCGAGCCTGGCTCGAGCGGCGAGCCGGGCCGCGCGCGGCGCCATGTTGTGTCTGGTTGCTGGTCAGCCTGCTGCCGGCGATGCTGCTGGCCTGGGCTCTCTGGCAGGTCATGAGTCCGATGGACGACGAGCGTTGGCTGACGCTGGAATCGGGTCTGTTCGTCATGCAGCAGGAGGCGGATCCGCGGGCCGATCTGTCGATCGGCGGCGACCGGCCGGCGCTGGCCCGGCCCGTCGTCCTGCCGCACGACTGGCGAGCGCGTGACGGCGGGCGCATCGGCTGGTATCTGTTCGATATCGATCTGACGGTGGCGCCGGATCGGGCCTGGGGCGTGTGGCTGCCGCGTGTGTCCCATGATGCGCGTGTGTTCGTCAACGGACTGGCGCTGGCCGGTGGTCTCGAGGCCGACGCCCGATTCCGCAATGTCAGTGCCTCGGTGCTGCGGCGGGTGGCCAATGGCATGCTGACGCCCGGGGTCAACCGGATCGCGATCCAGGTGATGGCCGATCGACCCGGCAACGGCTTCCTGGGCCCGGTCCGGCTCGGTCCGTACTCCGTATTGTTCGACGCCCATCAGTGGGTCGACCTGGTACGCGTCGATTCGCTGCGCATCATCGTCGCGATGATGGTCGCGGTGAGCGCGTTGACCGGCCTGTTGTGGTTCTGGCGGCGCCAGGACACGGTGTTCGGCTGGTTCGCGGCGATGATGCTGACCTGGGCCATGCACGACCTGTATCCGCTACTGGCGAGACCCGACAGCGTCAATCCCTGGCTCGAATGGTTCTGGCACGCCACGCTCGTGTGCTTCGTCTACTCCGTGGCATTGTTCGTTTTCCGCTTCGTGGATCGACACGATCGGGCGCTGGAGCGTCGCATCGGCGCCTGGGCATTGCTGACATCTGCGGCCCTGCTGCCGATCGCACTGTTGCGCCTGGAGTTCTTTCATCAGTGGGCTGCGCCGGTCACGGACACGGCCGCGATGCTGATCGCCTGCTATCCGTTCCTGCTGATGGGCCGCAGCCTGTTGCGCGAGCCCAGCGCGATCAAGGCGGGGATGGTGGCCGCCGGCTCCTTCCCGCTGGTGCTGGGCCTGCACGACTGGCTGGTCGTCACCGGCATCTGGGTGCGCTCGCACGGCTACCTGATGCCCTACGGCTCGGTACTGATCATGGTCGTGTTCGGCGGTCATCTGACGCTGCGATTCGGTCGGGTGTTGAGCGCGATCGAAACCATGAACCTGAAGCTCGAGGAGCGCGTACGCGAACGCGAGCAGGAACTCGCGATCAAGCACGCGCGTCTGGTCCGGCTGGAAACCGAGCGCGCCCTGCTCGAGGAACGCTCGCGACTGATGACCGATATGCACGATGGCTTGGGCGGCACTTTGATCTCGACCCTCGCCATGGTGCAGGCCGGCCAGACCAATTCCGATCTGCTCGCCGAGTCCCTGCGCGAGGCGATCGCCGATCTGCGCCTGATGATCGATTCTCTGGATCCGGTCGACGGCGACATCGGCAACGTGCTCGCGAACATGCGAACCCGGATCGAGCCCAAGCTGCGGGCGGCGGGCATGCGCATCGAGTGGGCGGTCGGAGATGCGCAGACACCCGATTGGCTGGGTGCGACCGGCGTGCTGCAGGTGATGCGCGTCGTGCAGGAGGCGATCAACAATGTGCTCAAGCACGCGCAGGCGAGCCGGTTGCGCATCGTGCTCGCGGTAGGCCCGGAGCCCGACGGAAGCGATCGTCTGCGCCGCGTCGCCGAGGCGGCGCGCCTGTCCCAGCAGGCGGCGCTGACCCACCGCCTCGACGGCCAGCCGGTTGCGGGCAGCGACGCCGCCGACGAGCGCGCCGACACGAACGTGTCGTCGCCCGCGCCGACCCTGGCGCTCGCCGACGACGCCATACCTGCTGCCACCGAGGATGCAATCTGGGTGGCGGTGATCGACGACGGTGTCGGTCTGGCGCGCGGCACCCATGGCGGCGGCCGTGGCATGGGCAACATGCGGCGGCGCGCGGGCGCGATCGGTGCAGAGTTGCGTATCGTGCCGGCCGAGCCCGGAACTTGCGTGATGTTGCGCATCCCCTTGCAGGCTCCCGCCAAGCGTATCTAAGGTGGGCATTGCCGATCCCATGTACGTGGGATGGGAGGCCCCGAGCCCGCGATCTAGAGTGCCAAAAACCCGATTGATCGCAGGCACGCCTCCCCGCGCGCCGCATATCGTCAACGAGACACTCGCAGGCCGCTCGAATGCTTGGCACGACCATCTTCGGCTCGCCCATGCGATCCGGCGGCGCGTCCGTCGCTGCCGGGCGTGGGTTGGCTTGGCGATCGCTGATGCTTCTGATCGCGATGCTGATCAGCCTACAGCCGCTGGCGGCTCCGGCACCGGCGACGTCCGGCCCCCACATCACGACGATTGGCGTCGAGAGCGCCGACCGGATCGTGATCCAGGGCCGCGACTTCGGCCGTGCATGCCCGCACTGCGAAGTTACCGCCGACTACGAGCATGGCCCGAAGATCGCGTTGATGATCGAGGACTGGAGTGACCACACCATCATCGCGCGACTGCCCGATCTGAACGCCGGTGACACCGCGCAGCTGCAGGTGCGCGCGGCCGGCGGCATCAGCCTGCCGGCGGCAGTGCACTTGCGCATCGAGACCGAGAAGCGGCTGCTCGTACATCAGCGCTCGGCCCGCAAGGTTGGCGACAAGGGAGAGCTGTCCGTTGCCGTATCGCAGGCGCCGGCCCGCTGCGCGCATCGCTCTCCCGTGTTCGCCGGGGCCGAGCTACGCGTGCGCGCCCGCCGCTTCGGCGAGGCCGAGATCGTTTCGCAGCCGCAGCCCTATTGTCAGGATTGCAAGCCGGTCGTGGTGCGCTGGTATCACGAGCCCACCGGCCAGATCGACTTCGAGGTGCTCGGCACCTTTCGGTTGGTCGAGGGCGTCTGCGCCGCACGCATGCGCTGAGCGCGCGCTCGCGCATCCCTGGGATGGCCTGGTCGAGCCGGGTCGGGCAGACTCCGCAGCGAGCAGATTATGTGCCGTTCCCATCACCGGCTGATGCCGGTAGAGGTGGGGCTGAGCCGGACGACGCGTGCCGGCATCGACATCGAACGCCCCCGCCCGAGGGGGCGCATGCCTGGAGATCGAAATGTTTCGTTGCCCCCGCCGTCATGTCCGCGGCTGTGCCGATGCCGAGCCGCTGCGCGCCTCGCGCGCCACGACGATGCGCCTGGCCGTCGCCGTGACGGCGGTCGCCGGAGCGCTTCTTACGGGTTCGGTGACCGCACAGGAAGCGGCCGACCGCGCGATCGCGGCGGCCGTCTACGATCTGGATCGCATCGCGTCACAGCTGCCCGGACTGAGCGCCTCGCGAAAGTCGAGCATCGTTCGTCTCGAGCGCAGCCTGGCCATGGCCGAGCAGCGGCTCGCCCAGTCGTCCAATACGGATCATCCCAGCTATGCGGCGGCGCGCAAGCGCATCGACGACTATCGGGCGCAGCTGCAGTCGTTGACGAACCCGCCGGCGGCTGCCGCGCCGCCGGTCCGGCCGGCGGCGGCTGCGAAACCGCCTGCCCCCGAGCCGGGCGCCGCGCCGGCTCAGGCTCGCGGTGCGGCACGCCCGGCCGGGGCGGGCAATGCCGCCGGCGCCACGGGTGCGCGCCCGTCGACGACCGGTGCCGCCGCGGCGAGCGCCGCAGCGCCGGCCCCCGCGCAGATGTCTTCTCATCACAAGGTCAAGCTGAGTCGCTTGAAGCGCGACTTCGCGAACGTGCAGGCCAACCTGGACAGGATCGAACCCAAGTCGCTGCACTTCGAGCGTGAACGCAATGTCTGGCGACAGCGTCTCGATGGTCTTGGCAACAATCTGGTGCAGTTCGAACCGTTTGCCGATGACGCCGAGGTTGCGCCGCTGATCGAGCAACTACCAAAAATCGTCGCGCAGTACGACCAGGTCGAAGCCGACGCCATTGCCACTTACGAGGCCCTGGGCGACATTCCCGCGCAGGTCGCTGCGATGGAGGGCCGTTACACGGCCGAGCAGTTGCCCAAGCCACTGGAGCCGCCCTACGAGCCCGAGCGCGCCAAGGCCTGGGCCGAATATATCCGCAGCTTCGCGGCCGCCGCTCAGAAGGACCACGACTGGCTCACGCATGTTCGAGCCACCACCGATCAGCACGGCATGCTCACGCAAAATGCGCTTGGTGGTCTGATCGGTGGCAAGGCCAATCGCGCGATCAAAGATGCCGTCGAGCAGACGCGCCGCAAGATCTACGAGCCGCTCGGCCAGCTCGAGGGCAGCTCGCTCGCTTTCGTCGCCAACCTGACCCCGGCCGACAAGGACAAGATTCGCAACAATCTGCTCGGTGAGGGCGACTACGACAAGCACATGGCCACGATTCGCACGGCCCGCCAGGCGGTCGACAACGGCCGCATCATCGATGCGGCGCTCGGTCAGCCGCCGGCGGCCGACGGCGAGAGGGTGCTCGCGCTACTCGACGGCTACGAGCGCAAGATCGCCGGGCTCTACGAGACCATGCTCTCCGAGGTGCGCATGCCCAAGGCGGCCAGCGACAGTACCGAGTTGATGAAGATCGCCGCCGACGTCCTGTCGGGCGAGAAGTACGGCTACCAATGGCAGCGGATGGTGATCAATGCCGACAAGCAAACGCGCCAGGAGGATCGCGCGTGGTACAGCGGCGGTGTGGTCACGATCGCCAAGTATGACTGGGACAACTTCCAGGTCACGACGGCCGAGAAGGTCGGCGACCAGGTCTACCTGTTCTACAACACCTTGCGCTACTACCGCTCGGGCGCGAGCACCACGCCGATCAACCGCTGGATTCTGGCCAACCGCTTTCAGAGCAGTCGCATCCTGCCGGAAAACATCGACAAGTAGAGCGAGGCTGGTCTTGGACGGAGAAGGCGCGCGTTCGCGGTCATTCGCGCTCGCGCGACCAGCCCGCCGCACCGAGACACGCGTCGATGGCGCGCGCGCGATTGTTGGCATTGACGTCGCGCGTCTCGATCTTCGGCGGCACGTAGCTGCGTGATGTGGATTCGCAGGTGGTCACGCCCTCGCGGGTTTCGCAGCGCGTGGATCGGGGCTTTTCGTAGCCGGCTTGCGCCTGCGTCTGCACGATCGTGACCGGGTACATCGTCAGCGCACGCTGCTCGCAGTCGAGCTTGTCGGCGTGGAAGGCCGCCTGGTCTTTGGTGGGATGCTTCCACACGTAGGTGCCGCAAGCGGCCAGCGCGGCCATTGCCAGCAACGGCAGGCCTGCCATCGGGCGAATCATCGGCATGCACTCCTGGGCGATTTCGTAGCCCGCATGATAGCGGCCGTTCGTCGCTGACATCCGTACGTCTCTCGGCGATGCGGCGTTGGCGACGACCTCGGCCGGGCGCGGGCCGCTACCATGGCACGAACCGGAGACGTGAACGATGACCGAGGTTCGACGACTGCCAATCGCCTGCTGGCTCGCCGCCACGCTCGCCGCCGTGCCGCCAGTTCTGGCCCAACCGTCGCAGGACACGCTGAGCTTCGAGCACGCGGCCACTTATGAGGTGATCGAGTGCCGCGACGCGCATTTCGAGCACGCTGCCTTGATGCGCGAGATGGCGGCCGAGCGATGCGAGGCGCACGACGCCGAGATGATCCGGTGGTTCAGCTACGATCCGACCCACTGCCGCTACAAGGTGCAGGGCAGGGCACCGGTGACGGTCAGCGCGCGGGTCAAATTTGCCTGCATGCCGCGCTGAGCGCCCGCATCAGCGGTTTTCTTCCAGACGCACCGCCTCGCGCAGTTTCACCAGTGCGTGCAGCGTCTGGTTCACCGGTGTGTCCACGCCGAGTTCGCCGCCCTTGGTCACCAGGTAGCCGTTGAGATCGTCGATCTCGGTTGGTCGACCCATGCCGATGTCTTGTTCGGTGCTGGAGGTGGCCTGGGCCATCGATTGCCCGGCACGTGCGACGATCTTGAGGGGGTCGGTTTCCGGCATCGTGATGCCCAGCGCCCTGGCGACCGCCACCACCTCGAGCGCGGCGCGGTTCATCACGGCCATCATGGCCGGACTCGCCGCCATCCGTCCGTAGCGTGATCGGCCCAGTGCCGAGACCGCATTGAACGAACAGTTGATCAGGAATTTGCTCCAGAGTTCGCCGTCGATATTGTCGCTCAGGCGGCAGCCGATGCCGGCCGCTTCCATCAACTCGGCGATGGCCGTCGAGACCCCGGGTGCGAGCGCCGCGGGACGGGCATCGGGCTGCCGGCTCTCGCCGATCACCAGGCTGCCGCCGCCGGCGTGGCGCAGGTGGCCCGGGCCCGCCATGGACGCCGCCACGTAGACCACCGTGGCCAGCACGGGATTGGGCAGATATGTCTGGATGCGGCGAACGTTGTCGACGCCGTTCTGCAGATCGAGCACGATGGCGTCGGGGGCGAGGATGGGCGCCAGTGCCTGGGCCGTGCTCTCGGTGTCACGGGTCTTGACGCAGAACAGCACGAGGCGCGCGTTGGCGGCGGCCGCCAGTTCGGTGTCCGCGCCGACCTGCACCTGCTCGTCGAAGCTCTGCGCCTGCAGACGCAAGCCGGCATCGTTGATCGCGTCGACATGGGCGGCGCGCGCGATCAGCGTGACCGGCACGCCGGCGCGGGCCAGCATGCCGCCGTAGTAACAGCCCACCGCGCCGGCGCCGACGACGGCGACCGGGTGCAGGGCGGACGGGTCGACGGCCGGGTGAGAGGTTTCTGTCATCGATCCTGCTCCGTTGCGATTCGGATGGACGGTCGCGTCCGGGCGCCGTCCCGACGGACGCGATCTTACGTCAGGCCGCGCCGCGCAGATGCGCGGTCTCGTTCAGGCTGACCAGCGAGCGGTGGCCGCTGCGCGAGCACTGGAAGCGGTTGATGCTGGTGTAGCCGGGTGCAAAAAACAGGCGTGGGGGCAGAGCCAGGATGTGCGTGGCCCAGATGTTGATGACCCCGCCGTGGCAGAAGACCACCACCGAGCCGCCCGGGTGTGCAGCGATGATCGCCTCGAGAGCCGCGGCCACACTGGTACGGAAGGCGACCATGTCGACCCCCGCGCCGTCGCGCAGCGCCTGCCACGCGGCGGGGTTGCCGACCTTGAGTTCTTCGACCGGCACGTAGGCTCCGCTGTGGCGGTTGAACTCGGACAGACGCTCGTCCGTGGCCAGTGGCAGGCCGAGCCGCGCGCGCAGCGGTTCGGCGGTTTCGAGCGCGCGGCGCATCGGGCTCGAGAACAGCGCATCGAAGCGTTCGCCCGCCAGCCAGTCCGCGAGCCGCGCGGATTGTTGGCGACCCTGCGCCGACAGCTCGGGATCGGAGCTGATGTCGCTGCGCACCGGCAGGGCGTGGCGAACGAGGATCAATTCCACGGGTCGCCCCAGTCCACCGCGCGCCGGCGCGCCGCGCCGGAAGCGGAGCCGGGGCCGCCGGCGATGCCGTTCAAACGTAGTCCTTGTACTTGTCGAGCAGGCGCACCGGCTTGCGCAGAGCATCGCGGCGGAACGGGTCGCCGAGTTCGCGCGTGCACATGATCTCGACGATGCAGGTCTTACGCTGGTTCATCTGCATGTCGACCGCGCGCTTCAGGGCGGGGCCGACATCTTCGAGCCTGTCGACCACGATGCCCTCGGCACCCATCGCCTTGGCGATGCCCGCGAAGCTCGGGCTGTCGAGCTCGCCGGCCACGAAGCGGCGGTTGTAGAAGTCGACCTGGTTCTTCTTCTCGGCGCCCCACTGGCGGTTGTGGAACACCACGGCCGTGACCGGGATGTCGTGGCGCACGCAGGTGAGGATCTCACCGAAGCTCATACCCCAGGCGCCGTCGCCGGCGTAGGAGATCGCCGGCCGCTCGGGCGCGGCCACCTTTGCGCCGACGATGGTCGGGAAGGCATAGCCGCAGTTGCCCCAGCTCATCGGCGCGAGCATCGAGCGGCCGCGCTCGAAACGCAGGTAGCTGTTGGCCACCGAGTTGATGTTGCCGATGTCGGTGGAGACCATGACCTCGGCCGGCATCGCCTTCTCGAGTTCGCGCAGCACCTGGCGCGGGTGCAGCCAGTTGCCCGGTTCGTTTTTGGCTTCCTCGATCATGTCGAGGCTGAACGGATCTTTCTCGTGGGTCCATTCGTCGAGTTCCTTCTCCCACGCCTTCTTCTCGTCGGCGATCTTGCTGGCGCGCTCGGCCTTGTTGGCATCGCAGGCCAGCTCGCGGTTCGCGAGGCGCTCGAGCAGCGCCTGAGCCGCCGCCTTGGCATCGGCGCAGATGCCCACATCGATCTTCTTCACCAGACCGAGCATCTTGTGATCGGCGTCGATCTGCACGATCTTGGCGTTCTTGGGCCAGTAGTCGAGACCGTGCTGGGGCAGGGTGCCGAACGGGCCCAGGCGGGTACCGAGAGCGATGACCACGTCCGCCTGCGAGATCAGCTTCATGGCCGCTTTCGAGCCCTGATAGCCGAGCGGGCCGCACCAGAGCGGATGACTGGCCGGGAACGAATCGTTGTGCAGATAGCTGTTGACCACCGGCGCGCCCAGGCGCTCGGCCAACGACTTGCACTGATCGATGCCGTCGGCCATGACCACGCCGCCGCCCGATACGATGACCGGGAACTTGGCCTGGGCGAGCAGGTCGGCCGCGCGGTTCAGCGATTCGTTGCCGCCGGGGCCGCGATCGAGCCGCATCGGACGGGGGATCTCGCAGTCGATCTCGCCATAGAAGTAGTCGCGTGGAATGTTGAGCTGGGTCGGCCCCATTTCGGACATTGCGCGATCGAAGCAGCGCGCCGTGAACTCCGCCATGCGGGCCGGATTGTTGACATGCCCCTGATACTTGGTGAATTCCTGGAACATCGGCAACTGCTGGGCCTCCTGGAAGCCACCGAGGCCCTGACCCATGGTGCCGGTCTCTGGCGTGACGATCACCACCGGGCTGTGCGCCCAGTAGGCGGCCGCGATCGCGGTCACGCAGTTGCTGATGCCGGGGCCGTTCTGGCCGATGACCACGCCGTGGCGGCCACTGACGCGCGCGTAGCCGTCGGCCATGTGCGCGCCGCCCTGCTCGTGCACCACCGGAATCAGGTTGATGCCGGCCGGCGCGAAGATATCCATTGCATCCATGAAGGCCGAGCCCATGATGCCGAACATGGTGGTCACGTCGTTGGCGACCAGGGTTTCGACGAAGGCCTCGGAGGGGGTCATCTTCTGCACGCCGCTGACGACGGTGCGCGCTTTGTGATCGGACATTCGGGGATCTCCAAGCAAGAGGCCGCGGCGAGCATGATTGCTGGCCGCGGTAGTGTGGGTGCCACCGATCGTGACCCCGGGCATCGGCCGGGGGCTGTCCGGACGGCCGCAAGACGCAGGGACGGACGCTGGTCGCACGGGCGACGACAGCCGCAATGCCGGTGCAGCAGAACCGCCCGAGGGAGTCGGGCGCGGGTTGGACGCTGGCGGGCGCGCGATCGGTCGAATCTGGCAATCTAGTGAAAAAGCTCGACAGCGGCAATCGTCATCGATAAAAAACGGAACGATTCGTTTCGAAAAACCCGGGGCTTTGTCGCCGGGTATCGGTCCGAGCCGCTATGTTCGGGATCGTCTCCCCCCTGCCGGTGCTTTGCCATGACGCTCGACCCCACCGATCTTCCCGCCGCTCCGGACCGGCTCGTAGCCGTGCGCGAGGTGTTCGGAATCGACAGCGATCTGCGGGTTCCGGCCTTCTCGACGGTCGACGAGCACGTGCCCGAGGTCGACCCCGTCTATAGTTTCGAGCCCGCCGTGACCCTGGCCATCTTGGCCGGGTTCGCCAACAACCGGCGTGTGCTCGTGCAAGGCATGCACGGCACCGGCAAGAGCACCCACGTCGAGCAGGTGGCCGCGCGCCTGAACTGGCCGTGCGTGCGGGTCAACCTCGATGGCCACATCAGCCGCCTGGATCTGATCGGCCGCGATGCGATCCTGCTGCGCGACGGTCGCCAGGTCACCGAGTTCGTGCCCGGCATCCTGCCGTGGTCGGTCACCCGGCCCATCGCGCTGGTGTTCGACGAATACGATGCCGCGCGCCCGGACGTGATGTTCGTCATCCAGCGGCTGCTCGAGCGCGACGGTCGTCTGACCCTGCTCGATCAGAACCGTGTGCTGACCCCGCATCCGGCGTTCCGGTTGTTCGCCACCAGCAATACCGTGGGTCTGGGCAATCTGACCGGGCTCTATCACGGCACGCGCATGCTCAACCATGCGCAACTCGACCGCTGGAACATCGTCGCCACGCTCAACTATCTGCCGCCGCAGCGCGAGGCGGCGATCGTGCTCGCGCGCGCGCCGCAGCTCGACTCGCCCGAGGGCCGCGACACGGTCGCCGCGATGGTGGCGGTGGCTGCGCTGACCCGCAAGGGCTTCGAACTCGGCGACCTGTCGACCCTGATGTCGCCGCGCACGGTCATTACCTGGGCCGAGAACCTGGCGATCTTCCCGGACCTCGATCAGGCGTTCCGGCTGTCGTTCCTGAACAAGTGCGATCCGGCCGAGCAACCGATCGTGGCCGAGTATTACCAGCGATGCTTCGATCGATCGCTGACCGGTTTCGAGGTCACGGAGCGCGAATGAGCGCCCCGATGGCGTCGCGTCAGAGGCGGGGGCTGGCCCGAAACCGCCTGGCGACCACGCGTCGCGGCCTTCGAACGGCCGAGTCCCCTGACCAGATGCGCTCGTTTCGATGAGTGGCCGCGACCGAACCTGGGTCGAGGAGACCACCGCCGCGGCCGCACGCGCTCTCAGCGGCGCGCGCGAGCTGCGTTTTCGTGGCGCGCGGCTGCACCTCGGCCGGCGCGCCCTGGCGGCGGGCGCGCCGCATCTCGTGCTCGACGAATCCGACGCGTCGCTGTCCGACCACCGAGGCCTGACCGACGCGGTCGCCCAGCGCCTGCGCGAGTCCGACGAAGCCCTGCACCGGCTGCTTGCGCCGCGTCAGCCGATCAATCGCATGGTGTTCGAGGTCCTGGAGCTGTTCCGGGTCGAGGCGCGTGTGCCCGCCTGCTGGCCGGGTGTGCGTTCGAACATGAGCCGGCGATTCTCGGCCTGGCGTGACGCCTACGAGCGCGCCGGGCTATTCGATTCCGAGGGCGGGCTGCTGATCATGACGATTGCGCTGATGTGCCGGGCGCAGGTGGTGGGTGAGCCGATTCCCGAGCACCTCTCGGGGCGCACAGAGGCGATTCGTGCCGAACTGGGGCCGGTGTTCGCGGCGGACATCGCCGGTCTGCGCGCCCACGTCGGCAGCCAGCGGGCCTATGGCATGCATGCCGTGGCCATCGCGCGGATGATCGCCGAGCGGGTGACAATGGTCGACGCGACGCGCCGTGAGACCGACACGGCTGCCGATGCCGCCGGCGCGTTTTCGTTGTGGCTGGACTTTGACGAGCAGGGCGAGGGCACGGCGCCGGCCGATGCGCTCGAGGGCGGCGCGCGTGCGCGCGGCGAGGGCGGCTACCGGGTGTTCACGGCCGCGTACGACGAGCAGTGTGACCCGGTCACGCTCGTGCGTGGCGCCGAACTGACCGAGTTCCGCGCGTTGCTGGACGCACGCCTGCGCGCGCAGCCGGTCAGTGTGCCAAGGCTGGCGCGCGAGCTGCACGCCCGGCTGGCCGAACCGGTGCCCGAAGACTGGATCGCCGAGCAGGAAGAGGGCGTGGTCGACGGCCGGCGGCTGTCGCGCATCGTCACGACGCCCGGTGAGCGGCGCGTGTTCCGGCTCGTCGATGCGCCACCGCGCGCCGATGCGCTACTGACCTTTCTAATCGATTGCAGCGGTTCGATGCGCGCGCTGGCGCCCGAGCTCGGCACCCTGGTCGAGGTGTTCGCACGCGCTGCCGAGCTGGCCGGTCTGCAGACCGAGATCCTCGGCTTCACCACGCGCAGCTGGAACGGCGGCCGGGCGGCGCGTGACTGGCAGCGGGCGGGGCAGCCGGCCGATCCCGGTCGGCTCGCCGAATTGCGGCATCTGGTCTTCAAAGGGGCGGACGATCGACTGCGGCGCAGACGGCGGGCGCTGGGTGCGTTGCTCAAGCCCGACCTCTTTCGCGAGGGCGTGGACGGCGAGGCCTTGCAGTGGGCGGCCGACAGAGCGCTGGCGCGGCCGGCGCAGCGCCGGGTGCTTGCCGTGCTGTCGGACGGCTCGCCGATGGAAAGCGCCACACGGCGCTGCAATCGCGACGAGTTGCTCGACGCTCATCTGGCCGATACCGTCGATCGCTACGACGGGCGTGACGGCCTGCGCATCGTCGGCCTGGGGGTCGGCCTGGATCTGAGTCCCTACTACCGTCACCGGCTCGCGCTGTCGCTCGATCGCGGCCTGGACAATCGTTTGCTCTGGCAGGTGGTGGAGGCGCTCGCGCCGGCACGCGGTCGCTGACGATGCGCCGATCGCTCGGAGCAACGGGTTTGCGCCCGCTTGCCGTCGCAGGGCGCGAGACGCATGCACGACGGCGCGAGTGGCGGGCGGCTTGAGTACACTCGCAAGGCTGAACTTCCGGACGAGAGCCATGCGACATCTGAAATCCGCCCTGACCCAGGCCGAGCGCGCCGACGACGACGCCAAGGTGCGTTCGACCGTGGCCACCACCCTGGCCGACATCGAGGCGCGCGGCGATGCCGCCGTGCGCGAGCTGGCCGAGAAGTTCGATGGCTACTCGCCGCCGTCGTTCCGATTGTCCGAGACCGACATCGAGGCGCTGATCCGCAAGGTGTCCGACCGCGACATGGCCGACATCCGCTTCGCGCAGGCGCAGGTGCGCCGCTTCGCCGAGGCGCAGCGGGCATCGATGACCGACATCGAGATCGAGACCCACCCGGGCGTGATCCTCGGCCACAAGAACATCCCGGTGCGTTCGGTGGGCTGCTACGTGCCGGGCGGCAAGTTCCCGATGGTGGCCTCTGCGCACATGTCGGTGCTGACGGCCAATGTCGCCGGCGTGCCGCGCATCGTGGCCGCCACGCCGCCGTTCAAGGGCGAACCGAACCCGGCCGTGATCGCCGCCATGCACCTGGGCGGCGCGCACGAGATCTACGTGCTCGGCGGCATCCAGGCGGTGGGCGCGATGGCGCTGGGCACCGAGACCATCGAGCCGGTGCACATGCTGATCGGGCCGGGCAATGCCTTCGTGGCCGAGGCCAAGCGGCAGTTGTTCGGGCGCGTGGGCATCGACCTGTTCGCCGGGCCCACCGAGACCATGATCATCGCCGACGACACCGTCGATGCCGAGCTTTGCGCGACCGATCTGCTCGGCCAGGCCGAGCACGGCTACGATTCGCCGGCGGTGCTGATCACCAACTCCGAGACGCTGGCGCGGCAGACCCTGGCCGAGGTCGACCGCCTGTTGGGCATCCTGCCCACCGCGAACACCGCGGCCAGGAGCTGGCAGAACTACGGCGAGGTGATCGTCTGCGATGGCTACCAGGAGATGCTCGACGTCGCCAACGACTATGCGTTCGAACACGTGCAGGTGATGACCGATCGCGACGACTGGTTTCTCGAACACATGCATTCGTACGGCGCGCTGTTTCTGGGCCCGCGCACCAACGTGTCCAACGGTGACAAGGTCATCGGTACCAACCACACCCTGCCCACCCGCCGCGCCGGCCGATACACCGGCGGTCTGTGGGTGGGCAAATACCTGAAGACCCACTCGTATCAGCGCATCGTCACCGACGAGGCGGCCGCCATGATCGGCGAGGTCGGTTCGCGCCTGTGCATGCTGGAGGGCTTCGTCGGCCACGCCGAGCAGTGCAATATCCGCGTGCGCCGCTACGGCCATCGCGACGTGCCGTACGGCAGCGCGGCCGAGCCGTCGGCAGCCTCGTGATGACCCGCGTCGACATCGCGGCTGAGGCCACTTCGCTGCCGCGCACGCCGTCGATGCGGCTCGACGGCCGTCGGGCACTCGTCACGGGCGCAAGCGGCGGCATCGGCCTGGGCTGCGCCGTTGCGCTCGCGCAGGCTGGCGCGCACGTCGTGTGCGCGGCGCGCAACCGAGAGCCACTCGACGCGCTGGTCGAGGCCTTGCATGCGGCCGGCGCCAGCGCCGAGTCGCTGATCGTGGACATTGGCGATCCCGACAGCCTAACCGGCGCGTTGGCCGCGCAGGCGGCCTTCGACGTCGTGGTCAACTCGGCCGGCATCGCGCGTCACGGGCCGGCGCTGGAAACCGACTGGCGCGATTACCAGGCCGTGATGGACGTCAATCTGCGCGGCGCCTACTTCCTGTCGGTGCACACGGCCCGGGGCATGATCGAGGCCGGCCGAGCCGGCTCCATCATCCATGTGTCGTCGCAGATGGGGCACGTCGGCGGCATCGATCGCGCCGTCTACTGCGCGTCCAAGCACGGCCTCGAGGGCATGATCAAGGCGATGGCGATCGAGTGGGGTCAGCACAACGTCCGCATCAACACCGTGTGCCCGACCTTCATCCGCACACCCCTGACCGCGTCCACCTTCGCCAATGCCGAGCGGGTGGCCTGGATCCGTTCCAAGATCAAGCTCGACCGCCTCGGCGAGATCGAGGATGTGATGGGCGCCATCGTCTATCTGGCCGGCGATGCGGCGGCGCTGGTCACCGGCACCGCGCTGATGGTGGACGGTGGTTGGACCGCGGGCTGACTGTCACGAGCCGTGTGCGGATGCCGATGTGCGGCCCGCGTACGCACCCTTTCCCATGCCGGCACGCTTGCACAGCGCGTGCGGCCGGCGCCGCGATCAGGAGAACCCGATGTCCGAATCCACCGTGCTTTGCGAGGTCGACGGCCGCGGCGTCGCGACGCTCTCGCTGAATCGTCCGGCGGTCAACAATGCCTACGACGGCGCGATGCTCGGGGCGTTGGCCGCCCATGTTCATCGTCTGGCCGACGACCCGGCGGTGCGCGTGCTCGTGCTGCGTGGCAAGGGTAGGCATTTTCAGGCCGGCGCCGATCTCGGCTGGTTGCAGGCGGTCAGCCGCGACACGCCCGAGGCGAATCTTGCCGCCTCACGCCTCACCGGTGGCGCGGTAAGAGGCCTGGACGGGCTTTCGAAACCCACGATCGCGCTCGTGCACGGTGCCTGCGTGGGCGGCGGCACGGGCGTCGCCGCCGCCTGCGATGTGGTCATCGCCGAGCGCACGGCCACGTTTGCGATCTCGGAGGTGCGCTGGGGCGTGGCCGCCACGGTGATCTTCCCCCAGCTCAATCAGGCGATCGGCATCCGTAACGTGCGTCGCTATGCGCAGACCTGCGAGCGTTTCGACGCCGAGGAGGCGCGGCGCATCGGTCTGGTGCACGTGGTCTGCGAGCCCGGCGGTCTCGACGATGCCGTCGCGCCCATCATCGAGGGCCTCCTGAATGCGGCACCTGGCGCGTTGGCGGTATCGAAAGCCAGTGCGCTGCGTTGCGCCGGCGCACCCGTGTCCGAAGAGGAATTCGACAGGCTCGTTCGCGAGCATTCCGAGCGGCGCCAGAGCGATGAAGCGGGCGAGGGCTTTGCGAGCTTTCACGGCAAGCGCAGCGCCCGTTGGTATCCGGGTTGATCCCGATTTCCTTGCCCGGCTCGGACCTCCGCTGCACCGGGCGGGTGCGAAATGGCCGCCCATGTGTGCTGGCAGCCTCAATTGAGGTACGACAAGCCGGTCTCTGCGGTGTGCAACTGGCGTTTTTCCTGTCAGCCCTGGCTGTCGCGTCGAAGCGATACTGAACGGGAGGGTGAACCCTCTTCCCATTCCACTTCGAGTCAGCCATGTTGGTCAGAATTCGTGCCTCGGCCGCCCAGTTCGTCGTAGTGACGGTATCCATTCTGCTCATCGTGACGGTCTGGGTCTGGTACCAGCACGCACGCGAGGCGGCCGAAAGAAACTTCATCGAACGCCAGAAGGGTCTGGTGGTGGAACCCAAGAGGCGCGATCTCGAAGCGCTGTTCGGCGCCCTGTACCAGAACCTTCGAACCATATCGCTGCTACCGAGCCTGCGTTCGGTGAAGGGCGCCAATCGCTCGGGCGACGACGATGACATCGTCGCCACCGGTCGCTTCACCGAAGAGGGCGTCGCCACTGTCCAGCAGCTCTACAACAACCTGCGCAACGGCGTCAGTGTGTCCGAGATCTACGCGGTGCTCGACGGCTTCGAGCCGTCGGCCGGGCAGATTCCGTTCTTCATGGTCGACGAAATGGTCTTCGGCTCCCAGCCGCAGGAAGCCGAGGTGGAGCCAGGTCCCGATTTCCCCGAGGAGGACGAGTCCGCCGAGTACGCGTACTTCCTGATACAGCTTGCCCGTGCCCGGGAGCGGCACGGCAGCTTTCGATTCCGCTCGCCGGACGAAATACCCGTTCTACTCTCGCCATTGATGCGTACTTGTGACAACACCCAGTACCAGTCCGTGGCGACCGGCAGGGTCGAAGACTCATTCGGATTGCTCTACTCGGTGCCCATCTATTCGGCCGACACCGACCGCTTCACCGGCCTGGTTTCGGGCGTCATTCGCGCCAACGTCATCGAGGCCGCGCTGGTGGGTGTGCCGTTTTTGCCGATCACCGAGGACGATCGGCGCGCGCAGCGCGCGGCGGGCTGGGCGATGCCGACGGAACCGTCTCGCTTCGTGCTGTCCAACGAAACCTACGGCATCCGTATTGCTGACCGGCGCCAGCCCGACCTCGGTGATCTGATGGCCGGTGCCGAAGCTGAACGCAACCGCTTCTCCGTCCCGGTCGGCATCCCTGGGGACGCGCCCTGGACCCTGCAGTATTACTTGCCGGAGGCGCAGATCCGTGCCGCGAGCGACGATGCGCGTCGCACCTTCTACATGCTCACCGGGTTCATCGCAGCGGTCGCCGCGATCGTGATGGCGCTCATGACCTTGAACGCCCGCACGCGGTTGGCCGTGCGCGAGTTCGGCGAAGTCTTCGACGCCATTTCGGGTGGCAATCTGACCGTGCGCGTGCGTCGCGCGCTGTCTGGTGACCTCGGCCGGCTGAAGACCGATTGCGATCGCACGATCGACCGTCTGGGTGGCATGGTTCAGGACATCCAGCGTGCCAGCCAGACCATTCACTCGTCCTCCGAGCAGATCATTGCCGGGCAAGGCGCAATCCAGGCTAGCAACGAAGGCCAGGCCGCCTCCATGGCCCAGGTCAGAAGGACGATGGACGACCTGGGCGGTGCCGTGCAGCGCGGTGACGCCTTGACGCGCGAGGCCAGCGACAATGCCTCGACGGCGTCGCGCATGGCAACGGAGTGTGGGTCGGTGGTGAGCGAGGTGGTGCAGACCATGCAAGGCATCAATCGGGCCTCGGAGAAGATCGCCGAGATCATCGGTGTGATCGATGGAATTGCTTTTCAGACCAATATCCTTGCCCTCAATGCCGCCGTGGAGGCCGCTCGTGCCGGTGAGCACGGTAAGGGATTCGCGGTCGTGGCAAGCGAGGTCAGGGCGCTGGCGCAGCGCAGCGCCACGGCCGCCCGCGAGATCAAGGTGCTGATCAGCGAGTCGGTCGCGCGCGTTGCCGATGGCACCGGGCTCGTCGATGACGCCGGTCGGGCCATGGAGAAAGTACTGCAGTCGATCGAACACACGTCGGCGCTGATGCGTTCGATGGCCGACGTCGCGCACGAACAGAGCCGCGGCATCGACGAGGTCGGGACCGCGATGGCGGGAATGGAGAGCGCGGCCGACGCCAGCGCGAGTGCCGTCGAGTCGGCCGTGCAGTCGCTACGCCATCTGGAGACGCTGTCGGCCGATCTCGACCGGCTCGTTTCGGCATTCGTGCTGGAACCGGCGCATTGACAGTGTTGCGTCGACGCGCTTCACTTTAGCCGATATCGCAGGCCCACGAACAGCGAGGTGTCGGTGCCGTTCGGGCTCGCCACGGTTTCGTCACCCGAGTAGTTCGACAGCGCCAGTGTGGTGGTCAGATCGAGTTGGTTGCGCAGCTCGTAGAAGAGCGCCGTGCTCACGGTGTTGACCGTGGTCGCCGTGCCGGTCGGGCCGTTCTTGTCGTAGGTGAGCGTCCAGGCGTTTTCCCAGTCGACACGGTCGGCGATTTCGTGCGTCAGGCTCATCACGTTTCGCAGCGTGTACGAATCGTCGTTGTCGTTCACGATCGTGGTCAGCACGGCTTCGTCCGAAAACTGGGTGCGATTGCTCAGCGGATAGTGATACTCGGCGCCGAGTTCCAGCGCGGGATCGCTGTTGCTGTCACCGCTGAAGCTGCGAAACACATAGCCCAGACCGGCGCGAACCTTCCAGCCGACCCGCCGCGTCGAGATCCGTTCGCGCGTCAGGATGTCATCGATGCGAATGATCTCGGCAGCGTCGAGCGTCTGTGCCGCACCACCGGCAGTCTGGAGTTCCTTGGCGATGTCGCTGATCCAGATCTCCTGATAGTCGGCGGCGCCGTGCCGGCTGCGGTACTCCGACTCGCGATCGATGATGTTGGCCACGCGTTGGTAGACATCGAGCGAAGGCTCGCTGGTGAGCTGGCCGCGCATCCGCAGCTCCTCGACGACACGGATCGCCTTGGCCATCGGGGTCACGTTCACCACGCGGCCGTAGCCAAGACCCAGAATGCCGCTGATCTGGCGGCTGTCGAAGGCGTCGGTGCCCTGGATGCCGAGGCTGCCGTACCAGAACGCGTTCGAAGAGCCGCGGTTGAAGTAGTTGTCCACGGTCGCGCTCGCGCTGTAGTCGTAGCGCGAATCGCGTTCGTCGCCCGCTGTTCCGCCCCGGCTCACGGAGGTGTCGCCGTCGGCCCGCAAGCGGAAGTCCCGATCAGGCGAGGCGAACACCTGGTCGTAGTTGATGCCCAGATTCAGGTCGTAGGCGGTTTGGTCATCCGTGCGCGACTCGCCGGCATTCAACGAACCTCGCAGGTAGAGTTCGTCATATGCGCTGGTGGCTTCGCGGTAGTCGGTGACGGAGACGGTGGTTTGCTGGGCCTGGACTTGCGTGGCTGCGAGGATCCCGGCAGCGAGCACCGAGATCTGGATGACGTTCTTTTTGCTGTTCACTGGATTCCTCTTGGCGGGCGGAAGGGGAGTCAGGGAAGCGGTCCCTGGTGTATCGACGCGCGCAGCCAGTCGGCACGCTCGCCAGAACGGCGAGCGAAAGAAGTCCATGCAACGGACGTTTCAGCTCAGGGCCGAGTCCGGCCGGTGCGGGTCGGATCAAGCGATCGAGTCGCTGAACACATGTCTACGCAACTCGCGTGCCCGGCGCAAAGCATCGCGCGTCGCTGGCGGGCGCCTGGCTGTCGCTCGGCCAGGCGCCCGCGTGTCACCGGCCGTGGCGATCGCCCCCGCCGTCACGGCGCTCGCCGCCCGGGCGCGGCGCCGAGGGACGATAGCCGCCGCCTTTGTCGGTCATCGGCGGTGTTGGGCGAAAGCCCGGCTCTCGCGGCGCGACGCGATGTTGCGTGCGCTGCTCGCTGCGCCGTTCCACCCGCTGTTCGTGCGCGCGCTCGATCTCCCGGCGTTGCTGGGCGCGCTGCTGCACCTGCTGCTCGCGGGCCCGCTCGAGCTGCCGCCGCTGCTCGGCCTGTTGCAGCGCGCGTTCGCGCTCGATAACCAGGCGGCTGCGGTCGTCGTGCGGGCGGTAAGCATCGTTGACGCCGCGAATCGCGCGTTGCTGTCGGTCGTTGTCCGGGTAGCGGCCCTCGGGGAAGCGGCGCTGATAGCTGGGCAGCGGCGCCGCCGCCGGTGGGTGACGGCGGTCCCAGCGATCCCAGCCGTCGCGCCGGCTGCGCCAGTCGCGGCCCCAATAGTCGCCCCAACGGGGTGGCGCCTCCGCGCGCCAGTCACGGAAGAACACCGGGCGGCTGTGGAAATAGCGCACCGGCACGCGCAGGATGAAGTCGGGCACCTCGTAGGGGCTGACCGCGTACCAGGGCCCGCCGAACCAGCTGCTGAAATACCAGCCGTCACCCTGGAACACCCAGTACAGGCCGTCGTAGAAGAAGTAGTTCGCCTGCACCTGCGGCGCATAGTAGACCGGCAGGCCGGGAATCAGCACCAGCTCGGGTTGGGAAGGCATGCCCAGGTTGATGCTGACGCCGGGCAGCTGAACCGAGATGCCGACGCGACCCTCGGCCTGGGCGGGAGAGGGGGCCGCCTGGGCGAGCAGCAGGGCGGTGGCAATGGCAGCGAGTCGCATGATCATTCTCCGTGTCGGGAACATCGGTGCGGCGCCGGATCTGCGGCCGCTCCGATGCCCCTGGAAACGCCTGTCTTCGCGCCGCCGTTGGCCGGAGTGAACGATCTTTGGCTTTCTTGACGGATCTTTACGCAAGGCCAGGCCCGTCGACGACACGCCGGGCCGGGCCTTGCGAAAGCATCGGCGCCTCGCGCGCGACAGCGGCGACTCGCTACTGATCCGTCAGGGCGTTGCGCGCCTCCACCCGCGCGTGTCGCGCCAGATCCTCGCGGTCGTCGTCCATCTCGAAGCACACGTCGATCAGCCGCCCGGCGAAGCGGTTGGGCGAAACGTAGGCATCGCTGACGCTCGAACCGGTGTCGCGGCCGATGTCCATGCCGAACAACGACTGCCGCCAGGGCATCAGTTCGATGTCGGCACCGCCGACCGGTTCGTCGTCGACCAGCAGGGTCAGCCGGCCCTTGTGCTCGGCGGTCTTGGCGAACGACACGCTGATTCTGGCCGGCCCGGTGTGCAATTCGCGCGCGGCGGTCACGCGGGTGCTGCGGCCCAGGTGGTTGTACTCGTAGACCGCGCGGTTGTCCTGGATGTAGAGCGTATAGCCGCCGGTGCGCGCGCCGTTGGCGACCAGCACGCCGGCCGCCGCCGCCGTGTCGCGCTCGATGTTCGCGTGGATGCGGAACGAGCGGTTGCGCAGGTCGGGAATGGCGAAGCGGTCGATGTGCGGCGTGTTGGGCAGGAAGCGGTGCGTGCGCGGCGGGCCGCCCGGCGTCGGCCGGCGTTGGCTGAACAATTCGATGCCGCGGTCATCGAGTGGCAGCACGTTGTACTGGCCCGCCTGCGCCCACCAGAGCTGGATCATTTCGGCCAGCCGCGCCGGCTCTTTCTCGGCCAGGTCGTCGCACTCGGCGAAGTCGGTGTTGGTGTCGTACAGCGACCATTTGTCCTGCTCGAAAGGCACGCCCGGTCTGTGCATGGTGACCGCCTTCCAGCCCTTGTGCCATATCGCGCGGTGGCCGAGCATCTCGTAGTACTGGGTGGTACGCCGCCCCTCGGCGCCTGCATCATCGAAGCAATAGTTGATCGGCATGCCTTCGACCGGCAGTTGCGGATGGCCCCGGTAGACGCTGGGCGCCTGCACCCCGACCGCGGCCAGCACGGTGGGCATGATGTCGATGGCGTGGTGGTACTGGTTGCGCAGTTCGCCTCGCGCGGCGATGCCCTTGGGCCAGTGCATGATCAGCGGATCGCGGATGCCGCCCTCGTAGGTGTTCTGCTTGAAGAAGCGCAGCGGGGTGTTGCCGGCCTGGGCCCAGCCCAGCGGATAGTTGTTATACAGGTGCGGGCCGCCGATGCGCTCGATGTCGGGCAGCATGTCGGCCACCTGCTGGTGGGTTCGGTTGAAGAAGGCCAGCTCGTTGGTGGAGCCGTGCTTGCCGCCTTCCTGGCTCGCGCCGTTGTCGGACAGCAGCACCACCAAGGTGTTCTCGAGCACGCCGACGTCCTTCAGGAAGGCGATCAGGCGGCCGATCTGCGCATCGGTGTGATCCAGAAAGCCGGCGAAGGCCTCCTGCATGCGGGCGTACAGGCGCTTCGCATCGTCGTCGAGTGTGTTCCAGGGCACGACGCGCGTGTTCAGCGGCGAGAGCTTGGCGTGGGCGGGCACCACGCCCATCTCGCGCTGGCGCGCGAACCAGCGGTCGCGCGCCGCGTCCCAACCGTCGTCGAAGCGGCCGCGGTATTTGTCGATATAGGCTTTCGGCGCCTGATGCGGCGAGTGCGTGGCACCAAACGCGAGGTACATGAAGAACGGTCGCGTGGTGGTCGAGCGCTGCGCGGCCAGCATAGCGATCGCCTGGTCGACCAAATCTTCGGACAGGTGGTAGGCCGGGTCGCTGGGCGGGTCTATCGGGTGGTTGTCGACGGTCAGTTCGGGCGAGAACTGATCGGTGGCGCCACCGAGAAAGCCGTAGAAGCGCTCGAAGCCGCGCTGCAGCGGCCAGTGCTCGAACGGCCCGGACGGCGTGCAGTCTTCCATGTTCGCCAGGTGCCACTTGCCGAGCGCGAACGTGTTGTAGCCGTGCTCGCGCAACACCTCGGCCATGGTGGCCGCCTTGGGCGTGATGACGCCGCGGCAGTTCGAATAGCCGGTGTCGACGTTGCTCAGGTAGCGCATGCCCACCGAATGGTGGTTGCGCCCACTGAGCAGGCAGGCGCGCGTGGGCGAGCACAGCGCGGTGGTGTGGAAGTTCGTGAAGCGCAGCCCGCCGGCGGCCAGCGCATCGATGTTCGGGGTCTCGATCTCGGAGCCGAAGCAGCCGAGTTGGGCGAAGCCGGTGTCGTCGAGCACCATGACCAGCACATTGGGCGCGCCGTCTGGCGCGCCGGTCTTGGGTGCCCACCAGGGCTCGGAATCCGCGACGGTGGTGCCGATGCGGCCACGGAAGTCCTCTCGGCCGGCGCCTGGGTGGGTCATGGGGGTCTCCATTGGTTCGTGTGCGCGGGTGCCGGATCGGCAACCCGATCGGGGCCCGACGATGATACGACCGGACGGCCGGATCCGGCCTCAGGCCGCGCGCGTCATCTTGCGATGCGCGATGCCGACCTCGTCGAACACCGGCCCCTGCGCGACGAAGCCGGCGGCCTCGTAGAAACCCTGGGCGTGCAACTGGGCATTGAGCGTCAGCCCGGTCGCGCCCATGGCACGTGCGGTGTGGATCATGTAGTCGAGCAGCGCGCGTCCGTGGCCCAGCCGCCGCAGGCTGGCGAGCACCGCCAGCCGCTCGAGCTTGGCCAGGCGGGGCTCGACCAGACGGATGCGGCCACAGGCCACCGGCTCGCCGGCGCGCTCGCCGAGTATCTGCGTGGCGGCGTCGTCGAGGCCGTCGAACTCCTCATCGAACGGGCAGTTCTGCTCGGCGATGAACACGATCGCGCGCACGCATGCCAGACGCAGCGCATCCTGCGCGAAGCTGCAGCGGCGAAAGGTGACGGCCGTGCTCACCCCTCGAACGTGCGACCGAATTCCTCGAGCGCACCGGTGAAGGCCTGCGGCCGTTCCATGGGAATCATGTGGCCGGCATCGTGCATGTCGATACGCGTGCCCTTGGGCAGAGAGGCGAACAATTCGGCGACGTTGTTCTCGTCGTAGAACACGCGGTCCTGGGTGCCCTCGATAACCAGGGTCGGCAGCTCGAGCTTGTGCCAGGGGATGTCCCAGTCGGTCTTGCCCATCCAGGTGATCAGGTTGTAGGCGCCCGAGTCCCTGGGTAACGGCGTGTAGTCCGGCGTGGCCGAGAAGTGCTCGGCACGGTGGGCCGCCTGCCAGTCTTCGTTCAGGATCAGATGGAAGAACAGATCCTTCATCAGATTGGGGCCGCCGACCTCCATCACGCGCAGGGTGGCGTCGTTCATCCAGGCCACGCGTGGTGTCAGCCGCCGCAGCGTGTTGATCAGCACGAGGCCGGTGAGCGGCGTGCCGGCCAGGTAGGCCCGCGCCGCATAGAGCCCGCCGATCGACAGGCCGGCCACCACCGGCCGCACCGGCTTCAGCTCGGCCAGCAGCTGCTGCAGATCGCCGACGATCAGGTCGTCGGTCAGATCCGTGCCGGGCGCGAACGGGCTGTTCGCCTGCCCGCGTGCGTTGTAGACCAGCGTGCCGAAGCCGGCCTTCTGCAGTTCCGGCACCACGCTGGCGTTCCAAAGCCCGACGTCGCCCGTGATCGGGTTCACGAACACGAAGGTCACCGCGCCGTCGCGCGTTGGCGGCGTGTGCTCGTAATACAGTCCGTTCTGGTCGTCCAGGCTCAGGATGGGCATCGCGGTCTCCGTGTCGTGGTGTTCGAGAGAATCGGCTCAGTATGCCATCCTGTCGGACTTCGAAGCAGCGGGATCGGAACCACGGGCATGCGCATCTTTTCCAATCGCCATCGGCCATTTCATCTCGGCGGCATCCCCATGGAGCGGCTCGCGCGCACTTCGGTGCCGCCGCCCCTGGACGCGATTCCGACCATGACGGCGGTCGATTTCGAAGCCGCCGATCCGGCCAGCCTCAATCACGCGATGGCCCGCTATCTCAGCATGTTCGATGTCGTGCGCGACGGGCCCGTCAATCCGGTGCGCGGCGAGATCCCGGACGATCCCGCCGAGCGTGCCCGCCACCTGAAGAGCGCGGCGTTCTACTTCGATGCGACGCTGGCCGGCGTGTGTCGCCTGCCCGCCGCTGCGCGCCTGGCCGAGCCTGTCCGCAATCCCCGGGTGCCCGATCTCGCCGCCGAACTCGAACGCGGTCAGATCAAGACCTTTGCTGCCGGCATGGACATGATCTACGCCGACGTGCTCGATTCCGCGCGCGCCACGCTCGGTCCGATCGACGGCCACGATCATGCGCTCGTGGTGGCGGTCGAACATTGGCGTGCGCCACGCCCCGGCGAGGCGGGCTGCGAATGGCTGCACGGCACCCAGCAGCAGCGGGCCACGATGCTGGCCGCGCTCACGGCCGTGCTGATCAGCAGCTATCTGCGCATGCTCGGCTTTTCGGCCCGCTCGCACACCGGCACCTGCAGCGATGTCGACCTGAACCGGCTCGCGGTGGCGGCCGGCCTGGCGCAGTGGCGCGAGGGGCAGGGCCTGGTCAATCCGTATCTGGGCACCGGCTTCGGTCTGGCCGCCGTCACCACCAACCTGACGATGGCCACCGATGCGCCACTGGCCGGGCAGGCGAGCGCGGCCGCTGACTGGCGCTGGCGCATGGGGCTCGGCACCGGCAGGGGCGCTTCCGGGCGCGACCCTTACACGCGGCGCGACTACGTGCAGGGTGCCTGGCCGTTCGAATCACTGAAGCGGGTCGACACACCCACCACGTTCATCGATCACGACCGGGTGCCGCGCTTTCCGAAGCGTGCCGACTTCTTCGCGCGCGTGCTGTGTGGCGACATGGGCCGCAAGGTCCAGGACGAGGCACGCAACGCCCACTACGTGATGAAGAGCCCGATCGGCGCCTGCGCGCGTCGCGCGCTCGGCGCGCTGCTGCTGCTGCAGTTCGGCGAGGCGCGCGGTCCCAAGGCGCCGGGCACCGACGACCCGGCGCGCAACGCCGCGAACCTGAAGGCGGCCAGCTACTACCTCAGCTGTGACGCCGTCGGTCTCTGCGCGATTCCCGAGTGGGCCTATTACTCACATGATGCCGGCGGCAATCCGATGCCCGCCTATCACCCGAACGCGGTCAATCTGCTGCTCGACCAGGGCCAGGAAACCATGGCCGGCTGCAGCGGCGACGATTGGATCTCGGTGGCCCAGAGCATGCGCGCCTACCTGCGCTTCTCGCTGCTGGGCGGTGTGCTCGGCGAACAGATCCGCCGCCTGGGCTATGGCGCGCGCGTGCACACGGTGCTCGACGGTGACGTGCTGCAGCCGCCCCTGTTGTTGCTGTCGGGTTTGGGCGAAGTGAGCCGTATCGGCGAGGTGATCCTGAACCCCTTCCTCGGCCCGCGTCTGAAGAGCGGCACCGTTAGCACCGACATGCCGATGACGTTCGACCGGCCGATCGATTTCGGACTGCAGCGCTTCTGCGAAGGCTGCAACAAATGCGCCCGCGAGTGCCCCTCGGGCGCGATCACGGCGGGCCCGAAACTGATGTACAACGGCTACGAGATCTGGAAATCCGACGCCGAGAAGTGCGCACGCTACCGCATCACCAACCAGGGCGGCGGCATGTGCGGCCGCTGCATGAAAACCTGTCCCTGGAACCTCGAGGGCGTGTTGGCCGATGCCGGCTTTCGGGCTTTGGCGATGAGCCATCCCGAGCGCGCGCCGCTGCTGGCCCGCCTGGACGATGCGCTCGACCGTGGCGACATCAATCCGACCAAGAAGTGGTGGTGGGACATCGAACTCGACCGCGCCAGCGGCGGCTACGTGAAGGCCCGAACCACCCACGCGCGTGGCCTAAACAAGAACCTGACCTTGCGCTACGAAGACCAGACCCTGGCGGTCTATCCGGCCGACCGCATGCCGCCACCGTTCCCGGTCGCGTTCCCGGTCGACCGGGAAGAGGGCATCGCGCGCTACCGCTCGCTGCTGACGCCGGCCGAGTACCGGCGCCGGCTGGCCGCGGGTGACACCGCCGATCTCGTGCCGCGCTTCGAGATGCCGACCGGCGAGCCGCCCGTGTTCCCGGTCACGCTCGTGCGCCGCGAGGAGATGGCTGCCGGCGTCGCCCGTTACGAATTCGCGGCGGTGGATGGCGGCGAGTTGCCGGCATTCGAACCCGGCGCGCATATCGAGGTGGTGATCGCGCCCGAATACCTGCGTCAGTACAGCCTGGCCGGCGACCCGGCCGACCGTTCCCGATACGTGCTGGGCGTGTTGCGCGAGCCCCGAGGACGGGGCGGGTCGATGCTCATGCACCGCGCGTTTCGCCCCGGCAAACGGGTGTTCGTCAGCAAGCCGGTCAATCACTTCCCCTTGCAGGATCTGGGTGGTCGCGTCCTGCTGTTTGCCGGCGGCATCGGTGTCACGCCGCTGCTCACGATGGCGCACGCGCTGCACCGGCTCGGTCGGCCGTTCGCTTTGCACTACAGCATCGCCAGCCGGGCCGACGCCGGATTCCTGGCCGATCTGGCGACCGCGCCGTGGGCGCACGCCGTGCATCTGCACGTCAAGGACGAGGGCGGCCGGGCGCGGCTCGCCGACCTGATCCCCGCCCATGCAACGGGTGACTCCCTCTACACCTGCGGCTCGGCGCGCTACATGGACTCGGTGTTCGACGAAGCGCGTGCAAAGGGCTGGCCGGACGAGGCGATGCATCGCGAATATTTCAGCGTCCCCGAAGATCCCGACCGCGTCGACCAGCCGTTCACGCTGCGTCTGACCCGCCGGGGCCTCGATCTGGCGGTGCCGGCAGGGCAGAGCGCCACCGATGTGCTCGAGAGTGCCGGTATCGCCGTCGACGTCAAGTGTTCCGATGGCATCTGCGGGGTCTGCGCGGCGTCCTACGATGCGCAGGCCTCGTCGCCGATCGAGCACCGCGACCATGTCCTGAGCGCGCGGGAACGCGCAAGCCGCGTGATCCTGTGCTCCTCGCGTTGCGCGCAGGCGGGTGGGACCATGGTGGTCGATCTGTGAGCGCACAGACATCGTCCGCCGCGCCCGCGCGCGACGCGTCGGCGGCGCCATCGGCGCCGACAACCCCGCCACCATCGGCGCCGGCAAAGCCGCCACCGGTTCCCCGACGGGTCCTGCCGGTCATCGTGCTCGCCCAGTTGTGCGGTGCCTCGCTGTGGTTCGCCGGCAATGCGATCCTGCCGACGCTCGAGCTGCGCTGGTCGCTCACGCCGGCTCAGATGGGCCTGCTGCTGGGCGGCGTCAACACCGGCTTTATCGCCGGCACGCTCGTCTACGCGCTGTTGCTGATCGCCGACCGCTTTCGCGCGCGCTTCGTGTTCCTGACGAGCGCCGCGATCGCGGCCGCCGTCAACGTCGGCCTGCCGATGGCCTTCGACAACTTCGAAGCCATGCTCGCCAGCCGCCTGCTGGTCGGCTTCTTCCTGGCCGGCATCTACCCGGTGGGCATGCGCGTGGCCACCGACTGGTACCGCCACGGCCTGGGCGCCGCACTCGGCCTGCTGGTGGGCGCGCTCGTATTCGCCACCGGCCTGCCACATGCCGTGCGCGCCGCGGGCCTGGGCTTGCCCGCGATGACCGTGCTCGGCTGGCTGTCGGTGCTGGCGCTCGGCGGTGGTCTGGCCATGGCATTGCTCGTGCCGGACCCGCCCGCCAGGCCCGCTGCCGCGCGCGGCATCGATGTGCGCGCACTGACCGTCATCTGGCGCGACCGGCGCGTGCGTGCCTCGGCCTTCGGCTACTTCGGGCACATGTGGGAGCTCTACGCCATGCTCTCGTTCACCCCGCTGATCATCGGCACCTACCTGCACACCGGCATCACGGCCGGCGTCTCACTGTTCAGCTTCATCGTCATCGCCGTCGGCAGCCTGGGCTGCATCGTCGGCGGCCTGCTCGCCAAACGGGTCGGCAGCGCCAGGGTGGCCGTCGCCCAGCTCGCCGTCAGCGGCATCTGCTGCCTGCTGGTGCCCTGGATGATGGACGCCCCCTGGTGGCTGTTCGCCCTCTGGCTGCTGCTCTGGGGCATCACCGTCTCGGGCGATTCGCCCCAGTTCAGCACCCTGACCGCACTGAACAGCCCGCCCGCCGTCGTCGGCAGCGTGCTCACGCTGGTGAACTGTATCGGTTTCGCGATCAGCGTCGGGTCGATCCAATGGGTGGCCTGGCGGCTGGAGCAGGGGCAACTTGCGACCGTGTTGCCGTGGCTCGGGATCGGGCCGGTGGTAGGGCTGGTGGCGATGCGGCCGCTGTTGCGGGCGGGGGCGGCGCGCGCAGGGGGGTAACGCTGCGTCGAATGTCCTCGACATCGAGCGCGAACGCCTCAACCCCGACCGCGCGATCATCAACGAGCGGGAGCGCGGCATGACCATGGCAAGGTCGCTCACCTTGCGAGGATACGGGCTCATGCTTCGTCCCAGAAAACGAGCTTTGCTCGTCCTGCAAGGCGATCGGCCTTGCGTTTCACTATCTCTTCGCGTCAAGCATCGGTAACGGCCGTTGCGTCTTCAGTCTCGAGGCTATCGGGCCAGGTAAGCGCCACTTCGGCGCGTTCGCGCTCGGTTTCGCAGGACGACCCATGTCATGCGGGCGCTCTTGGCGAGATCGATGTCGAGGAATACGATGGCCATGGATTTCTTCTCCGGACGGATCGATGAGATTCGCAATCCCATCATCACACTTGATACCGATTGCCGCATGGCGGCCGGTTCGGCACGGGGAAGTCCCATTCATTCGTTAGGCAGCCCGGGGCCTTCTGGGAGGTCATATGCGTCTACTTGCATTAGGTGGAATCGCGGGACCACTCGTCTTTTCCGTGGTCGCCATCGTGTCAGCATCGCTGCGAACGGACTACAGCCATGTCGCCGACTTCATCAGTGAACTGGGCGCCACCGGTACACCATACGCAGGTCTGATGAACTACGCCGGCTTCTTACCCGGAGGACTGATGCTTGCCGCGTTCGGCGTGGCGCTCACCAGAGCCTTGCCTCGGCGCCCGGCCGCCACACTGGCGGTCATCCTCGTGATTTTGTTTGGGGCGGTCGTGGCTGTTTCCGGCATCGTTTCCTGCGATCCGGGATGTCCGCAGGGCGAAGGTTCGGCCGAGAACCTCGTCCACAATACGATTGCTCCGATTGCCTTCTTTTGCCTTATCGTGGCCGCGGGTATTCTCGGATTTCTCTTTCGTGGCCATACGGCCTGGCGTTTCCTCTCGGTTTTTTCGCTCGTCTCCAGCGTTGTCGGACTATGCTTGCTGTTGGCTCTTGCAAGCTCACTCGATTCGCGCGAACTCACGGGGCTTTGGCAGCGCCTTCTTCTCGCTGTGTTGTTTCTCTGGTGCGCCGTCGTCGGCCTGAGAGGTTTTCGACTCCTTGGTGCGTCGTCCGACGACGGCACGCAGCCATCGCGCGGGCAAGCCGCACGCGGTTGATGCCGAACATCAGCTAGCCCTCTCGGTCGATTCTCGGCAAATCAGGGTCCACGTCGCGCGGGCACGAAGACGAAGTCGCCTCCTTGGTGGCCGGCTCGGCGGATGTCGCCATATTCGGGAATCTGGTCGGCCTCGAGCGCGACCGCGCGGCGCACGCGGCTGAAAAGCGCGGACATGTCGATCGCGTCGCGGTTGCTCTCCAGCGCGCCAAGAAAAGCGGATGCGAAGACGGAGTGATTGCCCGTACCGCCACCATCGAGAACCGGTTCGAGTCCACCGGAGGTCAACGCGGTTCGCGCCCGCAATGCAGCCATCCGTTGAACATGAGACGGCGTGCGAAGCTCTGTGAGCACCTCGCGAGTCAGCCGCCCGGAGAAGCAGCTATCGGCCACGATCATGACGTGCTTCGCCTCCATTGCGCGGATGGCTGCCGTCAGCGATGCATTCGAGATCCAGGTGGCGGTGCTTTCCTGTTCGGCGTTGACTGGCAACCAGTAGCCCTCGTCGGTTTGCTCATCCAACCAGCCGTGACCTGCGTAGTAGATCAATAGATTGTCCCTGGGCGTCAGCTTGCGGCGAAGGTCGTAGAGCGCGCCAAGGATCTCCGCGCGACCCACGTTCAGGAGCAGCCGGGTCTCGAATCCGTATTTCTCGGACAGAACGGCGTCGACCCGGCGCGCATCCGGGACGGCACTCTCGAGGATCGGCAGGTTGCGGTATTCGTTGTTGCCGATAATCAGGGCGTGATAGCGGCCGAAGACGTCAGCGGCCGCGTCCGCTGCGGGCTGTCGCGCCAGGGCGGATACCGCCGGGGGTCGTGACGGGATATCGGCCGGTGGCTGCGCAATCGGCGGTGCGGTGGGCGAGGGAGCCGCGGGCGAGGGTGTCTTGCGCGAGAGCGCCGCCGTCAGGCTGGCCGTGTAGCGACTCGCGAGATCGGAGGTCAGATCGCGGCTGATGTCCTCTTGGCGCGCACGGCCACTGAACTTGTTCGACCGCGCGCTGCTCGCCACGCGTTCGTAGTGAACGACAGTGCCGCCGGCATCGATCAACTCGAACAGCGCGGTGATTCGGTAGCCTTCGCCCGTGACCGCCGTCGGCACGAGAACGTTGACGATCGACTTCTCCGAACCGGTGTCTTCGTAGGTGATCCGCAGCGTATAGCCGTGTTTGAGGTCGCTGCCGAAAACGTTGGCGGCGACGAACTGCCGGCCGAGCTCCGTCGGCAGCATGCGCTCCACCTGAGTCTGGGCGCCCATGCCGTTGTGCCCATGCACCTCGATGACCTTGAGCGCATATGGAGTCATGGCACCGGCTCGCGGCGCCATGTCGGGCAGCGTCGTGTGTGGACGTCGCGTCGCCGTGCAGGCGGTGAGTATGGCCATCATGACGATGATGATCAGGGCTCGCCATAGTCGATTGGGATTCATTCTCGCGTCCTCCGCTAGCGCTGCCGACGCACGAAGAGAAAATCTCCGCCCGCGTGCCCGGCACGGCGAATATCTCCGTACTCGGGGAGTTGTTCGGTCTCCAGGTAGACCTTGTGGCGCAGAAAGCCGATCATCTGAGCGGTGTCGACCACGCCCGTATTGGCCAGCAATGCACTGAACAAGGCCGATGCGAAGACCGAGTGCTCGCCCTCGCCACCACCGTCCAATACCGGTTCCAGGCCGCCCGAGGTCAATGCGGTTCGGGATGCCCGGTGTGCCATGCGCTTCAGATAGTCAGGTGACTTCAAACGCGGCTTTATTCCGCGGGTGAGTTTGCCGGAAAAGCAGCTATCGGCCACGACCAGGACGTGCTTGGCCCGGATCGCGCGAACCTCCGTTGTGATCGCCGAATTCGAGATCCAGTTGGCCGGGTTGTGCCGGTCGGCGTCCACCGGAAGCCAATAGCCTTCGTCAGCCTGCTCGTCGAGCGTGCCGTGACCCGCGTAGTAGATCAATAGGTTGTCGGTTGCGCCCAGGCTGTGACGCAAGCGTGTCAACGATTCGAGTATCTGCTTGCGTGTCGCGTCGATCAACAGCGTCGTCTTGAACCCGTAGTGCGACTGAAGAATCGACTCGAGCCGTCGGGCGTCTGTCGATGCGTTGCGCAGCGGCTTGAGCCGCTGATAACGATCGTTGCCGATGATCAGTGCGTGGTATGCACCGAAGTCGATCCCGGCGCCCGACAGCGACTGGATCTCGACGGCGGGCACGGTGACGCTGGTCCGCGACTGGCTCTTGGCCGCAGTGAGCCTGGTGGGGGCGTCGGTCGTCTCCGATGTCCTGCGCGGCGCCGCGGAACCGGGGATCGGTGGGCTGATCGGCGTCGGAACCTGTGACCGTCGTGGGTTTGTGTTTGTCGCAACCGTCGCCGCGTTGGCGGGCGGTGTACCACGCGCGACTGAGAAGTACTGTCGCAACAGGGTTGCCAGCTGGCGCGCGTTGTCGTCGATTACCGCCGCCCGGTCGTCACTCTTCGAACCGGATGCAAGGCGGCGCTGGTAGACACGTTGGCCCTGGCCGTCGACCAAGGTGTACTGAACATCGAGTGTCAAGGTTGCGCCGCCGCCGAACAGGCCACCGCCGACTTCGTGGAAGCGGATGACAACTCCCTTGAGCAAATAGGGTGACGACCGGTCGGCGCCGAACACATGCTGGGCGTCGATGGCACGTTCGAGGGCGCCGTTCATACGGCGGCGCTCCTCTTCGTCGAATTTGATTCCCGGGTTGTTGATCAACTCGATCGCCCCGAGGGCATCGGGGATCATCGTGCGTGTGTTGACCGAATCCGCCGAGACCAACGTATGTGCCGAGAGGGTTTCGATACTGCGCACGGAGTCGGGTACAGCGCAGGACCACAGCCCGAGCAGTGCGGCGCCCGGGGCGAGCCGTTGGACGCCGCGGATCCAGGTTGCCGAGCGGTTTCGTCCTGAGTCCATGGGCCCTCCAAGCTCCTCGTGTCTTATTGGACAAGTTTGCACGCGGCAGTGCGTCGGAGCAACGCCGTTGCCGCGCTCGCCGCGACCGATGAGTCGCGGCAGACGGCATGGCGGTTCAGCGGGGTTCGGCAGTGGGAGGCCGGCTCCGGTGCCTTTCGAGAGGATGCACCGAGGTAGGCGGCAGCTTGCAATTCGCGAGCAGGGCCACTGCGACGCCGCGGTACCGCCGCCCGGGCCGCTAGCACGATACTGCGCAAGAGATTCCGGTCAGCTCGTTCTCTTGCCCGCCCGACGCGCCATCGTCATCGACAGCAACACGCCATCTTTCACCACGACATGGTGAAAGATGGCACCCGCTGCGTGGACGCCTGCCATCACCAGGATGGCGTCGCCAAGGAAGCCATGAACCTCGCCCCAGTCGGCGGCACCCGCGAGCGCGGATAGCGCAATCGCGGCGATGGGCTCCACGCGGAACCCGCCCAGCAGCGTCATGGGGAATCCTTCGCTGGCCAGCGTCAGTAGTGCCGTGACGGGTAGCGCGAGCAGCATCAGCCATAAGAGGGCCTGGGCCAGGCGGCTGGCCGCATGTTGCCAGGTGGACAGCAGGAACTTCGGGGCCTTGGGGCGGACGGCCACCCAGATCAGGCGCAGCAGGGTCAGTGCAAAGACGAGTATGCCCAGGGTTTCGTGCCAGACGATGTCGCTGCGGGTCGCGGGGTCCACGCCACTGCGCATCAGTTTGCCGAAGCCCTCGGGGCCGAGAACGAAGGCGATGACCACGGCGATGGCGGTCAGCCAGTGAAAGATCTGACTGATGGGGTCGTAGCGATCCCGGCGGTTGGTTTGCACGCAGCATTTCCTCTAGGTTGTCGTTGGGCAGAGGGCGGCGCCTTGGCGCGGAATCGGTGGGAGCGAGTCGCGGTCTTGCGCTGCTTATGTTCGAACAGTGTGTGGTGGGCAGGCTTAACCGAAGATTAGCGGGCGCGGTCTGTTGCGCGGCTTACCACGGTCGGGCGGTGTTATGGGGTGTCCGCCACCTGTGCGCGCTTCGGGTGCAGCGGAATGACCGTCGCCGTCTGAGTGGCGGCATCAGCCGTTTCTCTGTCGTCGGCGTCCTCGTCCGACGCGATCGGCGTGGCGCGGCAGATGCGGTCGCGGCCGTAGTGCTTGGCGTCGTAGAGTGCGGCATCGGCGCGCGCGATGGCGCTTTCGAAGTCCGCCAGGTCGTCACAGTCGCTGACGCCGGCCGAGAAGGTCACCCTGAGTGTCGGTGCGATGTCGGCCATGGCATCGCCGTTGAGCCGATCGCGAATGCGCATCAGCGTCGCTTCCAGTGTCTCCGGATGGGTGCCGGGCAGGGCGATCAGAAATTCTTCGCCGCCCCAGCGTGCCAATAGATCGTCTTCGCGGATCTCTGCGCCGGCCGCATGAGCGAAGCGGCGCAAGACCTCGTCGCCGGCCGCGTGACCGAGCGTGTCGTTGGTGCGCTTGAAGTGATCGAGATCGACGAGGGCGATCGCCATCGAGTCGCCTTGGCGCGATCCACCGACCGGGCGCTGTTTCAATTGATCGAGAACGGCGCGGCGATTCAGCAGGCCGGTCAACTCGTCGCGGGTGGCGAGAATCTGGTTGCGGGTCAGCTGATCCTGCAAGCGGCTGCGCAGCCGCGCGATCTGCACCGACATCGCCGCACTGCCGCCGAGCACGACGAGCAAAAGTGTGAGATGGGCCAGTTCGACATTGATGGGGTAATGAACCGGGTCGGTCCATGTCTTCCAGCCCATGACCAGAACCACCATCGTGACGGCGCTGGCGGTCAGCATCATCGTCAGACGCGGGCGCAGCACGAAGACGCTGTACATCATCACCAACAACATGATCAGCAGCACGGCGCCGCGCGCGGGGCCGGTGATCGCATACGAGGTGGCGATCGCCACCTGCGCCCAGAGCTGCTGGCAGATGGTGAGCGTGATGCTCCTCACGCGCTCGACCATGAACCGGCTGCGGGCGATGATGTAAAACATCAGGCCGCCCGCCAGATTGAAGGTGGTCAGGCGCCGCGAGGCGTCGGGGTCGATCAGTCCCATCAGCACCTCGGTGTGCTGGACGACCGCGAAAGCCAGATAGATGGCCAGTGCCATTAGCGACATGCGCGCGCGCATCTGCTGCACGGGGTGGTCGCCAAACAGCAGTCGCTCGGCTCGGGTTGCGGGCGCATGACTCATGTTTCGCACATCGTCGCCGGTTCGGCGGTCTTGAGAGACCGCGTGTGACGGGGTGACGAATGGCACGGGGCTTGACGCACGCGGTCGTGGCACGGATACTGCGTACTTGTACACCGAACTCTGTATACAGAGTTCAAACACCGGGAACAGGACCCCATAATGCTCGACAAAGTCAGGAATCACTCGATCTATCAACCGAAGCAGCCCGGGCTGGTGTTTCCGGAAGTGCCGACGTTCGACAATGTCGAACAGGAACGCCGGCACCTCAAGCAGCGGCTGGTCGCGGCCTGTCGTGCGTTTGCGCTGGAAGGGCTGGACTACGGTTTCGCCGGCCACCTGACGGTGCGCGATCCCGAGCGCCCCGAGCTGTACTGGACCAACCCCATGTGCGTGCATTTCAACCAGGTGAAGGTGTCGAACCTGATCCTGGCCGATCATCGTGGTCAGGTGGTCGAGGGCCGGCACGCGATCAATCGAGCCGGCTTCGTGCTGCACGCGGCGGTGCACGAGGCCCACCCCGACATCGTGGCCATGTGCCACGCGCACACGGTCTACGGCACGGCATTCGCGGCGCTGGGCAAGCCTCTGGACCCGATCTCGCAGGATGCCGCTGCCTTCTTCGAGGACCATGTCGTCATCAAGGACGAGGCCGGCCAGGTTGCGGTCGAAGAGCGTGCCGGCACGGCGGTCAGCGATTGGTTCAAGGGCGTGAAGGCCGCCATCCACCAGAACCACGGCTTGCTCACGGTCAGCCGGCACAGCATCGAGGCCGCGGCGTTCTGGTTCATCGCGCTCGAGCGCTGTTGCCGCCAGCAACTGATGATCGAGGCCACCGGTCAAAAGCCGGTGTTGGTCTCGCCCGAGCGCTCGCGCTACAGCCGCGAGCACGTTGGCTCGGAGTACATCGGCTGGCTGCATTTCGCGCCCATCTACGATCATCTGGTGGCCACCCAGCCCGACATGTTCGGTTGATCGGCCAAGGGCCGGCCCGCGTCCGGCTGGTCGCCTCGCTTCCACTCATGAGCGCGGCCGCCCGCCCATCGTTTTCCGATCGACGTCCGACGTGAAACTGACCAAGTTGCCCGCCCGCAAGGGTTACGTCGAAGAGGTTTACCACCGCCTGCTCGATGCGATCGTCGACGGTTCTCTCGCCCCCGGCGCGCGCATCACGCAGGAAGAAGTGGCTGCGCAACTCGACGTGTCCCGCTCACCGGTCCTGCAGGCGCTCGGCCTGCTGAAGAAGGACGGACTGCTGCGCGATGCACCCGGGCGCGGTCTCGAGGTGGCGCCAGTCGATGCGCTCGGCATCGGCCACTTGTACGAGGTGCGCGGCGCGCTGGACGCACTGGCGGCCCGGCTCGCGGCCGGCCACCGCGCGATCATCCCGATCGCCCTGATCGCGGCCGGACGAGAGGCCGCCCGCAATGCCGATCTGAAGGGTCTGATCGACACCGACACCGCCTTGCATCGGGCGATCTACGACGCCTCGGGCAATCCCTTGCTACGCGAGACCGCCGAGCTGCACTGGATTCATCTGCGCCGGGCGATGGGGGCACGGCTGAGGGCCAGCCTGGCTCGTGAAGAGATCTGGGACGAGCACGAGGCGATCGTGATCGCCATTGCCGCCGGGGACGGTGCCCGCGCGGCCGCGCTGTCGGAGGAGCACACCGAACTCGCGCGACGCTCGCTGCTCGGGTCCCTGGAGCGGATCGCTGTCGGCGAGGCCAGCGCCGCCTGACTCACCGACGTGAACCGCCGGGCCGCGCAAGCATCGATTCGGCGGCGGCCGGCGAAGGTCGCTCCTATCTGCCCTTGCCCTCGGCCTTGACGTTGGACGACGGACGGGGAAGCGGTTTCGTGCCCGACGTCGCGGGCGACGACTTTACCGGGCTGCTGCCACTGATCGATGACGAAGCGCCCTTGGTCCCATTGTTGCGGATTTTTACCTTGGGTGCCTTGTCCGCGCCGCCGCTTCCACCCGAGCCGACATTGGGATAGGGCTTGGGCGCCGGCTGGGCGGCGTGGGCCATCGAGACAGTCATGGCGCCCAGAAAGAGCCAGGTGCAGAGATTTGCGCGCATCGGTGATCTCCGTAATGAAGGCGAAGGGTTCGACCCGAACCTTATGGCAGATCCGGGCCTGCCGCCTCGGATGTGTTGCCGATCCAGCGGTTTGCGGTCTTGACGGCGCCGCGGCAGCCATGGTTATCTTGGCTTCGATCGGGCGCTGCCGCGTGTCTTCAATGCGGCAGCGGTGACAGGCATCGAGGCGGCAGGCTTGTCGGCGGCCGCATGTCGAGGTTGATGATGGATCTCGTCTCGTCGGTTCTGAACCAGTGCGAACGTCGCTCGCTACCGTTGTCGGCGGTATCCATGACGGCGCTTCCCCGCGCCGATACCCCGTTTCTGCTCCTCTTGTTCTGGCATGGCTTCGATGATGGGTCGCGCGCGCGGCTGGCACCGCTGCGGCTCGCGCCACGCTCGGTTCCCGGCACGGCCATACAGATGAACCTGCGCTGGTCCGATCCCGGTTCGCTCGAAGCCCGTCTGCTTGACATGGCCTGGCGCCTGGGCGCGTGGAGCGTCGAGCGTATCGAACAGCGTGGCTGTAACACGATCGGTGCGAGCCCACGTGAGACGCTCGAGTGTCGCCAGGCCTTCGGCGACTATGCGCCCGAGCGCAGCGGCGACCCGGAATGGCTCGAGGCACCCGATCGCCACGACATGCTCGCGCTCGGTGCGCGCATCGGCTTCATCCGCTGGTTGTTCCGGCCCGTGCGCCACGGTCTGTGGGGGACGGTCGCCGACGACGCCACGCTGGCCGACGACGGCGGGCGCGATGGCGTCTGCCCGGTGCGTCCGGTGCCCTTGCGCCGGCCATGGCGGCGCTCGCGCCACGTCTACCGCTTCGGGGTGGGTCGCGGGCTCTGGCTGCCCGCGGGCTACGAGTCCCGCGCCGGCTGATCTGCGCCGCAGCCGGCGCCCACGCAAAAAATTTTTCGTGGGCCGACTTGAAAGACGTTTGGCCGCCCCTATCTCTCGATCGCCGCGGTGACGGCGGGCGTGCCCGCCCGAGCCCGGCTTGGATACACGAAGGGCCCCTTTCGAATGGCCCCGGTAGCCAATTCCATTCTGATGATCTGACCTATAGGAGTTCGAAATGAGACTTCGTCCTCTGCATGACCGGATTGTCGTCAAGCGGATAGACGCAGAACGCAAGACCCGTTCCGGCATCGTCATTCCCGATTCCGCCGCCGAGAAGCCCGAGCAAGGCGAGATCCTGGCGGTTGGCAAGGGCAAGACCTTGGATGGTGGTGAGGTTCGTGCGCCCGAGGTCGCGGTCGGCGACCGCATCCTGTTCGGCAAGTTCGCCGGCCAGACGATCAAGGTCGATGGCGACGAATTGCTCGTGTTGCGCGAGGAAGACGTGCTGGCGGTGATCGAACCGGCGCCGGCGCGTCTCGCGAAGGCCGCCTGACGGCGATTTTTTGAAACGGAGTCAACAACCATGAGTGCCAAGGACATTCACTTCCATGACTCGGCCCGCGCTGGAATCGTGCGCGGCGTCAATACGCTGGCCGATGCGGTCAAGGTGACACTTGGGCCGAAGGGTCGCAATGTCTTGATCGAGCGCAGCTTTGGCGCGCCGCTGATCACCAAGGATGGCGTCACGGTGGCCAAGGAGATCGAACTTGCCGACAAGTTCGAGAACATGGGCGCCCAGATGGTCAAGCAGGTCGCCTCCAAGACCGCCGACGTGGCCGGCGACGGCACCACGACCGCCACCGTGCTGGCGCAGGCGATCGTGCGCGAGGGTATGAAACACGTCACCGCGGGCATGAATCCGATGGACCTCAAGCGTGGCATCGACCTGGCGGTGACCAAGGTCGTCGACGAGTTGTCGTCGATGTCGCGCAAGATCACCACCAATCGTGAGATCGCCCAGGTGGCCTCGTTGTCGGCCAATGGCGACGAGCCGATCGGCACCATCCTGGCCGAGGCGATGGCCAAGGTTGGCAACGATGGCGTGATCACTGTCGAGGATGGCAAGTCGCTCGAGAACGAGCTCGAGGTGGTCGAAGGCATGCAGTTCGATCGTGGCTATGTCAGCCCGTACTTCATCACCGATCCGGAAAAGCAGACGGCGGTTTTCGAGGATGCCTGGGTGCTGCTGCACGACAAGAAGATCGCCAATCTGCGCGAGCTGCTGCCCCTGCTCGAAGCGGTTGCCAAGTCTGGCAAGCCGCTGGTGCTGATCGCCGAAGACTTCGAGGGCGAGGCGCTCGCCACGTTGGTGGTCAACGCGATGCGCGGCGTGCTCAAGGTGGCGGCCGTCAAGGCACCCGGATTCGGCGACCGCCGCAAGGCGATGCTCGAGGACATTGCCATCCTCACCGGCGGGCGTGTCATCAGCGAGGAAACCGGGCAGAAGCTCGAGTCTGCTCAGATCACCGAGCTCGGCCGCGCCAATCGTGTCGAGGTCCGCAAGGAAAGCACGACCATCATCGGTGGCCAGGGCAGTCGCGACGCGATCAAAGGCCGCATCGATTCGATCCGCGCGCAGATCGATGACACCAGCAGCGACTACGATCGCGAGAAGTTGCAGGAGCGGCTCGCCAAGCTGGCTGGCGGCGTGGCGGTCATCAAGGTCGGTGCGGCCACCGAAGTCGAGATGAAGGAAAAGAAGGATCGCGTCGACGACGCGCTGCACGCCACCCGTGCGGCGGTCGAGGAAGGCATCGTGCCCGGCGGCGGCGTTGCGCTGCTGCGCGCCCGCAGCCGCCTGGCCAAGCTCGAGGGCGCGAATGCCGACCAGACCGCGGGCATCCGCATTTTGTTGCAGGCGCTCGAAGCTCCGCTGCGGGCGATCGTCGCCAATGCCGGTGACGAACCTTCCGTGGTGGTGGCCAAGGTAATCGATGGCAGCGATGGCCACGGTTACAACGCGGCAACGGGGGAGGTCGGCGACTTGGTCGCGATGGGCGTGATCGATCCTACCAAGGTCACGCGCACCGCGCTGCAGAACGCCGCCTCCGTGGCCGGGTTGATTCTGACGACCGATGCCTCGGTCGCCGAGCGGCCCAAAGAAACGGCGAAGAGCGCGCCGGCGATGCCGGCCGATATGGACTACTGAGGAGACGCTCATTCATTCGCGCGATACGCGCGGTGAATAGCGTCTCCTCGAGTCCTTGTCGCGGGCCGTCGCACGTTGGCGACGGCCCGCGGGTCGGGTTGGACGTGGTTCGTGCATGATTTGCCGACGACATCCGGTCCTTCGACGACGCCGTTCGTCGGCTCGACTTCGGAACCACGCCATCGCTCTGGCGGATGCCGGGACTTGATCGCACAATCCGTCGCGCAGTCCTGTCCATCCCGGAGTCACCCCACATGAAGTCACTCGTTTCCATTGCGGCGGCCATCGTTCTCGCGGGCCCACTCGCCGCCACCGCCCAGTCGTCCGACGGCTCGTCGTCTGCGACGCCCCGGCAGACGCCGGAGATGAGCCGCGAGCAGCGCCAGGAAAGAAAAGCCGAATACCAGGCCAGGCGCGAAGGACACAAGGCCGAGCGTCAGGCGAAGGTGCAGGAACACAAGGCCAGGCGCGAGGAGCACAAGGCCGAGCGTCAGGCGAAGGTGCAGGAGCACAAGGCGCAGGCCCAGGAGCGCAAGATCAAGCGTGAGCAACGCAAGGTCAAGGCGGAACAGAAGCAGGCTGGCTGAGTCGGCAAGCCTCCGGCCAGGCATTACCAGCCGAGTCGTCGCCAAGCCGGCAGGGCGGTGTGACCGGATCGTGGGTGGTTCACCCGCATGCCGGCCCGCCGCCGCCGCGGCTCAGTGGCCGCGCAGACGCCCGACGATGCCCGTCGGAAAGAAGTAGACCGACAACACGAACAACAGCCCGAGCCACAGCAGCCAGCGCTCGGCCGAGAACAACTCGGCCGTGAATGGCACGGCGCTGAATGCCTGGCCGATCCAGCCGAGCACATCCTGCAGATAGCTTTGCGCGAACAGGAACAGCGCGCTACCGATCACGGCACCATACATCGTGCCCATGCCGCCGATCACGACGATCAACAGGATGTCGAGCATGATCTCGAACGCCAGCGTGGTGTCGGGGCCGTTGTAGCGAACCCAGATCGCATAAAGTGCGCCGGCCAGTGCGGCGAACAATGCGCCGATCACGTTCGACAGCGTGCGATAGACCACCGTGCGATAACCGATCGCCTCGGCGCGGAACTCATTCTCGCGGATCGCCTGCAGCACGCGCCCGAACGGCGAATTGACGATGCGCATCAGCACCAGGAATGACACCAGCACGACCGCGAACAACAGGTAGTAACTGAGCATCCGGCCATCGACCGTGGCATCGAATGCCTCGATCTCAAACCATCGAAAGGCCGGCTTGAGCACCCGCGGCACGCTGAAGCTGAGTCCGTCCTCGCCGCCGGTCAGCCACGAGAGCTGTGAGGCCAGCGTCTGGAACGCACTGGCAACGGCCAGCGTGATCATCGCGAAGAAGATCGCCCGCACGCGCAGCGAGAACAGGCCGATGATCAGGGCCAGCACGCCGGTCACGACGAGCGCCGCACCCAGCCCGACGAAGATCGCGTCCCAGCCGGCGCCCATGCGCGAGGAGGCGATCGAGATGCCGTAGGCGCCGATGCCGAAGAACATCGTGTGCGCGAACGACACGATGCCGGTGTAGCCGAGCAGGAGGTCGTAGGACGCCACCAGCAAGATGAACACGACAACCTTGGCGGCGACGTTGATCGCCTTGGCGCCACCGAACGCGAACGGAACGATCGCCAGCAAGACCACGATCGACACCACGAGCAGGCCGACCAGCCGGCTGCGCGGGGTGTCGTCCGAGATCAATGCGCGCAGAAAGCCGGGCCGCGCCTGGGCCGCCGGTGCGTGCAGACGCTCGCCGGGCACGCTCATCGTTTGGCCACCGGAAACAGGCCCTGGGGCCGCCAGAGCAGCACCAGCACCATCAGGGCGATGTTGGAGAACAGCGCGACCTTGGGTGCCAGGAAACCCGTGTAGTTGGCGACCAGGCCGACCAGCAGGGCACCCAGGAAGCAGCCGGCGGTGGAGCCCAGTCCGCCAATGATGATCACGATGAAGATCAGTACATTGACCTGCGCGCCGATCTGCGGCGTGACCGACTGCTGGTAGAGCCCCCAGAGCACACCGCCCAGGCCGGCCAGTGCCGAGCCGGTGACGAACACGCCGATGAACAGGCGCTCGATGCGGTAGCCCAGGCTCTCGACCATCTCGCGGTCCTCGACGCCGGCGCGGATCAGCAGACCGAGCTTGGTGCGGGTCAGCACCCAGAGCATCGTCGCGAACACCCCGAGGCCGATGACCACGGCGATCAGGCGGTATTTCTCGATCGCGGCATCGCCGATCAGGATCGCGCCGCGCATGGCGGTGGGCAGGGGCAGTGGCACCGGCTGCGCGCCCCAGAAGACCTTGATCAGCTCCTCGCCGATGATCATTCCGCCCATCGTGATCAGAATCTGTTTCAGGTGCTGGCCGTAGACAGGTGCGATGATCACGCGCTCGAACGCATAGCCGATGGCGCCCGCAACCGCCATCGCGACCAGCATCGCGACGAAAACCGGCACCAGGTTCAGGGCCAGCGAGTCGGGCCGCACCCAACCGGCCATCGGCGCCAGCACGCTGGTGGCGATGAACGCGCCGAGCGTGATGAACACGCCGTGGCCGAAGTTCAGTACGTCCATCAGGCCGAACACCAACGTGAGCCCCGAGGCGATCACGAAGATGATCAGGCCCATCGCCAGACCGGCCAAGGTCAGCGTCGTCCAGCTCGAGAGGCTGCCGATCAGGGGTAGGGCGAGCGCCATCAAGGCCAGCGGGATGGCCCAGGGAAGCCAGTCGCGGGCGGGCGCCACCGGCACGACCGGGTCGCCGGCGGCCGTCCCGCCGTGACCAGCCCCGGGGCCCGGAATACCGGTTGCCGGCGCCCGAACACCGGTCGCGTTCGCGTGCACGCCGGTGTCGGTCACCGCCGTGCGCGCCGCTGCCGGATCGCGCGGTGTCGGGCTCATTGGTGTGCTCCCAGACCCAGGCCGAGCAGACGCTGCTGCAGGGCTTCGTCCTCGGCCAGTTCGCTCATGAGGCCATGGTGGACGATGCGGCCGTCGTCCATGACCGCGACCGTATCGCCGAGGCGGCGCGCGAACTGGAAGTTCTGCTCGACCAGCAGCACCGTGGTGCGGCTTTTCTTGAGCTCCGCGAAGGCCTCGATCATGTTGGCGATGATGGCCGGTGCGAGTCCCTTGCTCGGTTCGTCGACGAGGATCAGCTCGCGCGGCTCGACGATTGCGCGCGCCACGGCCAGCATCTGCTTCTGGCCGCCCGAGAGCAGTCCGGCCGGGTGATGCCAGAAGGTTTTCAGCGGCGGAAACAGGTCGAAAATCCACTGCAGCCTGGCCGCGTCGATGGCATCGAGGTCGGCTGCCGCGCGGGCGGCCAGCAACAGGTTCTCGGCCACGCTGAGGTCGGCGAAGATGCCCATGTTCTCGGGTACGTAGGCGATGCCGCGCGCGGCGACGTCGGGCGTGCGCAGACCCTGCAGCGGCTGGCCGCGAAACTCGATGATGCCGGCGCTGGCCCGCCACAGGCCCATGATGGTGCGCAGCGTCGAGGTCTTGCCCGCGCCGTTGCGGCCGAGCAGCAAGGTGGTGCCGCCTTTGGGAACCTCGAGCTCGACGCCATGCAGGATGTGATACGGACCGACATGGGTGTGTACGCCGCGCAGCCGCAGCAAGGGCTCGCCGTCCGTCCCACCCCGGGCCGATGTTGGTGAGGTCGACGGGTCGGGTGTCATGGTGTGACGCCCAGATAGGCCTGCTGCACCACCGGCGAGGCGATCACCTCGGCGGGCGGGCCGTCGGCGGCGAGCCGGCCGTTGTGCAGCACGATGATGCGGTCGGAAAGCTCGCGCACGATGTCCATCTTGTGCTCGACGAGCAAGACGATGCGGCGGCGGTCGGCGCGAATGCCGCGGATCAGTTCGAGGATGACCGGCACCTCGTCGACGCTCATGCCGGCCGTGGGCTCGTCGAACATGAACACGGCGGGCTCCAGTGCGATCAGGATACCCACCTCGAGCTTGCGTTGGTCGCCGTGCGACAGCGCACTGGCGGTCTGGTCGCGCTTGTCGGCCAGGGCCACGCGCTCGAGCACCGCATCCGCCTCGACCACCAGCGCGCGTCGCCGCAACGCGATCGACCACAGGTTCAGCCCCATGCCGAGCCGTGCCTGAATCGCCAGGCGTACGTTCTCGTGCACGCTCAGATTCGGAAACAGATTGGTGAGCTGAAAGGCCCGCCCCAGGCCCAGCCGGGTCCGGGTGGGCGCGGGCAGGGCGGTGATGTCGCGGCCGGCCAGCAAGACCTGACCGGCGCTGGCACGCAGCTGGCCCGAGATCAGATTGAAATAGGTGGTCTTGCCGGCACCATTGGGGCCGACGATCGCGGTCAGCGTGCCCGGCTCGAACCGGCACGAAACCCGGTTGACGGCGACATGGCCACCAAACCGGATCGTCAGATCCCGGGTTTCGAGCGCGGCCCCGGCCGCGTCCGTTGCCGCCGGAGCACCGGCGGCTTCAGGCCCCGCCATCAGCGCTTGTTGCGGATCGGGATGTCCATCTCGTCGGCCTTGATCTCGCGCACCAGCTCCGGGATCGCCCACTTGACGTTGTCGTCGACCTTGATCTTGAAGTGATACATCGACTGCATGGCCTGGTGATCTTCCTTGCGGAAGGTCATCGTGCCCTTGGGCGTGTCGAAGCTCATGCCCTCCATGGCCGGGATCATGGTGTCGGCATCGGTCTTGCCATCGGTTTTCTCGAGCGCGCTGACCAGCGCCATGGCGGCCGACATGCCGCCGGCGGTGAAGAAATCGGGCGGCGAGCCGAAGCGCTTCTGATGTTCGGCCACCAGCCAGTCGTTGGCCTTGTTCTTCGGGATCTCGTAGTAGTAATAGATCGAGCCTTCCATGCCCGGGAAGGCCTTGTAGGCGGCGAGCGCCGGCAGGATGTTGCCACCCGACGAGATCTCGATGCCATATCGGCCCGGTTCCAGATCGGCGATCTTGAATGGATTTCCGCCGGCCCAGATGATGAAGATGATCTTGCGCCCCGGCTTGTCTTTGAGAGCGTCGAACAGGCGTTGTGCGCCGGCGGTGAAGTCGGTGGTCTTGGCCGGCAGGTATTCCTCGTGGACGATCTTGGCCTTCTTGAGCGCATCCTTGAACGCGGCCACGCCGTCACGGCCGAAGGCGTAGTCCTGCGCCAGCGTGGCGATCGAAGTGTTGTCCTGGTCGATGGCGACCGCATTGGAGATCGCATCCTGGGTGGAGTTGCGGCTGGTGCGGAAGATGTACTTGTTCCACTTCTCGCCGGTGATGACGTCGGCCACGGCGGGCTCGACGATCAGGATCTTCTCGTACTCGGCGGCGATCGGCAGCATGGCCAGCGCCACCCCCGACGAGGTGGGTCCGACCGCGACCTCGACGCCGTCGTCGGCATAGGCCTCGGTAAGCAGCGCGCGGCCGAGGTCCGGTTTGCCCTGGGTGTCTTTCTCGATCACGACGAGCTTGCGGCCGCCGACCGTCATCGTGCCGTTGGTCGCATATTCGAGACCCAGCGCGAAGCCGGTGGCGGTCTGTTTGCCGTAGGCCTCGAGCGGGCCGCTGCCCGAGTACAGCAGGCCGACCTTCAGGTCCTTGGCCGACGCGGTGGCCGCGCCGAAGGCGAGCGCCAGCGCGGGTAGCGCGGTCGCCGCCAGGCGCCGCAGATTCAATCGGGGATGCATGGAATCCTCCTGCCATTCATGGTCGAAATCGGGGCGCGTGCACGGCCGGCCTGCGGATACGTCGACGGCGCGGCCGACGGGTCGCGCCGTCGGTGCCCGGCCATCGTAGCCGACCTCGCTTCGCTTGCGAAATCGCACCACCGAGGTGCCGGCGAGCACTCGCAGCGCAACGTACCGCCGTGAATTCGTCAGAGCAGGCCGCCCATCCGAGCCGCCGCGCGCGCGAGAACATCGCGCCGCGCTTCAGCGTCGGCGAGGCTCAGGCGCACGGCCGGCGCGTGCACCGCGATCGCCGCACGCACCTTGCCGCCACCATCGAGCACCGGCACAGCGATCGACACCAGACCGGCGACGAACTCCTCGCGATCGAGCGCATGTCCGCGCGTCGCGATCTCGTCGCATTCGGCCCGAAGCGTTGCCGCATCGGTGATGGTGGCGGCGGTCATCCGATCGAGCGCGAGCCGGTCGATGACGATGTTGCGTTGACGCCGGGACATCATCAGCGCCAGGAACAGCTTGCCGCTGGCCGTGCAGTGCAGCGGCACCCGGGTACCGACATCGATGGTCAGGCGCAGCGGCCAGCGCGCCTCGACTCGATCCAGATACAGCACCTCCGTGCCGTCGAGAGTCGTGAAGTTGCAGGTCTCACCGATTTCCTGCACGAGATGGCGGAGCACGTCGTGCCGTTGGCCGCGCAGACTGCCGTGATTGAGCACGTCGAACGCGAGGGCGCGCAGCGCCGGCCCGATCGCATAGAAGCGCTCGTCGACCTCGCGCTGCAGATAGCCGGCCGACACCAGATACGTGCAGAGTCGATGCACGCTGCCCTTGGGCAGGCCCGACTGCTGCGTGATCTCGGCCAGCGACATCGGTCGACCGTGCTCCGCGAGCAAGGCGCAGAGCCGCAGCGTGCGTTCGGCCAGCGCCGACGGCGGGGCGCCGGTGCGGCTGTCGGTCGGCGCACCGCCCGGGCGGGCCGGCGGGAGCGGGGGCGAGGGGGCGAGGGTCGTCATGACGGCGATCGAGGCGTCGATGGGGCTATTCTCGCCCACGGATGTGACATGAGCACGTGGAATTTGGAACATTGAATTCCGAAAACGGCGGCGGTATGATCGCGCAGGCATCGGGAGGAGGGCCGGCATGTCAGACGGATCAATGGAGTTCGATTTCATCGTGGTCGGGGCTGGTTCCAGCGGTTGTGCGCTGGCGGGCCGTCTGTCCGAGGATCCCGGGTCGTCGGTGCTGCTGCTCGAAGCAGGGCCGCCAGACGACTCGTTCTGGATCCATCTGCCGATCGGCTATGGCAAGACCATGTGGAGCGACCGCGTCAACTGGCGCTTCGAGACCGAGCCCGAGCCGGCCATGGGCGATCGCAAGCTCTACTGGCCGCGCGGCAAGACGCTCGGCGGCTCGAGTTCGATCAACGGCCTGATCTACATTCGTGGCCAGCGCGAGGACTACGACCACTGGGCCGCGCTCGGCAATCCGGGCTGGGGCTTCGACGATGTGCTGCCGTATTTCCGACGCGCCGAGGACAACGCCCGCGGCGCCAGCGAATTCCACGGCGCTGGCGGACCGCTGAAGGTGTCGAACATCGATCGGCGCAACGAGCTCATCGACGCGTTCATCGCCGGCGCCGAACAGATCGGCGTGCCGCCTAGCGATGATTTCAACGGCGCCACCCAGGAGGGCGTCGGCTACTACCAGCTCAACACCCATCGTGGCTGGCGCTACAGCGCGGCCAAGGCCTACCTGAAGCCGGCCCGGAAGCGCGCCAATCTGCGCGTCGAAACCGAGGCGCAGGCCGCCGGGCTGGTCTTTGCCGACGGCGAAAAGCGCGTGATCGGCGTGCGCTACCGCCAGGGCGGGCAACTGAAGACAGCCACCTGCCGGGCCGAGGTCTTGCTGGCCGCCGGTGCCGTGCAGTCGCCCCAGTTGCTCGAGCTATCCGGCATCGGCTCGGCCGCGGCGTTGGCCGGGCACGGCGTGGCCCTTCGGCACGAACTGGCCGGTGTCGGCGAGAACCTGCAGGATCATCTGCAGGTGCGTCTCACCTTCGAATGCGCGAAACCGATTACCACCAACGATGATTTGAACTCGCTGTTCGGCCGCGCCCGCATCGGCCTGCAGTGGTTGCTGCGCCGCGAGGGGCCTCTGGCCGTGGGCATCAACCAGGGCGGTTGCTTCATGCGAGCACTCAAGGACGGCGACGGTCGTCCGGTGGCGGCAACGCCCGATATCCAGTTCCATGTCGCCACGCTGTCGGCCGACATGGCCGGCGGCAAGGTGCACGCACACTCGGGTTTCACGTTCTCGGTCTGCCAGTTGCGCCCCGAGTCGCGCGGCAGCATCCACCTGAAATCGGCCGATCCGTTCCAGGCCCCCGCGATCCGCGCGAATTACCTGGCCACCGACCTCGACCGGCGCACGATGCTCGCCGGCGTGCAGGCCGCGCGCGACATTGCTGCCGCACCGGCGATGCGGCCCTTGATCAAGCGCGAGTACGCGCCGGGCGACGGCATCCGGGGCGAGGCCGCGCTGCTCGAATTCTGCCGCGGCAAGGCGCAGACGATCTTCCATCCGGTGGGCACCGCCAAGATGGGCCCGGCCAGCGATCCGGGCGCGGTGGTCGATGCGCGCCTGCGCGTGCACGGCGTTGCCGGTCTGCGTGTGGTCGATTGTTCGGTCATGCCCACCCTGGTGTCGGGCAACACCCACGCGCCGGCCGTCATGATCGCGGAGAAAGCGGTCGACATGATCCACGAGGACCGGCGGCGCGACCGCGGCCGTGCGACCGAGGCCGCTGCCACGACGGCGGCAGAGGCGCGGGCGGCAACGGTCTGAAGCGTTCGCTGTGACTTTGCCGTGCGCATCGGCCCGGCGGCGTGCAGCGGCTAATGCGAGCGCGGCGGCGCACGGTTCGCGACGGCGCCGGTCGCGAGCCCGCCAAGGACAGCGCGCCGCCTCCCGCGCACGGCGCTCAACTCGGTCCTAGAGAGAAGACGTTGCGGCCCGCCGCGTCGGCCGATACCGTCCCCCGGCGCCCGATCATCTCCTCGTTCTGCATCCGCTCGAGCAATGCGGGGGCGCGCTCGGTATTGGCGATGAAGCGCCGGCCGTCGTCGAGGCGGCCGAGCACGATCGACCAGGCGGGCCCGCTGCGCTCGTTCATCACGGTCCAGGTTTCGATCGCGGCGGGGCCGTTTGCCTGCTCGGCGATCGGCGCCGTCGGGATCCGGTCGAGTTCGGCCTGCAGGCGCTCGGGCGGTTCGGGGGCGAACGGGGCGGCCGGTCGGCGGGTGCTGTAGACGCCGGCCGATTGCTTGGTCAGGTAGTTGCCGTTGGCCGTCACCAGGCCCCAGGTGCCGGGCGCCGCGCGCATCCGCTGCATCATCTCGGCGATCGAATGGGTCACGTAGTCGTTGCCCGGGCCGCCGAAGTAAGGCAGACCGCCGGTGATGGTGAGCCCACGCGGATCGTCCTCGGCGATGCCCAGCGCGTCGCAGGCCACCTCGACGGCCGACGAGAAGCAGCTATAGATGTCCAGCGTGCCGACATCGTCGATGCCGATGCCGGCCATGGCCAATGCCTTGGCGAACACCGCCTTCATTGCCGGCGCCTCGTCGACCCGCTCGCGCTCGGTCAGAAACCAGTGGTCGTGGCCGTCGGCGCATCCGTGCAGAAACACCCAGCGGTCCTCGGCGATGCCAAGCTCCCGGGCCTTCGCGACCGAAGTCATGATGACCGCCGCGCTCTGATCGATGAACGCGTTCGCGTTCATCAGGCGCGTGTACGGAAAGCCGATGAACGGATTGTCCGGCCCCGGCGTGGCGATCGTTTCGGCGTCGAAGCCATCGCGCCGGTCGGCCAGGGGATTGGCCGCCGCTACCGCCGCAAAATGCGCGAGCAAGCGGCCGAGCGAACGCTGATGGCCGGCCAGATCGCGTCCGCGTGCGGCGCGGATCGCCTGCTCGAACAGCGGATAGGCGTAAATGGCGCCGCGCAGTCCGTGGCGGTCTTCGAGATCGGACCAGCCTCGTTTTTCGACGCCCCACGACTCGTGCCGGCCGCCAGGGTCGTCGCTCCAGTCGAGCGCGATACCCGCGCGTTGAGCGGCCTTCTGGGTGGCCAGCGATTCGCCGCCCGCGACCAGGGCCGCCTGAAGCTCGCCCGCGGCGATCCGTTCGCCGAGCCGGTTCAGGCACCATTGGGGCATGTTGCCGCCGGCGTAGGTGTAGACGAGCAGACCCGCATTGGCTGCGCCGAGCGCGCGCGCCAGGGTTGCGGGCGGATTGCTGCTCGAGCCGAACGGGCAGGCGAAGCGCCAGCTGGTGTCCGCGAACGAGCGGATCGCGACCACCGCGTCGAGCGCGTGCAGCAGCCGCATGCCGGCGCCGCTGTCGTCGGCCGCGCGGCGGGCGGCCTGCGCGGTCAGCTGCAGCGGATTCAGAGCGCGGGTGGGATCGGGCTCGCGCTGCGTGATCTGGCCGCAGCCGACGAGTACCGGTTGGCGGGAGTCGTCCATGGGTCTCCTTGACGGGTCGTGTCCGACGCGCGTTCGAACTCGCAGCCCGAGCGGCCCGTCGTGGGTCGCCGGGCCGCGTGGCGCCCCGCAATGGGAACGGCCAAGCCGGCCGCGTCATGACAGCGTTGCATAATAGCCAAGCCGCCAGCAGGCGTCGGTCGCGCCAGTGCGCCCGAGCGCAGGCACCGCCCGACCCGGGCCGAACCGCCCGTTTGGCAACCCCGACTTCCCCGGAGCACTCATGAGCAAGCAATTCGCCTCCAAGGGCGACCTGACCGAGAAGGTCGTCACCTTCACCAAGCTGTCGGACAACGCCTACGCCTACACGGCGGAGGGCGACCCGAACTCGGGTGTCATCATCGGTGACGATGCCTGCATGGTGATCGACACCACGGCCACGCCGATCATGGCGCAGGACCTGATCCGACGCATTCGCGAGGTGACCGACAAGCCGATCAAGTACGTGGTGTTGTCGCACTACCATGCGGTGCGGGTTCTGGGCGCCTCCGCCTACAAGGCCGAGGGTGCCACCGAGGTCATCGCCAGCCGCGGCACCTACGAACTGATCGTCGAGCGCGGCGAGGCCGACATGAAGTCCGAGATCGAGCGCTTCCCGCGCCTGTTCCAGAACGTGGAGTCCATCCCCGGCATCACCTGGCCGACCATGGTCTTCGAGCGCGAGCTCACGCTTCACCTCGGCTCGCTCGAGGTCAAGATCATGCACATCGGCCCGGGCCACACCAAAGGAGACACCATCGCCTGGATTCCCTCCCAGAAAATCTGCTTCTCGGGCGACCTGGTCGAGTACAACGCGGGTGTCTACACCGGCGATGCGCAGCTCGAGGAATGGCCGGCCACGCTCGAGGCGCTGCGCGGCATGCGTCCCGAGAAGCTCGTGCCGGGCCGGGGCCCGGCCATGACCACCCCGGCCGATTGCGACAAGGCGATCGACTACACCAAGAAGTGGGTCACCGATCTCTTCGGCACCGCGCGTTCGGGCGTGGCCGCCGGCAAGGATTTGAAGGCCGTGTTCGCCGACACCCGCAAGGTCATGGATCCCGTATTCGGCCAGGTGTTCATTTACGAGCACTGTCTGCCCTTCGATGTCTCGCGCGCCTTCGACGAGGCCAGCGGCATCAAGCATCCGCGCATCTGGACCGCGCAACGCGATCAGGAGATGTGGTCCTCGCTGCAGAACTGACCGCTCGTTTTCAGGGCGCTGGGCCGCTCCCGCACACGAGTGCCCGACCGTGTATCGGGGTGCGTGATTGAACGCTGAAGATCATCCGCTGCGTGCCTCGCTGACGCACGAGGTGCACGCCCGCCCGTTCGAATCGATGACCGCGCCCTGCGTGGTCGATCGGCTCGTGTTCCTGGTCGATCCGAACGCGCGCGTGCAAGATGTCGAGCACATCTCCAGCCTGGCTCGCGCGCTCGGTGTCGCACCGCCCGAGGCCCATGCCAGCCATGCGCGACTGGCCGCCGGCTCGATACGAGTGCTCTGGGAGCGGCACACCGAATTCGTCAGCTATACATTCATCCGATCATTGACGTCGGTCGACGAGGTGCCCGCGTCGCTGGCGCAGGGTTTCGATGCCCAATGGCTGGCCCAGACACCGGGTGAGCGTCTCAGCGTGAGCCGGGTCTGGGTGTGGGCGGAACCGGCCGACGACACGCTGCTTCGCGCGCGAGCGCGGCTGCACGAGCAATCGATGGTGGGCGCTTCGCTGGGCTCGGGCCGGCATCGGGTTCTGACCGACTTCAGAATGGGTCACGACGGTGCCGTGCACTATCTGCTCGGCGCCGATCCCGACGTCGCGCCGGCGCGGCTCGGTCGTATCGTGCAGCGCCTGCTCGAACTCGAAACCTATCGGATGATGGCGCTGCTCGGCCTGCCGGCCGCACGTGCAGCCTCCGCCTCTCTGGCCGAGGGCGAGCGCGCGATTGCGGCCCTGACCGATGCGATCCGGACGGCCGGGCATGCCGACGAGGGGCACTTGTTGCAGGCCGTCACCGCGCAGGCCGCCGAGCTGCAGGCGGTCTATGCGGCCACCGATACCAGGCTGGCCGCCAGCGCGGCATATTTCGCACTGGTTGACGCACGTCTGGCCGAATTGCGGGAAACCCCGTTCGCCGAGCTCTTGACGCTGGCGGAGTTCCTGCGTCGTCGCCTGACCCCGGCGCGCGACACCTGCCGCGCGACCAGTGCCCGGCTGCATAGTCTGTCGCAACGGGTCATGCAGGTCAGCGGCTTGCTGCGCACGCGGGTCGAGCTCGCGCAATTGCAGAGTCAGAATGCGCTTTTGCACACGATGACCCGTCGCCAGGAACTACAGCTCAAACTGCAATCGACGGTCGAGGGTCTGTCGGTAGTGGCGATCACCTATTACGGCGCGAGCGTCGTCGGGCTGCTGGCCAAGGGTGCCGATGAACTCGGATGGCCGGTGTCGCCCGCGTTGGCGACCGCGTTCGCGGTCCCGATCATTGCGGTGGGCACCTGGCTGTTGGTGCGTCGCGTGCACCATCGGCTGCAGCGCGCGATCGAAGACTGAGGCGCCCATAAAAGCGTCTCCTTAAGGCTGCTGGCTGCGCCGCGCCAGCGTCATCAGTGTCGCATGCAAGGACTCGCCGTCGGTGACCGGTGCGTCGAAGGCCAGCCGCGCCACCTTCTGGCCGTCGACCAGATCGGCGCCTTCGGGGTCGAGCCCGCTCAGGCGCCATGCGCCGGCCTCCCGCTCCAACAGATTCTGCGCATAGCGCTCGACCGTCTGCGGATGATCGTCGTTCATGTGCGCGACGGCGTCGGCCTCGAGTCGTGCGAAGTTCTCGGGAATGGGAACGGCGCACATGAAGTCGACCGGCATCATTTCGTAGGCGCGGCCGAAGCCACCGTTGAGCGAGGCGCGCATCGGCGTCAGCCGTACGAAATGGAAATCGCCGAAGTCTGCATAGAGCGACGCTTTCGCGTGGCGGGCGAGGAAGCGGCGCCGCGCGCGCGCACCGTCGTCGGTAGCGCGATCGAGAAATCGCGCCTGCGCGATCAGGGTCAGACGCGGATGGGCGAGTGGATCGCCGGCACCCGGGCGCGACAGCAGCAGGCTGCAGCGCGGATCGGCCCGCAGTCCCAGGGTGTGCGTGGACAGCTCCGAGACCAGGATCAGCGGCGCGCCGTCGATGTCGGTGGCCACGGTCACGAGGCTGCCGAACGGGCCGCCATCGCTCGGATCACGGGTGGCAAGAGCGGCAGTCGGCGTGCTTCGCAGAAGCCCGCGCGCCAGCGCGCGGGCCTCGTCGTCGATGGGGCGAAGGACGGAGGGTTTCTCAGCCATGATGGGAACCTGCGCTCGGATGCGATGCTTGCATGGGGGATCTCGCCGCGGCCTGACCACGCGTTGCCCGGCGGGCGAGGCGAACGGACGAGCCTGCGCCGGGTCGGCCTGCTATCCTCGCCGGCGGTCGGCGTACACGGCGCCGTCAACAGCCAGCTTGCAGATGACCGACACCGAGTCGAACTTACCATGGGGCGCGCGACCCGGGGCGCGTGCGCTGGTGATGATCGCCGCCCTCGCCGTGATCGTCGTCGCGGCGCTGATCGCGGGGCGTTTCGCCGAGCGCGCCGCGCTGGCGTCGCTGGCGCGCGAGTCCGATCGCGCGCTCGAACTGATCGTCACCAACCTCGAGGGCGCACTGGCCCGCTACGAGGCGCTGCCACGAATTCTGGCGCTCGACCCCCGATTCGACCGCTTCTTGCAACAGGGAGCACCGGACGACGAGGCCGAAGGCGTCAATCAGCTGCTGTTGCAGGTCAATCAGGTCATGGGCGCGCTCGACACCTATCTGCTCGATCGCACCGGTCTGACCGTGGCGGCCAGCAACTGGCGCGGCGAGAAACCCTTCATCGGCCAGAACTTCAGCTATCGGCCGTACTTCCAGGAGGCGATGCAGGGTCGCGCCGGGCGCTTCTTCGCGCTCGGGACGACTTCGAACCGCCGTGGCTACTACTTCGCCTTCCCGGTCATGGCCGACGGCGTGCCGCAGGGTGCGATCGTCGTCAAGGCGCCGGTCGAGCACCTCGAATCGCATTGGGCCTCGGGCGGCCGCCAGGTCGTCGTGCTCGACGAGAACGGCGTGGTATTCCTCAGCAGCCGCCCGGACTGGTGGTTTCGCGCGCTGGCGCCGCTCGATCGGCTGGCCAGGCTTCGTCTGGCCGACACCCGGCGCTATGGTGACGAGCCCATCGAGACCGTGCCCGTGCGGCGCGACGAGATCGCCGCGATCGGGTCCGTGTGGCGGCTCGCCGGTGTGGATCGCGAGGGCGCCACCTGGCTGGCACGTCCGACCGAGATGCGTGAGGCCGGTTGGACGGTCGTGTTGCTGAGCGACACGCGCCCGGCGACGGCCGCCCGATTGTGGGCGATGGCGCTGACGGCGCTGATCGGCGCGGGCGCGGCGTTGGTCACCGCCTTGCTGTTCGAGCGTCGAGCGCGGATACGGCGCGAAACACTGGCCGCCGAACAGGCGCGCGCGCTGCTCGAGCGGCGCGTGGCCGAGCGGACCGAAGCGCTCGCGCAGGTCAACGCCCAATTGCGCCGAACCCGTGCCGATGCGCTTCGCCAGGAGCGCATGGCTGCGATCGGGCAGGTGTCGGCGGGCATCGGGCACGAGCTGACGCAGCCGCTGACCGCCATCCATTCGTACGTGCAGAACGCGCATGGTTTCCTCGCGCGCGGGCAGCTCGACAAGGTCGGTGCCAATCTCGAGCAGATCGACCGCCTGAGCAGCCGCATCGCCGAGGTCGTGCGCCATCTGAAGTCGATCGTACGCGGTGATCCGCTGGCGCTCGCGCCGGTCGACGCCCACGCGCTGCTGCAGGACGTCATCGAGGACGTGCGCTCGGCGCCGTCGGACGGGCAGCCGCGCATCGTGGTCGTCTCCCAGCAGGGCGGGCCGATCGTGCGCGCGACCGAGATCGCACTGCGCCAGGTGTTCACCAACCTTCTTTCCAATGCCTTGGACGCATTGCGAGGGCGTGCGGGCGGCGAGCTGCGAATCGTGGTCTCCACGGGCGACGGTAGGGCCTACTGGCAGTTCGACGACAACGGTCCCGGCTTCGGTGAGGCCGATCCCGAATCGGTGTTCGACGCATTCTTCACCACCAAGAGCGTCGATCGCGGCCTGGGTCTGGGGTTGGCCATCGTGCGCACCAGCCTGAACCGGATGGGCGGGAGCATTCACGCCGCACGGGGCACCGACGGCGGCGCCAGCTTCCGGCTTTGGCTGCCCCTGGCGGGAGATGTCCATCCATGAGCGAGACGATCCTGCTGATCGACGACGAGACCGCGATCCGCGAGAGCGTGGGTCAGGCGCTCGAGCTGGCGGACTTCGAAGTGGTCACCCTGGCCGATGCCGAAGGGCTGGCGGCGCGACTCGCTGGCGGCGACATCGATGCCGTTCTCACCGATCTACGCCTGCCCGGCGCCGACGGTCTTTCGGTGCTCGAGGCCGTGCGCGGGCACGATCCGGATCTGCCGGTGGTGCTGATGACCGGGCACGGCGATGTCCGCACCGCGGTGCGCGCGATGCGCGCCGGCGCATTCGATTTCATCGAGAAGCCGTTTCGTCCGGAAACGATCATCAACGTGCTGCGCCATGCGCTGCGATTGCGCGCCGACGATGGGCGTGGGCCGAGCCCGCGCGGCGATCCAAGTGGCGCAACGGGGGCCGTCTCCCGACTCGAGCGTTCGCTCGATGCGCTCGAGCGTCGCCTCGTCGGACGCTCATCCGCCGTACGGGCGCTTCGTGAGCGTACGGCCCGTTATGCCACGCTCAATGCCGATGTGCTGATTCACGGCGAGACGGGCACCGGCAAGGAAGTCGTCGCCCGTGCCTTGCACGATCTCGGTTCGCGTGCGGGCGCGCGCTTCGTTGCCATCAATTGCGCCACGCTGCCCGGCGATCTGATCGCCAGCGAGCTGTTCGGTCACGAACCCGGCGCTTTCACCGGGGCTCGCGCCCGCCGGGTCGGCAAGTTCGAGTTCGCCCATGGCGGAACCGTCTTTCTCGACGAGATCGAAAGCATGCCTCTGTCACTGCAGGCCGAGTTGCTGCGCGTCCTGCAGGAGCGGCGCTTCGCGCGGCTGGGCGGCAATGACGAGATCGATGTCGACATTCGTGTCGTCGCCGCCGCCAAGGTCGACTTGCGCGCCTGGGCGGTCGGCGGACGCTTCCGCGAGGATCTCTTCTATCGGCTCGACGTGCTCACGATCGATGTGCCGCCGCTGCGGGCGCGTGTCGAGGACATTCCCCTGCTGTTCGAGCATTTCATGCGTGCGGCCGCGGACGCGCACGATGTGCCCTTGCCCGCGCTCGCTGATGACCTGCGAGCCGCGTTGCAGGTTCGCTCCTGGCCCGGCAACGTGCGTGAGCTGCAGAACGCGGCGCTGCGGTTCGTGCTGGAGGGCGGCGACCGCATACCCGGTCCCGCCGGTGGCGCTGCCCTGCGCGACCCGGCGCCGGCAGGGCCTGGCGCCGCCGACGGAGATTCGGCGACCGACGCGCAGGCCACCAGTCTGGCCGAGCGCGTGGCGGCGTTCGAGGCCTCGCTGATCCAGGCCGCCCTCGACCGGCATGGTGGCGACCTCGCCGCCACCGAGCGCGAACTGGACATCAGTCGGCGGACCTTGCACGAGAAAATCCGTCGCTACGGGCTCAGTCGGCGCCGCTGATGCCCGGCGATTGCCCCGCCTGGTTCTGCGGAAATCCGCACAACGGCATCCCTCAGCGCGCACGATCTTGCACGCGTGCGCTGCCGAGTCGCTCGGGCTGAACCAAAATAATCCGAAGAATCAGTGGCTTGACGCAATACTTGCGATCGTGGCCGGGCTGGCACAAGCTATGCAAACATTTCGTGCGTGCGCCCGTCGACCGGCGTGTTACGGCTACGGGAGATCGCAACCATGACGCGCGCTCAGTCGGCGCGCAGTGTTCCAATTTCGAGGAGTCGAGACATGCGTAAGCTGACCGCGCTGGCCCTGGGCCTGTCGCTCACCCTGGGGGCCGCCCCCGCCATGGCCCAATGCGACCCGGGCGAAACCGTCATCAAGTTCAGCCATGTGGTCAATGGCGAGAAGCATCCGAAGGGCATCGCCGCGAACCTGTTCGCCGAGCGCGTCAACACGGCGCTCAACGGCAAGGCTTGCATGCAGGTGTTCGCCAACTCCAGCCTCTACAACGATGACAAGGTGCTCGAAGCGATGCTCAATGGCGACGTCCAGTTCGCGGCGCCGTCGCTGTCCAAGTTCGAAGTGTTCACGAAGAAATTCCGCATCTTCGACCTGCCGTTCCTGTTTGCGACCATCGATGCCGTGGACAAGTTCCAGCAATCGCCGGTTGGCGACAAGCTGCTCAATTCGATGCGCCGCCGCGGACTGCTCGGTCTGGCCTACTGGCACAACGGCATGAAACAGCTGTCGGCCAACAAGCCACTGCTGGTGCCGGCCGACGCCGCCGGGCTGAAGTTCCGTGTCCAGCCGTCCGAGGTTCTGGTCGCGCAGTTCCAGGCTTTGAACGCCAATCCGCAGAAGATGGCCTTCAGCGAGGTGTACGGCGCATTGCAGACCAAGGTCGTCGATGGTCAGGAGAACACCTGGTCGAACATCTATGGCCAGAAGTTCTTCGAAGTCCAGGACGGCACGACCGAAACCAATCACGGCGTCATCGACTACCTGGTGGTCGTATCGACCGACTGGTGGGACGGCCTCGATGCCGGCACGCGTGACACGCTGGCCAAGATCCTCAGGGAGGTCACCGACGAGCGCAACGCCGTGTCCACACAGGTCAACGAAGAGGCCAAGCAGGCGATCATCGCCGCGGGTGGCAAGATTCGCACGCTCACGCCTGATCAGCGCAAGGCCTGGGTGGGCGCGATGAAGCCGGTGTGGGCCAAGTTCGAAGACGACATCGGCGCCGATCTCATCAAGGATGCCCAGTCCTTCAACGACTGACGCCGCACGGGCAAGACAAACAAGAACGAGGGCGGCGCCGGCCGCATGACGCGCGCATGCGCGCGTCATGCGGCCGCATCGAAGGCGGATCCGACGCCACCGACGGGTCGTTGACGCTCCGCACGGGGCCGATCGTCTCGTCGGCGCCCGCGCGCGCCGGCCCGAGCCGGCCCAAGGAGGAGAACATGCAGTCTGCAGCCGGCTCCGGCTCGTCGCATTGGTCCGATGCGATCGAGGAAACCTTCATCGCGGCCACTCTGGGCGCGATGACGCTGATCACCTTCGCCAACGTGATCGCTCGCTACGTCTTCAACACCAACATCCTCTGGGCTCTCGAGGCCACCGTGTTCCTGTTCGCCTGGATGGTGCTGATCGGTGCCTCGTACGGCGTCAAGAAGAACCTGCACATCGGCATCGACATCCTCGTCAATGCGTTTCCGGAGCGCGTGCGGCGGGCGATCACCTTGCTCGCGGTGCTGGCCTGCATCGTGTTCTGCGTGCTCTTGCTGAAAGGGTCCTGGGACTACTGGTGGCCGTTCGCGACCAAGCGTTCGTTCATGGAAACCAACGACGTGCCGCTGCCCGATTTCATGCAGTTCCTGGCCACCTGGTTCAACGAGGGCGAGCGCTACGAAAAGCTGCCCCGCTTCATCCCGTATTTCTGCCTGCCGCTGGGCATGTTGCTGCTCTTGCTGCGTTTTCTGCAGGCGGGATGGCGGATCGCCACTGGCCGGCAGGCACTGCTGATCGCCGCTCACGAGGCCGAGAGCGTGATCGAAGCCGCATCGACCGATGCCGGCCCGACCGGACGGGGAGCCTGAGCCATGGCCGCTGCCATCTTGTTCGCGCTGGTCATCGGCCTGATGCTGATCGGCGTGCCGATCGCGATCTCGCTCGGTCTGTCCAGCGTCATCTTTCTGCTCTGGCACTCGGACGGCTCGCTCGGCTCCATCGCCCAGACCTTGTTCGCGGCCTTCGACGGTCACTACACCTTGCTCGCGATCCCGTTCTTCGTGCTCGCCTCGACCTTCATGTCGACCGGTGGTGTCGCGCAGCGGATCATCCGCTTTGCGATCGCGCTGGTCGGTCATTTGCGCGGTGGACTGGCGGTGGCCAGCGTGGTCGCCTGCATGATGTTCGCGGCCTTGTCGGGCTCGTCGCCCGCCACGGTGGTGGCGATCGGTTCGATCGTCATCGCCGGCATGGTGCGTGCGGGCTATCCGAAGGAATTCGCCGCCGGGCTGATCTGCAATGCCGGCACCCTGGGCATCCTGATTCCGCCGTCGATCGTGATGGTCGTCTATTCGGCGGCCACCGACGTGTCGGTCGGGCGGATGTTTCTCGGCGGGGTGATCCCGGGCCTGGTCGCCGGCCTGTTGCTGATCCTCGGCGTGTTCGTCTATGCCCGCGTGCGCGGTCTTCCGTCGCAGCCGTGGCGGGGCTGGGGAGAGGTCGGTGTCGCAGTCTTCGAGGCCGCCTGGGGCTTGTTCCTGATCGTCATCATCCTGGGGGGCATCTACGGTGGCGTGTTCACGCCCACCGAGGCCGCCGCGGTGGCCGCCGTCTATGCATTCCTGGTGGCGAACTTCGTCTATCGCGACATGGGGCCGCTGGCCGGTCTCGCGCCGGAATCGGTGGCCGTCGTCGCGCGTCTGGACGACGCCGTTCGCCGCCTGCAGACCACGGGTGGCGGTGTGGTCGGTGCGATCGTGTGGTTCTTCTACGCGATGTTCGTGCGGCATCTGCTGATCTTTCTCGCGCGGCCCTGGTCGCTGCTGACCTGCTGGTTCCACCGCGACAACAAGCAGGCGCTGCTCGATGCCGGCAAGCTGACCATCATGCTGATGTTCATCATCGCCAATGCGCTGATCCTCAAGCACGTGCTCACCGAGGAGCGCATTCCGCAGGCCATCACCGAGTTGATGCTCAATGCCGGGCTGGGCCCGATCGCGTTCCTGGTCGTGGTCAACATCATCCTGCTGATCGGAGGCCAGTTCATGGAGCCTTCCGGTCTGCTGGTGATCGTCGCGCCGCTGGTGTTCCCGATCGCGATCGAACTCGGCATCGATCCGATTCACCTGGGCATCATCATGGTGGTCAACATGGAGATCGGCATGATCACGCCGCCGGTCGGCCTGAATCTGTTCGTCACCGCCGGGGTGGCACGCATGTCGGTACTGGGCGTGGTGCGTGCCGCGCTACCCTGGGTGGGCCTGATGTTCGTGTTCCTGCTGCTGGTCACCTACGTGCCGTGGTTGTCCACCTGGCTGCCCACCTTGCTGATGGGGCCGGAGGTGATCATCAAGTAGGCGTGGGCGAGGTCAGGATCTGCGCGCGCGGTCTCAGGCGTCGCGCGTGCGGATCAGCCGCTCGTTCAGGTAGCGCCAGTGCGATGGCTCGACCGGCGTGATCGACAGCCGGTTGCCCCGGCGCAGCACCAGCATGTCGGCCAAGGCAGCGTGAGCGCGCAATTCGGTCAGATCGATCAATGCGCATGCCTGGTCGGCACGCACATCGATTGCCAGCCAGCGTGGCGAATCGCGCGACGACTTCGGGTCGAAGTAGGGCGATGCATCATCGAACTGCGTCGGGTCGGGATAGGTGCCGGACACGATCGTCGCGAGGCCGGCAATGCCCGGCTCGGGACAACTCGAGTGGTAGAACAGCACGCGATCGCCCGAGTGCATCTGGTCGCGCATGAAGTTGCGCGCCTGGTAGTTGCGCACGCCGGTCCATGGAACGGTTTGCCGGGGGGCGGCAAGCGCGTCATCGATCGAGCACTCGTCGGGCTCGGATTTCATCAGCCAGACGTGCACGGGCGACTCGGATTCGTGAATCGCGGCGCCGCGGCCACTGGTGCCGCGCGCAGCGCGTCGGAAAGGGGCGCCCCCGGATTTGCCGTGTCGAGCCAGCATCCTGAACCGTGCAGTTCAGGTCGGCCACAGCCAGGCACCGCATCAGGTTCGTCCGACGGGGGACGATCACAACAGCGGAACACATAGAGCCGCAGCCTGGATGCGCATATTGGTTCAAGGAATATATGACCCAACCGGCAATCCGAAAGCGAGCCCATTGTAATTCAGATGAGGCCGGCTGCGACAGTAACCGGCAAACGCTCGTCGGCACGACCGCGACGTCGATCGCGCGGACCGCGCGACCGCGCGAGGTGCGCGCTGTCGCCGGACTCAGAACAGGTCTTCCTGCCGTTTGAGCTCTTCTTCGAGTTGACCATTGAGCTTGCGAATCCGCTTGAGATTGTCGGTGCCGCCCGCGTCCTTGCCCGACGAAGCGGACAGCGTGACCAGGTCGTTGGCGATGTGCAGCGCGGTCAGGACGGCAATGCGGTCCATGCCCGCGACCTTGCCGCTGTCGCGAATGGAGCGCATGCGCTCGTCGACCATTTGCACGGCCCGTTCGAGCAACGGACGTTCGGAGGCCGGCACAGCCAGGCGGAACTCGCGATCGAGAATGGAGACATCGATCTGTTCGACCGGATCGTCTTCGGGTGGGGGCGGGGTACGTGCCACGGTCGGCTCCTGCGGCTATCGGCGTTGCGCGCCGATCGGCATGCGGCGCGTGGTTGCGCCGGCGTTCGACGTCATGCGGATTCGGCGGTTGTGGTGCGTCCGGTCACCGGAAGTCGGGCGAGCGCGGCCTCGACGCGCGAGCGGGCGTCGTCCATGCGTTCGCGCATTTGCTCGTTGGTTCGCTCACTCTCCGATAATTGCGCCTGCAGTCGGGCGTTTTCATCGGTCAGGCGTTTCATGATGCCGAGCAAACGCTCGATGCGAACGCCCAGGGCGTCGATGTCTTCTTTCATGGCTGGCGCTTGGCGCGCCGGTGTCACGAACCGGCTCGCGCGTATGTTACTCCGAAGCCTCGAACCGGCTCTTGCGGGACACCGCTTGGCGGCTCGGGCGAGTAAGCTCAGGCCGGTTCGCATGCGCCGCGCCGCGGCTTGCCAACGGTTTTCGCGCAAGCGGCATTCAGGATTCGATGGTCGATCAAACCTCATGTATTCACCGAAAACTTCGTTTTTGTCGTTCTTGTTACTGCTCCTGTTGTCGATTGCGCTTTCCCGCATCGCATGGGCGGAGTCGGTCCGCGTCGATACGGTAGAGGTCGAACTGATCGCCGATCGCGACGCGGTCGTAGCCGGTCAGCGACTGCGCGTGGGCCTGTTCGTGCGCCACGACCCCGAGTGGCACACCTACTGGCGCAATCCGGGTGATTCGGGTCTGCCCACCCAGTTCCCATTGTCGATGCCGGCCGGGTTCGAGGCCGGTGATATCCGGTGGCCGTGGCCGACCCGGGTGCTGATTCCTCCGCTGGCCAATTTCGGCTTCGAGAACGATGTCCTGCTGATGCGCGATGTGCGGGTCCCCGATCGTGTCGATGCCGACTCGGTTCGCTTCACGACGCTCGCGCAATGGCTCGTCTGCCGCGAGGTCTGTGTACCGGGCGAGGCCGAGCTGAGCCTCACGCTGCCGGTCGCCGACACCGCCGCGCCATCCCCGAGCGCGGTCTTGTTCGCCGCCGCCGAGCGTCGTCTGCCGGCGGCGGCGGCGCCGGTCGATGCTTCGATCGATGGCGGCTCGCTGCGTTTGCGCATACCCGCCGCCATGGCCGGTGCCGATACCGAACGCATCGAATACTTCTCCTACACCGAAGGCACGACGGTGGCGGCGGCCGATCAGCGCATGACGCCACTGGCCGACGGTGGCTGGCGGTTGGAAGTCGAGCTCGCCGGGGGCGATACCCGCTTGGCCGACGGGCGCGGCGTGCTGGTCATCGACGATCGGCGCGCGGTCGAAATCGTGCCCCAGGCCGTCGAGGGTGCGGCGGTCGCGCCGGCCGGCGCGGGCGAGACGCGGCTCGTCAAGGGGCATCTGGCGCCGTTTATGGCTGCGCGTGCCGACCCGGCATCCAGCCTGCTGGCCGCCGCCGGTTCTGCGCGCCCTGCCGACCGGGCCGCAGGGCTGGCGCAGGCGGCTCGGCCGGCGCTCGGCGCCGTGGCCCCGGCTGCAGCCGCCGCTTCTGGCGCAGGCGCGGCCACTTCACTCTGGGTCGCAATCGGCCTGGCCGCGATCGGCGGCCTGATCCTGAATCTGATGCCGTGCGTGTTCCCGGTCATCGGCCTGAAGATTCTCGGCTTCGCCGGGCACGGTGGTCTCGGCCCCGATGGGCGGCTGCTGCCGCATCGACGACGCGCGGTGCGCTCGGGTGCGGTCTGGTTCGCTGCCGGCGTGGTGGTCTCGTTCTGGTTGCTGGTCGGGCTGCTCCTGACCCTGCGCGGCCTGGGCGAAAGCATCGGTTGGGGCTTCCAGCTGCAGTCGCCGGTGTTCGTTTCGGCCATGGCGTTGTTGTTCCTGGTCATCGGTCTGAATTTCTCGGGGCTGTTCGAGTTCGGCGCCGCCGCAACCCGGCTGGGCAACGTGGGCGCGAACGCCCCGGACGGCGGGGGTCCGTTGGGCGCGTTCGCGGCCGGCGTGTTGGCGGTGCTGGTCGCCACCCCGTGTACGGCGCCGTTCATGGGCTCGGCCATCGGTTTCACGCTCAGTCAGCCGGCGGCGAGCACCGTGGCCGTGTTCACCGCGCTCGGCGTGGGCATGGCGTTGCCGTATCTGCTCCTGGGTGCCTTTCCGGGCTGGTTGCGCTGGTTGCCCAGGCCCGGGCGCTGGATGGAAACCCTCAAGCAGTTTCTCGCCTTCCCGATGTATGCGGCTGCCGCCTGGCTCGCCTGGGTGCTTGCCCGCCAGCGCGACGGCGATGCCGTCCTCGCGTTGATGCTCGGCGCGATCGTGATCGCCTGCGGCCTATGGCTGTGGGGCCGGCAGGTGCAGGGCGCGCGCCCGGGCGGACGCGGAATCTACGGCGTGCTCGCGGTGCTGCTGCTGGCGGCCGGGGGCTGGCTGGCCTGGCCGGCCGGTGAACCGGAACGAGTGGCGGGCGCCGGCGTGACCGAGCGCAGGTGGCAGCCCTGGTCGAACGACGCGGTACGCCGGGCGCTCGCCGATGGCCGCCCGGTCCTGATCGACTTCACCGCTGCATGGTGCGTCACCTGCCAGGTCAACAAGAAGCTGGTGCTCGAGTCGACCGATGTCGAGCAGGCGCTGCGCGCGCGCGGGACGGTGATGTTGGTCGCCGACTGGACCGATCGTAATCCGGCGATCACGGCGGAGCTTGCGCGCCACGGTCGCAACAGCGTGCCTTTGTACCTGCTCTATCGGCCATCGCAGGCCGAACCGATCGTATTGCCCGAATTGCTGACCAAAGGTGTCGTGCTGGAGGCAGTCGCCGGCTCGCCGATCCGCGATTGATCGCGCGCGTCGGCCGAATGGTGGTCAGCGCATGGCCATCGCGGGCGGATTGGACAGTGTCGGGCCCTGTTTGGGACGAGCCACCACCAGCGTCCAGTACGAGCCGTACGGATCCGATGCGTTGCCGGGGTCGACGCGCGCCAGGCCGAATTCGGTGAAGCGCTCGTCGATCATGACCTCGCAATGGCCGGTGGAAAGCAACCAGCCGCGCACCGCCTCGTCGATCGTGGCGTGCCCGGCGGCGAGATTCTCGCCGACCACGCGCCAGCGATAGCCGACGCGCGTGACCCGCTTGCCGACCGTGCGGCCCTGCGGATCGACATGGTCGAAGAATGCCTGTTGCGCCATCGCCTCCGAGTGACGCAATGCGACCTCGGCGAGTTGATCGTTCCAGGTGAGCGCGGGGCGGACCGGCACGGCAGCGGGCTCGCGATGATCAGAGGAAACCGCCAGCATGCCCTGATCGCCGCATGCATCGAGCTTGGCGCGGATGTTGTTGATCAGCACTGCCGCGCGTTCGCGGACCATGCGAGCCTCGTCGGTGCTGATCTGGCCGGCGGCGCTCCGGCCACCTGCCAGGGCATCGGGGCTGACGATCGCAGCGGCCATCGCCGCGGCCATCAGGCCGGCAGCGATCAGCGGGCGGCTCGAGCGGGTACCAGGACGCGAGACTTTCATGGGTCGAAACTCCGTTTCGGTCCCGGCTGGTCTGTCGTGTCGTCGTTATGGGAAAGATTAGACGCTCGTCCTGCCCGTGCTCGCGCCGTCGGCAGGACGAACGGCAGGTACGGACGCGCGGGCGGGCGCCGGGCGGCGCCCGGTCATCGGGCGGGGGAGTGCGGGCGTGCGGCCGGGGCCGCCCCCGGCAGCGTCAGCCGCGCAGGCCGAGTACGTCCTGCATGTCGAACAGGCCACTGGGCCGGCCAGCGAGGAAGCGGCAGGCGCGCAGGCTGCCCTGCGCGTAGGTCATGCGACTGGACGCCTTGTGGGTGATCTCGACCCGCTCGCCGATGCCGGCGAACAGCGCGGTGTGGTCGCCGACGATGTCGCCGCCACGCACCGTGGCGAAGCCGATCGTGCGCGCATCGCGCGTTCCGGTATGGCCCTCGCGACCGTACACTGCGACCTCACGCAGATCACGGTTCAATTCCGCCGCGATGATCTCCCCCATGCGCAGCGCGGTGCCCGAGGGCGCGTCGACCTTGAGGCGATGATGGGCCTCGATGATCTCGATGTCGGTGCTGTCGCCGAGCGCTCGGGCGGCAACCGACAACAGCTTGAACAGCACGTTGACGCCGACACTCATGTTCGGCGCCATCACGATCGGGATGTGCTCAGATGCCGAGCGGATGCGGGCCAGTCCGGCGTCGTCGAAGCCGGTCGTGCCGATCACCATGCCCACCCGCGCCGCACGACAAATGTCGACATGGGAGACCGTGCCTTCGGGGCGGGTGAAATCGATCAGGAAATCGGCATTGGCCATTTCCGCGGCAGGGTCGGAGCCGACGATCACGCCCGTGTCGACACCGAGGCCGAGGCCGGCGTCCTGACCGATGGCGCTGCTGCCTGCCTGATCGAATGCCGCCACCAGTTGGCAGTCTTCGGCCGCGATACAGGCCTCGATGAGGGTCTTGCCCATGCGCCCGGAGGCGCCGGCTACGGCGATCTTGATCATGGCAGGCGCACGGTTGATGTTGCTCACCGACCCTCGTAAGCCTCGGCCCGAAAACCGGGCAGGGCGGGATCGGACGGGGATTCGGTTGCGGGAAGCGTGTCGGCATCGATGCTGGCCACGCGCTGGTCGGCGTCGAAGCGCACGGTGACATGGCGCTGGTCGACCCGACCGTTCGGGTGTCGATAGCGAAACACGTAGTACCAGCGGTCGGGCAGGAACCCATCGACCAGCAGCGGTGTTCCAAGGGCGCGCCGCACCATGTCGGCGCCGCTGCCGACCTGGATCTGGTCGAGCATCTCCTGCGTGACGTAATTGCCCTGGGGCAGATCGGTGCGAAACGGCTCGAACAGGCCGCTGCGGGTCGTGTCGTCGGAGGTGCAGGCGACGGTCAGCACCGATGCGGCCAGCACGACCAGCAGTCGAATGGCGTGGCGAGACCTGGTTCGCACGCTCTGGAGCCGCGCGGTATGGCGAGCCATACGGTCGACGATGTGCCCGGGTTGTGCGTGCATTCTCTGAAACGGGTGGATTGGAAGCCGTTATGATAAAGGTTCGTCAACACCGGCGCGCCATCGGCCACCCAGCTCAAGATGACCGAGCCACAAGAACTGCGCAGTGTGGGCCTGAAGGCCACGCTGCCCCGCATGAAGATCCTCGAGATCTTCCAGAACGGGCCGCATCGGCACATGAGCGCCGAAGATGTCTTTCGCGAGTTGCTCGATGCCCGCCAGGACATCGGCCTGGCCACGGTCTATCGGGTGTTGCGTCAGTTCGAACAGGCGGGCCTCCTGAAGAGCAACACCTTCGAGGCCGGCAAGGCCGTCTTCGAGCTCGACCAGGGGAGCCATCATGATCACCTGGTCTGCGTGCAGTGTGGGCGCGTCGAGGAGTTCTACGATCCCGAGATCGAAGCACGCCAGAGGCGTATCGCCCAGGAGCGTGGCTTCGCGCTGCAGGATCACGCGCTGGCGCTCTACGGCGAGTGCCAACGCGTGAATTGCCCGCACAAGGGCTGAGCGCGGCCCCGGCCTCGATCACCATGCCCGAGGCCAAGGCGCTGGCGGCAATCCGCGCCGCCCTGCGCGGTGACGAGGCGACGCTGCTGACCGCTGCGGTCGCCGCCGTCGGGCTCGACACCGCCAGCCGTCGGCGCATCGAGACGCTCGCGGTCCAACTGATCGAGCACGTCCGTGCGAACGAGGCCGGTCTGCTCGAGACCCTGATGAGCGAATACGGCCTCAGCGATGACGAAGGCCTGGCCCTGATGTGCCTGGCGGAGGCATATCTGCGGGTGCCGGACAGCGCCACGGTCGATGCACTGCTGCGTGACAAGCTCACCGGCCAAGGCTGGTCCCGGCACCTCGGTCATGCCGACTCGCTGCTGGTGAACGCTTCCACCTTCGGTCTGCTCCTGTCCCGCCATGTGCTGGGCGACGATGGCCGAGGCGGCGCCGAGAGCCCCTTGCGGCGCTGGCTGCGGCGCGCCGGCGAGCCGATGGTGCGTTCGGCGGTGGGCGTGGCGATGCGTCACATGGCCGAGCAGTTCGTGCTCGGGCGCACGATCGAGGAAGCGGTCGCGCATCGCTCGGCTGGCCCCGGCCAGCGTTATTCGTACGACATGCTCGGCGAGGCCGCGCGCACCGCGGCCGATGCCCAACGCTATTTCGAGGCTTATCGGCATGCGATCGCCTTCGTCGCCAGCCACGCCGACAAGGGCGCCGATGTGTTCGGGAATCCCGGTATATCGGTGAAGCTCTCGGCGCTTCATCCCCGCTATCAGGCGAGTCAGCACGATCGGCTGATGGACGAACTCGTGCCGCGACTGGCCGAGCTCGCCCGCATGGCGGCGGCGGCCGGGGTCGGTCTCAACGTCGACGCGGAGGAGGCGAACCGGCTCGAGCTGTCGCTGAGCGTGGTCGACGCGGTGCTCGACGATCCGGCATTGGCCGGTTGGCAGGGTTTTGGCCTGGTCGTTCAGGCTTATTCGAAGCCGGCGCTCGCGGTGCTCGACTGGTGCGCCGATCGCGCACGCGCGCTGGGGCGGCCGATGGCCGTGCGCCTGGTCAAGGGTGCCTACTGGGACGCCGAGATCCGACATGCGCAGCTGCTGGGGTTGTCGCAGTATCCGGTCTACACGCGTAAGGTCGGCACCGATGTCGCCTATCTGGCCGCGGCCCGGCGCCTGTTTTCCCACCGCGGCTGGCTCTATCCGCAGTTCGCCACCCACAACGCCCACACGGTCGCCGCCGTATTGTCGATGGCCAAGACCGACGATCGTTTCGAGTTCCAGCGCCTGCACGGCATGGGCGAGGTGCTGCACCGGCATGTCGCCCAACGACATGGCAGACCGTGCCGCGTCTACGCGCCGGTTGGCGCACACAAGGATCTGCTGGCTTACCTCGTGAGGCGCATGCTCGAGAACGGAGCCAATGCTTCGTTCGTGCATCAGGTTCACGACAAGTCGATCGCAGCGTCGGAGTTGGCGCGTGATCCGATCGACGAATTGCTTGCCCACGCCGCGATGCCTAACCCGGCAATCCCGCTGCCGCCCGACCTCTATCTTCCCGAGCGCCGCAACTCGAACGGGCGCGATCCCGAGAATCCTGGCGATCTGGTCTGGTTCGAGCGGGCCGTCGCGCCCTGGGCCGCCGCTCTGTGGCGTGCCGAGCCGATCGGTCCGCCCGCGGCCCGGCCCGGCCCGCCCGCCGAGGCGATCGTCAATCCGGCGCGGCCGTCGCAGGTGGTCGGCCACTGGCGGGCGGTCGAGCGCGACACGGTCGCCGATGTCGTAGCGGCCATGAGGGCCGGCCAGAGCGCCTGGGCGGCGCGCCCGATCACCGCCCGCGCGGCCGTGCTCGACGCGGTGGCCGAGAGCTTCGAGAGCCACGCGGGCGAACTACTCGCAATGCTGGTGCGCGAGGCCGGCAAGCATCGCGCCGATGCCATGGCCGAGCTTCGCGAGGCGATCGACTTCTGTCGCTACTATGCGGCGCTCGCCCGACGCGGCGGCGCGCTCGGGCCGCCGCGCGGCGTCTGGGTCTGCATCTCGCCATGGAACTTTCCGCTGGCGATCTTCACCGGTCAGATCATGGCCTCGCTGGTGGTCGGCAACGCCGTGATCGCCAAGCCGGCCGAACTGACGCCGCTGATCGCCGCGCGCGCGGTCGAGTTGATGCTGGCCAGTGGCGTTCCGCACGACGCGCTCGCGCTGATGCCCGGTGACGGAGCCGAGATCGGCGCGGCACTGGTCTCGCATCCCGGGATTGCCGGTGTGTCGTTCACCGGCTCGCTCGCCACCGCGGTCGCGATCGATCGCGCGATGGCCGACCACGGCAACGCGTGCGCGCCCTTGGTCGCCGAGACCGGCGGGCTGAACGCGATGATCGTCGATTCGACCGCGTTGCCCGAGGCCGCGGTGCGCGACATCGTCCAGTCGGCGTTCCAGAGCGCCGGGCAGCGCTGCTCGGCCCTCAGGTTGTTGCTGGTGCAGCGCGAGATCGCCGATGCATTCATCGAGATGCTGGCCGGCGCGATGGACGAATTGCGGCTCGGTGATCCCTGGATGACCGGTCCCGATATCGGGCCGGTGATCGCGCCCGCCGCACGCGACGCCATCGAGGCGCACATCGCCGCGCATGCCGACGCGGGGCGGCTCACCCATCGCGGGCCGGACGTCAGTGCCGATGCCGGCTGGGCGGTGGCGCCGGCGCTGATCCGGCTCGAGCGCGTGGCCGACCTCGATCGCGAGGTTTTCGGCCCGGTGCTTCATTGGCTGCCTTTCGAGGCCTCGGAACTCGAAGCCCAGGTCGATGCGATCAATGCCGCCGGCTACGGGCTGACCTTTGGCCTGCAGACCCGCATCGATCGGCGCGCGAGTGCGATCGCCGGGCGCATCGCGGCCGGCAACGTGTACGTCAACCGCAATCAGATCGGTGCGGTGGTGGGCGTGCAGCCCTTTGGTGGCGAGGGTCTGTCCGGCACCGGGCCCAAGGCCGGTGGCCCCAATTCCTTCGCGCGACTGTGCGCCGCGGTTCGTGCTCCGCAGCTCGTGCCGGCATTCGGCTGGGCCGAGGCCTCGCGTCTGCGCGCGGTCCGGCCGATGCTCGACGGTCTCAGCGGTGGCCAGGCCTTCGACGAGCGCCTGGGCGCGATGCGGCGACACGTGCTGGCCGACGGCGATGCGATCGCACGCTTCGAGCGGCTCGAGAGGGCGTTTGCGCTCGGACCCGAACACCTGATGACACGCGCCCGATTCTGGGTCGAGCGAATTCGAGAGCCCTTGCTGCGTCCGCGTGCCTTACCCGGCCCGACCGGCGAAACCAACCGTCTGCGTCTGCATCCGAGGGGCCTGGCATTATGCCTCGGGGGCGAGGACGACCCCGATATCCTGTTCGATCAGTTCGTGCGGGCGCTGGCCTGCGGCAATGCGGTTCTGCTCGCGGGCAAGGTGGCCGAGCGCGTGGCCGCGCCGATCTTCGCCTGTCTGCAGGCGGCCGGTCTCGAACCCTTATCGTTCGCCTGGCTGACCGACGAGCAGGCCGATTCCTTGCTCGACGGCGGTGTCGGTCCTGATCTCGTCCTGCTCGACGACGATCCCACGCGCTGGCGAGACCTGCGTCGTCGGCTGGCCGCGCGAGACGGTGCCCGGGTGCCGATCGTCGAGGTCGGCGAATCGCCGGTCACCTTGTGCGTCGAGCGGGTCGTGAGCGTGGACACGACCGCCTCGGGAGGCAACGCCCAACTCCTTGCCCTGGGCGACTGAACCCATCGTTCGTCGGCCGTCGACCGGCCCGCCCTGTGCCGCGCCGCGATGGCCGGGCGCGACAGCCTCGCCAGCTTGGGGCACAATCAGCCCGCCAACAAGAAAGACAGCCACAGGAGGTAGGGGTGGAGTACTTCCTTCAACAGTTGATCAACGGCATCACCCTGGGGTCCATCTACGGCCTCATCGCGATCGGCTACACGATGGTCTACGGCATCATCGGGATGATCAATTTCGCGCACGGCGATGTGTTCATGCTCGGCTCGTTCATTTCGCTGATCGTGCTCGTGCTGCTGGGCGTGTCGGGCGCCACCGGAGGCGTGATGATGGCGTTCGCCCTGTTGCTGGTGCTGGTGGTGGCAATGGCTTTCACGTCCATCTGGGGCTGGGTCATCGAGCGCATCGCCTACCGGCCTCTGCGCGGCTCGTTCCGACTGGCGCCGCTCATCACCGCGATCGGCATGTCGATCGTGCTGCAGAACCTGGTCCAGATTGCCCAGGGCGCTCGTGTCAAGCCGCTCGAACCACTGATCTCCGGTGGCTATCGCATCATGGGCGAAGGAAGCAACCTGGTGCAGATCTCGAACATGCAGATCCTGATCGTGATCACCACCGTGGTGCTGATGGCGGGGTTCACCCTGATGATCAATCGCACCTCGCTGGGTCGGGCGCAGCGCGCCTGCGAACAGGATCGCAAGATGGCGGCGCTGCTCGGCGTGAACGTCGATCGCACGATCTCCCTGACCTTCGTCACCGGCGCTGCACTGGCCGCTGTGGCCGGCATGATGTTCGTGCTGTATTACGGCGTGATCGACTTCTTCATCGGCTTCGTGGCCGGCGTGAAGGCGTTCACGGCAGCGGTGCTCGGGGGCATCGGTTCGTTGCCGGGCGCGATGCTCGGCGGCCTGCTGATCGGCCTCATCGAGACGTTCTGGTCGGGTTATTTTTCGGTCGAGTACAAAGACGTCGCCGCGTTCTCGATCCTGGCCATCGTGCTGATCTTCATGCCATCGGGTCTGCTGGGCAAGCCCGAGATCGAAAAGGTCTGAGCCATGGCCGCGATTTCAGTCCCCGAATCCGCGCCGCCGTCGCGCATGGCCGCCGTGCTCAAGGATGCCGCCATCGCCGCCGCGATCGCGTTGGGCATGTCTATCTTTATCCTGGGCCTGAAGACCGAAACCAGCACCGACGGCCTGAGCATCAACCAGCGCTGGGGTGCGGTCGCGATCGCGGTTGCGGTCGTGTTCGTCGGCCGTGCCTTGCTCAATCTGCTGTTCTGGCAGCGCGCCGCCTCGGGTCCCGCATTGCCGAGCGTGCGCATGCCCCGCGCGGTCGGCGTCGCGCTGGGTCTGCTCATGGTCGGACTGGCCGTCGCATTGCCGGTCCTGATGCCGGTCGTGGCCCCGATGCAGAACCGTTACATCCTCGATCTCGGCATTCTCGTGCTCACCTATGTGATGCTCGGCTGGGGGCTGAACATCGTCGTCGGGCTCGCCGGTCTGCTCGATCTGGGCTATGTGGCGTTCTATGCGGTCGGGGCCTACTCATATGCATTGTTGTCCCTGAACTTCGGCTGGTCGTTCTGGCTGTGCCTGCCGCTGGCGGGCGTGCTGGCCGCCACCTGGGGCGTCATGCTGGGCTTTCCGGTGCTGCGTCTGCGCGGTGACTATCTGGCCATCGTCACGCTCGCCTTCGGCGAAATCATTCGCATCGTGCTGCTCAACTGGTACGACTTCACCGGCGGGCCGGACGGCCTGTCGCGCATCCCGCGGCCGAGTTTCTTCGGGCTCGACTTCGACCGCAGCGATGACGGCTTCGCGGCCACATTCGGCCTGCAGTATTCGCCGATGCACCGGATCATCTTCCTGTATTACCTGATTCTCGCGCTCGCCCTGATCACGCATTTCGTGACCGTGCGCCTGCGGCGGTTGCCGGTCGGACGCGCCTGGGAGGCGCTGCGCGAAGACGAAATCGCCTGCCGTTCGCTGGGCATCAACACCACAAACACCAAGCTGACCGCGTTCGCGCTCGGCGCGATGTTCGGTGGCTTCGCTGGTTCGTTCTTCGCCACCCGCCAGGGTTTCATCTCGCCCGAGAGCTTCACCTTCATCGAGTCGGCGGTGATTCTCGCCATCGTGGTGCTCGGCGGCCTGGGCAGTCAGATCGGCGTGGTGATCGCATCTCTGGTCATGATCGGCGGCTTCGAACTGTTTCGCCAACTCGCGGATTACCGCATGCTGGTGTTCGGTCTGGCCATGGTCCTGATCATGATCTGGCGACCGCGGGGGCTGATGTCATCGCGCATGCCATCGGTGGCGCTGACCAAGCGCAAGGCGGTGTCCGCCGCCATGGTCGCGCAAGGGGAGGGGCATTGATGAGCGCACCGTCCGAGCCCTTGCTGCAGGTCGAGCACATGACCATGCGTTTTGGCGGACTGGTCGCGATCAACGATCTGAGCTTTCGCGCCGAGCGCGGGCAGATCACCGCGCTGATCGGTCCCAACGGTGCCGGCAAGACCACCGTGTTCAATTGCATCACCGGCTTCTACAAGCCTACCGAGGGACGCATCACGCTGACCGAGCGCGACGGCAGTCGTCATCTTCTCGAGCGCATGCCCGACTTCATGATCGCGCGCAGCGCGCGGGTCGCGCGCACGTTTCAGAACATCCGCCTGTTCGGCGGCATGACCTTGCTCGAGAATCTGCTGGTCGCGCAGCACAACCCGCTGATGCGTGCCTCGAAATTCACGTTCGCCGGTCTGTTCGGCCTGGCCGGCTACCGAAAGGCGGAGCGCGATGCCATCGAGTTGGCCCGCCACTGGCTGGAACGCATCCATCTGATCGACCGTGCAGACGACCCGGCGGCCGATCTGCCCTACGGCGATCAACGGCGTCTCGAGATCGCCCGCGCAATGTGCACGCGGCCCGAGTTACTTTGTCTGGACGAACCCGCTGCCGGTCTGAACCCGCGTGAGTCGGCCGAGCTCAATGCGCTGCTGATCTCGATCTGCCGCCAGGACGACACCTCGATCCTGCTGATCGAGCACGACATGAGCGTGGTCATGGAGATCTCCGACCACGTGGTGGTGCTGGACTATGGCGAGAAGATCGCCGATGCCGGTCCGGCCGAGGTCAAGGCAGACCCCAAGGTGATCGCCGCCTATCTCGGCGTCGAAGACGAGGAGGAAGCGGTTGCCGTGCTCGATTCGGCGAACGGGGAGGGCGCGTGAGCACCAACCAGCCCATGCTGCACATTGAAGGCGTGCACACCTACTATGGTCGCATCGCGGCACTGCGCGGCGTCGATCTCAGCGTCGATCGCGGTGAGATCGTCACCCTGATCGGCGCCAACGGCGCCGGCAAGTCGACCCTGATGATGACGATCTGCGGCGACCCGCGCGCGCGCCAGGGCCGCATCGTGTTCGACGGTCACGACATCACCCACAAACCCACGCACGACATCATGCACATGGGCATCGCGCAATCGCCCGAGGGGCGGCGCATCTTCCCGCGCATGACGGTGTTCGAGAACCTGCAGATGGGCGCGGCGGTCACCGATCTCGAACATTTCGATGCCGATCTTGCCAAGGTCTATACGCTGTTTCCGCGCCTGAAGGACCGGCAGGCGCAGCGCGGCGGCACCCTGTCGGGTGGCGAGCAGCAGATGCTCGCGATCGCACGCGCGCTGATGGGCCGGCCACGACTACTGCTGCTCGACGAGCCTTCGCTGGGTCTTGCGCCGCTGATCGTGCGGCAGATCTTCGACGCGGTGGGCGAACTCAATCGTAGCGAGGGTCTGACGGTGTTCCTGGTCGAGCAGAACGCCTTTCATGCGCTGCGGCTCGCACATCGCGGCTACGTCATGGTCAACGGGCAGATCACGATGACCGGCTCGGGCCGCGAATTGCTAGACAGCGACGAGGTCCGCGCGGCCTATCTGGAAGGCGGAGCGCACTGACGATGAAAACGCCCTGACGGAGCCCTGCCGATGGAGATTCTCTGGCCCGATGGAGGTTGGACCTTCGTGTTCCTGACCGTCATTCTCGGCGGCGGCGCCGCCTACCTCAGCGGGCGTGCCGTGGCCCGAACCTGGCGGCCGATCACGCAGCTCGTCTTCTATTGCCTGTTGTTGTCGCTGTTCGTGCGCTTCCTGCACTTCGCGCTGTTTCAGGCCCAGTTGCTGAGCCTGGGACCCTGGCTGGCCGATCTGGTCGTGATCCTGGCCGGCGGATTGCTCGGCTTTCGGCTCACCCGTGTTCGGCAGATGGTCACGCAGTATCGCTGGTTGTATCGCCGTGCCGGGCCGTTCTCGTGGCGCGAAAGGCGCCAATCCGTCGACGGCTGAGCGCGCGCTGTCACCTCGCTGGGCGCAGCTGGCCCGGTCTGGAAGCCGGCCTGGGATTCGCTCGCGACGCGGCCGCGAGCTCGTCGGGCGGCCAGGCGGCATCCGCATCGACGATGCGTCGGTCCGCAACGGGCCGATTCGCGGTGCAACCGTGCAGCGATGGTCCGGGCGGGCCTCGTGGTTACGGTCGGTTCGACGCAGTCGTCAATACTGCTGATGCAGGGCCTCGCCGGATGCGATGGAATCGTGGCGGTGTGCACGCCACTGGCGCGGCCGTCGATCCCCCCGTTTCATCGGAGCCCCGTTCATGCATACCGACCTGACGATTTCCAACGACGGTGTCGACCTGGCGATGTCGGTCTGCGGAGACGCGACCGGCATTCCTTTGCTGTTCCTTCATGGCTTCACGATGAGCCGTGACACCTGGAACGAGACCATCGCGTCGCTCGGCGATCGTTTTCAGTCTTGGACGCTCGATCTTCGAGGGCACGGACATTCAGGGCGAGCGACGAGCTATGAGACGGCCGATTTCATCGCCGATGCGCTTGCCGCGATCGATGCGATCGGCAGGCCGGTGGTTCTGGTGGGACACTCCCTGGGCGCGTCGATCGCCGGGTCGATTGCGCAGCGGGACAACCCCCTCGTACGGGGCGCCTTTCTCGAAGATCCGCCCTGGTACCTGGGGGTGCCGGAAGAATACGAGCGGTCGATCTTTCCAAGGCTCTTTTCGGTCCTGCACGAGTTGCAGTCGAATCTTCGATCCGCCGATGCGCCGTTGCGCAGCTATGCCGAGTTCCTCGCCAACGCACCCTCCCTTGCCGGCGGAAAGACGTCGGACCATGTCAGCGAGCGGCATATCCTCAGCCATGCGTCGGCCTTGCAGCGCCTCGATCCACAGGCCTGGGACGCGCTCGGCGGAATCCTGGCGGGCCTGACTCCCGACCGCCCGATTCTCAAACCTTGCCGTCTGATTCAGGCGGATCCTGCGCTGGGCCCCGCGTTCCTCGATGGTCACGAGCGGCGATTGGAGATGTCCAATCCGGCCGTGCAAGTGATGCGCTATGACGGTTCCGGGCACTCCCCGCACCGCGCGCTCGCATTCGAAGCGCGATTCGCGCAAGACCTCAACCAGTTCATCGATGAACTCCCTCCCGGCTGACGGCGGCGGGCGTCGGCATGCGCGGCGATGCTTGATCCGGGACAACGACATCTAGACAGATGGTCGGCCGCCGATCGCGCCGTGCTCAGCCGTCGGTGACCGGCGTGGTGACGACGATGAAGGTCAGATCGCCGAGCCCGGAGTTCTGGATTGCATGCGGCACGCCCGGCGGCAGGAAGATCACGTCGTGCTTGCGCACGACGCGCCGCTCGTCGCCGATCTCCATCAGACCCTCGCCGTCGAGCACGTGATAGACCTGTTCCTGGATCTTGTGCGCATGACGCTTGACGTACGCCATCGGGCGGTACGTGGAGATGCGGTAGTCGATCCGCCGCGAGCCGACCGTGTCCGGTGCCACCAGCGCCTTGGACAGCGCCCCGCCGTGGTGGTCCGGAAATTCCTGCCAGGGCTCCTCGGCGATGTTGCGCACGCTGGGTTTCTGGGTCTCGCTCATCGTTTCGATCTCCGGATCGTCGTCATGTCGGATCGCCGGGCTGCCATCGCCTGCCGTAGGCGGGTTCCTTGGGTGTCAGTGGTGGCAACTGCCAGGCGCCGGTGCCGGGCGGGCGAATACGATCGTCGACGTGGACGTCGATGAGGGTCGGTCGACCGCTCGCGACCGCCTGCTCGAGCACACCCGCGAAATCCTGCGAGCGCGTCACCGTGTGCCCCTCGGCGCCCGCCGCCCGCGCCCAGGCTGCGAAGTCGGGGTTATAGGGTTTGCGCTCCGCACCCGCATAGAAGGCGGTGCCGTATTCGCGGCCCTCGAAGTAGGCCAGTTGCAGGTCGCGGATCGCGGCCCACGCGAAGTTGTTCCAGACCACCCAGACGACGGGGATGTCGTACTCGACGGCCGTGCACAGCACGTGCGGCGTCATCGTGAAGCCGCCGTCGCCGCAGATCGAGACGCAGGGCCGGTCCGGCGCGGCCAGTTTGGCGCCGAGAATGGCACTGACGCCGAAGCCCATGCCGGAGTAGCCCCAGCTGTTGAGCATCGACCGAGGCCGCCGCGCGCGCCAGAACTGCATGTACCAGTTGTGATGGACGCCGGAGTCGAGCGAGATGATCACGTCGTCGGGCAGCACGGCCTGGCAGTCGGCCACCACCCGTTCGGGTCGCAGTGGCGAGCCGTGGATCTCGAAGTTGGGTGCAACGTGGGCATCCCATTGCGCGCGCCATTCGGTGATCTGCGCCCACCATCGGGCCAGGGGCTCGTCGGCGCGGCCGGCGCCCGCGTCCAGACGCGCGAGCAGTTGTGTCAGAAAGGCCTTCGCGTCGGCTGCGATGCCGAGATCGGGCGGATAGTTGCGGCCGATCTCGGCATGATCGATGTCGACGTGGATCAGGCGCGTGTGCGGAAAGTTCCACGAGTAGCCGGGCAGCCACGAACACGCGGAGCGGTCATCGAATCGCGCACCGATCGCCATCACCAGGTCGGCGTGGCGGCCGGCCTGATTGGCCGCATAGGCACCGTTGCGGCCGATGAAACCCAGCGACAGCGAATCGTTCATGTCGATGCAGCCCATGCCGTTGGGTGAGCTGATAACCGGCAGGCGCAGCCGCCGCGCGAGCGCGGTCAGTTCCTTTTCGGCTTCGGACAGTGCGACGCCATGACCGATGAACAGCACCGGTCGTTCGGCCCCGAGCAGCCACTGCAATGCCTGGGCGACATCTTGCTCGCTGGCGCCGCTGCGACGCCGGTTGAAGCCACGCCAGGCGGGTTCGTCGACCACCTCGGCTTCTTCGATGAACAGGTTGTAGGGGATGTCGACGTTCACCGGGCCCGGGCGGCCGGTGGTCATCGTCGTGGCGGCCTGACGCAGGGCGAGCGGCAGCATCTCGACGCGGCTGGGCTGAAAGCTGCGCTTGACCACGGGTCGCAGCACGCTCGCGAAGTCGGCGGCGTGGTGCTGGTTGAGTTCCTGGAACGGCCCGCGGTTGAACTGCGAGGTCGGGACATTGGCGGTCAGCGCCAGCACGGCCGACGAGTCGGTTTGGGCGACCGCCAGACCCATGACCAGATTGGCCGAGCCCGGGCCGGTGGAGGTGAGCGTTGCGGCCGGGTGGTGCGCAACCCGGAAGTAACCGTCGGCCATGTGCACCGCGGTTTGCTCGTGCCGCGGCGAGACCAGCTTCACGTCCGATTGCACATCGAGCAGCGCGTCGAGCAGACCGATGTTGCCGTGTCCGCAAATACCGAAAACATATGGGATCTCCTCGCGTACGAGGAAATCGGCGATCAGTTCGCCGCCGCGTCTCATGGGCATGGGCTTGGTCTCCTTGGGTCAGGCCTGAGCCCCGGTCCGGGGGCGGCGGGTTGTCCGATCGTTTGCGTCCGGCGTCACCGGCTGTGCGCGACGATCCGGGTCGAACGGCTGGCCGAGCGCATGTCGCGCCGCCAGCCAGCCGAAGGTCATGGCCTGCGCCAGCTGGCCACCGGCGCCGGGATACTCGCCACCGAAGGCCGATTGCATGTCGTTGCCGCACACGTACAGGCCGTCGACAGGCGACCCGTTGCCTGCCAGCACCCGGCCATTGTCGTCGGCGCGCAGGCCCAGGCTCGTGCCCAGTGGCGTCGGATGCACGGCCAATGCATAGAAAGGTGCCGATCGGATCGGTCCCAGGCAGGGGTTCGGACGGACGCGAGGATCACCCGCTGCGCGGTCGTAGACGTTCGACCCCTTGCCGAAATCGGCGTCGACCCCGTGGCGTGCGAATTCATTGTGGCGCTCGACCGTACGGCGCAGCTGATCGGCCGACACTCCGATCGTGTCGGCCAGGGCCGTGATCGTGGCGGCCTCGTGCAGGTAGCCGCTGGCGACGTGGCGGCGCAGGCTGGGCGTGCGTGGCCGGATCAGACCGAGCCCGTAACGAGCGATGAATCGGCGATCGCAGACCAACCATGCGGGCACCGCATCGCGGGCGTACATCGCGCGCACGAACTCGTGATAAGAGACTGCCTCGTCGACGAAGCGTCGGCCATGGCTGTCGACCGCGATCAGCCCCGGCTTGCCACGGTCGAGCACGATGTGCGGGTAGACCGCCGTTTTGCCGTCGGCGCGTTGGCGGATGGAACTCGGGAACCACAGCGCATTGTCCAGACCGGATTCGCCCAAGGTGCCACCGGCCGCCAGACCGAGCGCGATCGAGCTGCCGTCGCAGCCGGGCGCAGCGGGCGTGTGCACGGCGAGCGGTTTCGGCAGATGGCGCTCGCGCCATTCGGCACTGGCCGGAAAGCCACCGCCGGCGAGCACGGTCGCGCGAGCGCCAACGACCGGCGGCGGGGATCCACGCCCGGCGCTGTCCTCGCCTTGGTCGTCGGCCATCCGTGCGCCGACGACGCGGCCCTCGGTTACCACCAGGCTCTGACAGCATCGGCCGGTCCACAGCACCGCACCGTGCGCGCGCGCCGCGTGCCAGAGCCGCGCGGTCAGGGCATTGCCCATCACCAACCGTGTGCCGCGGGCATGCTGCAGCCGGTCGCGAAGATAGCGGCCGCACAGCCGGGCGGCCAGAGCCATCGCCGAAGCCGAGCGGTCCGCGCGCAGCAATTCACTGGCCTCGGCCCGGGTGAGCATCATGCCGCCGAACAACATCAGCTCCGGAATCGGCGCCCGCAGGCGGACGAAATCGTCGCCGAGCAGGCGTCCGTCGAAGGGCAGGGGTTCGAGGGCGCGCCCGCCGAGGGCGGCACCCTCGATGTCCTGGCGATAGTCGGGCGCCTGCATGAACGGCCGAAAGCCCACACCGGCCGAGCGACGCAGTTCGTCGAGCATGACCGGGCCCGCATCGAGGAGTCGTTGCCAGTGTGAGGCCGGCGCGCGAGCGCCGACGAGACCGCTCAGGTAGCGCTCGGCGGCGCGCCGGTCGCCGGTGACGCCGGCTTCGCGAAGATAGGGGCTGTCCGGCATCCAGACGGTGCCCGAAGAGCGCGCGCTGGTGCCACCGAACAATGCATCGCGCTCGATGATCAACACGGTTGCGCCGGCCAGTGATGCCGTCAGGGCGGCAGTCAGGCCGGCGATGCCGCTGCCCAGCACGATCAGATCGAAGGCGGGCTCGGTGGCCTTGCCCGCTCGTTGCGCCGGTGGCTCGTACGGCAGGGTGAGTCTCCTTCGTTTCGATAGGTCGCCCGGATCGAGCGGGCGTGCCGCGCATTCGCGTCGCGCACCGCGCATGCATCCGAACGCGCATGCATCAGGTCAGGAAGAGCCTGCGATTCACGGCCATTCTCGCATCGTTCGCGCCAGCCACGGGAGCACGGCGTCGTCGGATCGACGCGCGACGCCTGCCGCGGCGCACGACGCGCGTCAGGGCCGCGCCCCGCGGGATTTGTGCCGCCTGCCGTGTTTCGTACTACGATTGGACCGCGTCCGCGGCGGCCGAGCGCTCACTCGCAGCCCGGCCGGCGCGGGTTCGATTCCCGGGGGAACGGCCGTTCACAGGCCGCTCGCCCCGTTCGGCGAGTCATACGAAGGAGAATTCATGAAAAAGCTCGTATTGGGTAGTGCAGCGGCACTGTCGTTCGCGCTGGCGCCGGGGTTGTCGCAGGCGGAAATCGTCATCGGCACCGCCGGTCCCATGACCGGTCAGTACGCCTCGTTCGGCCAACAGATGAAGGCCGGTGCCGAACAGGCAGTGGCCGATATCAATGCCGCCGGTGGTGTGCTCGGTCAGCAACTGAAGCTGACGGTCGGCGACGATGCCTGCGACCCGAAGCAGGCGGTTGCCGTCGCCAACCAGGCGGCTGGCCAGGGCGTGGTGTTCATGGCAGGCCACTTCTGCTCGGGTTCTTCGATTCCCGCATCGGCGGTCTACGCCGAAGAGGGCGTCGTGCAGATCTCGCCCGCGTCCACCAACCCGAAGTTCACCGACGAGCGTCCCAATCCCAGCGGTGGCACCTACCGTGTCTGCGGTCGTGACGACCAGCAGGGCGCGGTGGCCGGCGAGTTCCTGGCCACCAAGATGAAGGGCAAGCGTGTTGCCTTCGTGCACGACAAGACCGCCTATGGCAAGGGTCTGGCCGATGCCACCAAGGCCGCCTACGAGGCCGCTGGCGGCAAGCCCGCCCTCTACGAGGCCTACACGGCCGGCGAGAAGGACTACACCGCGCTGGTGTCCAAGCTCAAGAACGAGTCGATCGACGTTCTCTATGTCGGTGGTTATCACACCGAGGCCGGTCTGATGGCGCGCCAGATGCGCGACCAGGGCATGAAGACCACCCTGGTGTCGGGCGATGCGCTGGTGACCGACGAGTACTGGTCGATCACCGGTGACGCCGGCGAGGGCACGCTGATGACCTTCTCGCCCGATCCGCGCAAGAATCCCGCCGCCGCCAATCTGGTCAAGACCTTCCGTGCCAAGAACATCGAGCCCGAGGGTTACGTCCTTTACACGTACGCGGCGGTCCAGACCTGGGCCCAGGCGGTCAAGGCGGCCGGTACCACCGACTACGCCGCCGTGGTCAAGGCGCTGAACAGCGGCAACTTCGAAACCGTGCTCGGCAAGGTTGCGTTCGACGGCAAGGGCGACGTCAGCCTGCCGGGCTACGTGTTCTACGAGTGGCACAACGGCAAGTACGACTACCTGAAGTAATCGGCCCACGGCGTGCGGCGGTTTCGTCCGCCGTGCCCTCGAAAACCCCGGCGTCGCGAGAGGCCGGGGTTTTCGTTTTCATGCGTGTGCAAGGGCGTAGCGAGCCCGCGCGGTCGATCAGCCTGCCTTCGAGCGGGCCTGCCTGACCCGCTTTACACGGGCTGTGTCGCCGCTCTTCGGGGCCGGGCTTTTGCCGGATCGCTTGCCAGCCTTGGGGGCCGGAGTCGAGGCCGGCGCCGGCTCGCGTGCGCCCGGCGAGGTTTCGCCGACGGCCGGCGAGTCGTCGGTGCCCGTGGCAGAAAAGCCCGACGTGATCACCGTGGATGCGGCCGTGGCGGAGGTGGCAGCCGGCGTTTCCGCGGGCTGCGTCTGCGCCAATTCGATCAACTCGCGGGCATGGTCGCGCGAGGTGCGCGAGGCTTCTCCACCGCCGAGCATGCGCGCGACTTCGTCGATGCGCGCGTCGGCATCGAGAGGGTCGAGCCGGCGGACGGCGCGCTGCTCACGCAGCACGCGAAGATGCCAGTGCGCGCAGGCGGCCACCTGCGGCAGGTGGGTGACCGCGAGAATCTGTCGATCGGCGCCGAGCCGGCGCATCAGGCGGCCGATCGCGTCGCCGACCGAGCCACCGATGCCGGCATCCGCCTCGTCGAAGATCAGTGTCGGCACCGGATTGGCATCGGCGGCGGCAACCGTGATGGCCAGGCTGATGCGCGACAATTCGCCGCCCGACGCAACCCGTGCCAACGGCCGCTGCGGCAGATCCGGATGCCCGGAAAACGCGAAGCCGATCCGCTCGAGGCCGCTCGGTCCGGGTTCGGACGGCTCGAGGGTGACCGTGAAAGACGCCTGCGCCATACCCAGCTCCGGCAGGCTGCGCGAAACACGCTCGGACAGCGCGGCTGCATGTCGCGCCCGCTCGGCACTCAGGGCCCGGGCAGCCCTGCGCCAGGCATTCTCGGCCGAGTCGCATGCCGCCTGCAGGGTGGCCAGGTTGCCCTCTTGCTCGAGGCGCGCGGCCTGCTCGCGCAGGGACCGGGCGTGCGTGGCCAGCTCGCCCGGATCGATGCGCAGTTTGCGGGCGATCGCGAACCAATCGCCGACCCGCGCCTCCACCACGGCGAGTCGCTCGGGATCGAGATCGCCCGCCGCCACGTAGTGCGCGAGATTGGAGGCGGTTTCGTCGATGTTGATACGGGCCGCCTCGAGCATCTCGATCGATTCGCCGAGCCGTGCATCGAGCCGTTCGCAGGCTCGAAGTTCGGAGATGAAGGATTCGAGGCGGTCGCGGATCGTGTCCTCGTGGCCGGTCAGCGCCTCGGCGATGCTGCCGGCAGTCTCGATCAGGCGCTGGCCGTGGGCGAGCCGCGTCTGCTCGCCGTTGAGCGCTTGCCATTCATCGTCGCCCGGCGCCAGCGCGTCGATGCCTTCGAGCTGCCACTCGATGGCCGCCAGGGCCTGCTCGCGCTCGCGCTCGCCGGCGCTGGCGGCCGCCAGCGCCGCTTGCGCCTCGCGCCATCGACGCCAGAGCTGTTCGAGGCCGGCCGCCTGCGATTCCAGGCGGCCGAAGGCATCGAGCAGACGACGCTGGCCATCGGCATTCAACAACGCCTGCGAAGCGTGCTGACCGTGAATCTCGAGCAATTGCTCGCCACAGGCCCGCAGCTGGCCGGCCGTGACCGGCGTGCCGTTGATGTAGGCACGGCTGCGGCCGTCGCGATCGATCACGCGACGCAGCAGCACGGCCGGTTCGTCGGCATCGAGTCCGGCCTCGCCGAGCCACTCCCGCAGGGCGGCAGGGCGATCGAATTCGGCGACGATCTCGGCGCGGTCGGCGTCGGGCCGCACGCAGGTGCTGTCGGCGCGCCCCCCCAGCCCCAGGCCGAGCGCGTCGAGCAGAATCGACTTGCCGGCACCGGTCTCACCGGTCAGCACGCAAAAGCCCGCGCCGAAGGCGATCTCGGCACGCTCGATGAACAGGAAATCGCGCAGGGTCAGTTGGCGCAGCATCGTGTCGGCGTGTCAGGAGTCGCGTTCTGGGCCGCGCCGGTCGATGATCGGGAATTCGTGCCAATAAAGCTTGGTGCGCAGCGTCGCAAAGAAGCTGTAGCCGATCGGATGCAGGAACTCGACCGTCTGCGGTGCGCGTTCGACCAGGATGTCGTCGCCGGGCTGGAGGTCCTCGAAGACCTGCATGTCACAACTGACGCGTGGCTCACGACACTCGACGACGCGCATGCGGATGCGGACGTCGTCGGGCAGGCAGATCGGGCGGTTTGACAACGACTGCGGCGCGATCGGCACCATCGCGAACCCCTGCAGGCGCGGATGCAGGATGGGTCCGTTTGCCGACAGGGCATAGGCGGTGGAGCCGGTGGGTGTCGTGACGATCAGGCCGTCGGCGCGCTGCGTATACATGTAGGTGTCATCGACATGGACCTCGAGCTCGATCATGCCCGAGCGCGACGAGCGCTGCAGCACGACATCGTTCATGGCGATGTCTTGCCAGATGACCTGGCCGTCGCGAACCGCGCGCGCGCTCAGCAGCGCGCGTTGCTCGGAGGTGAAGCGGCCGCCCAGGATGGTATCGAGCGCATTGCGCCAGGCGTCGATCGGGATGTCGGTGATGAAGCCCAGGCGACCGTGATTGATGCCCAGCAGCGGTACGCCGCAGCCCGCCAGCCGTCGCGCCAGGCCGAGCATCGTGCCGTCGCCGCCGACGGCGATCGCCAGGTCGGCCTCACTGCCGATGTGCGCGGGATCGACGGTGGGCAGATGGCGGGCACCGATATTGAGCGCGGTCTCGGTGTCGAGCATGACCCGCAGGCCGCGATCGGCCAATTCGTTGGCGATCTGGACGATGGTTTCGCCAACGCCGGCACTTTGATAGCGGCCGATGAGCGCGACGCGATGGAAGCAGGGCTCGGGCATTTCGACTGGGTTGGATACGACCGGGGCCGGGGCGCACGACGCGAAACGCTGGCCGCCTCGGAGACGTCGCGGGTTTCCTGGGAGGCGTGGCCAGCCTGCGGCCACCCGGTTTCACGTTCGGGCCGGATCATTAGAACACAGGCGGATGCCGCCAATGGCCGTGCCGGCGGGCTCGGCCGCCCGGCCGAGCCGCGGATGAATTGCGATCGCCCGTCGCGACCATAGGCGGCCGCGACGGGCGGCCCGACGGGTTATCGGTGCACGAGCACCGGGATCTGGCAGTGCGTCAGGACCTTGCGGGTCTCGCTGCCGAGCAGCAGGTTGCGCAGGCCGCTGCGGCCGTGTGAGGCCATGACGATGAGGTCGACACGATCGCCCTTGGAGGTTTCGATGATTGCGCCGGACACGCTGTGATCGAACACCGTGCGCGTCTCGCAGTCGACGCCCATCTCGCGTGCCTGAGTGGCGATCGGCTCGAGGATGGAACGCGAGGCTTCTTCCGCAAGCCGGTCGTACTCTTCGGGATCGTGCAGGAACGCAGCCGGCACCTCGCCGGCGATCGGGGGCTGATAGGGGGCCTGAACATTGAGGGCGAGCACCTGGCCGTTGAAGTCCCGGGCCAGTCGCAGCGCCGCCTTGACGGCCTTGCCGGAAAGCTCGGTACCGTCGGCGGCAACGAGAATTTTTCGATACATGACAGACCTCCGGAAGGCGAGATGGTCGCCTTCAAGTCGTGGGTTGAGCCCGGTGACCGCTGCAAGGCCAGCGGGCGTGTCGGCCCAAGGTGCCTCCCCGGGTCCGCTCCTCGACGACCCGATATGTTTCGGGTCTCCTCCTGATGGCTTCGAGCATGGCTGATATTGCGCTGCCGTGCAAGTCGCGTCCCCGCGATGACCGGTGCCGCCGACAGGACGCGTCCGCGGCGGGTCGGTCGTGATTCATGCGATCCTTGCCGCATCCGGCGTTCGCAGGCGGATGCGCACTGCGATCGCTTTCCGCTTCAGAGGATCCCCATGCAACTGATTCTGGCGGCCGTCGTGGTGCTTGGCGCGCTGTCGCACTGGCTCGCGTGGCGCTTGAAGCTGCCGGCGATCCTGTTCCTGCTGATCATCGGCATCGTGGTGGGTCCGCTCACCGGCGCGGTCGACCCCGACGCCTTGTTCGGCGATGCGCTGTTCGCGCTGGTGTCGCTGGCGGTGGCGATCATCCTGTTCGAGGGCAGCCTGACGCTGCGTGGCGCCGAGTTGCGCGAGATCGGTGCCGCCGTCTGGGGGCTGGTCACGGTGGGGGCGCTGATCACCGGCGTCGGCGTGGCTTTGGCAGCTCGCTGGACCATGGGCCTCGATTGGCCGATCGCCGCGATGTCGGGGGCGATCTGCACGGTCACCGGTCCGACCGTGGTCGTACCGATGCTGCGCGCGATCCGGCCGACCGCAGTGGTTTCGCGCACACTGCGCTGGGAAGGGATCGTGATCGACCCGATCGGCGCGATGCTGGCGGTACTGGTGTTCGAGTTCATACGCTCGCACGATGCGCTCGGCGCGCTGCGTGTGATCGGTCTGTTGATTCTGTGCGGCCTGGTATTCGGCGCGATCTGCGCGCTGGCGCTCGGCTGGCTACTGCGTTTCCACCTGGTGCCCTGGTATCTGCGCAGCGTCATGGCGCTGGCCTTCGTATTCGTTGCCTTTGCCGGTGCCAATGCGTTCGCGCACGAGTCCGGGCTGCTCGCAGTCACCGTCATGGGGGTGATCCTTGCCAACATGCGTGGTGTCAATGTCGACGACATTCTCGACTTCAAGGAGAGCCTGACGCTGCTGCTGGTGGCCTTGCTGTTCATCACCCTGGCTGCCCGGCTCGATCTGGGCGCCTACGCGGCTGCCAACTGGCGGCTGGGCGCGTTCCTGGTTCTCGTGATTTTCGTGATCCGGCCGCTGGCGGTGTTCGCGGCCACGGCGTTTTCCAGGCTCACCCTGGCCGAGAAGCTGCTGGTGAGCTGGATCTCGCCGCGCGGCATCGTCGCGGCCGTGGTGGCGGCGTTGTTCGCGCTCGAACTGGACCGCCTGGGTGTGCCTGGATCCGGGCAGTTGGTGCCGCTCGTCTTCGCCGTGATCATCGCCACCGTGGTACTGCAGAGCGCCACCGCCGTGCCGGTGGCGAGACGCCTGGGGCTGTCCACACCGGTACCCCGTGGGGTGATCATGCTGGGCGCGTCGGCGCCCAATCGCCTGCTGGCACGAAAGCTCGTCGATCGGGGCTTCGACGTGCTGGTTGCCGACACCGATTGGAGCGACATCCGGCGGGCGCGCATGGACGGTCTGGACGCCTATTTCGGCCGCATCGTGTCCGACCACGCGGAGGGTGTGATCGAAACCGGCAACATCGGTTGTCTGCTGGGCATGTCGCGCCGGCGCGATGCCAATCTGATCGCCGCCCTGCATTTCAGGCCCGAACTCGGTGCGGACAACGTGTTCGTTCTCGAGGTCAACGAACCGGGCGGCAGCCGCAGTCAGGAACTGGTCGGCAATCTGCAGGTGTCGGCACTATTCGGTGCCGGATTCGATCTCGGCGCCTGGGAGAGGGCGTTCGACGAGGGCGCCGAGATCCGGGTCACCCGCATGACCGATGCTTTCGGCTATCGCGAGTTCCGCGATTCGGTGGCCGGCGAATTCCGGCCGCTGCTGGGCATCGACCCCAAGGGGCGCCTCGTGCCCTTCACGGACCGCTCCCGGCCAACGATCAGAGCCGGCTGGACCCTGCTCACGCTTCTGCCCGCTGCGACCGTGCGGGCCGAGCGCGAGCGGGCGGCGGTCGGGGCGGCGTCGCCGGATGCCCGGTCCGATGTCCCGGCCGCCACGCCGCATGCGGCGGGCGACACCACGAACGTCGCCTCCGCCGCCGCCGCGGGCCCCGCCGACGGCACGCCGGACACAGCCGGAGGGGCCCGGTGAGCCACCATCGGCCTGCGACAATCGCTCGCCTGGCACCGGGCCGCTCCACGACCTTGGCCCGCCTGCCCTAGAATCGTGATATGGACGACCGCGCCCAGACTCTGCTGAAGGCGCTCATCGAGCGCTACATTTCCGACGGCCAGCCCGTCGGCTCGCGCACCTTGTCGAAATCCTCGGGGCTCGATCTGTCGCCGGCCACGATCCGCAACGTGATGGCCGACCTCGAAGACCTCGGTCTGATCGCCAGTCCGCATACCTCGGCGGGCAGGGTGCCCACGCCCAAGGGCTACCGGGTGTTCGTCGATACCCTGCTGACCGTCGAGCCGATGCACTTCGAGCAGGCCGACCAGATCAAGGACCGGCTCCGGGCCGACGATCCGCAGCGCCTGTTGTCCACGGCCGCCGGCCTGCTCTCGACGCTGTCGCACTTCGCCGGCGTGGTCATGACGCCCAAGCGTAGCAATCGCTTCAATCAGGTGGAGTTCCTGCGTCTGTCGGGACGGCGGGTTCTTTTGATCATCGTCACCATCGATGGCGACGTGCAGAACCGCATCCTGCAGACCGAGCGCGACTACACGTCTTCCGAGCTGATCGAGGCTGCCAATTTCATCAACCGAAATTTCGCGGGTATGTCGATCGAGGAGATTCGCGCCCGCCTGCGCGGCGAGCTCCACGAACTTCGACAGGAGATCACCGAGCTGATGCGCTCGGCAGTCGAGGCCGGCGAGCAGGCGATGCGCGAAGAGCCGGATCCGGTCATGGTCTCCGGCGAACGAAACCTGTTCGACGTCACCGATCTCTCGCAGGACATCAACCGCTTGCGCAATCTGTTCGACCTGTTCGACCAGAAAACCCGGCTTACCCAGCTGCTCGATGCCAGCAGTCGCGCGCAAGGGGTGCAGATCTTCATCGGCGGCGAATCCGAACTGGTGCCGATCGACGATCTGAGCGTCGTCACGGCGCCGTACCAGGTCGACGGCCGCATCGTCGGCACGCTCGGTGTGGTCGGGCCGACGCGCATGGCTTACAACCGCGTCATTCCGATCGTCGATCTCACCGCCAAGCTGGTGTCGGGGGCGCTCAGCCATTATCGGGTAGCCAATCTCGGCTACGATGGCGACCACGGCGAGCGCTGACGCTTCGTTTGCCCACGATAACTTGAATCGATCGGCTCGAGCCGAGGCGCCCCCGACGGCGCCTCGATCGCGGCCGGCACGGAGTGAATAGCCCGTCATGAGCCGCTTCACAGCCGCGAGCGCGTTCGACCATGCCACGCCCGAGCGAACCGGCGTCTTGCTGGTGCAGTTGGGCACGCCCGACGAACCCAGACCCGCAGCAGTGCGGCGGTATCTGCGCCAGTTCCTGTCCGATCCACGGGTGGTCGAGATCCCGCGGCCGCTCTGGTGGCTGATCCTGAATCTGTTCATTCTGCCGCGCCGGCCGGCACAGTCTGCTCGCAAATACGCCAGCATCTGGACCCCGCAGGGGTCGCCGCTGTTCACGCACACCAAGCAGCAGGCCACGTTGCTGCGCGGTTATCTCGGCAATGCCGGTCACGACGCGATCGTCGCCTTCGCGATGCGCTACGGGCAGCCGTCGGTGGCATCCGTGATGCGCGCGATGCGCGAGCAGCGCCTCACCCGTCTGCTGGTCGTGCCCATGTACCCGCAATACGCGGGCTCGACCACGGCGTCGGTCTACGATGCGGTCTTCGAGGAACTCAGCCATTGGCGCGAGCAGCCGGAGCTGCGCGTCGTACGCGGTTTCCACGATCTTCCGGCCTACATCGACGCGCTGGCCGAACGAATCCGCGCGAGCTGGGGCAACGAAGGGCCGCCGGATACGTTGTTGATGAGCTTTCACGGGGTGCCGCGACGTTCTCTGCAGGCCGGCGACCCGTATCACTGCGAGTGCCACGCCACCGCGCGCTTGTTGGCCGAGCGTCTGCGCCTGCCCGCCGATCGCTGGAAGATCTCGTTCCAGTCGCGTTTCGGGCGCGCCGAGTGGCTGCAGCCGTACACCGACAAGACCCTGGCCGAATTGGCACGTGCAGGCGCCAGGCGGGTCGATGTCGTCTGCCCGGGTTTCCTGGCCGATTGCCTGGAGACGCTCGAGGAGATCGCGATCGAGGGCAAGGCGGCCTTCATGAAGGCCGGCGGCCACGACTTTCGCTTCATTCCCTGTCTGAACGACTCGCATGCGCTGGTGGCCGCGCTGACCGACCTGATCGTCGCCCAGATGTCGGGCTGGCCAACCCTGAAATCCAGTGCGCCCGGTGCCGACGATCCCGACCGAGCCCGACTTGCCGTCCGTCAGCAGCGCGCGCGCGGCCTTGGTGCCAAGCACTGAAGCCGACCGTGGCGAGCGGTCCGCTCGGGTTGGCGAACCCGGCTCCGGTGCCCGCTCCGGAACCGCCCCCGGAACCGCCCCCGGAACCGCCCCCGGAACCGTACCCGGAACCGTACCCGGAACCGTACCCGGAACCGTACCCGGAACCGTACCCGGGTCCGCACCGGGGTCCGCACCCATCGCCGGGTCCCGCGCAGTCGCCGAGCCGGGCGCCCGCGCCCGCCGTGGGCCGGTCGCCGCGCGCGGACCGGTCATCGGCCAGGGGCCCCGCGGTGGTGCCGACGACGGGTCGGCGCGGGCCGTCGGTCGGTCATCGTCGGCCGCGGGCCGACCTTTTCGCGCACGCCCGATTTTTCCGCTTGAATCGGTCCCGATCGCCCCCATGTTTCGTATTTGCGCCAGGTTTCCCGGGTCTCCCCGGGGCCGTGGCACGATCATTCCCAAACTCCAGATGCAGGACTCATGACCCACAACGAGCACAATCGCGAGCCGGGCACCGCCGCCCAGGACTCGTCCGCCCAGCCATCGCCCGAATCCATCGGCGAGCCGGCGGAGGCCACTGCCGCGGCCTCGTCACAAGGCACCGCGGCCGCGCCAGAGGGCGCGGCCCGGAACGACTCGGATGCGGCCGGCGCGGATGCCGACGGCCTGTCGGCGGAACTCGACGCGCTGCGCGCCCAGGTCGCAGAACTCAACGACCGCTACGTTCGCGCCATGGCCGAGATGGAGAACGTCCGGCGCCGTTCGACCGAAGAGGTCAGCAAGGCGCGCAAGTTCGCGGTCGAGGCTTTCGCCGAAGCGATGTTGCCCGTCAAGGACAGCCTCGAGATGGCCCTGAAGGTCGAGACCCCGTCGGTGGACTCGTTGCGCGAGGGTACCGAGGCGACACTGCGGCAACTCGAACATGCGTTCGAGCGCAATCAGCTGAAAACCCTCGACCCTCTGGGTGAGCGTTTCGATCCCAATCTGCATCAGGCGATCTCGATGGTCCCCGCCGGCCAGACCAATCCGCCGGTGGCGCCGCAGCACGTGGCCATGGTCCTGCAGCGCGGCTATCTGATCCACGATCGCGTGCTGCGCCCGGCCCTGGTCACGGTGGCGCAGGGTTGAAACCCTCGTCGGACACCCATTTATAGAACATTCGTAACGCAGCCCTCCGACGGGCTACCCTGAAGGAATTCGACAATGTCCAAAATCATCGGTATCGACCTCGGCACCACGAACTCATGCGTGGCCGTCCTGGAGGGCGACAAACCGCGTGTGATCGAGAACGCCGAGGGTGGTCGTACCACGCCGTCGATCGTCGCCTACATGGAAGACGGCGAGATCCTGGTCGGCGCGCCGGCCAAGCGTCAGGCGGTCACCAATCCCCGCAACACGCTGTATGCGGTCAAGCGCCTCATCGGTCGCAAGTTCGGCGAAGACGCGGTCAAGAAGGACATCGACCTGATGCCCTACGAGATCGTCAAGGCCGACAACGGCGACGCCTGGGTCAAGGTTCGTGACGACAAGCTGGCCCCGCCGCAGATCTCGGCCGAGGTGTTGCGCAAGATGAAGAAGACGGCCGAGGACTATCTCGGTCACGAGGTCACCGAGGCCGTGATCACGGTGCCCGCCTACTTCAACGACAGCCAGCGCCAGGCGACCAAGGATGCCGGACGCATCGCCGGTCTGGATGTCAAGCGCATCATCAATGAGCCCACGGCGGCCGCGCTTGCGTTCGGATTGGACAAGAGCGGCGGTGCCGATCGCAAGATCGCGGTCTATGACCTCGGCGGCGGCACCTTCGACGTCTCCATCATCGAGATCGCCGACGTCGACGGCGACAAGCAGTTCGAGGTGCTCGCAACCAACGGCGACACCTTCCTGGGTGGCGAGGATTTCGACCAGCGCATCATCGACTACGTGATCGGTGAGTTCAAGAAAGACCAGGGCGTGGATCTCGGCAAGGACGTGCTCGCGCTGCAGCGTCTGAAGGAGTCGGCCGAGAAGGCCAAGATCGAACTGTCCTCGAGCACCCAGACCGAAATCAACCTGCCGTACATCACGGCCGATGCGTCCGGTCCCAAGCACCTGAACATGAAGCTCACCCGTGCCAAGTACGAGGCCCTGGTCGATGACCTGGTCGAGCGCACGATCGAGCCCTGCCGCATGGCGCTCAAGGATGCCGGCCTGAAGGCCAGCGACGTCAACGACGTGATCCTGGTCGGCGGCATGACGCGCATGCCCAAGGTGCAGGAGAAGGTCAAGGCCTTCTTCGGCCGCGAGCCGCGTCGCGACGTCAACCCGGACGAGGCGGTGGCCGTCGGTGCGGCGATCCAGGGGGCGGTGCTCTCGGGCGACCGCAAGGACGTTCTGCTGCTCGACGTCACGCCCCTGACGCTCGGCATCGAGACGCTGGGCGGTGTGATGACCGCGATGATCAAGCGCAATACGACCATCCCGACCAAGTACTCGCAGGTATTTTCGACAGCCGACGACAATCAGCCGGCGGTGACCATCAAGGTGTTCCAGGGCGAGCGTGAAATAGCCAATGGCAACAAGCTGCTCGGCGAATTCAATCTCGAGGGCATTCCGCCGTCGCCGCGCGGCGTACCCCAGATCGAGGTCACCTTCGACATCGACGCCAACGGCATCCTGAACGTGTCGGCCAAGGACAAGGCGACCAACAAGGAGAACAAGATCACCATCAAGGCCAACTCCGGTTTGAGCGAGAGCGAGGTCGAGAAGATGATCAAGGACGCCGAGGCCAACGCCGCCGACGACAAGATGAGGGTCGAAATGGCCAATGCCCGCAACCAGGGCGAAGCCATGGTGCACTCGGTGCGCACGTCGCTCGACGAGCACGGCGACACGCTCGGCGCCGACGAGAAATCCAAGATCGAGTCGGCGATCACCGATCTCGAAGCCGCGCTCAAGGGCGAGGACAAGGACGCGATCGAGACCAAGACCCAGGCGCTGGTCGCGGCGTCGCAAAAGCTCGGTGAGAAGATGTACGCCGATGCCGCTTCGCAGGCCGAGACCCAGGCCGGTGGCGGCAAAGCGGGTGCCGACGCCGAACCGCAGGGTCAGGCCGGCGCTGGCGGGGACGATGTGGTCGACGCCGATTTTCGCGAGGTCAAGCGCGACGCCTGATCGTCAGGACCGGGGATGGCCCGCCTCGCGGACCGTTCCCGGGCGCGCCGGCCGCGCACGCCATTCCCGGGGTCGGACCCCGGGCGGCGCGCCGGCCGGTTTTGTCGTTTCAAAGGGATGAGCCCGTATGGCGAAGAAAGATTATTACGAGGTGCTCGGAGTCGCCCGCAACGCGACCGACGACGACCTCAAGAAGGCCTACCGGAAGCTGGCGATGAAATTTCACCCGGACCGCAATCCGGGTGACGCCACGGCCGAGGAGAAATTCAAGGAGGCCAAGGACGCCTACGAGATCCTCAGCGATGCGCAAAAGCGCGAGGCCTACGACCGTTTCGGCCATGCGGGTGTCGATGCCGCGGCCGCGGGCGGGTTTGGCGGGCAAGCGGGCGCAGGCAATTTCGCCGATGTGTTCGGCGACATCTTCGGTGACATCTTCGGCCAGGCCAGGACCGGCGGTGGTGCCGGTGGCCGCAGCAATGTCTATCGCGGCAGCGATCTGCGCTATGCGATGGAGATCTCGCTCGAGCAGGCGGCCAACGGCTATACGACCGAGATACGCGTTCCGTCCTGGGACAGTTGCGACACCTGCCACGGCAGCGGCGCCAAGCCTGGCACCAAGCCCACGACCTGCAAGACCTGTAACGGGCAGGGTCAGGTGCGCATGCAGCAGGGCTTCTTCTCGGTTCAGCAGACGTGTCCAACCTGTCGCGGATCGGGCACGATCATCGCCGAGCCGTGTACCGCCTGCAATGGCGCCGGGCGCATCAAGCGTCAGAAGACGCTTGAAGTCAAGATTCCGGCCGGCATCGAAGACGGCATGCGGATCCGCTCGGCCGGCAACGGCGAGCCCGGCATGAATGGCGGTCCGCCTGGCGATCTGTACGTCGAGGTTCGCATCAAGGAACACACCGTGTTCCAGCGCGACGGCGACGACCTGCACTGCGAGATTCCGATCTCGATCACCAAGGCCGCGCTCGGTGGCACGGTGCGAGTGCCGACGCTGGGCGGCAGCGCCGAGATCGAGTTGCCCGAGGGCACGCAGACCGGCAAGACGTTCAGGCTGCGAGGCAAGGGTGTCAAGGGGCTGCGTGCGTCTTACCCGGGCGACCTCTATGCGCACGTGCAGATCGAGACACCGGTACGACTCAGCGATCGTCAGAAGCAATTGCTGCGCGAGCTCGACGATTCCCTCACCGACATGAAGCACAGCCCGCAGAGCAAGGGTTGGATGGACCGGGTCAAGGACTTCTTCCAGCAGTGAGCCCGCGCTGGGCCGACCCGGGGCCGGTCGTCGTCGTCGCCGCCCGGGGGACGGAAAAGCGCGAGTACGGCGCGTGCGCCGAGCAGACCGGCCCGGCTCAGGATTCGGTCAGTGAACGCCCGACCGCCGGGGCTGCATCGGCGGTCGGGATGCGGCGCCCTTGACGATCCCGTGTGCCCGCGCCGGTGCGCTTCGCATCGCTCTTGGTTTCGGGCTCGACTTCGACCACGTCGCGCAGATAGCGGCGCGACAGGAAGTCGGTGACGTTCACGAACAGGCTCACGAAGTAGAACAATTCGAGCAGCTGCAGCGACAGGAACATCGAGCAGACGAAAAAGCCGATCGATGACGCCAGTCCCGCCTCGTTCATGTTGAACAGGAATACGCCGCGTTCGTCGCTGCGTGGTTTCAGGCGCCGCGCATTGCGCCACATGGCCAGGACGTTCAGCGCGTTGATGACGACATAAATGATGCCGGCCCAGATGCCGCTTTCGGCACTGACATGGAAGAAGGTGTTGTGCGCTTCGCGCGGCTGGTAGTCCGAGAACGCGGGGAAAGCCGGGCCGAACGACGCCAGGCCGACCCCGGTGATCGGATGCTTGGCCATCATCGCGGAGGCCGCGCTCCACGCCTCCAGTCGCGTGGCGGCCGAGCGTTCGGTGCGGAAGTCGTCGATCGTGGTTGCCCGATTCCACATCGTATCGCCGGCCTGCAGCACGTACGCGAGCGCCAGCGCCGGTAGCATCATGAGCCCGATCTTGCGGTACTTGGAGCGCATTGCGATCACGAAGGTGATGATGCCCAGCCCCAGCAATCCGCCGCGCGAACCCGCCAGGAAGATCGCATGCCAGCCAAACGGAATGAAAAGCAACAGGATGACCTGCCACCACCAGCGTTTCATGGTCAAACAGATGTGCCAGATGATCGGCAGCGTGATCACGAAGAACAGCGAGAAGTTGTTCTCATCGAGATAGGGCCCCTGGCCCATGGGGTCGGACGGGCCAGACAACCGCCCCCATTGCGCGCCCGGTGCCAGCAGCCAGTCGCCAGTCAGATACTGCTTGTTGGCCCAGAAGATCAGGTAGAGGCTGCTGACCACCGCCATCCAGGCAAACGCCTTTAGCTTGTGCTCGGCGTCGAGCAGCAGCATCGCGATGAAGAACATCAGCAGGATCTTGTTGATGACCCCGAACGCCCATTCGGGTTCCGTGAACCGGAAAGCATTGTCGACGTTGACGAATGGGCCCAGAAAATAGGACTGCACATAGGCCAGCCACAGCAGGGCCATCAGGCCGGCACGCCAGCTCAGCCAGGGGCGGAAGTCGATCCGGCCGGCCAGGAGTTTGATTGCGAAGCCGACGAAGGTCGGCAGCGTGACCATGGCGACCGCGCGAATACCCTCGAAGTGCCAGTACCAGATCTGCTGCGGAGCCAGCAGCGCCATCATGTACGAGGCCACCACGCCGATCCATGGATACGGTAGTGCGGCCGTGAAGGTCGCGCCGAAGATCAGATACAGGAGGGCCTTCACACGGGCAGCCCGTTCGCTCTCGGGCGGGCCGAGGCGGTGTAAAGATGGCTGGCGGCGGGATTCCTGGCGGGCATGCGGGCACGGAACTGATTCATTGGACGGGGCCGGCGCATCTCGCGGTGCGCGTCCCGGCTTTGCTCGCTATGGTCGCACGATGAAAGGGGCCGAATCGCCCGTAAACGCCGATCGGTCGAAATCGGCCTATCAACGTGGCCGGTTTACCGCGGTGTCGAAGCCCTCGGCGCGCAGTGCAGACACCACCCGCTCCAGGTGCTCGGTGCCGCGGATGCTGATCGTGATCTCGATACGCACCTGGCGGGCGGGCAGATCCGTGAATGCCCGCTGGTGCGAGACTTCTTCGATGTTCGCCCCCTCGCCGCCGACCGTACGGGCGATACGCGCAAGCGAGCCCGGCGAGTCGGGCGCGGCCAGGGACAGCCGGGCAAGCCGGTTCTCGCGGGCGAGCTGACGCAGGGTGACATCGGCCAGCGTGAGCATGTCGACATTGCCACCGCAGAGCACGAGCCCGACGCGCTTGCCACGGTAGCGCTGCGGGTCGACCAGCACCGCGGCCAGACCGGCCGCACCCGCGCCCTCGACGACGGTCTTCTCGACATCGAGCAGCATGACCATCGCGCGTTCGATGTCGGGCTCGCGCACGATCGTCATGTGGTCGATGAGTGCGCCGATCGCCGCTTCGTTGAGACGGCCGGGCGCATCGACTGCGATGCCCTCGGCGAGGGTGGGGCCGCCGGCATCGAGCGGCGCTTCCGGGGCCTGCTCGTGGCCGGCGGCCCGCCAGGCACGATAGGCTCCGGTGAAGCCGGCAACCTGCACGCCAATGATCTCGATGTCTGGCCGCAGCGCGCGCGCGGCGATTGCGATGCCCGATATCAGCCCGCCGCCGCCGACCGCGATGACGAGTGTGTCCAGGCTCGGTTGTGCTTCGAGCATCTCGAGCCCGATCGTGCCCTGGCCGGCGATGATCGCGGCATCGTCATAGGGGTGGACGATGGTCAGGGAGCGCTCGACGGCCAGCGCCTCCATGGCCGAACGCGCCTGCGCGAAGTTGTCTCCGGTCAGGACGACCTCGGCACCCAGGCGGCGCGTGTTCTCGACCTTGCCGGCCGGCGTGAAGCTCGGCATCACGATGGTTGCCGCAATTCCCAGGCGACGCGCGTGATAGGCGACTCCCTGGGCATGATTGCCCGCCGACACCGCGATCACGCCGTGGGTCGCGGCGCCCGGATCGAGCGTCATCAGGCGGTTGGCCGCGCCGCGCTCCTTGAACGATGCCGTGAACTGGAGGTTCTCGAACTTGAGGTACAGCTCGCAGCCGGCGATCGCACTCAGCGTGCGTGAATGGAGACAGGGCGTGTTCTGGATCTGGTCGGCGATACGCGCGTGCGCGGCGCGGATGTCATCTGCGCTCGGCAGCGCGACCGGCACCGTCGGCGAGGGCGCCTGGCGGCTCACGACACGATGCGCAGGAAGTCGATGTCGTAGTCGAGCGTGAGCGTGCGACCGGCCGACGGATCGAGCAGCAGGCCCGAGAAGTGGTCCGCGGTTCGCAGTCCGCCTTCGGTGGGCAGCGTGCCGCAAAACAGCAACGTGCCGGGCTCGAGGCCGAAGCCGAGCTGGATCTGCATTTGCTGCAGCAGCGCGTTGAGCGGGATCAGCTCCGAAAGCGTGCCCTGCTGGTAGGCCTGCTTCTCCTCGCCACCGCCGATCCAGGACTTGAGCAACATGTGCTCGGCCTGTTGATGAACCTCGTCCCAGCGCCAGGCGGTGCGCGCCACGGGTTTCGGACAGAGCTGCTTGGCCAGGGCGACGCCGGCCCGTTCCACGTCACGGTCGGTGTGGTCGGAGCCGATGGTCAGCCAGATGCCGTCTTCGGCCGCGAACAGGACTGGTTCGATCTCGCCACTGCTGGCCGGACCCAGTACCTGGATCATCGGCGACTGGGTGACCAGATCGGCCGAAATCCGATAGAACAACGGCGTGGCCGAGGGTTCCGGGATGCCCATGGACTTCAATTCATCGATGTGCCGCTGCACCTGTCGGTGGTCGCGACCGGTCCATCCGGCGATAACGACCTGATCGATCTCAACCGTTCGGGTCTGGATCCGGGATTGCTGGCGCAGTTCGAATTGAAGGGAGGGCATGGCGGCGAAAGTCCGGTGGTTGGGTGGGGCAGGCTGCGGCGGCGGCCATTGGGCCGGCACCGGGCGCGAGTCGTCACGCGGTGATGATCACCTTGCCGGTCACCTTGCGGTTCATCAGGTCATTGAGCGCCTTGGAACCCTGCGCGAGCGGGTAACTCGCCGAGATGTGCGGGCGCAGTTTGCCTTCCTGGATCCAGCCGAACATCGTCTGCAGGTCGGCAGCGAAGTGCTTGGGTTCGCGCACCGTGAAATCGCCCCAGAACACGCCGACGATCGAGGCACCCTTGAGCAGCGCGAGATTCCACGGCAGGCGGGGAATATCGCCGCCGGCGAAGCCGATGACCAGATAGCGACCACGCCAGCCGATCGAGCGGAACACGGGCTCCGCCAGCTCGCCGCCCACCGGGTCGTAGACCACGTCCGGGCCCTTGCCGCCGGTGGCGGCCTTGATCGCGGGGCGCAGATCCTCGCGGGTGTAATTGATGAACGTGTCGGCGCCATGCTCGCGACAGACCGCCAGCTTCTCGTCGGTCGAGGCAGCCGCGATCACGTGCGCGCCGAGCGCCTTGCCGATCTCGATCGCTGCCAACCCGACGCCGCCCGCCGCGCCCAGCACGAGCAGGGTTTCGCCGGCCTTGAGTTGGGCGCGGTCGGCCAGTGCGTGATACGAGGTGCCGTAGGTGAGCGTGAACGCGGCCGCGGTCTCGAAGTCGAGCCCATCGGGCATCGCGATGACCTTCTGCGCCTTGACCCGCACCTTCTCGGCAAAGGCACCATGGCCGCTGGAGCCGATCACCCGGTCACCGACCTTGACGTTGCTGACCCCTGGCCCGACGGCCGAGACCACGCCCGCCAGTTCGGCGCCGGGCGAGAACGGCAAATCGGGCTTGAACTGGTACTTGTTCTGGATGATCAGGACATCCGGAAAGTTCGCGCCGGCGGCTTTCATGTCGATGACGACCTCGCCCTCGGCGGGCACGGGATCGGCCACCTCCTCGAAAACGAGCGTATCGGGCAAACCATAGCTGTGGCACATCAAGGCTTTCATCGACGACTCCGGAATAGCGAAACCTGTATCTGCCGCGATTCTATCCGGCCTGCCGGCAGGTATCGCCTACCTGGTGCCGTCGGCGCGGGCTTCGTGAATCGAAGCCGACGGCGGGCGGTGGCCGGCGCGTTGAACCGCGGGGCGAGGGCGGCAAGCCGTCAACCGGTGACGGGCTGCTTTCGGGCGCGCCTTGCCTGGGTCGCCTCGCGACGGGCGATCCAGATCGTGGCGGCGATGATCACCATGCCGCCGATCAGGGTGGCCGGTGCCGGCACATCGCCGAACACGAGGTAGCTGAGCACGGCCGCCCAGACCAAGTCGAGAAACTTGACGGGCTGTGCGGCCGAGATGTCTGCCACCACATAGGCACGGGTCAGACTCCAGTGTCCGAGACTGCCGAGCATGCCCGCCAGCACGAACCACGCCCATTGCGTGTTGCTCGGCCACGCCCAGACGGCGATCGCGAAGGGCAGGGTGATGACGCTGACGGTGAGCGACTGCCAGGCGACGATCGTGGTCGGCTTGTCGTAGCGGGTTAACCATTTGGCGATCAGGAACGAGCCGGCGAAGACCGGTGCGGCGGCCAGCATCAACAGCGTGTAATAGCCGTTGGCGCCGCCGTCGAGACGCGGGCCCACGATGACCATCACGCCGGCGAAACCGATCAGGGCGGCGCCCCAACGGGCCGGATACATGCGCTCGCCCAGGAAGATCGCGGCGCCCAGCATGATGAAGATGGGCCCGGTGAAGCCGAGCGCCGTGGTCAGCGACAAAGGCAGGTGCGGCAGGGCGGTGAACCACAAGCCGAGTCCGGCGGCATGGACCAGGCCCCGCCACAGCTGACCACGCAGATGGTTGGTCTTGTAGTTGCCCAGGCCGACGCGCAACATCAGTGGCAGCATCACTGCCAGGCCCAGCGAGTAGCGCAGGAACATCGACTGCATCGGATGCAGCTCGAGGCTCATCTGGCGCATGATCGTGTTGAGCAGCGCGAAGCACAAGCCAGCCGCGCTGGCCCAGAGCATGCCGCGCACGTTGGCGGCAAGCCGGGGCGTTTGTCGTTCCTTCAATGCTCGCGGCGCGCCCGACACGGAGGCGTCGGGCACGATCATGAATGGGTATCGGTGCCGGCAAGCAGGCTTGGCGAGCCGGCGCTGTCGTCCTTCAGAGCGACCCCGGTCAGGCGGCGTCGCTGCGCCTCACGAATCAGATAGATCAGCGTGTGCGCCGCAGCATCATAGCTCAGCCCGCCATCGGGTCGGATATTGGAGACGCAGTTGCGCTCGGCATCGCGTCGGCCCACCTGCGGTGCCCAGGTCAGATAGCCTGACAGGCTGTCGGGGCTCGACAGTCCCGGGCGCTCGCCGATCAGGATCAACACCTGTCGGGCCTGCAGGCGCTCGCCGATTTCGTCGGCGAGCGCCACCCGTGCCTGGTGCGCGATGATCACGGGGCCGGGTCGAATGCCGTGTCCGGGCAGGCTGCGCAGCAGACGTTGTACGACCGGCAGTGCGTGCGTGGCGGCGGCAATCGCGGACAGGCCGTCGCCGATGACGATCGCGAGATCGCAGTCGGCGGGGTCATCGGCAGCGAGCCGTTCACGGTCGGCATCGGCCAGGCGCCGGCCGAGGTCCGGCCGTTGCAGGTATTCGATGCGATCGGCGGCCCGGCTCGATACGGTCATCGTCGGGTGGCCCAGTGCGCGCAAGGCCGTGCGAACCGGTTCGGCGTCGAACGGGGCGTGAACGGCATCGCGCGCGGCTGCGTGCGCGCGCTGGAATTCGAGCAGCGCGGCGGTCGGCAGCCCCGTGCCCGCGCGCCCCAGCGCGATCCGCGCCGGGGTCAGTGCGCGCAGCCGCTGCCAGGCATCTTCACGGCGCCAGGGACGGTCGTGATCGTCGCCGCTCATACGCCGAGCAGCGCCGAATCGGCGGGTGGCGGCAGCATACGACCGTCGCCGATCAGGCCTTGCGCCTGCAACCACCGCTCGAATTCGGGCGCGGGCCGCAGGCCGAGCAGGCGACGCAGAAAGAGCGCGTCGTGAAACGAGGTGCTCTGGTAGTTGAGCATGATGTCGTCCGCGCCCGGCACACCCATGAAGAAGTTGCAGCCAGCGGTGGCCAGCAAGGTGAGCAGATTGTCCATGTCGTCCTGATCGGCCTGGGCATGGTTCGTGTAGCAGACGTCGCATCCCATCGGCAGTCCGAGCAGCTTCGCGCAGAAGTGGTCCTCGAGCCCGGCACGGATGATCTCCTTGCCGTCGAACAGATACTCGGGGCCGATGAAGCCCACGACCGAGTTCACCAGCAGCGGCGAGTACAAGCGCGCAACGCCGTAGGCGCGTGCCTCGCAGGTTTGCTGGTCGAGGCCGTGATGCGCATCGGCCGATAGCGCGCTGCCCTGGCCGGTCTCGAAGTACATGAGATTGGCGCCAGCCGTGCCGCGCCCCAGCGCCTGGCCGGCCGCATGCGCTTGCGACAGCAGGTCAAGCGAGATGCCGAAGCCACGATTGGCCTGCTCGGTGCCGGCGATGGACTGGAAGATCAGGTCCACCGGCGCACCGGCTTCGATCGCCGCCAGCGTGGTGGAGACATGGGTGAGCACGCAGGTCTGGGTGGGAATCGCGAAGCGCTCGCGCAGGTCGTTCGTGAGCCGTAGCAGCTCGCGCACCCGCTCCGGGCTGTCACTGGCCGGATTGATGCCGATCACCGCATCGCCGCAGCCGTACATCAGGCCGTCGACGATGCTGGCAGCGATCGCCGCGGGATCGTCGGTCGGGTGGTTCGGCTGCAGTCTGAACGACAGCCTGCCGGGCAGGCCGATGGTGCAACGAAAAGCGCTCGTCACGCGACGCCGGGATGCGACCGAGATCAGATCCTGATTGCGCATCAGCTTGCTGACCGCCGCGACCATCTCGGGGGTCAGGCCGGGCGCGAGCGCGGCCAGCGTCGCCTGATCGGCGGAGTCGGCAAGCAGAAACTCGCGAAACTCGCCGACGGTCAGCGACGCGATCGGCGCGAACGCCTCCGAATCGTGGCCGTCGATGATGGCCCGGGTGACCTCGTCGTGTTCATATGGAATCAGCGCCTCGTTCAGAAAGCGCCGCAGGGGAACGTCGGCGAGCGCGGTCCGGGCCGCCACGCGCTCGCTGTCGGAGTCGGCGGCCAGTCCGGCGAGCCGGTCACCGGAGCGCGCCGGGCTGGCGCGCGCGAGCAGGGTGGCCAGATCGTCGAAGCGGTAGCTCTGCCAGCCGACGCGCGCCCTGACCATGATGCCGGCCCGCGTCAGCCGCCGCGCCGACCGAGCGCGTCGATCAGTGCCTGACTCGGTCGCCCGTCGACCGGCAGGCCGAGTCGATGCTGTTCGTGGCGGATCGCAGCGCGGGTCTTCTGGCCGATGATGCCGTCGACGGGGCCGATCGCATGGCCTCGACCGAGCAGCAGCCGCTGCAACTCCTGGCGTGCGTCGTGATCGAGTGCCCGCGCACTGGCCGGCCACGGCTCGACGAAGCCCGGCAGCCCGGCGATACGGTCGGCGAGATGGTTGATCGCCAGCGCGTACTTGACCGACGGGTTGTACGAGTACACCGCGTTGAAGTTCTCGAACACCAGCAGTACCGGCCCGCCGGCGTCGTCGGGCCGCAGCAGGGCCGCCTTGGTGTCGGGCGCCAGGGCACTCAGCGATTTCTGACTGGTGGGATCAGCGGCGGTCACACCGAGACCGGTCCAGTCGGCGACGGCGCGGCGATCCTTGCGCGATTCGGCATCGAGGACCATGTTGGCGGGCAGACGGACCTCGACACCCCAGGGCAGGCCGGTCTGCCAGCCGTTGCGCACCAGATAATTGGCGGTCGAAGCGAGCGCGTCGCCCAGGTTTTCGACGAGATTGCGATGACCGTCGCCGTCGAAGTCGACCGACATGCGCAGAAACGTGGTCGGCATGAACTGCGTATGCCCGAACGCGCCCGCCCACGAACCGCGAAAGCTCTCACGCGGCACGTGTCCGGCATCGACGATCTGCAGCGCGGCCATGAGCTCGCGCCGGAAAAAGGGCTGTCGGCGGCCAAAGCACGACAGGGTGCCGAGCGATCTCAGCAGATCGTGACTACCGCGCGTGGTGCCGAAATTGGTCTCCACACCCCAGATCGCGATCAGGGTTTCGCGGCGCACGCCGGTGCGCGCCTCGAGCGCGTCGAGCAAGGCCTGGTGCTGCGCGAGTTGCTCGCGGCCCGCATCGATGCGGCGCGGATTGACCACGCGTTGGATGTATTCGCCGGTGGTCAGAATGAACTCGGGCTGGGAGTCGAGCTTGTCGAGCACGTCATTGTCCGGCGACAAGCCGGCCATCAGCGTCGAGAAGCGGTCCGGCGTCAGACCGGCGGCCTGCGCCTGCGGCAGCAGATCGCGCAGGCAGGCTTCGAACGCGGGTTGCGCGACCTTGGAGGCCGCGCCGGCCGGCGTGACAGCGGCCGTCAATACGGCCGCGGCAAGCGCGCGGGCGAGCCGGCTGGCCGTTCGGATTTCGGAGGAGGTAGGCATCAGTCTCGCGAGCTGGGTTCTCGTCTGTGGTCGCAGGGATTTTATCGTGCCCATGCGATCGCCCGCCGCACGTCGAGCCGCACCGATTGGCCGCGCCGAAATCGGTCGCACGCGCCTGCGCATCGGGTTTCGATTTCGTTTGAACCTTCCGCCTGCGTGCCGCGACATAAGGTCAACGGCGCGGTCGATCACCCCCCGCCGCGAGGCCCCGAGCAAGGGTCTCGTCGGATCGCCTGCCGCACCCGTTCTTCTTCAGTGTCTCCTCCAGCTCGAGCCCGATTTCGATCGGGCTCTTCTTTTTTCGTCTGCCCCGTCGCCGATCGGAACCGGGTCGGCGGCCGGGTCTGGTGCGGTCGTGCACCAGCCGGGTGGTGCGCTGCACCATCGGCGCGCGTCGGATGCACATCTGATCGCCAGCGGGCGAAGTGAAACGTGAAAACGGGCCAAATGGCTTTTCACCGATGGCAGTTCCGCTACACTGGGCGCACTCCGTTGACCAAGAAATCCGGTTTGAGTTGCAGACCAATAAGAGAGGAATCACGATGAACACTAGAATTCGGGGTGCCTTTGGCGTCGCAGCCATGGCACTGACCCTCGGTGCGCCCGTGCTCGCCCATGCCGGCGAGACGCTCGATGCCATCAAGTCCCGCGGCGTGCTCCGCTGCGGTGTGAGCACCGGCCTGCAAGGCTTCTCCGCGCCCGACAGCCAGGGCAAGTGGACCGGCATCGATGCCGATTTCTGCCGAGCGGTGGCGGCCACCGTGCTCGGCGATGCCAGCAAGGTCCAATATGTGCCCGCCACTGCCCAGGTGCGCTTCACGCTCCTGCAATCGGGCGAGGTCGATCTGCTGTCGCGCAACACCACCTGGACCTCGAGCCGTGACTCCACGCTCGGCTCGGTATTCGCCGGCACCTTGTTCTACGACGGCCAGGGCTTCATGGTCCGCAAGGATCTGGGCATCAAGAAGGCCGAGGAACTCGAAGGCGCCGCCATCTGCGTGCAACCCGGCACCACCACCGAGCTCAATCTGTCGGATTTCTTCCGTGCCAAGGGTCTGCAGTACAAGCCAGTGGTCATCACCGAGCTCTCGCAGGTCGAGCAGGCGTTCTTCGCCGGCCGTTGCGACGTCTACACCACCGACATCTCCGGCCTGGCCGCCACCCGTCTGAAGGCCGACAAGCCCGATGACTACGTCATCCTGCCCAATGCGATCTCCAAAGAGCCGCTGGGCCCGATGCTGCGCCGCGGTGACTGGGAATTCTTCACCGCGGTCAAGTGGACGCTGTTCGGCCTGGTCGAGGCCGAAGAGATCGGCGTCTCCTCGGCCAATGTCGACGAGATGATGAAGTCGAATCTGCCTGCCGTACAGCGGCTGCTCGGCGTGAAGGGTGACGTCGGCAAGGGCATGGGCCTGGACAACGAGTGGATGGTTCGTGCCATCAAGGCCGTCGGTAACTACGGCGAGATGTACAAGCGCAACATCGGTCCGCTGGGCATCGAGCGTGGTCAGAATGCGCAGTGGAAAGATGGCGGCCTGATGTACGCGCCGCCGATGCGCTGATCGCCCAGCCTCGTCGCAAAGACCGGCCCGGATCGATGTTCGCGAGCGAGAAGCTGCGGGGCGTTTTCTGGCAGGTGCTGTTGCTGGTGGCCGTGGTGGTCACCGGCTGGTACCTGGTCAGCAACACGCTCTACAACCTCGAGCAGCGCCAGATCCGGGTCGGCTTCGAGTTCCTCGACAAGGAAGCGGGCTTCGAGATCTCGGAGTCCCGCATCGCCTTCGACGCGTCGCGCAGCTACTTTCGTGCGTTTCTCGCCGGCTTGGCCAATACGCTCTGGGTGTCGTTCTTCGGCATCGTGCTGGCCACGATCGTCGGCACCCTGATCGGCATCGCCCGCCTGTCGAGCAACTGGCTGCTGGCGCGGCTCGCGAGCGTCTACGTCGAGGTCTTTCGCAACGTCCCGCTGCTGCTGCAGTTGCTCGCCTGGTACACGCTGTTCACCGAGTTGCTGCCGGGCGTGCGTCAGTCGATTTCCCTGGGCGGTCTGGCCTTCATCAACCAGCGTGGCTTTCGGTTTGCGTTTCCGGTCGCGCATCCGGGCTGGGATGCGGCCGGCATCGCTTTGTTGTTTGCGCTGCTCGCGATCTGGGTTTACCGGCGTTGGGCGCGCCAGCGTCAGGCACGTACCGGGCAGCAGGCGCCGGTGGGCTGGGTATCACTGGGTCTGGTCGTCGGCCTGCCGTTCATGGCCTGGCTGCTGTGGGGCGCGCCGACCGAGCTCGACGTTCCGGCGCTGCGTGGCTTCAATTTCCGCGGCGGCCAGGTGCTGACACCCGAGTTCACGGCTCTGCTGCTCGGCCTGTCGATCTATACGGCCGCGTTCATCGCCGAGGTCGTGCGTGCCGGCATCATGGCCGTCGACAAGGGCCAGACCGAGGCCGGCATGGCGCTCGGCCTCTCGCCCGGGCAACGGCTGCGGCTGATCATCCTGCCACAAGCCCTGCGCGTGATCATCCCGCCGCTGACCAGCCAGTATCTGAACCTGACCAAGAATTCTTCGCTGGCCGTGGCCATCGGTTATCCGGATCTGGTCGCGGTAGCCAATACCTCGATGAACCAGACCGGTCAGGCTATCGAGGCAATCGCGATCCTGATGGCGGTCTACCTCACCATCAGTCTGCTGATCGCGCTGTTCATGAACTGGTACAACGGGCGCGTGCGCCTGGTCGAGCGATGAACGAGACCGTGGTCAACCAGGGCGAGCATTTTCAGCCGAGTCCGGCCGAACCGCCGCCGGTCAGCGAGGTCGGTGCGGTCGGCTGGCTGCGCGCGAATTTGTTCTCGAGCATCGGCAACACCTTGATCACATTATTGGTGGCGGGCCTGCTGATCTGGTTCGTGCCGGGTCTGGTCTCCTGGTTGTTCACCGACGCGGTCTGGGGGGCCAAGCCGATCGAGGCCTGCGACGCGGCCCGCGGCGAGGGTGCCTGTTGGGCGGTCGTGGCCGAGAAGTTTCGCGTGATGACCTTCGGCCTCTATCCCTTCGACGAACAGTGGCGCGGCGGGCTGGTGGTGATCATCCTGTCTCTGCTGCTGGTGGTCTCTGCCATCAAGTGGTTCTGGAACTGGTCGTTGCCGGTGATCTGGGTGCTGGCGACCGTGATCACCTTCTGGCTGCTCGGTGGTGGCTTCGGGCTGACGCCGGTGCCGGTATCCAACTGGGGCGGCCTGCCGGTCACGCTGATGCTGGCGGTGTTCGGCATGGTGCTGGCGTTTCCGCTCGGTGTCGCCCTGGCGCTCGGGCGTCGTTCTTCGCTGCCGCTGATTCGTTCCTTCTCGGTCATCTACATCGAGGTGATCCGTGGTGTGCCGCTGATCACCGTGTTGTTCATGGCCAGCGTGATGTTCGCGCTCTTCCTGCCCGAGGGCCTGCGCATCGAGAATCTGCTGCGTGCCCAGGTGGCGATCATCCTGTTCATGGCCGCCTACCTGGCCGAGGCTGTGCGCGGCGGTCTGCAGGCGGTGCCCAAGGGGCAGTACGAGGCGGCCGAGGCGCTGGGCCTGTCGTATGGCAAGGCGATGGCATTCATCGTCCTGCCGCAGGCCCTGAAGATCTCGATTCCACCGATCGTCAACTCGTTCATCTCCTTGTTCAAGGACACCTCGCTGGTGCTGATCATCGGCATCTTCGATTTCTCCAATGCGGTCAAGCGCTCGGTCGAGACCGACTTCGTCTGGAAGAAGTACTACCTCGAGGCATTGTTGTTCTCGATTGTCGTCTACTGGGTCTATTGCTTCGCGATGTCGCGCTACAGCCAGTGGCTCGAGCGTGAGTTCAGCCATGGCCATCGGAGTGCGAAATGAGTCAGACGAGCGCGCAGGCGGTTGCCGGCGACGAGGTCGCGGTCGAGATCCGCGGACTGAATAAGTGGTACGGCGAGTTCCACGTCCTGAAGAACATCGATTTCACGATCCGGCGCGGCGAACGTATCGTGATCTGCGGACCGTCGGGGTCGGGCAAATCCACCCTGATCCGCTGTATCAACCGGCTCGAGGAGCACCAGAAGGGCGACATCATCGTCAACGGCATTGCCCTGGACGACAATCTGCGCAACATCGATGCGATTCGCTCCGACGTGGGAATGGTGTTCCAGCACTTCAATCTCTTTCCGCACCTGACCGTGCTCGACAACTGCACGCTGGCGCCCATCTGGGTGCGCAAGATGCCCAAGGCGAAGGCGCAGGAGACGGCACGCCATTTTCTCGAACGCGTGCGCATCGGCGAGCAGGCCGAGAAATATCCGGGGCAGCTCTCGGGCGGGCAGCAGCAGCGGGTGGCGATCGCGCGCGCGCTATGCATGAACCCGCGCATCATGCTGTTCGACGAACCGACCTCGGCGCTCGATCCCGAGATGGTCAAGGAAGTGCTGGACACCATGGTCTCGCTGGCCGAAGAGGGCATGACCATGGCCTGTGTGACGCACGAGATGGGTTTTGCCCGCGCGGTGGCCGACCGGGTCATCTTCATGGACGGCGGCGAGATCGTCGAGCAGAACGCCCCCGATGCATTCTTCGATAATCCGCGCAACGAGCGCACACAGAAGTTCCTCAGCCAGATCCTCGATCGTTGATCGGGTCGTTTCGCGCCTGCGCGGGCCGACGCGCAGGTCCTGACCCGCGGGTGTCGAGCGGCGGGGCGGCTGACCGTCGCCAATGCGACCCATCGCCAACCCGCCGTCACGCCGATTCGTGTCCCAGGGGCTTGGATGCCGGCCGTGCCTGCGGCTGCTAACGCTGGACCGATGCTCGATTCCATTCTCGCGTTCTTCGATCAGCGCATGCGCCCGGTCTCCGGGCAGCGCGATGACCGCTCGGTCGCTCGGCCGCTTGCGCACTGCTGTTCGAGATGATGCGCATCGATGCCGACGAAGCGCCGGTCGAGCGCGAGGTGCTGCGCCGCGTGGTGCTGGAGAACTTCGATGTCGCGACCGCCGACGTCGACGAGTTGCTCTCATTGGCCGAGCGCGAGGCGCGCGATGCCACCGACTACTTCCAGTTCACCTCGCTGATCAATCGTCACTTCGATCAGGCCCGCAAGATCGACCTGATCGAGGGCCTGTGGCGGGTTGCGTATGCCGACGACGAGGTCAGCGCGCACGAACGGCACATGATGCGCAAGCTCGAAGCCTTGTTGCACGTTCCGGCCGCCGATCACCTCGCGGCGCGCGAGCGGGCGAAGGCGGCGACGGGGCGCTGAGCGTCGACCGCGCCTGTCGACGACAGGCGCCCGGCGGAGCATCCGCCGACGCCTGATCGCGAGCCCGCTGGCGTGTGCCCCGAATCCCAGTTCTACCTGAACGATCGTTCTGTGCGAGGCGCCGCATCGGGGCCTTGAGCCTCTGTTGACACCTGAAAGACGATTCTTTATGCTCCGACCTGAACGATCGGTCGGTTAGTTGAATGATTTTCCGATCGTCGCTGAGCGGCGAGGGCATGGCATGGACGGAGGCGAGGCGATGGCAACGGAGGCGGACATCGGCGCACGACCGCGGCTGGCGCCACGGCGGCGCAGCCGCGATCAGGTCATCCGTGCATGTGCCGAGATCTTCGCGCGACGCGGCTTTCGCGAGACCTCCATCCGCGACATCGCCGAGGCTCTCGGGGTGACCAAGTCCGCGCTCTACCACCACATCCGCTCGAAGGACGAGCTGCTGGTCGAGATCGTCTCCAGCTATCAGGCTCACGGTGAAGAGTTGGTGGCCGCGGCGCGTCGCGCCGGCCCCGATCCGGCACGTTCGCTGGCCACGTTCGTCCAGGAGTTGGTGCTGATGAACGCGCGCGACCAGGTCATGGCGACCCTGCTGTCGCGTGAGCTGCGCTCGCTCAAGCAGCCGCACCTGGACAATATGCTCGCCATTCGCGACGGTTACGAAGGCTTCGTGCACGGTCTGATCCTCAGCGGCCAGGCCACCGGCCGCTTTCGCGCCAGCATCGACGCGCGCTTGGCCACGATCGCCGTTTTTGCGCTCGCGCGCAGCCTCCACCAGTGGTATCGGCCCGACGGTCGCCTCAGCGCGAACGAGGTGGCGGCAGGCTTCGAGTCGTTGATCCTGAACGGACTGCTGACCGAGCCCGCCACCGGCACCGATGCGCAAACATCGTCAGTGGTGTCGCGCAACCAGGTCCGGCAATGACGAACTGGAACTTCGCCGCCGTCTGGGAGACCGTTGCCTCGGTCAGAGGCGACGCGCCAGCGCTGGTCCATGGCAGTCGGGTCATCACCTGGTCGGCATTCGAGCAGCGCGCCGCCGGGGTGGCGGCCAGCCTGTTGGCGGCCGGGCTCGGGCATCAGGCCAAGGTGGCGCTCTATCTGCGCAACGTGCCCGAATACATGGAGGGTGCGTTCGCGGCGATGAAAGCGGGCCTGGTGCCGGTGAACACCAACTACCGCTATCAGGTGGACGAATTGCAGTACTTGTGGGAGAACGCGGATGTGGAGGCCGTGCTCTTCCAGGCAGACTACCGGCCGCTGGTGGACTCGTTGCGCGAGCGGCTGCCTGGCGTGAAGCTTTGGCTACAGGTCGGCGGTCTGCGTACCCGCGACGGCGTTGTCGACTACGAGACCGCGGCCGGCTCCGGCGCCCGGGTCGCGGCGTCAGATCACCTCGGCGCCGAAGACGTCTGGTTGATCTATACCGGCGGCACGACCGGCATGCCCAAGGGCGTGATCTGGCGCCAGCACGACATCTATCTGGCTTCGAATACGGCGGGTGATCCGGCCGAGGCCGATCTCGAATCGGTGGCGCAGCGGCTGTCGCGCGCGTCGGCTTCTCCGGTCGGCATGCCCGCAGCGCCACTGATGCACGGCACCGGGTTCGTGTTCGCAACCACGATCCTCGGTCGTGGCGGCACGCTGGCGACGGCCGATGATCCGAGCTTCGATGCGGCCAGGCTGCTCGACACCATCGATGCGCGACGGGTGAGCGATCTCTGCATCGTCGGCGACGCCTTTGCGCGGCCGATCGCCGACGCGCTCGATGCCGATCCGGCCCGTTGGGATCTGGCCTGTCTGCGCACGATATCGTCATCGGGCATGGTCTGGAGCGCGGCGGTCAAGCAGCGCCTGCTCGCCCATCTGCCCGAGGTGCTGCTGGTGGATTTCCTGAACAGCAGCGAGGCCAGTGGCATGGGCCGCGCGATCGCCTCGAATCGCCAGCAGGGTCGCGCGGCGTTCAAGCTTGGCGATCGAGCGTTGGTCGTCGATGACGATGGTCGTCCGCTCGTTGCCGGGGCGGAGGGAATCGGTCGGCTGGCCGTTCGAGGCCTGACGCCGCTCGGTTACTACAAGGATCCGGAACGAAGCGCGCGCACATTTCCAGTGATCGACGGCGTGCGCTACGCGATTCCGGGCGATCTTGCCCGCCAGCTGGCCGATGGCGGCATCGAGTTGCTCGGCCGGGGTTCGACCTGCATCAATACCGGTGGCGAGAAGGTCTTCCCCGAAGAGGTCGAGGCGGCCATCAAAACCTGCGCCGGCGTGCGCGACGCCCTGGTCGTGGGCCTGCCCGATCCGCGCTTCGGCGAAGTGGTGGCGGCTGTCGTGGAGGGTGATGGGTCGTCGGCGCCGGATGCCGACGCGGTGATCGCCCACGTGCGCGCGCAATTGGCGCGTCACAAGGCACCGCGCCATGTCATGGTCGTTTCGGATGTGCAGCGCACGGTCAGCGGCAAGGCCGACTACCCGGCCGTGCGCGCGCGGCTTCTGCAATGGCTGGGCGCGAGCCCGCCGTCTGCCTGAGGATGCCAGCGAGCATGGCGCAGATTCTTTTCGAGAAAGCCGACAACATAGCCGTCGTCACGCTCAACCGGCCCGAGAAGCGCAATGCGCTCTCGCCCGAGATGATCGTGCGCCTGGTCGACATCTGGGACGCGCTGGCCGCCGACGACGAGGTCCGCGCGGTGGTGCTCACCGCGGCCGGAGATCAGGCGTTCTCGTCGGGAGGGGATCTGGGCAGCACGATTCCCTTGATGATGCGCACCCGGCCGCCGGCCGATCCCTGGGAAGAGCGGCTGGCCGCCGACCGCCGCCTGCTCGGGCGCGCGATTCTGCGCAACGCCGACTTCTACAAGCCGATCGTGGCGGCGGTCAACGGACATGCGTTGGCCGGCGGCGCGGAGATGTTGCTGGCCACCGATCTGCGCGTGATGTCGGCGCGCGCGACGTTCGGTCTGGTCGAGGTCAGACGCGGTCTGATCGCCGGCGGTGGCTCGCTCGCGCGGCTGGCGCGGCAGGTGGCCTGGGCCGATGCGATGGAGCTGGCGTTGCTCGGCGAGCCGGTCAGCGCCGACCATGCGTTGCGCATCGGTCTGATCAACCGGGTCGTCGAGCCCGATCAACTGATGCCGGTGGCGCTCGATCTCGCGCGGCGCATCGCGCTCGGCGCTCCGGTCGCGCTGGCCAAGACCAAGGAGGCGATCGTGCGTTCGAACGGGCGGCCGCTGGAAGACGCATTTGCGATCGAATCGCAGTGCACGAAGGAGAACGCGATGACCGACGACGCGCGCGAAGGACCCCGGGCGTTCATGGAGAAGCGCCCGCCAAGGTTCACGGGCAAGACATCGCGATGAGCCTGCTACGTGGCATCAAAGTGGTCGAGATGGGCCTGTGGGTCGCCGGACCGGCGGCGGGCGGTGTGCTCGCCGACTGGGGCGCCGACGTGATCAAGATCGAGACCCCGACCGGCGACCCGATGCGGCGCCTGTTCCAGGCCTTGTCCGGGTCGCGCGAATCGCGCTGTCCGCCGTTCGAGCTCTACAACCGCGGCAAGCGAAGCATCGCCATCGATCTCGCGGCCGAGGCCGGTCAGGATCTGGCACAACGGCTCGCCGGGTCGGCCGATGTGTTCCTGACCAACATGCGACCGCAGTATCTGAATCGCGTCGGCCTGGGTGCCGAGCAGATGCGCGCCCGTTACCCCCGCCTGGTCTACGCGAGCCTGACCGGCTACGGTCTCACCGGGCCTGACAAGGACGCGCCCGGTTTCGACGTGGCGGCATTCTCGGCGCGCAGCGGGGTGGCCTTTCGCAGCACACCGCCGGGCGCGCCGCCGCCGATCCTGGCGGGCGGCATGGGTGACAACGTGACCGCGATCACGACCGTCGCTGGCATCGTCGCGGCGCTACTCGATCGTGAGCGCAACGGCGCGGGTCATCTGGTCGGCACCTCGCTGCTGCGCACGGGCATCTATTCGATCGGCATGGATGTGTCGACGCGCCTGGGGCTCGGACGCATCGCCGACACGCCGTCGCGCCGCACACCGCAGAATCCGTTGATGAATCCGTACGCGGCCGGTGACGGTCGCTGGCTGTGGCTGATCGGGGCCGAGTCCGAGCGCCATTGGCCGCGCATCGTTGCGGCGCTCGGCGATCAATCCCTCGCCACCGATCCGCGCTTCGAAAGCCCACGCCTGCGACGCAGAAACGCGGGCGAGCTGGTCGACAGCATCGATGCGCTGATGGCGCACCGTTCGCGCGACGAGTGGGCGCGGGTGTTCGCCGAGCACGACGTCTGGTGGGCCCCGGTCAACACGGTCGACGACCTCATGACCGACGAACAGGTGCGTGCTGCCGGCGCCTTCGTCACGGTGCCCGGACGCGACGGCGCACCCGCCGAGCCGGGGCTCGCCACACCGGTCGATTTCGACACGGACGTCGGACCGGCCGGACCGGTGCCGGGCATCGGCGAGCACACCACCCAGGTGCTGGGCGAGCTGGGTCTTGACGATGAAGCACTCACGGCGTTGCGTGCGCAGGGGGTCATCGCGTGAGATCGTGCCGCGCGTCGTTCGTCGCCAGGACAGACCGATGAGTTCGCGCCTCGAGGTCGCGGTGGTCGGCATCGGCGAAACCGGTCATCGGCGCGGCAGCGAGCGCTCGCCGGTCGAGGAAATGCTCGAAGCGTCGCTCGCGGCGATCGCCGATGCGGGGCTGCGGCGCAACGACATCGACGGCATCGTCGCACCGCCGGGCTATACGAGCGCCGCCGAACTCGCCGCCAATCTCGGCATCGCCCCGGTGCGCTACACGGCCACCCACCCGATGGGTGGCGCGAGCCCGGTTGCCGCGATGGTCGGTGCGGCGGCCGCCATCTCGATCGGCGCAGCCGACACCGTGCTGATCCCGGTCGGCTGGAACGGTTACTCGGCGTTCCGACAGCGCGAGGGCGTTGCCCGCTCGAGACGCCGGATGAATCCGGGTGCCTACGATGGCATCACACCGGATTTCTACGTGCCCTACGGTCTGCGTGCGCCGGCGCAGCTCTATGCACTCTATCTGTCGCGGTACAAGGCCTTGTATGGCGTGCCGGACGAAGCGGCGGGCGCGGTCGCGCTGGCCTGCCGGCGCCATGCGCAGTCGAACCCCCTGGCATTGATGCGCGGCCGGCAACTGTCCCTCGATGAATACCTCGGCTCACCCTGGGTGGCCGAGCCGTTGCGCAAGCTCGACTGCTGCCTCGAGACCGACAGTGCCGCCGCGATCGTCATGACCGGGGCGGTGCGGGCGCGCGATCTCCGCCAACGGCCGGTTGCCTACCTTGGTGGCGCGATGGCGCTCGCCGAGCCCGGTGACGACATCGCGAGCCGGCGCGATCCGCTGCGCCTCGGTCTGCATGCGGCCGCGCCGCGGGCATTCGCCATGGCGGGCGTGACGCCGGCCGAGCTCGACTTCGCGCAGATCTACGACTGTTTCACCTATGTGGTGTTGTTGCAGCTCGAAGCCCTGGGACTATGCGCTCCGGGCGAGGCGGCCGGTTTCGTGGCCGATGGCGCGATCGAGCTCGGTGGTCGCCTGCCGGTCAACACACACGGCGGTCTGCTCTCGCAAGGGCACGCCTGGGGACTCAATCATGTCATCGAGGCCGTGCGTCAGCTGCGCGGCACGGCGGCCGCCCAGGTTCCGGGAGCGAGGTTGGGTGCGGTCACCGGATACGGCGATCTCGGCGACGGCAGCATCGCGATACTGGCGGGCGAGGGAGCATCCGGATGAAGCGCGAGATCCGCATTCCCGAGCCCGAGGGTTTGAATGCCGAGCTCTACCGTCAGTGGCAGGACGGCGTGTTGAGGCTGCAGCGCTGCCGCGATTGCGCGACCTTGCGCCATCCGCCCCGTTACCGGTGCGCGCAATGCGCCGCCGAAGGCTTCGACTGGCATCCCTGTGCGCCGCATGGGCGGCTGTTTTCGTGGGTCGTCACGCACCATCCGTTCGATCGTGGCTGGGCCGGCGAGGCACCGTGGGTGAGCGCGATCGTCGAACTCGACTCGGGTGTCCGTCTGGTCGGCCATCTCGCCGGCGCGGACCCCTCGTCGCTGCGCCTCGACATGCCGGTGTCGGTTGCCATCGAAGCCGTCACCGACACCTTTTCCTTCCTGACCTTTCGTATCACGGAGATCGACGATGGCCGCTGACGAACGGGCAACGCAACAGGGCTTCGCCCCGTTGGCCGGTGTGCGCATCGTGGATTTCTCCTCGAACATCGCCGGTCCGAGCGGCACCATGATCCTGGCCTTGCTCGGCGCCGATGTCATCAAGGTGGAGTCGCCGCAGGGTGACGACGCGCGCGCCTGGCCACTGCATGTGCGTGGCGAGAGCGTCGTGCATCGATACGTCAACGCCGGCAAGCGCGGAGTCGTCATCGACCTGAAGACGGCTGATGGCGTCGAGGTCGCTCATCGCCTGTGCGCGAGCGCCGATGTCGTTTTACAGAGCATGCGACCCGGCGTGGCCGAACGAATCGGCATCGATCGCGCCACGCTGGCGAACGCCAACCCGGCGTTGCTGTACTACGACCTCAGCGGCTTCGGCAGCGGACCGCTCGGTGGCGCGATGCCGGGCTACGACCCGCTCGTGCAGGCCTTCGCCGGCATCGTCGCGATGAACGGCCACGACGGCACGCCACCGGCGCGTTGCGCGCCCTCGGTGATCGATCTGGGAACCGGGCAGTGGATCGCGATGGGCGTACTGGCCGCCGTGCTTGCGCGTTCGCGTGGGCAGCCGGTGCGGCATCTGGATACGGCGCTCGTCGATACCGCGTTCAGCCTGGTGCCCTACCAGGCGACGAGTGCGAAGCTGACCGGCCGGCGACCGCCGCGGGCCGGCTCCGGCAATCCGATCGCGGCGCCCTATCAGTGCTATCGCGCCAGCGACGGTGAACTGTTGATCGCGGCGCCCAGTCAGCGTCTTTGGAGCAAGCTCCTCGAGGTGCTCGGAGCCCGCCATCTCGGTGACGACCCGCGCTTCGCGAGTCTCGGCGATCGGGTCGCCAATGTGCGCGAGCTGGATGCGGAGCTGGGCGAGATTCTGTGTCGCCGTCCCGCCGAAGAGTGGATCGCGGCGCTGCAGGCGGCCGGCATACCGGTCGCCCGCATCGCCGGGCTGGACGAATCCGTGGCGGGACCGATCGCGGCCGAGCGCGCCACTTTCGCGCAGGCCGACGACGTGCCGCTCGTGCGGCTGCCCTGGCTGGTCGACGAGGCGCCGGTTCCGCCGGGACGCGTGGCACCCACGCTCGGGCAGCACACCGCCGAGGTCCTGGCCGAACTCGGCTACGCGCCGGCGCAGATCGACCGACTGATCGCCGGCGCCTGCGCACCCGCCGCCACGAGTGTGGCGAACTGATTTCACCGGGACGCGACCACGTCCTCAACCCAAGGAGACACTGATGAAAACCCTGTTCAAGGCCGCGGCGGTTCTGACCGTCGGTGTGATGACCACCGCCTGGTCGGCATCGGAGGCGCAGGCGCGCGAGCTCAAGTTCTCGCTGCTGGTGCCCGAGCACCATGTGTTCGTGACCGAGGTCGCCAAGCCGTTCGCAGCGCGTCTGGACAAGGAGTCGGGCGGCGAGCTCAAGGTCACGCTCTATCCGTCGGCAGTGCTCGGCGCCGGCAAGGAACAGCTGCGTCTGACCGAGACCGGTGTGGCCGATATCGCGCTGATCGTGCCCAGTTACACGCGCGGGCGTTTTCCGCGCACCGAGAGCGGGCTGTTGCCATTCGCCTTCGACAGTGCCGCGCACGGCACCCGCACGCTGATGGCCCTGCGCGGTCAGGGCCTCGACAAAGAGTACGACACCGTCAAGCTGCTGTTCCCCGCGATGACCTCGCCGGTCGCGTTGTTGACGCGCAGCAAGCCGATCGCGCATTTGTCCGATCTGCGCGGCATCAGCCTGCGCGGCACCGGCGGCGCACAGAAGGCCGTGCTCAGCGAATTCGGTGTCAATCTGGTCAGCATGCCGGCCAGCGACCTGTACGTCGCGATGGAGCGCGGCACGATCGAGGGGACGGTGTTGTCGCTGGCCAGCGCGCCCGGCTACAAGCTCGAGGAACTGGTCAAGTACGTGAACCGGATCAACTTCTCGGCCACACCGATCGTCGTCGCCATGAACCCCGGCACCTGGCAGTCGCTGACCCCTGCCCAGCAGACCATCGTCATGGCGGCCGCCGACCAGGCCGCTGCCAACACCGGCAAGGCCTACGACGGCGAGGATGAGAAGGGTCTCGAGACGCTGCGTGGCAAGGGTGCCCAGGTCGTCGACTTTCCCGCCGAGGAGGTCCGCAAGCTGCGTGAGGCGGCCAAGCCCGAGTGGAAGAGTTGGACCGAGACCCTGAACAAGCAGGGTGTCGATGGCGAGGCCTTCATGGCGGCATTCGAGAAGGCTGCCGCGGCCGCGCAGGCCGGCAAGTGAAGCGGCTGGCGCGCCTGCTCGACCCGGTGCGCGCCGGCCACGTGATCGCGATGATCGGCATCGTCGCGATCATGTTGCTGGTGACCTTCGATGTCCTGGCGCGCAACCTGGTCGGCACCTCGTTCACCGGCACGCTCGAGATCTCGGAGTTCCTGCAAGGTATCGCGGTTTTTCTCGGGCTGGCCATGACCCTGCGCACAGGCAGCCACATCGCGGCCGACCTGATCGTCGAGCGCTTGTCGCCGCGCCGGCAGGCCTGGTTCGATCTCGCCACCAGCCTCTTGTCGTTGCTGGTGTTCGGGCTGATGAGTTGGGCCTTGTTCAGTATCGCGCTCGAGCGCGGCGCCGATCGCGAGATCAGCGAGATCCTGGGCTGGCCCACGCAGCCGATCAAGCTGCTTGCCGGGGTGGGCGTGGCACTGATGTGCGCCGAAATCGTTGGCAACATCGTGCGCCATGTGCGCACGCTGCGGGCGGGGGGCGCATGAGCGGCGCCAGCGTCGGCCTGATCGGCATCGTCGTGCTGCTGGTGTTGCTGGCTGCGCGCATGCCGGTCGGATTCGCGATGATGGCGGTCGGCGTCGGCGGGGTGTCCTATCTGTACGGCGGCAATCTGGGCCCGATCATGGGTACCCTGGGCATCGCACCGTACTCGACCGCGCTGAACTTCGTGTTCACCACGATTCCGTTGTTCATCCTGATGGGCAACATCGCGTTTCGCAGCGGCGTCAGCGAGGAGATGTACGGCACCGCACGCAGCTGGCTCGGCCACTGGCGCGGCGGCCTGGCCAATGCCACGATCGGCGCGTGCGCGATCTTCGCGGCGGCATCGGGCTCGAGCGTGGCCACCGCGGCTGCGATGGGCACCATCACGGTGCCCGAGATGCGCCGGCACGGCGTCAACGCACGTCTTGCGAGCGGGGTGGTGGCCGCCGGAGGCACGCTCGGCATTCTGATTCCGCCCAGCCTGGGCATGCTGATCTATGCGATGGTCACCGATCAGTCGATGGGGCGCCTGCTGCTGGCCGGCATCGTGCCCGGCCTGCTGCTGACCGTCATGTTCCTGCTGACGGTGACGCTATGGGCAAGACTGCGTCCGGGCGATGCGCCGCCGGCGCCGCGCATGCCGTGGCGGCAACGCTGGCGCTCGCTGAGCGGTGTCGCCGGTATCGGCGTGCTGAGCCTGCTGGTGATGGGTGGCATCTACGGTGGTTTCGCGACGCCGACCGAGGCGGCGGCCGTCGGCGCGTTCGGTTCGTTCGTGATTGCCGCGTTCAAGCGACGGCTGACCTGGCAGGCTGTCGTGGCCTCGCTCGACGACACCGTGCGCACCACCTGCATGGTGTTCATGATCATCATCGGCGCGCACGTGCTGAATATCTTCCTGGCCACGACGCAGGTTCCGGTCGCGATTTCCGAGGCCCTCAACGGTCTGCCCTTGTCACGTCACGCGATTCTGGCGCTCGTGTTGTTGATGTATCTCGTGCTCGGTTGCTTTCTCGATGTGCTGGCGATGATCGTGCTGACCGTGCCGATCGTCTTTCCGGCGCTGATGGCGCTCGGCTTCGATCCGATCTGGTTCGGCGTGGTGATCGTGCTGATCATGGAGATGGCACTGATCACGCCGCCGGTCGGCATGAACGTGTACGTGATCAAGGGCATCGCGCCCGACATTCCCCTGCATGTGATCTTCGCGGGCATCTGGCCGTTCCTGGTCGCCCAGATCGCCACCCTCGTTCTTCTGGTGCTGATGCCGGACATCGCGCTCTGGCTGCCCTCGGCCGCGCGCTGAGCGGCGAACAACGCCGGCGCCGGTGTCGGAGGCCCGCGTCGGAAGTGGCACAATCGCGCGGATGCCGACACCCCCAGGAGCAAGTCATGACCCAGACCAACGTCAGTGAATTCGAACGCGCCCAGAAGGTGCTGGTCGGAGGGGTCAATTCGGCCGTCCGTGCGTTTCGCGCCGTCGGCGGTACGCCGCGCTTCATCGCGCGCGCCGAGGGGCCCTACATGTGGGATGTCGAGGGCAGGCGATACATCGACTACGTGGGTTCCTGGGGCCCGATGATCGTCGGCCATACGCATCCTGAGGTCGTCGCGCGCGTGACCGAAGCGGCCGGGCGTGGTCTTTCCTATGGCGCTCCCAACGTGATGGAGACCGAACTCGCCGAGCGTATCTGCGCGATCTTTCCCCATGTCGAACAGGTGCGCTTCACCAGTTCGGGCACCGAAGCCGCGATGAGCGCGCTTCGTCTGGCGCGTGGCCATACCGGGCGCACCAAGATCATCAAGTTCGAGGGCTGCTACCACGGCACGGCCGATTCCTTGCTGGTCAAAGCCGGGTCGGGGGCGCTCGCCTTCGGCTCACCGAGTTCCGCGGGTGTGCCCGCAGACCTGGCCAAGCACACGCTGGTCGCGCAGTTCAACGACCTCGATTCGGTGCGCGTCCTGTTCGAGCAGCATCCGCACGAGATCGCCTGCGTGATGATCGAGCCGATGCCGGGCAACATGAATCTCGTGCAGCCGGCACCGGGTTTCCACCAGGGCCTGCGCACGCTGTGCAGCGAACATGGCGCGCTGCTGATCTTCGACGAGGTGATGTCTGGTTTCCGGGTCGCGTTGGGCGGTGCACAGCAGATCCTGGGCGTGACGCCCGACCTGACGGCCTTTGGCAAAGTGATCGGTGGCGGCATGCCGGTCGGCGCCATCGGAGGGCCGGCGGCGGTCATGGGCGGCCTGTCACCACTGGGCACGGTCTATCAGGCCGGCACCTTGTCGGGCAATCCGTTGGCGATGGCGGCCGGTCTCGCAACGCTCGAACTGATCTCCGAGCCCGGCTTCTTCGAAGCACTCGATGCCGTCGGCCAGCGCCTGGTCAGTGGTTTGTGCGAGCGCGCGGCCGCCCGTGGCGTGCCCTTTTGCGCGCAGGCGACCGGTGGCATGGCCGGCATGTATTTCCGCGCCAGCCCGCCGACGAGCTTCGCCGAGACCCAGCAGACCGATGTCGAGGCGTTCAAGCGTTTCTATCACGGCCTGCTCGAGCGAGGCGTCTATCTGCCACCGTCGCCGGTCGAGGCGTTCTTCATTTCGAGCGCGCACGGCGACGAGCAGGTCTCCGCCACCCTGGACGCCGCCGAGCAGGCTTTCGCCGCATTGTGATCGGGCGGCGTGCCGCCGCCCGCGTCAGCTTGCCTCAGAGACCTCGCAACGGCGCCCGCGCGACGATTCGCCAGCCCGGTACGTTGTCGAAGTCGTTCTCGCCCGCTGCGGGAGCCACCGCGACGATGTCGTCGAAGTGCAGTCGTCGGCCGCGATGGTCGTTGCCATCGGCCAGCGCGACCCGCACGGCTGGCGGCAGCTCGGCATAAATCAGGCTCAGGTGCGCATCCAAGGAGAATGCCGGATCCGGTTCGATGCGGAGCGCAAGCGCGGCGGCGATGTCGCGCAGCGGCCCGGTGGGCAGATCGATGTAGACGGCGCGAAAGCGCGCCGCGCCGTGACCGGTGGCGCCCGCGGTGAGCGTCAGCGGCGCGTGCCGGGCGGCGACCCGGTCGAGAATGTCTCGTGCCTGCGCTTCATCGGCGACCCGGCCGACATGCAGACTGACGTGGGCGGCGAACGGCGGCGTGCCGTGGTCGGCCGACAGGCGGTTGATCAACGGATCGAGCCAGGCCGCGTCGGCCTTGCAGGGCGTCAACCATACGCCGATCGGCAGCCCGTGGCTCATGCGGGGTCGGCACCGAACGCGGCGGCCGCCGACGCTGGCGCGACGCCGTTCCAGACACCCGGGAACATGCCGGCACGCGCCAGCCGGTCCGGCGCGCCCACGTCGAGGAAGCGGCCGGCGGGAAAATGCAGGCGCTCGATGCGCAGGCCGTCGGCGAGGGCCATCGCCATCACGGTGCCCAGCGGCCATTCCGGCTCGCTGCCCGGGACGGCTGCGCGCGCGCGCGCGCGCAACTGCGCGAGCGCATCGACCATGAAGTGCGAAAAGCGGCCGCGCCAGATCGCGAACAGCCAGGTGTCGCAGTCGTCGCTCCAGACCGGATCGTCTTCCTTGGGTTCGAGCCGTGCGACCGAGCCGTGGCGCGACCCCGGCGCCAGTGGCCCCGACACCAGGTCGGTGACATCGCCGGGGCCGGCCGGAAAGGTACCCAGCATGACATCGGCATCGCTTTCGCCCAACGCTCGCCAGGCCTGCGCGAACGCATCAGGGGGATCGAGCAGGATGTCGGGAAAGCCGGTCATGACCGGCGCCTCACCGACGAAGGGCAGGGCCTGGGCAATGGTGAAAGGCGGCCCGTAGGGCTCGTCCATCATCGCGTAGCCCACGGACATGCCCAGATCGGCTCCGCAACCGTAATAGCGGGCGATGTCCCATTTCTGCTCACGCACGACGAATACCACCCGCCGGCACCCGCTGCGAAAAAACTGTTCGAGCAGGTAGCGCGAAACCGGCTTGGGGCGGATCCGGCCGCGATGCTCGAAGAAGCCGACCGGCAGCAGTTCCTTGCTGCAGGGCAGTTCGCCGAGGCGCGTGGCGCGACCGGCGGCGGGAATCACGGCGATCGGGGGTGGCAACGTGGGCATGAAGCCGGGAGCGGAGTTCGAAGACGCGAGCCAGTGTGCCACAAGCGCTGGCGGGAACTTCAACAGCCTGCCAGCCGCGCGCTGAGGCACCGACGACGCTGCTATGATCCAAAGCTCGCCGATCGGCGCGGCATTGGGCCGCCCGCGTGTTTGCCTCACGCGCGTTCGCCAGGCGCCACAAAATGACCCAGAACACCCCCTCGTACCGGCCGGTGCTGCTGTTCGGCTGCCTGATCCTGATCATCTCCTTCGGCGCGCGATCGTCGTTCGGCCTGTTTATGCCCGAGATGACCGCGGCGCGGGGCTGGTCGCGCGAGCTGTTCTCGCTGTCGTTTGCGATCCAGAACCTGGTCTGGGGACTGGCCGCCTCGTTCCTGGGCGCGATGGCGGATCGGTACGGCTCGCGGCGCGTGCTCGCGCTGGGCGGCGTGCTGTACGCCGCGGGCTTGTTCGGCATGGCGTTCGCGGAGTCCGGCGCGATGCTCATTCTGACGTCCGGCGTCCTGATGGGCGTGGCGGTCGGCGCGACCTCGTTCGGCATCATCTTCGCAACGCTGGGCAAGATCGTGCCGGCCCAGCATCGCACGATGGCTTTCGGCGTCGGCGTGGCCGCGGGCTCGATGGGGCAGTTCCTGTTCCTGCCGTTCTCGGCGAGCCTGATGTCGTCGGTCGGCTGGCAACAGGCGCTGGTCGTACTGGGTCTGGCCTCATCCGTGATCGTGGCGCTCGCACTCGGCGTGCGCGGCGACAGTGCCGAGGCGGTCTCGGCCCAGGCCGAGCCCGAGACCGGGTTCCGGGTGGCGTTGTCGTCGGCGATGCGCGACCGTAATTTCCACTTGTTGTTCTGGGGCTTCTTCGTGTGCGGCCTGCAGGTGGTCTTCATTGCCCTGCATCTGCCGGCCTATCTGGTCGACAAGGGCATGAGTGCCAATATCGGTGCCACCGCCATCGCCCTGGTCGGTTTGTTCAACATCGCCGGCTCCCTGATCTCGGGCTGGATGGGCCAGCGCGTGTCCAAGAAGTGGATGCTGACCGCCATCTACGTGGCCCGTTCGATCGTCATGATCGGTTTCCTGGCGATGCCGCTGACCGAGGCCAGCGTGTACGTGTTCTCGGCCCTGATGGGCCTGCTGTGGCTCTCGACGGTGGCACCGACCAATGCGCTGGTCGGCCAGATCTGGGGTGTGCGCCACCTGGGCATGCTCGGCGGCGTCGTGTTCTTTGGTCATCAGATTGGCAGTTTCTTCGGCGCGTGGCTCGGCGGACGCATCTTCGACACCACCGGTTCGTACGACATGGCCTGGTTGATGGCCATCGTCTTCGGCGCGTTCGCGGCGGTGATGCACGCGCCGATCGACCAGCGCCCGCGCGCGCAGCGCATGGCGCCGGCGGTCTGACTGCACGCTGCGGCGCTCGCGCCCGGCGCGTCTGTCTTCGCGGGCGCAGCGTCGCGCGTGCTCGCCTGCCCGAGCTCGGCCGTCCGTCGGCCGGCTGACCGTGCCCCACAGCGCCGCCAGATCAGGAGACAATGCTCATGCAAACGAAGACCCTGCAGCTCGACCCGATCGGGGCCGCCGCCCATCGGCAACCTGCCGACATCATGGCCGACGCCTGCCGGATACTTGCCCGCGAGGGCCACAACGGCGGCCTCGCCGGGCAGGTCACGATGCGCCACGGCGACGGCTTCCTGACCCAGCCCCTCGGTGTCGGCCTCGAGGAGGTCGAGGCCGACACGGTCCTGGCCGTCGACTGGCAGATGCAGGTCACCAGCGGCCTCGGCCAGCCCAATCCGGGTGCACGCTTCCACGCCTGGATCTATCGGCATCATCCGCGCATCGCCGCGATCGTGCACACGCATTCGCCCGCCGCGTCGGCCTATGCCCTGCTCGGGATTCCATTCTCGGTCGCCCACATGGACACCTGCATGTTCTATGAGGATTGCGGCTTTCTCGACACCTGGCCCGGCGTGCCCACGGGCGACCAGGAGGGTGAACTGATCGCCAAGGCGCTGGGCGATCACCGCTGCGCGCTGCTCGTCAATCACGGCTTCGTGTGCACGGGCGCCAGCCTGCAGGAGGCCACCTACCTGGCCGTCTATGCCGAGCGTGGTGCGCGCATGCTGCTCGACGCGATGGCGGTCGGCGCCCTCAACCCGATCGAGCCCGAGGCGGGGCGCGAGGCCCACGACTTTCTGTTGCAGCCTGCGATCGTGGCGGCAAGCTTCGACTATTGGGCGCGTCGGGCGGCACGCGCCTGAACGCTCGGTCGGGCCGCAGACCAGTGAGATCTTGCGGGCCCTGGGGCCCACGGTTCACTGGCCGAACGGTTCGGACACCTGACCCGGACAGGCGGGCGGGCAGGCATCGACGCCGACCAGTCCGACCGCCGGTTGGCCGAAGCCTTCGCGTGCACGCCATCCCGGTTCGCGCAGGAACAGATTCGTGATCATGCCGCCCGGGTCGTAAGCGGGCAGCGGCTGGCCCGGATGCCGGCGCTCGAATTCCGCCCGGATCGCGCGACCGTCGCGGTACCAGTCCACCTTGAATGCATAGCGCTTCAGACTCTGCCAGCGCCAGCCATGAGGCGCGGCCTCCGGCCAGACCTGATCGGCACGCTCGATGTTCCAGGCCGGATCCAGTTCCCAGGCCGTACGGCCGAGGACATCGCCGAAGATGAACAAGCGGCCGTCGCGGATTGCGAACTCGGTCGGATCCGAGCCGAGTTTCAGACCATAGGCGGCGCCGGACGAACAGAAGCCGCCGTACTGGGGTACGTACCTGTCCGGCGCGGCGACGAACATCCGGCGGTGCTCGTCGCTGGCGAAGTAATAGACGACCTCGTCGTAGCGCGCCATGATCGCCGGATCGCCGCGCCGCGAGCGGCCCTCGGTGAAGTACGCGACCGGGTCATGGCCGAGCAGCATCACGGGATCACCACCGGCGCCCGTCATGACCGCCATCGGGTGGCCGCAGCCCGCCAGAACCGCCATCAGCGTCAACAGCGCGCGGCGCACGGCCGACGAGCGCCGGGCCACGAGCGCCCGATGAACGTGCGTCGCGGGCCCGGCCATCTCAGCTCAAGCGCTCGAAGATCGCCGCGATGCCCTGGCCGCCGCCGATGCACATCGTGACCAGCGCGTAGCGGCCACCGGTGCGTTGCAGCTCGTACAGCGCCTTGATCGTGATCACGGCGCCGGTGGCGCCGATCGGGTGGCCGATGGAGATGCCCGAGCCGTTCGGATTGACCTTGGCGGGATCGAGATCCAGACCGCGGGTGACCGCGAGTGCCTGTGCCGCGAAGGCCTCGTTGGCTTCGATGATGTCCATGTCGGAGGCCTTCAAGCCGGTGCGTTCGAACAGCTTCCGCGACGCCGGCACCGGCCCGATGCCCATGGTCTTGGGATCGACCCCGGCGTGTGCATAGCCGACCAGGCGCGCCATCGGTGTCAGCCCGCGCGCCTTGGCGACATCGGCGGCCATCAAGACCACCGCGGCGGCGCCGTCGTTGATGCCGGATGCGTTGCCAGCCGTGACCGTGCCGTCTTTCTCGAATACCGGCTTGAGCTTCTGCATGTCTTCGAGCTTGGCGTCGCGACGCACGTGCTCGTCGGTGTCGAACACGACCGTGCCCTTGCGGCCCGCGATCTCGACCGGAACGATCTGGCTCCTGAAATGGCCGGCGTCGATGGCGCGCGCCGCACGCTGGTGGCTCTCGAGCGCGAGCGCATCCTGGTCTTCGCGGCTGATCTGGTGCTCGCGCGCGACGTTCTCGGCCGTGACACCCATGTGGATGTTGTGGAACGGATCGTGCAGCGCGCCGATCATCATGTCGACGACCTTGGTGTCGCCCATGCGCTGGCCGAAGCGCGCGCTCTGCATGGCGTGCGGGCCGCGGCTCATGACCTCGGCACCGCCGCCGATCGCGATGTCGGCGTCGCCCAGCATGATGCTCTGCGAGGCGGAGACGATGGCCTGCAGGCCGGAGCCGCAGAGGCGGTTCAGCGTCAGCGCCGGAACCTCTTTGGGCAGCCCGCCGTCGAGTGCCGCCACCCGCGACAGATACATGTCGCGCGGCTCGGTGTTGAGCACGTGACCAAACACCACGTGATGGATATCAGCCGGTGCGATGCCGGCGCGCGCCACCGACTCGCGTACGACCAGCGCGCCCAGTTCGGTGGGGGTCTTGCCGGCCAGGCTGCCCCCGAACGTGCCCACCGCGGTACGGGCACCGCTGATGACGACCACTTCACGACTCATGGATCTCTCCTCGTATAGACGAAAACCGGACTGTCTCGCCGGACAGCCTGCCGACCGGGCACAGCCTACGCTCATGGCCTTGCAGGCGTCTGACACGCGCGCCGCGGTGCAGGGGCGCGAAACACCACGCCGGGCCCGTCACCGACCGCTCAGGCGAAGCGCACATGGCGTCCGAAGGGCATCTCGCGCAGTCGCTGGCCCGTGACCTTGAAGATGGCATTGGCCAGAGCCGGCGCGGCCGGCGGCACCGGTGGTTCGCCGACGCCGCGAATGTTGCGCGCATTCTCGAGGCCACGCACCGTGATCTTCGGGCACTGCCAGATTCGCATGCCGGCATGGGTGTCGAAATTCCGTTGCTCGATGATGCCGTCTGCCAGCGTGAGCTCGCAACCCATCGCGTGGCCCAGGCCCCAGACGACGGCCCCCTTGACCTGGTTGTCGAAATTGACCGGATCGACCACGCGGCCGACATCGGCGGCCACGAAGACGGCATCGATGCGGATGCCGCGATCGGTCTGCGAGACCTCGACGACCTCGGCGGTCGGCACACCGAAGGAGTTCACGAAGGCGACGCCGCGGCCGCGACCCTGTTCGATGGGTTCGCCCCAACCAGACATCTCGGCGACCGCCTCGAGCACTTTGCGCGCGACCGGGTCGTTGCATAGCCGCAGACGCTCCTGCAGGGGATCGGCGCCGGCCAACTGAATGAGTTCGTCGAGCCAGGCGTCGGCGAAGAAACCCGCCAGGGACGCGCCGACCGACCGCCAGGAGCTGACCGGCATCAGGCCGTTCACGTTGTAGGCCGAGACCCTGAAGTTCGGGATGGCATAGGGCAGGTTCCAGGCGCCGGCCGCACTCTGGACGTCCGGTCCGAGCGCAGGCTGACCCAGGCGACCGAGCTGCGAGCGCATGACCGACGGCACCGCGATCGCGAGATCGAAGGCCTGCACGCGCCCGTCGGCCACCGCGCCGCTGCCGCGGGCCATGCCGAGCGGGCGCGGAAACTCCTGGCGGAAATCCTCTTCGCGGCTGTAGGTGAGCTTGATTGGCGCCCCGCGATACTGATTGGCCACCTCGGCGGCACGCGTGACGAAATCGAACTCGAGACGGTGGCCGAAGCTGCCGCCCGCAAACTGGTTGTGCAAGCGCACGCGGTCGACATCGTGGCCGGTGATGGCCGCGACCTTGTCGGCCGCCGTTCGTGGTACCTGGTGCGCGGCCCAGATGTCGACGGCGCCGTCGCCGACCCTGACCACCGCCGACAACGGCTCCATCGGCTGATGGGCCAGATAGGGCGCCCGAAACTCCGCGCTGGCGAAGCGGCCGGTGCCCAGCACCGTGTCGACATTGCCGTCGTCGCGCCAGCGCCGGTCGAGGCGATCGTCGACGAACGAGGCGGCCACAGCCTCCCAGTGCGCCCGGCTGTCGGGCGGGAAGGGCGCCGGCGCCCATTCGAACTCGATGGCGTCGAGCGCGCGCATCGCGCGCCAGGTATTGTCGGCGATCACCGCGACACCGTTTTCGACCGGGACGACCTTGATCACGCCGCGCATCGTCTGCGCCTTGCCCGCATCGTAGCGAATCAGCGCACCGCGACGCGGGCTGCAGCGCAGCGACGCATGCAGCATGCCAGGCATGCGCAGATCGATGGTATAGGTGGCCGCACCCATGGACTTGGCCAGGATGTCGCGCCGTTGCATCGGCTTGCCGATCAGCCGCCACTGCGACGGATCACGCAGGCGGACGTCCGTGACCGGCTCGAGTGCCGCCGCGTCGGCCGCCAGCGCCGTGTAGGCAAGCCTGCTGCCGTCGGGCAGGACGACCGCGCCGTCCTCGGTTCGCAATTGGTCCGGGGCGAGCCCGGTGCGCACGGCGGCCGCCTGCTTGAGCGTCTCTCGAGCGACCGCGCCGGCCATGCGCAGCTTCACGAAACTGTCGGGTACCGAGCTCGAACCGCCGGTGCTCTGCAGGCCGTTCAGTTTGATGAAGATGCCCATGGCGCCGCGCACGGCACCGGCCAGCATGCTGTCGTCGGTAGACGCGAACGGCACCAGATCCGCGCCGATCGCGGTGTTGTAGTAGGCCGCGGAAGGCAGTCCGAACTCGGTCTCGACCTGGTCCAGGCCGATGTCGAGTTCCTCGGCGATCAGCGCGGCCTGCATCGATGCGACGCCCTGGCCGAGATCCGTGTGCGGCACGATCAGGATCACCTGATGGGCGGTGATCTTGACCCAGGGGTTGAATACGGCAACGCCCTCGGCGAGATCGTCGCGCAACGGGTTGTGCGGCTCGCCGCGCACCCAGTAGGTGCCGAATGCCACGCCACCGGCGATCGCGGTCGCTCCGATCAGCCAGCGCCGACGGCCACGCGAGGTCGGCGCGCTCACGACGGGTCTCCGGCCAGCCGCTCTGCCGCGCTTCTGATGGCCGCGCGGATCAAGGGATAGGTGCCGCAACGGCACAGGTTGCCGCCCATGAATGCGTCGATCTCGTCGTCGCTGGGACGGCGGTTGGCATGCAGCAGTGCCGCCGCCGACATCATCTGGCCGCACTGGCAATAGCCGCACTGCGCGACCTGGTGCTCGAGCCATGCCGCCTGTACCGCGTGCATCGCGGCGGGACTGCCCAGGCCTTCGATGGTGGTGATCGGCCGGCCCGCGGCGGCCGCTGCCGGCAGCAGACAGGAGCGCATCGCCATGCCGTCGATGTGCACCGTGCAGGCACCGCACTGCCCGATGCCGCAACCATACTTGGTGCCGGTCATGCCGAGGACGTCGCGCAACACCCAGAGCAGGGGCATCTCGTCCTCGACGTCGACCTCACGGACGCTGCCGTTGATTTGAAGTTCCATCGCCGTCCTCGTGGGTTTCCGTGGCCTGTCAGTGCAGATTGTCGTCGCCAGACGGTGGCGCTGGTAGCGAATCGGTGCTGATCGTGAGTGTCGCACCGTATTGGTCCACCTCGATGCGTTTGCGCCCGGCATAGAGTGTTTGCAGCGCGCGCGACGTGCCCACGTTGACCATGTCCTGGCCGATCGAGTGAATGCCGTCGGTGAGAATGTCGAGGCTGACCCGGCCGCCGGCGTCGCGCAGCGCCCGAAACGCACGTATGGAGTGCTGCGCGAGCACGACCGAGTCGAGCTCGCCATGCAACAGGTGGATGGTTGGCGCGATGTGTGTGCCCGGCGCCAGCGGCGTCAACAGACGGCCCGCGTGAGCCACCACGATACTGGCGCAGGGACGGTCGAGCCGAGCCATTTCGAGGGCCAGTGTGGCACCTTGCGAAAAGCCGACCAGCACCGTCAGCTGCGCACTCAGGCCGAGTCGTCGTTGCACCGAGTCGATCCGTTCGCTGACGATCGACGCCGCGCGGGCGGCGTCGTCATGCTGATCCCGGCCCGTGCCATGGGCGTCGAACCAGTCGAGACCGACGCCGGTCTGCCCCTCGTGCAGGCCTTGCATGATCAGCGCCAGAGCTCTCGGGAACTTGTACTGCCAGGCGAGCGCCAGCGGCACGATGGCCTCCGGTGTCGACCCGGCTCCATGCAGGAACACCAGCAGGCGGTTCGGCGGACCGCCGCTATGCGGCGCGAGTTCCAGCCAGAGTTGGCCGGCGGTGCCACTCATGACGTGCCCGCCTGGCGATGGATGCACTCGAGATAGGCCTCGCCGTCCGGGGGGGTGCCATCGCGCTGCGCGCGCCAGACCACTTCACCGAGGCATTCCATGATGCGATGGGCGGCTTCGTGTGCATCGTCCAGGCGCGAACTCAGCCGGGCGTGGGCGGCCTTGATGCCGGGAGGCTGGTCGATCGAGAGCTGCTCGGCGATCGCGAGATGCATCGACAAATGCAGAAAGGGGTTGGTTCGCCCGGCTTCGACCGGATAGTCGGCGACCAATGCCGCCTCGCGATCGGCGAGATCGCCGTGATACTCCGGATGCCGTTCGATCCAGGACAGCGCGACGGACTCGAGCGGTGTCAGCGGATCACGGTTCAGGTGTTTGCGCCAGGTGTCGCAGAAGAAGCGCCTGACGTCGGCTTGGGATGGGTCGAACACAGTGATCTGGGCGTTTTCTGGGCGCTGTTGGTGCGGGAGAAGCGGCAGCGTTGCGCTGGCGTGCAAGCGCTGCGGGCTCGAGGGCGACCGGTGAGCCGGCCGTGAGGCCAGGCTAGTCGGAGACCGGGCCGATACGCATGGCGCGCGGCGCCGCCGGCGCGGGTGTCTTGTCCCGATAGTCGCACAGATCCGCGATCGGGCAGCGCCAGCACTCGGGCTTGCGCGCCTTGCAAACATAGCGCCCGTGCAGGATCAGCCAATGATGTGCATGCTGCCGATAGGGTGGTGGCACTTTGCGCAGCAATTTGGTCTCGACGGCCAGCACGTCCTTGCCCGGCGCCAAGCCGGTGCGGTTGGCGACGCGGAAAATGTGTGTATCCACGGCCATCGTCGGCTGGCCGAAGGCCACGTTCAGGATCACGTTCGCGGTCTTGCGACCGACGCCGGGCAGGCGCTCGAGCGCCGCGCGCTCGGCGGGCACCTGGCCGTCGAATTCGTCGACCAGAATCCGGCAGGTCTGGATCAGATGCCTGGCCTTGGCCCGATACAGCCCGATCGTACGAATGGTGTCGGCGAGTCGTTCTTCGCCGAGCGCCAGCATCGACGCCGGCGTATTGGCCAGCGGAAAGAGACGCCGGGTGGCGAGATTCACGCCGACGTCGGTGGCCTGAGCCGACATCAGCACCGCGGCAAGCAACTCGAACGGCGAACCGTACTCGAGTTCGGTCCTGGGCTCCGGATCGGCCGCCTGCAGGCGGCGAAAGATCTCCTCGCGCCTGGCATCGTTCATGATCCGCCTCCGTCGGGCTTCGGCGGGCGAGCGTCGAGTCTCGCGCGGGCGCGGGCCAATGCCGCATCGAGCACCGCGCGTTTGCGAGCCAGCTGGTCGTCGATGGCCGGGGCGGGGTTCCGCGCAGCGCCCCGGGGCTCGGACGTCGTTGCCGGCCGTGACGGATCCGGCGATCGAGCCGAGCCGGCGCCACGCCGGCCGGCGTCGACCCGGGACTCGTCGCTGCCAGTGTCGTCGCGGGTACCGGGCGCGACCAGTGAGGCCCGCTTGCCCGACAGTTCGCGTTCGTGACGCAGGAGGTCGTCGCGCCGCTCGCGCTCCAGGCGACGACGGCGGCGGCCAAAGCGCTCGCGCGCGAGTCGGGCGTCGTCATCGGACCAAGGGGTGTCGAGCGCGACGATGCGAATGCAATCCGTGGGGCAGGGCGGCACGCAGAGCTCGCAACCCGAACACAGTGCGGGAATCACGGTATGCATTGCCTTGGGCCCGCCGATGATCGCATCGAGCGGACAGGCGCGGATACATTTCGTGCATCCGATGCAGTCATCCGATTCGATGAATGCCAGCAATCGCGGCCCGGGCGCACCGCAATCCGGGTCGAGAGTCGTGCCGGGGCGCCCGAGCAGATCCGCCAGCGCCCGCATGCCTTCGTCGCCGCCGGGCGGACAACGATTGATCGGCACGCCTTCGGTGACCATCGCGCGGGCATAGTCGGCGCAGCTTGGGTAGCCGCAGCGCGTGCACTGCGTCTGCGGAAGCAGGGCATCGACGCGCTCGACGAGCGCGTCTGGGTCGGTAGCCGATTCCAACCGCTTGCGTTGGCCGGGGCTCAGGCCGCCTTCGCGCGCCGCAGCGCCTTGCTACCGATGCGCGCACCGTGCGCTTCGATGAAGTTGGTAACCTCGGGGCGGATGATCTCGCGCCAACGGCGGCCCGAGAAAATGCCGTAGTGACCCGCCTTCTTGACGACCAGGTCGCGTTGGTGCTCACGGGGGATGCCGGTACATAGCTTGTGTGCCGCCTGCGTCTGCCCCGGACCCGAGATGTCGTCCAGTTCGCCTTCGACCGTGAACAGCGCGACCTGCGTGATCTTGGACGGATCCACCCGAAAGGCCTTGCCCTCGAACGTGACATTCCACAGCCCGCGCGGCAGCAGATGATCCTGAAAAGCAACGCGGATGGTGTCGAGGTAGTACTCGGCCGGCATGTCCAGCACGGCGTTGTACTCGTCGTAGAACTCGCGGTGCGCCTCGGCGGTCTCCATGTCGCCCCGCACCAGGTCGAGATAGAAGTCCCAATGGGAGTTCACGTGACGGCCCGGGTTCATCGACACGAAGCCGGCGTGTTGCAGGAAGCCTGGATACACCCGCCGTCCTGCACCCGGATACTTGGCCGGCACCACGTAGATCACATTGCGCTCGAACCAGTGAAAGGGGTTCTCTGCCGCCAGGTTGTTGACCTCGGTGGGACTGTTGCGGGTGTCGATGGGCCCGCCCATCATCGTCATCGACAAAGGCTGGCGATCGTCGCCCATCTCGGCCATGATCGAAATCGCGGCCAGCACCGGCACCGTCGGCTGGCAGACCGACATCACGTGCAGATCCGGGCCCAGGTGGCGGATGTACTCGATCACGTAGGCGATATAGTCGTCCAGCCCGAAGCGCCCCTTCGAGAGCGGCACCATGCGGGCGTCGATCCAGTCCGTGACGTAGACGTTGTGGTGCGGCAGCAGGGCACGCACGGTATCGCGCAACAGCGTCGAGTGATGGCCCGACAGCGGCGCGAACACCAGCAGCGTGGAGTCGTTCTCGTGGTGGGCGAGTTCGCTCGGCAGCAGGCGGGCGAAGTGCAGCAGACGGCCGAACGGTTTCTCGATCACCGTGCGCTGCTCGACGGCGACGCTTCGATCGTCGATGGTGGTCTGCGTGAGACCGAACTCCGGCTTTTCGTACTCCTTGCCCAGGCGATGGATCAGCTCGAAGCCGGCCGCCGCGCGGTTCGCGAACGGCGTGTAGGCGAACGGGCTGTAGGGATTGGCGAAGAGCTGGCTCATGGCGTCCGCCCAACTCGAAACCGGGTTGAGGACGGCACGTTGTGCCTCGTGGAGCTGATAGAGCATCGGTCGGACTCCGCCGCGACCCGTTTCGGCCGCGTTCACGAACAATGGTGGATGGTTTTGGGGATGGGTAATCGTTACAACAGGATGAAACCTGTTTCCGTTTACTTTTATACCGCAAATGGCGCAATGCAGCGAAATCCGCCACGGTGTTTGACGGTCTGTGGGCGTCCGGCCCCCGACAAGTGGCGGTTTGGTGACAGTTTTGGCGCCCCGATCGCCAGCTGGAGGCACGGCGGTGCCGGGCGCGTAGCTGCCCGTACAGGCGAGCGCCATCTACCCCGAATCGACCGTGCCGGCCGCGCAAAAGTCACGATCGGGCTCGGCGACGTCGAGCAGACTCGCCTGCCAGGCCCTGGACAAATCCTCCAGCGCCCGATTTTGCGCCAGTCGCGCGGCGAGGCAGCCGAAATCGACGGCGTCCAAAGGCTGATCCTGACCCGCGCAGGTGAACACGTAGTGTGACTCTCCGGTGACCGGGTCGACCTGGCGCTGCAGGCACTGCGCGCAGATCTCCTTCATCATGCACTGCATCGGCGAATTGACCGAGGCAAGGGTCTTCAGGGTCGGGCGCACGCTGGTCGCCAGGGGGCCGCGCAGCGCCCGGGCGACCGCGGCCATCATTCGATCGGAGCCGATCACCAGCAATCGGTCGGCCTCCTGCAGGCGCAGGGCGATCTGCTGAAATCCGCCGCGGGCCAGGCATTCCAGCGCCTGCACCACATTGCCCTGGAATGCCGCGTCGCCGGGGCGGGTGGGTAGCAAGCCCGGTAACTGCTCGCTGCACCAGATCACCGCGTCGGCGGCGGCCTCGATGCGTGCCGCATGAAAGCGATCGCGGGCGCGTCGATAGCCGGCCACGTAGAGCACGCGGCAGCCGGCCTCGCGCATGGCCTTGCCGATCGAGAACAGCACCGCATTGCCCAGGCCACCGCCGACCAACACCACCGTCTCGTCGCGGCCGATCTCGGTGGGTTCGCCGGTTGGGCCCATCAGCAGCACGGGTTCTCCCGGGCACAGCCGGCGCACGAGATCGGCCGTGCCGCCCATTTCGAGCACCACCAGGGCCACGTGGCCGCTGCGACGATCGACCCAGGCGCCGGTCAGGGCGAGTGTCTCGGTGCTCAGCCGGCTCGCGATGCCGTTCAACTCGACCCGCTCGGCCAGCGATTCGAAGCCTTGCAGGCGAAAGAACTGCCCCGGCTGAAAGCGCTCGGCAGCGGCCGGCGCGTGCACGATCAGTTCGACGATGCCCGGGGCGAGTTCGTGCACCGCCACGACGCGTGTTCGCCAGCGCCGCTCGAGGCGATCGATCCAACGACGCCAGGACGGCGCTCTGCGCTGGCGGCGCGGGAGGGCGCGCAACTGCGCATCGATGCGTGGCGCCGCACGACGGGCCGAGGCCATCGCGCGGACCACGTTGCCGGCGAATGCGGGATGTGCGTCGCCGAGCATGCTCACCGTGCGACCGTCCGGCCGGCGCACACAGATGAACTCGGCGGCGGGGTCCTTCGGGTGTTCGCCGCCAGGAACGCCGTCGGCGGTGGCCAGATAGCGCCCGGCAAGCACGAGCGGCGCGCCGAGCTCGCGCGCCGCCATGGTGTTCGGATGGGTACCCGCGGCAACGAGCACGGAACCCGCCGGCAGGGTCAGGTCACCCGTGTCGGCGCGCAGTCGGATACCGGTGACGCGCGCATCGCCGTCGGTATAGACGGCCAGTGGCCGCACGCCGCTCAACACGCGCACGCCCTCGGCCATCGCGTGTTCGAGTTCCTCCGGATTCAGCCGGTAGGCCGGGCTGTCGATCAGGGGCCGGCGATAGGCGATCGTCACGCCGCCCCACTGATCGATGAGGGCGTCGCGCGCCGCGCGCGCTTCGGCCTCAGGCAGGGCGTCGGCGGCGCGCAGCGCGCGGGCGTGGTCGAGGAACACCTGCCACTGCGCGGAGCAGGGCTCGAGATCCTTGCCCAGCGCGACCATCGTCTCGTAGCGGCGCAGCATCTTCTCGACCTGCACCGGGTAGTAGGCACGGGCCTCGGTGGCGGCATCGATGGCGGTCAGCCCCCCGCCCACCACTACCACCGGCAGCCGCAGCTCGAGATTCGCCAGGCTGTCGGCACGCGCTGCGCCGGTCAACTGCAGTGCCATGAGGAAGTCGCTGGCCGCACGTACGCCATTGGCCAGACCGCCCGGCACGTCGAGCACGGTCGGTCGGCCGGCGCCGACCGCGAGGGCGACGTGATCGAAGCCGAGCCCCCAGGCGTCATCGAGATCGAGCGTGCTGCCCAGGCGGACACCGCCGAACAGCCGGAAGCGTGGCCAGCGTTCCAGATGCAGACGGACCAGGCGCAGGAAGTTCTTGTCCCAGCGCACCGTGATGCCGTATTCGGCGACGCCGCCGAAGCCGGCCGCGATGCGGGACTCGAGCGGTTCGCGCAGCTCCGCGAGATCGGCGATCGCCCGGTGGGAGAGATCGTCCGGTTCGATCTTCAGGCCGTCGATCGCGACGACCTGATGGCCGGCCCGCAGCATCTCGTGTGCGAACGTGAAGCCGGCCGGCCCGCAGCCGACCACCAGCACGCGGCGGCCGCTGGCGGGCGCCGGCAGCGGGCGTAGCAGATCGAGCGGGTTCCAACGTAACAGCAGGCCGTGAATCTCGACGCCCCAGGGCAACTCGAGCACGTCGCGCAGCGTGCGTGTCTCGGCCTGAGGGATGTCGACCGGTGTCTGCTGCTGGTAGATGCAGGCCTTCGAGCAGTCGTTGCAGATGCGATGTCCGGTGGCCGCCACCATCGGGTTGTCGAGCATGATCATCGCGAGCGCGCCGAGCGGGCGCGCATGCTGTTTGAGCCAAAGGAACTCGGAGATTCGTTCCTCGAGCGGGCAGCCGCGCAACGGCTCGCCGAACGGGCTGCGCCCATAACGGGCCGGGTCCGCGGAGGCGGTGTCCTTGCCGCCGACGCGGATACCGATCCGACAGCTGTCGTTGCCCTGTCGATGGCAGGTCAGGCAGTAGCGTGCCTCATCGACCGCCCGGGCCAGCGGGAAACCGGCATCGGTCAGTGCGAAACCCTGCCGATGGCGGATGGCGTCGGGCGCGATCCGGTGCTCGACCGCGCCGTCGTCGGCCGCGTGCGTGCTCGCCAACGAGACGCGGCGTTGTGGATCGAGTGGCTGCGGATGCCGATAGATGACGCTGTCACGATGCCGTGCCCGGCCGGTCTCGGTGCCCGCGGCCCATGCCGCATAGTCGCGCGCGAGCGAGATATTCAGGCGGGCGCGTTCGCGATCCTCGGGCTCACCCTTGCGCACGGCTTCCTGCCAGCCCAGTACCGCTGCGGCGAACGCGGGTTCGTCGCACGGATCGGCGCCGGCGGCCAGCAGGGCGGCGCGCAGAGCCGGCGCGTCGAGGGCATCGCGTTCGTCGGGTTGCGACCCAAGCAAGGCCTGCCGCTTGACGAACTTGTACTTGGTGCGCAGCACCGGCTCCTGCGCCTGGTGGCGCGCGCGCAGGGTCGCGAGTTCGGTCTCGATGCCGAACAGGCGGGCAAGAAAGGTTTCGAGATGGGCGGCGAGTTCGATCAGCAGCTCGGCGTGTTCGCGCGCGTCGGCCGGAACCGTCTTGCGCGCCGCTCGCAGGCGCCTGGCCAGCGCCGGTTCGGCCTGGCTGAGTTCGGCGACGAAGCGTGCGTCGAGCCGCCCGAGGCCGGCCCGGGTCTGCAAGGCCGCCGGCTCGAACCCCGGCGGCAGGGGCCAGGGCCGGTGCTCGGCCGAAGGACCAGCCGTCACGGTGACCGGGTGGCGTGTTCGAGCCGGCGTCCGGAACCGCCCGGAGACTCGGGGTCGAAACGCTGCGCAGCGGCCGGAATGGTCGGAATCCGATCAGCGCTGCAGGTACTGGAGCTTGTCGGGGACGTCTTTCCAGTCATCGGCATCGGCCGGATGGGGCTTGGCGCGCGTGATGCTGGCCCACTTCGGCGTCAGCTCGGCGTTGAGCGCAATGAACTTTTCCTGCCCGGCCGGCACGTCTTCTTCGGCGAAGATGGCTTCGACCGGACACTCCGGTATGCATACCGCGCAGTCGATGCATTCATCGGGGTCGATGACCAGCATGTTCGGCCCTTCGCGGAAACAATCGACGGGGCAGACATCGACGCAGTCGGTGTACTTGCACTTGATGCAGGATTCGGTGACGACGTGGGTCATTCGGGAGAAGAAATTGACTGGCAACGCGCCGGAACCGTCTGCGACGGCGGCGCATGCGCGGTTGAGCAAGCTTCGTATACTAGCATCGGGTGAAATTCGAAAGCCGCGGGTCGAGGGCCGGTATTGCTGGGTTTCTCGTCGCGTCGCGGCCCTCAACAAGCATGGCGAAGATGGATCTGATCCGCCCGAGATCGTTTGCCGATGCCCTGGCATGCCTTGCCCGCGGCGCCAGCGAAGGTCGCGTGCCCGTGCCGCTCGCCGGCGCCACCGATCTGTATCCGCCGCTCGCCGGTTCGGCAGGCCTGTCCGGCTCCGCCCCGTGGCTCGATCTGAGCGATATCGATGAACTGCGTGGCATCTCCCGGGTCGCGCACGAGGGCCAGTCGTTCTGGCGAGTCGGCGCGCTCACGCGCTGGAGCGATCTGGCGCGCGGTCCCCATCGCCACGCCGACTGGCGCGCGCTTTCCGAGGCGGCCGCCGAGGTGGGCGGGCGGCAGATCCAGAATCGCGCCACGCTCGGCGGCAATCTCTGCCACGCCTCGCCGGCGGCCGACGGCGTGCCGCCCCTTCTCGCGCTGAACGCGCAAGTGGTGTTGAGCAGCGTCTCCGGCTCGCGTCGGCTACCGCTCGAGTCGTTCGTCCTAGGTCCGCGTCGAACCGCCCGCCGCGCCGACGAATTGCTGGAAGCAGTGTTGCTGCCGGTCGCGTCCGCGCGCCGCGACAGCCGTTTTCTGAAGCTGGGCCATCGCCGCTATCTGGTGATTTCGGCCGTCATGGTCGCGGCCCGGGCCGACTGGGGCGACGATGACCGGCTCACCGAAGCGGCGCTCGCGGTGGGCGCATGCGGACCGACGGCGGTCCGGTTGCCCTGGTTCGCCGATGTTCTGCCCGGCTGTCGTGCCGCTGAATTGCAGGCCGTGGCGATGCGTCCCTGGCCGGTCGATGCGCTCGCGCCCCTGGCGCCCATCGATGATCTTCGCGGCTCGGCATCCTGGCGTCGTCAGGCGGCCGAGGCTCTGACGCGTCGCGCGTTGCTGTCGCTGGCCGCGAACGGAGCACGGACATGAACGACGGCAGTTTGGCGAGGCCGGTGAGCCTGACCCTGAACGATCGTCCGGTGGCGGTCGTCGGCGCGGGCACCGAGCGCCTGAGCAGCGTATTGCGCGACCGTCTCGGTCTCACGGGCACAAAGGTCGGCTGCGAGGCTGGTGACTGCGGCATCTGCACGGTACTGCTCGACGGCGAGCAGGCCTGCGCCTGTCTGCTGCCGCTCGCCCAGGTCGAGGGCCGCTCGGTGACCACGGTCGAAGGTCTGGCCGAGCTGCGCGACGGCGACGGCCTGCCTGTGGGGCAGGTGCTGCAGCAGTGTTTCGCGCGTCACGGTGCCGCCCAGTGCGGTATCTGCACGCCGGGCATGTTGCTGGCCGCCGCCGATCTCCTGATGCATGAAGGCGCCCCGGACGAAGTCAAGGTTCAGGATGCCCTGGGGGGCGTGCTCTGTCGCTGCACCGGATATCGCCAGATTATCTCGGCCGTGGTGGCCGCGGGCCGGATTCTCGCGGATGCTCGCGCCAGAGCCGCGACGGCGACCGAGAACGCATCTGCCCCGACGGATCTGTGGCGTGGCGACGAAGCGGTGCGAGTCGATGCTGCGTCCGACGACCTCCGTCCGCGCCCGGGCGCTGCCGTCGGAGCCCGACTGCCGCGGCTCGATGGCCGCGAAAAGCTCGACGGCCGCGCATCGTTCGGTGACGATGCGCCGCCCGCCGATGCGTTGGACATGCTGATCGTTCGTTCGCCGTTGCCGCGGGCGCGTTTTTTCCTGGGCGATCTGCAGGCGTTCGTCGCCGCCCATGCCGGTGTCGTCGGCGTGCTTACCGCCGATGACATACCCAACAACCGATTCGCGATTTTTCCCGATCTGCGCGATCAGCCGGCACTGGCCGAGAGCGAGACCCGTCTGCTGGGCGAGGCCGTGCTCGCGATCGTCGGCGAGCGCGCGGCGCTGGCCGGCCTGGATCCGAACACGATCCCGGTCGAGTTCGAATCCCTGCCGGCCGCCGACACCGCGCATGCGGCGCTCGCCGAGGGCGCGCCGATCGTGCAACAGCGCTATCCGGACAACATTCTCTGCCGCGGCCACGTGCAGCGCGGCGGCGCCTGGCCAGACCGGCCGCTCGCCGCCATCCGATCGGGCACGATGTCGACGGTCTACGTCGAGCATGCCTATCTCGAGCCCGAGGCCGGTCACGCGGTCTGGCACGGTGCGCAGGGCGAACACACGGTGACCGTCACGGTCACCACCCAGACACCCTACATGGACCGCGACGAGATCGCGCACATGTTCGCGCTCGCGCCCGAGCGGGTGCGCATCGTGCCGACCGCGGTGGGTGGGGGCTTCGGTGGCAAGCTCGATCTGTCGGTGCAGCCGCTGGTGGTGGCCGGCGCGCGCAAGTTCGGCCGGCCGGTGCGGCTGGCGTATTCGCGACAGGCATCGATGCTGGCCAGCCCGAAACGTCATCCGGCGCAGATGCGCGCGCGGCTGGGCGCCGATGCCGACGGCCGATTCGTGGCCTACGAGTTCGAGGGCGACTTCACCACCGGCGCTTATGCCTCCTGGGGACCGACGGTCGCCAACCGGGTACCGATTCACGCCTGTGGTCCATATCGCTTCGAATCGGTGCGTGCCGATACTCGCGCCGTGCTGACTCACGATGCCGTGGCGGGTGCCTTTCGTGGCTTCGGCGTACCCCAGTCGACATTGCTCGTCGAGGCCCTGATCGACGAGCTCGCGCTCGAACTGGGCCGTGATCCGCTCGAGTTGCGGCTGCAGAATGCGTTACGGGCCGGCGACCTGACCGCGACCGGGCAGCGTCTCGAGGCCAGTGTCGGTCTGGTCGCCTGCCTCGAGGCGCTGGCGCCCGCCTGGCGCGCGGCGGGCGCGCGGGTAGAGCAGTGCAATCGACTGGCCGCAGCCGGTGTCGACGGTGGCGCCGCGGCCGATGTGCCGGCCGGGCATCGGCCATCGATGCCTGGCGGCGGTGGTCATGAAACGTTGCCCTCGAATGCCGTCGCGGGCCCCGGCTGGTGCACCGATCCGCACGGCCGGGCGGGCCGCAGCAGACTGCGCCGGGGCCGTGGCATCGCGTGCATGTGGTACGGCATCGGCAATACGGTGATCGCCAATCCATCGACCATGACCGTGGCGCTGCGCGACACGGGTCGTGTGGTCCTCTACAACGGCGCGGTCGATATCGGTCAGGGCACTTACACGGTACTGCCGCAGATCTGCGCCGATGCGCTCGGCTTGCCGGTTTCCCTGGTCGACCAGGTGCATGCCGATACCGCGCTCACCCGCGACGCCGGCAAGAGTTCGGCCTCGCGGCAGACCTTCGTGTCGGGCAATGCCGCGCGCTTGGCCGGTGAAGCCTTGCGCGCCCGTCTGCTCGAGGCGCTCGGTGCAGCGGCCGGTGCCGAACTCGCGCTCGCCAACGGTGTGCTGAGCGCCCGCGACGCCGCCGGCGAGCATCGGCTCGAGCTGGCCGGTCTGCCCGGCGATGCCCACGGCGATCTGTTCAGCGGCGAAGGCATGTTCAATCCGCCCACGGTCCCTCTCGACGCCAACGGGCAGGGCGTGCCCTATGCCACCTACGGCTTCGCGGCACAAATGGTCGAGCTGGAAGTCGACCTCGATCTGGGCACGGTGAAGCTGTTGGAGATCCACGCCGCGCACGACGTCGGCCGTGCGATCAACCCGATGCTGGTCGAGGGGCAGATCCACGGCGGCATCGCCCAGGGTATCGGTCTGGCGCTGATGGAGCACTACGTTGCCGGGCGCACCGACAACCTGCATGATTACCTCGTACCGACCGCGGGCGACGTGCCGCCCATTCATGTTCATCTGATCGAGGATGCCGAGCCGCTCGGCCCCTATGGTGCCAAAGGCGTTGGCGAGCCGGCACTGGTGGCGACAGCGCCCGCGATCCTGAATGCGATTCGGGACGCCTGCGGCGTGCGCATGCAGGCCGTGCCGGTCACGCCCGACCGGCTGCACGCGGCGCTTCACGCTCACGGCGGATGCGCGACGCCGACAACCCGTTGACCGCCCGTTTGCCAGTGAGATGCAGCGATGAGACCTCCCGAGACCGACGCCGACCACGGTTCGAACTCAGGCCATCCGGATCCCTCGTCGGACCGGTCCGATGGTTTGGCTGCGTCCGACGCGGCCGTTCCCGCCTCGGGTCGTGAGGCCGACGCCACGATCGTCTGCGAGGCCTGTCCGGTGCTGTGCCGCATCAAGCTCGGACGTGCCGGTGCCTGCGACCGCTATGCCAATGTCGACGGCGTGCTGACCCGGCTCGACCCATTGGTGGTCATGAGTCGTCGGCAAGGCGAAGCGATGGTGCCGTTCGCGGCGGACGCGCAAGAGGGTGCCCTCGTGCGTGACGACATGTTCGTTTCCGGTGTCGGCGCCGGCACCACCTATCCCGACTACAAGCCCGCACCGTTCATCGTCAGCAGCCGGATCGATGGCGCCGATACGGTGACTGTCGTGACCGAGGGAATCTTCAGCTACTGCAGTTTCCGCGTGAAGATCGACAGCGACCGCTACCTCGGGCCGGAACGCGCGATCGTGCGACATCAGGGCGAAGCCGTCGGGCATGTCACCACCTACGAATACGGCTCGCAGTTCCTGTCGCTCGGCGGCGTGCATCACCTCACGGGGGGCAGCAAGCGCGAGGGCCGCGTGACCTGCGACCTGATGGCCGCGCTCGGCAATCGCGAGCCGGTCGAACTGAGCATCGAAGATGGCGCTCGCCTGGTCGTCCGTGCGGGTGAGGCGCCGATCATCGACGGCCACACCGAGCAGCGCATGCGGGTCGGCTGCGGATCGGCCACGATCGGCATGTTCGCCCGCCAGTGGCTCGGTCATGTCGACGAGGTGGTCGTGGTCGACGACCACATCACCGGCGTGCTCAGCGAGCATCAGGCCGGCAAGGGCTTGAGCATGCCCGCGACGGGCATTCGCCTGCACGGCCGCCGCTCGACGCCGGGGCGCTACTTTCAGGTCGCCGGCTCGGGCTCGGGCTGGGGCGGCACCGACATCACCGATCCGCTGAGCATCATCGAGCGTTGGGATCCGAAGCAGGCCTACGCGGGCCTGCGCATGCTGATGGTCTCGACCACCGGCGACGATGCCGCGTACTACGTACTGGACGAGTCCCTGGTGCCGCAGGCAGCGCCGATGCCCGGGCCCGTGCGCAAAGTTGTCGAGCGCATCGGCGAGAACTGCGAGCCGTCGCTGGCGAGCGTGGTGTTCGTCGCCGGCGCCGGTGGCAGTCTGCGGGCCGGTGTCACCGAGAATCCGGTCGGCCTCACGCGCGCGATCAAGACCATGTTGGTTCGCGTGACCTGCGGCGGCGCGCCCACCTATGTCTGGCCAGGCGGCGGGATCACGCTCATGACCGACGTCGCCCAGATGCCCGCCCGCTCGTTCGGGACCGTGCCGACACCCGCGATCGTCGCGCCGATCGAATTCACGATGCGGCTGGGCGACTATGTCGCTCTGGGCGGCCATGCCGACAGCATCCGGCCGCTGTCGGAGGTTCTGGCCGCCACGCGTCATCAGACGATGGCCTGGGATACGGGACGTGAGTGGCCGGCCGCGCCGCCGCACGCCGTCTGAGGCCTGGCCCGCGGCACCCGCGTCGACAAACGCAGTCATGGCCGATAGTGTTCCTCACCGGGTCTCGAGCGGTGGTGCCGTCGGACGTGTGCTCGACGATGGACGTCTGCATCTCCAGCACGGCCCCATCGATCTGATCATCGGGATCGACGGCGAGCCTGGGGCGATCGAGGCCGCCCATCGGCGCGCTTGGTCGGCCTTCGAACCGTTGCTGGCCGGTCTCGTCGCGCACGTGCCGGCGCTGCGTCGCGAGCTGCCGTGGCGTGCGTCGAGGCAGCCGTCCGGCGGCGCCACCGATGGCCGTTCCGACGCAGCGAGTGGCGGCTCTGCCGTGGCGGATGGTCGACCCGGCGCAGCGAGAGGCCTGTCTGACTTGGCACATACGGCCCCCGAACCGGCCATTGCCGGCGACGCGCCTGGCGACCGGGTAGCGCGCATGATGATCGCCGCCTGCTGGCCGCACCGCCACCTGCGGCTGACGCCGATGGCGGCGGTGGCGGGCAGCGTCGCCGCGATGGTGTGCGACGCGATCGCGTGCGAATCCTGGTCCGGCGCGGCGCAGGAAGGGCGGGCCGGCACGGGTCGGCCCGTCGCGGCCGCGCCCGGCATCGTTCGCGCGTGGGTGAACAATGGCGGCGACATCGCCGCGTTCCTGAGCGAGGGCACGGAGCTGCGGGTGGCGGTCGCCGGTGGCGGAGACACCGGTGCGCCGGTGGTCATCGGCGCGCACGACCCCGTGCGGGGCATCGCTACCAGTGGCCGTCACGGCCGCAGCTTCTCGCTCGGCATCGCCGATGCCGTGACGGTGCTGGCCGCCGATGCGCCGGCCGCCGATGCGGCGGCCACGCTGATCGCGAATGCGGTGAATCTGGAGAGCGGACCGATCGAGCGCCGACCGGCGCGCGAGCTCGCGCCAGACAGCGATCTCGGCGAGCGGCTGGTCACGGTGGCGGTCGGGCCGCTTCGCCGGCGGCAGGTCGAAGACGCCTTGTCGGCGGGTGCCGCACTGGCGTGCGCAATGATCGACCAAGGTCTGATCGTCAGCGCGCGCCTGGCCCTGCAGGGGCAGGTGCGGGTGGCCGGATGAGCATGGCCTCGGCTCGAGTCGGTCCGGGTGCGCTCATGTGCGTTACAGTTACGAGGCTGTTGAAGATCCTCGCGGGCTCGAGAGTGTTTTCGGCAGACGATTAGAGCGGCCGTCATGCGGGCGTTGGCTGGTCGGCGGATTGCATCCGTCGTGGCGCCCGGGTGACCTCGAACATCCAGAGGAGAAGCACTCATGATCAAGTCGGTCAGGCGTTTTCTGGCGCCCGCGTTGGCGGCGGGTCTGCTGTTCGGTGGTGTCGCGGCGCAGGCGGCCGAGGCCATCCGCGTCGGTGAGGTCAACAGCTACAAGAACTTTCCGGCGTTTCTCGAGCCCTACAAGAACGGCTGGGAACTCGCGCTCGACGAGGTCAATGCCGCAGGGGGCATCAATGGACGCAAGCTCGAGTTCGTGTCGCGCGATGACGGCGGCAACCCGGGCAATGCGGTACGCATGGCCGAGGAACTCCTGACGCGCGAGCGGGTCGACATGCTCGCGGGCGGTTTCCTGTCGCACATCGGTCTTGCGCTCGCCGATTTCGCCCGCCAGCGCAACGTCGTCTACATGGCCGCCGAGCCGCTGACCGACAAGATCGTCTGGGAGAAGGGCAACGACTATACGTTCCGTCTGCGCCCGAGCACCTACATGCAGGTGTCGATGCTGGTGCCCGCGGCTGCCAAGTCCGGCGCCAAGCGTTGGGCCGTGGTCTATCCGAACTACGAATACGGCCAGAGTGCGGCGGCCACATTCAAGTCGCTGCTGAAGGCCGCCATGCCCGATGTCGAGTTCGTCGCCGAACAGGCGCCGCCGCTGGGCAAGGTCGACGCCGGCGCGGTCGCGCAGGCGCTCGAGGAGGCCAAGCCCGACGCGATCTTCAACGTGTTGTTCGGCGCCGACCTGGCCAAGTTCGTTCGCGAGGGCAATACGCGCGGCCTGTTCAAGGGCCGCGAAGTGGTCAGCCTGCTCACCGGCGAGCCCGAATACCTCGATCCGCTCAAGGGCGAGGCGCCGCAGGGCTGGCTGGTCACCGGCTATCCCTGGGACAAGGTCGACATGCCGTCGCACAAGGCATTCCTCGAGGCCTACCAGACCAGATTCAAGGACTATCCGCGGCTCGGGTCGGTGGTCGGCTACACGACGGTCAAGGCCATCGCTGCCGCCCTCCAGAAGGCCGGTGACACCAGCGCCGACAAGCTGATCGCTGCCTTCCGGGGCCTGTCGTTCGACACGCCGTTCGGCCCTGCCTCTTTCCGGGCACAGGATCATCAGTCGACCCTGGGCGCCTTCGTCGGTCGTACCGCCGTCGTCGACGGCAAGGGCACGATGGTCGATTTCCGCTATGTCGACGGCGCCGACGTCCAGCCGTCCGACGAGGAGGTCGCCAATATGCGTTCGTCCGGCAAGTGAGTTCCTTGCTTGCCCAACCCGCGGCCGGTTCATGACCGCCGCGGGTCTTCTGGTTGCGCTGATCAACGGCCTGGCCAGTGCATCGACGCTGTTCCTGATCGCTGCCGGTCTGTCGTTGATCTTCGGGGTCACGCGCATCGTCAATTTCGCGCACGGCTCGTTCTTCATGCTGGGCATCTACGTCGCCTATTCGGCGGTGACCTGGCTGGGCGATTCCGGCCTCGCGTTCTGGAGCGGGCTGTTGCTGGCGGCCCTGCTGGTCGGCGTGCTCGGCGCCGTCGTCGAGGTCGTGCTGCTGCGGCGCATCTACCGGGCACCCGAGCTGTTCCAGTTGTTGGCCACGTTCGCGTTGGTGCTGGTGATTCGCGATGCGGTGCTGGCTCTGTGGGGGCCCGAGGACCTGCTCGGGCCGCGTGCCCCGCACCTGTCGGGTGCCGTGGAATTGCTCGGCCGTGCCATGCCCAGCTACGATCTCGTGCTGATCGTGATCGGTCCGCTGGTGCTGCTCGCCCTGTGGCTGCTGCTGCACCGAACGCGCTGGGGCACGCTCGTGCGGGCGGCGACGGAGGACCGCGAGATGGTCGGCGCGCTCGGCGTCAACCAGGCGTGGCTGTTCACGAGCGTGTTCGCGCTCGGCGCGCTGCTTGCCGCCCTCGGCGGTGCTCTG
>JAWKYD010000013.1:0-196420 GCA_041396685.1 Burkholderiaceae bacterium
CGGCTACCGCGTCGACGAAGCTCTCTTCGAGCGTGGCCTCCAAGGCCCTCAGCTCGAGCAGCGTGCCCTGGCCGACCACCGCCTGCGCGATGGCCGCACGCGGATCGCCCCCGCGCCGCGCCAGACAGTGAAATCGCAGCGCGCCGCCCGCGCCGCGACGCATGTGTCCATCCGTTGCGCGCACGGCCGCCATCCCGGCGCGCTCGTGGGCCAACGGGTCGGTGGCGCCGACCACCGGCTCGACCCGGTCGACATCGGCCACGCCGCCGAGCAAGGCCAACGCGCCATCTTCATCGAGGCCGGCCAGCACGACCTCCACCGTCATCGGCCGTGCGTCGTCGGCAACGCGCAGATCGTCGCTGAGCACGCGACCGTCGAGCAGCAGGATCACACGCGAGCAAAGCGCATTGACCTCCTGCATCAGATGGCTGGAGAACAGCACCGCGCGGCCCTCGCCACAGCGGCGCACGACCGCGCGCGCCTCGATGGTCTGCAACGGATCGAGTCCGCTGGTGGCCTCGTCTAGCAACAGCACCTCGGGCCGGTTCAGTATCGCCTGGGCCAGACCTACGCGTTGCCGGAAGCCTTTCGACAGACGCCCGGTGGGCTTGCCGAGGACCTCGCCAAGCGCACAGGCCTCGACGGCGTGGTCGATCGCCGGCCTGCGGGCCGTCGGCGCGAGTCCCTTGGCGCCGGCGACGAATTCGAGATACTGCTTCACGGTGAGCGTGTCGTAGAGCGGCGGGCGCTCGGGCAGATAGCCGATCTGGCGGCGGGCCTCGAGCGCATCGGCGCGCAGATCGATGCCGCCGATGCGAACCTCGCCGGCGTCGGCGCCCAGGTATCCGGCGATGATGCGCAGGGTGGTCGTCTTGCCGCTGCCATTGGGGCCGAGCAAACCCACGATCTCGCCCCGGCCGATCGAGAATCCCACCCCGTGCAGCACCTGTTGCCGGCCGAAGTGCTTGTCGACGCCACGCAGCGCAATGCTCGCGACAGGCTCTGGCGACTCGGGGGGTGAACTCACGGGCGGGACAGGCGGGTGAAAAAAAGCGGGCCCTGGTCGGACCCGCCGGTACTGGGCGCCAAGCGGCCCGGCCCAACGCCGGCGCCGCAGCGTCGTCACATATACGGCTTGTCTTTGTCGTGCTCGTGCGAGTCGTATTGCTCGGCACCGTGGCTGTACCAGATCTGGCCGCCGGTGGCATCGCGAATCTGCTTGAGACGATCGATGGCATTCATCGAGTGGACCGTGCTCCAGGTGATGCCCGGGATAACGCCGGCCTCGTTCTCGGCCGTGTAGACCGCGTCGGCGGCGAGCAGCAGGGTGCCGGTCTTGGGCAGATTGACCCGCACCGACTGATGGCCCGGCGTATGACCCTTGGTGTCGAGAATGACGATGGAGCCGTCGCCGAACAGGTCGTAGTCACCCATCAGCTGGATGAAATCGAAATCGCGAGTGGTGTCGTAGTCCTTGAGGACATAGGCTGCCCGCGCAAAGGTTTCCGGCCACCAGGCGGTGCGAAGCTCTTCCTTTTGCACCACGTGACGCGCCTTCGGAAACAGCTTGACGTTGCCGGCATGGTCGAGATGGAAGTGCGAATAGATAACGAACTTGACATCGTCGGTCTTGAAACCGAGTTTCTCGAGCTGCTTGTCGATGACCTCTTCACGGGTCTGATGAACAGTGAAGGCACCGCACAACCCCTTGCCCCAATAGGCGTCGCAGCCGCCGTCGGCCGTTTCGACGTTGGTACCGGTATCGAACACCACCAGACCGCGCGGATGCTGAATGACGTACATCGCCACAGGCACCTTGATGCGGGTACCGACGTCGCGCATGGCGGTGAGCCAGCCCTTGTCCAGCTCCAGTTTGCCGCTGGTGACCTGCCAGAGCTTCATATCCTGCGCGCCGGCCGACAAGGCCACGAGACTGCAGGCCGCTGCGGCCAGCCATCTGGACAGCTTGATCTTCATGGGGATGCCTCTCTGATTGGTTCTTTCTTGTTTGCCGGCCCGTGCGGGGCAGACCACCGGCGAAGGATATCAGCAGCGGGCCCACCCGTCGACAGACACGGATCGCGGGCTCAGCCGTGCAGCGCGCCCGGGCCGGCGATGCGCTTTCCGAACCAGTGATGCGCAGTGGGCACGTCGTTGAACGCCGGTACCCCTTCGGTCCCGAGATTGCGATACAGCGATTGTGCCTCTGGCATCGACTTGTCGGTTTCGAACCGGAGATTTCCGAAGCCATGGCCGCGCGCGATGACTTCGTCGAGAACATGAACGGCCTGCTGCGGCAGGCCATCATGAGCGACGCTGGTCCTCACAGAGAACGACGAGCAGCCTCCCGTCAGCGCGCTCATTGAACCCACGCGGTGAGATGTCAGCTTCCTGAGCGCAGAAGCCCGAACCATGGCATTGGGCCGAGGCGCCGACATACCGGCTGCCGGTTACTTCGGACTCAGCACGTTGCGCGCAACATCGTTGAAGAGACTGGTCGGGACAAGGGTCGTCGTCCGAGCGCCAGCCTGTTCGAACGTATCGACACGGTTCGCACGCACCACAAAGGAGCCCGCGGGAAAAACGGCGCCGCTCTGGCTCGAGATGAATTGCCCGATTGGGCTTCCGCTCACGTCAATGACTTCACCGAGCTCATAGGACACCTTTCTCAGCACCCGCGCCGGCAACAATTCAGGACCGGCGAGCCCGGATATCTCGAAGGCATAGCCCGTGCCGGTGAACGTCAGTCGCTCGGGGTCAGTCTCGAGCGATTCTGCGGTCACCGCGAAGCGTGGTTGATATCCGGGTTTTCGCATGATCGACTTCGATGCGGTGTCTACGACTTCGAAGGGACCGTTCAAATAGTCGGTGAGCCGCTGATCAGCCGGCCACACGATGGTATTCGTAGCCCCGGAGCCGCCAGACACGGGGGGATTGCCGCCGGCAGTATCGCCGGCCGTGGAATCGCCGTTGGAGGCCTCCCCTCCCGGCGCAGGCCCGGCAGGCGCATCGGTGCCGGATGCGCTCTCACCCGTTCCGGCCGCCGATGTGCCGTTGGCCGCCGAGTCGCTGCCGACGGCATTCGAATCACCACCGCCACCACCACACGCGGACAGCGCAGCGAACAACGCGCTCGTCACGCACAACTTCAGCCTATTCATGTTCGAACCTTGTCAGGGGCCATGAGAATCCCGTTCCTTCGACCGCGGGCCAGGGAGACGCAGACGGCTACTGGGCGGCCGGCCCGACATAGTTCAAGCGGACGCTGTCTCGTTGAACGCCCGACGACCAACTCGAGAAAACGATAATGTTCTCACCGACAGTCTGGGCGCCGACGAACACGCTATTGCCATCCCACCCATAGAACAAGTGGGCACCGGATGGAGTCTGCGTGAAGTCCAAGGTCCCGAAGGCCAGTTCTGGATCTTTCGCGTCATAGAGCACCTTGTAGCCCGAATAATAGGTATTCCCCTGGAAGTGGGTTGCCATGGGCTCCGTCGACCAATTCATCGTCAGATTCGCGTCGTTGCCGGTGTGCTTCTGCAGCGTATAGTTTTCATACCCGTTCGGACCGACCGCGGGACCGGTGATGCGCCAGACGTTGCCGCGATCATCCTGCCAAAGGCCCGCACGAAACGCACTGATGCTCAAGACGGGTGGCGAGACGTCGATCTGGGAAATCCGCTCGAACGACAACTGGCCGTTGGCATCGCTGGTGAGTTGGAATGCGATGTCATACCAGTTGACGGCGCCAGTCACCATGTTCCGAACCGGCACACGCCGCAGAGTCACGGTTCTGCCCGCGCCCGCCACCGCCGCACTTTCGACGAAAACCTCCAGACTCGTTCCCGGCAACGGTTCGGCTACCGCCACTGACGCAAGCGCCGAGAGCGCGGCGGATATCGTGATGGCAAGCTTCTTCAATGAACGCCTCCTCAGGCTGAATAGTGTCTGTCATATGCACCCACGAGCGGACGGCAACACTCGGTTGCCGAATCGTCATTCGGCATCGGGCCCTTGATGAGCGACGAATCTCTGCCGAAATATTGTTGGTCGGCAGCTATTGCGTCAGGCATTTGGCCGAACGTGTCAGGAAGCGTCAAGCGGTCAATTCAGGGAAACCGTGAACGAATTCATCGTCGGCCTCCATGAAATCACTCGGCCATGACCCAAATTAGCTAACTCCGTTTCGTCATTTTCGAATCAATCGCACGCGCTGCGATCGAGACAGCCCAGTTTTCTGACCCCGACCGGATTCGCCTGCGCGAAATGGGCGCCGGGCGCGAAATGGGCGCCGGTCGTGGCTCGTCGACGGAACCGCCATTCTGATATTCTGCATCGGGAAATGATCAGCCCCATCCGACGCGGCGCCGTCTACGTCGGTACGGAAAGCCTTGACGCTGGCAGGCACAGGTATACAAGCGGGCGTAGCCCCGCTCATGAACCCGGCTTGCGCGGTCAAGGTTTGCGCGGTCAAGGTTTGCGCACCGGGTGACGGGTCGGGGGCTGGGCCATCATGAAGGCGTCCTCAACAGCTTTCTCTAGCGACTTTCTCATGGGCATGTCGAGCATCACCGGCCGCGGTCTCAAGGCCGCGCTGTCCCTGGCACTCATCCTGTTCGCGACGCCCCTGCTGGCCGCAAACTCTCTCGATGATTGGTCCGAGGAGCCTCTCGAGGACCCGCTCGAACTGCCCTCGCCAGCGTCTGAAACGGCACCTACACCCGGTGAATCGACTGACATCGACGGATCGTTTCCCTGGCCTACCGTCACGATTCCCGATGCGTCGTTCTTGGCGAACAGTGGCCTCCTCCGTCGGGCCCGCGTCGAGGGATTGCGGGTCGCACTCGCTCCGCGATTCCTTCTGAGAAATGGTCTCTCTGGCGCGATCAAGGTATCGGCCAGCAGCGTCACCGTGATTGCCGACGATCGCGAGACTGATCAAACGAACCGCGGTCCCGACGAGCGAGCCGCATCCGAGCCGAAGCCCGAGTTGCCGGGCCTGCCCGACCTCGTCGATGAGCTCTCCCCGTTACTCGATTGGCTACACTCCGGGCGCGCCGAGCTCGCCATCGGGGCGATCGACCTGATCGTGCGCAAGTCGGGCGTCGGGAATTACCGGTTCCGATTCACCGATGTACTGGCCAGCGCGTCGCGTGGCCAGATCAGCATCGCTGCCAAAATGAACGACGACGTGGGCGAGCCGCGTCACGTGCGGCTCGTCATCAGCGATCTGGCCAAGGAACCCGCTGCGCCGCCAAGCATCACCGGTCGGATCGAACTCGAGACCGACGGCATCGAGAGCGATTCTCCGAACTGGAATCTGACTGCGCCGCTCAAGATCGATCCAAATGCGATCACTCTTTCGGATTTCGACCTCAAGTCATCCGCGGCATGGCTCCGTGGAAGCTTGAGCCTCAGTCACGATGGTGAGCACCGAGTGCTCGAGGGCGATCTCGAAGTACGTCGGCTCGAACTGAACGCCTTTCTGCCGGACACCGAGTTTGATGCCCCCGACGCAGAGGTCGATCGGCGTCTGTTCACGCTAGCCCCGTTCGGTTTTGCCCCTCCCGAGGATCTACGCGCCGATGTCCGTGTTCAACTCGGCGCCATACGGATGGGCTCCATTCCAGTCGTCAACGGCCGGCTACAACTATCGATGGACGCCGGCAAGACCACACTGACCAGCAATGACTTGACGGTGTTCGGCGGGCCAAGCACTCTGAAGATCAGTTTCGACTCGCTGCAACCATCCGAATACTCCATGCGAGTTCGGGCCGAGGCCACTGCAATGCAGCTGGATAGACTCAGGCCGGGTATCGATCAGGAATCCTTCATCAGTCAGGGTGAAGCCGACGTCATCATCACACTGCGCGGACACGGTTCGTCGCCCGCGGCACTGGCCACCTCGCTCAACGGATATGTGCTCGGATCGGTCAAAGACGCCGTGGTCAATCAGGAGTATTCGACGTTGCTCGATCGGGGCGTCGTAGCGTGGGCTCGTGAGCAGCTTTCGCTGTCCTCCACGTCGCGGCCATCTGACGAGCCGCTCAAGGCGACAGATCTCAGCGCGCCGCTGAGCATCCCGTGCGGCGCCATTCGCCTGTACATCAATGACGGACGGGTCGAGGCCAGCAATGGCCTGATACTGGAAACGCCGGACAATACCCTCTATGGCTCCGGCTACGTCGACTTGTCAGACGAAACGCTGGGATTCGCCTTCCGAACACGGAGCCGAAGCATTTTTGATTGGAGCGCGATCTCGATCATCAAGTACGTCGAGACGCAGGGTACCCTCGCGCGCCCCCTCATCACTCTGAATAACGTCGAACTGGCCAAACAAGGATTGATGGCAGCCTCGTCGGTCGCCTTGGGTCCGCTGCCCGGTCTGGTGTACTCTCTGGCCGAATCGGGGGTACGCGACGCGAACAGTCGCAAGTGCGACGTTGCACTGCGCTAAGTATCCAAATCCAGCGCCTGAAAGAATGTCGGTTCGAGCGCCACGATCAGATCTGATAGCGACTGACGCTGTCGCGAACGATCGCCTCCAGCGCCGCGCGTTCGTCGGGCTTGCGCTCTGTCGCGGCCTGCTCAGGTAACGACCCCAGCGCATCGCGCAAAAGTCCCGCTGCGCCCTGCATGCGAACGTCGAGTACATCCATCTGCCCGTCCTGGGTCGGAAACGCGATACTCAGATCACGCGCCGACAGCATGGCGGCGACCAGGATCTCCGCACTGGCGATGTGCGCAACCAGCTTGGACTCGTCGCCATCGCGCACGATCAGACAGCGCGCCGGGAGAACGTCCACCTGCGCGGCCGAATTCGTCAGCAATGGATAGACCTGACCAGGCAGACAGCCGGCCGCCGGCTCCACGAACATGTCGCACTGGCGATGGCTACAGATGGCGTGCAAGCTGCCACCGGTCGTCACATGGACGAGATGCGCGGTTTCATCGTTGACCGCCTCGGCGATCTGCCAGTGGGTCACAGGCCCTTGCGGCTCGACGGATTGCGCGCTGACGACTCCCCCGGTCATCAAAGGTGATGCCACCAGGAGCGAGCCTCGAAGGATCCAACCGATCTTGCTGAAGATACCCATGACGACACCTCGCTTTCGAGTGCAGGTGGGTCCGGGTAGCTGCTGTTCAGACCCTTGTCATTGGGTGCGCGAAACCGGCACGGGAGTTCAATCCAAGGCACCCGGGCGGTGCGCTTGGCTTGACGGAACGCTCTACGATGGATCTATCCAGGTTCTGTCGATTGCGCGCCTGTGGCCTCGGAATCCGAATCGCGCCGTAGACTCCACCGTCGCAACGGTTTGCCCGGTACGTGGCGAGATCAAAAGGCCGGTTTGGCAATAGAAGTTCGGGCAGGCGCTCTGGCGGGCCGTTGGTTCGGCAGCGACTCCCTTCACCGGGGAGCGATCGACGGCTCGTCACTCTCACCCACAGATGAAATCAAGGGAGCAAGCAGATGAAACCACTGGCACTGATCTTCGGCGGATCACGCGGCATCGGCGCGGCCTGCGTGACGACACTGGCCGAGCAGGGCTGGCAGGTGGCCCTGACCCGTACGGGCCAAGCCAGCGCGAGCCCGAACGGAGATGTGCGCACCTATCGGGCCGACGTGCAGGACGCTGCGGCCGTCACCGCGGTCTTCGAGCAGGTTGGGGCCGATCACGGCCGCCAGCCCGACTGTGTGATCGTCAATGCCGGCATCAATGTCCCGCCGGCACCGATCGCGGATTTCGATCCGCAAGCATTCAGGCGCCTCGTCGACGTGAACCTGGTCGGCGCATTCAACGTGTTGCACGAGGCGGCCCGGTGCGTACGCGATGGCGGCAGCATCATTGGTATCACCACCTCGATGGTGCGCGTGGGCATTCCGGGCGGCGGCCCGTACACCGCCACCAAGGCGGCGGTCGAAAGCCTGCTGCGCAGCATGGCGCGGGAGTTGGCATCGCGCGGCATCCGCGTCAACGGCGTGGCACCCGGGCCCGTCGACACCGATCTGTTCAATGCCGGCAAGACCGACGAAGCCAAGGCACGTTCCGCCGCCCTGAGCCCCTTCAATCGAATCGGCCGCCCGGCCGAGGTGGCCGAAGTGGTCGCGTTCCTGGCATCCGACAAGGCCTCCTGGGTGCACGGCCAGATTATTCAACCAAATGGCGGAATGGTCTGATGCCTGAGCGGCGGACGAGGCGCGACAGCGGTTCGCGCAACGCCCGCCGACGCCAGGCCGTCGACGGGCAGCGCGATGACGCTGTCAGCGGTTTCGGCAGGCCCTGAGAATCACGCCGTGGAACCCGCTCACGGCGATTCGCCCGCGTGGCGCCGCACGAAATACCAGTCCTGCCCGCCCTCAAACGCGCCCCTTCCAGGGAATCAGCCAACGCTCGGCGCGGCGCATGAGAATGTCGATCAGGTAGCCGATGACGCCAATCAGGATGATTCCCATCAGCACGATATCCGTCAGTTGGAAGCGCGACGCGACCATGATCATCATGCCGGCGCCTTTCTCGGCCGCGACCAGTTCGGCCGCCACTACCGTGCCCCAGCAGACGCCCATGGCCACGCGCGCGCCAGTGAACAATTCGGGCAGCGAGTTCGGCACGATCACGTGACGCAGCACCTGCCATTTCGAAGCGCCTAGCGAGTAAGCCGCGTGAACCTTGGCGATACCCACGCCCGACACACCGGCCCGGGCGGCGATCGTCATGATCCACAGCGCCGCCAGAAACAGAAGTACGATCTTGCCGACCTCCCCGATGCCGGCCCAGATGATCACCAACGGAATCAATGCCAGCGGCGGCACCGGCCGCATGAACTCGACGATCGGGTCGAACCAACCGCGAAACCAGTCCGACAGGCCCATGGCGTAGCCAAGTGGTATGCCGGCGAGCGCACCGAGTACGAAGCCGGCGACGACCCGGAACAAGGACCAGCCCAGGTGCTCGATCAGCGTGAAGTTCTGATACCCCTGGCGCGATATCTCGACGATCCGGCGTACGACCGCCTCGGGCGGCGGCAGCCAGATGGGTTCCATCTGCCAGCCTTGCGACGGCTTGAAATTCGGCGTCCCCTTCGCGGTCAACGTGACCTCGCCGGCCGCCACCTCGACGGTTCCACCGGGTCCCACCGGCTGGCCGTCGATGGCCACGACGCGCGCACCGCTCTTCGGATCGACCTCGTCATTGCGATCGACGCGGATCAGGGTCGACCGCCAGGCACCGACGGTGGCCGAATCGTTCTTTGCGAAACCCTCGCCCGCCTCCACGATCGGCGCTTCGGACCTGGCATCGACCGGAAAGACCCGCACGGTGACGGTGCCGTCATCGCGGGCACCGTCGTCGGTCTCGAGCGTATAGGTGAACGTGGTGTCGCCGACGAACGGCCCGGGCGCATGAAACGGCACCAGGCGCGAGCCCGTGAAAGCGCCCCACAGCAGGAATATCGTGATCACCGAAATCACCGAGGCGCGACGATCCGCGCGCACGGCGCTTTCGTCTCCGAACGTCACGGTCTTGAGCGAGCGCAGATCGACCGCCTTGCTCAGCAGGCGCGAAAGCGCCCGCACCACGAGGAAGGCTGCGACAAAAACGGCGATGTAGATGAGCGCGACGATCACGAGTCGGATTCCGTTCGGCCCATGATCTCTTCCTCCATCTCCCAGATCATCGACAGGATCTCCTCACGCCACGGACGGAACTCCGGATGCTGTTTGAGTTCACGCAGGTCGCCGCCAGCGCCGAGATCGGCAAACGGCAGCGAGAAGATGCGGTGGATACGGCCAGGGCGTGGAGCCATCACGACCAGACGCTCACCCAACAGCAATGCCTCTTCGACGGAGTGCGTGATCAGCACGATGGTCTTGCCGGTCTCTTTCCAGATGCGCAAAACCAGGCCCTGCATCTTCTCGCGTGTCAAGGCGTCGAGCGCACCCAAGGGCTCGTCCATCAGCACGACGTCCGGATCATTGGCCAGACAGCGCGCCAAAGCCACGCGCTGCTGCATGCCACCGGAAAGCTCGTAAATGGCCTTGTTCTTGAACTGTCGCAGGCCGACGATGTCGAGCAGATGATCGACCGTGGCGTCGATCTCGGCAGCGGGCATGCCCTTCATGCGGGGGCCGAAGCCGACGTTGTCGCGTACGTTCATCCATTCGAACAGCGCGCCCTGCTGAAACACCATGCCACGCTCGGCGCCCGGCCCGGTTACGGGCCGGCCTGCCAACGCGACCGATCCCGAACTGGGTGCCAGAAAACCGGCGAGGATGTTCAGCAACGTCGACTTCCCACAGCCCGAGGGCCCGAGCACCGAGAGCAACTCTCCCGAGGCAATCTCGAGGCTCACGTCTTGAAGCGCCTGCACCGATTCGCCATCGGGCAGCTCGAAACGCATCGAGACATCGACGATCGATAGTCCGCTCATCGCGCTCCCTTGCTTATGGTCCCGACAATCAACCAGCCGCGGGCTGACCGACGCCCTGCCCGCTGCGTTCGACGCGCGGCAGCGAGCCTCGCGAAGGGGAACAGATCTTGGCGGACGTCGCAACCGGGGACTGGTATCTCGGCCAGCCGCGAATCGCCGCGATCATCGCGGTGATCCACGGCCAGACCGGTCTAGCGTGCTGCGGCCTTCATCGGGGCGACAGTGACGGCATTTTCATAGGTGGGCAGCGCACTCTTGATGCTGCCGGCCTGCAGAAAGACATCCGCGACACCCTTCATGAACTTCTGCACACCACCGCCAAGCCACTTGCCCGAGAGCTGCGCATCGAGAGGCGGGAAGGTCATGGTCGCCAGCGACTTCTCGGTGGCAGCCGGATCCATGCCGGATTCCTTCGCGATGGTGGCCAGCATCTTCGCGCGCTCACCGCCGGCCGCCCAGCGGGCATTCGCATCGGCCGTCACCTTCACGAACCTGGCCAGCAAGTCTTCGTGCTCGGCGGCAAACCGGGCCGGCGTCGAGGTGACATCGAAAACCAGAATGCCGAGCGCCTCTTTTTCTGCGCCGGTCAGCAGCACGTTGCCGTGCTCCTTCATGCGCGCCAGCGCACCGCCCCAGCCGCAGGCCATATCGACGGCCTTCTGCGCGATGGCCGCGGCACCTTCCGGCGGCGCCATGTTGACGATCTCGAGCTTGCCGAGATCGACGCCGAAGTGAGCCATTTGACGCAGGAAGCCGTAGTGAGCCGCCGTGCCCAGCGGGACCGCGACCTTCTTGCCGGCCAGCTCCGACGCGTTGTTCTTGTCGATCTCGAGATCGGTGCGCACCACGCAGTTGTCGTTGTCCGAATAGCTGACCGCGATGTCGATGATCTGCAGATCCTGGCCGGCCGAGGTGGCGACCACGAACGGCGGCAGACCCTGACTGACCGAGATCTGCACATCGCCCGCCGCCATCGCCGCCGACATTGCTGTGCCCGTATCGAACGAGCGCCAGTTGACCTTCGTGCCCAAGGCCTTGTCATACGAACCATCGGCCTTGGCGGCCAGAAACGGCATCGGCCACTCGAGGAAGTATGCGACGGTGATTTCATCCTGGGCACTGACGCCCGGCGCCGACAGCGCGATGGTGACGCCGGCCAAGGCTGCGCGAATCCAGTTTTTCATCGTTGGTTCTCCCTCGCTGGCCTCGAGGGCCAGAATTGTTTTTCCGGTTCGGCCGCGCCCCGAAGACACGACACCGTCGGGGCGCGGCCCATTGTAGCGAAGCGAGCCCTCGGTATTCCTCGCAACAAGCCGACCCGCGGGCGGAAGAATCAGATCGGGCCGTTCGGTGTCACGAGAATCTTGCCGCCGCGCTCGCCTTGTTGCGCATGACGCACCGCATCACGGATCTGTTCGAGGGGGTACATCTGGCGCACCGGCACGTGCGTGGCGGGATCGCGCAGCAGTCGTGCGAGCCCCTGATAAAGCTCGCGCACGTCGTCGGCCGAGCGGCGCGCGAGAAAGCGGCCGAGCATGAAACCGGTGATCGCCAGCCCGCGATGGACCAGCTCGTTGCGCGGCAGATGGGGGTCTTGGCCGCTGGTGGCGCCAAAATGGCAGATCAGCCCCTCGTCGTGCAGGCAGGCACCGAGCTGGCCGGTGGCCTCGCCGCCAATGGAGTCCAGGCCCAGCGAGATGGCCGCATTGTCGGTTTCCGCACGCACGCGGGCGGCAAGCTCGCTGCCAGCGAGCACGCAGACATCCGCACCGCGCGCGTACAGGTCCTTGAACAGTGACTGGCGACGCACGACGTTGACGGTTCGAATGCCCATCTGGCGTGCCAGCGTGATCACCCAACGGCCGACACCCGAGTTGGCGGCATTCTGGATGACCCAGTCGCCCGGCTGCAAGCGCCGCAGATCGGTCAGCAGCAGCAGCGCGGTGGCCGGGTTGATGCGCAGCATGGCCGCCTGGGCCAGATCGGTATCCGGGGCGATCGGAATCAGGTCGGTGGCCGCCACCCGGCGACGACTGGTCCAGTTCTCACGCTGCAGGTTGATGACCAGATCGCCCACGCGCGGTGAGGAAACGCCGGCTCCGACGGCGACCACGCGCCCGACACATTCGGCCCCGGGCACCGCCGGCAGCGGCGGCCGCAACCGGTATTGCCCTTTGCAGAACCATATGTCGGCCGGATTGATCGGAAAGGCCAGTACATCGATGACGGCCTCACCCTGCGCAGGATCACCGGGATCGTGGCGATCGACGCAACGGACGACTTGCTCGGGGATGCCATAGGCGTCGATCAGCGCACTCTTCATGGGCTCAGGTATGGGATTGTCGAAGTTTCGTGGAAACGGCGTGCCGGCCGGGTCAGTCGCCGAGCGTGCGCATCAGCGCGAAGATGCGCTCCCAGTGACGCTCGGCGGCCGCGCGATCATAGTCGGGGCGCTGCGCAAAGGCGAAACCATGCGTGGTTCCCGGGTAGACCTCGATCTCGGCCTGCCAGTTGTTGTCGGCGATGACGCCGGGCAGCGCCGCCAGCACGTCGGCGGGCACCCAGGGGTCCTCGTCGGCAAACGCGAGATAGGTGCGTGCCCGCACGCGTGCCGCATCGCGGTGCGGGGAGTCGGCGGCGTCGGACACGATGCCCACACCATAGAAGGATGCCACCGCCGCGATATCTCCGGGATAAGCGGCCGCCGCCGCGACCACAAACTGCCCGCTCATGCAGTAACCGATCACGCCCACGGGGCCCGGCCTGGCGGCTTCGTCGCCGCGGGCATGCGCGAGCAAGTTCGCCGTGTCGGCCACGACCCCGGCGTTGGTCAGACTCAGCCGGCACTCGTGCATGCGCTCGCGATGGTGGTCGTCGATGCGAATTCGCGCCAGGTCGTAGCCATAGCCGCCTTCCCGACCGATTCGGTAATACAGATTGGGCAGCATGACGTAGTAGCCGACCGTCGCCAGCCGGCTGGCCATGTCGCGCAACTCGTCGCGCATACCCGGCGCGTCCATGTACATGATGACCACCGGCCAGGGACCATCGTCCTCGGGCCGGCAGATGAAGACATCGAGCATGCCGTCCGCAGTCTGCAGCTCGGCGGTCATTTCGCGCATCGGATTCTCCAGGGCTCGCGAGCAGCGACCGATCAGACCGCGACCAGACCGGCGGTGTCGCTGGCGGGCGCGCTCGAAGGCTCGGCCGCCCGACCCGCCAGGTGACGCGCGGCGATCCAACCGAAGGTCATCGCCGGTCCGAGCGTGATGCCACCGCCCGGGTAGTTGCCTCCCATGATGCTCGCGGCATCGTTGCCGGCCGCATAGAGGCCCACGATCGGCCCGCCGCCCCGGGCATCGAGGACACGTGCGTGTTCGTCGGTGCGCAAACCGGCGAAGGTGCCGAGATCACCCACGACGACCTTGACGGCATAGAACGGCCCGCGCTCGACCGGTGCGACACAGGGATTGGGCTTGTGATCGGGATCACCCAGCGAGCGGTTGTACGCCGTGGAGCCACGAGCAAATGCCGGGTCCTCGCCGCGTGCCGCCGGGGCGTTGAACTCGGCCAGCGTGCGCTCGAAGCCGGCTGCGTCGAACCCGGCTGCTCGCGCGAGCTCGGCGGGTGTGCGGCCACGCAGCAGATAGCCGCTGCGAAGATACGGTCCCAAGGGCAGCGGCGCCGCCTTGGCGAAACCAAGGCCGTAGCGCCGGATCGTGCGGTGATCGGCAATGAACCAGGCGCAGATCTCGCCGTCATGGCCCGCCAGGGAGGCAGTCAGGCCCTGGATGAAATCATGGTAGCTGTTCGACTCATTGACGAAGCGCTCGCCAAAGCGGTTCACAGCGATGACACCAGGCTTCGAACGGTCGACGAAATGTGGAAAGACGCCGTGCGAGCCGTCGGGGCGCGGCACCTTCGAGACAGGTACCCAGGCCGCCGCATGCGGCAGCGTATCGAGCACGGCCGCACCCACCGATTCGCCCAGGGCGAGGCCATCGCCCGTATTCGTGGTGGGCGCCGGGCTGGTGTGTTCGTGCCCGGTGGGGGCATGGGCGAACAGGCGTCGGCGGCGCTCGATGTCCCACGGGAAGCCGCCTGCGGCCAAAACCACGCCACGCCGGGCGCCGACCTGGTGTTCATGCCCCCCTTTGCTCACCCGAACGCCGGTGACACGTTCGCCGTCGCGGACCAGGCCGACCACCGGCGCGCTCGTCTGCATCATGACCTTGGCATCGAGCGCGGAACGCAACAGGCGTCCGGCCAGCGCATTGCCATTGGTGAGCCGCATGCCCCGGCCGTGCATGAGCCGGTCGCGACCATAGCGCATGACCAGTCGAATCACGTGCGTCATCGAGCGCACCGAACGCGTGGCATTGAAGAAATGCCAAAGTTCTTCCCCCGAACCGATCATGAGCCCCAGCAAGGTGAGCTCCGGCAGCGGCGGACGCAGGCTGGCCAGAGCCGGGCCCAGGCCGCGCGCATCATAGGGCTCGGCGCAGATCGAGCGTCCGCCAGGCTTGCCACCAGGAGCATCCGGATGGTAGTCGGCGAAGGTCGGACCGAGCACGAAGCGCAGGGCCGTCTCGCGACGGAAGAAATCGACCATCTGCGGGCCGGCATCGAGAAACGCCGTCACCCGACGCTCGTCGAACTGCTCGCCCGTTTCGTGCTGCAAATAGCGGCGTGCTTCCTCGAGGCTGTCGGGCATGCCGGCGTCGCGCTGCAGCGCATTGCCCGGGATCCAGAGCCATCCGCCCGAGCGCGCAGTGGTGCCGCCGAAGACATCGGCCTTTTCGAGCACCAGCACCTGCAGACCCTGGTGGGCGGCGCTGACAGCGGCCGACAGCCCGCCGGCACCCGACCCGACGACGATCACGTCGACCTCGGTGGGTAAAGCCTCATTCATGGTCTGTCTCCTCGGTTGTCCTGGGCTCGATCACGATCTTGCCAGGATGCGTGCGATCGCGCAGCGCCCGCAATGCCTGCAAGCCATCGGCGAGTGTATAGCGTCCGCCGATGATCGGCGCCATGTCCGCGTGACGGGCGAGCGCCCGCACGGCCCGGTCCATGCGCTGTCCGAGCGAGGCATCGCGCCGTCCCATTTCGCCCGCGCGCACGCCCAGGATGGTCAGATTCTTGATCAGCGCGCGATTGGTGGGCATCTGCGCGGCGGTACCCGCCGTGAAGCCGACGATCAGGATCCGCCCGCCCCAGGCGGCAGCATGCAAAGAGCCGTCGAACGTCTCTCCGCCCACCGGGTCGAAGATCAGATCGACACCGCGCCCTTGCGTGAGCGACTTGACCTGCTCGTGCCAGCCGGGCTCGGGCACGATCACCGACTCCACACCCAGCGCGCTCAACCGCGCGTGTGCAACCCGCGAACGCGCGGTGGCCAACACGCGCGCGCCGAGACGGATACCGAGCTGTACCGCCGCCATGCCCATGCCACCGCTGGCGCCGTGGACCAGCAGCGATTCACCCGCGCCCAGCCGTCCGCGCTCGACCAATGCCGCCCAGGCGGTCGTTGCACCAACGTGATAGGCCGCTGCCTGGGCATCGTCGAAAGCCGCCGGTGCCGGCGCGAGCGCGTCGGTCGAGACGCATGCCTGTGTCGCGCACGCACCGGTCTTGCCGTGAAACACGACCCGGTCGCCGACGCGGAATCGTGCGGATGCCGGACTGCCGAGCGCGAGAATGCGTCCCGCGCCCTCCATGCCGAGCACGAACGGCACCTCGGGGCGATGTTGATAGCCGCCGCGAGTCATCAGCAGATCGGGGAAATTCAGCGCAGCGGCGCGCACTTCGATCAGCGCCTCGTGCTCCGCTGGCTCGCGCCGTGCCACGGCGCGGACCGACACGCCAGCGAGATCATCGGTCAGCGCATCGCAGACCAGAGCGATCGGGTCGGTTCCGAATGCCTTTGCCATCGTCGATACCGGCAGGGGCCGGCATCGGTCAACCCTGCCCCGTCTCCTGGAGCTGGTGAATCAAGCAACCAGTGTAGCCCAAGCCGGCGGGCCGGCTCAGCCAGGAAGATTGACGATCTGGCGCCATGTGCGCTCCAGGGCGCGCCCGTTCAGTTGTAGCACTGTGGAGCCCCCAGCACCTTGCAACACCAGCCGGCCATTGCTCCCCGCCATCACCGCTTCGGCGCCGGTGTCCGTGGAGGACCAACCCGCAACCGGCGTGTCGGCATCCGTGACCGAGCCATCGCCATTGCTGTCGAAGACAGGCTGCTGAGACTGACCACCGTTGATCGCATTCAACAGCAGCGAAATGCCCTCACCGCTCGTCGAGGTGCAACTGCCGACGGCTCCCGAACCACCGACGCTCGGGATCACGGTCTTGACGAACACGTGTCCACGGACGAGTTGCGGCGAGAGCAGCGCCCGTTGGCCGGGCCGCAGGCTCAGGTTCAGCAGCCAGCCACGATCGGCGCCGAAGTCGATGGGCCTGTTCGATGCCTGATACAGCGTTGCCGCGCCCGCGCTGACGGTGGTGGTGAAGTTCTGCGCGACGATCGGGTCGCCCGGTACGACCCTGCCGCCGGCGGCCGAAACCGCGTCAGCGGCCGTGGTGTCCCATATGCCGTAGATCGACTGCAACGACGTGTCCGTGAGATGAGCCTCTTCGTAGAGGCGGCCGGTACCGAAGATCACCATCTGACCACCACGCGGCATGACGACATACTCCGGGGTCGCCATGATCGGCTGCTCGCCGTTGATCGGCTGGGTCGAGAACAACGGCTGCCCGCCGAAGCCCACGTCCCAGCCGGCCGGCGTCGGTGCGTTCATGTCGAAGCGCCACAGACGGCCGCGGAGATCTCCGGCGTAGGCAGCGACGATCTGATTGTTCGCGTCTCTGACCAGCCTGACGCCGCCCAGGCCGCTGTTCGGACCCGGAATCACGAACTGGCGCAGCAACGCGCCCGAATTGAGATCGACCACGAACAGGCGCGCTTGTTTGGCCGCACTATCCACGCCGTTGCCGAACACGGCTACCCATTGACCCGAGCGCGTGACGCCAACCGCGGGCGGCGCGAACGTATAGCCGAGTTGCGGATGACTGAACTCCCACTTCACGGTGCCCGCATTCATCGCGGTCGGACTGGTCACGTCGATCGCGAACACCGAACGACCACCCGCGCCCAGGCTGCCGAGCAACAGATTGCGCCAACCGCCGCCGATGTGCGCATCGGCCTCCAGCAGCGGCCCGTCGACGAAGAAGCGGTGGTCGTAGCCCGGCTGGCTGAGCTCGGCGACATGCTCGAGCACGCCGTTGGGCATGAACGCGAAGTGCTCCACTCCGTCGTCGGCCCGAAACCCGTGCAGCATGCCGTCGTTGCCCCCGATGTAGAGAACCGGCATGCGTTTCCGTTTGCTGTCGAGAAAGGTGCGATAGGTGTCGCGGCCCGCCGAGCCGACAGGAAGGAACTGGTATTGCTCGTTGAGCAGGCCGCCGATCAACAGGGGTGGCGAATTGACGAAGTCGCCCAGGACCGAGTCCGCGCTGCGGGCGCGAAACGTCGTGCCTTCCTTGCTGCGGTCGCCGCGCAGCCAATCGACCAGATCCTCGCTCGCCAGGGGACCGATCCGCGCCTTCATCGCGGCATCGAGAGAGGCCCAGCGCAGCGGCACCGCGCCCCCGGCGCCATTGCCGACGACGATTCGGCGCGCCGCCGGATCGGGAACGCGCTCGGATGCCTGCCAGATCCGGCTACCCGCCTGACCTGCGGCGTCGAGATTCACCGCTCTGACGTCGCCCGACCAGCCCGTCGCCTGGAAGCTCGGCACGAACTTGACCGTGGGCAGGTCCAGCGAACTGCCGCTCACGGCGGCACCACCCCCGAGGGTCTCTCGTGCGGAGATCTCCTGCAGGATGGCGCCAAGCGACTCGGCGAAGGTGTCGGCATCGGTGGCGCTCAGATACCGGCCGCGCGAGTTGACGGCCGCGTGCCAGAGATCATCGATCTTGCCGGCACCGCTCGCGGCGCCGGAGGTGGGTGACGGCCAGGACAGCGCCCCGCTCTCAAGCGCAGGCAGATCCGTCGCCGGATTCAAGGTTCCGCGCACGCCGAAGCCGACCGTGAAGTGAACGAGATGCTGCCAGAACGCCGGGTCGGCACTGCTCGCCGGCAGCACGTTGTCGAGGTCTGGCCGCAGGTCTCGGCGCCAGTAGTACATGGCAACGTCGGCCAGCGTGCCGGTGTGGGCATCTTGGAATGGCCTCGTCGGAACATATGTGAAGCTCTGCCCGCCGGGACCGGTGATCGTCGGACCGCTGGTGCCGTCGTTGTTGGCATTCGCGGCCGGGGTCGGCGCGGGTTTGTTGTTCGTCCAGACCCCGTCGGTCACCAGGACGTGATACGAGCGTCGACAGGCGAGATGGGGTGTCGCATCGTTGGTTCCGGGCGTCGCGCCCCAGGGCCCGCGATTGTCGGCGCGACTGAAGTACTGTCCCACACCATCGACCGCTCGCTGCAATGGGGTGCCACCAATCGGAGGGATCCGGTGCAGCCAGTTGAAGAACTCCTCGCGATCCGCGCCCTCGAACTGGCGCACACCGCGCTCGACGATCTGGCCGCCGACGCCATCGATCATCTTGCCGGTGGTGTTGATGAGTGCATAGCCAAGGCGAAGACCACTGCCCTGAGCGCCGAACGCACGCGACGAGGCGGCGATCGCCGAGAAGATTCGGCTTCGGTAGTAGCTGAACCAATTGGCGAAGTTCTGATACTCCTGCGCCTGCGTACAGACGTGCCCGCCACCAACACCGGGCGAGCAGTCCGTGCGCTGAGCGCCCCTGACGAAGCTGCCATGGTCGACGATGCGAACCTGCGTAAAGTTGACCGGGTCCAGCTGGTTGCCGCCGTTGAAGACGAAATAGGTCGCGGGCACGTATGGCAACGTTTTCGGATCGCAGCCATCCACCGTGCACCAGCGGGCGGTGACGCTGTTCCGAATGCCCACCAGATTGACCGTCCCCTGGGCGGGGAAACTCGGGTGGACCGGCGCTGCCGTGGGTGGCGCATCCGGCATTGGCGAGCCGTCGGCACGCACCCAGGGCCGATAGCGCACCTCCGGGTTGTAATACATCAGGTTGAGCTGCGGCGATCGCATTCGCGTGGATTGACCGTCCGGAATGGTCGCGAAGAAATTGCTCTTGGGTAGTGGCACCGACGCCGCCTCGGCCGGATCGAAACCGAGACTCATCAGGTTGATGTTCCCCGGCAGGAGCCCACCCAGGAAGCCGTCCGGCATGTAGTTCAGCTCCATCGACGTGCTGTCGTCCATGGTGAACATCACATTCGGCGAGCCGCCCGAACCTGCGCGGGTCAACAGCGGCATCTGGGCGGGTTCCGATCGCGCCCCGATCGCCACGCAGTTCAGCGTGATCCCCAGACAAGCCAGGATCAGGCGCACGGGCGTTCGCGACGACATCGATGATGAGACGCAGGCACCACTGGCGGGCGACGCACCCGCCGATTGCTTGATAGTTCTATCGTTCTTGTTCATCCTGGCCTCGCGGGATCGCGAACCGCGTCAACCGCGAGCCGCGGGTGATGCAGTTCGATTGGACGGCCCCGTGCCGTCACTACCCAGCTGATAAAGGGAGCGCCCGTCGCTCCCCTGCCGTCACGGACGGGCTTGCGCGTCGCGTCTTTTCATGACGGTCATCGATCGCCGCGCGAAGGCAGTGGCTTCGGCATCGATCGCCCCCGAATCAACGCTTCTCGGCGCGGCATGATCGAATGCAATCACCGCCAGCACTCGTCCGCGGTCAGGCCCTGGCTTGTCCTACGACCTGTGCTCGTCAGGACCAGGCGACCACAGGCATCGCTTCCGCTAGGCCCCACCGGAATGGCGCGAATCCTGTACGAATCCGGCGTGAGCGCGACCAGCGAGATCAGATAGCGCGGGGTTCCGGTACGCGGCGATTGTTGAAGCTCGGTCGGCAGTACGACCGCTGCGCCAGCCAGGTTGCGGTCGTAGGCATTGTTCATGGCGTAAAAGCGCTGCATGAACTGATTGACCTCCATCATCGTGGCCCGCGCATCCGCCCGCGCGGTGCGCATCACGTACTCGGAGTAGTTGGGCACGGCGATCGCGGTGAGGATGGCGAGCACCGCCAACGCGATCATGATCTCCACCAATGTGAAGCCACTTTGCCATGGCCGGCACGGCCGCAAGTTTCGTCCGATAGTCATCATTGTTTACCTTGGTATGGTCATCAGTTGGCGCCAAGTGCGCTCCAGAGCACGGCCCTGGAGTTGGGCCGTGGTCTGGCCGAGCGCGCGTTGGATCACGATCGTGCCGTCCTTGCCGTACATGATCGTGTCGGAGCCGTCGGCCTGGGTCTTGTAGCCGCTCACCATCTGGTCGGCGTCGGTGATCTCGCCGTCACCGTTGGTATCGATGATCGGCTTGACCGACTGGCCACCGTTGAGCGCATTGATCAACACGTTGATGCCTGTGGAGCCGCCACCTTCGCAGGCGTCGGCGACGGTGCCGGCACTGCTGCCACCTGACCCCGGCACGACGGTGTTGAACAGGACGTAGCCCCTGACCAGCACCGGCTGATAGAGCATCCGCTGCCCGGCCATGATGGTCAGATCGAGCCGCCAACCCCGGTCCTCGCTCCAGTCGATCGCGTCGTTCGTGCCCAGGTAGTACTCGTCGGCTCCGGTCCCGACCGTACCGGTGAAGCGCTGCGCGACGATCGAATCGCTGGCGGTGACCCGGTCCGAAGCGATGCTGTCGAGATCGCCGGCCTTCTTGTCCCAGATGCCGTACAGGCTTTGGAGAGAGGTATCGGTCAAATGCTCGTCCATGAACAACTGGCCGGTGCCGAAGATCACCATCTGCCCGCCCTGCGGATGCACGACATACTCGGGCGTGCCGAGAATCGGCTGATCGGTGTTCGACGACTTCGCCGTGTACAACGGCTGGCCACCCATGCCAAGCGACCAGGCACCAGGCAGCGGATCGCTCATGTCGAAGCGCCACAGGTTGCCCTGCAGATCACCCGCATAACCGGCGACGATCTGGTTGTGCGCATTCTTCACCAGCCGCACGCCGCCCAGCCCATTGCGATTGCCCGGCAGGTTGATCTGCTTCAGCAAGGCGCCGGTGCTCAGGTTGACGACGAACAGTCGCGCCTTGTTGGCGGCCGACGTATCGGCCCCTTTGCTGTCCACACCGTTGCCGAACACGGCGACCCAGGTTCCACCGGTCGTGACGCCGACGGCGGGCGGCGAGAAGGTGTAGCCCATGTTCTGATGGTCGAACTCCCAGCGTACGGTGCTCGCGCCGAAGCTGGCCGTATTGGTCACGTCCATGGCGAAGATCGACGTACCGCCCGCGCCCATCGAGCCGAGCAGCAGATTGCGCCAGCTGCCCAGGTAGGCGTCGGCCTCCACCATCGGGCCATCGACATAGAAGCGATGCTGATACGACGGTTGCGCATATTCGCCGATGGTGCGCAGATGCTCCTGCGGCACGAAGCCGAACAACTCGGCACCGGTGGTGGCCGAGAACGCGTGCAGCATGCCGTCGTTGGCGCCGACGAAGAGCACCTTGGGCCGTGACTTCTTCTGATCGAGGAAGGCTCGATACGTCGATTTTCCCGGGGCTCCGTCGGGCAGGAACTGATACTGCTCGTTGAGCAGATCACCGATCAGAACCGGTGTGGAATTCACGAAGTCGCCCAACACGCTGTTTGCGTCGCGAACCCGATAAGTCGTGCCCTCGAGAGCCCGAACACCCCGGAAGTAGTCGATCAGGTCCGCGCTGGCCAATGGTCCGAGCGCCGCCTGCTCGCTGGCCGTCAGGGAATCCCAACGAAACGGCACCGGCGTCGCATTGCCGCCGCGACCAAGCCAGAGATTGCGTGCCGCGGGATCGGGCACCTTGCGCGAGGCCAACCAGAGATCGCCGACCGGCAAACCGTTCGCATCGAGACGCTTGGCGAAAACCTCGCCCGTCCACTTACCCGACTGGTAGCTCGGAATGAACTTGGTCGTGTCCGCCTCGAGCGTCGAACTGGTGACCGCGGCGCCCCCCTCTGCCGACTGTCGTTCCGAGATCTGCTGCAGGATCGAGGTGAGCGAAGTGGCGAACTGCTCCGGATCGGAGGCATTCAGGTATTGGCCGCGAGAGTTCACGGCTGCATGCCAGAGGTCGTCGATCGTGGTGTTCGAGCCGCCACTGACAGACGGCCAGCTCAGTGCCCCGGATTCGAGAGCCGGCAGATCGGTTTCCGGGTTCAAGGTACCGTTGACGCCGAAGCCGACCGTGAACTGCACGACGTTCTGCCAGAACGCCGGGCTCTCGGTGTCGGGCGTCACCCGGTTGGCGAGATCGGGCCGCAGGTCGCGATACCAGTAGTACATCGCCACGTCGGCGAGCGTGCTGCTGGTGTTGTCCCGAAACGGGCGCATGGCCGTATAGCGAAAGGTCTTGCCACCAGGACCGGTGATCAGCGGTCCCGTGCCGTTGTCGACGTTGGCCCTCGCGCCCGCCGTGACCGGACTGGACCCGTTCCAGTAGCCGTCGGTCATCAGGATGTGATACGACTTCCGGCAGGCCAGATGTTCGGTGCCGTCGTTGAATCCCGGCCGCTCGCCCCAAGGGCCGCGATTGTCGGTGCGCTCGTAGTACTGGCCGACATAATCCATCGCGCGCCGCAGGGGGGTGCCACCGGAGGCGAACTGGGTGCTCAACCAAGAGAAAAAGGCGTCGCGATCCGCCCCGGCGAACGGCCGAACCCCGCGTTCGACGACCGGAGTGCTCACCGAATCGACGCTGCTCGATCCCTTGTTGATGCTGCCGTAGCCGACACGCATGCCCTCGCCCTGAGCGGCAAATGCACGCGTGGTGCCACCGATCGCGATGAAAATGCGCTTGCGGTAATAGGTGAACCAGTTGGCGAAGTTCTGATATTCCTGGGCCTGGCTGCACGAGCGCAGGCCAGCTCCCGCAGGCGCGCAGTCGGTGCGGCTGTCGGGACGCGTGAACGACGCGGCGTCGGCGATGCGAACCCGGGTGTAATTGCCTGCCGAACTGAAGCTGCCACCGTTGTGGACGAAGTAGGTCGCAGGCGCGTATTGGAGGGTCTGATTGCTGCATCCGCTGGCCGTGCACCAACGCGCGAACTGATTGCGCACGCCGGTGAGATCCGCCGTGCCGCGTCCGTGTGCCATCGGCTCCACCCAGGCGGCGGTGGGCGGCGAGTCCGGCATCGAGGAGCCGTCGCTGTTCGCCCACGGCACGTAGCGAATCGCCGGGTTGTAGTACACCAGGTTGAAATCGGACGAGCGGTTGCGTACCGTGTACGAATCCTGCGTCGTCGCGATGAACCGGCTCTTGTCCCAGGGCCAGGAATTCACCTCTGAGGGATCCCAACCTTCCTCGTAACCATTGGTGCCGGAGGTCCCGACGTAATGGTTGTCGGGCATGTAGTACCACTCCATCGAGCCGCTGTCATCGAGCGTGAACATCACGTTCGGCGAACCGGCGACACCGTCGCGAGACAGCAATGGCGACTGGGTGGGAATGGCGGACGCGGTCGTCCACGCAAGCAGCAGCGCAAGCCCGGCCAGGACGCGCTCCACGGAGGGTCGATAGTTTGCGATACGGATCATGCGCTTGCTCCGCGATGAGACACGTCAGGGGGTGTAGCGAATCGTCGACTGCAGCCAGACCTCGGCGCCGTTGATCGCACCATTGGCATCCGAGCGGAAGTTGGGCGAAAAGCCACGGGCCGTGATCTGAAAAGCCTCCTCGTCCATGGCGCCCCGCACCGCGAGGAGTTCCATACGCTCGACCATGCACTCGGGTGCACGCGCGTACCGGATGCCAGCGGCCGCCGAATCGACGACGTTGTTCGGCAAGGTGACGACCATGCCGGCGCCCGCGGCCCAGTTCGCGACGTTGTTCCAGGCGGTGGGTGTGTCGCTGGCGACCGCGGGAATCGGCTGCACCGGCACCGCGGGTGCGCCGCTCATGACCTGCCGCTCGCAGAAGCGCAATGCCGCCTCGGCAGCCTGCATCGCGAGCTGGCCCTGGCGCAGATTGCCCGCGATCATGGCGCCGAAGGTGCTCGATCGCATGATCGTGATCGAGCTCAGTCCGATCACCGCCAGCAGGATCAGCGCCACCGGCAGGGCAATGCCGCGTTCCTGCATCGAAGGTCTCTGCGAGGGGGGAATGAAGCCGATCATGTTCCTAGCCCCGCATCGGTGGTATTGCGCAGATTGATCGTCGTCGTCACGGCAACCCGCAGTCGCCGGTCGGCCGGAGTGATGACGGCACCGAAGCAGTCGACGTAGGGCGTGGGCGCATCGGCCATGTTGTCGTCGCTACGTAGCTGCAGACAGACGCGCACGCTGCTGACCCGGCGCCAACGATCGGCCGCCGGTTCCAGTCCGTAGACCGGATGCGCATCGAGCTGCGCCGCGGTCAGGTAGTCGCGCACCCGGCCCTCGAGAATCGTGTTGCCGAACGGGCCGGTCACCATGTCGCCGACACCATAGGTCAGGCGCATGTCTTCGACGTTGCGCATCATCACCTGGGGAGTCGCGAAATTGTCACCGCCGCCTGCGCAGACAAGCTCCGGTTGACCGGCATTCGTTCGAATCCAGAACCGGTTCTGAGCGAGGAAGAAGTTGCCAGCGAATGGCGACGCCTGGGCCGCCAAGGCCTGGCCGAGGCAGTCGGTGGGCTGGCCCGGAACCAGGGTGAGCGAATTGAACTGATCGGCCTCGTACGCGACCGCGACCGCATTGGGCTGATTGAACCCCGCACAGGCCAGAACCTCCTGGTTGGGCGTAGTCGGATTCGCGAAGCGCGAGTCGCAACCGCGAATCGGCATGCCGTTGTAGTTGGTCGCCCGCAGCCCCGGGATACCGTTGATCCGGGGCAGCGAGAACCCGCCCATGCGCAGGTGCGACGACACCAGGTTCAAAGCAACCTGGGCGTCTTCATTGAGCTTCGAAACACCATTTGCGGTACGGCCGCCGGCGCCGTTGCTGGCCACCGTGTTCATGACGGCACCGAGCACGACCAGGCCGAGCACCAGCGAAATCATGAGTTCGACCATCGTGCGCCCGTATTGATTTCCGCGCGCCGAGCTCGTTGGATTCGAATGCTTCATATGACGATCCGGAAGTGCATACAGTTCAGGGCATCGGCGCCGGCACCGAGCACGGCGGCGGGACAGTTCTCGCCGGCGTCGTCGGCGCCCTCGAGCGCGGGATCTCGCCAGATGACCCAGAAGTCCATGGCTCGCACCGGCGAGGCCGGTGGTGCCGGAAAGGCCGGATCCATCAAGGAGAACATGCCGCCGCCGGGGAGTTCGTCCGCGGCGATGTTGCGCCACACCGCGATATCGATGCGGGCGATCTCCTGCGGGGTGCAGTTGCCCGGAACCGCGCACACCGGCACGGCGACCGGACCGGGCGTGTAGCCTGTGTTGAACTGGTAGTCGCCGGCCAACGCAGCCTGCGTATTGGCACGCATTCGGTCGGAGAAGTCACTTGCAAGCTGCGCCGCGACCGATTGAAACTGCGCCATCTTGCCGCTGGCCATGGCGACGGCCTGCATGTTGACGAACGCCAGCATGCCCATCGACAGGATCACCACGGCAATCATGATCTCGAGCAGAGACGAGCCGCGCTGATCCACCGGCGCGCACAACGCCCGCCGCGCGCGATCCTGCAAATCGTGTTGGTTCAGCATGCCTGATCAAACCTCATGGTTCTGGTTCCGCCGGTCGTGTCGGTGCACAGGCGAACACTCAATGACTCGACGGTCTCGGTCGTCCCGCCGCTCTTGGCCAGAAAGGTGAAATCCCGCTGGCCGCCGATTGCGATGCCGGTCGGGAAGAAGGTCACGCCGACCCCGCCGCCCGCCGATACGCTCGTGATGCTGCCAACCGTCGTCCAGGTCGGTTGTACCTGCACGACACGGTCGCCGGGATTGAATGCGCCGATCGCACCGCCGTCGGCGAGCACGATCCAGCCCTGGGCCCAGTCGCCTGCGCCGCCATTGCAGCGTGGCGCAAGATTGTTCGCATTGGTCGAAGGACACACGGTGACCGGAATGCCGCGTTTGATGGACTCGGCCCGCGCCATGCGCAGCGAACTCGCCAAGGCATTGGCCGCGGACGCAGTCGCGCGCTGGGCACTGAAGTTGGCGAGTTCCGGCAAGCCTGTGGCCAGAAGGATTCCGGTGATCGCGATGACGGTCATCGCCTCGATCAGCGTGAATCCCCCCATCCGACGACGAACAGGGAATTGCGACATGCTTTCCGACCCCGAAGTGACACGAGCAAACAGTATGGGAAATGGGTCCGGAGGTCGCCGTATCGTCCCGCCGAGCGGTCATCGCGGCCGACCAGCGGCCGTGGGTCCGGGTGTCGTCGGTCGATCGACGTCGCGCCACGATCGAGTGGCTCGGCCATGGGAACCGACCGTCCGGGCGACTCCCGAGCGCCAGTGGTAGCCGATGCCGAGCCATGATCCAATCGTCGAATCGCTTCGACGCGGTGCCGACGCAACCGCCCGAAAGCGTCGCAGGCGGGCGCTGTCGGAGACCTGTCGTCGAGCCAAGGCACAAGGCGCAGACCAGCGCCGCTACACTCACCTACGACCGATCGACGGAGACCCTCTTGACGCCCGATGCCCCACCTGCCGGACTGCTCCCCGACGAGCAGTCCGGAACCCTGCGCTGCGCCTGGAGCGGGCGCGATCCGGCCTATTGCGCCTACCACGACCACGAGTGGGGCCGCCCGGTGACCGACGACCGCCGCTTGTTCGAGAAGATCTGCCTGGAAGGCTTCCAGTCGGGTTTGTCATGGCTGACCATCCTGCGCAAGCGCGACGCATTCCGAGACGCCTTCGAGAACTTCGACTTCGAGCGCGTGGCGCGTTTCGATTCCCCCCGGGTGCAGACGCTGCTCGCTGATGCGCGCATCATCCGCCATCGCGGCAAGATCGAGGCCACTATCAATAACGCCCGGCGCGCGATCGAGATGGCCGAGGCGTTCGGCTCGCTGGCCGCCTATTTCTGGAGCTACGAGTCCACCGACGCCGATGTCGACGCCCCCGCCTCGTACGACGAAGTCCGCAGCCGCGTCACCAGCACCGCCGCCCGTGCGATGTCCAATGATCTCAAGCGGCGCGGCTGGCGCTTCGTCGGACCGACGACCGCATACGCGTTCATGCAGGCGATGGGTCTGGTCAACGACCATGTGGGTGGCTGCCATGCACACGGCGAGTGCGCGCGTCTGCGCGCCGAACTCGATCGGCCGGTTCCGCACTGCGCCAGCAAGCGGCAATGACGGCAGCCGGTGAGGCGCGTTCCGTGGCGCGAACACTGTTCTCGATCGCCACTGCATCGGCGACGCGCCGACGCGTGTTGCTGGTCCTGGTCGGTTCGATGGGCGTTGCCTGTCGCCCTGGCGCCGGCGACGTCGGCGCGACCGACTCGGAACGACCCGCGGGTCCGGTCGGACCGCTACGCATCGGCCGCGTGGCCGATGGCGACAGCTTCGAACTCTTCGATGCCGCCGGCCGGCCATGGCGGGTGCGGCTCGCCGGCATAGACGCTCCGGAACGATCGCAGGCCTACGGCCTGGAAGCCCGGCAACGCCTCGTCAAGCTGCTGGGCGACGGCTCGCAATTGCGCGTGCAGCCATTGAAAAAGGATGTCTACGGCCGCTTGGTAGCCGATCTCGTCGTGCGCGGCGAGGATGTCGGTCGAGCCATGCTCGCGGCCGGCGCGGCCTGGCACTTCCGGCGCTATGCGAACGAACAACCTGCAGACCAGCGGCAACGCTATGCGGCTGCCGAACGCGAGGCCCGTGCGCGCGGGCTCGGCCTATGGCGCGACCCGAAACCCGAACCGCCGTGGGACTACCGCGCGAGGCGGCGGCGCACGGACTCATAGAGCGCCACTCCGGCCGCCACCGAGACATTGAGGCTGCTGATCGCCCCTTGCATCGGAATGGCACCAAGAAAGTCGCAGCGCTCCCGAGTCAGGCGACGCAGTCCCCTTCCCTCCGCTCCCAGTACCCAGGCAACCGACTCCGGCAGGTCGAGCTCGAACAGATTCTGGCCGGCGTCGTCAGTCATGCCAACCGTCCAGATGCCCGCCTCCTGAAGCTGGTCCATGGCCCGCGCCAGGTTGGTCACCATGACATACGGCACGGATTCGGCAGCGCCGCTCGCGGTCTGCACCGCGACATCCGTGAGCTGGCAGGCATGATCCTTGGGCGCGATGACCGCGTGCGCCCCGGCACCGTCCGCCACCCGCAGACAGGCGCCCAGATTGCGCGGGTCGGTGACACCGTCGAGGATCAGCAACAGCGCCGGGCCGTCGATGTCCGCGATCAGCGATTCCAGGGTAGGCGGCTCGAACGCCGCCTCGGCGAAGGCGACCACGCCCTGATGGCGGCGGCTACGGCCCAGCCTGTCGAGCCGCTTGGATTCGACCTGCAACAGCCTCACACCCGCCTGTTCGGCTCGGCGCAGCAGCTCGGCCATGCGCGGATCGTTGCGCGTCTGGTCGACGTAGAGTTCGGTGATCGTCTCGGGCGCACGCTTCAGTCGCCCGATGACAGCATGGAAACCAACCAGCAACATGTCAGCAGTCCGCTCCGGACGAGTTGATCATCGGCGTCCGCGACGCGGTGTCCGCGAGCGCCCCGACGACGGGCGCGACGCGCTCTTGCGCGGCTTGGCTCGGCCCTTCTGGCGCGCCACCCTCGCGTCACGAACGCTCGCGTCGGGTGCCGGCGCTGCCTTGCGGGGCTTCTTGCGGGGCGGGTTCTCACCGTTTCCGCGGGCGACGGAGCCGTCGCCGGCCACCAGGCGGAACTCGATGCGGCGCGCCTCGAGATCGACCCTCGCCACCTGCACCGTGATCGCATCGGTCAGCCGGAAACGCAAGCCGGTGCGCTCGCCGCGCAGCTCATGCCCGGCCTCGTTGTAGCGGAAATACTCGCTCCCAAGTTCCGAGACGTGTACGAGCCCCTCGACATAGAGCGCATCGAGCGTGACGAACACACCGAACGGAGCGACCCCCGTGATGCGCCCCTGATACTCGTCGCCCACCCGGTCGCGCATGTACTGCGCCTTCAGCCAGGCCTGCACGTCGCGCGAAGCGTCGTCGGCCCGCCGTTCGTTGACCGAACAGGTGGCCCCGATCGCCTGCCATCGCTCGTGGAGGCGGTTCGCGTGCCCCCGGGCATCACCGATGTCGGCCGCGCGGCCTCGCCGGCCACGGGTCATTGCGGGAGCCGGCTCATCGCCAGACTCGGCCGGCAGAGGCTCGGGCTCGTAACGCTCGTCCGCCAGCAGCGCCTTGATGACACGGTGCACGAGCAGATCCGGGTAGCGGCGGATCGGCGACGTGAAGTGCGTGTACGCCGGATAGGCCAAGCCGAAATGTCCGGCATTGTCCGGACTATAGATCGCCTGCTGCATCGAGCGCAGGATCATGGTCTGCAACAGCAAGGTGTCCGGTCGATTGGCGATCCGGCGCGTCAAGTCAGCGAAATCCGCCGGTTCGGGGGAATCATCGCCCCCCAGACTCAGGCCGGTGGATTTCAGGAAAACCTTCAACTGAGCGAGCTTCTCGGGAGTCGGGCCCTCGTGGATTCGATACAGGCATGGATGCTTTCGCCGACGCACCAGATCTGCCGCACAAACGTTCGCTGCCAGCATGGCCTCTTCGATCAGCCGGTGCGCATCATTGCGGACCACGGGAACGATGCGTGTGATGCGACCGGCCTGATCACACTCGATACGAGTCTCGGTGGACTCGAACTCGAGTGCACCGCGTTCACCGCGGGCCGCCAGCAGGACGCGAAATACGTCGGCCAACGCAAACAACCTTTGCTCGAGCGCCGCATCGTCGAGCAGGCGCACGGCATCGGGACGCTCGCTGGCCGCCTGCCGCCGCCCCGACAGGAAACCCCAGGCCTCATCGTAGGTGACGCGTGCAGCCGAATGAATGACCGCCTCGTAGAACTGGTACGCGCGCACCTTGCCGGCCTCAGTGACGACCATGTCGCAGACCATCACCAGTCGATCGCAGGCCGGGTTCAACGAGCAAAGACCGTTGGACAGCTTCTCCGGCAACATCGGAATCACCCGACGCGGGAAGTAAACCGACGTGGTTCGCTCGGCTGCCGCTGCGTCGAGCTGCGATCCGGGCTGCACGTAGTGCGACACGTCGGCAATCGCAACCAGCAGACGAAAACCACTGCGGCGAGCCTTCTTTCCCGAACTCAGACGCGGCTCGCAATAGACCGCGTCGTCGAAGTCGCGCGCATCCGCCCCGTCGATGGTGATGAAGGGCACATCGCGCAAGTCGATGCGACCAGCGACGTCGCGATCGTCGAGTTGATCGGGCAAGGCGTCGCTTTCGGCCAGCGCGCCGGCGTCGAACTCATGCGGCACGTCGAACTTGCGAACCGCGATCTCGATTTCCATGCCAGGGTCGCCGAGGTCACCGAGCACCTCGCGGATCTGGCCGATCGGCTGCAATTGGCGCGTCGGCGGCTCGATGACCTCGCAGGTGACGACCTGGCCGTGGGCTGCCCCGCCCGTATGCCCGGGTGCGATCAGGATGTCGTGCTTGATGCGATTGTCCTCGGGCACCACGATGGCCACACCGCGCTCGTTCAGGAACCGCCCGACGAGCAATCGATTGGCGCGCTCGGTGACCTCGACGATCGCCGCCTCCTCGCGCCCGCGGGAATCCGTGCCGGCCACCTTGACCAGCACCCGGTCGCCGTGCATGACCTTGTCCATTTGCGGCGGCGGCAGGAACAGATCGGGACCGCTTTCGTCGCGGCGCACGAATCCGAAACCGTCGCGATGGCCGATCACCCTGCCCGCGATGAAGTCGAGCCGGCTGGCCAGCAACAGCACGCCCTTGCGATTGGGCAGCAGTTGCCCGTCGCGCTCCATGGCCGCCAGACGCCGCTCGAGTATCTGCCGCCGCTCGGGCTCGAGCACGCCCAGGCGCTCGGCCAAGGCATCGGGGGTCATCGGACGATCGGCCGCACGCAGGGTTTCGAGAATCTTCTCGCGGGTGGGCGGCGCCCACGCCCGTTCGAGCGTCACCATTGAACGATCATCCTGCGCATCCAAACGATCCGGTCATGCATCGTCGCGTGCTTACGATCGCGCCCGATGGCCAGATTTGACAAATCGCCCCGCATCATTAAACTTCGCCTCTCTTTGGCCCGAGCGGGGCCACGTTTGTGCAGATCATAACGCCCAAGCGAATCCCGCCCGCCGGCCCGGGAATCAGCCCAGATGGCGGAATTGGTAGACGCGCTAGGTTCAGGTCCTAGTGGTGGAAACACTGTGGAGGTTCGAGTCCTCTTCTGGGCACCAGTTACAAAAGGCCGACGACAGTCGGCCTTTTCTATTTCGAGGCCCAGAAAGCAAAGCACCTGCGTGCTTTGCGTGAGGACGAGAAGGGCCCGGCCTACCAGCCGGGCCGGGCCGGCGGAACGTGGGCGAGTCCTCTTCTGGGCACCAAATACAAAAGGCCGACGACAGTCGGCCTTTTCCATGCTCAGGCCCAGAAAGCAAAGCACCTGCGTGCGTCACCCCCACCGCGCCTTGAGGTCGGACGGACCCAGGTGGTCATAGACCTCGAACGGCTGGTGGATCCACGGATTCGTCGGCAGCACCTCGAGCTCGTAATCGGGCACGGTCTCGGAAATCCCCTTGCGCCAGATGACGGCGCTGCGAATCTCCTGCAACTGCGAGTGCCGCGCAAGCAACTCTTCCTGGACGCTCTTCAGGGTCTGCCCGCTATCGGCCAGATCATCGACCAGCAGCCATCGCGGCCCGGGTAGTTCCTGCGCGCTGGTCAGGTGCTCGGAAATGTACAGGCGGCTTTGCAGCATGCCCGCCTTCTCCCGGTACGAGCTGGTGAACAAGACACCAAGCGGCTTTCGAAACACGCGCGAGAGCACGTCGCCGGGGCGCAACCCGCCGCGCGCCAGGCAGACGATCGCATCGAAGTCCCAGCCCGAGTCCCAGATGCGAACCGCAAGCTTCTCGATGAGGCGGTTGTACTCGTCCCAGGAGACGTGGAGATCGTTCATCGGGACTCCCGCGCGATTTCATATGGATGCCGACGCAGAATGGTCTGGTCGCGCTCGGGTCCGGTCGACACGATGTCGATCGGCACCCCGATCAGATGCTGCAGGCGTTCGATGTAAGCACGCGCCGCACGCGGCAGATCGTCGTAGGCGGTGACACCGAAGGTGTTGTCGCGCCAGCCCGGCATGGTCTCGTAGATCGGTTCGCAGCGCGCGAGGGAATCCGCACCAAGCGGCAGCAGGTCGACCTCACGGTCATCGAGCCGATAGCCGGTGCAGATCTGGACCTCGTCGAGCTCGTCGAGAACATCGAGTTTGGTCAGGCACAGCGATCCAACCCCGTTGATCTGCACCGAACGGCGCAGCGCGGGGATGTCGAACCAGCCGCAGCGCCGCGGACGGCCCGTGACGGACCCGAACTCTTTGCCGCGGGTGGCCAGGCTGGCACCGATGTCGTCGTGCAACTCGGTCGGAAACGGACCCGAGCCCACCCGCGTCGTGTAAGCCTTCACGATGCCGAGCACCAGACCAAGCGCGCCCGGGCCGACTCCGGCGCCGGCCGCTGCTGCGCCGGCGACGCAGTTCGAACTCGTGACATACGGGTAGGTGCCGTGATCGACGTCGAGCAGGACACCTTGCGCGCCCTCGAACAAGAGCTTCTTGTCTTGTTGAAGCGCCTCGTAGAGCAAGGCGGGGACGTCGGCGACCAAGGGCTTGATCTGCTCCGCCTGATGAAGGACCTGATCGGCCACGGAGTCCGGATCGAGCGGCTCGGCGCCGAGCATCTTTTCGAGCACGAAATTGTGCAACTCGAGATTCTCGGCCACCCGCGCGCGAAAACGCTCGGGCTCGAACAGATCGTGCACGCGCAGGGCGCGTCGACCGACCTTGTCCTCGTAGGCAGGACCGATGCCCCGGCCGGTCGTGCCGATACGTGCCTCGCCCCGCTGTCGCTCACGCGCCTGGTCGAGTGCAACGTGATAGGGAAGGATCAGCGGGCACGCCTGACTGATGCGCAGCCGCTCTCGAACACGAACGCCCGCCGCCTCGAGTTCGGCAATCTCTTCCAGCAGCGCCGAGGGCGACAACACCACGCCGTTGCCGATGTAGCAAGTGACGTTCTCGCGCAGGATGCCCGACGGGATCAAGCGCAATACCTGCCGACGATCGCCGATCACGAGCGTGTGGCCGGCATTGTGACCGCCCTGAAAGCGTACGACGCCATCGACCGACTCGGTCAGCCAGTCGACGATCTTGCCCTTGCCTTCATCGCCCCACTGCGTGCCGATGATCACCACGCTCTTGCTCATTCGCGCTCTACCAGTTCGATGACTACCCACTGCCCGTCGCGCTCGACAAGCTCGTGCGCGCATTCGAATTCCTGTGGTTCCGGTTCGTGGCCCGGCAATGCCTGCACGACGATCTCCCCGTCGCTGCGCAACGCAGCGATGGCGATCCGCAGCGCCGCGTCGTCGACCCACGGGGCACGGATGGCCTTGGGGCGAACCGGCCCGGTAGACTGGCCGGCCAACGCCACCAGCGTGCGCAGCTCCAGCGAAAAGCCCACCGCCGGACGGGCACGGCCGAAGGCCGCGCCGATGCCGTCGTAACGCCCGCCACGCGCAAGTGCCTCGGCATGCATCGCATGCCCGTTCGCGCCGGCGCCGAAGACCGCGAAGCTCACGCCACTGTAATAATGATAGCCCTGCAGGTCGGCCAGATCGACGGATAGCTCGACACCGCCGAGACGGCGCCAGAGCTGCGACCCGACCAGCTCGCCCAAGTCGTTCAGAGCCGCGTCGATGGCGGGCGACGCCGGCAGCCGACGGCGCGCATCATCCAGGACCCGCGTGTCGGCCGGACCGACCGGGCCGTACAAGGTCGTCAGCGCAAGCAAGGCGTCGCGCACCACGCCGGGGCAGCCATCGAGCAGATCCACCAGGCCACTCGCGTCTTTTTGCACCAGTAGCGCATACAAGGCGTCGGTGTCGAACTCGGCCTGCGGCCAATCTCCCGTCGCGCGTGCGATGTCGAGCAAGGCCGGTACCAAGGCGGAATGGGTCAGATCGAGGCGCAATTCCCGCATGCCGGCGAGCCGCAACGACTCGAGCATCAGCTCGAGAATCTCGAGGTCGGCCTCGAGCCCCTGGTGACCGAACAATTCCGCGCCCAGTTGCACCGGCTCACGGGTGGCACGCAGTGCGAACGGCAGCGTGTGCAGGACCGAGCCGGCATAGCAGAGACGGGTGACACCGTCGCGGTCGAGCATGTGCGAATCGATGCGCGCCGCCTGCGGCGTCATATCCGCCCGCACCCCGAGGGTCAGCCCGGTCAGCTGATCGACTGTCTTGAACGTGCGCAGGGCCATGCGACTGCCCGACCCTGTCAGCAGCGCCTCGAGATTCTCGATCAGGGGCGGGGAAATCAACTCGTAGCCGTAGCCACGACTGTGATCGAGCAGGGTTCTGCGCAGATCCTCGATGCGCCGCGCCTCGACGGGCAGTGCATCGGAAACATTGGGGGGCAATTGCCAACGGGGCATGGCAAACGACGGACGAGGCAAAACCGCGTATTGTAACAGCGCCTTTCCGCTGGCCTGCCCCGACATCGAGGCAGGTCTCGCCAGAATCACCCTACCTGCAGGATGATCAGACCGAGCGCAATGGCCACCAGGCCCATGAAGCGGATTTGCCCGTCACGCATGGTCGCGATTCGGGCGAACAACTCCCGCCATCGGCCTGGCGCCAGGAAAGGCATCAGGCCCTCGAACAGCAGCATGAGTCCGAGCGCGGCCAGCAGCGTATCGCCGCTCATTGCTGGGCGGTGGTCGGTTCCGCGTTGTTGCGCCGAAAGTACTTGAAGAACTCCGAGCTGGGGTCGAGCACGAGCACGTCGCTACGATCACGGAAGGTCGCGCGGTAGGCCTCGAGGCTGCGGTAGAACTCGGCGAATTCGGGATCGGCGCCGAAGGCTTCGGCATAGGCCTTGGCCGCTGCAGCGTCGCCCTCGCCCCGCAACGTCTGGGCGTCCCGATTGGCCTCGGCCAGGATCACCTCGCGCTGGCGCTCGGCATCGGCACGAATCTTCTCGGACTCCGCAGAGCCGGTCGCGCGACGCTCGTTGGCCACGCGCTTGCGCTCCGACTGCATGCGCGCGTACACCCGCTCCTGCACGTTGGATTCGAAATCGACCCGCTTCAGGCGCACATCGACGACCTCGACACCGATGGTGTCGGAGTCGCGGTCGAGTTTGCTGCGCACGCGCTCCATGAGCTTGTCACGCTGCAGCGAGATGACATCGGCAACCGTGAGCTTGGCGACTTCGTTCTGCAAGGCATCGCGCAGGCTGCGCAGGATGCGGTCGGTGGCGATACGTTCGTTACCGAGCGCCGACACCACGTACTGACGCGGATCGGAAATGCGCCACTTGACGTAGTAGTTGAGCACGAGATTCAGCTTCTCGGCGGTGACGAAGCGATCGGAGTCGGCGTTATCGATGGTCAGGATGCGCTTGTCCAGATAGTCGATGTTCTGGAACGGTGCCGGCCATTTGAAGTAGAGACCCGGCTTGTCGATCACTTCGCGAATCTCGCCGAGCGCGAAACGTACCGCGAACTGGCGTTGATCGACGCGAAAGAAGACCGTGGACGCGAGCAGCAGCACGATCACGAGCACGATGGCCAACGGAAAAAAACGATTCATGTCGGGGAATCCTGTTCAGCGTGCGAGTTCGCGATCACGACCGAGTCGCATCGCGTCGCGGTCACGCGCGCGGGTCACCGGCTGGTTGTACTCGCCGCTGGCGGCTGCCGCGGCCTGGGCGGCATCGCTGGCATCGGAGGCGGCACCCTGCCCTTGACGACCACCCATCAGGCGGTCGACCGGCAGATAGAGCAGACTGTTGGACGGGGAATCCAGCAGCAGCTTGCTGGTGTTGCCCAGCACCTGCTGCATGGTTTCGATATAAAGCCGGTCACGCGTGACTTCGGGCGCCTTGCTGTACTCGGCCAGCAGCTTGTTGAAGCGCGTGGCATCACCCTGCGCGCTGGCGGTGACCGACGCCTTGTAACCTTCCGCTTCCTGTGCGATACGCGCGGCGGCACCGCGGGCGCGCGGGATCACGTCGTTGGCATAGGCCTGGCCCTCGTTGATCAGGCGCTCGCGATCCTGGGCCGCCTTGTTCGCGTCTTCGAAGGCCTCCTGGACCTGCTCGGGCGGCTGCACCTGCTGAATGGTGACATCGACGATGGTCACGCCCGCACCATAGCGGTCGAGGATGTCCTGGACCAGCTGGCTGGCACGACGCGCAACGTCCTCCTTTTCCTCGAAAAGGACCTGGTCGATGCCGGTGCGGCCGACGATCTCGCGCATCGCCGCTTCACCCGCCTGGCGCACGATTTCCTCGGGCACGGTCATGCGGTTGTTGAACAAGAAGTCGGCCGGTCGGCTGATACGGTATTGCATCGCGAACTGAATGTCGACGATGCTCTGATCGAGCGTGAGCATCAGTGACTCACGCAGCGTCTTGCGACGCACCTCGTTGCGATAACCGACCTCGACCGTACGCAGTTGCTGCGTGTTGACCAACTCGTTGGACTCGATGGGATAAGGGAAGCGCCAGTTGACACCGGCCTGGTCGATCTGCTTCGTGAACTGCCCGAAGCGAAGCACGATCGATGACTGGCCTTCCTGGATGATGTAGAAGCCGCTACCGAGCCATAGCAACAAGGCCACCAGCAACAGCACGGCCAGACCGATGCCGGCGCCGCGCATCGTGGGCCCCTCGCCACCGGTGGTGGGAGGCCCCTGCCGCCCGCCGCGACCGAACATGCCGTTCAGGCGGCGATTCAGATCGCGCCAGAGCTCGTCCAGATCGGGTGGGCCGTCGCCCTGATTGTTGTTGCCCGGCCGCTGGTTGTCACCGCCGCCTTGTTGGTTTCGTCCCCAGCCTGGGTCATTCAGCGATGGGAATAGTCGTGCCAGCTTACGCATCTCGTCGGGATCGTCGGGTGTGGGTAGGGAGAAATCCTGGCGTGCGCCCCGCTGCCGCGCATCAACGGCCGTCGCACCAATCATCGTCACCTCGCCCGGCATGCCTGTCGTCGGCATTGCTGGCATCGGATGGCGGGCTCACCCCGTCGTGGCCTGCATGCCCTGCGCCGGCGAATGTCGGTGCCGCCGCCTGACGCGCAATCGCGCGCCGCAAGACATCGATGCCGGCCCCGGTCAGGGCGCTTACGGGAACCTGCGCGATGCTATCACACGGGGCAAGCTCGTCTGCCTGCTCGGGCGCGGCCATGCGCGTTGCCGGCAGGTGGTCCGCAGGCAGCCGATCGGTCTTGTTGAGAACCTCGATGATGGGAATGCCGTCGGCACCGATCTCGCGCAAAACCTGCTGGACCTGATGGATCTGTTCGGCGCGATCGGGCGCGGACGCATCGATCACGTGCAGCAGCAGGTCGGCCTGTGCCGTCTCTTCGAGGGTCGCCTTGAACGCATCGACCAGCGCATGGGGCAGGTCGCGCACGAACCCGACCGTATCGGACAGCATGACCTGGACCCCCGGCGCCACCATGACCCGGCGGGTCAGCGTGTCGAGCGTGGCGAACAATTGGTCGGCAGACAGACTCGCCGCGCCAGAAAGGCGATTGAACAAGGTCGACTTACCGGCATTGGTATAACCGACGAGCGACACACGAAACACACCGGATCGCTCGCGCGCACGCCGACGGTTGGCACGCTGGCGCCGCACCTGCTCGAGATCGGCGCGCAGCCGTTTGACCCGCGCACGCAACATCCGCCGGTCGAGTTCGACCTGCTTCTCACCCGGGCCGCCGCGCGCACCGATACCGCCACGCTGACGTTCGAGGTGGGTCCAGCCACGCACCAGGCGGGCGCTCAGATGCTCCAGGCGTGCCAGTTCGACCTGCAGCTTGCCCTCGCGGCTTTGCGCGCGGCGGGAAAAAATCTCCAGGATCAGCTCGGTTCGATCGAGCACCGGTAGCTGCCACTGCTCGCCAAGGTTGCGCTGCTGCACCGCCCCCAGCGCATTGTCGAAGACCACGACATCGACCGCATCGGCACGCAGAGTCTCCTGGATCCGGTCGGCCGCGCCACGACCGATGAACAAGGCCGCATCCGGCTTCGCACGGCGCAGTGCATGGCGGCCATCGACGCGAAAACCCGCCGACTCCGCGAGCGCGGCGAGTTCGTCGAGGTTGGATTCGTCGTACGGCCGGCCGGCCGGGCCGACACCGACCAGCAGACACCCGAGCCTGTCGTCCCGCGCGGCAACGCCGGCGGTGCGCGCTGCGGGCGCGCTCGGGATCATTCCTCGGTCTGGCCTTCAGCCTGGAAGGACACCGGCTTGCCCGGGACGACGGTCGAGATCGCGTGCTTGTAAACCATCTGGGTGACGGTGTTGCGCAACAGGACGACGTACTGGTCGAAGGAATCGATCTGGCCTTGCAGTTTGATGCCGTTGACCAGGTAAATCGAGACCGGGACGTGTTCCTTACGGAGAAGATTGAGGAACGGGTCTTGTAGAAGCTGCCCTTTGTTGCTCATGGATGCTCCAGAGTCTTGTTCTGGTGGAGGAGTAATTGTGTGCGGCGCTCGTGGCCGGAATGGACACTCACCGGCAGCGCACCACTCGAATCAATGCTAACCGAAAAACGGCAACTGGGAATCGATACAGCACGAAACGGTGGATTCACCGCCCCTGATTCGGTGTTGCCGGACGCAGGCGTTGCTTCTGACCAACATTCAAGGCGAAAAAACCACCATCTTCGCGGAACACGCGCTTCGAGGATCAATCATCGCAGCTCTTCGGATTGCCTTGCCAACGCTGGCATCAGGCGTATGGATTACGCCCGGAGCGGAACTCGATCCGTAGCGGCGTGCCCTCGAGACCGTAGTCGCGCCTGAACACGCCTTCGAGGTAGCGCCGATAGGCATCCGGCACATGCTCGAGGGCCGATCCGTGGATGACGATGATCGGCGGATTGCGTCCGCCCTGATGCGCATAGCGCAGCTTGGGACGAATGATTCCCTTGCGCGGCGGTTGCTGTTTGGCAACCGCCTCGTGCAGGGTTCGCGTCAGTCGCGGCGTGGACAGCGGCTTGATGGCGGCACGCCAGGCTTCATCGACGGCGCGCATGATCGACGGCAAACCCTGCTCACGCAGCGCCGAGACGAACAGGAAGCGCGCGAACGAAAGGAAGTGAAACTTGCGCTCCAGCGTCTGCTTGAGCCAGTCGCGTTCCGGTGCGTCCAGCGCGTCCCATTTGTTGACGGCAACCACCAACGCCCTGCCCGCTTCGAGCACATAGCCTGCCAGGCGCGTGTCCTGCTCGGCGATGCCTTCGGTTGCATCGAGCAGCAGCACGCACACATGGCTGGCCTCGACGGCCTGCAAGGCCTTGATGACGGAGAATTTCTCGATCGCCTCGCTGACGCGGCTGCGGCGCCGCACGCCGGCGGTATCGATGAGCTCATACGAGCGGCCGCGAAGCTCGAAGGGCACCGTGACCGCATCGCGGGTGGTGCCGGGAAGGTCGAAGGCAACCAGACGCTCTTCGCCGATCAAAGCGTTGATCAGCGTCGACTTGCCAGCGTTCGGACGTCCGATGACCGCGATGCGCACCGGCCCTTTCGGGATCTCGTCTGCGTGCACGTCGGCCCGCGTGCCGTCGCCGCTGGCGCCATCGGCAGGCCGACCGGGATCGTTCGCCGGCGCGGCTTCGCCATCGTCGAGCCGCGGATCGGCGGATTTCGATGCGGGCGCGCCGGCCTCCGCCCCCTCGTGCCGCGAGGGTTCCGCGCTGACGAAACGGGCGAGTGCAAAGTCGATCATGGCCGCCACGCCATCGCCGTGTGCCGACGAGATCACGGCCGGATCGCCAAGCCCGAGCGGATGGAATTCGGCCGCTACCACGTGATGCGGACGGCCCTCGGCTTTGTTCACGACCAGCACGACGCGATCGCCGAAGCGGCGCAACTCCTGGGCGATATCTTCGTCGTGCGGGGTCAGGCCGTCACGGGCATCGACGAGAAACAGGATGCGATCGGCCTCGACCAGCGCCTGCCGCGTCTGCTTGGCCATCAGCGCGGTGACTCCCGCCTTGCTGTCCGGCTCGAAGCCGCCGGTGTCGACGAGGATGTAGGGAATGGGTCCGACGCGGCCGCGGCCGTACTGCCGATCCCGCGTGAGCCCCGGCAAATCGGCCACCAGCGCATCGCGGCTGCGCGTGAGGCGGTTGAACAAGGTGGACTTGCCAACGTTCGGACGGCCGATCAGTGCGACAACGGGCAACATGGAGGGTCGACTCGGATCAGGCGCGCGCGGCGAAGACGGCGCCGCCAAGACTCTGGAAGATCATCAAGGATCGGTCGCCGGCGCGCACGGCCAACCCGGGCGCCATGACCTGCTCCCCGTCACCGATGGCACGGCCCACGAGGCGGCCGTCGGCGCCATCCAGCATGTGAACGACACCGGCCGCATCGCCGACCCAGACCCGGCCGTCGACGAGTCTGGGAACGCCGAGCCGACGGCCGCGCAGTTGGCCGTTGGTCCACAGGGCCGTGCCGTCGCGACCAAAGCCGAGAACGTTGTCGCGTGTATCGATTGCCACGACTGCGCGGGCATCGGCATCGAGGCCACCGGAGCCATTGACATCCTTGGACCACTCGGTACGCCCGGTCGTGGCCGTCATCGCCTCCAGGCGGCCCTGATAGGCCAGCGCGAAAACCTGGTCGCCGACCCGGGCGGGCGCGCCGAGCACATCGGCAATGCGCTCGATCTCGTTGGTGCCACGAGGCAGCGAGACGCCGCTCTCCCAAAGGGTGGCGCCATTGCCGGGGGCCAGCGCAATCACCCGGCCGGCGGGCAGACCGATGAAGACGGCCGAGGGCTCGATCGTGGCCCAGGACGGCTGGCGCAGCACCAGCGCCACCGGCCGCTGGTTGTGGATCCAGCGACGCACACCGCTCTGGACGTCGTACGCGACGATGGCCGCATTGCTCAGACGCACGAGCACCAGTCCGGCGCCGACCGAGGGGGTGGACAGGGCCTCGGCGCCGAGCGCTGCCTGCCACAGGGCCTTGCCCGCGCTGTCGTAGACGCGCAGGACGCCATCGGCGGTGGCGAGCGCGTGACGCTCGCCGTCGCTACCGATCCCGGCGACGATCGGACCCGGCGTCTCGAATCCGCTCACACGGCGACCACTGCCAGCATCGAGAACGACGACTTCGCCCTTGGCATCGGCCAGTATCACGCGCTCGCCCATCGCGGCCGGCATCAGGTTCGCCGACCCCGAGCCGAGCGAAACCGACCACACCGTGTCGGTCAGACTCGTGGCGAGCGGCGCAAGCTCGGGAACGTCGGGCGGCCCGTAGTTCGTGCAGGCAGCCAATGGCGCGCCCGCCAAGGCCGCCAGCAGCGCACGGCGCCGCGCATCGAGCGTCATGAACCGCTCCCGAGCGACTCGAGCTTGGCCTGCACGCTGGAACTCAATCCGACACGCTGACCCATCGCGTCGAGCGCTTCGCGGTAGGCCTGACGCGCATCGTCGGGACGGGACAGTTCGACCAGGATATCGCCGCGGCGATCGGCGAACGCTCCGCGGTAAGGTTGCGGCACCGGCACCTCTCCGAGCACGCCGAGCGCCTGTTCGGCCTCGCCGTCCTGCAACAGGACGCCGGCAAGGCGCAGACGCGCGATCGGGGCGAACTCGCTGTTCGGGGCATTGTCGAGCACCCAACGTAGCGACTGGCGAGCCTGTTCGAGGTCACCGGCGTCGAAGTGTGCCTTGGCCGCCAGCAGTGCGCCCATGGCTGCGTAGATAGACCCGCCGTGCCCTTCCTCGAGAGTCTTGGAGGCGGCGCGCACCTTGGGCATGTCGTTGGCCCGGACCGCCTCGCGCAGCACGCTGAGCGCAACCGCCGCCCTGCCAGCCTCGCGAGCCTGGTACCAGCCCCACACCCGCCAGGCCGCCACCGACACGGACACGATGACCATCACGGTCAGGATGAATCCGCCATAACGGTTCCACCAGGCCTTGAGGTTCTCGATCTGTTCCTGTTCTTCGAAGTCGTATGCCATCAGTGCTTCCGCCTGCAATCTCGATAGTTCATCGTCGGTGCGTCGTCGACCGGCCGATGCCGGCCGCATGCGTCATTCGAGCATGGCGGCCATCACGGTCTCGGTCAGCGCCGCCAGCCCGACCCGCTGTTGCTCGCGGTCGAAGTCCCGCAACCACTTGATCGTGACCTGGCCAGTGGCCGCCTCGTCTTCGCCGATGACGATCGCGGCCATCGCGCCCGATGCGTCGGCGCGCTTGAACTGGGCCTTCGCATTGCCACTGCCGGTGTGCATGATGACATTGAGGCCGGCATCGCGCAGCGTTTCCGCCGCCTGCATCGCGCTGCCGAGCACTTCCTCGCCGAAGTGCACCACGTAGACATCGCAGCCCGCCGGCGCGGGCGCCTCGAGGTTGCGCATGGCCTCGAGGACACGTTCGACGCCGATCGCGAAGCCGCAGCCGAACGACGGCTTGCCGCCAAGCATCTCGATCAAGGGGTCATAGCGGCCGCCACCGCAAAGCGTCAGCCCCTCGTGCACCCACTCGAACACGGTGAGGTTGTAGTAATCGAGGCCCCGGACCAGCCGCGGATTGACCCGGCACGGCAGGTTGCGCGAGCGCAGGATGTCTTGCACCGCAGTGAAATGCGCGCGCGAAGCATCGCCCAGATGCTCGGACAGCCGCGGCGCCGCCTCGACCAGCGCCTGCATCGCCGGATTCTTGGTGTCGAGGATGCGCAGGGGGTTGCTATGCAGACGGCGCCGCGCATCGTCGTCGAGCTGTTCGGCGTGGGCCTCGAAATAGGCGATCAGGGCCTCGCGGTGAGCCCGGCGCTCGTCGGTCTGGCCGAGACAGTTGATCTCCAGCTGTACGCCGTGAAGGCCGAGATCGTCCCAGAGCCTCTGGCAAAGCAGGATGAGTTCGGCGTCGACATCCGGCCCGGGCGATGCGAGCAACTCGGCGCCGACCTGATGGAACTGCCGATAGCGCCCCTTCTGAGGCCGCTCGTGGCGGAACATCGGCCCCGCGTACCAGAGCCGCTGCGGGCCGTTGTAGGTGAGGTTGTGCTCGATGACGGCGCGCACCACACCGGCCGTGTTCTCGGGCCGCAGGCTCAGATCTTCGCCGTTGAGTGCATCCGTGAACGAATACATCTCTTTCTCGACGATGTCGGTGACTTCGCCGATACCGCGTACGAAGAGGCGGGTGTGCTCGAGCACCGGCGTACGGATGCGCCCATAGCCGTAGGCGGACATGGTGTCCTGCACTGCATCTTCGAACCGACGCCACAGCGCTTCGTCGACGGGCAATACGTCATTCATGCCGCGCACCGCGCGGAGGCTTTCCTGCTTGCTCATAGTGATCGATCGGGCGACGGATGAGCCGGCCCGCGCCGCCCCTCCCGGGTGCTCATGGATTTGTGCCGTAGCGACGCGCGACGTAGTCGTCGACGATGGCCTGGAATTCTTCGGCGATGCGCTCGCCCTTGAGGGTCATGGCACGCTCACCGTCGATGAACACGGGCGCCACCGGCGCCTCGCCGGACCCCGGTAGCGATATGCCGAGGTCGGCATGCTTGCTCTCACCGGGGCCGTTGACGACGCACCCCATGACCGCGACCTGCATCGATTCTACGCCCGGATAGCGGGCCCGCCAGAGCGGCATCTGCTCACGCAGGTAGCGCTGGATACGGTCGGCGAGTTCCTGGAAGTAGCTGCTGCTGGTGCGGCCACAACCCGGACAGGCGATCACCTGGGGCGCGAATGCGCGCAGGCCCATGGTCTGCAGGATCTCCTGGGCCACCACCACCTCGCGGGTGCGATCGCCACCGGGCTCGGGCGTCAACGACACCCGGATGGTGTCGCCGATGCCTTCCTGCAAGAGAACCGACAGCGCGGCCGTCGAGGCGACGATACCCTTGCTGCCCATGCCCGCCTCGGTCAGGCCCAGGTGCAGCGGATAGTCACAGCGCCGGGCAAGCTCGCGATAGACCGTGATCAGGTCTTGCACCGCCGAGACCTTGGCCGACAGGACGATCCGGTCACCCGGCAGGCCGACGGACTCAGCCAGTGCAGCGCTGTCGAGCGCCGAGCGCACCAGCGCCTCGCGCATGACTTCGGCGGCCTCCCAGGGCGAACCGCGCCCGTGATTGGCGTCCATCAGTTCGGCCAGCAGTCGCTGGTCGAGGCTGCCCCAGTTGACACCGATACGCACCGCCTTGCCATGGCGGGCCGCCAGTTCGATCATGCGCGAGAAGTTCTCGTCGCGACGCTTGCCGGCACCGACATTGCCCGGGTTGATCCGGTATTTGTCCAATGTCTGCGCGCAATCGGGGTGCTCGGCCAGCAGCTTGTGACCGTTGTAGTGAAAATCGCCGACCAGTGGCACGCGCACGCCCATGCGCTCGAGTTGCTCGCGGATCTCGGGTACGGCGCGCGCCGCCTCCGCCGTGTTGACGGTCAGGCGCACCAACTCCGACCCGGCCTGGGCAAGTGCCTTCACCTGGATGGCTGTCGCGATGACGTCGGCGGTGTCGGTATTGGTCATCGACTGAACCCGCACCGGCGCATCGCCACCAATCGACACCACGTCGCAGCGGTTGCCACCAACGGCGACGCTGCGCACGCGGTGGCGCGCGAGCGAACCATGTGGCGCCGGGCGCGCCGGCGCCGTGTCGCGCTCGGCGGTGGAAGCTGGCTGGGCCTGGGAAGCGCTCATATGCCGGAAATCTGCGGGGAGGACGGGAGGGGAAGCACGGCTGCGGTCAGTTCAACACGAAGCGCGCCACACCACGAGACGTCTTGTCCGACATGTCGACCGGCTGGCCACGAAACTCGACCTGCACGGCTGCCGGATTGCCGACGACGACCCGCATTGGCGGCACGCCATCGAGCGTGATCCAGCCCGACGGGCGCTGTGTACCGTACATGAGCTTCTCGTCGTCCTTGTGCCAGACCTCGATCCAGGTGGCCTTCGAGACCTTCAGGCGGACGCGCTCGGTGGGCGGCAGCTTGACCGGAAAATTCAAGGGAGCCGCCTCATCGCCGCTTCCCGCCGCGGCGGCGGGCGGCCCGTCCGCGAGCTTGCTGACCATGAATGGCTGCACGTCGCTACCCGGTTTCTCGGCCTGCGGACTCGGTCCGACCAGTTGCCCCGAGGGCGATACGGCCTGGGCGCCCGCGGCGGCTTGCGCGGTCGGTGCCGCGGCCTCGGCATTGGGGCGCAGTCCGATGCGACGGGGCGCGGCCATCGGCGCCGGCACGGTGCTCGTCGGCACACCGACGGTGGGCCCCGACCTCGAGGCGATGGCAGGCGCGGTGCCGGGGATCGGCACGGCGATGACACGGGAATCGCCATCCGGCTGCAGCGCCTGCCCGTCGACCGTCAGCAGGGCTCCGAAAACGACCAGCAGTGCCAGCCCGGCCAGGACGCCGGCACCGATCGCCCACTGGCGCCAACCCAGCGCGAAGCCTGCGCGCCGCGGACGCTCCCACGCTGCACCACCGGCAGGCACCGCCGCGGAGGGGTCCATCGTCGGATTGAGTTCGGCCGCCTGACCGAATCCGCCGATGGCGCCGATCAGGGGCCTGGCGTCAACCCCGACGAGACGTGCATAGGCGCGAACCAGCGCACGCACATAGGCCAGCCCCGGCAGCGCATCGTAGTCGCCGCGTTCGAGCGCGTCGAGCTGACGCTCCCGCAATCGGAAGTGCCCTGCCACCTCGCGCTGACTGAGGCCGAGGTCCTCGCGCGCGGCGGCCAGTTCGGCCGGCGTCGAAACGGGCCGGCCGCCCTGCTCCCGCGCCTGCTCGTCGCGGTCGATCAGAAGCAGATCGGAATCGAATCGGTCATTCATCGAACTTGCCCTCCCGCAGCAGTTCGGCCTCGCGCGAGCCCGGGAAGCGACGGCGCAGCTGCGTGCCCAGGCTGAGGACCGCATCGCGATTGCCCAGCGCGCGCTCCACCCGCAGCGCCAGCCAGAGGGTCTGCGGCGCGGGATCGAGATTGGTCACCAGGCGCTGCGCGTAGAAGCGCGCCCGCTCGAGGTCGGCTCGACCCAGATAGATCTCGCCAAGGTTGTACATGGCGACCGGATTGCTCGGGTCGATGCGAAAGGCACGCTGCAGGAACTGCTCGGCGCCCTTCTCGTCGCCGATCTTGCGCAGACAGACGCCGGCGTTGTGCAGTGGCTTGGCCGGCACCGGATAGAGGCGGTCGGCGGCGGCGCGCTCGAACAGCGTGACCGCCTCGCGCTCGCGACCGGTCTGGCAAAGGAACCAGCCGTAATTGTTGTTCAGATCGGGGTTGCCCGGCGACAGCTCGAGGGCGCGCTTGAAGCTGGATTCGGCACGGAGATTGTCGCCGAGATCCATATAGATCAGGCCGAGCATGCCGTAGGCGGCCGAATAGTCCGCGTCGATCTGCAGCGCGGTGCGCAGTTCCTCGAGGGCAGTCTGGTAATTTCGTTGCCGATAATGGTTGGCGGCCAGTTCCATGCGGATTCGCGCACGGCGGCGTTCTTCGGTGTCGACCGCGGCATCGGGAACGATGTCGACCGGTTTGCCGTCGGCGCCCGCCACGTCGGCGCCGTGGGGCGTTCCGGCGCAGCCGGCCAGCAACGCCAGGCAGACGAGGCTGAGGCCGGCGAGGAATTCACGAGCGCGCGGACGAGTCATCGGGTTTCCTCGCGTAGCATCATCACTCTGGCCTCGCGTTGGGCCAGACGGGTGCGATCCTGCACCTCGCCGGCCAGTTGTCCGCAGGCCGCATCGATATCGTCGCCGCGCGTACGGCGAACGGTTGTCACGATACCCGAAGACGACAGCACCTGGGCGAACCGTTGCACGCGCTCCGCAGATGAGCGCTCCAGGCCGGAGCCAGGAAACGGGTTGAACGGGATCAGGTTGAACTTGCATGGCAAGTCGGCGACCAGCGCCAGCAGCGCCCGCGCGTGCGCGGGTTCGTCGTTGACCCCGTCGATCATCACGTACTCGAAGGTGATGAAATCACGCGGTGCGCGAACCAGATAGCGGCGACACGCCGCCATCAGTTCGGCCAACGGGTATTTCCGATTCAGCGGCACCAGCCGGTCGCGCAATGCGTCGGTCGGGGCATGCAGGGAAACGGCCAGTGCAACCGGGCAATCGTCGCGCAGCCGGTCCATCATGGGGACCACGCCCGATGTCGACACCGTCACCCGGCGACGCGACAGCCCGTAGGCATCGTCGCTGAGCAACAGCGAGAGCGCGCGCAGCGTCTGGGCATAGTTTTGCAGGGGTTCACCCATGCCCATGAAGACGACGTTCGTGATCGCGCGCTGTTCGGTCGAGCCCCCGACCCGGAAACCGTCGAGCCGCGACATCGCGATCCACAGCTGGCCGACGATCTCGGCGGTGGTCAGATTGCGCGAAAATCCCTGTTTGCCGGTCGAGCAGAAGCGGCAGTTGACCGCGCATCCGGCCTGCGACGATATGCACAAGGTGCCGCGCGTGCGTTCGGGGATGAATACCGCCTCGACGGCGTCGCCGGCGCCGACATCGAACAACCACTTGCGGGTGCCGTCGGCGGCCGTGTCGTCACGGATGACCACCGGCGGTACGATCGAGTAGCGCTCGGCAAGACTCGCCCGGCTCGCCTTGGCGAGATCGGTCATGGCCTCGAAGTCGGCCACCCCGCGCTGATGCACCCAGCGCATGATCTGGCGCGCGCGAAACGGCTTTTCGCCCGCCTCGACCAGCGAAGCGGACAGTTCGTCGGCGGGCAGGCCGAGCAGATCCTGGCTCATGATGGCGGCACACCCATCGGCCCGCGAGCGGGCCGGTCAAGGCCCGCGCGAGGCACCCCTGGGTCTCACAGCTCGGGGAAGAAGAACTTGATTTCGACGCTGGCGGTGTACGGACCGTCCGAGCCGTGCACCGCGTTGGCGTCGATGCTGTCGGCGAAATCGGCGCGGATGGTGCCGGGCGCGGCGTCTTTCGGATTCGTGGCACCCATGATCTCGCGATTGCGCGCGATGGCGTTGGCACCCTCGAGAACCTGCACCATCACCGGCCCGGTGGTCATGAACGAGACGAGATCGTTATAGAAGGGACGCTCCTTGTGGACCTCGTAGAACGCCTTGGCCTGATCGGTGCTCAGGTGCATCATGCGCGCGGCGACGATCTTCAGACCCGCATTCTCGAAACGAGAGTAAATCTGGCCGATGACATTCTTGGCCACGGCGTCGGGTTTGATGATGGAAAGCGTGCGTTCGGAGGACATGTGTGTTCGCTCGAAGGGATTGAAATGGAGGATGCGTCCGGCCCCCGCGGGCCGTGACCGTCCGGGTCCGCCCTGGCGTGCCGGACATCGACGCGACTTTCGGCTTTACCCGGTGGCGACACGGGCGCTGACGCGGTCAACCTGACATTATATCCGACCCGCCGTAGAAATACTGCAATGGGCCAGGCCTCGGAACCGGTGTCGCTCAGGCACGGAGCTCGAAACAGGCCATGGATTCGACATGCGAGGTGTGCGGGAACATGTTCACCGCGCCCGCCTTCACCAGCCGGTAACCGGCCGTGTGCACGAGGACGGCCGCATCGCGGGCAAGCGTGGCCGGATTGCACGAGACATAGACGATCCGGCCGGGCTTGACGGGGCTTGCGGCCAGCGCCTTGACGACTGCCAGCGCCCCTTCGCGAGGCGGGTCGATGAGCAACTTGTCGAAGGGCCCCAGCGCCTGCCAGGCCGCCTCGTCGATCTTGAACAGATCACGCGCGAGAAACTCGGCACGCGACTGCAATCCGTGCGCGAGAGCGCCTTCGCGCGCACGCGCGCAGAGCGCCTCGCTGCCCTCGAGGCCCAGCACGGATGCGCCCCGGCGGGCGATCGGCAACGAGAAGTTGCCCAGACCGCAGAAAAGATCGGCGATCCGCTCGCCGCTGCGCGGCGCAAGCAGGCGCACCGCGCGATCAACCAGGGCGCGATTGATCTGGTGATTCACCTGAGTGAAGTCGGTCGGGCGAAACGGCATCGAAAGACCGAACTCCGGCAACGCATAGACCAGCCCGGCATCGTCGGCGTCGAGCGCGACGATGCTGTCCGGACCCTTGGGCTGCAGCCACGACTGGAGGTCGTACTCGCGCCCGAAGGCACGCAGGCGATCGAGATCGGCCGGCGTCGGCGGCTCGAGAACACGGAACACCAGCGCGATCACAGGCCTGCCTGGCTGCCGCAGCCGCTCGCCGATCGCGACCTCGATCTGCGGTAGTCGGTCGCGGATCGACAGATCGGCCACGAGCGCACGCAGCGGCACCAGCAGTGCCGACATCGCTTCGGGCAACACGTGACAGACGCGCATGTCCGCAACGTAGCTGGAGCCACGCTCGTGGAAGCCCACCAGCACCCCACCCTTCTTGGGGACATGGCGCACGGACAAACGCGCGCGGTAGCGATAGCCCCACTCGGGCCCGGCCATCGGGCGCAGGATCTGCTCGGCGCGCACGCCGCCGACATGCTGCAATTGGTCTTCGAGCACACGCTGCTTGATGGCCAGCTGCCCCGACGGCGCCAGATGCTGCATCGAGCAGCCGCCGCAAACGCCGAAGTGCGGACAACGCGGCCGAGCCCTCAGCGCGCTTTCGCGCCCGATCGACTCCAGTTCGGCGACATCGAAGCGCGGCTTGCTGCGCACCACCCGCGCCAGCACGGTTTCACCCGGCAGGGCGCCGCGCACGAACACGACCTTGCCTTCGTGTCGGGCAACGCCATTGGCCTGCAGGTCGAGCGACTCGATCTGCACGCGCACGAACCTGGGATCTGCCGGCGAATGGGTCGCGCGACGCCGGCTCATGCCGGTTGCGGCCAGGCCGCCAGGAAGGCGCGCCAATGCTCGCCCGGCAGCGCCTCGAGCGTGCTGCGCACGAGCGCCAGCTCCTGCGCATAGCGCTCGGGCGAGAAATGGCCTCGCAACAACTGGAAACGACAGAACATCAGGTAGGTGTTCGCCACGTCGGTCTCGCAGTAGGCACGGATCTCGGCCAGACCGCCGTCGCAGAACGACTGCCAGACCTGGCTGCCATCCATGCCCATCTTGCCGGGGAAGCCGCACAACTTGGCCAACTCGTCGAGCGGCGCATTGGCGCGCGGCGAATACATGGCCAGCACATCCATCAGGTCGAGGTGGCGGCTGTGATAGCGGCTCAGATAATTGTTCCAGCGAAACTCGCGATCCTCGTCGCCGGATTCCCAGTACCGCGGCGCACTGACGCCATTGACCAGGCACCGGTAGTGCATGACCGGCAGATCGAAGCCGCCGCCGTTCCAGCTGACCAGTTGCGGGGTGTAGCGCTCGATCTGGTGGAAGAAGAGCCGCAACAGCTTGTCCTCGCCGTCGGTATCGCGACCCAGGCAACGCACCATCATGCCCGTGTCGTCGCGTAGCAGGCAGGCGATGGCGACGATCCGGTGCTGATGCAAGGCGAGGAAGTCCGAGCCGGTGCGCTCGCGCCGCGCCGCCTGCGCGCGGGCGACCAGGGCGGGATCGTCGAGCACGGCCGCGTCGGGGTCAGCGTCAGCCAGCAGCCTGAGCGCGGCGGCATCCGGAACGGTCTCGATGTCGAAGCAGAGCACGGGCATCATGGCGGCGCTGGTCGTGGTCGGCAGACGGCCGCTCGGGATCGTCGCCGCTCAACGCCGCGGCAGGTAAGGGAGCGGGTCGACCGGTTTGCCTTGACGGCGGATCTCGAAATGCAGACCCGGCTTGCCCTCGGCGCCCGCGCCGAGTTCGGCGATCTTCTGGCCCTGACGGACGGCCTGGCCTTCGCGTACCAGCAGGCTGCTGTTGTTGGCGTACACCGAGAGCAGGTCGTCGGCGTGCTTCACGATCAGCAGCTTGCCATAGCCCTTGGGCCCCAGTCCGCTGAAGATGACCTTGCCATCGGCCGCCGCCGACACCGGGTCGCCACGATGGCCCTCGATCGCGATTCCCAGGCTCTTCGGATCGCCGAAGCGCTTGGTGACCGACCCCTCGGCCGGCCACACGAAGCGCGAACTCGAAGCTGCCGCGGGCGGCGACGCAACGGACGGCGGCGCGACCGCCACCGGCGGCAGCGAGTGCTCGGCGCCGCGTGCGGGTGGCGCGGCCGGAGCGCCGCGTGCGGCTGGCGCGGCCGGGCCCGGAGCGCCGCGCGCGCCTTCGACCTGCGCCCGCCGATCGTCAGGTGTCGCGACCGCGGGAGGCGGCGCCGGCTCGGTGCGGGTACCGACATCCGCCGCGGGGGGCGGCAATGGCCGGGCATCCAGGGGACGGGACTCGAGGCGGCCACCGTGCACCGGCGCAGACATCACCGAGGGAGGCTGCCCCCCTGGCACCGGACTGCCAGCCGGCGGTGGTGCGGCCGCCACGACTGGCGGCGCCGGTGCTGCTGCACCGGGCGCGGGCACGCCGGGCGCCGCCGCAACCGGCGGCGCGACCGTGGTGCCAGCCTGGATCGGCGCACGCACGACGGGAACGGAATCGCGATGGACGACGGGTGCCGGCCCGCTCGGTGCCGAGCAGGCGGCCAGCACCGGCACCAGGCACGAGGCGATACGGCGCAGGGGCCGAACGGAAAGGAAGCGACGAGACAACATCGAATGACGGGATCGCGAGGATCGAAGAGGGTTGAGTGCCGCAGCGCGCATCAGCTCACGCCACCCAGCATCGGTACGAATCGTACCGTATCGAGTTCGGCCAGCTGCCAGTCGTCGGGGCCCGTGCGGTCGACGATGATCAGACGCTGGCCTCCGTGCAGGCTCATCGGCGCGCTCAGTCTCGCCCCCGGGCGAAGCAGGCGCAGCAAGGCTTCGGGAAGCACGCCATCGAGGGCCGCCGCGAGCACGATCGCATGGAAAGGCGCGGAACCGGGCAGTCCAAGGTGTCCGTCGCCGTGCACGAGTCGGATGCGCCGCCGCGACGGCAGCGGCTGGAGATGCTCCAGCGCCAAGGCGTGCAATGCCTCGATGCGCTCGATGGTGACCACCTCACCGAATATCTCGGCCAGCACCGCCGCCTGGTAGCCACATCCGGTGCCGATCTCGAGGACGCGCGCGAAACGTCGATCCTCGGGCGCAATCGGGGCGGCGATCAGTTCGATCATTCGCGCCACACTACTGGGCTTCGATATCGTCTGACCGTGCCCGATCGGCAATGCGACATCCTGATAGGCCCGCCCGCGCAGCGCCGGTTCGATGAACTCATGACGCGTCACCGACGCCATCGCCGCCAACACCTGCGGATCACGTATGCCGTCGCCCTGCAGACGTTCGATCATCAGCCGACGCGCGGCCGGTGATTCAGGGCCGCCGCCCATCGGCACCACGACACCGCCCGCCGCCGCCGGCTCGAACCGGCTCAGGCCAGGTCTTGCACCCATTTCGCCGTAGCCTCCATGTGTTCGTGATGCGTGAGATCGAGCTGGAGCGGCGTCACCGACACCCAGCCGTGCTCGACCGCATGGAAGTCGGTACCCGGCCCCGCGTCGCGCGCACCACCGGCCGCGCCGATCCAGTACACGGTCTGGCCGCGTGGATTGGTGGACCGTACCACGGGCTCGGCAACATGGCGCTTGCCCAGTCGGGTCGTGCGAATGCCTGCCAGACGCTCGTACGAAAGCGCCGGGATGTTGACATTGAGCAGCGCGTCGGGCACCGGCGGGCCGGCGATGAATCCGGCCACGATACGATGCGCGACCCGGGCCGCCGAATCGAGTTCGCGATAGCCACGCTCGACCAACGAGAATGCGATGGCCGGAACGCCGAGCATGAACGCTTCCGTTGCCGCTGCCACGGTTCCCGAATAGATCGTGTCGTCACCCATGTTCGCGCCGTCATTGATGCCCGAGACCACGAGATCGGGTCGGGAATCGAGCATGCCTGTCATGGCGACATGAACGCAGTCGGTCGGGGTTCCGTTGATATAAAAAAATCCCGAGGCTGCCTGACGCACGGACAAAGGCCTGTCGAGCGTCAGTGAATTGGACGAGCCGCTGCGATCGCGCTCCGGCGCGACCACGGTGATCTTGCCGAACTCGGACAGCGCCTGCGCCAGCGCGGCCAGCCCTGGCGAAAAGTAGCCGTCATCGTTGCTCAGCAGGATATGCATCGCCCCAGTGTATCGGAGCGCCCGCATGGCTCCGCGGCCGCTGTCGGTTGAAGTGCACACTGACCTCGACCGACCCGCGCCGCGCCGGGTTCGAATGCGAAGCAGCGCCGCGCGAGTCGTGTCGGCGCGCGGCGCGACGCGGCCTGGGCGGGGTCAGCCCTCGGCCGGCCAGTCGCGGATGTAGGCTTTCAGCATCTTGTTCTCGAAACCCTGTTCGTCGAGAACCGCCCGCGCCACATCGTGGAACGAGATCACACCCATCAGGGTGTTCTCCTCCATGACGGGCAAATAACGTTGACGAGTCTCGAGCATCAGACGGCGCAACTCGTTCACGTCGGTTTCGAGGTCGGCGACCGATGGCTCCGTGTTCATGACCTCGTGAACGAAGATTTCGCTGACCGGGGGGGTGGGCCCCGAGCGGTGCTCGGCCTGCCGCTTGGCCAGCACCCGAATCACCTCGCGGAAGGTGAGCATGCCGATGAGCTTGCCCTCGCTGATGACCACCAGCGAACCGATGTCTTGTTCGGCCATGACCAGCACCGCATCGGACAGGCGCGACTCGGGCGTCACCGTGAACAATGTGTTGCCTTTGACCTTGAGGACTTCGCGCACTTTCATGTGGGCCTCCGGAGGGTCCGGCATGCGAAGCTGCTCGCCGGCTGAAGAGCATGGTAACCACGGCCGCAGTCCGCGACAAGCGAGGCCCTCGGGCGCGCGGCATGCATCCGACAAGGTGCCCGGGCCGGATCAGCGCAGGATTCCGACCACCAAGGCCGCGAGTTCGTCCTCGCTGAATGGCTTGGCCAGAAAATGATTGGCCCCGGCTTCCATGGCCAGAGCCCGCACGCGAGACGAGGCGCGCGAGGTGATCATGATGATCGGCAGGCGCTGCGCTCCCGGCAGTTCGCGCACCGCCCGGGTCAGCGCGAGGCCGTCCATTTCCGGCATTTCGAGGTCGACGACAAGCAGGTCCGGACGTCGCTGGCGTAGCCGTTCGAGCGCGTGTCGGCCGTTGTCGGCGGCATCGGTGTCGAAGCCCAGGTCGGCCAGAAATTGCGTGGTCGCGCGGCGCACGCTGACCGAATCGTCGACGACCAGACACAGGGGCAGCGGCGCGGCGGGCTCGGGTAGCGGCAGCGCCGTCGGTGTGTCGGCCGCCGTACTGATCAGCTCCGGGAGGTCGAGCACCGGCGCGATCGCACCGTCGCCGAGCACCGCGGCACCGTCGATACCCGGCAGGCGGGGCATGTACGCGCTCAGCTCGCGCACCAGCGCCGGACGAGCCGGACCGGGATCGGGTACCACCAGAGCACACTCGCGCCCACCCGGTACCTCGATGCGCAGCAACATCGGCGCGCGCGCCTCGTCGGTGGCCAGCGCATGCGCCGGCAAGCCCAGCACCGACTCGAGCGACCGCACCTCGATCGCGCGACCACCGGCGTCGTATCGACCGACGCCATCGCGCCACTGCACCGCCTCGACATCGGCCTGCAGCGCGCGCACCCCGCGAGTGGAAAGGGCCAGCACGTGATGACGACAGCGCACAACGAACAACGGCCTGAGCATCATTTCCAGCGGCAGGTCGATCTGGACATTGAGCCCCTGCCCCGGCCGCGACCGCACCTGCAGACTGCCGCGCATGGAGCGTACCGCCTGATTGACGACATCGAGGCCCACGCCCCGGCCGCTCAGTTGATCGGCCTTGGCACGCGTGGAGAAACCCGGCGCGAGAATCAGTTGCTCGGCCGCACCGGCGTCGATCGCGAGATCGTCGGCCAACAGATGCAATGCGCGCGCCCGCTCGGCGATCGCGACGAGATCGAGCCCGGCGCCGTCGTCCTGCACGGTCACCGACAGCCAGCCGGTGACCGATGCAAACGACACCAGCACGCGTCCGGCAGGCGGCTTGCCGCGAGCGACGCGCGTCGCGGCCGGCTCGATTCCGTGCACCACCGCATTGCGGATCAGGTGCGCGAGCGGCTCGGCCAGGCGATGAAGGGAGTCACCATCGACGAGCGTTGCCTCGCCCTCGATCAGCAACTGCACGTCGCGGTCAGTCATGCGTGCGCTTTGTCGGCAGACGCGCTGCAAACGCGCCGTCAGTCTGGCGGCGGGCAGCATCCGGGCGCGAAGCGCCGACTCGCGCAGCGCATTCTGCACCTGGCCGAGCCGCTCGATCTGTTCACCGATCGCCTCGATCCGCTCGGCCAGCGACCGATCGATCTGGCGATTGTCGGTGGCGGTCTCGGCGATCCGGCGCGCCACCGATGGCAGGCTGGCCCGGCGCTCGAAATCGAGCGGATCGAAACGCTCGGGCACCTCGACCGGGCCATTCCCGGCCAGGTCGTCGATCGCCTCTGCGCTGAGATTGGCCGGCTCGTGTTCTGCCCGGTCGGCCAGCCGCTCGAGCTCGTCGGCGAGGGTCTGCAGACGCTCGTCGCTACCGCGCAGCGAGCGCCGCAGCGCTCGCATGCTCGCGACGCTCTCCTCGGCGAGAGCCAGAATCGCCAGCGCCTCGTTGGCCTTGGCCAGAGCGTCGGCGGGTTGCTCGACGACGCGGCTCGTCGCAGCGCAGGCATCGTGGCCGGGAGGCTCGTCGTCGGTGTCCGATGAGATCGATGCCGGCGTCTGGTCGGGGTCGACGTCAGGGGCCGGTCCCGCATCGACGGCCTGGGCCGCGCTCGCGTAATCGGGCTCGGGAACCAGGGTCGAGCCGCGCTCGGCGGCCAGCCGCCGGATCGCATCGCGGCTCAAATCCGACAAGGGCTCGGGTCGATCGATGGATTCGATCGATTCGGCCAGGACATCGCTGGCCTCGGCAAGAATCTCGTCCACCGCCTCGCCGCGGCCATGGCGATCGAGCAGATCCTCCAGCCAGTGTGCGATCGTGGCGATGCCGCTCAGCCCGACGGTGTTGGCGGCACCCTTGATGGTGTGGGCGAGCCGCCGGGCTTCGTCGAGGCCGTCGTGGTCGCCGCCGGTGAGTGCCGAAACGGCCTGCTCGAGATCGCTCATCGCGGCCGGCAACTCCTGGCGCAGCTCGTCCGCGACCTCCGGATCGGCATCGATCGGAATCGCACGACTCCAGGGGTCTACGGGGCCGGATTCATCCTCGGCCGGCGTCGGCTCGGCGCTGATCAGGACCCGGCTCAGTTGTTCGCGCACGGCCGTCAGCATGCCCGCATCGGCAACACCGCCGTCGGCGTGAAGCGCAAGCGCCCGCGCGAGCGAATCCGGGCCCGGCGAGGTGAACCATTGCTGCCAGTGTTCCGACCAGGCCAGCCAGCGATCGTCGAGGCTACCCGACTCGCCAGTCGCAACAGCCGACAGGCGACGCGCGCTGGCCACGAACAAGGGCTCGAGCACCGCGAGCCCGACATGGCGGCACGCCAGCCCGAATCCCGGCATGCGATCGGCGAGATGGGCGATCGCGCGACGTGGATCGGCGGCCAGTGCCTGTGTTTCCTCGTCCAGGGCGCTCGCCGATTCGGCCAGCAATTCGAGCGCATCGTGTCCGAGGGCAAGCACGGGCGGCAGCGCACGGTTCGGCCGGCCGCCATCCGACAGCATCTCGACCTCACGAGCCAGCCCTACGCCGGCATCGCGCAGTTGGGCGCCACGCTGCTGGTCGCCGAAGCGCGGCCATTGCTCGGGCGCGGCCAGCAGCAGATCGGTATCGGCCAACGTGCCGCTGCCGGCACAGATCGAGATCAAAGCGCCGACCCAGGGCTCGATCGAGCGTGCCCTCAGGCCGCCCGAGTCGGGGCTCACCAGATACATGCCGACCGGTTCGACCACGGCCGCGAGCGCGGGCAGGCCGCTCCCGCGTGCGCGAGCGCCGATGGCGACGAGCCCGGCACTGACCCGTGATCGCCAGCGGCGCCGGCGCCCGCGCGTCGACTTCGAATCGCCACCGCCGAGCTGGTCGAGCAACTGGACGGCGGCGGCCGCCAGGGCTTCGCGTCCACTGGTGCCCGATTCGAGCTCGGCCAGATCGGTCACACGTCCTCCGGATCCCGCACGCGCCCAAGGCTGGCAAGCAATGTGCGCGCACCTTCGGCGAGGCGTTCGATCTGACCGTGCTGACGGCGCATTGCCCGCACGCCCGAATCAGCGGCCTCGTCGAGCGAGCGCAGCCGCAGCAACAGCGCATCGGTCAGCCGCAGGCCCTCGGCGGCCGACGCATCGAGATCGTCGACACCGCGCATCGCCAGCTCGCCTTCGCCGAGCACCGAACGATGGTGTTCCGCGAGCGACACGACCCGGCCTCGCATCGACGCCAGTTCGTCGATGGTCTCGTTGACCGCAATGCTGGTGGCCGCCGTCTCGCGCCGAATCACCTCGGCCTGACGACGGATCTGATCCGCCGATTCGGCAGCGGAATCGGACAGGCGCCGCACTTCGTCGGGGAAGCCGTCGACGCTTCCGCCCGCGCCCGCCGTGGTCACCTGCAGCGACGCATTGAGCGCGGCGACGCGGGTGCGCTCCGCGATGGTCAGCAAGATGCCGACGATCTCGCCGATCTCCTGGCTGCGCTCACCGAACAGCTTGATCCGGCGCTCGGTCGAGCGCAACAGGCGCTCGGCCCCTTCGATAGCCTGGGCCATTCCGCTCAGGGACGCGTCGCCGGCGTCGCGTAGTGCCCGCCAATCGGCGCTGAGACCGTGAGTGCCGCTGCTCGCCTGAGCGCGCTCGCCCATCAGGCCACGCAGTCGTTCGAAATCGGCCAGCGCGTCGTCGACCACCCTGCGCTGCGTACCCAGAGCGGCCTCGGCATGGTCTGCCTCGGCGCGAATCTCGCTGTTGGCCTGCGCAACCAGACTGGCCTGTTCGCGCAAATCGACGCCGACGCGGGCCAACTGCGCGAGCGCACCATTGACTGCTTCGACCAGTGGTGACGTGAGCGCATCGTCGTCGACCAACGGACGGCTAGGATCGGGCCGTTCGCACCAGGCGCGGATGGCATCGCCCAAGCGCTCGATGGCCGCGGTCGCACTGCCATGAGCGCGCGCCAGAGCCTCCCGTAGACGATCGCGTTCGTCGATCAGCGCATCGAGCAATGGCTCGGGATCGTCGGCGGCCGCGCCGCCACGTGGCGTTGCCCGAGCCGCCGAGTCCCCGTTGGCCTGAGCGCGCAGCGCCGTCACGACGCGCTGCCCGACCACCTCGGGCAAACGGCGCGTGCGCCGCACGTGCCAGACGATGGCGAGGCAGGCGATCATCAGCGCGGCCGCGCCAATACGCCATGTCAGTGCGCCGATCGTGCCGGGCAGGCTCGCGGGTTGCGCGGGCGCGAGCACGGCCAGTACCCAATCGGCGCCACCGACCGGCAAACGCGCACCGGCGACCATGAGTTGCTCGCCGTTGAGGGCGATCGTCGTGCTGGCCACCTGCGCGGCGCCGGGACCGACTGCGTCGAGCAGGTCGCCCACCGGCGTGCTGCGATCGCTGCCGGTCAACAACCGCCAACGCGCACCGGGTGGCAATTCCGTCACCGTGGCGAGCGCCACGCCGGGTCGGGCGATCAACCAGGCCACCACACGCGGTCCGATGCTCACCGGTGCGGCCGCCAGCGCCTCGACGCGGCCGCGGGCCGCATCGAGCGACGGCGCGCCGACGTGCCAGAGGCCATCCCCGGCGGTCAGGGCACGCAGGCTCTCGAGCGACGGCTCGCTGGCGGGCTCTGCACCCGCCGAGGCGATGATCCCCAGATCACCGGCGCGCGCCAGCCACATTGCGCCCGGCCCGCCCTCACCCACCGGTCGCTGAATCCATTCGGCCAGCAAGCGCTGCGCGCCCTGGCGTCCATCACTGTCCATGACGGCCGCCTGACGCATGCGGACATCGGCCGCTGCCAGCAGCAGACGCTGGATTTGCGCGCCCAGTCGAGCCGAAGCGCCCGCGGCCTGGGCGGTCGCGACAGCCTCGAGTCGTGCGACCCGCAAATCGCGCTGGTCGCGTGCCGACAGAATCGCCGCCAGGGCAATCGAGACCAGAGCCGTCAGCAGAACGGCAACTGCGAGCGTGACCCGGGTCGGGTCGAGACGACGCGCACGTGGCACTGCGGCAGGGTTCGGCGAGTCGATCTCGCTCACGCGTGCGCTCCGGCCGACCGCGGGCGCGCGGGCAGCAATGCGGCCAGCGAATCGATCAGCGCATCGAGCGAGAAGGTATACCAGAGCTGACCGGTGTCGACATCCTCGAGAGCTTCGCGGGCAATGCCGAAAGGGTCGGTCGGATCGCCCCCGGCCGCGGACGTGCGCAGAACCAATGGCGCCGGCGCGCCGCATCCGGTCAGGGCGATCGCCTGCGCGCCTTCGCGCAGCACGAGGACGTCCAGCGACGCCACTACCGGCAGGGGCAGCACGTCACCGGGTCCGACATCGAACACCGGCACGGGCAAACCATCGACATTCATCAGGCCGCGCAGGCGCGGCATCGCCCGCGGCACCGGATACACCCGCACCCCGACCCGATAGCGGACCGGCTCGCCGACCGGCAGAACGACCGCCAGACCGCCGAGCCGGATGCCGTGGCCGCGCTGCGATTGCGTCGCGGCGGCGCGATGCGCCCCCGCCCGGGCCGCGCCTGGCACCGGCTCAGATGCCACCGGAGCGACGCCGCGTCGGCGCGACGCGCGAACCGGCATCGACATCGGCCTCGAGGCGTCCGGGGGCCGCTGCGACGCCGTGCCCGGGTGCCCTCACCGGTGCACGCAACACTGCCGACAGATCGTCGATGGCCAGGCTGCGTCGCAGCTGGTTCATGACCTCGGACTCGAGCCGGTCCGGTTTGATGGGTTTGCGCAGGTAGGCGGCGCAACCGGCGAGGGCACCGCGTGCGAGGTCGATCGGTGTCGAGCGCTGGGTCAGCAGGATCACCGGCATCGACGGATACAGGCGTCGCAGGTCGCGCGTCAGCGCGAATCCGTTGCGCCCCGGCATGACCACGTCGACCAGCGCGAGATCGAAATGGCGCGAGCCGAGCATCCCGAGCGCCTGCTCGGCATCATTGACGGCCAGCGCCTCGATGCCCCACTGAGCAAGGGCACGCAGCAATTGACGCCGTACGGTGGGGCTGTCGTCGACGACCAGCACCGACACCCGCGCCACCTCCGGGGCGGCGTCGTCGCCACCCGTCTGCGGCTCGCCGGTCGACTTGGCATGCGCCGGCGCAGCGCTGTCCGGTGCGGCAGCGGGTGCGGCCGGCCGGCGCACCGACAGCGGCGGCACCGGCGAGGCCTCGAGCAGTGGCGGAAACTGCGTGGCAGGCAACAGCGTGTCGCCAAAGCCGGTGAGAGGGAAGATCAAGGTGGCCGTCGCGCCGTCCAGTGACCGGGCGCTAGCCGCCGGCTCGACGACGATCGCTGTCGCGCGACCACGGCGGCCAAGAGCGCTCAGCGATGCGGCGTCGGCAGGCGTTTGGGCGATCGGCGTCGCGCCGTCCGTCGATGCGCGACGGGCATCCGCAGGGCGCGGCCCGTCCGACCCCGACGGCTGCGCCGGCGCCACCACCGGGGAACCGGCCGCGGGGCGCGATTCGGGCTCGGCCGTCACGGGACGCGCCCTCAAGACCTGCGGCGCCGGCGTCGGTGCGAGCAACTCGGTGCGCACCAGACGGTTCAGTGTCGGCAGCAACTGCAGAGGCAGCTTCTCGAGCAGGATCGTATAGCGACCGCGCGGTTGGCGGCCATCGGGCACCACCACCACGACCGGCACCGGACGTTGCGCGGCACGCGCGCGCGCCATCGCGCGCAGGCCCAGGTTGTCGTAGGGATTGGCGACGAGTATGTCGACGACCGTACGTTCGTCGGGCTGCACCAGCTCGAAGGAAACCTGGTTGTAACGGCTGTGGCGGAAGACGATTTCGATCAGTCGCGCGTCGCGCGACTCGAGACCGGCGATTGCAACTCGGTATACCGGCCTATCGGGCTCTGACATGACATCCACCAGTCCATGAAGCCGAAGCCTGCTACCCGTGCAACCGGGCCTCCTCCGGCCGTTTTGTCCATCGGCGACGGAGGCGCCGATACGGCGAGCCAATGGTCGGCCCGAAGCCCGAGGACATGCAGGTGTCGACGGTTCTACGGGCCACGGCTCGTGGGCCACATTATGCCTGTTCGGACGAGACCTCCCGGCCGGCCGGGTAACATTCGACCGAGCATCACAGGAGCCCCCCGTGGCCGAACAAGATCCGTACCGATTCGATACCCTCGCGCTGCATGCGGGCACGCCGCCCGACCCGTCGACCGGCTCGCGCGCAATGCCGATTCACCTGACCACGGCCTACGTGTTTCCGAGCGCCGACGAGGCCGCCGCACTGTTCAACATGGAGGTCAGCGGCCATGTGTACTCGCGCATCAGCAACCCCACGGTGGCGGCTCTAGAAGAACGCATGGCCATGCTCGAGGGCGGCGTCGGCGCGATCGCCACCGCCAGCGGCCAGGCCGCCCTGCACCTGATCATCGCCACGCTGGCCGGCGCGGGTTCGCATATCGTGGCCTCACGTGCGCTCTACGGCGGTTCGCACAACCTGCTGGCCTATACGCTGCGCCGATTCGGCATCGAGACGACCTTCGTCGATCCGCGCGATCCGCCCGCCTGGCGTGACGCCATCCGGCCCGAAACCCGCTTGCTGTTCGGCGAGGTGCTCGGCAATCCGGGACTCGACGTACTCGATATCGCACGGCTCGCCGAGATCGCGCACCAGGCGGGGCTGCCGCTGGCGGTGGATGCGACCTTCACCACGCCGTGGTTGATGCGCCCGGGCGATCACGGTGCCGACCTGATCATGCACTCGGCGACCAAGTTCCTGTGCGGTCATGGCACCGTGGTCGGCGGCGTTGTCATCGACAGCGGCCGCTTCGACTGGCATGCCTCGGGCCGGTTCCCGGAGCTGACCGAACCCTACGAAGGCTTCCACGGCATGGTCTTCGCCGACGAGAGCACGGTCGCACCGTTTCTGCTGCGCGCGCGTCGCGAGGCGCTCCGTGACTTCGGCGCCTGCATGAGTCCGATGACGGCGTTCCACATCCTGCAAGGCCTCGAAACCCTGCCCCTGCGCATGGCACGCCACGTCGAGAACACCCGCCGGGTTGTCGAGTTCCTGGCCGACCAGCCGCAGGTGAGCCGCCTCGCCTACCCCGAGCGCGACGATCATCCCGATCGCGAGCTGGCCGCCCGACTGCTGCCGCGTGGCTGCGGTGCCGTCTTCAGCTTCGACCTCGATGCCGATCGCGACACCGGGCGCCGCTTCGTGGAGTCGCTGCAGTTGTTCTCCCATCTGGCCAATGTCGGCGACGCGAAATCGCTCGTCATCCATCCGGCATCGACGACCCATTTCCGCATGGACGCGCGCGCCCTCGCGGCCGCCGGCATCGGCGAGGGAACCCTGCGCCTGTCGATCGGTCTCGAGGATCCCCACGACCTGATCGGCGACCTGAAACAAGCGTTCCGACGCGCATTCCCGAAACGCAGGACAGCGCCCGCTGCGGCCAAGGGAGATTGAGCGATGCGCATTCGAGTCGATGGCAGCGAGGTTTACGTCTACGAGGGCGGGCGCCCGCGCGGCAGCGAAGCGCCTGCGCTGGTGTTCATCCATGGGGCGCAGAACGACCACAGCGTGTGGATATTGCAGAGCCGCTATCTGGCCCACCACGGTTGGCGGGTTCTCGCCGTCGATTTGCCCGGGCACGGCCGCAGCGAAGGCTCGCCGTTGCCCGACATCGACCGGGCCGCGCAGTGGGTCCGTGCGCTGCTCGACGCTGCCGAGGCGCCGGCGGCCGTGCTGTGCGGTCACAGCATGGGCTCGCTGATCGCCCTGGCGGCCGGCGCGGCCATGCCCGAGCGCACCCTGGGAGTCGCCTTGGTGGGTTCGGCCTGGCCGATGCGGGTGTCCGATGCCTTGCTCGAGGCCGCCGCCAACGACGAGTCACGGGCGATCGAAATGATCCTGGGCTGGTCGCACTTCGGACTCCATCATCCGCCGGGGCATCCGGGACCGGGCTTCTCCATCTATCACCAGAACCGCCGGCTGATGCAGCGCCAGGCGCCGGGCACCCTGCTCAACGACCTGCGCGCCTGCCACGACTGGCGAGGCGGCGAGCAGGCGGCCCGGTCGCTGCGTGCGCCGACGCTGATCGTCAGTGGCAGCAACGATCTGATGACCCCACCGCGTGCCGCCGACACGATCGGCGCCGTTCTGGCGCAAGAGGGATCGGCCTGCCCGTCCGTCGTCCGGCATGTGCTGCCCGACTGCGGCCACAACCTGATGGCCGAGCAGCCGGCCGCGTTGCTGTCCGCGCTGCGCGACTGGTTGGCAGGCTTGCCCGGCGCGCCGGCGGGCGGCTGATGCCGTGCGCCTGATCGCCATCCTGCTGACGATCGCGCTCGCGATTCTCGCGATCGCCTGGGAAACCTGGCTGGCCCCGGTCCGGCCGGGCGCGTGGATACTGGCGACCAAGGCGTTGCCGCTGCTGGTCCTGCTCCCGGGCCTGCTGGGACCGCGCACGAGACCGTGGCAGTGGTTGTCACTGCTCGTGCTCGCCTACGTCTGCGAAGGTCTGGTACGGGCCACCAGTGAGCGCGGTCTGTCGGCGACACTGGCCACCATCGAAGTCGTCCTGTCGGCGACGCTGTTCGTGCTGGTACTGGTGATCTGCCGCCGCGCGCGCCTGGCCGGGGCATCGGCCCATGGCGCGGTCGAGTCCGGCGAACTCACTGATCCACCCGGCGCTCGCAAACAAGCCCGCCGCAGCCCGCCATGATCGAACGCTTCGCCGACCACTCCGCCAACGAGCGCACGATGCTCGCCTGGGTGCGTACGGCCCTGGCGATCATCGCGCTGGGCATGCTGGTCGAGAAGCTGAATCTGTTCCTGCGCCTGTCGAACATGCTCGATGCTCAGGCGGCCGACAACGCCCGCTATGCCGAGTGGCTCGGGCTCGGCCTGATCGCGCTGGGCGTGACTGTGATCGCCACCTCGCTGCTGCGATACTTCGGCAACGCGCGTGACATCGAGTCCGAGCGAACGATCCGAAGCCGGGCCAAACCGGCCGCGGCGCTGCTGTTCCTGATCTTGTCAGTGGGCGTGATCGCGATCGCTCTGTTCCTGGCACGCGCGGTCGGTTTCGGCTGAAGCCACTTCGCGCATCGCAGCGTAGGCGCGCCAGAGCAGATCGGGCTGATTCGCCCGCAGATGGGCGACGTCACTGAGCGTGCGGCGCCACTGGCGGGCACCGGGGCGGCCATTGAACAGGCCGAGCATGTGGCGTGTGATGCAACGCAGCGGAACCTCGCGCGCGATCTCCCGCTGCGCGTAGTCGACCATCTTGGCGATCACCCTCTCCAGTTCGACGGTCCCGGATGCGTCAGGCGCGATCGTGCCGGAACCAGCGCCGCGCTCCGGCCATCGATCGCCATCGCCATAGCGCTGGTCGACCTCGACGAGCATCGAAGGGTTCTCGTAGGCGGCCCGGCCGATCATCACGCCATCGAGGCCGGCCGTGGCTTGCTCGATCGCATGATGGTCGAGCAGCCCGCCGTTCAGATGAATGCTCAGGTCGGGAAAATCGTGCTTCAGTCGATGGACGATGTCGTAGCGCAGCGGCGGGATCGTGCGGTTCTCTTTCGGATTGAGACCGTCGAGCCAGGCATTGCGCGCATGCACGTAGAAGGTCTTGCAGCCGGCCGCCGCGACCTGGCCGACGAAGTCGCGCACCATGCCGTAGCTCTCGTCGCGCCCCAGACCGATGCGGTGCTTGACGGTGACCGGCAACGACACCGCGTCGCGCATCGCCCGCACGCACGCGGCCACCAACGCCGGCTCGGCCATCAGGCAGGCGCCGAAGCTCCCTTCGCGCACTCGATCGCTCGGACAACCGCAATTCAGGTTGACCTCGTCATAGCCCCAGCGCTCGGCGATGCGTGCGCACTCGGCGAGGTCTTCAGGCGTCGAACCACCCAGCTGCAGGGCCACGGGATGCTCGAGCCGGTCGAAGCCGAGCAGCCGCCGCTGGTCGCCGTGCAATATCGCCATCGTGGTCACCATCTCGGTGAAGAGACGGGCGCGACGGCTGAGGGCACGATGGAAGAACCGGCAATGGCGGTCGGTCCAGTCCATCATCGGCGCGACGGAGAAGGTCTTGGGGGCTTGGTTCAATTGTCTGGAGGCAAGAGCGCAGCAGCTGGAATCGTATGCCATCTGGAATCGGCTTACGCCGGCGCCGGCTCACCTCCGGCATCGATTGTCTCGCCAGCTCTGACCAATACCGTCGGCGAGCGCCGCCGCCAGCGCACCGCTACACTCACGGCTCACAGTCGATGGCCCCGTTGAGCGGAAGGTTCCGCGGCTGCGCGCTACGGCCCCGGAAATCGGATCGTGGTCACATCGACGATGAAGAACGGAAAGTAATCGTCGGTGCCGAAGAAGTTTCCGGCCTGGACATGTGTCGGCAGTCGATAACCCTGGAACTCACGGTATTCGGACAAAGTGGCGCCGAACGGCTGGATGCGAAACGTCTTGTCCGGATTGGCATCGCTCCAGCGCGGGAACACGACCCGCACCGGACTGCCATCGGCAGCCACCGTCAGTTCGACGGACTGAACGAGTCCGCCATGCGAGACCGTGACCCGCGCGGTGTCAGGATCGACCGACTGCCAGGTCACACCCGCGCCCGGCAAGAGCGCCGCCGGCGTCCAGATCAACGCCTCGGCGACCATGCGGCCGAACGCCGAGCGGGCGTGGTCGACATTGCCTCCGATGTGCGCGACCGGCAATAGTCCGGCCAGCCAGAAGCGGGTCCAGACACCCGAGTCCGATCCGCTGATGTGCATGAATCCCGAACCACCCGACATCTTCCATACGAAGCCGTCGGGTGCAGCCAGCACTTGCTCGGCGGTCATGTCGACGGCGTTCGGATCGCCCTTGGTACCCATCGCAAAGCGTCCTTCCATGGCGATCTCGGCCACCCGCAGCAGCGGTGTGCCCGCGCTGATCGCGAACCGGAAGAAACGTTGCGCCGCCTCCGGCAGGCCGTCGAGCATGGCAGGGTGAAAGCGCGCCGGATCCGGCGGCTGAAGCGCGCGCAGGCGTGTCATCTCCGCGCCGTCGGCACGGTGATCCAGAATCCGCCAGCCGAACAGGCCCAGCAACAGCAGGCCGATGACGGCCCCGACCCAGATGGCAATCAATCGCATCTGCTCTCCATGGCATCGTCCGTGATCCGGCGGCGCAGGACGATGCCGGGCGCACGGTTGATGGTCCCTACCGGCTCATGAGGCAGAACCGTCATGCCCCTGGTCTGGCGTAACGGCTCGCCCGTCGCGCGTTTGCAGTATGCATGGCCGGCCGCGGCGTGACGCTGACCTGGCGCAAACCTGGCGCGCGCCGCCGGCCTCGGGACGGGCACGCTCCTTGCGCGAAACAGGCCGCGCGCTCGTTCGTGAACGGTGGCTTGGCGGTCGGGCAGCGCGGGAGGGCCGGATTTGCAGATCTTTCGTCCGCGCAGCAATACGGTGGCGCGAAGCCTGCTGGTTTGCGTGGCGGCGTTGCCGGCCGTGGTCATCGCCTCGGGTGCCGTGCTCATGCGAACCCAGTACATCACCGGCGTCGGGCGCACGCCCGTGCAACCCGTGCCCTTCAGCCACCAACACCACGTGGCCGAGACGGGCATCGATTGCCGCTATTGCCATACCGGCGTGGAGACCTCGGCGGTTGCCGGAATTCCGCCGACCGAGACCTGCATGACTTGTCACAGCCAGCTCTGGACGGACGCCGAGATGCTGGCGCCCGTGCGCGAGAGCCTGGCCGCGGGACGCCGTCTGCATTGGCAGCGGGTCAATGCGCTTGCGGACTACGTCTACTTCGACCACTCGGTCCATGTGATGAATGGCGTTGCCTGCGCATCCTGTCACGGTGCGGTCGGCAGCATGCCGCTGATTCGTCAGACCGCGCCACTGACCATGGAATGGTGTCTGGCCTGCCACCGCGATCCCGGGCCGCATCTCGTTTCGCCCGATGCACGGTTCACGCCGTTCGATGAACCGTCGCGGAATTCTTCCTCGCAGGCGCGTGCGCTGCTGGCGCTCTATGGCGTGACGTCCGCCGGCTTGACCGACTGCTCGGTGTGTCACCGGTGAGCGTGCCTGCCGCACCCGTCTCGCGGCGCACGGCGCTGAAGTCGTTCGCGGCCGGCGTCACGGCGCTGGCGGCCGGCTGCAAGCCCGCGCTCGAAATCGTCCCACATCGCGTTCTGCCGCCGGGCATGACGCCAGGCAAACCGCGGCTGTTCGCCACCTCGCTGCCTCTGGGCGGCGCCGGACGGGGCGTCCTGGTGGAGAGCCACGAGGGGCGCCCGACGAAGGTTCACGGCAATCCGGATCATCCCTGCAGCCTGGGCAGCACGGACGCGTTCGCCGAGGCCGAGATCGTCTCGCTGTTCGACCCCGGGCGTTCGCGAACCGTGCGCCACCATGGCTTGCCGGCGGCCTGGAGTGCGCTCGAAGGCGCGCTTGCCGCCCTGCCGGCCGACGGCGCGGGGGTTGCACTGCTGACCGGGCGCGTCGGCTCGCCGACCGCCGCGCGGCAATTGCGCGAGTTGATCTCTGCGCGACCAGGGTTGGCCCTGTTCATCGATCACGGACCGGCGCTGGCGCTGGAAATGTTCGCCGGCTCGCCACGGGCGACCCAGCTCTGGCCCGACTTCGAGCGGCTCGACACGGTGGTCACACTGGGTGCCGATCCGCTCGGACCCGGCCCGGCACAGGTCGCCCTGGGCCGGGGTTGGAGCGCGGCGCGTCGGGCCCGGCCAGACCGGTTTCGGACCTATGCCTTCGAGAGCACGCCAAGTCTCACGGGTCTGCACGCCGACTACCGCGAGCGCACCACACCGGATGCCATGAGCGAGATCCTGTCCGTGCTCGAGCACGCCGACGGCGACGGCCTCGCGGCCCGGGCCGCGCGCCGACTGCATCGGACCGCGGGACGCTGCGCGGTGCTGCCTGGGCCCACGCTCACGGCCGACGAGCAGGCGCGGGTGGCGACGCTCAACGAGACGCTGAACGCGCCGCTGCGCTATCTGCAGCCGTTCTCGAGCTGGCAGGGACTGGCCTTCGGCGACGTCTGCGCGATGCTCGGGCGAATCGACGCCGGCGGCATCCACACCGTGATCGTGATCGATGCCAACCCGGTCTATGCGCACGGCGATCGCTTCGCGCGCGCGTTCAAGCGCGTTCCGGCGCGCTTCCACTTCGGGACGCGGATCGACGAAACCGCGCAGGCCGCGCACTGGCACGGTCCGCTCAATCACGGCCTCGAAGACTGGTCGGACCTGCGGGGCGTCGACGGTAGCGCCGGTCTCGTGCAGCCTCTGATCGCCCCCCTGCACGACAGCCGATCCGTACACGAATTGCTCGCCAGGCTCGCCAGGGGGATCGCGTCCGACGCTCGCGAGATCGTGCGTGAAACCTGGCGCGCGGCCTGGAATACTCCGGATGACGAGGCATTCGAGCGGCGCTGGCGCGCAAGTCTGCACGACGGTGTGATCGCCGCCTCCGCCGCCGTCGATTCGACACGAGACGGCGGCCACGACGCAACGCCCGCGCACGTCGGCCGGCACGCTCCCGAAGAGACGGCCGCCGCCTGCGTGCAGGCGCAGGCAGGACCCGAGCCGGTCGATGACGCCCGGCTCGGGCGCCGCATGCGTCTGCTGGTCCGCCACGCGATGATTCATGACGATCGGCACGCCTCGAACGCGTGGCTGCAGGAGTGTCCCGATCCGCTCACCAAACAGGTGTGGGGCAACGCGCTCTGGATATCACCCGAAGACGCTCAGGCGCTGGGCATCGCCGACGAGGCGCTGGTCGAGGTGGCGAGCGGGGAGCGATCCGTGCACATCGCCGCACTGATCGTGCCGCAACAGGCTTCCGGCACGGTCGCGATGGCGCGCGGCTACGGACGAACCGCCGCCGGACCGATCGGCACCAATGTCGGCAGTGCGGCAGCCGGCCTTGCCGATACCGTGCTGGTCTCGAAGGCAGCGGGGCGCGCCACGGTGATCCGTCTGCAGACCACCTTCGACCAACACGGACGCGATCTGCTGGAGACCGTGCCAAGCGCCTCGGCGATGCTTGTCGACGACGGTTCGCCCGTCACCTTCTACGCGCGCAAGCCCGATCCGGGCCCTTCATGGGGCATGGTCATCGACACCGACGCCTGTACCGGCTGCAATGCCTGCATGATCGCCTGCCAGGCGGAGAACAACATTCCGGTCGTCGGTCCGGTCGAGGCGGCACGCGGGCGCCGGATGCACTGGCTGCGCATCGACACCTACCACCTGCCGCACGGCGGCGCCGGCTTCCAACCGGTACCCTGCATGCACTGCGAACGCGCACCATGTGAACCCGTCTGCCCGGTTGCCGCTTCCGTACATGACAGCGAGGGCCTGAATCTGCAGGTCTACAACCGCTGCATCGGTACGCGCTTCTGCCAGGCGAACTGCCCATACCAGGTGCGACGGTTCAACTTCTTCGACTATGCCGACGGCCAGGCCTATGCCGACCAGGGTGCCGAGCTTCTGAGCGCGTTGAAGAATCCGGACGTCAGCGTGCGTGGCCGCGGTGTGATGGAGAAGTGCACCTACTGCGTCCAAAGAATCTCGGCCGCACGTCGCGAGGCGGCCAAGAGTGACCGCCCGATCGCCGCCGCCGAAGTGGTGACGGCCTGCCAGGAGGCCTGCCCGACCCGCGCGATCAGCTTTGGCGATCTGTCCGACCCGGACTCAGAGGTCTCCCGTGCGCGACGCGGTCCGCGCCACTATGCGTTGCTCGCCGAGCTCGGGACCCTGCCGCGCACCACCTACCTGGCCCGCATCGAGCCCGCGGACGGGGCGGACGGATGAACGCGCCGGCCTACCTGCCCGAGCGCGATGCCGCGGGCCTCACACGCGACGTGACCGATCCGCTGCTCGCTCAGGGCTTCGGTCGCGGTTGGTGGGCAGGCTTCGCGATCAGCGCCTTGCTGACCGTGGTGATGCTGGCGGCGATGCTCTGGCTGTTTCGCGAGGGTGTCGGCATCTGGGGCATCGACACCAGCAACGTCTGGGGCTTCGCGCTGGCCAACTACGTCTGGTGGATAGGCATCGGCAACGCCGGCACGCTGATCTCTTCGATGCTGCTGCTGACCCGTCAACGCTGGCGTGCATCGATCAGCCGCTTCGCCGAGGCGATGACCTTGTTTGCCGCCGCCATTGCCGGGCTGTTCCCGATTCTGCATCTGGGCCGACCGTGGCTGTTCTATTGGCTGATCCCCTATCCGGACAGCATGGATCTCCTGCCGCAGTGGCAAAGCCCGCTGATCTGGGACTTCTTCGCGATCGCCAGCTATCTGCTCTTCTCGATGATGTTCTGGTACACCGGCGCCATTCCGGACTTCGCCACGCTCCGCGACCGGGCCAAAACACGCCTCGCGCAGTTGTTCTATGGCATGTTGGCGCTGGGCTGGCAGGGCTCGGCACGGCAATGGCAGGCCTGGCATCAGTACTACCTGGCCATGGCCTGTCTGGGCGTGCCGCTGGTGGTGTCGGTGCATTCGGTGGTCGGGATGGACTTCGCGGCCGGGCTGGTGCCAGGCTGGAACGAGACCATCTTCCCGCCCTACTTCGTCATCGGCGCGATGTACTCCGGCTTCGGGATGGTCGTGGTGCTTGCGGCCGTCATCCGTCACGCGCTCGGATTGCGCCATCTGATCACGGACGCACACTTCGACGTGATGGCGCGAATTCTCTTGTTCAGCGCCACGGTCATGCTGGTCAGCTATGCGACCGAGTGGTTCTTTGCCTGGTTGTCGCACGATGCCGCCGAGCGGGAGATCCTGCGCTTTCAGTTCGGCGGCGCGGCCGCGCCGCTCTATTGGTCGATGCTGGCCTGCAACTGTCTGGCCGCGCAAGTGTTCTGGTTGCCGGCCGCCCGGCGCAGCGTGGCCCTGATCGTCGCGGTCGCGCTGCTCGTCAATGTCGGCATGTGGCTGGAGCGGATCCTGATCGTGGTGGTCACGCCCTCACGCAGTTTCCTGCCGTCGCAATGGCAGACCTACTGGCCGACCCTCTGGGACTGGCTGTTGCTGGTCGGCTCGCTCGGCTTCTTCGCGCTGCTGTTCTTCGTCTTCCTGCGTTTCGTTCCCGCGGTCTCCATCCACGAGACCAAGGCCCGCATTCGCGAGGCCGTATGAGCGGGGCTCGTCTCTTTCTGGTCTTCGAAGATGCCGAGGCGCTGGTCGAGGCGTCGCGCACGCTGCGCGGCCTGCCCGGACTGGATGCCCATACCCCGTATCACCTGCCCGAACTGAGCGATGCGCTGGCACTTCCCGGCGCGCCGATACGCCCGCTGATGCTGGTTGCCGGTTCGGTCGGCGCATTGGCGATGCTGGTATTGCAGTGGTGGGACCGCGCGCTGCGCTTTCCGATGAATTCCGGCGGACGGCCACCGGCGCCGTGGCCCGCCTATGGCTTCGCGGTCTTCGAGGTGGCGGTGCTGGCGGCGGCCATGGCCGGATTCATCGCGTTCCTCGTTCGCGCCCGCCTGACCCGCCTGCACGACCCGTTCTTCGCGACCGAACTCACCGAGCGCGCCAGTGACGACCGCTTCTACCTCAGCCTGCCGGCGCCCTCCGGGGCGCGCCGCGAAGAACTGGCGCGGCTTCCGGGCGTGATCGATGTCTTCGAGGAGCCGGCATGAGGCTCATCACCCTGCTCGTCGTCGGCCTGCTGGCAGCATGCGGCCAGGACATGGCCCGACAGCCGAAGCTCCGTGCCCAGGCACCGTCGTCGCTGTGGGCGGATGGCGGTGCGGCCCGCCCGCAGGTCACCGGCACGGTCGCGCGCGGCGCACTGACCACCGCGGCTACGCTGGCCGAACCGCCGCCGATGTCGGCTTCCGTGGTTGCCCGTGGCCGCGAGCGCTATGACATCTTCTGCGCGCCGTGCCATGGCCTGACGGGTGCCGGCGACGGTCGCGTCGTGCAGCGAGGCTTCCCGGCGCCGCCGTCCTTCCTGAGCGGACCCCTGCGACGTGCTCCGGCCAGACACTTCGTCGATGTGATCACGCACGGCTACGGCGTGATGTTTTCGTATGCCAGCCGCGTGCCGCCCGACGATCGTTGGGCAATCGTCGCCTACGTACGCGCATTGCAAAGGGCCGCGCCGGTATCGGCCGCGAGCGCACCGCCATGATCGCCGCCATTCACCGACACCCGGTGCGACTGCTGCTGGCCTCGGCGGCCGTCGTACTGGTGTTGTTGTCGATCGCCGGCCCGGTCGTGGCGTCCGGGTTGCTGGCGGGCTGGATGTTCTGCCTTTCGATCGGCCTGGGCGCCGGCCTCTGGCTGCTGATCGGCACACTCACCGGCGGCAACTGGGTCGAGTCGGCGCGGCCCGCGCTGGACAAGCTGAGCAGGACGACCCCGGCGGTCGCCGCCTTCGGCCTGACGCTGCCGGCGGCCATGTCCGCGCTCTATCCGTGGGCCGGCGACGACGCACGAGCCGGGACGTATCTGAGCCCCGGCTTCTTCGTCGCGCGGCTGCCGTTCCTTCTGCTCGTCATCGCGGCGCTCGGATTGCTGGCGCCGCGCCAGCGCAGGCCGCTCGCTGCCGCCTTACTGCTATTGGTCTTCGCGCCCGTGCAGACGCTGGCCGCCAACGACTGGTTGCTGTCGCGAGATCCCGCCTTCGGCTCGACCATCTTCGCCGCGGCAGTCACGATCTGCCAACTCGCGCTGGCGGCGGCGACCGTCTGTGCGATGCGCCTGTCCCCCGGGCGAGGCGCCGCCGACTGGGGCGGACTGCTGCTGGCATTCATCGTCGGCTGGGCCTATTTTTCGGCGATGCAGTACCTGGTGCTCTGGACCGGCAATCTTCCCGCCGATGCCGCATGGTTCGCGGCGCGACCGGCCTGGCCCGTGCTCACCACGGCCTTGGTGGGTCAGCTCTTGCCGTTCCTGATACTGCTGTCTTCCGAGTTGCGCCGGCGCCCGCGCATGCTGCGCATCGTCGGCATGGCGGTCCTGGCCGGCGGCTGGACCCAGATGCTGAGTTGGAGCAGCTTCGGCTCGGCGTCCTCGGTCGCCTTCGCCGGGCTGGTCGCAACCTTGCCGGTCGGGTTGGCGGCAGTGCTGATGCGGGAAGGCATCGTGGGTCGATCCGCCACCGACGGGGGAGCCCGATGAACGAGGCCAGCGGGCCCGAGCGCGACGGTCTGTCGAGCTCCGCGATCGCCGCGGGAATCGGCGCGGCCTTGCTGATCCTGCTGCTCGGCGCGGGCGCCATGTGGTTCCTCTATCCAGGCGCGCGCGATTCCGGCGACTTCCGGCGCACGGTCTTCGCCCCGCCACGCCTGCTGAAGGCACCGGTGGCCGATTACCGTGCCTGGCACGAAGAGCAGCGCGCCAGACTCGCCGGCCAGGACGGGCGTATGCCGATCGAACGAGCGATGGCCACCGTGTCGGCGGCCGGCGCGGCGGGCTTCGACCCGGAGCCACCGCGATGAGTCGTGTCCTCATGCTTCTGATCTGGCTGCTCGCCGCGTCTGCCGCACACGGCGGCCTCACGCCACACCAGTTGTCCGCCGTTGGCATCACACCGCCGTCCGCAGCTCGTCTGGACCTCGGCCTGAACAAACCGGCGCTACTGTTGTTCGCCGATTTCAACTGCGGCACGCTCTGTAACGCGACGCTGGCCAAGACCGCCCTCGATCTGTCGGAGTCCAAGTTGTCACCGGTCGAGGATTACACGCTGGTGGTCGTCGGCATCGACCCGCGTGACACCGAGGCCGACGCTCGCGCCTATCTCAGCCCTCGTCTGCCGCCGAGCCTGCAAGCGCAGGTCAGCCTGCTGCGCCCTGATGCGGCGCGATTGCGGCAAATGACGGATGCACTCGGCTATCGTTTCGTCTTCGATGCCGACAACGACCGATTCGCACATCCGGCCGCCCGCTTGATCCTGGCGGCCGACGGATCGCTGCGCCAAGTCGTGCCGGCGCTGCAGGGCGGCACCCGGGAACTCCAGTCCGCCCTGCGCGCTGCCGCCAGGTACCAAGAACCGGCGCTGCTGCAGACCATCGCACTCTATTGCTACGGATTCGATCCGGTCACCGGCCGCTACTCGCTCCTGATCGAACGCATCATGATGCTGGCCGCCGCGATCACCGCCATGGCGGTCGGCACCGGCATCGCTATCGCCGTGCGCCGCGAACACTCGAGGGCGCGACGATGCTGAGCCAGGCGTCCGAGTACGCCGCGAGCGTCGACCACTTGTTGGCCGCGCTCGCCATCTTCTCCGTCTTCATCTGCCTGGCGGTCAGCGGCATGATTCTCTATCTGTCGATCCGCTTTCGCAGTGGCTCACCGGCCACGCGCGGCCGTGTGCCCAAGTTGCTCGGCCGCGAGATCGAGGTCGTCTGGACCGCGATCACCGCCTTCGCCTTCCTGTTCCTCTTCTGGTGGGCTCTGACCGGCTGGCTCAGTGCAGAGCGGCTGCCCGCCGGCGCGCTCGAGGTTCACGTTCAAGCCAAGCAATGGATGTGGAAGACGCGCCAACCCAACGGGGTGCGCGAAATCAATGCGCTGCACGTGCCCATGGACCAGCCGATCGTCCTCTATCTCAACTCGCAGGATGTCATCCACTCGTTCTACGTGCCCGCGTTACGAATCAAGCAGGACGTCGTGCCCGGTCGCACCGAGACGCTGACCTTCACCGCCAATCAGAGCGGCGCCTTCGACCTGTATTGCGCGGAGTATTGCGGCACCAGCCATTCGCGAATGCGCGGCCAGGTGATCGTCATGGCACCCGACGCCTACACGCGCTGGCTCGATTCCCGGCCACGGGGGGAAACGCTGATCGACATCGGCAAGGCCTTGTTCACTGCCGCGGGCTGCGCAGGCTGTCACGCATCGCGATCGTCCGTGCACGCGCCCGAGCTTACCGGCTTGTACGGCCGACGGATCGCCCTTGCCGACGGCCGTCTGGTGACGGCCGATGATGCCTATCTGCGCGATTCGATCCTGCTGCCACGGCGCGACATCGTGGCCGGCTTCGAACCGGTGATGCCCGACTTCTCGCAAAGCCTCGACGACGGCGAGGTCAGCGCACTCGTCGCCTACATCAGATCGCTCGGAGACGACAAGTGATCGCCACCGCCACCGCCAGACCCAGCTATCTCGGAGCCGGTCACAGCCTGGCCTCCTGGCTGCTCACCACCGACCACAAACGCATCGGCATCCTGTATCTGATCTCGATCACGTTCTTCGTCGCCATCGGCGGCGCCGCAGCGGCCGTGATGCGGGCGGAACTGGCCACCCCGGCCGGAGATCTGGTATCGGCGGACGCCTACAACCGGCTGTTCACCCTGCACGGGGTCATCATGGTCTGGTTCTTTCTCGTGCCCTCGATACCGACGACCTTCGGCAACTTCGTGCTGCCGCTGGCCATCGGCGCGCGCGACATGGCATTTCCGCGCCTGAACCTGATCAGCTGGTATCTGAACGTCGCCGGCGGCACCCTGGCCCTGGCGGCCCTGCTGCTCGGTGGTGTCGATACGGGCTGGACCTTCTATACGCCGTACTCGTCGGTCTACACGAACTCATACGTCACGCTGGCCGCCGCCGGGGTGTTCATCGCCGGTTTCTCGTCGATCGCGACCGGCATCAACATGATCGTCACGACCCATACCCGGCGCGCGCGCGGTATGGTCTGGATGCGCCTGCCGTTGTTCGTCTGGTCGATCTACGCGACCTCCATCATCATGGTGCTGGCGACCCCGGCGCTGGCGACGGCACTGATGATGGTCGTGGCGGAACGCCTGTTCGGACTCGGACTGTTCGACCCGAACCAGGGCGGCGACCCGATCCTCTTCCAGCACATATTCTGGTTCTATTCACACCCCGCCGTGTACATCATGATCCTGCCCGCCATGGGCGTGGTGACCGAGGTCATCACCTGCTTCGCACGGCGCCGGGTTTATGGCTATACGGCGATGGTGCTCGCGATCCTCGCCATCGCGGTGTTCGGTTTCATGGTCTGGGGACACCACATGTTCGTCTCCGGTCAGTCGCGCTACGCGAGCCTGGTCTTCTCCCTGCTGAGCTTCCTGGTCGCGGTGCCCTCGGCCATCAAGGTATTCAACTGGACCGCGACGCTGTATGGGGGCCAGATCACTTTCGAGGCACCGATGGTCTATGCCATGAGCTTTCTCGGCCTGTTCACGATCGGTGGACTGACCGGCCTGTTCCTCGCCTCGATTCCGATCGACGTCCATGTCACCGACACCTACTTCGTGGTGGCCCACTTCCACTACATCATGGTGGGCGGCACGGTTAGCGCCTTTTTCGCCGCCCTGCACTTCTGGTGGCCGAAGATCACCGGCCGGCTCTATTCCGAATTCTGGGCCCGGCTCGCCGCGCTGCTGATGTTCCTGGGCTTCAACATCACCTTCTTTCCGCAGTTCATCCTCGGCTATATGGGCATGCCGCGGCGATACTGGTCGTATCCGGAGCAGTACGCCGCACTCAATGTGATGTCGACGGCTGGCGCGGTCGTGCTCGGTGCCGCCTATCTGTTTCCGATGCTCTATCTCACGGTATCGCTGGTGCGCGGCAGACGGGCCGAAAGCAATCCGTGGCGCGCGACCGGGCTCGAATGGACGGTCCTGTCGCCACCACCACGCGAGAACTTCGTCCGCGAACCCGTGATCGAGCGCGGCCCCTACAGCTATCACGAGGGACGAGCACAGCCCAAGCGACGCGAACAGCCGGACAGCGGCGAGGCGCAGGGAAGGTCATGAGCACCGGCGCACTTCACGAGCCGTTCGAGGACCTCGGCCGACAGCGAGACGCTGCCGAATTCGGCATGTGGGTGTTCCTGGCGTCGGAAGTGGTCTTCTTCGGTGCCATGTTCGCCGGCTACGCCGTCTATCGCCATCAGCGCCCCGAGGGCTTCGCGGTGGCAGGCCAGCATGTCGATCTCGTCCTCGGGTCGATCAACACGATCCTGCTGCTGACCTCGTCGGGCACCATGTCCGTGGCCGCCTGGTCGGCACGTGCGAATCTGCGCCAACCGACGATGATCGCGCTGGCAGCCACGCTGTTGCTGGGCCTGGGGTTTCTCGGCGTGAAGGCGCTCGAATACCAGCAGGACCTGCACGAGCATCTCTGGCCGGGCGACCCGATGTTCCCGTCGGACCTGCCGGGTGCGCGCAGCTTCTTCGCGTTCTACTGGCTGATGACCTCGGTTCACGCCATTCATCTGAGTATCGGCATCGCCGCCGTGTCGATCACATTGGTCCGAATGCGGTTGCGCCGCGCCGCCTGGCATCGCTCGGGACTCCTGCATGCATTGGCGCTCTACTGGCATCTGGTCGACGTGATCTGGATCTTCCTCTTTCCGCTCCTCTACCTCGTGGGGCGAAGCGCATGAAAGCGAACGAGATCGTGCGACGTGCCGCCGCCTGGACGCTGGCGCTTCTTGGCATGTTCGCAGTCAGCGTCGCGGCCGCTCACTGGCTGCATGGCGGACCTGCCCTGGTGGTCGCGATGGCGATCGCCACCACCCAAGCCGCGTTCGTGATCATCGTTCTCATGGATCAGCGGCGTGCGCCCGCTGCGACACGTTTTGCCGCCGCAGCCGGCTTCATATGGCTGCTGCTCCTGTTGGCGCTGACCTTCGCCGACGTCGCCACCCGAGCGCCCGCATCATGACCTCCCGCCCCCAGCTCATCGACCGGCCCACTTCGGTCGAGCCGGTTCTCGAGGTCGGCCGCAATTGCTGGTGCATCGCACCGGCGAGCCGCTTCGCCGCGCTGATCGACGCCTCCGACTACTTCGCCGCGTTCGCGCAAGCCTGCCAGGCGGCCGAGCGACAGATTCTTATTCTTGGCTGGGATTTCGACCGTCGCGAGCGACTGACCCGAGGCGACGCACCGACCGACCTGCCGGACGAACTCGGTGCCTTTCTGACCGCCCTCGTCAAGCGCAAGCGGCGGCTCCAGGTGTTTCTGTTGTCCTGGGACTTCAACATGATCTACGCGGCCGAGCGCGAGATGCTGCCGGCCTTGCGGCTGCGCCTGCAGGCGCCACGGCGATTTCATTTCCGCCTCGACGGCAGCCATCCGAACGGGGCTTCACACCATCAAAAAGTGGTCGTGATCGACGACCGAGTCGCTTTCGCGGGCGGCATCGATCTGACGCGCTGTCGCTGGGACACCTCCGAACACCGCCCGGACGATCCACGCCGAACCGATCCCGACGGCAATCGATACCCACCCTTCCACGACGTGATGGCCTGCATCGAGGGTGAGGCGGCAGCCCGACTGGGTGAGCTCGCGCGCGAACGCTGGCGTCACGCACATCGCTGGCGGATCCGACCCCCGAAAGTGGATGGTCCTTCGCCGTGGCCCGGCGGCCTCGAGCCGGACCTGCGCGACGTGCCGGTGGCCATTGCCCGCACCGAGCCGGGTTTTCGTCGTCGCCCGGGAGTGCGTGAGGTCGAGTGCCTCTATCTGGATGCGATCGCGGCCGCGCGCCGCTACATCTACATCGAGAACCAGTACTTCACATCGAAGAGTCTCGCCGACGCACTGGCCAGGCGACTGAGCGAGGCCGACGGCCCGGAGGTGGTGCTCGTGCTACCGCTGCATACCGGCGGCTGGCTCGAGCGCCTGACGATGGACGTGGTTCGCGGCCGCATTCTCGAACGCCTCACGACGGCCGACCGCCACGACCGCCTGCGGGTTCTGTATCCTGCCCAGGAAGATCTGGGCGACGATTGCATCAGCGTGCATGCGAAGCTGTTGATCGTCGACGAGCGCCTGATGCGGATCGGCTCCTCGAACACGAGCAATCGCTCGATGGGACTGGACACGGAATGCGACCTCGCCATCGAGGCCACGGCCGGCAGCGAACGAGTCGCGCTCAGCATCGCCCGCCTGCGCGACCGCCTGCTCGGAGAGCACCTCGGTTGTACGCCCGACGCATTCGGCGCCAAGATGCGCGAGCAGCCCGGATTGATCGCCGCGATCGAGGCCTGTTCGGGTGGTCGGCGAGGCCTGCGCCCCTTGCCCTGGCGGGTCGACCCGGAGGTCGACGAACTCGTTCCGGACGATGCGGTCATCGATCCCTCCGAGCCACTGAGCCCCGACTACTTCGTTTCCCAGTACGTGCCCAACGCGGGCAAATCGACCGGCCGGCGCCGGCTCTGGCTCGGGCTCGGCCTGGTGTTCGGATTGCTCGCCCTGGCCGCCGCTTGGCGCTGGACGCCGCTGCACGAGTTCCTCTCGCCGGATCTGCTGGCCGGGTATCTGCGCACGCTAGACTCCCCGATCCTGCGCGCAATCGCGGCCGTATCGGGCTTCGTGGCCGCGAGTCTGCTGATGGTTCCGGTGATGCTGCTGGTGGTCATCGTCGCGATCGTGTTCGGCGGCTGGCCGGCCTTCGCCTACGCGCTCGTCGGCTCCATGGCCTCGGCCGCGATCGGCTTCGCGGTCGGCAGACAGGTCGGTCGCGGCACGCTCGAGCGCTTCAGCGGGCCCAGGCTCGACCAGCTCGGCAAGCGCCTCGCGCGGCGCGGCACACTCGCGGTGGCCGTGCTGCGGATGGTGCCGGTCGCACCGTTCACCGTGTTCAATCTGGTCGCCGGCGGCTCCCCGGTCGGCGCGCGCCAGTTCATGTTCGGCACCTTCCTCGGTATGGCGCCGGGCATCGCGGCGATCACGATGTTCTCGGATTCACTCTGGCAAGCCCTGAAGAACCCGTCGCCGATGAACATCGCGCTGGCGCTCGGCGTGGGGCTGGTCGTGTTGATCGTCGCGCGCCTGGCCACGCGCTGGCTGCGCACGAGCTGACGCGCGGATGCTCAGAGTGGCGACCTACAACGTGCACGACTGCGTCGGTCGCGACGGCCGCTATGCGCCGGAGCGTATCGCGGCCATCATCGCAGACCTGCGCGCTGACATCGTCGCATTGCAGGAGATCACACTCGATGCACAGGGGGCCGTGGTCGCGGCACTCGAGCGGCTGACCAGACTCCGAACCATCGACGGAACGCTATTTGCCCGCCGGGGCGGACGCTACGGCAACATCGTGATGAGCCGCCTGCCCGTGCTCGAGCGCTGTCGGCTGGATCTCTCGATTCCCGGGCGCGAGCCCCGCGGCCTGCTCGAGCTGCAAGTGGCCGGCATCGGCGGACGCGCGATCCGGATACTCGCAACCCATCTCGGCCTTGGATCGGACGAACGTGCACGCCAGATCGAAGCGCTGGCGCGCAGGGTCGCGACGGTTTCCGAACCGTTGATCCTGCTCGGCGATTTCAACGTCTGGCAGGGGCCGGGGAAACTGCGCCCTCTGCTGCGGGCCGGTCTGCAATGCACGGCCGTGCGCACCTTCCCCACATGGGTCCGGCCGGTACTCGCCCTGGATCGCATCCTGGTGCGCGCACCAGCGCGCATCCATGCGTGCTGGCGCGCGCACGTGGCGGCAACGGCCGTCGCCTCGGATCACTATCCGCTCGTCGCCGAGATCGCGTTTGACGACCTCGCCGGCCCGGTGCAAACGGATGCGAACGCTCCGCTGGCGCAAGCCCACCCGGGCTGACGATCGATCCGGGCTCGCAGGGGCCGACTAGCGCACGCGCACCTGCGCCAGTTCCGTGCCCTGCGGATCGACCACATGCACCGCGCAAGCGATGCAGGGGTCGAAAGAATGCACGGTGCGTTGAATCTCCAGCGGCCGAGTCGGATCGTGTAAGCGATGCCGGTCCATCAGCGCCGCCTCGTACGGGCCGGGCTGACCGTTGCCATCACGCGGCCCGGCGTTCCAGGTGCTGGGCACCACGGCCTGATAGTTGCTGATCTTGCCGTCCTCGATGACGACCCAGTGCGCGAGCGCACCGCGCGGCGCCTCCATGAAGCCAACGCCCCGCGCCTGTGCCGGCCAGCTGGACGGCTCCCAGCGCGCGGCATTGTGCACGCTGCGCTCGCCCGCCTTGATGTTTGCGATCAGCGCATCGAGCCAGACCATCATCTGGTCGGCGATGACCTTGGACTCGAGCGTGCGTGCCGCCGTGCGTCCGAGGGTGGAGAACATCGCCTCCAGTGGCAGATCGAGCTTGCGCAGAACCGAGTCGGCCAGAGCGCGGGTCGGTTCATGCCCGGTTCCGTAGAGCATCAGTACGCGCGCCAGCGGGCCGACCTCCATCACCCTGCCCCGCCAGCGCGGTGATTTCAGCCAGGAATACGCGTGCTCCACGTCGAGTTGCTCGTAGGGCGGCTTCGGACCCGTGTAGTGGAGTGCGGTCTCGCCATCGTATGGATGCAGACCACGATCCTTGCCGCCGGTGTAGTCGTACCAGCTGTGGCTCACGAACTCCTGCACCTGGCCAGGGTCCGAAAGGTCGACGGGTTCGATCCGCGACAGATCGCGGCCCAGGATGGCACCCGCCGGAATCAACCAGCTCGAGGGATCATTTCTGCCGGCGACGGGAAAATCGCCCACGGTCATGAAGTTTCCGACGCCTTCGCCCCGGGCGAACCAGTCTTTGTAGAAGCCGGCGATCGCGACGGTATCGGGCACGTAGACCTGATCGACGAAGGCCTGCATCGATCGGATGATCTCGCGGATTCGCTCGAGGCTGACGATGTTCAGCGCGGTCGCGGCCGCGCCGGCCGACCCCGGCGCCGCGCTGACCGGGATGGGCACACCGCCGACGACGAAGTTCGGATGCGGATTCTTACCTCCGAAGATCGTATGGATCTGCACCACATCGCGCTGCCAGGCCAGCGCCTCGAGATAGTGTGCGACCGCCATCAGATTGGCCTCGGCCGGCAGACGGTAGGCCGGGTGTCCCCAATAGCCGCCGTTGAAAATGCCCAACTGGCCCGACTCGACGAAGGCCTTCAGGCGCTTTTGCGTGTCGGCGAAGTAGCCCGGGCTGGACTTCGCCCATGGCGAAAGCGATTGAGCAAGCTCGGAAGTGCCCTTGGGATCGGCCTTCAGTGCCGACACCACGTCCACCCAGTCGAGCGCATGCAGATGATAGAAGTGCATGACGTGGTCGTGAACGTATTGCGCCGCGATCATCAGATTGCGGATCAACTGGGCATTCGCCGGGATCTCGTAGCCGAGCGCATTCTCCACCGCACGGACCGAGGCAATGCCGTGCACCAGTGTGCAGACACCGCATATCCGCTGCGCGAACGCCCAGGCATCGCGCGGATCGCGCCCCTTCAGGATGAGCTCGATGCCACGCACCATCGTGCCCGACGAGAATGCACGCGATATCCGACCGTCGCCATCCGTCTCGGCTTCGATCCGCAAATGGCCTTCGATGCGGGTGACCGGATCCACGACCACGCGCTTGTTCATGATCGGGCCTCGGCAGTTTCGGTGAGGTTGTCCGCCACCATCTCGAGCAGGCTCTCGGGCCGCTTGTCCCAATTGAAGTGCCTGGCCCCCTGATCGAGCGTGATCCGACACTGGCCGCAACTGGTGACGAAGTGCCTGGCGCCGGTGTCGTCCACCTGACGGCGCTTCAGTTCGAATACCCGGTAGCGCAGCGCCGTGGCACGCTGAATCGAGACCACGCCCCCGCCGCCACCGCAGCAGACACCGAGATTGCCCGAATCCGCCAGTTCGGTTAGCTCGAGCCCGAGTGCACGCATGACGGCTCGCGGCGCCGCCTCGAGTCCGCCGCGCCGCACCATCTGGCAGGGATCGTGGAATGTCGCGCTCTCGCCGATGCGCTTGACGCTCAGTCTGCCGCTGCCGATGACCTCGGCCAGAAACTCGGTCATGTGCAGGATTCGCACCGGCAAGGCCCTGCCGTACCAGCGGGCGGCTTCCCAGCGCGCCGCACCGTAGGCGTGACCGCACTCGGGCAGGATCACCGTGTGCGCGCCGATCTTGACCGCCGTATCGACGATGGCGCGGGTCAGGCGCGCCTGCAGGTCGACGTCACCATCGATGAAGCCGATGTTCGAGGCGTCGAAGCCTTCCTGGTGCAGGGTCCACGACAGTCCCAGCCGGTTCATGATGCGGGCCGCATCGGCAAGCGATTTGGTGTGGTCGCCGAGTTCGGCCGGCGCCACGGTCAGCAGGTAGTCGGCGCGCTCGAGATCACACGGAATCGACACCCCATGTTCCTCTGCGATCTCCTGGACGATGTCCGGCAGATCTTCGCCGGGAGTGGCGGGGCTCGACCACGCCTTGGCCGTGCGATCCATCAGGCTGAGCCGCTCGGGGATCAAGCCGGCCTCGAACATCCCGTGGCGCGCCTCCTTGACCAGTTCGGCGATATCGATGCCCATCGGACAAACCATCGTGCATCGGCCGCACATCGTGCAACTGTCGTAGAGCAGTGCCTGCCAGCGCTCGAGCTGCTCGACGGTGACCTTGGCGCCCAGGCCGAGCGCGCGCAGCACGGGCGCGAACGGCCCCAGTTCGCGCCGGTAGGCGGCGCGAAAAGGTTCGAGCTTGTAGACCGGTGTGTATTTCGCCTCGCCGGTTGCGACATAGAACGGACAGGCTTCGGCGCACATGCCACAGCGCACGCAGGCCTCCATGTGCAAGGCCGCGGTGACGCCGAATTCGCGCACGAAGGTGCGCATGGCCCGCTCGACCCTGGACGCATCCGATGCATCGCCCTGGCTGTCGAACACCACGGATGCATCCCCCTGCATGGCGCTCATACCCTGACCCCCCGATGGCTGAAACGTGCGCCGGTGGCGCCGCGCGAGAACGCGAACAGGAAGGCATGCATCAACTTGCCGAACGGGAACCAGACCAGGAACGCGCAAACGCTCAGGATGTGCACCGCCAGCAAAGACTCGTAGCGCGCGCCAAGGTGACTGGTGGCGAGCAGACCGGTGAACACCGGCAGCGCGGTCAGCAGCCAGCTGAGGTAGTCGTCGGGGCGGGACAGCAGACGTCCGACCGGATGAAACAGCCGCCGCGCCAGCGCCGCGAGCAGGGCGGCGAGCGTCACGACGCCGACACCATAGACCAGATTGGACGGTAGCGCCGGCCACGCCAGGCCGGTCAGTTCGCGGATGAACGAGATGTGCGGCGCCAGACCGAAGACGACCACGGCCAGCCCGATGTGAAAGACATAGGAGTTCAGCGTGGTGAACAACGTGCGTTGGATGAACTCCCGCCGGGGCCACATGCGCCGCACGATCGTCGTGAGCGCGCCGACGACCGCCGTCGGCGAACCCGGTCTCGGCGCGGAATCGTCGCCGCGCCGCGGCAACAGCAGCACGCCGGCCAGTCGCCAGACGGAGCCCAGCACGAAGATGGCGAGCGCGATCTGCAACGCCGGCCCGCGGGCGAAATCAAGCAGGTTCACGATTGACGTCTCCTGACGGATTCGAATCACGGCGCTGGCGGGCGAGCCGCGCCGCGGCCGCGCCTGCGGCGACACCGCCTACGGCAGCCATCCCGACCGTCGCACGGTGTGATCCGGTGGCGGCCGACAGCGGCCGATAGAAGCTGCCGCGATCCCAGAAACCCGGCTCGGAACAGCCCAGGCAGCCGTGACCGGACTGAATCGGAAACGAGGTGCCGCCGTTCCATTTGAGCGTCGCGCAGGCGTTGTAGGTCACCGGGCCCTTGCAGCCCACCTCGAACAGGCACCACCCCTGCCGCGCGCCCTCGTCGTCGAATCTCTTGGCGAACATGCCGCGCTCGTAGAACGGGCGCCGGTAGCAGCGGTCGTGGATCGTTTCGCCGAAGAAGCTCCTCGGCCGGCCGAGCGCATCGAGCTCGGGCAGCGCACCGAATGCGAGCAGGTGCGCGATCGTGCCCGCCATCGCCTCGGGTACCGGCGGGCAGCCGGGGATGTTGACCACCGGCTTGCCCTCGACCAGATCGGCGATCGCCACCGCGCCCGTCGGGTTCGGATCGGCCGAGGGCAGACCTCCGAAGGACGCACAGGTGCCCACCGCGACTACCGCGGCGGCGTCGGCGACGGTTTCGGCCAGGATGTCGACATTGGAGCGGCCGGCGATCATCGAGTACACGCCACCGTCGGCCACCGGCACCGAACCGTCGACCACGACGATGTAGCTGCCCTTGTTGTCGCGCATCGACTGAAGACGGGCGGCCTCGGCCGCCTCGCCAGAGGCCGCCTGCAGGGTGTGGTGATAGTCGAGCGAGATGAAGTCGAAGATCAGGCTCTCGAGCGTCGGACCATGCGCACGCGTCAGCGACTCGGTGCAGCCGGTGCACTCCTGGAACGACAACCAGATCACCGCCTGGCGCCGGGCCCTGGCGAGGCCGTCGGCCATCTCGCGGGCCGCCGCCGGTGGCAGCGCCATCAGCGAGGCGAGCGCGGCCGCAACCTTCAGGAGTGCCCGTCGCGAAACGCCACGGCGGGCAAGCATTCCTGCCAGGGTCTCGTCCCGCCGACGCGGCACGAGTGGATCATCGACAGCCATCTCGAGCCCCCTTGCAGCGCTCATTCATCGGTCGGTGTCGCCCGGTGTGATTGCGGAACGCAGCCGTTCGGCGGCGATGCCGATGTCCTCGCCGTGCGCGAGCAGGATGCCCGGCACACGGGTCACGCAGATCTGCTCGGAAAGGACTCGTCGGTCATCGGCCAGATGCGTGATGTGCCAGACACCGGCGTAGCCGGTCTCGCGTACCCGTGTCTGCCCGAGCAGCGACAGCACTGCATCCACCTCGCCGCTACCGAGGCGGGCGATCAGCGCCTCGCGCCCGGCCTCGCCGATGGGCAGGCTGCCGAGATCGATGATTTCCTCGAGATCGGGCTCACGCACCAGGCGCTCGAGCAGAGACGAGATCTCGTTCATGACCGAACGCTCGAGACCGGCGCGACAGGGTGCCAGCGCGATCGGGATGACCTTCGCGCACGGCCGACCCTCCGTCGGCGTCGAAACCGTGGCCGCCGCGGCGCCGGCCACGCCTGCCCGGCCGGCGTCGGCGCGCCAGCGCAGGATCAGGGCCTCCACCTCGATGACCATGTCGTCGATTGCGGCGCGCACGGCCGGCGTCGGAGCCATGCCCAGGATGACGCTCACGGGCTGCACGGCCACCAGCGCCCGCCGCCCGGGCCGGCTGCCGCTGAGCTCGGCCGCCGCCATCAGATCGGCCAGTGCCACCTCGTGCGCGGTCTTCTTCGAGCCGACCAGCAGTGCGTCCATGTCGGCGCCTTCGAAGACCCGCACGGTTCCCGGCGGCGCGCCGAACGAGGCGGCATCGACGGCCACGAAGCCCCAGGCGTCCTGGATCTCGGGCAACAGGCTGAGCCCCATGGTTCCGCCGTCGCGCACGATGACCGCATCGTCGGCGACCGTCACCGCCGAGTCCAGCAGCCGGTCGACCACGATCGGACCGGCCGCGTCGTCGGAAAGCAGACGGTTTCCGAGTCCCAGCACAAGAATGCGATTCCCGACGTCCATTTCGCCTCCCCGGCAGCACGCCGCCTGGACTGCTCGACGGACGCGCGTGACGCTGCCTGATCTGATTCAAGCGCAACGGATTGGCAGGCGTATTGATCGCGCGCAAAGAGGGATGGCTGTTTTTGCCCGATTCTTCACTCTCGGCTATCGTCAACCCTGGCAGCGGCGTCGACACCTCGCACGTGGTTTGCTCGACGCATGGAACGAAGGACGAGCATGTGCCTGGCAATCCCGATGTGCGTGGTCGAGATCGACGGCTTCGACGCCCGCTGCGAGGCCAGGGGCGTCGAGCGCAAGGTGAGCCTGTTCATGTTGCAGCACGAGACCATCGTGCCCGGGGACATGGTCATGGTCCACGTCGGCTACGCAATCCAGAAGATGACTCACCAGGAGGCCCGTTCGGCCTGGGATCTCTACGACCAGATGCTGGCGGCCGGCGACGCCGAGGCGGGCAACGATCATGCATGAGCTGGCCGTCTGCCAGGGCCTGATGCGCGAGATCGATCGCGTCGCCTGCCGCCATGGGGCGCACGCGGTCAGTGCCGTCACGGTCGCGATCGGCGATCTGAGCGGAGTCGAGCCCCAGCTGCTGGCACAGGCATTCACGATCGCACGGGCCGGCTCCGTGGCCGGGCTGGCCGAGCTGCGCGTCGAACGCGTAGCGCCCCGTATCGCCTGCCTGATATGCGCCGCGGTCTGCGATGCCGTCGCCAACCGCCTGCTCTGCGCGCGCTGCGGCAGCTGGCGTGTCGAGGTGGTGGCCGGCGAAGAAATGTTGCTCAAGAGTGTCGAACTCGTCTTCGACGATGACGAACCACAGACCCGAGGAGAAGACACATGTGCTCGACATGCGGATGCTCGGTGACAGCAGGCCACCTGCACCCGGCTCACACACACCCGTCTGATCGGCACCCGCCCACGGGCGGCGACGCCAGGCAGACGATCGAGGTGCTGACCGGACTGCTCGCCGCCAATGACCAGGCGGCGGCGCACAACCGCGCCCACCTCGACGCGCACGGCGTGCTGGCCGTCAACCTGATGTCCTCGCCGGGATCGGGCAAAACCGCCCTGCTCGAGACCACGATCGAGCAGCTCGCCCCACGCTGGCGGATCGCGGTGATCGAGGGAGACCTCGAAACCGAGAACGATGCCGAGCGCATCCGGGCCAAGGGCGTGCCGGCGGTGCAGATCACCACTGGCACCGCCTGCCACCTGGATGCGCACATGGTGCACGATGCGCTGCATGCGCTGGAACTGGACCACCTCGACCTGCTTTTCATCGAGAACGTGGGCAATCTGGTCTGCCCGGCCGGCTTCGATCTCGGCCACCACGCGAACGTGGCGCTGTTGTCGGTGACCGAGGGCGACGACAAGCCCGCCAAGTATCCGGTCATGTTCCGTGCCGCCGATCTGATGCTGATCACCAAGGCCGATCTGCTCGAGGTGCTCGACGACTTCTCGCCGGCCAGGGCCGAACGCCATCTGCGCGAGCTCGCCAACGGCGCCCGTACGTTGACGCTCTCGGCCCGGCGCCCGGACAGCCTGGCCCCCTGGATCGCCTGGCTCGAGGCCATGCTGGTCGCACGCCGTGCCGGGGTCATGCTGCGCCCGCGCATGCAGCCCGGCGGCGTGGCGGCGAGCGCCGGCTGATCGCGATGAACGCGGCCAGAGGCTGGCTCGAGCGCATCCGCGCCCTGCCCTCGCGCGGCCCGGTGCGCATCATGAACGTGTGCGGCGGCCACGAACGCTCGATCACCATGGCCGGGCTGCGAGGCGTGCTACCGCCGCAGATCGAGTTGATTCCCGGTCCCGGCTGCCCGGTCTGCGTGTGCCCCGAGGAGGACATCGTCGCGGCCATCGCTCTTGCGCTCGAAGCAAAGGCGATCGTGGTCGCCTTCGGGGACATGCTGCGGGTTCCCTGCAATGTGCCGAAGTCGGAACCCCGTTCGCTCGAGCAGGCCCGCTCGGCAGGAGCCGACATCCGCGCCGTCGCATCGCCCCAGGAGGCCGTGCGCATCGCGACCGCCCACCCCGACCGTGAGGTCGTGTTCTTCGCGGCCGGCTTCGAAACCACCATGGCGCCGGTGGCCGGGCTCATCGGACAGGGTCTGCCCGCCAATCTGTCCGTGCTGTTGTCCGGACGACTCACGTGGCCGGCGGTGGCGATGCTGCTCGACTCGGGCACGCGCGGCTTCGACGCCCTGATCGCACCAGGGCATGTTGCGGCCGTGATGGGCCCCGAGCAGTGGCAGTTCGTGCCCGAGGCGCACGGACTACCGGCGGCAATCGCCGGTTTCTCGTCCGACAGCCTTCTGGCCGCGATCTGGTCGGTGCTGCGCCAGCACCTCGAGAGGCATCCGTTTCTGGACAACTGCTACGAGGCCGTGGTCCGGCCGGGCGGCAATCCTTCAGCACGACGGCTGCTCGAGCACACTTTCGAGGTGGTCGATGCGAACTGGCGCGGTATCGGCTCGATCGCGGCATCGGGTTTTGCCCCGCGCGACGCCGCCGTCGATGCCCGTCGGCGCTTTCCCGTGACCGAGCGGCACGATCGCAGGAGAGCCGGCCAGATGCCCGCCGGCTGCGACTGCGCCCGGGTCGTGCTCGGCCGCGTCCGACCGAACGAGTGCGCGCTCTACGGCAGGGCTTGCACGCCGCGCGAGCCGGTCGGCCCATGCATGGTGTCCGACGAAGGCGCATGCCGCATCTGGTGGGCCAGCGGCTTGCGCGAGCGGGCCGCGACTGCCTGATGGACGGCACCGCCCGCCACGGGCCGCCCGTCGCGCGTCGCCTGCTGGTCTCGGGTCGGGTCCAGGGGGTCGGTTTCCGGCCGTTCGTGCATCGGCTCGCGCACCGGCTCGAGCTCGATGGCTGGGTACGCAACGAAGGTGGCTCGGTGCTGATCCACGTCGAGGGTCCGCGCGAGCGCGTCGAACGATTCGGTGCCGCACTGGTCGCGCAGGCACCGTCGGCGTCGCGTGCCGAAAGCATCGTCACGACAGATGCCGTGGCCCAGCGCAAAGCCGGCTTCGTGATCGACACGAGCGTGTCGCGGGTTTCGGTCGCGGTCCACCTGCCGCCCGATCTGTTCGTCTGCGAAGCGTGTCTGGCCGAGATGAACGACCACCGCGCCCGTCGCCACCGCTATCCGTTCATCAACTGCACCCAATGCGGCCCGCGCTTCACGATCATCGACGGCCTGCCCTACGACCGGGCGCGCACCACCATGGCCGGTTTCACGCTGTGCCCCGATTGCGCACGCGAGTTCGAGACCCCCGGTGATCGCCGTTTTCACGCCCAGCCGCTCGCCTGTCCGCGCTGCGGGCCGCGGTGCCTGTTCGAAGCCGGCCGCACGACGATCGTCGACACCGACGAGGCGCTGGCCGCGACGCTGGCCGCCCTGAACCGCGCCGAGATCGTGGCGGTCAAGGGTATTGGCGGCTATCACTTGTTCGCCGACGCCTGCGACCCGACCGCGGTGGCCAGGTTACGGACTCGCAAGGGCCGGCCCGACAAGCCCCTGGCCGTATTGTTCCCGACCCACGAGGACGACCCGCTCGGACCATTGAGCCAATGGCTCACGCCGAGCCGGTCCGAACGCGATGCCTTGCTCGATCCGGCCCGACCGATCGTGCTCGTGCGACGCCGCGCCGTCGGTTCCGCCATCACGAACGCGCTCGACGCCATGGCCACATCGCCACCTGGCGAGCGCCCGCCATCCGACACCACCGCCGAGCTTGCTGCCGGCATCGCACCGGGTCTTGCCGAGATCGGCGCGATGCTGCCCTACAGTCCCTTGCATCATCTGCTGACGCGCGCCTTCGGCCGCCCGCTGATCGCCACCTCGGGCAATGTCTCGGGCGAGCCCGTGCTCACTGATCCCGACGATGCCCGCCGGCGCCTGGCGGGCATCGCCGACGCATTCCTGCATCACGATCGACCGATCGCGCGGCCGGCCGATGACACGGTCTTGAGGACGAGCGCGGGACGCCTGCGCCCGCTGCGCATCGGTCGCGGTCTGGCACCGTTGGAGCTCGAGATGCCGGTCGCGCTCGATGCACCCGTGCTCGCCACCGGCGGGCACATGAAAACGGCGATCGCGCTCGGTTTCGGCAAGCGTCTGGTGCTCTCGCCACACATCGGCGACCTCGACTCGCCGCGCGCGCTGTTGGTTTTCGAGTCACTGGCCGACGATCTTCAGTCGCTGTACGGACAGCGAGCGGTGCGCCTGGTCTGTGACGCCCATCCCGGCTACGCCTCGAGCCGCTGGGCGCGTGCCCGCGGCCTGCCCGTCCACACCGTGCCGCACCACAACGCCCATGCCGCCAGCATCACGCTCGATCATCCCGATGTTCGCGACTGGCTGGTTTTCGCCTGGGACGGCGTCGGCCTGGGCACCGATGGCACGCTGTGGGGTGGCGAGGCCTTGGTGGGCGGCCCCGGTCGCTGGCAGCGAGCGGGCTCGTTCATGCCGTTCATGCCGGTCGGCGGCGAACGCGCGGCGCGCGAACCCTGGCGTTCGGCGGCGGCCCTCTGCTGGCAGGCAGGCCTGGCATTCGAGCGCCCGATCGAACGGGTGCACCTCGCGCGGCAGGCTTGGCAGCGCGGCCTCAACTCACCCTCGACGTCGGCCGTCGGCCGGCTGTTCGACGCCGCTGCCAGCCTGCTGCTGGGTCTGGACCACACCAGCTTCGAGGGTCAGGGACCGATGTGGCTCGAGGCACGCGCGCAAGGCGATGGTCGCGCGATCGATCTGCCGATGATCAGCGACGGCCCGCTCGTGCGCACCGACTGGCGACCGCTGCTGGTCCACCTGCTCGATGCGGAGTTGTCCATCGAGCAACGCGCGGCCGATTTCCACGAGACCCTGGCGGGTGCCGCGCTCGTGCAGGCGCAACACATCGCCGCCAGCAGCAGGATCGAGGCGGTGGGTCTCGGTGGCGGCGTGTTCCAGAACCGACGACTGGTCGAGGCGATGAGCCGTCAGTTCTCAACGGCCGGTTTCGACCTGCGCACCGCGCAGCGCATCCCGGTCAATGACGGAGGCCTGAGTGCCGGCCAGATGCTCGAACACGCGGCGACGGTGGCCGTGGCGGCTCGCGCATGACCGAACGCGTCACGCTCGCCCAAGGCAATGGCGGCCGCCGCATGCGCGAGTTGATCGCGCAGGTGTTCGTGACGGCATTCGGCGCCGCCGCGCCGGACACCCGCGTGGACGCCGCCATCGTCGGCGACCCGGGCGGACCGTTGGTATTGACCACCGATGGTTTCACGGTCCAGCCACTCGAGTTTCCCGGCGGCGACCTCGGCGCACTGGCGGTACACGGCAGCCTCAATGACCTGGCGGTCGCCGGCGCCGAGCCCCGCTATCTGACCCTCGGTGTGATCCTCGAGGAAGGCTTCGAGATCGAGGTCCTGCGCCGGCTGGTCGCCAGCTTCGCACGGGAAGCGGCGGCCGCCAACGTGAGGCTCGTGGCCGGCGACACCAAGGTGGTGCCGCGCGGCCACGGCGGCGGCGCCTACTTCACGGTCACCGCCGCCGGCGTCCTGGCGCGACCGGGGCTGACACCCGCTGCCCCGCGGCCGGGAGACCGGCTGCTGGTCAGCGGACCGCTCGGCGATCACGGCGTGGCGGTGATGCTGGCGCGCGAGGATTTCGGCATGTCCGGCGACGTTCGTTCCGACTGCGCCCCGGTCCTCGGGCTCTGCCGAGCGCTGTGGCCGCTGCCCGGGCTTCGATTCACCCGCGATCCGACGCGCGGTGGGCTGGCCGGCGTGACGCACGAGATCGCGACCGCGTGCGGGCACGGCATACGGCTCGTCGACGACTCGATTCCGATTCGCGACCAGACGCGCGTGATCTGCGAGATGCTCGGCTTCGACGCATTGACCCTGGCCTGTGAGGGCCGCGTGATCGCGGTCGTGGCCTGCGACGAAGCACCGCGGGCCCTGCGCCGCTGGCGCAATCTGCCGTCGGGGCGCGACGCCGCCATCATCGGGACGATCGTTGCCGGCGCCTCGACCGTCGTCCTCGAAACCCCGCTCGGTGGCGAGCGAATCATCGAAGAACTGGACGACGATCCGCTGCCCCGGATCTGCTGAGTCCGACTCAAACGGCGAGCCATGAGGCCAGCAGGCGCCGCGCCGCCGCCAGCACGGGCGCGGACAATCCCTGCCCGGCGCCGAACGCCGCGCCCTCGATCGCATAGACCTCGAGCCTTGCCGGCAGCCGGTCGAGATTGCGCGCCGTCTCGACCGCCTCGGCCAGACCGAAGGCATGGGTCGAATAGTGAAAGTAACCTGTCGGCAGCGGCCGCGCGCGGGCGTCGAAGCACGTCACCGTACCGGCCGGCGCGCCACTGCGAGAGGCGTCGAACAACACCACGTCGGCTCGGTTCGCCAGAACACCGATGAGCGCGGCGCCGTCGCCTCCGAGATCGAGCGCGTCGCGGCCGGCGCCGGCCAGGGCATCGACCAGCCAGGGACCCACGCCGTCGTCTCCCCGCCAGGGGTTGCCAAGGCCCACAAACAGCCGGTTCTCAGCCACGGACGATCGTCAGACGCAGGAAATGCGTAGCGCAGGAGATGCATGGATCGTAGTTGCGGATCGTCTGCTCGCAGCGGTGGCGCAATGCATCGTCATCGAGGTCGAGACTGGCGGCCACCACGCGCGCCAGGTCGGCCTCGATCTGCGGTTGGTTCTGAGAGGTCGGCGGCACGATCCAGGCGTCCTCGATGCGGCCTTCTGCATCGATCCGGTAGCGGTGGTAGCAGATGCCGCGCGGCGCCTCCGTACAGCCGTGGCCCTCGCCGGCGCGGTCGCAGGCTTCGACGAATGCGGGCCCGGCTGGCCGGTAGGAGCGCGCGAGCCGTAGCGCTTCCTCGGCCGCGTATTGAACCTCGATCATGCGCACCACGATGGACTGGAAGCCGTTACGCACTACCGGGCCGAGCCCGCAGTCGTGCGCCGTCTGCCGACACGCGGCACTCAGGCGCGCGTGGTTGTTCGCATAGCGCGCCAGCGGCCCGACCAGATAGCGCGATCCGTCGCGCATGCGGCCGTGCAGCGCGTTCGAATGGGCCACGTGCTCCTCGACGAAATGCGCCTCGAAGTGGGCGGGGTCGATGTCCAGCCCCCGACTGGAGACGATGCGTCCCGCCTCGATCGGATAGCAATCGGGATGGGCCAGCGACACGAACAGATAGTCGCCTTCGTCGTCGGAGAACTCGAAACCGGCAAAACGCAGCGCCAGTTCGCGGGCCGCATCGACCGCCCAGGTCAACTCGGGGATCAATGCAGCGATGCGCTCTGTTTCGGGCAGTCTGTAGAAGCCGCCGATGCGCGTGTTCACCGGGTGTACGGCGCGGCCGCCGATCACCTCCATGATCGTGTTGCCGAGCTTCTTGAGCCGCAGCGCCTTCTCGACCAGCGCCGGATCCGCCATTGAGATCTGGATCGCGTTGTCCAGGCCCATGAAGTCGGGCGCGTGCAGCATCGCCGCATGCAGAACATGGCTTTGGATCCATTCGCCGCAGTAGAGCAAGCGCCGCAGATCGCGCACCGTCGGTGTGAGCTCGACGCCCAGTGCCGCCTCGACCGCCTGGCTCGCGCTCGCGATGTAGGCAACGGGGCAGATGCCGCAGATGCGCGAGGTGATGTCCGGCGCCTCGCGCGCCTGGCGACCACGCAGAAAGGCCTCGAAGAAGCGCGGCGGCTCGAAGATTCGAAACGCCACCGATTCGATCTCCCGACCGTTCAGGTGCACGGTGAGCGCGCCCTCACCTTCCACGCGAGCGAGATTGTCGACCTTGACGATGCGCTTAGCGATGGCGATCACCCTCTTCGCGAAACGCCTGGGCGCCGGCGTTGAAGCTGCGGTAGAGATCGTGCAACTGGCGAGTGCTCGTGCCGTCGGCCGCCAGTCGCTGCGACAGAGACGCCGTATTGGCGTTTTCCTGCGGGCCGAAGCAGCCATAGCAGCCGCGCGCGTGCGACGGGCAAAGATTGCCGCAGCCGGCCTGGGTCACCGGGCCAAGGCAGGCGGTGCCATGGGCCACCAGCACGCAGACCGTACCGGCCCGCTTGCATTCCAGGCACTGGGAGCCGCGCGCCACGTTCGGACGGCGCCCCACCAGCAGCGCGGCGATGACTTCGAGCAGCTGATGCTTCGACACCGGGCAGCCACGCAACTCGAACTCGACCGGCACATGCTCGGCGATCGCCGTCGAGGTGGCCAGGGTACTGATGTACTCGGGCCGCGCATAGACGGCGCGCGTGAACTCGGCGACATCGGCAAAATTGCGCAAGGCCTGGATACCACCGGCGGTGGCGCAGGCGCCGATCGTGATCAGAATGTTCGACTGCTGTCGGATCTGGCGGATCCGCTGCGCATCGTGCGCGGTGGTGATCGACCCCTCGACCAGCGAGATGTCGTATGGCCCTGGCGCCACCGCGCTGCTGGCCTCGAGGAACTGGGCGATCTGCAGGCGCGAGGCGATTCGAAGCAATTCGTCCTCGCAGTCGAGCAGACTCAGCTGACAACCATCACAGGAGGCGAACTTCCAGACCGCGAGCGTCGGCCCCGCCATCTGTCAGACCTCCGCCCGCGTGATTCGTTCGCTTACATGGTCCCAGCGCAGCACCGGCCCGTCGCGACAGACGAAGCTGGAACCAAACTGGCAATGACCGCAGAGCCCCAGCGCACACTTCATGTTGCGCTCCATCGAGATCCAGATCCGGTCGACGGGCACGCCGCGCATCGCCAGGTCACGGGCGGCAAAACGCATCATGATCTCCGGTCCGCATACGAACGCCGTGACCAGCGCGGGATCCGTACCAGCCAGCGCGGCCTCGAAGGCCTGAGTCACAACGCCCACACGTCCGGTCCAGCCCGGGCCGGCATGATCGACCGTGACATAAGCCGCACAGGAACGCGCCAACGGCCAAGTGTCCAGCAACTCTCGGTAGATCAGCAATTCGGGCGAGCGGGCACCGACCACCAGGGTCGCAGCCGCGAACCCCGCGATTGCGGCCCGCGCCGCGAGCACTGCCGGGCGCAACGGCGCGAGCCCGAGACCGCCCGCCACGAACAGCAGGTGCCGCCCACGTTGATCGGCCAACGGCCAGGCGGCACCGAACGGTCCGCGCACGCCCAGGGAATCGCCGGGCTGCAGCGCGTTCACCGCCCGCGACACCGCGCCAACCGCACGGGTCGTGTGCACGATGCGGCCGTGATCGGCGGGATCGCCGGCGATCGAGATCGGGATCTCGCCGACGCCGAACACGTAAACCATGTTGAACTGACCCGGCAGGAAAGACACCGGCTGACCATCGGGCGGCGCGATCGCCATCGTGCAGACATCAGCGGTTTCCGCCCGCCGCTCGAGCACCCGCCACAGAGCGGGCGTCATCGGATCGGGTGCGCGGCCGCGCGCCACCGTTCGGAACGACGCCTCAGCCACCGGGCGCGCCATAGAGATCGAGCGCCTGCAGGCGCATCGCATGCATGCGCCTGACCATGTGTGGCGACCAGGTCTTGAACATCAGGTAGCCCAACGCAGGCTCGCGATCGCATTTGTCACGCAGACAGCCGGCGTCCAGACTGACCGCACGGACATCGTCGATCGCGCGCGCATCGGCCGAGTGCAGATGTGGCGGCACGAGCCACGACCAGCCCAGGATTTCGCCCGCGTGCAGGGTTTCGATGATCAATGGCGGGCGCTGTGGCCCGCCGATCTCGATGGCGACCGTGCCCGCACGCAGCAGATAAAGCCGGGTCGCGGCATCGCCCTCACGAAAGATCAGCGTGCCGGGACGGAAGCGCTCGTTGCGTGCGCACCCGGCCAGCAGCTCGATGGCGTCGCGATCGAAGGCCCGGAAAACCGGGTGCTCGGCGAGGATCCGGCCGATGTCACGAATCGCCACGTTCATCCTCGCTGACCGCTGGCTCGGCCGCGATCGCAACGGCCTCTGCCACGATATCGATGCCAACCGGGCACCAGGCGATGCAACGCCCGCAGCCCACGCAGCCCGACGATCCGAACTGATCGTGCCACGACGACAGCTTGTGCGTCATCCACTGACGATAGCGTGAGCGGGTCGATCGGCGCACCTCACCACCGTGGAGCCGGGTGAACTCGCCATTGAAGCAGCTGTCCCAGACCCGCCAGCGCTCGCTGCGCTCGCCGGACAGATCGCTGACGTCTTCGACGTCCGAGCAAAAGCAGGTGGGACAGACCATCGTGCAATTCGTGCACGCGAGGCAACGCTCGGCGACATCGTCCCAGCGCGGATGCTCACCGGCCTCTCGCAGACATGCCGCGATGCCCACCGGCATCCGCCGGCACTGCATGCGCTCGGCGCCGGCGCTGATGGCGAGCGCGGCCAGGCGCTCTCGCTCACTCGCGGGGCGATCGGAGACTGCCGCGACGACCGCACGACCATGGTCGCTGCCGCTCTCGAGCAGGATCGCGCCATCGTGCGCGGCGCCGAGTTCGGTCAATGCGACGTCGAATCCGAGCTCGGCGCGCGGACCCGTGCCCATGGAAGCACAAAAACAGGTCTCTGCCGAGCGCGAGCACTGCACCGCGACGATCAACGCGGACTCGCGACGGCGCCAGTAGCGCGGCTCGACGAAGCCCGGCTGACCAAAGACACGGTCATGGACGCCCAGGGCCGAAAGGTCGCAGGCACGAACGCCGATGAAAGCGGTCTTGCCAGCCTCTGGCAGGTCTTCGGTGATCGAGAAAGCGTCGACATCGCGCCGTGCCGACCAGAGCCGCTCGCGCGCCGGAAACAGCCAGGGCTTCCAGCCCTGCGGGCCGGCGGTGTGTTCGAACCAGAGGTCGGACCGACCAGGCTCGAGTCGGTAGTGCCCTGGGGAAGAACTGTCGCGCCAGCCGCGCGTGATCTCCTGCGCGTTGGCAACGGGTCCAGGAACGATCGCGCCGTCGCGCAGCCGTGGCGCGACGACCGACCAGCCCGCAGCCAGCAAATGCGCCACGAGCGCGCCCAGATCGGAAATGACCTGCGGGTCGCGATCACTCATGATCGCAATGCCACCACAACCGGATGCCACCGGCAAGTCATGGCCAGTGAACCGCTTGGTTATTGACCCGCTACAGTTCGAAGACCACGTTGGTCTGACCCGTGCCCGAGGACGGAAAATACTCGGTGATGACCTCGGCACGACCACGATAGTCGTTCCAGCCGAGCGCACCATAGAGCATGATGGTGTCGTGCATCAGGCCCTCGCCGGTGCAGTGGCGCGCATACTCGGGCAGCATCTTCAGGAAGGTCTCGGTCTCGCCGTTCTGCCACATTTGAAGCACCCGACGGTCGACCACCTCATTGAAGGCCGACGAGATCGTGAACGTGCCATTGTTCTCGTCGTAGATGTCGTTCGGCCAGATCTTGTGTGACAGCGAGCCCGAGGCCAGCAAGGCCACATTGGAATCCGACGCCTCGATCGCCTTGCGGATGGCGGCACCCACTTTGCGCGAGGCCTCCACGCTGTGCACGGTGCAGAGCGCGGCCACGGAGACCACCTTCAGGTCGGCCTCGGGATTCATGAAATGCATCGGCACCAGCGTGCCGTATTCGAGATCGAGGCTGTCGAGCGAATGCGACATCGTGACCACGCCGTCGGCCGTGGCCTGCTCGGCGATGCGGCGGCCCAGCTCGGGGTTGCCGTCATACTCGAAGGGCATGTCGCGAATGAAATGCGGAAATTCGCTCGAGGTCAGCAGCCCCTTGTAGTGGCCGTTGGCATTGATGTGATAGCCGTTGTTGATCAGCCAGTGGGTGTCCAGCACCAGGAAGGTGTCGGCGCCCGCGGCCCGCGCGCGCCGGCCGATCTCACGATGCCCGTCGATCGCGGCCTGGCGCTTGCCCTTGATCGGGCCGTCCTGCTCGGACATGATCATCGTCGGCACATGGGTGACCTTGGCGGCCAGGACGAGCTTGCCCATTGTCGTGTTCCTCTTATCCAGTCGGTTAACGGGCCCGCACGGACGCCCGCGATGGTGATCCGGACACGCAGTTTCGCAGCACGTGCCCGCACTTCATTGCGCCAGGTCAAACCTGGGTATTCTCGTCCTCGACGCCGTTGACCAGGCGGCCGATTCCCTCGGCCTCGATCTCGATCCGATCGCCGGGCTTCAGCCAGATCGGCGGATCGAAACGCGCGCCCGCTCCGGTTGGTGTACCGCAGACGAGCACGTCGCCCGGCACCAGCGTGGTGAACGTCGACACATAGCTGACGATAGTCCGAAAATCGAACACCATGCGACTGGTGCGGTCCTGCTGGCGCAGTTCGCCATTGACCCGGGTGGTCAGCGCGATGTCGTCGAGTTGGGCGGCATCGGTGAAGGGCACCAGCCAGGGCCCGATCGATCCCGAACGGTCCCAGTTCTTGCCCTGGGTGACATTGAACTTGGCGTGCCGGACCCAGTCGCGGATCGTGCCCTCGTTGGCCAAGGTGATCGCCGCGATGTGCTCGTAGGCCTGCTCGCGCGCAATGCGCCGCCCGGCCTTGCCGATCACCACGACCACCTCGCCCTCGTAGTCGAGTTGCTCGCTTTCGGGCGGCCGAACCAGGTTGACCCCGTGACCCACGAAGCTGCGCGGGAAACGCACGAACAACGACGGCTTGGTGGGCGCGGCCTGGCCGTCCTTGTATTCCTCGTTGCGATCCGGGTAGTTCACGCCGATGCAGATGATCTTCTCGGGATTGCCGATCGGGATCAGATACTCGACCGCGCTTTCGGCGAGCGACGCCGCGCGTCCGCGGCCGGCCGCGACCACGTCGGCGAGCGCGCCACGCTCGATGATCTCGCGGATGCCGCCAGGGTATCGGCCGGCCAGGTCGTCGGTGAGATCGACGAGACCGTCGTCGGTTACGAGCCCGAGGCCTTCACGGCCGGCGGCACGAAAACGGGCAATTCGTGCGGGAATGGGTTTCATCGCTCAGCCTCCGAGCTTGGGAATCTTGTGGGCGACGGTCGGCAGACAGACGTTGACCGTTTCCATGTAGAAATCGAACGACCAGTCGCCACCGTCGCGGCCGATGCCCGAGTTCTTGACGCCGCCAAAGGGCGTGGGCAGGTGGCGAACATTCTCCGAGTTCACCCACATCATGCCGGCGTCGAGACGATCGGTCATCGCCAGCGCGCGCTGCAGGTCGCGGGTCCAGACGTAGGCCGTCAGGCCGTACTCGACATCGTTGGCGATCTGCACCGCCTCGTCGTCGTCCTTGAACGCAATGGCGGTCAACACCGGACCGAAGATCTCCTCCTGGGCGATGCGCATGTCGTTGCGGGCACCCGTGAACAAGGTGGGCCGCACGAAACAGCCGGCGTCGCCGACCTTGCTGCCGCCCGCCGCCACCGTCGCGCCCTCCTGGCGGGCCAACTCGATGTACGACAACACCTTCTTTTCGTGCACCGGATGGATCAGCGGGCCGACGACGGTTTCGGGATCCAGGGGATGGCCGACCTTGATGCGCTCCGCCACCTCGGCGACCCTGCGCGTGAATTCCTCATAGATGCCTTCTTGCACGAGCAGACGCGACGACGAGGTGCAACGCTCGCCATTGAGCGAGTAGATCATGAAGGTGGCCGCATCGACCGCGCGTTCGAGATCGGCGTCGTCGAACACGATGCAGGGATTCTTGCCGCCGAGTTCGAAATGCACCCGCTTGAGCGTGGCCGCGCCCTGGGCCATGATCATCGAGCCGGTGCGGCCCTCGCCCACGAAGGCGATCGCCTTGATGTCGCGGTGCTCGGTCAACGCCTTTCCGGCGTCCTCGCCGAAGCCGTTGACCAGGTTCATGACCCCCTTGGGCAAACCCGCACTCTCGGCGATTTCGATCAGCAACTTGGCTGTCAGCGGCGAGAACTCGGCCGGCTTGTGCACCACCGTGCAACCGGCGGCAAGCGCCGGCGCGATCTTCCAGGTCGACAACATGAACGGCGTGTTCCAGGGTGTGATCACGCCGACCGGGCCGATCGGGCGGCGCGAGGTCATGTTGATCTGGCCGGGCCCACGCAGCGTGTGGCCGTCCTGCGCCTCGGGCGCTTTGTCGGCGTAGAAACGGAAGTTCTCGGCGCCGCGGATCGCGGCCTTGGACATGAAGCGGATCGCCTGGCCGGTGTCCATGCTCTCGACCAGCGCGATTTCGTCGGCACGGGCGACGATCGCATCGGCCACCGCGTGCAGGATCTTGCGGCGCGCCGCGCCGTCCATGGCGCGCCAGGCCGGAAATGCCGCTTTGGCAGCGGCCACCGCACGATCGACATCGGCCTGGTCGCCGCGCGCGACCGTGGCGAGCACGCTGCCATCGACCGGCGAGAGGCTCTCGAAGGTTTTACCACTGACGGACGGGACGGATTCGCCACCGATGTGATGCATGACGCCTTCGGCGCGGAAGCGCGCCAGCGCGAGTTCGGCGCGTTCGAGATTTTCGGCCAGACTGCTCATGGGTTGCCCTCTCCTTGCAGATTCGGTGAATGTCGGTGCCAGGGGCGCCAGCCGGGTCCGGCAATCGGCGCCCTCTCGGGAATCGCAGCGTAAGTTAACATGTTAACTATAAATCGTCAACGGTCGACGAACGTGCCACCTGCGCATCGACAGGTGGCGACAGGCACGACGAAACGAGGGTTTCGGAACCCTACGAGGTCGCGCCGAACTGACCGGGCGCGCAACCGAACAAGCGCCGGAACTGCCGGTTGAAGTAAGAGACGTCGTTGAAGCCGCAGGCATAGGCGATGCTCGAGATCAACATCGCCTCGTCGTGGCCGCGGCGCCCGATCAACATCTGGCAGGCCCGCTCGAGGCGCTTGGTCAGCAGATACTCGGTGGGCGTGGTGCCGGCCATCGCGAATGCACGTTGCAGCTGCCGCGCGGAAGTGCCCAGCATTTCGGCCAGGGTCTGGGTCGTCAGCTCACTGTCTGTGTGGCACTGGTCGATCACGGCCATACAGCGTTCCAGCAACTGGGCGCCCGCCACCTCGGCATCGATGCGACGCGCCCCACCAACCCCACTGCGCTCGTAGAGCATGGCGCCGATCAGGCCGAATATCGCCTCGCGCAGATAAGCACTCTGAGTCTGATTGGCCTTCGCTTCGAAGGCCTTGGCCAGAATGGCCGCGATGGCGACCGAGTGATAGTCCTTGCGACCGACGAAGTGCCCGCCGGCCGCCTCGCAGCCGAAGCGCTCGAACATCTCCCGACGCGGCAGGTGAAGCGACAGCTGACGGCTGAACTTGCCGAAGAACATGAACTCGGACGGCGTGGCGCTGTCGACCAACAACATGTCGCCGGGCTTGAGCATGCACATGGTGTCGTGCTGGCGCATGAAGGCCTGGCCTTCCTCCTGCACGATCAGGAAAAAGTTCTCACCCGCATCGCGCCGGATGTCCCTCTCCGTACGACGGATCGTCTGGACATCCTTCGCGACGTGCGCGATCTCGATGCCGGCGAGCGTCTCGAGCGAAACCCCGCCTTGAACGCGGAGCTGCCGATCGCCACCGATTACGCCGAAAGAACCGCAGATGGTCTTCAGATCGGCTTGGAAGCGCTCGAGCGGCATGACCGCCGAGGACACCTTGGTCAGCATGACTACCTCCTCCCCACGGGCCGCCCCTGCATTCGCGTCGCCCGGGTCCAAGTCGATTGTCGCGAAATTCCAAGACCCGGTGGCATGGACAACTTAACATGTTTACTACTTACTGGGTAGCCCGGAGGAGACTATGCCCGATTTCGGCATGATCATCGATGGCGTCCGTCGGGACGCCGCCAAGACATTCACGGTCCTGAACCCCGCTACCGGCGAGCTCGTCGGCCGCGCTGCCAATGCCACCCGGGACGATCTCGAGGCAGCGGTCGCGGCCGCCGGCGCAGCCTTCGCGAGCTGGTCACGCCGCAGCGACGCGGAACTTCGCGAGGCCTGCCTGGCCGTGACCCGCCAGATCGAAACCCACGCCGAAGAGATCGCTCAGTTGCTGACCCAGGAACAGGGCAAGCCGCTGAACGGCCAGGGTTCGCGTTTCGAACTCGGCGGCGCGGCAGCCTGGGCCGGCTACACCGCCGGCCTGTCGTTACCCGTCAAGACCCTGCAAGACAGCGCCGAGGGCCGCGTCGAGCTCTACCGCAACCCGATCGGCGTGGTCGGCTCGATCACCCCGTGGAACTGGCCGGTGATGATCGCGGTCTGGCACATCCTGCCGGCGCTACGCACCGGCAACACGGTCGTCATCAAGCCCTCGCCCTACACGCCGCTCTCGACGATCCGCCTGGTCGAGGTGATGAACGAGGTCCTGCCCAGAGGCGTGGTGAACGTGGTCACCTCGGACGACCGCCAGGAGAACATCGGTGCGGCCATGGCCGCCCACCCGGGCATCGGCAAGATGGTTTTCACCGGCTCGATCGCCACCGGCAAGAAAGTCATGAGCTGTGCGGCCGAGACCATGAAGCGGCTGACGCTGGAGCTGGGCGGCAACGATGCCGGCATCGTGCTGCCCGATGTGGATCCCGCCGAAATCGCCGAGGGGCTGTTCTGGGGGGCGTTCATCAACAACGGCCAGACCTGCGCCGCCATGAAGCGCCTCTATGTGCACGATGCCGTCTATGACGCCGTCTGCGAGGCGCTGGTTGCCTACGCACGTACCGTTCCGGTCGGCGATGGTCGCAACGAGGACAGCGTCCTCGGCCCGATCGCCAACCAGATGCAGTTCGACAAGGTCAAGCGCCTGGTCGATGCCGCCAAAGCCAAGGGACGCGTTCTGCTGGGTGGCGAACCGGGCCAGGGCCTGTTCTTCCCGCCTACCCTGATCGCCGACCTGGGCGCCGACGACCCGCTCGTGGCCGAGGAGCAATTCGGCCCGGCGCTGCCGATCATCCGCTACACCGACATCGAAGACGCGCTCGCCCAGGCCAATGCCAGCACGAACGGACTCGGCGGCTCGGTCTGGTCGAAGGACACGGCCAAGGCCAAGGAGATCGGGCGCCGACTGCAGTGCGGCTCGGTCTGGATCAACAAGCACGGCGCCATCCAGCCCAATGCACCGTTTGGCGGCGTCAAGTGCTCGGGTTTCGGGGTCGAGTTCGGCGAGGAAGGCCTGGCCGAGTACACCGACATCCAGGTCGTGTTCAGCTGAGGAAACGAACGATGGAGCAGTTCGATTACGTGATCGTCGGTGGTGGCTCGTCCGGCTGCGTGATGGCCTCGCGCCTGTCCGAAGACCCGGGCGTGCGGGTGCTGCTGATCGAAAGCGGCCGGCGCGACGATTCGCCGTGGATCAAGATCCCGGCCACCTTCTTCAAAGTGGTCGGCAAGGGCCGCGACGTCGTCGCCTACACCGGCGCCAAATCCGAGGGCGTGAACAATCGCGACAGCGTCGTGCTGCAGGGCCACGTCATCGGCGGTGGCTCGTCCGTCAACGCCATGATCTACATCCGCGGCCAGGCAGAGGACTATGACACCTGGGAGCAGGAAGGCAATCCAGGTTGGGGCTATCGCGACGTGTTGCCGGTTTACCGCGACCTCGAGAACAACATGGAACTCGCCGACGAGTTTCATGGCACCGAGGGCGAGCTGCACGTCTCCGAAACCGGCTACCACCATCCGCTGTGCCGCGCGTTCATTCGCGCGGCACAGCAGACCGGCATCCCGCACAACCCGGACTTCAACGGTGCCCGGCAGACCGGCGTCGGCTTCTACCAGACCACCACCCACGCCGGCCGTCGCTGGTCCGCCGCCGAGGCGTTCCTGCGCAAGGCAGAGTCGCGCAAGAACTTGCGCATCCTGACCCAGGCACGGGTGGCGCGCATCCTCTTCGAAGACAAGCGCGCCGTCGGCGTGCAGCTCGAAGACGGCCGCCGATTCGGTGCGGTCGGCGAATTGGTCATGTGTGCCGGCGCCATCGAGACGCCTCGCCTGCTGCAGCTCTCCGGTGTGGGCAATGCCGCCAGCCTGCAGGCGCTGGGGATCCCGGTGGTGGCCGACCTGCCCGGCGTGGGCGAGAACTACCAGGACCACCTCGAGGCGAACATCCAGTGCACCACGCACGATCCGCTCTCGTACTATCGCCAGGACATCGGTCTGACTGCGGCCTGGCACATGGCGCAATACCTGGCATTCAAGACCGGCGTGCTGACCTCGAACGTGGTCGAGTGCGGCGGTTTCATCGACGTCTCCGGCACGGGCAGGCCCGATATCCAGTTCCATGTGCTGCCGTTCATGGTGGGCTGGGTCGATCGCCCGCCGATCGAGGCCCACGGCCTGTCGGTCAACCCCTGCTTCCTGCGGCCGCACTCCCGAGGCTCGGTACGGCTGCGTTCGGCCGATCCCAAGGCGCCCGCAGCGTTCGACGCGGGCAGTTTCTCCGACGCGGAAGACCTCGAGGTGATGCTGCGCGGCGTGAAGAAGACAATCGAGATCTTTCGCGCCCCCGCGCTGGCCCGCTTGGTCAAAGATTTCGCGATCCCGACGCGCAAGGCCATCGATGACGACGATGCGCTGCGCGACCTGATCCGCCAGACCGCCAAGACCGTTTTCCATCCGGTGGGCACCGCGAAGATGGGCGCCGACACCGACCACATGGCGGTCGTGGACAACGAACTTCGCGTCAAAGGCGTTCGAGGCCTGCGCATCGCCGATGCCTCGATCATGCCCCGCCTCGTTTCCGGCAACACCAATGCACCGGTGATGATGATCGCCGAGCGCGCCGCGCGGTTCATCACCGGCAAAGAGTCGCTTCGCCCCTGACACCGATTACCAAGGAGGAGTCCACCATGAAAACGAAGACCACCATCGGGCTGCTGCTGGCGGGCCTGCTGGCCGTCCCCGCCCTGGCCACCGCCGCACCCGAGTGCGGTGCCAACACCGGCAAGCCGGCCGCCGGCAAACCGATCAAGATCGGCGGCATCCACGGCAATGCCGCGCCCGGAGACTTCTCCTCGGCGACGGACGCGGCCGCGGCCTACTTCAAATGCGTGAACGCCAATGGCGGCGTGCACGGCCGGCCGATCCAGTACATGGTCGAGAACGACCAGTGGAACCCCGAACTGGCCGCCCAGGCAGCCGCGAAACTGGTCAAGGATCAGGGCGTGGTCGCCGTCGTCGGCAATGGTTCGTTCGTCGAGATGAGCGTCAACGCGCCGTTCTATCGTGACAACAACATCATGGCCATGGCTGCCGCCTGCGCCGTATCCGAGTGTTTCGAGAGCTCGAACATCGTCTCGACCAACCAGGGCCCGCTGCCGTCGTCGATCGGCGCGGCGATGTATGCCGTCGACAAGCTCGGCGCCAAGAACGTGTCGTGCATCGGTCTGGCCATTCCGTCGGTGGGCAACTGGTCGTGCGGCGCGGTCGAGAACTACATGAAGTCCAAGGGCCTTGCCGGCTCTTCCGTGCTGCTCAACCCGGCCGCGCCCGACGTCAATTCGGGGCTGCTGGAGGCGGTCGCGTCCGGCGCGGATTCGATTCTGGTCAACCTGCCTGCAGGCCTGGCGATCGCCTTCCTCGGCGTGGCCCAGGAACAAGGCCTGCGCGACAACTACAGCTGGACCTCGTCGACGCCGCTCTACGACGCCTCGGTGCCCAAGGCCTTGGGTGACTACTGGAACGGCAAGATCTACGTCAGTGCCGAGCTGACCACGCTCGACGGCAAAGGCAAGGACAACCAGAACTGGCTCGCGGTCATGAAGGCCTACGCCAATGCCGACGATCCGCGCGACACCTTCAGCCAGTCGGGCTATCTGTCGGCAAAGTTCTTCGTCGAGACGCTGATGGCGATGCCCGCCGCCAAGCTCGACGACCGCGCCGCGGTCACCGACGCGATCAAGGCGATCAAGGGCAAGAAGTCCGACCTGATGTGCGGCCCCTACTATGTCGGTCAGGCCGATCGCCACATGCCGAACCACGCGGGCATCATGGTGGTCGTGCAAGACGGTGGTTTCAAGGTCGTGCGGGACTGCTTCGAATACGAAGGCCCTTACTTCGCGCCGATCATCGAAACCGAGAAAAAGCTGGGTCTGCGCTGAAGCCCGCGCGGGCCGCACGCCGTGGCGGCGGCCCGCTCAACCCCATGACACGCAACGAAACGTGAGACGGCTGCTTCCCTATCTCGGCTTCATCGCCCTGGCAGGCTTCGCCTACGGGCTGCTGGCCGCCGGCAAGCCGGCCAAGGTAGCCGGGCTGTTTCTCGTCTCGGGGCTGGCCGTGGGCTCGCTCTATGCGCTGGGCGGCATCGGGATGGTGGTCCTCTACCGCGCCACGGGCGTGCTCAATTTCGCCTCCGGCGCGATCGGCGCCCTGGGCGTGATGCTGGCCTGGCAGCTGCAGCAATGGGGCTGGCCGCAGGCGCTGACCTGGTTCGTCGCGATCGCCGTTGCCACGCTCTGCTCACTCGCCTATGGACGCCTGATCGCGCCCGGGCTGGCCTGGCGTGATCCGGTCGTCAAGGCCGTGGCGACACTTGGCTTCGCATTGATCGTCCTGGGCGTGACCGCCTTCGCCTGGGAGGACGACGTCCGCAAGTTCTCGCTGCCCACCGACGCCGCGGCGGTCACCGTGCTCGGCCTGCGCCTCACGGTGACGCGACTGATCGTGATCTTCGCGGCATTCGCGATCGTGGCGGCCATCTGGCTGTTCCTCGGGCGCACCCGCATCGGCCTGCAGATGCGGGCACTGGCCAACGACCGCGACCTGTCGGCGATGATCGGGGTGGGCATCCTGCGCGTCGAGACCATCGCCTGGGCGATCGCCGGCGTGATCGCCGGCTTCACCGGGCTGATGTTCGGCGATCTGGTGCGCCTTGAGCCATTCGTGATCACCTTCATGGTCATTCCGTCGATCGCCGCGGCGATCTGTGGCCGGTTGGAGAATCTCGGGCTCGTGCTGGTCGGCGGGCTCACGATGGGCGCCGTCGAATCGCTGCTGACGCTCTCTCCGAGCCTGAAATCCGTACGCCCGGTCGCCCCGTTCGTCATCGCCGCGCTCGTACTGCTCATCATGCAGCGCAGCAACCGGCTGCTGTTCGCAAAGGACGATTGATGACGGCCATTCCTCGCTCCGCATGGGCCGGTGCACTGTTCTTCCTCGTCGCTGCGGTGGCCCTGCCCGCCGTTGCCGGCGGTCAGTGGGTCAAGATACTCACCTCCACCAGTTGCTTCGTGATCGCCGCCAGCGGGGTCGCTTTCATGTATGCGCGGCTGGGCATGGTGTCGCTGGGCCAGGTCGCACTGATGGGCGTCGGTGGCTGGGTCATGCTGCGCATGAATCATGCGTTCGCCCTGCCCTTCGAAATCAATCTCGCCGTCGCTGGAGCGGTGACGCTGGTCTTCGGCTGGCTGCTCGCGCTGCCCGCGCTGCGCATGCGCGGGCTCTATCTGGCGTTGATCACGCTGATGGCGGCCGGCGGCCTCGAAGTGGTCTTCTCCACCTTCCGCTTTCCGAACGGCGGCGAAGGCTTCTGGGGGGTGATGCCATCGGTGGCGGCGCCGTTCCGCCGGCCCACGCTCGCGCAATCCGACGCCGCCTACCTGCGCTACGTCATCGTCGTCACGATGCTCGGCTTCGTGCTGATCGAACTGCACCGGCGCCTTGCTCCCGGCCGGGCCTGGGCGCTGATACGGCGCGGCGAGGCCGCCGCGCTCGCCTCGGGCGTGAACGTCGTCTATTACAAGGCCTGGGCCTTCGGCCTGTCGGGCTTTCTCGCCGGTATCGGCGGCGGGCTGCTGGCCGGCGGACTCGGCCTGCTCGATCCGGCCACTTTTCGTGCGTCGGAATCGATCATGCTGTTCGCACTCGCGGTCGTCGGGGGCGCCCGTTTCTGGCTCGGCGCGGTCCTGGCCGGCGTGCTCTACCGAGTCCTGCCGGCCCTGTTCAACGACTGGGGACTCGATGCCGATCTCGCGCTGGTCGTGTTCGGTGCGGCGCTCCTGCATGCGATCATCACCGCGCCTGACGGGCTGTCGGGCCAGATCCTGAGCCTGTTCTCCAAGCGACCGGAAAGGACATGATCGAGCTTTCCGATCTCACGGTCACCTTCGGCGGCGTGACAGCGCTCGATGCGCTCTCGGCGAGTTTCACCGCACCGGTGAACGGCATCATCGGTCCCAACGGTGCCGGCAAGACAACGGCGATGAATGTCATTTCCGGCTTCCTCAAGTGCACCGGACGCATTCGCGTCGGCGGCGAGGACATCGGCCGCCTGCCCGCGCACCGGCGCGCCCGCTGGGGTCTGCGACGCTCGTTCCAGCGCGAACAGATCGCCGACGACCTGACGGTGGCCGAGAACCTGCGGGTGATCCTGGATTCACTCCCGGGCAGTTCGGCGGGTAAGCGCGACGACCTCGCGCGGGCCTTGCACGCGACCGGCCTTGCGGCGCGCGCCGACACTATCGCCGGCGAGCTGAACACCTACGAACGCCGGCTCACGGACGTCGCGCGCTGTCTGGTCGGAAAGCCCAGGATCGTCATGTTCGACGAACCGGCCGGCGGCATGTCGCGCGACGAAACCGACCACCTTGGCAACCTGATCCTGCAGGTGCCCGAGCTGACCGGTGCAACCGTGCTGGTCATCGACCACGACGTCGAACTGATCACGCGCATCTGTCGCGACACCCTCGTGCTCGACTTCGGCAAGCGCATCGCCTTCGGCGAAACCCAGGCGGTGCTCGCCGACCCGCGCGTGAAGTCCGCCTATCTGGGCATCGAGGAGGCCGCCTGATGGCGCTGCGCATCGAGGCACTCACGGTTCGGCAGGGACATCGCACCGTGGTCGAAGACGCGACGCTCGCGGTCGAACCGGGCCGGGTCACCGCCGTGCTCGGCGCCAACGGCGCCGGCAAGTCCGAGCTGGTGCTGGCCGTCGGCGGCATGCTGCCCGCCGCCAGCGGCCGGGTGAGCGTCGACGACGTCGAGCTGACCGGCGCCGCACCGGATGCGATCCGCCGCGCCGGGGTCGCCATCGTGCCCGAAGGCCACCGCGTGCTCACACGCCTGAGCGTCGACGACAACCTGCGCGCGGCCGGCTCTCTGCTGCCGAAACAGGCGCTGAACGCGACGGTCGCGCAGGTCTATGCGATGTTCCCCGAACTGGCCGAGCGCAAGAACCAGCTGGCCGGCACGATGTCCGGTGGACAACAGCAGATGCTGGCCATCGGCCACGCCCTGATGTGCCGGCCCCGTTATCTGCTGATCGACGAGATGTCGCTGGGCCTGGCCCCCTTGATCGTCAGGCGTCTGGTCGGCGTGATCGCCGAACTGGTCGGCCAGGGCACCGGCGTGATCCTGGTCGAGCAGTTCACCGAGGTCGCACTCGGACTGGCCAATGAAGCCATCGTCATGCGCAACGGCAGAATTCGCTACTCCGGCCCATCGAAGCGCCTGCAAGAACAGCCCGAGTTGCTGGACCAGGCCTACTTCTGAACGTCCGAAATCGGGGCAGCCCCGCGAGGGCGCCGGTCGGATAGCGCTCGGATGCCTGGTGGATCCCGAGTCGATGTGAACCAGCGCTCTGGCCGCCCCATCGCATGCTTTCAGGCCGCTCTGGCGGTGACATTGACTATCATGTCGGCATTCGCGGTGGCCCGCTCGAATCACCCGCCGCTCTCTCGACCCTCGTCTAAGGACACCCGATGAAGCCCGAGCCCGATGCCGCCAGGGCCTTCGAGCTGGCTCAGACCCGGCGCACGCTGCCCATCGCGTTGCTGCGCGCGCGCGAGGCGGTCATGGACCGCTTCCGCCCGATGCTGCGCGATATCGGCATCACCGAACAGCAGTGGCGCGTCCTGCGCGTGCTGAACGAACTCGATCACGCCGACGCCACGCTGCTGGCCAAGCAGGCCTGCATTCTGGCACCGTCGCTGACGCGCATCTTGCGCACGCTGACCGAACTCGGCTATGTCAGTAGTGAGCGCGCGAGCGGCGACGGCCGCCGCTTGCTGTTGTCGCTCACCGAGGCCGGCCGTAAGTTCATGAAGGACGCTTCCAAGCGAAGCGCCGAGGTCTATGCCGGCATCGAAGCCGACCTTGGCGAAACCGAAATCGACAAATTGCTCGATCAGGTCGAGCTCCTGCTCGGACGTCTCGCTCGCTGATCGCCATGCTGGATGCCATCGAACACATGCCCACGGCGCTCAAGGTGCTGTGGGTCGCCTCGTGGCTGGCCGGGGCCACGCTGCTCGAGCGGCTGATTCCGCTGTCGCGTGAGCCTTACCATCGCCTGCGCCACCTGCGCGTCAACGGCGCCCTGCTCGCCAGCACCTTGGTCATCAACGGCCTGTTCGGGCTGCTGCTGGTGCGCATGGTGCCCTGGCTCGAGCAACATCGTTTCGGCCTGTTCCACCTGTTCGAGTTGCCGATCTGGTTCGAGTTGCTGCTGACGGTGCTGATCCTCGACCTGCTCGCCCAGTATGTCGTGCACTATCTGTTGCACAACGTGCCGCTGCTGTGGCGCTTCCACATGGTTCACCACAGCGATACCCACGTCGATGCCACCACCGGCACCCGCCACCATCCGGTCGACTACGCGGTGCGCGAAACCTTTTCGCTCGTGATCGTCGCCCTGCTCGGCGCACCGATCGCGTTCTACCTGCTGTACCGGCTGCTGACCGTCGTGTTCACCTATCTCACGCACGCCAACATCCGCCTGCCCGGTGCACTCGATCGTGCGCTGGCCACCGTCTTCGTGACGCCCGATGCGCACAAGTTTCACCACCACGAGAACCACCCGTGGACGGACCGCAACTACGGCAACGTGTTCTCGATCTGGGACCGGCTGTTCGGCACCTTCGTCTACGACGACACCGCGCGCATCCGCTATGGCGTCGACACCATGGTGGCCGAACGGGCCGATGCCCTCGTCTACCAGTTGCGCCAGCCGTTTTCGCACGATGCCGGCCGCGCCCGGGCCAGCCATCTCGCCGCGGCTGCGACACCCGGCGCCGGCACCGACTGATCACCTCAGGGGCGCGGCAGGATCCAGTCAGGCACGATGCCCGAGTCGGCGATCGCCGAAGAGGGATCGACCCCGGCAAAGAACCCGTAGCCGGTCACCAATGCGGTCGCGAAGCCTGCCGCCCGGCCGCCGAGAACATCGGTGTGCAGGCTGTCGCCAACCATTACGACCCGATCGTCACGCGTGCCGGCCGGCAGCCGCGCGCGCACCAGATCGAACACATTGCCGAAGGGTTTGCCGTAGAACACCGGTTCGATGCCCGTGACGTCTGCCAGACGATGCGCATAGTGGCCGGGCTCGCGCGAGAATCCGGTCTCGCGCGGCGCGATGATGTCCGGATTGCCGACCCGTACCTCGCGAGGTCGCTCGGCAATGGTCGCCTCGAGCAACTCCTGGCGTGCGTCGGTCCAGGTCGACGAGCCCAGCAGCAGAAAGCCATCGACGCCGGCGTACACCTTGCGATCGTCCGCGAGATAGCGGGCATTGGCCGGCAGTTCGTCGCGCCCGTATTCGGGCGCCGCCATCAGACCCCAGATTCGGCCGTCGTCGGGCAGGCTCTCGAACAGAGCCATTCGGCTCGACACCACCGAGCGCGCATCGAAGTCGAAGCCCAGGCGGCGGTACCGCTCGCGCAGCGAGGCGAACGGATAGCTGGCGGCATTGGTGACGACGATCACCGTCTTGCGGGCCGCGCGCAGCGCATCGATGCGCGCGGCCACGCCGGGGATCGCGCGCTCGCCGACGTTCAGGACGCCAAAGGCATCGAGCAGGAAGACATCGTAGCGATCGGCCAGTTCGCCCAGATGCGCGCAGTGCCCGCTGGCGGATCCGAATGACGCACTCGGCAGGCGCGAGCGCACCGCCTCGTAGGCCGCGAACGCCCACGATGCGTCCGTGACGCTGCCCGGCGCGGCGGCATCAGCCGACGCCGCGGCATCGACCGGCGCCGCGACATCGACCGGCGCCGAACCGCCGGCGATCTCGTGCGCCGCACCCTGCGAACGGGCGCCGGGCCCGCCGGCGCCACCGGCATGCGCACTCAAATGATCGCTCCGCGCACGCGCGCCGACACCCATTCGCTGACGATCACGGCCAGCAGGATGACCAGCAGGATCAGGGTCACCTGCGGCCAGGCGAGCACGTTCAGCGACGACTGCAGTTCCAGACCGATGCCACCCGCACCCACCAGACCGAGCACCGTGGACTCGCGGATGTTGATGTCCCAGCGGAACACCGTGACGCCGGCGAACGTGGGCATGATCTGCGGCACGATGCCCACCAACATGACCTGCCAGCGGCTGGCGCCGGTGGCCGTGACCGCCTCCACCTGACGGTGATCGATCTCCTCGATCGCCTCGTAGAGCAGCTTGCCGCAAAAGCCGATCGAGCGCAGTGCGATGGCCAGCAGTCCGGCCAGCACGCCCGGCCCGATGATCGCGACCAGCAGAAGCGCCCAGATCAGTGAGTTGATCGAGCGCGACGCGACGATGACGAGCAGCGCCAGCGGGCGCACGAACAACACGCTGGGCGTGGTGTTGCGCGCGGCCAGGAAGGCGATCGGCACTGCCAGCACCAAGGCCAGCAAGGTGCCGAGTGTGGCGATGTTCAAGGTGTCCCAGAGTGGCTTCCAGAGCGTGGACAGATAGGTCCAGCGAGGCGGAAAAGCGCGCGAGCCGATGTCCGCGGCGATGCGCGGCGCATCTTCGACGAAGAACCAGGTGGTGGCGTCCGAGATGCGTTGCCAGCAGACGACGAACACGGCCACGCCGAGCAGCCAGCCAAACCAGCGCAGCAGCACCTCACCCCGGGTACGCCGGCGCCAGACCGGACCCCTCGCGGTGTCGGTCACAGGCATTACTGCACCCTCGCGCGGATCAGCCCGGACAGATACTCGAGCAGCATCACGGTGACGATGATGATCAGGAGGATCGCGGCGGCGGTATCGAACTCGTAGCGATCGAAGGCCGTGTTCAGCGTGGCGCCGATGCCGCCGGCACCGACCAGCCCGAGCACCGCCGATTCACGGAAGTTGATGTCCAGGCGGTACATCGACAGGCCCACCAGCCGCGGCATCACCTGCGGCTGCACGCTGTAGTCGATCCATTGCAGCCACGATGCGCCGGTCGCGCGAACGGCCTCGGCCTGGGAGCGATCCATGGCCTCGATGTCTTCGGCCAGCAGCTTGGAGACGAAGCCGATGGATGCGAACGACAAGGTCAGAAAACCGGCCAGGGGCCCGAAGCCGAAGATCGCCACGAACAAGATCGCGACGATGATCTCGTTGAGCGCTCTGGACAACGCGACGATCGCCCGGCAGAACAGATAGACCGGCAGGGGCGCGATGTTGCGTGCCGCGCCCAGGCCGATGGGAATCGAGATCAGCACGCCCACCACCGTGGACGTGACCGTGATGATCACGCTCTCGAGGATGCCTTCGCGGATGTCGGTCGCGCGGGACACGAAGTCGGGTGTGAAGAACGAGGCCACGAATGCCCAGCCGCGCGCCAGCCCCTCGGCCACCCGTGACCAGTTGACCTCGATGGACCCGATCGCCAGCACCAGATAAACCACGGCGACGATCCCCAGCCCCCAGCGCAAGGCGGGATTGGCGATCAGCGGCGGCTTGCGCCAGCGCCGGCCAAGGCGCGACTCCAGCGTGGCGGTCGTCATGCGGCCGCGGCCTCTTCGGTGTCGTCTTCGTCCACCGACTGGATCGTCGCCTGCCAGTCTTCCTCGCCGTAGATGCGCGTGAGCGCGTCGGGCGTGAGCGCGTCGGGCCGGCCATCGAAGGCGATTTCACCGGCCTTCAGGCCGACGACGCGCTGCACGAACATCTGGGCCAGCGCGACATCGTGGATGTTGATCACCGCTGCCAGACCCCGCTCGGCGCACAACTCGCAGATCAGGCGCATGATCTGCCGCGAGGTCTTCGGATCGAGCGACGCGGTGGGCTCGTCGACCAGTAACAGGCGTGGATCCTGGATCAGCGCGCGGGCGATGCCCACCCGCTGCCGCTGCCCGCCCGAGAGCGCATCGGCGCGCTTGTCGACCATCGCCAGCAGGCCGACGCGGTCGAGTAGCCGGAACGCCTCGTCGACGTCACGCTGCGGATAGCGACGCGTCAGCGAGCGCCAGAAGCCCACATAGCCGAGCCGGCCCGACAACACGTTCTCCATCACGGTGAGCCGCTCGACCAGCGCGTACTCCTGGAAGATCATGCCCATCTTGCGCCGGGCGCGACGAAGGCCCGACGCCCCCAGCGAGGTCAGGCTCTGACCATCGAGCAGGACCGTTCCGGCGCTGGGCTCGACCAGGCGGTTGATGCAACGGATCAGGGTTGACTTGCCCGCACCCGACGGACCGATGAGCGCCAGCACCTGGCCCGGCGGAATCGCCAGGTCGACCCCTTTGAGCGCCTGATCGCCGGTGGGATAGGTCTTGCTCAGGCCCTTGATCTCGAGTGTGGGGTTCGCTTGATTCATAGCGTGGCCTGACGCGGCTTGGCTGCCGCGCCGGCGGATCGGCGGGCCATGGAGGGCGGCGCGCCGCGAGGCGCGCGCTGATCGCCCCGGATTACTTGCAGGTGTATTTGACCCCGTTGGCCGCGTCGATCTTGCGGATCACGCTCCAGAAGTCTTTGTAGTTCATCTTCAGGAACTGCCCTTCGCCGGACTTCTCGAATTCTTTCTTTAGCGAAGAACCTTCCCAGGGAAACGTGAAGAAGGCCTCCTGGATCTTGGCCTGCAACTCGGGCTTGAGGTTGTAGACGACGCCGAAGCCGGTGGTCGGGAAGGTCTGCGACTTGTAGATGCTCTTGACCTGCTCGGGTTTGATCACCTTGCGCTCGATCATGCGCGCCATGACCGAATTGGCGATCGCGGCGGCCGGATAGTCCTTGTTGGCTACGCCGAGAATCGAGTTGTCGTGCTTGCCCGAGAAGGCGGGCTCGAAATCCTTACCGGCCACCATGCCGTATTCGGCCTTCAGCAGCGCCGACGGGGCCTTGAAACCGGAGTTCGAGGTCTGCGAGGTGAACGCCATGGTCTTGCCCTTGATGTCCTCGACCTTCTCGACGCCAGAGCCCGGATACGTGATGATCTCCATCTCGTAGCCGAAATGGCCGCTCTCGCTGGCCATGATCGTGAAGGGCCGGAAACCCGCGCAATTTACCGCCAGGGGGTTAGAACCGGTGTTGAATCCGGCGATGTGCAGGCGCCCCGAGCGCATCGCCTCGATCTGGGCGGCATTGGACTGCACCGGGAAGAACACGGCCTTCTTGCCCGTGACCTTCTCCAGGTGCTTGAGAAAGTCGGACCAGGCCTCGCGGTAGACGGCGGGATCCTCGACCGGGGTATAGGCGAAGATCAGCGTGGAAGGGTCGAGTTGCCGGGCAGGATCGGTGGGGATGTCGGCGATCATGTCGCCATCGGCATCGCAAAAGCGTTGGTCGAGATCGCCGCGCGGGCAGTCTGCCGCCAGCGCTGTCGCCGGGCCGACCAGACCCATGCCGAACACGGCCGCGACGCTGATGAGCAGTTGCTTCAATTTCATGGTTGCCCTCCTCCAGGCAATGATCGCTGTCATTTTTTCCGGGCGCAGTATCCGCCGGCAGTCATGCTTTGGCAAGCGAAGGCGTCTTGCGCACCGGGCGCTTCTCGCGGGATCCAGCGACGCGGCCTCGCGCCCCTGACCACCCGAGAGCACATTCAACGCGACGCGAACAACAGCTCCGGCAGCCATAGCGCGACCGCCGGGAACACCACGATCAGGAACAGCCCGAACAGTTCGACCACCGTGTACGGACCGACCGACCAGTAGATGTCCTTCATGGTCACGCTGGGCGGCGCCACCGAGCGCAGATAAAACAGATTGAAACCGAACGGCGGGGTCATGTAGCTGATTTCCATCATGACCACGAACAGAATGCCGAACCAGACCGGGTCGAAGCCGTGCGCCGCCACCAGCGGCAGGAACACCGGCAGGGTGATCAGCATGATGCCGACCGGATCGAGCAGCATGCCCAGCACGAACAACACCACCATCATGAAAAACAGCGAGCCCCACTTGCCGCCGGGAATGGCCTGCGTCAGATCGGTGATGAGGCTTTCGGCGCCCATCGCCGTGTAGGCCGTCGAATAGGCATGCGCGGCGAACACGATCCAGGTAATGATGGTGGTCAGCCGGAAGGTGCGCAGCGCCGACTCCGACACATTGGCCCAGGTGAGCTTGCGGTTGACCGCGCTGGCCACCAGCGCGCCGAAAACGCCCACGGCAGCCGCCTCGGTCACCGTCGCAAAGCCGGCGAAGATCGCGCCCAGAACGATGAAGATGATGAAGATCGGCAGGAAGACCGCGCTCAGCGCCTTGAACTTGTCGCCCCAGCTGCCGCGCTCTTCGGGCGGCAGCGCCGGCCCCAGATGCGGCTGAAACCAGCAGCGGATGCCGATGTAGAGCGACACCAGCACGAACAGCAGCAGCCCCGGCCCGACGCCGGCGGCGAACAGCTTGCCCACCGACACCTCGGAAATCAGCGCATAGAGCACCATCAGAATGGACGGCGGAATCAGGATGCCCCAGCCGCCACCGGCATTGATCGCGCCCAACGCCAGACGCTTGTCGTAGCCGCGCTCGAGCATCTGCGGCAGCGCGATCGTGCCCATCGTGACCACCGCGGCCCCCGAGATGCCCGACATCGCCGCGAAGATCGTACAGATGGCCACCGTGCCGATGGCCAGACCGCCACGCACCCCGCCCCACCACAGATGCATCATGCGGAACAACGCGTGCGCGACACCGCTGCGCTCGAGCAGCATGGCCATGAACACATAAAGCGGAATCGCGATCAGCGACGAGGTCTCCATCAGATCCCACATCTTCGAGGCGATCAGATAGAACGCGATCGGGCCTTGCTGGAAGTAAAGGAAGATGACCGACAGCCCGCCGAGCACGAAGGTGAGCGGCACGCCGAGCATGATGAAGATGAACAGCAGCCCGAAGAACAGGGCCGTCAGCACCTCGATCGAGAGTGATTCGAACATCAGTGCTTCTCCCCGGCCGGCTCACCGTCGGTGATCGGCCCGTAGGCCGATTCGTCGACCTCGACGCCCATCACGATCATCACGTCGGCAATCAGTTTGATGATCCCCTGCAACAGCAGCAGCACAGCCGCCACCACGATCATGATCTTCGAGGGCCAGATCGGCGCCCGCCAGGTGGTTTCGTAGCTGACCTCCCAGCTCGAGACGCTGTCGGCGGCCATCAGCCACGCCTCGCGCACCAGCACACCGATGAACAGGAAGAACAGCACCGAGGTGACGATATCGACGATCGCCTGCTTGCGCTTGGAGAAGTTGGCGTAGAACAGATCGACCTTGACGTGATCGCGGCGCGCCAGCAGATAGCCGCCTCCGATGATCGCGTAAACACCGTAGATCAGCTTCGAGGCCTGTGACGACCACGAGATCGGGTTCTCCTGCACGTAGCGCATGATCACGTCGCCCAGCAAAAGGGCGAACAGAATCAGCACGACATAGCTGAAGACCCGTCCGATGATCTTGTTGGTGGTGGTGATCGTACGGGCGGCGGCGGTGATCGGTCGCATCGGGAATCTGCCGTCAGAACAAGGTCGGGTCGCGGTCGTCGGGCAACCGCGCCGGAACCGCGCGCGGCCTGATCCGGCCGACCACGCACGTGCATCCGGCGCCGGCCCGCTTCCGAAGGGAAGCGCGTCGGCGCCGGCCGTTTTACATCAACGTCGGGTGAGCTCAGACGTAGCCGAGGTTCTTCATGAACTCGTTGAGCATCTCCACGCCCTTGGCCGCATTGCCACCCTTGGCGGCTTCTTCCTTGAGGATCTCGGACGAGGCCGTGGCGAACTTGGAGAGCACGTCGTCGGGGAAGCGCTTGACCTTGACGTTCTGCTCACCCACCCCCTTGGCCAGCGCCAACTGCTCTTTGTATTGGTATTCGGCCGTGCGCTTCCAGAAGCGCACCTCGAGCAGATTGAAGAAGGCCGTGCGCAGGTCTTCCGGCAGTGCGTCGACCGCCTTCTGGTTCATGATGAGGGTGTCCATCGCGAGGCCCATGGTGGGCTTCATGTGGAACTTGGCCACCTCCCAGAGGCTCATGGACAAGGCCCCCTGCGCGGCCCCCCAGTGCGCGCCATCGACCACGCCGCTGGCCAGGCTCTGATAGAGCTCGGGGCCGGCGATGTTCTGGGTCGAGGCGCCCGCCCCCTCGAGGAACTTCAGGAAGGTGCCGGCCGAGCGCAACTTGAGCTTGGAGAAATCGGCCGCGGAGTTGACCTCTTTCGAGACCACCAGCTCGGTCGGGTAGACCTTCTCGGCCCGCGACACCACGCCGTGGCGCTTGAGGTCGTCGTTGAACATGGCCTCGAGGCCCATGTTCTTCAGGAAGTGGGCGAACTCCCAGGGCTCGCGCAGCGTGCCCGGCACGCCGTAGGCCAGGCCCGCGGTGGAGGCCTCGCCGAGGATGTAGCCGGGCGCGATGGTGCCCATTTCGACCACACCACGTTTGACGATGTTGAAGATCTCGCGGCCCTTGGCGAATTCACCGGCGCCGAACAATTGAAGCTTGAAACGGCCGCCGGTGATCTGCTCGAGTTCCTCGGCGATCAGGGCCAGGCTGTCGCCGAACGACGCCGAGGCCTTGGGCCAGTGCGACTGTACCTTCCAGGTGACCGAATCGGCGGCCCGGGCGGTGCCGATGATGGCTGGCGCAACCACCAGCGCCGCCCCACCGACCATGGCCTTGCGCCGGCTGGCACGCATGTTGTCTCCGTTCATAATCTCCTCCTGTTGATCGAGCCGATGCGCCGGCGCGACAGTCGTCGGGCAGCGCTGGGCGTCGGCCCATCATAACCCAGCAGCCACGCGCATCATCGAAAACCGGCCATCGCGGCCGCCACGGCGCGCGATGCGATTGCCGCGACGACCACCACGATTCGAAGCTCCGCCCGGCGGGCGGCCGAGACAAGCCCATGGACAGCCGAACCAACGAGCCACCGGCCACGGGCCCCGGAGACGCGCGGGCACGCGCGTCCGCCGGCGCGCGTGGCGGCCTACCCTCGGCGCAGGCTCCCGCCTCCGCGCGCGCGTTGTTCGGTGCGGTTGAGTTCCGTCGGCTGTGGACGATCGGCATGCTCACGTTCATCGTGCGCTGGCTCGAGATCCTGGCCTACGGCGTGTACGGCTATGCGCAGACCGGCTCGGCAGTGATCGTGGCCATGCTGACCATGCTGCGCGTACTGCCCATGGGCTTGTTCGGCATGCTGTTCGGCACGCTGGCCGCGCGGGTCTCGCGGCGCCGCGGCGTTCTCACTTATCTGTGGAGCTCGTGGCTCACCTGTTCGGTGCTGCTGCTGATCGCCGCACTGGGCATGCTCGAGATCTGGCATCTGGCCGTGGCGAGCTTTGTCAATGGCGCTGCCTGGGCCGCCGACAATCCATTCCGGCGGGCCATGATCGGCGACGCGGTAGGCCCCCTGAACATGGGCATGGCCATGACGCTGGATGTCGGTGCCAGCAATGCCAGCCGCCTGGCCGGCCCGGCGCTGGGCGGCCTGCTGCTGGCGCACGCCGGTATCGTCGGCATCTTCGTGTTCGGGCTGCTCGCCTACTCGCTCGCCCTGCTCGCCGCGCGCGCCACTGCCCGCGCGCCCGAGAGCGATGCCCGCGCGGCCGGCGGCCTGCGCCAGGCCATGGTCGAGGGACTGCGGGCGGCCAGGAGCAACCCGCGCCTGGCGGGCGCGCTGTGGGTGACGATCGTGTTCAACCTGTTCGGCTGGCCCGTTACCAGCATGGTGCCGGTGATCGCGCGCGACCAGCTCGGCCTCGACGCCGACGGCACCGGCCTGCTGGCCAGCATGGATGGTCTGGGTGCGCTGATTGCGGCAGTGGCACTGACCCGCTACGCGCGACCGAGCGACTATGGCCGCCTGTACATCGGCGGCGTGCTCCTCTACCTGGGCATGGTGGGCTTGTTCGCGCTTGCGCCCTGGACGCTGCTGGCCGGCACCGCCCTGTACGGCATGGGCACAGGCCAGGCGGCGTTCGCGGTCATGCAGGCCACGCTGATCTACCTGGCCGCGACCCCGTCGACCCGGACACAGGCAATGGGCCTGCTGACGATGTGCATCGGCCTGGGACCCCTGGGCTTCGTATCGATCGGGGCCTTGGCCGATTTCCTAAGCGCCCCGCTGGCCGCCTTCATCACGGCGCTGGTCGGCGTGGTGGCAATGATCGCGAGCTGGCCGTGGTGGCGCGCGGTCTGGCGCGAGCCGCCGCCCGACACCGGCTGCTGACGCCGGCTGCTGACACCGGCTGCTGACGCCGGACGTCGACACCAGCCACCGACGTGAAAACGCCAGCGACCTTCACGGACGCTGGCGCTCACGCGGGCGGCCGTCCCGGCCCGCCTCGGACGATCAGGCGTCGACGCCGCCCCAGACCGCCTCGGCGGTCTTGACCACCAGTTCGAGCTTGCGGCGTTGATCATCGAAGGTGATCGCGTTGCCTTCTTCGGTGGAGGCGAAACCGCACTGGGGCGCGATGCCGAGCTGGTCGATGTCGGCGTACTTCGAGGCCTCTTCGAACTTGCGCTTGAGATCGTCGAGCGATTCCATCTCGCCGGTCTTGGTGGTGATGAAGCCGGGCATCACCCGCTGCTTGCCCTTGGCCAGCAGCCGCAGCGGCTCGAGCCCGCCCGCGCGCTCGGTGTCGTACTCCATGAAGAAGATGTCGACGCCGGTCTTGTTGAAGATGGCGTCGGCCGCCGGGTCGTAACCGCCCGCGGCGGCATAGGTGGAGCGGAAGTTGCCGCGGCACATGTGCATGCCGATCTTCATGTCGGCCGGGCGGTCCTTGATGGCCTCGTGCATCATCCAGGCGTAGCGGTCGATCAGCCAGTCGGGATCCTGCCCCTCGGCCTTCTTGGCCTCGCGGTGCTTGGGGTCGCACAGATAGGCGAAGAAGATGTCGTCCATCTGCAGGTAGCGGCAACCGGCGTCGTAGAACGACTGCACGGCCTGCTTGTAGGCGGCCGCGATGTCGGTGAACAGTGCCTGGGCGTCTTCCTTGTACACCTTGGGGTGGATGTCGTCGGGTGCGATGCGGAAGTGGCAGCAGCTCGGGCCCGGGATCGAGATCTTGGGCATGACCTCGGTCACCGAGGCCACGTAGCGGAAGTGATCGAGCATCGGATGATCGGCCGGAAAGCCGATGGAACCGCGAATGACCGGGAACGTCGGCCGCAGCTTGATGCCCGCGAACTGCACGCCCTCGTCGCGCTGCTCGAGGTTGTAGCCGTCGAGCCCGCCGATGAAATCGTAGTGCCACCACGAGCGGCGAAACTCACCGTCGGTGACCACCGGCAGGCCGACCTCTTCCTGCAGCCTGACCGCGCCACGAATGGCCTCGTCCTCGACCGCGCGCAGTTCGTCCGCCGAAATCGACTTGTCTTCGAAAAACTTCTTGCGCGCCGCCTTGACGCTGTCGGGGCGCAGCAGACTGCCGACGTGATCGGCTCGGAACGGCGGGGTCAGATTGGCCATATGCTCTCTCCAGGGGCGCCATCTGCGCCCGGTTGTGATCGGGGTTGGGTCGGTCGCCCGCGGCGGCGACGCACGCGCACGGGCCGGCCGACAGCGTTCGGGTCGGTCCAGCCAGGAACCAGAAATCGATTGTAGACCCGTCGCTGCGTCAGCGCAGGTGTTCTCGCCCATGCGGGCGCAATCGGTCGAGAATCGGTCCGGCCGGCACGATGCCGGTCGGATTGATGTTGCGGTGGCTCTCGTAGTAGTGCCGCTGGGCATGATCGAACCGGCAGGTGTCGGCCACCCCGGGCCACTGGTAGAGCTCGCGGGTGTAAGCCCAGAGATGGGGGTAATCGACCAGACGGCGCAGATTGCACTTGAAGTGGCCGTGGTAGACGATATCGAAGCGCAGCAGCGTCGGCAGCAGGCGCCAGTCGGCCTCGGTCGGCGCCGGTCCGACCAGATAGCGGTGCCCGCCCAGGTGCGACTCGAGCGCGTCCAGGGTGTCGAACAACGGGCCCACCGCTTCCTCGTAGGCTTTCTGCCGGGTCGCGAAGCCGGCGCGGTAGACACCGTTGTTCACGGTTGCGTAGATGCGCTCGTTCCAACGGTCGATGTCCGCCCGCAGGGGCTCGGGGTAGATGTCCACGCTCGTCGCGCCCAGCGCGTCGAACGCACTGTTGAGCATGCGGATGATCTCGGACGATTCGTTGGAAACGATCGTCTGCTCGTGGGTGTCCCAGAGCACGGGCACCGTGACCCGGCCCGTGAAGCCCGGGTCGGCGCGCTGGTAGAGCTGGTAGAGAAGATCGAGACCGTAGAGCGAATCACCGACCACGCCGTCGGGGTCGGGCGCGAAGGTCCAGCCATCGTCGGCCATCAGCCAGTGCACGAACGACACCCCGATCATCGGCTCGAGGCCCTTGAGCGCGCGTGTGATCAGCGTGCGATGCGCCCACGGACAGGCGTAGGAGACATACAGGTGATAGCGCCCGGCCTGGGCCGGGAAGCTGCGCCCATCGGGCCCCGGCCGGCCATCGGCAGTGACCGCGCCACGCCAGGTTGCCTCGGTTCTCTCGAACCGGCCCTCGTTGCCTTCGGTGTCATACCAGCGGTCCTGCCACCTGCCCTCGACCAGCAAGCCCATGCGCCCTCCTTCAGCATTCGGCCCGGCTCACACCAGGCAACCCCGCGCACTGACGGGCCACAGCGCCTCGACCCGTCCACCCCGCACGGCCACATACCAGTCGTAGAGGTTACAGGTCGGATCGCAATGACCGGGAATCAACCACAGGCGCTGACCGAGTGTCAGCGAATCGCCGGGGTCGGCCAGGATCGTGTGCTCGTCGGACACGCCCTTCACCGCGAGGTCCTCGTGGCCCCGCACGACGGGCGGGCCGCTGTCGGTGGCCAGGGCCTTCAGGCCGGCATCGCAGACCGCGGTGCCCGGCACGGCCACCGACATCACGGTGGACAGCACGAACAGGCTGTTGGCGAATTCGCTCAGCCCCGCGCCGCCGGCCTCGCGCACGCGGCCGTAGTCCACGTCCATGAACACGTACGAGCCGCACTGCAACTCGTTGTAGACACCCGAGGCCGCCTCGAAGCCATAAGTGCCGGTGCCGGCGCCGCCGACGATGTCACAGTCCAGGCCGGCCGCCTGCAACGCGCGCACGGTCTCGCGCGTGGCGGCCACCACGCCGTCGATGCGTGCGCGACGGGTGTCGTAGTCGTAGACGTGCTGGGCCCGCCCGTCGTAGGCCTGCAAGCCGGCAAAACGCAGTGACGGGTGACCGGCCACCCGCTGCGCGAGTGCCACCGCGGCCGCGCCGGGGCGCACCCCGCACCGGCCCATGCCGGTGTCGATCTCGACCAGACACTCGAGCGTGACCCCGGCCCGCCCGGCGGCGGCCGCCAGTTCGTCGACATTGCCGGCATCGTCCACGCAGACGATCACACGCGCCTGCCGGGCCAGCGCCACCAGACGCGCGATGCGCGCCGCACCGATGACCTGGTTGGAGACCAGCACATCGGTGATGCCGCCCGCCACCATGGCCTCGGCCTCGGACACCTTCTGGCAGCAGACGCCACAGGCGCCGCCGCGTGACATCTGCAGCAGGCCGATGTCCGCCGACTTGTGGGTCTTGGCGTGGGCGCGCAAGCGTACGCCAAAGCCCTCGCAGCGCGCGCGCAGACGGTCGAGGTTGGCTTCGAAGGCATCGAGATCGACGACCAGCGCCGGGGTGAGGATGTCGCCGAGGGAATCGCCGACCCTGGCCGGCGGAGGATTGACGGGCATGGCAGGTCTCCTGGGCAGCCTCATCGCCGCCCGTTGATCGTTCTCCCGGGCAGCCGCATCGCTGCCCGCCGATTGTTCTCATGGGCAAGCCGGATCGCCGCCCGCCAATCGTTCTCAGGGGCAGCCGCATCGCTGCCCGCCGATGATTCTCTTGGGCAAGCCGCGTCGCTGCCCGCCGATCGTTCTCATGGACAAGCCGCATCGCCGTCCGCCGATCGTGCCAGCGCATCGCCGGCGGCAAGCGCCGGCGACCGCGACCGACCGGGCGCTTGCGTCGCCTCAGTCGCTCTCGAGCTCGCTCATGAACCGATAGACGCCGATCTCGGGCGTCGGGCCCAACGACTCGCCGAGCGCGCGACACTGGGTGGCGATCTCGCCGGCCAGCGCGCGTGCATCAGCCTCGCGCAGAACGTCCACGAAGACACAGGCGCCGATGGAGCGGTCGGTGCCCGCGCCACGCAGCTTCTCCTCGGCCGTGGGGGCGCGCGACGGTGCCGCATCGGCCACCCAGCATTCGGCGCGCGCTACGGCCGGCCGCTGCGCGAGGGCCTCGAGCCAGCCCTCGAGCGCCGCCACCGGCCGCTCGTCCACGAAACGCGCCGTGACCGCGTGGCCGCCGCGATGACGCCCGATCACCCGCGTGCGCCGACACACCGTGCGGTTCATGTTCGTGAACACCGAGGTCATGATGCGCGTGGTGTCCGGCGTGGGATCGTCCAGCCGGGCCAGGTATTCCGGGCTGGTGAGCACCGCCGGCGAAGCCACCTCGTAATAAGTGAAGAACTGCGGCCCCTCGCCCAGCGACTCGTAGCGCCGCCCGCGGAAGAATCCGTCGACCCCGAGCCGCTCGGGCAAATGCTCACCCTGATACCAGCGCTCGAAAAAGCCCGCCTCTTCCGCGCGCCGGTCGTTCCAGATGGCCAGGATGCCCTCGGCCTTGCTGCTGCTGTTCATCAGCGGTCTTCTCCAGTGATTGGTTTCGTGCCGGGCTGGCGGCCCGACGTAGCAATGCAGATTCTGGCACCGGATTGCGCCGATCCGCGCGCCGGTTCATGCCGATCCCTGCACCGGTTCATGCCGATCCGCGCACCGGTTCATGCCGATCCCTGCACCAGCCCACGCCGATCCCCGCGCCGGCTCTTTCCGTCCCGGCACAGGTTCAGGATGCACGGCCTGCGCCGCAGCGCGGCCAGCGACACGCAACCTACGAATAGCGCGCCCGCGACCGGCCGAAGCCACCCGGATCGGCCCGCTCCTCGGAGACGGCCGCTTCCAGATCGGCGAGATAGTCGTCCATGCTCTGCACGTGCAGCATCGACATCATGCGGTGAAGGGCCGGCGGCCGGCGCAGCAGGCCCGGCACCCACTGGCGTACCTGCAATCGCGCGGCCACGGCGAACACGTCCACGACGTTGGATTGCACCGCCACGATGGCCAGCTCCGGATCACCGAGTACGTTCAGCCCGGGGATTGCGGCCACGCCCGCGCGATAACGATCGACACCGGCCATCAGCTCGCGGGCGATTTCGCGATAACCCGCCGCACCCAGATGCCGCAGCACCGCCCACGCGCCGGCCACGCCACCGGCCGGGCGTGTGCCGACCACCGTGGCGGTCGTGAACGGCCCGCTGGGCCAGCAATCGAAGGCAAACGGCTGGCAGGCGGCCCGCCGGGCGTCGGCGTACAACACCGTGGAGGCCGGTTTCGGGCAGAAGCCGTACTTGTGCAGATCGGCAGTCAACGAGGTGACGCCCGGCACCGAGAAATCGAAGGCGGGAACCGGGCGGCCGTTGGCCCGCGCGAACGGCGCCAGATAGCCGCCGACGCAGGCATCGACGTGCAGCCACAGGTCGCGCGCCCGGGTCATGTCGGCCAGCGCCGCAATCGGGTCGATGACACCGAACGGGAAGCACGGCGCCGAGCCCACCACCATGATGGTGTTGCCGTCGGCAGCGGCGTCCATGGCCGCGACATCGGCGCGCCAGTCCGCGGCCACCGGCACGCGACGCACCTCGAGATCCATGAGCACGGCCGCCTTGTCGAACGCCGGATGCCCGCTCTCGGGCAATACGATGTTGGCTGGCGCCGAACGGTTCGAACGTCCCTGCTGCCGGGCCCAGTCACGCGCAGCCTTCACGGCCATGACGATGCTTTCCGAGCCGCCGCTGGTCATGAAACCGGCGCCCGTCTCGGGCGCGCCGAACAGGTCCAGTGCCATGGCCACGACGTCGCGCTCGAAGCCGCCCACACTCGGAAAGGCGCGTGCGCCGCCGAGGGCGTTCTCGTGAAAGTAGGCGTCGAACGCGGCCTGGCCGATGTCGCTGACCGCGTCGCTGCCCTTGAACACGAACAGCGGCACGCGCCCGCCGCGCCAGTCGGCATCGCCGCCGCGCGCGGCCTCGAGCTCGGCCATGACCTGCTCGCGTGGCAGACCCGCGGCGGGGAAACCCGGACGGGGTTTTCGATCGTCTTTCATAGGCTCTTGGATGATTTCTCAGCCATGCGGGCCGGCCCCGCACCCCTGGCACCGCCCGCGCAGTTCCACCGTGGACTCGCGTGGCTCGAAGCGCGCGCGCCGCGCCAGCCGCGACAGCTCGCGTCCCAGCGCCGGCTCGCACACCTCCTCGGTGTGACCGCAATCGTCGCAGATCACGAACACCGTCACCCCGGCCTCATGGTCGTGCTCGTGCCGGCACGCCACGAACGCATTCAGGCTCTCCAGCCGGTGCACCCGGCCGGCCGCGCGCAGACGGTCGAGCGCGCGATACACCTGGGCCGGCCCGCGCAGCCCCTGCTCGCGCAGCCGATCCAGAATCGCGTAGGCGCTGAGCGGCTCTGCAGCCGCCTCCAGCGTGGCCATGACCAGCGCATCGTTACGGGTGGGCGCGCCGGGCCTGAGCGGCTTGGGCTGTGGCTCACCCGCGCCGGGCCTGACCGGCTTGGGCTGTGGCTCACCCAGGCCGGACCCGGCGTCCTGCTGCGCCGGTCGGGCCGCTCGCGCGTGCTTGCCTGCCGCCGCCATCAGTTTCCCCGCTGCAGCGCCGGCTTCACCGCCAGACTCAGCGCGAACAGTACCACCGCGGCCACCACGATCGACGGCCCCGAGGGCGTGTCCAACTGCAGCGAGGCCCACAGCCCGCCGCACACCGCCAGGACCCCGAGCACCGCCGCCAGCACCGCCATGGCCTCGGGCCCGTTCACCCAGCGCCGGGCCGTGGCCGCCGGGATGATCAACAGCGCCGTGATCATCAGAATGCCCACCACCTGGATGGCCAGCGCGATCACCAGCGCCAGCAGCAAGGCAAAGCGCCGCTCCACCGCCGCCACCTGCACCCCCTCGGCCGCGGCCAGCTCGCGATCGACCGTGGCCGCGAACAACGACCGCCAGCCCAGCGCCAGCCCGATCAGCGCCACCGCCGCGCCGGCCCAGATCCAGGCGAGCGCCGTGCGATCCACCGCCAGCACGTCACCGAACAGATAGGCGAACAGATCCACCCGCGCCCCCGGCAAGAAGCTCAACACCACCAGGCCGATCGCCAATGCCCCGTGCGACAGAATGCCCAGCAAGGCATCGTTGTGCAGCGCCGCCCGGCGCTGCAAAGGCGCCAGCGCCCAGGCAATGACCAGGCCCAGGGCCACCATGCCCCACAGCGGCGATAGCTGCAGCGCCAACGCCAGCGCGATGCCCAGCAAGGTGGCGTGGGCCAGCGTATCGCCGAAATAAGCCATGCGCCGCCAGACCACGAAACAGCCCAGCGGCCCCGTGACGAGCGCCACGCCAATGCCGGCGATCACCGCGCGGACGAAGAAATCATCGAGCATCGTGGTCCCGGCCCGCGTGCGTGTGGTGCGTGTGAGGCGCGACGTGCGCCGCGTGATCGTGCGGCTCATGCGGTTCGTCGTGCGGGCCATGCGCGCCATGCGCGTGCGATCGTACGGCGTCGCCGGTCCCATGCCCGTGATGGCCGTCATGAGCGTGCTCTTGGCCGGCCTCACCGGGCCCGTGATGGACGTCGCGAGCGTGCGCCTGCCCGGCCTCGTCCGGCCCGTGAACGTGATGGCCGTCGTGCGGATGGCAATGCGTGGTCACCGACCCATCCGCGTGCCGCACCGAGCCATCCGGCAGATGCTGGTGGTCGTGATGATGCTCATATACCGCCAGCGCCCCCGCACCGCGAACGCCGAACAACTCCTTGAACACCGGGTTGTTGCCCACCGCGACCGGCGAGCCCTGGCAGCACACGTGCCCGTTCAGGCACACCACGTGGTCCGTGGCCGCCATCACCACGTGCAGATCGTGCGACACCAGCAGCACCCCGCAACCCAGCTCGCGCCGCGCAGCGGCGATGAGCTCATACAGGGCCACCTGCCCGTTCACGTCCACGCCCTGCACAGGCTCATCCAGCACCAGCAGTTGCGGGCGAACAGCCAGCGCGCGCGCCAGCAACACCCGCTGCAACTCTCCGCCCGAGAGGCCGTGCAGCGATGCGTTCTCGAGATGCGCCACCCCGACCCGGGCCAGCGCCGCCCGGCGCTGCGCCGCCGGCACCCGGTGCACCAGCTCCATGAAGCGCGACACCGTGATCGGAATCGTGGCATCGGCTCTCAGCCGCTGCGGCACATAGCCGATGCGCAGCCCGGGCTGGCGCCAGACCGTGCCCTCGTCCGCTGCCGTGATGCCCAACACCATGCGGGCCGTGGTGGACTTGCCCGACCCGTTCGGCCCGATCAGCGTCACGATCTGGCCAGGGGCCACCGAAAGATCCACGCCGCGCACCAGCCAGCGGCCGCCCCGCTGCACCCCGGCGTCGGACAGGCGCACCAAGACGGGCGGCGGCCCGCCTGCCCCCGCATCGGAATTCGCGGGCGCCGTCGAGGGGAATGCAGAAGTGGCTATCATTGTGTGATGTTATCTCATCACATGCTCCGCCTCGCGCTCGTGGCCACGCTGACCCTGAGCGCCCTCGCCCCCGTGCGTGCCGCAGCGCCCCCGGCCAAGCCGCCCCCACCCGTGGTGGTGGCCTCCATCAAACCGCTGCACGCCATCGTCGCGGCCGTGATGAAGGGCATCGCCGAGCCCGCCCTGCTGCTCGACGGCGCGTTCAGCCCGCACGCGTTTGCACTGAAGCCTTCCCAGATGCGCTTGCTGCAGGAGGCCGACCTCGTCGTGTGGGTCGGGCCCGGTCTGGAGGCGCCACTGGTGCGGGCGCTCGAGGCGCGCGACCAGGCGCGGCCGATGATCCAGATGAACGCACTGAACGGCCTGACGCGCCTGCCATTGCGCGTTGGCGGCAACTTCGAGGGGCATGCAGACGAACATGATGACGGACACGACGGGCACGCCGAAAAAGCTGGCGATGGCGGGCACGATGCGCACCCGGATGTGGAGCACGCTCACGAACCGGCGGCCATGGACCCGCACACCTGGCTGGACCCGCGCAACGCGATCGTGCTGGCCGAAGCGGTTGGCCAGCGGCTGCAAGCGCTGGACCCGGCTCGCGCCGATCGGGTCGAGGCCAATGTGCGAGCGCTGGTTGCGCAGTTGCAGGCGCTCGAAACCAGCATCCGGGCACAAATGGCGGGCTTGGAGAATCGGCCGTTCATGGTCTTTCACGATGCCTACCAGTACTTCGAGCATCGGTTCGGCATCGCCGCCCGGGCAGCGGTCACGATCAGCGCGGAACGGGAACCCGGCGCCAAGCGCGTCGGCGAGCTGCGGGCGCTGGTCGAGCGCGAGGGTATTCGCTGCGTGTTCACCGAGCCGCAGCATCGGCCGGCCGTGGTTCGGGTGATCGTGACGGGAACAAGAGCGACGCTGGGGGCGCTCGATCCGGTGGGGGCGGCCGAGGCGGCGGGGGCCGACTTCTATCCGAAGCTCATGAGAAATCTGGCGAACGATCTTGCGCAGTGTCTCGCGGCATCACGATAAGCACGGATACCCGGGCGCCATGATCCCCGAGCGTGACAGCATCGCGGTCGAACTTACTACGCCGGCTGCCCAAAAGGAGCAGCTGGCTACATGAACGAGGCGACAACACTTGACTCGCACCGGGGTCCGCCCGGCGCCCCACAAGGCATGACTCCGTACCGGTTGCAAGGCACGGTACGCGCAAGGTTTCACTTGTTCGCCAAGAAATAGGCGACCAGGGCGTTCGCGTGCCCGTGGCCCATCTGGTGCGTTTCCTTGAGCATCGCCACGTATTCCATATGCTTGCGCTCGCCAGAATCTTTCAAGACAGCCAGCCAGTGGCTTATCGGCTGCCCGTAGTTCTTTTCAATTGACGGAAAGTAGGACGCGGGCCCTTTGATCTTGGAATCTGTTGCCATCGTTTTGCTGCTTTACTTGAGTTGAATACGCTTGCTGTGCTTCTTTCCAGAAGAAGATTCCGCAACGCCCAGGTCTGCAGCGGTTGAGGCTTGACACGGCTTGCGGCAGCAAGGCGTGGCGAGGGTCAACCATCTGTTGCAACGATATGTTGGGCATCAATCCCGTCGCCCCAGCCAGTAGTTTGGCTCGCGGCTATGGGCCGCAATGGCGACAATCAGCATCTCCAGTTCGGCATCTCTTTATATGACGCTAAATGGAAACCCCTTGACCAGCACCGTTCGGGTTCCACCAGGCGCCGGCGCTCCACCCGCAGGATGTCGCTGCACCCTTCCAACCGATGCCTCAACCGCTGCTTCAAATCGAACACCCGTTCCGGGCCTCAACTCCGAGTAGTACTCGATTTCGTGCAACAGCTCCGCCTCGGCTGCTGGAAGAAACCTGACCTCCTTCATCTCGCTATGCTGCGGGCTCTCGCGAAGACACCTTCTGCGGCGAGACTCTGCACTTCGCCTCGATCGTAAGCGTCAAGCCGGCGTTCAATCTCGGCTTCCCAAGCCGCATCCAACTCACTTGAGGCCGGCTCGTTTAACGAGGCAAGCAGTTCAACAACCAGCTTCTCACGCTCAGCGCGCGGCAGCTGCTTCCCAAGCTTCGCAATCTCTGATGCGGTGTTCGGCATCTCACGTACCCCTTTCTCGGTGATTCAGTCTACCCCGACGCCCCAGTGGTGTTGTCCAACGCTTGACATGAGCGGCGGCACAAAGGCGAAGCCTTTGAGACGTCCGCTCGATGGAAGGGTTAGACCTCGCCATCAGAGCATCCCGCTAAGGAGGTCCCAAGCTCGCTGCCCGAGCTTTGCGAGCTTCTCTCCTTTCAGCGCAACATCGGCGACCTCGTTCACCTTCTTCCACATTGCCTCGAGCTTGGAGACGGCTGGTGATTCTCGTACGGGACTGATACTGTCCTTTGCCTCGATAATCTCTCCCAACGCCTCTCGACCTGCTTTGCGGAATACCTTGGCGCCTGCAATCGGATACTCTGCGAGCGCTTGTTCGATGAGTTCGACGTGATGCTTAATCAATGACCTTAGGCGGGTGGGCAGATCGGCGTCGACGAGACTTTCGCGCAGCCCTGCCAACCTTGAGCAGATCTCCGCGATGTCTTGATCGGAGATCTGGCTCTCCTCGTCCGGGAGGATCTCGGCGCAGAACGCAAGCGCAGTAAGCACGTCGGCGGTAACGTACTGCTTAACTTGGTTCCATGTCGCAGGAAGCAACAGTATTGAGAGTGCATGCTCAATGCGATTCACGTGGCCTTCGTAGAGGTTCTTTGTGAAGTTGGCTGCCTCAAGAGCTTCGACCATTAGCCGCAACTCACGGTGAACGGCCTGCACACGTTCGGCGACAACGAGCGGCCTACGAGACTTCTCCTCTTCGACTCCCAAGAGCTTGGCCCAGGCTTCCAGTGTCTGCGTTGCGTCAGCGATGCTTGACGCTTGCTGCAAGATGAGAAGTAAACGGGATGCAGAGTTAACGTGCTTGGGCATGTCGATGTGCGAGTCGTGGTCAGCGAGGTCTAACGAATAGGGTTTATCGGCCGCCGAGCCGGCGATGGGCAAGTACTGCGCGATGTCATTGCGGCAGATAAACCTTGTTGAACTGAACCGTCTCGGTGGTGCCCAGGGGCATCGGTTACTGGGCAGTGTAAGGTTCACGGCGACCTATGTGAGCGTTTCCTAGGGGCGATGCGTATCCCGTCGGTCGTTTGTGTTGGTTTCGCCGGTCACCACGCCTCGATTTTCCCCCTGTTTGAGGGTCGACGGTTGTTCTGCGAAGGCGCTGCCCGCTTGGCGGACATATGAAGGGCCGGCGCATAGCGGTTTTGGCCAGCGCAGATGAGCGATCTCGGGGTTGTGGGTTGCGGTCATTGGCTTGGTCACGGCCCACGTGCCATCGGTGTTGGTACGTCGCTTCGGTGCATTGCCGCGGTGCCAGCGCGCAAGCCAACGACTTCGAGTGTTCCCGAGCACTTCGGGCAGCGGCTGATCTCGATGCGTGCGACGCGTCGCATGAACTGCGCCGCGCATTCTTCGGCGACAGGATTGGGTGCGGGCATGGACAGCGCGGCGCGTGCCTGGCGCAATCGATTCCGCTTGTGCCCTGGCGCCAGCAGTCCGTAATGCCGGATACGCTTCAAGCCGCGGGGCAGCACATGTTGCAGGAATCGCCCAACGAAGCGTTCGCCAGGGATTGTCGTCACGCGCTTGCCACCGTTCTCGCCGCGCACGCGAACGAGTACGTTCTCGCCGCGTATGCCAAGCAAGCGCTCGTGGCCGATCGCGGTTCGATGGGTGTAGCGGGCCAGATAGTCGAGCACCGCCGCTGGCCCCGCCATCGCCGCCTTGGCATAGACCACCCAAGGTGTTTGGCGCAGCTTGGTCAGCCGAGCCGCTCGCTCCCGTGGCGTGCCCGCCGGATCTCTGGGCAGCTGTCCGGTGTCCTGAGCGTTCAGCAGCGCCGCCCGGAACTTGCCGGCGAACACCTTGGACAGTGCATGCACTGGGAACAAGAAGCGCTCCGAGCGCTTCGGTTGGATCCAGGCGCCGTTCTCTGCCAAGGCGCCGCAAGCGACCAGCGCATGGACATGGAGGTGAAGCCGCAGATCCTGGGTCCAGGTGTGCAGCACCAGCGTGACCGCTGGTACGCCACCCATCCAGCGCGGGTTGCGAGCGAACGCATTCAGGCTATGCGATGCGCAGGCGAACAGCGTCTCGATCACCCAGCGTCGGTGAACCGTTGCCAGCGCATTGAGTTCGTGCGGCACCGTGAACACCAGATGCGCGTAGGGCACATCAATCAACTCGGCCATACGCGCGCGACGCCACGCATCGGTGGCCCGCTTCTGACAACGCGGGCAGTGTCGATTGCGACACGAATGCCAGCGCCAACGCTCGGACCCGCAATCTGCACAGCGCTCAAGCTGGCCACCCAACGCCTCGGTGCGGCATGCTTGGATCGCCCGCCAGGCGCGCGCCTGCGGCACGCTGAGCCGATGGCCGTGTTCGAGGTAGAGTGGCCCGAAGCGCTCCAGCACTTCAGCCAGGCTAATCATCGTTGCTGGCTAGGGCGTGATGGTGTCGCCTAGGCCTGCGAGCAATTCCAATGGCGCGTGGCGCGCCCCGTCAGGCTCACCCGGGTGGGCCAGATGCAGATACCGGCTTGTCGTGCAGACATGTCGGTGCCCCAGCCACTGCGAGATGCTGTGCAAATCCACCCCGGCTTCGAGCAGATGCGTGGCATAGCAGTGGCGCAGGGTATGAACGCCGCCAATCTTCCTGATCCCGGCGTTCAGGCGCGCGCGCTGATACCAACGTTGCACGCGCTCGATGCCCACCGGCCCGGGTGTGGGAGCCGTGCCCGGGAACAACCAGACCTTCGGGTGCATCTCACGCCAGTATTGGCGAAGCAGCATCAACAGGTCTTGGCTCAGCGGCACGTACCGATCCTTGCCCCCTTTGCCGTGGCGAACATGCACGCACATGCGGTCTGGGGCCGAGTCGATCTGATCGATACGCAGTGCGCACGCCTCGCCCACGCGAAGGCCCAGCGCGTAAATGCTGGCCAGCAAACAACGCGCCTTCAGGTGCGGTGCGCACGACAGTAGCCGGGCAATCTCCTGGCGCGACAGAATCTCCGGCAATCGCTGCGGGCCACGCGGCAGCGGGATGCGGATCTCCTCGTCCGGGCGGTGCAGCACATGCAAGAACAGGAAGCGAATCGCGCAGCCCGTTTGGTTGACCGATGAGCGCGACAGCCCTCGATCGCAAAGCAGGTACACGAGGTAGGCACGGACTTGGTCGCCACTCAAGGCTTCGGGGCTGCATCGCCAATACCGGGCGAGTTGTGCCACCGCGAATACGTACGCCTTCTGAGTTCGAGCGGACTTGCCGTGCAGAATCAACGCGTCGATCATCTGTCGCCGTAGGGGAGTCATCTCCGCCTCCTCGTTTACGCGCGGGCACATGCCCGCCTCGCAAACGCTACGGCTTCAATCCCCTAGCTGAGCGCCACTTTGTCACGACCACCGCGTCAGCGGTTTAGTTCAACGTTTGACATGAGGGGCTCGACCCGGCTTGCTGGGGCGAGTCCCCTCAATGGAAGGGTTAGACCTCACCTTCTTCTGGGGTCGAATGATTCAATGGCGAAATGATCCTCGGCAGCGTGGACTTTGACGTTCTTTAACCACGGTCGCTTCTCTTCTTCTGGAAGCACGCTGTCAACGAGTCGAATGATCGCTCGCTTTTCCCATGCATCTGCGCGATTGAAGTACTGCCGTACCTCTAAGACATCGTTACGGCTAGCCAGATTTTGTATTGCATCGATAACGCATCGTCCGATATACGAACCAGCGTTCCGCTTGAGATTGCGAAATAGATCAAGCAACGCCTCTTTGCGCGCGTACCCTTCGGAGCCAAGTAGTCGCACTACCGCTATCAGGATGTACTCGGGTGTTCTTTCCGCGATGCTGGCCTTTCCCATAAAATAGATGGCCAGTGCATCGCGCATCTCAGGTGGCACATCAGCGGTCTTTTTAACCAAGAGATCCACGGCTAGCGGTGTGAACTGCGGAAAGCGGTCAATAATCTCAGGTAGCGAGGCGAGCTTAGAGTAGGCGTTCTGCGCGACTAAGATACGCAGGAACCGCCGAATTTCGTCGGGAACGACAACGACCTGATCCTTCAATTGCTTCAGCACCGCATTCAGGTCCTCGGTCTTCAGTTCGGTGGCCTCTTTTTCCGATAATTCACGAAACTTTGTTGGGATTGTTCCCGTGTAGCCGACAATGAGTCGAACTGGCGCCGTCTCGCGCTTTTCACCGGACGACGGAGCTAGAGGTACGGCTACTGAAGGGGAAGCTCGTCTAGATACAACGTCTTCAAGGGAGGTCTTTGCTGGGTTAATCGAAAGGCCCTCAAGAAAGAGGCGCTCAACAAATAAGGTCAGCCAAGCATGTGCTGACTTGATGTCCGGAGCGAAGAATCGGTAGTCGTCAACGAATCTGCAGAAATTGACGCCGTGCGAAAGAAGGAAATCGTCGACTGAGATGAGTGCTGCTTCGGCAAGGATGCGACTTGCGTTTCCCCCAACTGGTAGGCTGTACGAATCTCGGTTGGCCCAAAAGAGAAGAAGATCGTTTATGAGCTTGATTTTTCCCTTTTCTAGCGGAAGGCCAAGCAATGTGGACTCAAGCCGGTGAAGGTTTAAGCGATCGTAGAAGCTGGCGATGTCGCACTTGACGAGAACTTTTGTGCGAGGCTTCTTTGCGTGATCTGAAACGTGCTTTTCAAAAGCCGTGAAGGTGTACTTTGGATTGAACAGAAGCCCATCCTTGGGTTTGAACCGATAGGAGAATACTCGATTCTTCGCTGCTTGCGGACGATGGGACTCCAATTCGTCGGCGATGGTCAGCACAAGCGCGAGATACGTGATTGTATCGATTGGCTGCATGAGTGCAGCGCGGCGAAAATCAAATGGATCTCTTTTCGGATACAGGACATGTTGAAGAGGATGAACCTTCAGTCCGGTTAGCCCCCCAGACTTCAGACGAGACTCAACAATCCTCTGGACTTCCTTGGCGAAGTGTTCGCTCTTAAGCAGATCTACTTCGAACGGCCGAGGAAAAATATCGGTCAGACCTTCCTTGAAGGTATTCAAAACAGCGAGTCGCGAAGCCTTGGTTATGTCCATCCGAATGTGCTAGAGGTCTAACGCCGGAGTTGACCGGCACGCCCCGAAAGGGCGCCGCGAGGCGTAAGCTCACCAGCACGCTTCGCGGCGCCCTGGCGGTGCGTGTCCGAGTCGAACAACCTGTTAGAGCTCACCACTCCCAACTCCGATTGGTTGCATTCGGTTCAATGAGGTCCCACAGGTTGCCATAAAGATCTTCGAAGACAGCCACCAGGCCGTGAGGCTGATGCTCCGGGTTGCGGACGAACTTCACGCCCAACGACGTGAGGCGCGAGTAGTCACGGGAGCAGTCGTCCGTGTAGAGAAATAAGAAAACTCGACCTCCTGTCTGTTCTCCCACCCGAGCCAACTGCGACTCAGAGGACGCTTTCGCCAGAAGAAGCCGTGCGCCAGATCCGCCTGGACTCACAACGACCCACCGCTTCCCCTGCGCCGGGATTTCGGTGTCCTCTACCAACTCGAATCCGAGCACACCAACGAAAAACTCCAAGGCTTCGTCATAGTCGCGCACGACGAGAGCGACGAGTCCGAGTGCGCGCTTCGCAATCATGGGCTGTGTTTGGTGAGCTCTAACTTTGTTTTAATAGGGTCCGCTTAACAAGACGGACAACGCCGTACAAACGCTCCTCTATCTGGCCCACCGTCCTTGCCAACCCCTTGATTCTAGTTCAATTACCAGTCACTGCGGAAAACTTTATCCAGTATAACAGTCGGTCAAAAGCGGCATGATATCCGGCCCGGTAGACGGGAGCATTTCCTCTCCAACCGCCGCCACTCCGCCAATCAATATTCACTTGACCCCACGACCTCGACGCAGTTCATTCCCCATACTCAGGAATGGCGACTGCCATCGCGATATTCGCCCTGCCCACCCCGCACCAGCGCCATACCCAGCCCCCTACCCCCCAAAACCGCGCCCCCGCCCGAGCGGCCGCCCCGGCCGCTCGCCGGTCACCTCCCCGCCCGCAAACACCTCTCGCCCATTCACCACCACCCTCTCGAGTCCCGCCGCGGTCCGCCTCGGCTCCTCATAGTCCGCCCGGTCCGCCACCCGCGCCGCATCGAACAGCACCAGATCCGCGAATGCGTCTTCGGCCAGCACGCCGCGGCCGTCCAGGCCGAACCGCCTGGCCGTCAGTGACGTCATCTTCCGGATCGCCTCCGGCAGCGGGAACAGTTTTTCGTCCCGGCAGTACCTGCCCAGCACCCGCGGGAACGTGCCCCACCCTCTGGGATGCGGGTGTCGGTCGGCGAGGATGCCGTCCGAGCCGATCATGGTCATGGGGTCGGCCAGGATGCGTCTGACGTCGCTTTCGTCGAGCTGGAAGTAGATGGCGCCGCCGGGCTGCAGGCGCCTGGCGGCTTCCATGATGTCGCAGCCCATCTCGGCGGCGATCTCGGCCAGGTCCCGGCCGGTGGCTCCGGGCACGGCGTCGGACCAGGTCACCATGACGCGCATGGCCGCGGCCACGCGCCCGGCCTGCAGAATGGTGGCGCTGGCGTCGTAGGGGTAGGCGTCCACGCCCACGGGCTGGTGCTTGCCGGCTTCGTTCAGCGCGGCGAGGGTTTCGCGTGAGCGGCCGAAGTTGGCCCGGCCGACGCATTTGTGGTGCGAGACGATGACGGGCACGCCGGCTTCGGTGCCGATGCGGAAGGTTTCTTCGAGCGATGTCAGCACGCCGTCGCCTTCGTCGCGCATGTGGGTGACGTACAGGCCGCCGTGAGCGGCCAGGCACCTGGCGAGTTCGATGATTTCTTCGGTGGGCGCGTGCACGGCGGGCGGGTAGAACAGCCCGGTGGACAGGCCGATGCAGCCGGCCTGGAGCGCAGCCTCGAGCAGGTCGCCCATGGCGACGATTTCTTCGCCGGTGGCGGCGCGCTCGTAGTCGCTCATGACGGCGTGGCGCAGGTTGGTATGCCCGCAGAGCATCACGCTGTTGACGGCCGCCGGGCGCCGGCGCAGCGTCGCAAAATAGTCGCTGACCTCGGCGAAGAAGGCTTCGCGCGTCTTGGCCAGCAGGTTGAGCGGCGGCGGGGGTTCTTGGAAGCCCTGCCTGAGTGGCGCGAGGCTGATGCCGCAGTTGCCGTTGACCACGGTGGTCACGCCCTGGCTGACCTTGGGGGTGAGATCCGGTGTGTCGAGCAGTGCGCGGTCGTCGTGGCAGTGCGCGTCGATGAAGCCGGGCGCCAGCGCCAGTCCCCCGGCGTCGATGGTGCGCCGGGCACTGGCCGGGCCCAGGTCGCCGATGGCGGCGATGCGGTCGCCGACCACGGCAAGGTCTCCCCGCACAGGCGGACTGCCCAGGCCGTCGAAGAGCATCGCGCCCCGGAACAGCATGTCGAATTCAGGCATTCGCTTACCTCTCGCTGTGAGGCAAGGGTACGTCGGTCAGGGGCCTCGACACCAGCCCGACGATTGGGCGCCCCTTGCAGCGCGCGAGCGTGGCACTGACATCAGTTCGCCGCAGGATGCGCCACGATGTTCACTGTTTGTGGGTGGTTGCCGCCTCATTGGGCTGTCCCCGGACAGGGTGGCGGTGTCCGACGCGCCCCCTGCACGACCCGCCGTTCAGATCACGGCCGGATCCGGTGTTCCGTCACGCGCCGCGCTGGCGCGGGCAACCTTTCGCCGTTCTCTCCCGCCTGGTCGAGCCCGAGTCACACGCCGCGCTGGCGCGGGCAACCCGCCCGGTGGTCGCGCCGGCACGGCCAGGCTGAACCGGGAAATCAGGCCGGCCGCCACCCGCCGATGTAGGCCCGCAAGCGCTCGGCCGCGAGGGCCAGCGAGTGCTCCGACACGCCGTAGCACAGCCGCAGCCAGCCCTCGCCCGCATCGGTGAAGGCGACACCGGGCGCGACGGCGACCTTCGTGGCCTCGAGCAATTCGAGCGCGAAGCGCCGGCTGTCGGTGAGGCCCTCGACCGAAAAGAACAGGTAGAACGCGCCGGCCGGTGCGGCGGTGAGCACATTGGGCAGATCTGCCAGCGCGCCGTGGATCAGGTCACGCCTGGCCGAGAGCACGCGCGTGCTCTCGTCGATGAGGGCGTCGCCCTGGTCGATGGCGGCGATGGCCGCATACTGCACGAACGTGGTGGCACCGGTGGTGCCGTACTGCAGCAGGTTGTCCCAGACCTGGCCCAGCGACGGCGGCGCCACCACCCAGCCACAGCGCCAGCCGGTCATCGACCAGTTCTTGGAAAACGTGTTGGTGATCATCACCCGGTCTTCGGGTTCGATGCGGGTGGCGAACGACGGCGCGAACGCGCGGCCATCGTAGACCATGCGGCCGTAGACCTCGTCGGAGATGATCCAGAGATCGCGCTCGCGCGCGAACGACAGAATCTGATCGAGTTCGTCGTCGGTAAGGGTCGCGCCCGTGGGATTGCCCGGTGAATTCACGAACAACACGCGGGTGCGCGGGCTCACGGCGTCGAAGTAGCGCTGCATGTCCAGATGCCAGCCACGCGCCGGGTCGAAGGCCATCGGCACCTGCACGGGCGCCGCGCCGGCGATGCGCGCGGCCTCGACGATATTCGGCCACACGGGCACGGGCACCACGACCTCGTCGCCCGGCGAGCACACGGCCAGCAGCGCCTGTGCCAGGGCCTGCATGCCGCCCACGGTGACCGATATGCGATCGGCGCCGATGGGCGCACCGTAGGCGCGCGCGTAGTAGCGTGCGATGGCCTCTCGCAACGCGGGCACCCCCTGCGAGAGCTGGTAGCCGGTGTGCCCGTCGCGCAGCGCCTGCATGGCCGCCTCGACGATGAACGGGGGCGTCGGCAAATCGGATTCACCGGCCCACAGATGCACCACGTCTTTGCGGCCGTGCGCCTTGCCGGCGATCTCGATGATGCGGCTGGGCAGGATGGATCTGACCCGCTCGGGCAGCGTGTCGAAGGCCGGGCCGTTGGGAGCCGCTGTCACGGAACTCTCTCCTGTCGCGTCGCCCGTCACGGGCGTGAAACGCAGCAGCTTAGCGCATCCGGGCGCCGACTTTCAGCGTCGGGTCTTCTCGGGCAACAGACCGCGCGGGCTGAAGCGCAACACCAGCAGCAGCAGCAGGCCCATCATCAGCAGACGGGTGTGCGGCGCGGCCTCGATCAGGTGCGCGCGCAGCGCGCTGTCTTCACCGAGACCCGATGTCAGCGCGTCCATCAGCCACAGGCCGGCCGGCTCGGCCTCGATCCAGAGAAACCAGACCAGGAAGCCGCCCAGCACCGCCCCGACGTTGTTGCCCGAGCCGCCCACGATCACCATCACCCAGATCAGGAAGGTGAAACGCAGCGGGTTGTAGGTGCCGGGGGTGAACTGGCCGTCGAGCGTGACGAGCATGGCGCCGGCGATGCCGATCACCGCCGAGCCGAGGATGAACACCTCGCGGTGCCGGAAGGTGACGTCTTTGCCCATTGCCGCGGCCGCCGCCTCGTTGTCGCGAATGGCGCGCATCATGCGCCCCCACGGCGAGCTCAGCGCCCGCTGGCTCAACACGAACAGAATGATCAGCACGAGCGCGAAAAGGCCCGCGTAGCAGAGCTTGACCGCCAGGCTGGATGCGTCGATGACCATGGATTGCAGCCGCGAATCATGCACGGCGGGGGCCAGGCCCGCGAGTTCGGCGGCATTAAGTCTGGCGACGAGATCGATGAAGCCCTGGCTGGCCTGCAGATCGAGCTCGTAAGGCACCGGCCGGTCGAGCCCGGCGACGTTCTTGACGCCGCGGGTCAGCCAGTCTTCGTTCTTGAGCATCGCAATCACGATCTCGGAGATGCCGAGCGTGGCGATGGCCAGGTAGTCGGAGCGCAGACCGAGCGCGATGCGCCCGATCAGCCAGGCCGCGGCGGCAGCCAGCAGGCCGCCGACCAGCCAGGAGAACAGAATGGGCAGGCCCATGCCGCCCAGGAAACCGGTGCGGGCGGGGTCGATGGCCTCGATGGCCTCCACCGCCGGGTCGAACGCGGCCCGGTACACGAAATAACCGACCACCACGATCAGGGCCGTGGCCCAGGCGCGCAGCGCGGACCTGCGCATACGCGCGCGCAGGAAAACCACCGCGGCCACCGTGAGCAGGATGGCGAGCACGGCGGCCGCCAGCCGCAGCCCGCCGGCGGTCCAGGCCTCGGTGACCGGCGGCACCGACACCAGCACGGCCGCCATGCCGCCCAGCGCGGCAAAGCCCATCACGCCGGCATTGAACAGCCCGGCATAGCCCCACTGGATGTTCAGCCCGAGCGCCATCACCGACGAGATCAGGCAGAGATTCAGGATGGCCAGCGCCACCGACCACGACTGCATCTCACCCACCGCGATGATCAGGCCGATCATCACCAGCGCCAGCACCAGCCCACGCAGACTCATAGCACCCGCCCCTTCAGAATGCCCGTGGGCCGGATCAGCAGCACCAGCACGAGGATGATGAACGACACGGCGAACTTGTAGTCGGTGGACAGCAGTTGCACCAGCCCGTCGGGCTGCCAGTCGGCGGGACCCAGGTAACCGAGGAACTTCTTGTAGGCGTAAGTGATCATGACCTCGGAGAACGCGACCACGTAGCCGCCAAGGATCGCCCCCAGCGGCTGGCCAATGCCGCCCACGATGGCCGCCGCGAAGATGGGCAACAGCAACTGAAAATACGTGAACGGCTTGAAGCTCTTGTCGAGGCCGTAGAGCACGCCGGCTATCGTGGCCAGGGCGCCGGCGATGACCCAGGTGATCATCACCACCCGCGCGGGATCGACCCCCGACAGCAGTGCGAGATCTTCGTTGTCCGAATAGGCCCGCATGGCCTTGCCCATGCGGGTTCGCTGCAGGAACCAGAACAGCGCCAGAACCACCACGACGGCCATCACGACCGTGAGCACCTGGGTGGACCGAATCGCCAGGCCTTCGTCGAGACCACTCCAGCGACGGAACTCGCGCGCCGTGAACAGGAAACGCTCGCCGTCGGCGAAGGCCTGATCGTCGGGGCCGATGATGATGCGCACGACGCCGTTGAGCACGAACATCACGCCCACCGATGCAATCACGAAGATGACCGGTGCACTCTTCTTGCGGCGATAGAAGCTGAACACAGCGCGGTCGAAGAACAGCGACACCAGCACCGCCGCCAGAATGCCGACCGGCAACGCGATCAGGGCCGTGGGCAGCGGCCCGAACGACACGCCCACCGACTGCAGCCACCAGGTGAACAGGATCGTGACCATGGTGCCGAAGGCCATCAGGTCGCCGTGCGCGAAATTGGCAAAGCGCAGGATGCCGAACACGAGCGTGACACCGAGCGCGCCCAGCGCCAGCTGCGAGCCGTAGGAGAGCGCGGGCACCAGGACGAAATTGGCCAGCAGCACGAAGGCATTGACGATGTCGGTCACGGACGCCTCCTCAGCCGCCAAGGAACGATCGCCGCACCTCGGGGTTGGCCAGCAAGGCCTCGCCTGTGTCGGTGTAGCGGTTCTCGCCCATCACGAGGACGTAGCCCCGATCGGCGATGTTGAGCGCCTGACGCGCGTTTTGCTCGACCATGAGAATGGCGATGCCGGTGCGCGCGACCTCGAGAATGCGGTCGAACAGTTCGTCCATGACGATCGGCGAGACGCCGGCCGTGGGTTCGTCGAGCATCAGTACCGTGGGTTTGGTCATCAGTGCGCGACCGACCGCCACCTGCTGGCGCTGCCCGCCGGAGAGTTCGCCGGCCGGCTGGCGGCGCTTCTCGCGCAGCACCGGAAACAGGCCGTACACCTGTTCCATGGTTTCCGAGATGTTGTCGCGGCGCAGGAAGGCGCCCATCTCGAGGTTTTCTTCGACCGTCATGGTGGCGAACACGTTGTGCGTCTGTGGCACGAAGGCCATGCCCGCCTGGACGCGCTGCTGCGGGCTGAGGCCGGTAATGTCGCGGCCATCGAGGGTCACGCGGCCGCCACGCAGCGGCAGCATGCCGAACACCGCCTTCATGGCGGTGGACTTGCCCGCACCGTTGGGGCCGACGATGACCGCGATCTGGCCACGCTCGACCTCGATGGTGCAGCCGTGCAGGATGTCGGCGGCGCCGTAGCCGCCGGTCATGTCGGCGCCGCTCAGAAAGCTCATTTGTTCTTCAGACCGGTGCCCAGATAGGCCTCGATCACCCGTTCGTCGGACTTGACCTCGTCGGCCGTGCCCTGCATCAATACCTTGCCCTCGGCCATCACGATGATGGGATCGCAGAGCCGCGAGATGAAATCCATGTCGTGCTCGATCATGCAGAACGTATAGCCGCGCTCGCGGTTCAGGCGAAGGATGGCATCGCCGATGGTGTTCAGCAGCGTGCGGTTCACACCGGCGCCCACCTCGTCGAGAAAGACGATCTTGGCATCGACCATCATCGTGCGGCCCAGCTCGAGCAGCTTTTTTTGTCCGCCCGACAAATTGCCCGCCAGTTCGTCGGCCACATGGCCGAGGTTGAGGAACTCGATGATCTCGTCGGCCTTGTCGCGCAGCGCGCGTTCCTCGTCGCGCACGCGCCCGGGTTTGAACCAGGCGCGCGTCAGGCGCTCGCCCGACTGCGCCGCGCCCACCACCATGAGGTTGTCGCGCACGGTGAGCGTGCCGAACTCGTGGGCGATCTGGAAGGTGCGCAGCAGGCCGCGATGGAACAACTCGTGCGGCGGCAGACCCGTGATGTCGTCGCCATCGAGCCAGACGCGACCCGAGCTGGGCGCGAACGCACCGGCGATGACATTGAACAAGGTGGTCTTACCGGCACCATTGGGACCAATCAGACCGGTGATCGAACCCTGGGCGATATCGATCGAGGCGCCGTCCACGGCGGCCACGCCACCGAAGCGCTTGATCAGGTTTTCGACGCGAATCACGCGTACGGCCTCTCGCTCTTGTCGTTGGAGAGCCGGGCCGGCGAAAGCGCCGAACCCGGCCGGCGGGGCTCAACGTTGACGCTGCCGGCAGCGGGGTCGGTGCGACCCGCTGCCGCGCAAGCAGCGCCGCGACCCGCACCGTAAGCCGGCGCGGGTCATGCGACTCAGTGGACCTTGATGGTCTGGAAGCCGCCGCTCTTGACCTCGAGCTCCTTGTACGAGCCCGCAGCCTCGCCGACATCGGTGAGGTTCACGGCAGTGGCGCCTTCGTAGTCGATTTCGCCGCCGTCGGCCAGGATCTTCAGGCCCTTGGCAAGCTCACCGGGCAGGATCTTGGTGCCGGGCGCGTTGGCCACGCTCATGATCTTGCTCTGGATGGCGGCGCGGTCGCTCGACTTGGCGGCCTGCATGGCCAGCACGAGCAGTGCGGCGGCGTCGTAGGACTCGCCGCGATACGGGCCGCTGGGATCGATGCCGGCGGCCTTGGCCATCTCGGTGAACTTCTTGGCGCCGTCGGAGTCGCTGCCCGGCAGGGTACCGAATGTGCCGTTCAGATCCTTGCCGATGGCATCGACGATCGACTGGCCGACCATGCCGTCGGCCACGATGAACTTGTCGAAGGCGCCGGAATCGAGCGAGGCCTGGATGACGCCCTTGCCGCCCTGGTCGATGTAACCGAACACCGCCAGCGCCTTGGCGCCCGATGCCGCCAGCGCCGCGACCTCGGCCGAATAGTCGGCCTTGCCGTCTTCGTGGGCGGCGGTGATCGCCACCTTGCCACCGATTTTCTCGTAGGCAGACTTGAAGGACTCGGACAAGCCCTTGCCGTAATCGTTGTTGGTGTAAGTGACCGCGACGTTCTTGATGCCGCGCCCCATCACGATGTTGGCCAGAACCTCGCCCTGGCGCGCGTCGGAGGGCGCCGTGCGAAAGAAGAAACCCTTGTCGTCGATGGTGGTCAGGGCCGGCGAGGTTGCCGACGGCGACACCATGGTGACGCCATTGGGCACCGCGACGTTCTTGGCGATGGCGGTGGTGACACCCGAGCAGTCGGCGCCCATGATGGCGACGACCTTGTCGGCCGTGACCAGACGCTCGGCGGCAGCCGTGGCGGCCGCCGCATCGATACAGGTGGAATCGGCACGCACCGGCTCGATCTTCTGGCCACCGAGCAGAGCACCGGAGTCGGAGGCCTCCTTGAAGGCCAGTTCGGCCGACGCGGCCATGCCGGGAGTGATGGATTCCAGAGGCCCGGTGAAGCCCAGGATGACACCGACCTTGACCTGGGCGCCCGCGACGCCCGTAACCATGGCCAGTGCAGCGGCCAATGCGAGTTTTTTCATGAAATGCTCCTCACTGTCGATTGTTCGAACCGCCCGGCGTTGCGCGACGGCACGCACACCGGGCCATGAGACAATTATGCCACCGGGCCGGACGGCCAAATCTCTACCCCGCACGGAACAAGATGCATCCTGAATCGCGCCAGGGTCTGGCTGCGGCTGTGCTCGCATTCGGAACCTGGGCCGTCTACCCGCTGTTCTACAAGCAACTCGCGCACCTGTCGGCGTCGGAAGTCATGGCGCACAGGGTGGTCTGGTCGGCCGCGCTGCTGCTCTTGGGCATGCTCTGGACCCGGCGCTTGCGGCAGGCCGCCTGGGAGTTCACCGAGGTCAAAGTTCTGGCGCAGGTGGCACTGGCCACGCTGTTCATCTCGACCAACTGGTTCATCTTCATCTATGCGGTGTCGTCGAACCGCATCCTGGAAGCGAGCCTCGGCTACTTCCTGAACCCGGTGGTCACCGCGCTGCTGGGCGTCATATTCCTACGCGAGCGGCCCGACCGGCTGCGCGCTGCCGCCATCGTCGTCGCCGCGCTCGGCATGCTGGCGACGTTCCTGATCGCCGGTGTCGTGCCCGTGTTGTCGCTGACCCTCGCCTTCAGCTTCGGCTTCTACAGTCTGCTGCGCAAACGATCGCCGCTCGACTCGGCCGGCGGCCTGTTCTTCGAAACCGCACTGATCGCACCATTCGCATTGGCCTGGCTGAGCGAGAACGGCAGCGCACCGGCGCAACTCGCCTGGTCCGACTGGGCATGGCTGATCACCGCCGGTGCGATCACCGTCGTGCCGTTGCTGGCGGTGGTCTATGCCGCCAAGCGCATCGAACTGGGCACGCTGGGCTTTCTGCAGTACATCGCCCCCAGCGGTCATCTGCTGATCGCCGTGATCGTCTATCAGGAGCCGATCGATCTCTCCCGTGCGATCGCATTCTCGAGCACGCTGTTGGCGGTGATGCTTTTCTCGGCCGGCGCATGGCGGGGCTGGCGCGCCAACAGCCGCAAGGCCAGCCGCCGACCCACCGGCCGGCGCCCGTGCGCGCTGACACGGACACCGACCATCGTCCACCACGCCGAAAGCGCATGACGAACCTGTTGCTGGCCAACCTGGTCGTGCTCCTCGGGGCATTCGTGCAAGGTGCGGCTGGTCTCGGATTCGCGATGGTCGCGGTGCCACTGCTGGCGCTGATCGATCTGGACCTGGTGCCCGGGCCGGCCATGATCGGGCTGCTGACCGTCGCGCTGATCATGGCGCTGCAGGGACGCCACGAGATCCGGTGGCCGGATCTGTTGCGGCTGTTGCCCGGCCTCGTCGTCGGTAGCGCGGTCGGGGCGCTGCTGCTGGTCAACCTGACGCGCACGCAACTGGCGCCCGTGCTCGGCGCGATCATCCTGATCGGTGTGGCCGCGGTGGTCAGCGGTTGGCGCGTGCCCTTGAACCTGGTCAGCCTGACAGCGGGCGGTGCGGCGGCCGGCGCCATGGGCACGATCGCCGGCATCCACGGCCCGCCACTGGCCATTCTTTTCTCCAGCACGCGGGCATCGGAAGCGCGCGCCATGATCGCCTGGGCCTTCGTGCTCGCCGCCCTGCTCTCGCTGGCCTCGCTCTGGATCGCGGGTCGGCTCGCGCCCGCCGGACTGGGCCAGGGGCTGGCCCTGCTACCCGGGCTGCTGCTCGGCCTGCTGCTCGCACGACTGGCCCTGGGACGGATCTCGCCGCGTTGGCCCCGCCTGGCCATGCTGACCCTGGCGACGCTCAGCGGACTGCTGCTGATCTGGCCGAAGGCCGGCTGAGGGCGATTCTGCCAACGCAAGGTTCCGGCCAGCGCACGGATCCGGCCAAGCGGCCAGGCAGGCGGCCAGCGCACGATCCGGCCAACCCGCCGACGCCCGATGCGCCGCGACGAATGTCGCCGCCCGGGCCGATACCGGTCTACACCGTGCCCGCATCGTGCAGGGCGGCTATGGCATCGGCGTCCAGACCCAGGACTTGCGCGAGCACCTCGTCGGTATGCTGGCCCAGCGTCGGCGGCGCATGACGGTAGGAGACCGGTGTGCCCGAGAAGCGCATCGGGCTTGCAATCAATGACACGGGTTTCTCGCCGAGCGAAGGATGCGGCATCTCCAGGCGCATGCCTCGCGCCTTCACCTGGGCATCGGCGAAGACATGCTCGAGATCGTTGATCGGGCCGCAGGAGATCGACTGCTTCTCCAGTTCGGACAGCCAATGCGCCGACGGCTTGCTCATCAACACCGGATTGAGTTCGTCCACCAGTTCCTTGCGGTGCTGCAGACGTTGCGCGTTGCGGGCGAAGCGCGGGTCTTCGAGCAGATCCGGCCGTCCGATCAGATGGCAGAAGCGCTGATACTGCTGCTCGTTGCCGCAGGCGATGACGATGTTGCCATCGGCAGTGGGAAAGACCTGATACGGCGCGATGTTCGGATGCTCGTTACCCAGCCGCTGCGGCACCTCGCCGGTGGACAGATAGTTCAGCCCCTGCACGGTCATCATCGCCACCGTGGTGTCGAGCATGCCGATGTCGATGGCCTGGCCCTGGCCCGACACCTCGCGGTGGCGCAGCGCCGCACAGATGGATACCGCGGCATACATGCCGGCCATCAGGTCGGAGACCGGCACCCCGCATTTTTGCGGTTCGCCGTCGCGGGCGCCGGTCACCGACATCAGGCCGCCCATGCCCTGGATCAGGACGTCGTAGCCGGGCCGCTTCGCGTACGGGCCGGTGTGGCCGAAGCCCGTGATCGAGCAGTAGACCAGGCGCGGAAACCGGGCCTTCAGACTCTCGTAGTCGAGGCCGTACTTGGCCAGGCCACCAAACTTGAAGTTCTCGACCAGCACGTCGGCCTCGGCCAGCAGCGAGCGGATCAGGTCCTGGCCCGCCGGACTGCCGATATTGACCGTCAACGAACGCTTGTTACGGTTTGCGCATTGGAAATAGGCACTCTCCTGCGTCGGCCGGCCCTGATCGTCCGACAGAAACGGCGGCGCCCAGCGCCGGGTGTCGTCGCCGCCGCCGGGCATCTCGATCTTGATGACGTCGGCACCCAGATCGCCGAGCATCTGGGTGCAGGTGGGGCCGGCGAGGATGCGAGTCAGATCGACGACGCGAATGCCCTCGAGAGGTGCGCTCATTGAAGCTTGCTCCAGGATGAAAAATCAAAGTTTGGTGCGGACACTCGCTCAGCCCTCGGCGCGCGCCTCGCGGGTGCGACGCAGCTTGCGCGCCGCCTCGGCCAGACCACGGACCTCGCGCGACATCGCCACTTCCATGGTCGCCTGATAGGTCTCGTGTCGGGCCTCTACCTTGTCCAGCTCGTAGAGGTAGTTGACCATCACGCCGGCGGACTGGGCGTACCCCTTGGCCGTGGCATCGGCATTCCAGTTCAGACGGGCCAGCAGGGCGCCGTTGCCGAGATGGAAACGCGCGACCGGGTCGAGCGGCAGGCCGTCGGCCCGGGTGGCATCGCACAGATAGCGGGCGGCCTGTCCCAGCAAAGACGCACGCTCGGCATTGGAGAGTTCGAGCCCCGCCACCCGCTCCGGCCCGGCCTCGCCGGTCTGGGAGATCTCGAGCAGGCGCAGCAGCGCCGCGCGCTCGCTGTCCTGGCCCGGCTCCTGCACTGCCTTGCGAACCCAGTTCATCAGCCCGGGCACCGGCGACAAGGTGACGAACTGTTTCAGTTGCGGCAATTCCTCGGCCAGATCGCGCGCCACCTGCTTGATCAGGAAGTTGCCGAACGACACGCCGCGCAGCCCTTCCTGGCAGTTCGAGATCGAATAGAAAACCGCCGTGCTGGCCCGCTCGGCCGGCATCGGCTCACGGTCTTCGGCAAGCACCGCCTGGATCGAATCGGGAATCCCGCTGGTCAGTGCCACTTCGACGAAGATCAGGGGTTCATCGGGCATCGCCGGGTGAAAGAACGCGAAACAGCGCCGGTCACGCGGCTCGGTACGGCGGCGCAGATCGTCCCAATCGTTGATGGCATGCACGGCCTCGTAGGCGATGATCTTCTCGAGCAGATTGGCCGGCGAGCGCCAATCGATATGCCGCAAAACCAGGAAGCCGCGGTTGAACCACGATCCGAACAAGTGCTCGAAATCGTGATCGAGACGCTGGAAGGCCGGATACTCGCGCAACAGAGGCAACAGCGCCGCGCGCATGCGCACCAGCCGCGCGGTGCCACCGGGCACACTGTTCAGGCGGCGCAGCAGCGCCAGCCGCTTGGGCTCGCTGGCTTCGAGCAACGCCGCATAGCGACGTGAGTCATTGTTCTCGCCATAGGCAGTGGCCGCCCGCGCGATGGCCCGGGCATCGACGTCGAATTCCTCGGAGAGCATCGTGAAGAAGGTCAGCCGCTCGGCCGCATCGGCAGCGTCGAAACGATCCAGGACGGCGGCCGCCAGACGCTGGCCGGACACCTCCCCGCGCACCGACATCAGGGCTTCGCAGAGCTCGGCCAGGGGCCGGTCGTCGCGGTCGGACCGGACCGCGGCGATGCCGCGCTCGAAGACCGAGGTCAGCAGGTCTTGAAAATAGCTGGACCGACTCATGCAGCCACCCGAACCGGCGCCGTGCGGCATGGCGCGGCGACGCCGCCGATAGAAACGATCATGACCTTCTCCGATATGTAGCAACTGCCAGCGCCGACGACGTCGATCGGCCTCGACGATCCGGCACATGGCGCCATTTCAGTATAGGTCATGCCCCCGAGCAGGCGGATCGCGTCAGAACGCCTGACAAGGTCAACGCGTGCCGGCCCCGCGGCCCGCCCGCGCCGGAGACGTCACGCGCTGCCATGATCGCCGCGGGATTAACCAAGGCCAGCACCGGAACAAGGCAGGAATCCGTGCAGGCGTTTCGAACGCTATGACGATCGGCACAGTGACCCGCCAACATCGCTATATCGGCCGCCTTCGTCCATGGGATGGCCTTGCGAGCATCGGACGACGGATCTATCGTCGTTGCACATACCAAAGACCGATGCGGGAGATCGAATAAGAACCCAATGGAAGGAATCCAAATGCAAGTCTTAGAGACCGCATCGAACCGGGGAACCCACGCAGCACAGGCCGTGTCCGAATCCAGTTTCCTGATCATCGACGAACAACCGCTGGTGCGCGAATCCATGCACGGCATTCTCGAACGCGTCCAACCTGGCGCACGCACCACCCTGGCGATCAACCAGGCGCAACTCGAACGGGCACTGGGCGAGGACCAGAATCTGCGCATGGTGTTCACCGATCTGCACCTCGGGAACTTGCACGGCCTCGCACTGCTGGGCTGGATTCGCGAGCGACGGCCGGATCTGCCGGTGGTGGTCTTCACCGGTGACGACGACGCCGGCCTCGCCTTGCGTGCCATCAGCGCCGGTGCCGTCGGCTTCATCCCGAAGACCTATTACCAAGACATGATCGGCGAAGCCATCCGGCAGATTTTTGCCGGTCACACCTACCTGCCCCGGCGCCTGCTTGCCCAGCCGGCCCACAGCGTCTACGAGCGTTTCGGCGTGCGCCCGGCCCTGTCCCCCCGCCCGGGTGAGCTCAATCTTACCGAGCGCCAGATGGAGGTACTCGGCCTCATCCTGGACGGCATGCCCAACAAGCTGATCTGCCGGCGGCTCGACCTTGCCGAGGGCACGGTCAAGGTACACGTCAGCAACGTGTTGCGCGCGCTCGGCGTGCGCAACCGAACGCAGGCCGTGATCGCGGCAGCGCGCATGGGCCTGCGTCTGCCCAGGGTCGAACGCGCCACGGGCGCCGACGGGCACTGAGCCACGGGGCGTGCGCGATGGATGCGAACAGGGCCGGGCGCTACCGCCCGGCCCACCTGACCATCGGCACAGCCGGTCGAGCTCAGCGCTTGGCACCGGCTGCCTGATACGCGGCGACGCCCTCGGCCAGCATGTCGCCCAGCACGGTCAGGTGAATGACCGCAGCATTCGATTCCTCGACCAGCGCCGCATTCTGCTGGGTCATCGAGTCGAGATCCGACACGGCGACGTTGACCTGGCCGATCGTGTCGCGCTGCTCGGCCGATGCCTGCGAGATGTCGCGAATCAGTCCGCTGACGCCCTCCACCGCGTTGATGACGCTCGAGATCGTGCCACCGGCCTCGTCGACCAGGGTCGCACCGCCGTGCACGGCTTCGACCGAGCTGTCGATCAGCCCCTTGATCTCCTTGGCCGCCGAGGCGCTGCGTTGGGCCAATGAGCGCACCTCGCTGGCCACCACTGCAAAGCCCCTGCCCTGCTCGCCGGCGCGCGCGGCCTCGACCGCCGCATTGAGCGCCAGGATATTGGTTTGGAACGCGATGCCGTCGATCACGGTGATGATGTCCGCGATGCGCTGACTCGAGTCCGTGATCTTGTGCATCTGCGCGATCACCGAGTCGATGGTCGCACCGCTGTTGCGCGCCACTTGAGCGGCCTCGGCGGCGAGATGCTCGGCCTGGTCGGCCGAATCGGCGCTGGCCGAGATGGTCGCGCCGAACTGCTCCATCGCCGACGCAGTCTCTTCGAGGTTCGCGGCCGTACGCTCGGTGCGCTCGGCCAACGAGTTGCTGCCGGCCGCCACCTCGTGCGTGGCCGAGCGCAGGCTGTTGACCTGCGAGGCGACATCGGCCACCAGGCTGTTGATGTTGAGACCGGACTGCTGGATGCTGCGCAACAGCTCGCCGATTTCGTCGCCGCGGTTGACCGCACCCAGGCCGGCCTTCTCACCGCTGGCCACCATCCGCGACTTGCGCAATGCAAGCCCGATCGGGGCGACGATCTGAATGTTGAAGCCGACCAACATGGCGATCAGGCCGGCGACACAGAGCCCTGCGCCGGTCAGCAAATCGGTGTTGTTGTCGGCCAGCAAAGCGACGGCGAGCGCGGCTGGCGCAATGCCCAACAGCGACAGCAGGAACACACGAGCTCGCAGACGCAGGAACTTGAGCCGCGTATGCAGATGAAAGACACCGCGCCGATACAGCAGGCCGCGGGTCAACCCCCAGCCACCACGATCTTCGCGCATGTCGGCATAGATCTTCTCGGCCGCAGCGACCTCGCTGGCCTGGGGCCGCGTTCGTACCGACATATACCCGAGCAGCCTGCCGTCACGCTTCACTGGCGTGGCATTGGCACGCACCCAGTAGTAGTCACCGTTCTTGCAGCGATTCTTGACCAGCCCGGTCCAGCTCGCGCCACTGGCTAGCGTCTTCCACATGTCGGCGAATGCGGCGGGGGGCATGTCGGGATGTCGCACCACGTTGTGCGGCTGGCCGATCAGTTCGTCGTGCTCGAAGCCCGCGATCTCCATGAACGCCGGATTCGCATAGGTGATGTGGCTGTTCGGATCCGTCGTCGACATCAGCGTGACGTCTTCCGGGAAGGTCCGCTCGTTCTTCGTTACTGGGAAATTTCTTCTCATTCTCGCTTCCGGTTCGCAGGCCATCGATACCGCCCGTCCAAGACGGGCGGGCGTGCGGCACATCGGATGCCGATCACGCCTCGGAATCAACTATCGGCATGCGCCCGGAGTTCGAGAGCCAAGCCCGACCGGTGGGCGCTAACGGGGGTCGAAACGCACGGGTTTGGTGCTCCGGATAGGCACTGACGATAGTGGGCATTCGTTTCCTGAAGCCCCGCCGACCGGTTCGCATCGACCGCCAATTGCGCGGCGACGCCGAGACACCTCGCCCGTGCGCCCTATGCGCGGCGGCGCTGCAGCGCCGCAGCCAGCGCCCCCGCGGCGAGAATCACCGCGGCCAGCGCCAGGCCGCTGCCGATGTCACCGCCGCGATCGGCAATCACACCCGCCGCCACCGGGCCCAGTATCTGACCGCCGGCGAACACGATCGTGAATACCGCCATCGTGCGTGGCCATCGAGGTTCGTCGAAATAACGACGACAGAAGGTCGTCGCTGCGGTAGGCACCACGAAGAACGAAAGCCCGAATGCCATCGCCGAAACCACGAGGCCGGCCGGCTCGCGCCAGAACAGCGGTAGCGCGACGGCGAGCGCGGTCACGCCGTTGGCGGCAGCCATCGCACCACCGGCCTGCGCGCGAGCCAGAACGGGGCGCCAAACGAATGGCGAGGCCACCACCAGCAGACTCAGCATGGCCCAGGCCGCCGCGATGATCGTCGTACCCATGCCGCGATCGCGCATCCAGGCGACCAGAAAGGTCAGATAGGCGATGTATCCGACCGCGAACAAGGCATAGCTGAGCAGCGCCGGCAGCGCGCCCCACAGCGACGAATGCGAGAGCACCTTGGCATCGACCCGGGCAACGGCGGGATTGGCCGCCTGTGCGGCCGGCGGCATATGACGCACCGTCTGCACCGCCGGCCAGAAGGACAGCGCAGCCGCGGCGGCCATCGCCAGCCAGGCAAGCGGCCACGACTCGATCGAGCCCTGCTCGAGAATCCACGGTACGACCAGACCGGAACTCAGCATGCCCAGACCACCGCCGCCGGCCAACACCAGCGCGATTGCCAGCGCATTGCGCGAAACGTCGGCCCGCCAAAGGCGCGCGGCCAGCGCGCCCGCCGCCACGAACACCGGTGCGCCGCCGATGCCGGCCACGACCCGCCAGATCGACAACCAGACGAAGTCGCGCGTGAGCCCGGAAGCCGCAAGCGAAACCGCCAACGTCGCCATTCCGATCACGAACATCCTTTCCGCGCCGACCCGCCTGATCAAGGCAAGCGCGAGCAGCGCGCCGATCAGATAGCCCAGCGCATTGGCGGTGTTGATCCAGCCGGCCTGGGTGTAGCTCCAGCCGAGATCCTCGCGCATCGCCGGCAGCACGAGCCCGTAGGCGAAGCGCGCATAGCCGTTGCTGACGACCGTGCCAAGCGACAGGCCGGCCACCAGCGACCAACGCTCGGGCGGGATGGGCATCGGAAACTCAGGTGTCCGCGAAATGGAGCCAACTCCGGTATCGTACGAGTCCCTCAACTCATCCAGCATTCCATGTCAATCACCCTATCCTCGGCGTCCCTGCCGGTGTTCCGGCATTTTCTGGGCAATCTGCGTCACATCCTGCAGAAGGCGCAGGCGGACGTATCCGCCCGAGGCTATGACGAACAGGCCTTGATCCAGTTCCGGCTCGCGCCCGACATGTTGCCGTTCAAGGCACAGATCTTCATCGCCTGCGACGCCGCCAAACTGTGCGCGGCCCGGATCAGCGGCCTCGAAGCGCCCAAATACGAAAATACGGAGAACACGCTCGCCGAGCTGATCGGCCGCATCGACAAGACCGTCGCCTGGCTGGAGACCGTTCCGGCCAACACCATCGACGGGCAGGAGGCCAAGGAGATCACCATCCCGATCGGCAAGGATCGCACGCGCACGATGCGGGCCGAGGACTACCTCAAGACCTGGGCATTGCCCAACATGTTCTTTCACATCACGACCGCGTACGACATCTTGCGCCATAACGGGGTCGTGCTGGGCAAGGCCGATTACCTCGCGGGCGCGGGCGCCTGAATCAGGTCGAATGCGCTTGCGAGCCTGACCGTGAAGCCCCCTGGGAAGTCTGTCGAACCCCGGGGGTCACAACGAAAAAAGCCGCTCGGTAGGCGGCTTTTTTTCGTGAAGCGGTGGCGTCCCGTAGGGGATTCGAACCCCTGTACCTACCGTGAAAGGGTAGTGTCCTAGGCCTCTAGACGAACGGGACAAATCAGGCTGTTGGTGGAGGTAAGCGGGATCGAACCGCTGACCTCTTGCATGCCATGCAAGCGCTCTCCCAGCTGAGCTATACCCCCAACGAAGCCAGCGATTATAGACATTGTTTTCGATGGTGTAAAGTTGGCCGCTTCTACGGGCGACGAGAGCCAATGTGAGCGCACAGATCATCGATGGAGCGGGCCTGGCCGCGTCCATTCGCGAACAATGCACCGAACGCGCGGCACGGCTTACCGCGGCCGGCCGCCGGCCCGGTCTGGCTGTCGTGCTGGTGGGGGATTCACCGGCCTCGTCGGTCTACGTGCGCCACAAGATCAAGGACTGCGAGCAGGCCGGCATCCATTCCGAACTGATCCATCTTCCCGCCGACACCGACGAGCAGGTTCTGCTCGACGCGGTGCGCCGCCTCAACGATGCAGTCCATATCCACGGCATCCTGGTGCAACTGCCACTGCCCGACCAGATCAGTGAACGCAAGGTGATCGAGACGATCGCACCGCACAAGGACGTCGACGGCTTTCACGTCGCCAATGCCGGTGCGCTCATGACCGGTCAGCGCGGCTTTGCGCCCTGCACTCCTTTTGGCGTCATGCGCATGCTGGCGCACACCGGCATCGAGCTACGCGGCGCGCAGGCGGTCGTGGTCGGTCGCAGCAACATCGTTGGCAAGCCGCAGGCCATGATGCTGTTGGCCGCCGATGCCACCGTCACCGTCTGCCACAGCCGCACCCGTGATCTGGCCGAGCACACGCGCCGTGCCGACGTCCTGATCGCCGCCGTCGGGCGCACCAGAATGATCACCGGTGACATGATCAAGCCCGGTGCGGTGGTCATCGATGTCGGCATGAACCGCGACGAGAATGGCAAGCTCTGCGGCGACGTCGATTTCGCATCCGCTGCGCGGGTGGCCGCACACATCACGCCGGTGCCCGGCGGTGTCGGCCCGATGACGCGCGCGATGCTGCTGGTAAATACGCTGGATGCAACGGAGAACGCTGCGTAGCGGGGTCGTTTGGTCGACAATCGGGCTTGTCTCCTCTTTGTCGATCCATCATGAACGATTCCGCCGCGGCGAACCCACTGCTCGTCCTCTCCGACCTGCCCGACTTCGCGAGCTTCACGCCGGCCCACGTCACGCCGGCGATCGATGAGCTGTTGGCGCACGCCACCGAGGCGCTGGCCGCCGTGACCGCCAGACCCGAGCCGCCAACCTGGGAGAATCTGGTCGAGCCACTGGATTCGGCCACCGAGCATCTGTCGCGCGCGTGGGGGCTGGTCGGGCATCTCAGTTCGGTCGACGATTCCAAGGCGCTACGCGAAGCCTACAACGCCAATCTGCCCAAGGTCACGCAGTTCTGGACGGCCCTCGGCCAGAACCGCGACCACTATGCGCGTTATCGTGCGCTCGGCGAATCCGAGCTGTTCGGCGAGCTGTCGGCCAGCCGTCGCCGGGTGGTCGAGAATGCGCTGCGCGACTTCCGCCTCGGCGGCGCCGATCTCCAGTCGCCGGCCCGCGAGCGCTTCGCCGAGATCCAGGACCGCCAGGCATCGCTGTCGCAGCGCTTTTCGGAGAACGTTCTGGACGCCACGAACGCGCATGCCGAGTGCGTGACGGACGAGTCCCGCCTTGCCGGCCTGCCCGACGATGCGCTCGAGGCGGCGGCGGCCGAGGCAGAGCGTGCCGGCACCAGCGGCCATCGCTTCACCCTGCAGTTCCCGTCGTACTTTCCGGTCATGCAATATGCGCAGAACCGCGAGTTGCGCGAATCGATGTATCGCGCCTACGCCACCCGCGCCTCTGACCAGGCGGTTTCACCGGCCGACGCCAACGAGCGCACACGGCTCGACAATGCGCCCGTCATCGAGGAGATCATGAGCCTGCGCGGCGAAGAGGCGAAGCTGCTCGGCTATGACGATTTCGCCAGCGTGTCGCTGGTGGCCAAGATGGCCGAGTCGCCCGAGCAGGTCGAGAACTTCCTGCTCGATCTCGCGGCGCGCGCCAGGCCGTTCGCCGAACGCGACCTGAACGAGCTGCGCGCATTCGCGGCCGACGAACTCGGGCTGCCCGAACTGGCTGCCTGGGACATGGCCTTCGCCTCGGAGCGACTGCGCCAGGCACGCTATGCGTTCTCCGATCAGGAGGTCAAGCAGTATTTCCAGCTGCCGCGCGTGCTCGATGGCCTGTTCGGTCTGGTGCAACGCCTGTTCGATGTGCGCATCCTGCCCGATTCCGCACCGGTCTGGCACGACAGCGTGAGCTTCTTTCGCATCGAGCGTGACGGAGCATTGCTCGGTCAGTTCTATGTCGATCTGTTCGCGCGCCCGAGCAAGCGCCCGGGCGCATGGATGGACGGCGCTCGCTCGCGTGGCCGTTGCGACGGCCGTCAGCAGTCACCGATCGCCTATCTGGTCTGCAATTTCCAGCCACCGGTCGGCAAACGCCCCGCCCTGCTTACCCACGATGACGTCACCACCCTGTTCCACGAGTTCGGCCACGGTCTGCACCATTTGCTGACGCGGGTCGACGAGCTCGGTGTTTCGGGCATCTCGGGTGTCGAATGGGACGCCGTCGAACTGCCCAGCCAGTTCATGGAGAACTTCTGCTGGGAGTGGGAGATCGTCTCCTCGATGAGCGCCCATGTGAGCACCGGCGCGAGCCTGCCGCGCGAGTTGTTCGATCGCATGCTGGCGGCGCGCAACTTCCAGGCCGGCATGCAGACCTTGCGCCAGATCGAGTTCTCGCTATTCGACATGCGCCTGCACCGACACACGTTCGAGCACTGCGACGCCGCCACCGTTCAGGCCTTGCTCGACAAGGTCCGCGCCGATGTCGCGGTCGTGATCCCGCCACGCTTCAACCGCTTCCAGAACAGTTTCTCGCACATCTTCTCCGGCGGTTACTCGGCGGGCTATTACAGCTACAAATGGGCCGAGGTCTTGTCGGCGGACGCCTATGCGGCCTTCGAGGAGGCGGCCGGCACGGAACGCGCCGACGACGAGATTCTGGCCACGGGGCGCCGTTTCCTGGACGAGATTCTCGCGGTGGGCGGCAGCCGACCGGCCATCGACTCTTTTCGCGCGTTCAGAGGACGCGATCCCGAGATCGACGCCCTGCTTCGACATAATGGAATGACTGAAGAAGTCTGACCGGAGTCGTCATGCGACAGGGATTTTTTGGCATCGCGGCCGCGGGTTTCGTTGCCACGATCGTGCTGGCCGGATGGCCGACCGACGCGCACGCGCAGTTCAAGTGGCGCGAGGCCGACGGCCGCATCTCCTATGGCGACCGTCTGCCGAATCACCAGGTCACCGTACTGCGCGCGCCTGGCGGCTGGCAGCGCCCGGGCGCCCGAGCGGTTGCCAAGGCCGACCCGACCAGCCTGCCCTACGAATTACGCGTGGTCAGCCAGCGCTACCCGGTCACCGTATACACCACCGGCAACTGCCAGCCATGCGATGCCGGGCGCCAGCACCTGGCCAGGCGCGGCGTTCCATACACCGAGAAAACAGTCAGGAGCCGCCAGGATGTCGCGGCTTTCGAGTCGCTCGGCTTCCCGCCCGACACCGGGCTGCCCGTGATCACGGTCGGCGCCGAACGCCAGATCGGCTTTCAGGAAGTCCGCTGGGACTTGCTGCTCGATACCGCCGGCTATCCGAAGGAATCCCGTCTGCCGGCCAATTACGTCCAGGCCGAGCCGGCACCGCTGGCCGCCGTGGCCCAGCCATCGGACACACCCGCCGACCGCGAGGCGCCACGCGCGGCGCTCGGGTATCAGGGCCGTCCGAACAATCCGCGACCTTCGCAATCGGGCCCCTCACGAGATCCGAACGCGCTGCGCTTCTGAGCTTGGTCGTGAAGTGGTCGCGCCGGTCGTGACCGCACCGGCCGTGACCGCAGCGGCAGTACTCACCCGTTGCAACTCGTAGCCCCCATTGCCCGATGGCGGCTCTGCGCGCTCATCCTTGCCGGTGCGCAAGCACGTGCCTGGCCGGCAAGCCGCTATGCTTGCGAATTCACGTCGCCCGCGCCCGCTTCGGCTCGACCGGCGACAGCCTGCCAGCATTCGCCCCCGCCCCATGCCCACAGTGAAGATCGCCACCTGGAACGTCAATTCCCTGAATGTCCGACTCGGCCACGTGCTCGACTGGCTTGCGGCCGAGCCGGTCGACATCCTCGCGCTGCAGGAGACCAAGCTGATCGACGCGAAGTTTCCCGCCGACACGCTGCGCGAGGCCGGCTATGACGCGGTGTTCGCCGGACAGCGCACCTACAACGGCGTCGCCCTGCTGACCCGCAGCGACACGATCGGCGCTGCCGCCGACGTCGTGGTCAACAATCCGACCTTTGCCGACGAGCAGATGCGCTTGATCAGTGCCACTTGCGCCGGCCTGCGGGTGGTCTGTGCCTATGTTCCGAACGGCCAGGAGGTCGACAGCGACAAATACTTCTACAAGCTGGCCTGGCTCGACGCGCTGATTCCCTGGCTCGAGGCGGGCGCGGGCAATCCCGGCCAGCCCCGCATCCTGCTGGGCGATTTCAACATCGCGCCCGAGGACCGGGACGTGCACGACCCCGAGGCCTGGCGCGAGAAGGTGTTGTGTTCGACACCCGAGCGCGAGCGCTTCCAGCGCCTGCAGGCGCTTGGCCTGCACGACGCGTTTCGTCGCTTCGAGCACCCGGAAAAGACATTCAGTTGGTGGGACTACCGGCAACTCGGCTTCCAACGCAACGCCGGGCTGCGCATCGATCACATTTTGGTCGAGGAAGCGCTGCTGCCGCGCCTGAATGCGTGCTCGATCGATCGCGCACCACGTAAGTGGCCCAAACCGTCCGACCACGCTCCCGTGGTCATGACGCTTGACACCTGAGGCGGGCTCCACGCCGACGCCGGCCGTGCCGGCGTCGTCGGCCAGACGCCGATCGCGTCGCCAGGTGAACGGATCGGCGCCGGAGTGCAGGCTACTCTTCGAGCCCGAGCTCCTGGATCTTGCGTGTAATCGTGTTTCGGCCGATACCCAGGCGCAGCGACGCGTCGATGCGGCGCCCGCCGGTGAAGCGCAACGCGGCGGTCAGGACGGCGGTCTCGAACTCCCGGGCGAGACGGTCCATCAGATCGCTTTGTGACTCGCGCGTCCACGGCCGTGGCTGCGCCTGCAGTTCCTGCTCGACACGCCGATAGAGCTGCGAACTCCAGCCGTCGCTAGCGCCGATCGAATTCGGCGCCAGTGCGACCGGTGGCCGGCCGGCCAGAATCGGCGCACTCGACATCGGAGGCCGTTCGGACGTCGGCCGCGCGCCCGAAGCTCCCTGGATCTCGGGCGGCAGATCCGAGAGGCCGATGCGCTGCATCGGCGCCATCACGGTCAGCCACCGGCAGCAGTTCTCGAGCTGCCGGACATTGCCCGGCCAGTCGAACGAGGTCAGTTGCTCGAGCGCCGCATCGTCGAGTTGTTTGGGCTCGGACCCCATCTCGGTGGCACACCGACGCAGGAAATGGCGGGCCAGCAAAGCCACGTCCTCGCGCCGTTCGCGCAGCGGCGGCAAACGCAGACGAATGACGTTCAGGCGGTGGAACAGGTCTTCACGAAACTCACCGGTGCGCACCCGCTCCTCGAGCGCCTGGTGCGTCGCCGCGATCACCCGCACGTCGGTCTTGATCGACTGGGTGCCCCCCACCCGATAGAAGTGCCCGTCCGACAGCACGCGCAGCAGCCGGGTCTGCATGGCCGGCGGCATGTCGCCGATCTCATCGAGGAAAAGCGTTCCGCCCTCGGCCTGTTCGAAACGGCCGCGCCGCTGCTGCTGCGCACCGGTGAATGCACCCCGTTCGTGCCCGAAGAGCTCCGACTCGAGCAACTCGTGCGGAATCGCGGCCATGTTCAGAGCAACGAAGGGCTTGTCGGCGCGCTGGCTGTGACGGTGCAACGCACGCGCGACCAATTCCTTGCCCGAGCCCGATTCGCCGGTGATGAGCACTGTCACCGACGACTGCGCGAGCCGGCCGATGGCGCGGAACACGTCCTGCATCGCCGGGGCCTGGCCGAGGATGCCGATGCCACTGTCGCCCTCGTCGGGCTGCGGCGCCGCCTGGCCGCGCTCGTCGACGGCACGCCGGATCAATTCGACCGCGTTGCTCAGATCGAAGGGTTTGGCCAGGTACTCGAAAGCACCGTTCTGGAATGCCGAGACCGCGCTGCCGAGATCGGAGAACGCGGTCATGATGATCACGGGCAGCGCCGGATGCGATTCCTTCACGGTGCGCAGCATATCGATGCCGTTGCCGCCCGGCATTCGAATATCGGAGACCAGCACGCGAGGCTGATCGCCGCTCAGCGCATGCATGCAATCGTGGGTGTTTTCGAAGCAGCGCACGGCAAAGCCTTCGCGTCGCAGAGCCCGTTCCAGAACCCACCGTATCGATTGATCGTCATCGACGATCCACACTGCATTCATCGTCCTGTCCTCATCGCGCGTCGAAGAACCGGACGCCAGGCGGAGACTCCCGCATCAGTCGTCGGCGCCCTCTGTGAGCGGCAACAAAATGCGAAAGTCGGTTCGACCGGGCTCGCTCTGAAAGTCGATCAGACCACCGTGTCGCGCGATGATCGACTGTGCCAGGGTGAGCCCAAGGCCGGTGCCGTCGTCCCGCCCGGTGACCAGTGGCAGGAACACCCGATCCTGCATGGCCGCCGGGATTCCCGGACCGTTGTCGATCACATGCAATTCCAGTGCCAGCTTGTGTCGCTTGGGCATGATCGTGACTTGTCGGGCAACGCGTGTGAGCAGATCGATGCGCCCCTTGCCCGCCAGTGCCTGGGCAGCATTGCGAACCAGATTGAGCACTGCCTGGATCAGTTGTGCCTTGTCGCCCAGGCAGTCGGGCAGGCTGATGTCGTAGTCGCGCACGATCTCGAGACCGGACGAGAACTCGGAGAGGATCAACGTGCGCACCCGCTCGCAGACCTCGTGCAGATTGACCGGCTCGAGCACCAAGGCCTGTCGATGAGGCGCCAACAGACGATCCACGAGCGCTTGCAGCCGGTCGGCCTCACGAACGATGACTTCGGCACATTCGCGCTGGCTCTCGCTGTCCGCTTCCAGGGCGATCAGCTGCGCGGCGCCGCGAATGCCACCGAGTGGATTCTTCACCTCGTGCGCGAGATTGCGCAGCAGATCGCTGTTCTCGTCGGCCAAGGCACGCAGACGTTCCTCGCGCGCAGCACGGGCACGTACGTCGGTGGGCTGACACTCGATCATGACCGGTCCGCCCAGCGCCTCGGGCACCGACACCGTGACCAGCAGGTCGATCGGCTCGCCGGCCACCGGGCGCACCGCCAGTTCCGTGCGGGTGTCGCCGTAGCCCGGCAGGCGCGCTTGCTCGATCATCTGGCGCAACGTCTGATCGACGTCGAAGATGCGCTCGAGCGGCACACCGAGTGCCAGCCGACGCGCGGTTCCGAACAGATGTTCGGCTGCAGCATTCAGATAGATGACCCGGTCGTCGTGATCGACGAGCAGAACGCAGGTGGCCAACGCGTCCAGGCCGACCAGGCGAGGATCCCCGCCGCCTTGCAGCGCCGAGCGCGAACTCATGATCGCGCCGGCGCGCAAGGCGCGGCACCGATCAGTTCTGCAGTGCGTCCATCTCGGACTTCAGCGCCTTGAGGTTCGCCGACGAGCGTGCGATGTCGGATTTCAGGCGCTCGACCCGATCGAGATACTTCTGATAATTGCGCTCGCTGCCCAGCCGCTCCGGCTGGCCATCCTGGTACTCGGCACGCAATTCGGACAGGTGTCGCGATTCGCGCCGGTATTCCTCCAGCAGGATCTGCAATCGCTCGTCGTCGCGCCGGCTCTGGGTGGCGGCACTGACCGAGGCCTTCGATTTGCCGTTCGCGCTGGCGGGAGGCGGTGCCGGAACCGGCGGCGCAGGGATCGTGGTGATCTGCGGCAGATCCAGCTTCTCGCATTCGCGCGCGCGATCCGCCGAGGGCGCGGTGTTGCTGTACTCGATCACACCGGACGGCGACGTGCAGCGATAGATGGCCGCCTGGGCCGACCCAGGCGCAACGCCTATCGCCACCGCCAAAGCAATGGCGGCGCCGGTGGCGGAAACGGGAGCGGTGAGGGAATCCGGACGCATGGGCGATGTCGCAGGGTGAGCCCCTGCACTTTAGCTCATTCGACCGGCAGATTAGGCCGGATTGACGGTTTCGGCCGACGGCCGGTTGCCGGCGCCGCTTGATCGCCCACTCCGGCGGGCGCCCGGCCACTAAAACGAAGCCGCCGCCGGGCGGCTGGCCCGGCGGCGGCTTTGTTGCGCCCCTCGGCGAGATTTCTGCGTCGGGGTGCATCGATCGCTCAGGACGAGTAGTACATGTCGTACTCGATCGGGTGCGTGGTCATGCGCATGCGCTGGACTTCGCCCATCTTCAGATCGAGGTAGGCATCGATCAGTTCGTCGCTGAACACGCCGCCGCGGGTCAGGAACTCGCGATCGGCATCGAGCGCCTCGAGGGCCTGCTCGAGCGACGAGCAGACGGTCGGGATCTTGGCGTCTTCTTCCGGCGGCAGATCGTACAGATTCTTGTCGGCCGGATCGCCCGGGTGAATCTTGTTCTGCACACCGTCCAGACCGGCCATCAGCATCGCCGAAAAGGCCAGGTACGGATTGGCCAGGGGATCCGGGAAACGGCACTCGATACGGCGGGCCTTCGGGCTCGACACATACGGGATGCGGATCGAGGCCGAACGGTTGCGCGCCGAGTAGGCGAGCTTCACGGGCGCCTCGAAGTGCGGCACCAGGCGCTTGTAGGAGTTCGTGCCCGGGTTGGTGATCGCGTTGAGGGCGCGGGCGTGCTTGATGATGCCGCCAATGTAGTAGAGCGCGAATTCCGACAGGCCGGCGTACTTGTCACCGGCAAACAGGTTCTCGCCGCCTTTCCAGACCGACTGGTGGCAGTGCATGCCCGAGCCGTTGTCGCCGACGACCGGCTTGGGCATGAAAGTAGCGGTCTTGCCGTAGCTCTGAGCAACGTTCATGACCACGTACTTGAGCCGCTGCGACCAGTCGGCGCGGCGCACCAGGTCGGCGAACTTGGTGCCGATCTCGCACTGGCCGGCACCCGCCACCTCGTGGTGGTGGACCTCGACCGGGACGCCCATCTGCTCCAGGATGAGGCACATCTCCGAGCGGATGTCCTGCAGCGAATCGACCGGGGGCACGGGGAAGTATCCGCCCTTGACGGTCGGCCGGTGGCCGAGATTGCCACCTTCCATCTCTTTGGCCGACGACCAGTACGCCTCTTCGACGTTGAGCTTGTAGAAGCATCCGGACATGTCGGAGGCCCAGGTCACCGAATCGAACAGGAAGAACTCGGGCTCCGGCCCGAAGTAGGCCGTGTCGCCCAGCCCGGACGACTTCAGATACGCCTCGGCGCGCTTGGCCAGCGAGCGCGGATCACGCGAATAGCCCTTGCCATCCGAGGGCTCGACCACGTCGCAGGTCAGCAGGAGCGTGGGTTCCTCCCGGAAGGGATCCATGACCGCCGTATCCGGATCCGGCATCAACAGCATGTCTGAGGCCTCGATGCCCTTCCAGCCGGCGATCGACGAACCGTCGAATGCGTGGCCGTCGTCGAACTTGCTCTCGTCGAACACAGTCACGGGAACGCTGACGTGCTGTTCCTTGCCCTTGGTATCGGTGAAGCGGTAGTCGACAAATTTGACCTCGTGATCCGAGATCATCTTCATTACATCTTTGGCACTGGCCATGAATTGGCTCTCCTCGTGACACTATGACAGGCTGCACCGAATCGCATCGCGACGTCGGTGACGGGCAGCAGGCTCTACGGGCCGGTGCGATCGGCATCGCTCGCACCGCGAGGGGCGATTCTCTTGGAAATGCCCTGCGCCCGCAATCCGGGGGCGTCCGCAAAGATCCAGATTCGCAAACCCGCGCAAGCCAACGAGCATCATCCGTGCCAGCCTTGCGAGGCGCTCGCGGGCGCCGTCACAAGCGCTCGAACGGGCGCCACGAGGCGGATGACAGGCTCGAAGACTCCCGATCGGCCAAAGCGCACGACGATCGCACCAATTCTGTGCGCCCTGTTATGGTGCATCCCGACAGAATGCCCCACTCCGGTGCGCCGGGCAAGCCCCTGCGCTCAGGGCAGAAAGCGCTCGGTCAGATCGTTCAGAAAGCGCAGTCCTTGCGCGGTCGGACGCAGCACTGACGGATCCGGATCGAGCAATCCGTCTTGCGCCGCGCGCAGCAGGCGCGCTCCGAGCGCGGCCCGACTCAGACCGGTGTGCGCCTCGAATAGCTCGGTCGGAACCCCATCGACCAGACGAAACGCATTGAGCGCGAACTCGAACACCATGTCGGCCGGCCCGAGCACCCGCTCGTGCTCGACCGCGGTCCCTCGAGCGACGGCCTCCAGGTAGCGCCTCGGATGGCGCCAGCGGCTGTGTCGCACCACCTTGTCGTGGAAGCTCAACTTGCCGTGGGCGCCGGCCCCCAGTCCGAGATAGTCGCCGAAACGCCAATAGTTGAGATTGTGGCGACAGCGCTGGCCGGGGGCGGCGAACGCCGATACCTCGTAGCGCTGCAGGCCGATATCGGCCGCGCAGGCATGCACGGCCTCGAACATGTCGGCCGCCAGGTCGTCGTCGGGCAGATTCGGCGGCGTGAAGCGGGCGAACAAGGTGTTGGGCTCGATCGTGAGCTGGTAACACGACCAATGCGGCGGCCGCCAGGCGCGAATCCGATCGAGATCGCGTTGCAGCGCGGCCATGTCCTGACCCGGCAGCGCAAACATCAGATCGAGGTTGTAGCGGTCGAAGCAGCGTGCCGCCTCGGCGATCGCCGCCTCGGCCTGGGCCGCATCGTGCACACGCCCCAGCCGGCTCAGAGCCGAATCGTCGAAACTCTGCACGCCGATCGAGAGCCGGTTGACGCCGGCGTCGCGGTAGGCTTTGAAGCGCTCGGCCTCGAAGGTTCCCGGATTGGCCTCGAGCGTAACCTCGACGTCGGCGCCGAGTCGAACGCGCGCCCTGACGGCGGCCAGCAGGCGGTCGATCTGGGCCGGCGCGAACAAGCTCGGCGTGCCCCCGCCGAAGAACACCGAGCTGACGCTGCGCCCCCAGATCAGTGGCAGAGATTGCTCGAGATCGACGATCAATGCATCGATGTAATCGTCCATCGCCGGCGAGTCGTCGCGCCGTTCGTGGGAATTGAAGTCGCAGTACGGGCATTTGCGCAGACACCAGGGCAGATGCACGTACAGGCCCAACGGCGGCGGCACGAACGGACCGGCGCGCAAGCGAGGCGTCAGGGCCGACGTGACCGTCGTCCCGGTCTGATCCTCAGCCATCACTGAGACGCTGCGCCAGATCCCGCATCGCCAGGGCGCGATGACTGATCCGGTTCTTGTCGTCGGGGTCGAGCTCGGCCGCCGTGCAGCCGCGCTCGGGCAACCAGAAGTGGGGGTCGTATCCGAACCCGTTCGCGCCCCGCGCCTCGGGAAGCACGATGCCGTGCCAGACGCCTTCGGCGACGATCGGACGGGGATCGTCGGGCGAGCGTATCCAGACCAGCACACAAACGTAGGTCGCCGCCCTGACGCGGGTATCGCTCAGGGACGGATCCAGCGCCCGCAGGGCCTCGATCAGACAGGCATTGTTGGCCGCATCACCGCTCGCGCCACCGCGGATGGCTGAGAAGCGCGCCGAGTGGACGCCCGGCGCGCCACCGAGGGCGGGCACACAAATGCCCGAATCGTCCGCCAGGGCAGGCAGACCACTGGCCTCACTGGCGTGTCGCGCCTTGGCCAGCGCATTCTCGACGAAGGTCTGGTGCGGCTCTTCGGCGGGCTCGATGCCGAGTTCGCCTTGCGACACGACCGTCAGGGTCAGAGGCGCGAGCAGACGCGCGAATTCGCGCAGCTTGCCGGCATTGGACGAGGCCAGCACCACGCGGCCACCGGGTGGATTCGCCATGCTCAGAGCGCGGACAACGCGCGACGCTGTCCCGCGGCCAGCTCACCGATGCCCTGGCGGGCCAGCGCCAGCATCCGGTCGAGTTGCTCGCCCGTGAAAGGTTCGCCCTCGGCCGTACCTTGTAGTTCGACGATGCCACCGTCACCCGTCATGACGACATTCAGATCCGTGTCGCAGCCCGAATCCTCACCGTAGTCGAGATCGAGCAGCGGCCGGCCGCCGACCATGCCGACCGAGACCGCGGCGACCGAGTCGCGCAAGGGCAGCGAGTTCAGTTCACCGCTGCTGACCAGGCCGGAGAGCGCATCATGCAGTGCCACGTAAGCGCCGGTGATGCTCGCGCAGCGGGTGCCGCCGTCGGCCTGCAGAACATCGCAATCAAGCGTGATCGTGCGCTCACCGAGCGCGCGCAGGTCGGTGACCGCCCGCAGGCTGCGACCTATCAGGCGCTGGATTTCCTGGGTGCGACCACTCTGCGCGCCACGCGCGGCCTCGCGCGCACCGCGGGTGTGGGTGGCCCGCGGCAGCATGCCGTACTCGGCGGTGACCCAGCCCTGACCTCGTCCGGCCAGAAAAGGAGGCACCCGGGCTTCGACGCTGGCCGTGCACAACACGCGAGTGCGGCCCATCTCGATGAGCACGCTGCCCTCGGCGTGAATCGTGAACCGGCGAACGATGTTGAGTGGCCGCAATGCGTCCGGCGTGCGGCCGTCTTCGCGTGTGTTCATGAAGATTCCGAGTCGGTGAGGAGCGGGTAATCGTACCGGGGTCGCGGCCTCACCTGCCACCGGAACGCTCGATCGCCGCGCGGATCTCGCTGATCGTGCGTTCGATCTCGTCTTCGGTGATCTCTTCGGTGCCGGCCTGCTCGTCGTCCCGCGTCATCGCGATCGTGGTGGTCATCGCTCCCTCGGGCATATCGGCCGACGAGAAACCACCGGGCGCATCGTCGGCCTCCCAGCGCACGACCAGGGCGGTGGCATTGTCGGCGGCCGGACCGCTTTGGACGACCGCGCGCCGCACGAGTTTCGGGACCGCATCGCGCAGAGCCTCGCTTTCGATCAGGCCGATGAAGTCGGTCTCCGGAACACAGGCCCAGACGCCGTCCGAGCAGAGCAGCAGATGATCGCCGCGGCGCAGGGCGTGCGCACCGTTGAGTTCGATCTGCGGCGCGAAAGGAGATCCCAGGCAGTTCAGGACCTTGTTGCGCTCGGGGTGGGTCTCCTGCTCTTCGGGGCGGATCAACCCCATGCGCAACAAACTCTGAACCTTGGAGTGGTCTTCGGTGCGTTGGTGGACACGCCCGTCGCGCAGCCAGTAGAGCCGGGAATCACCGGCATGCGCCCACCAGATGTGACCGTGCTGGATGATCGCCGCGACCACGGTGGTGCGCGGCGACTCGGGCATCTGATGCTCTTGCTGGTAGCGCAGGATGTCTCGATGTGCGGCCTGCAATGCCTGGTCGAGGAAGCCGGCGGGATCGGCCAGCACCGGCCGCGCCCGGCGCTGAAACAGCCCTCCGACCGCCTGCAGCGTGAGTTGTGCCGCGACCTCACCACGCAAATGCCCGCCCATGCCATCGGCGACGATCAGCAGCAGGCACTCACGCGTGTAGGAATAGCCCATGCGGTCCTGATTGACCTGGCGGGCACCGATAACCGAATCCTGAAAAATGGAAAAACGCACGTGCTTATCCGTTGGGCATGATCAGGCTGTGCTGATGGTTGTCGGCGCCCGAATCGCGGTGCGCGAGGCGCATCAGCCAGCGCGGCCAACGATCCCTGGGCACCGGCGGCAGATCGATCGCGCGCAATGCGCGCTGCAGGGCGAACACGCTCTGCGGGCGCTCCACGGGGTCGAGCTTGACGCACCAGAGGACGATATCGAGCAGCGCCTGCGAATAGGCATCGGCGAGCTCGTCGATGGCTTTGAGGAGTTCGTCGTCGGCCTGTCGCTTATCGGCCGGTTGCGGTGGCTTGCCGGCCATACACGCGTACATACTGGTACCGAGGCCGTAGATGTCGGTCCAGGGGCCCAGCGGGCTTTCGCGGCGGTAGAGCTCGGGAGCCGCGAATCCCGGCGTGTACATCGGGAAAAGCTTGGGCAGATCGTCGTCCAGCGCCCGCCGGGCGGCGCCGAAATCGAGCAGCAGCGGCGTGCCGTCCATGCGCAGATAGATGTTCGCGGGCTTGAGATCGAGATGCAGCAGACGGTTGGCGTGAACCTCGCGCAGACCGTTCATGACGAGATTGAACACATGCAGCACGTGGCGCTCCGGCAACATGCCGCGCGCGGACTCCGGACCCGCCGCAGTTGTCGCGGCACGGCCCAGTCTGCCCCGCGCGGCGGCAAGCAGTCGGCCGGCCGGCGTTCGCGCGGCCTTCTCGGCCTCGGCGGCGGCCGCGGCGGCATCGCGATGCGCCTTGCGGTGACGCAGCACGATCTCCTGAAGGCTACGCCCCTGCTCGAAGGCCATCACCATATAAACCGTCTCGTGCGCTCGAAAGAAGTTCACCACGCGCACGACGTTGGGATGAAAGATTCGCGCGAGCGTGCGCCCCTCCTCGAAGAAGCACTTGAGGCCGTTGCGAAACGTCGTCTGGTGCTTGTGCTCGACCACCGGCACCAGCTCGCCCTCGTGACGCGTGACCAGGTTGCTCGGCAGATATTCCTTGATCGCGAACTGCACGCCCCGGTGATCTTCGGCGAGATAGACGATCGAGAAACCGCCGCTCGCGATCCGGCGTACGATCCGATAGCCGTTGAGCTCGAGCCCGTCGGGAAGTGCTGCGTTTTTTTGGCTAGCCATGAATCAGACGGAACTCTCCCAGACGCTCTGGGGCAATTGGCGTGGCAGAATTTTACGTTCTTAATCGTCCAGGCCCGCCGTTTCTCCCCGTGAAAGATCCCGCTTCCGCAACACGTCCGATGCAAAGCATGACCGGCTATGCATCGGCGGCCTGTGACGACCCCTTGCCGATCACCATCGATTTGCGCGGTGTCAACGGCCGCTTTCTCGACCTCTCGCTTCGCATGCCCGACGAACTGCGCGGAATCGAGCACGAGATCCGCGAGCGGATCCGGTCAGCCATCGCGCGCGGCAAGGTCGAGTGCCGGATCAGCCTGAACCGGGACACTCCGCTGATGCGCGCCGATCCCGATCCGATCCAGCTCGAGCGGGTGGTGCGCCACCTTGAGAGCCTGCGCCGGGTGTTACCCGATCTGCAACCGCCGTCGGCCACCGCCCTGCTGTCGATGCCAGGCTTGTTCAGCGAGAAGATCGACGCGGACCGCATCCGCGCTCCCCTGCTGGCGGCGCTTGCGCAAGCACTCGACCAGTTCCAGCAATCCCGGGTTGCCGAGGGGGCGCGGCTCGCCGAATTCATCCGCGCGCGGCTCGACGGCATCGAGCACACCGCGAATTCACTGGCCGCGGCCGCTCCGGCCCTGCTCGAGCGCTTCCAGAGCCGCCTGGTCGAGCGCCTCGAAAAAGTGCTCGGCGGCATCGACGGTGCCGAGCGGATACCGCAGGACGAGCTGATGGCGCGGGTGCGCCAGGAGGTCGCCACGTACGGCCTGAGGATCGATACGGCCGAGGAAATCGACAGATTGCGCAGCCACGTGCAGGAGTTCCGCCAACGCCTCGACGGCCACGGGCCGGTCGGCAAGCGGCTCGATTTCCTGACCCAGGAACTCAATCGCGAGGCCAACACCCTGGCCTCGAAGGCCGCCGGACTGGACATCGCTCACGCCGCAGTCGAGCTCAAGGTATTGATCGAGCAGATACGAGAACAGATCCAGAACCTGGAATGACCATGACCGACACCGCGGCCGACCCCGCCGGCAGCCTGTTCATCGTCGTCGCCCCATCGGGCGCCGGCAAGACATCGCTGGTTCGCGCCTTGCTCGACCAACATGCCGGGCTGCAACTGTCGATCTCCTACACCACCCGCCCGCCCCGGCCCGGCGAGGTCAACGGCCGTGACTACGTCTTCATCGACCGGCACGAGTTCGAACGCCATCGCGAGGCCGGCGAGTTCCTCGAGTGGGCCGAGGTGCACGGCAACCTGTATGGCACTTCGAAGGCCTGGATCCGGTCACGGATGGCCGGCGGCGCCGACATCCTGCTCGAGATCGACTGGCAGGGAGCCGAACAGGTGGCCCGCCAGATACCCGATGCGGTGCGAATCTTCATCGTCCCGCCATCGATCGAGGAACTGAGCATGCGCCTGCGGCGGCGGGGTCAGGATTCCGAGGAGACCATCGAGCGTCGTGTCCTGGCCGCCACTCGCGAGTTGCAGGAGGCCAACAAGTGCGAATATGTTATTATTAATCAAGACTTTGCTAGCGCCTTGGCCGACCTGAGCGCGGTCGTTCGCGGTTCACGAACGCGTTTCCGTCAGCAATTCGCCCGTCATCAGGCCTTGTTCGAACAGCTCGGTATCCGCCCGTGTGACGATTAGGCGCTCGTCGACGTCTTGCAGGCCGAGACGATGCTTGCCGCAGTCGCCCGTTTTCACCTTTGCCGCAGCTGGTTTCTTTGCGGTACTCCTTCTCTTTCCGGATCATTCATTACCATGGCCCGTATCACCGTCGAAGATTGTCTGCAGCAGATTCCCAACCGCTTCGAGCTCACGCTGGCGGCGACCTACCGTGCCCGCATGCTGGCCCAGGGTCACACGCCCAAGATCGACGCCAAAGACAAACCGACGGTCACCGCGCTGCGCGAGATCGCCTCCGGTGAAATCGGTCGGGAGATGCTGCGCCGCGTACCCACTTGAATACACCCGAGCCGCAAGCCATCGCGGCCGCGATAGCGGCCGAACCAGACGCCTCGCCGCCAGCCGAGGCGCTGATCTATTCGGCCCTTCCAGAAAGCATTCACGTCGCCACCCTGGCGACCCTGATGGAAACCGTCGCCGCCTACCTGGGTGACGAAGACCAGCGTCGCATCCGTGACGCCTACCGCTTCGGCGACGAGGCCCATCTGGGTCAGTTCCGCTCGAGCGGCGAACCCTACATCTCGCACCCGATCGCCGTCGCCGAAATCTGCGCGGGTTGGAAACTCGACGCCGAGTCGATCATGGCCGCGCTCCTGCACGACACTGTGGAGGACACCTCGGTGTCGAAGCAGGATGTGCTCGAGCACTTCGGCTCGCAGGTCGCTGAAATCGTCGACGGCCTGTCCAAGCTGGACCGGGTCAGCATCAGCTCGCGCGAGGCGCGGCAGGCTGAGAGCTTTCGCAAGATGCTGCTGGCCATGGCGCGTGACGTGCGCGTCATCCTGATCAAGCTGGCCGACCGTCTGCACAACATGCGCACGATCGGCGTGCTCGGCCCCGAGAAGCGGCGCCGCATCGCGTTCGAGACCTTGCAGGTGTATGCACCGATCGCCAGCCGGCTCGGCCTGTACAAGCTCTATCGCGAGTTGCTCGACCTGTCCTTTCGGGCCGCCTATCCGAAGCGCTTCGAGGTTCTGAGCAAGGCCGTGCGGGCGGCACGTGGCAATCGTCGCGAGACCATCGCGAAGGTCTACGGCGAGGTTCAGAAGGCACTGCCGAAGGCGGGCGTGCATGCCAAGGTGTTCGCGCGCGAGAAGGCGCTCTACGCCATCTATCAGAAGATGCGCCACAAGCATCTGCCGTTCTCGAAGGTCTACGACGTCTACGGCGTCAGGGTGATCGTCGAAACCGAGCTCGACTGCTACAAGGCCCTCGGTGCGCTGCATTTGACATACAAGCCGATTCCCGGCCGCTTCAAGGATTACATCGCGCTCGGCAAGGAGAATGGCTACCAGTCCCTGCATACGTCGCTGATGGGGCCCTCGAACATGCCGATCGAGTTTCAGATCCGCACCGAGGAAATGCAACGCATCGCCGAGAGCGGCGTCGCCGCGCACTGGCTCTACAAGAGCGATGGCGAGAACTTCTCCGATCTGCAAAAGCTCGCGCACACGTGGCTCAAGACCCTGATCGACATCCAGCACAACACCGGCGATCCGCTGGAGTTCATGGATCACGTCAAGGTCGATCTGTTCCCCGACGAGGTCTACGTGTTCACGCCGCGCGGCGACATCCGCGCCCTGCCGCGCCACGCGACCGTGCTCGATTTCGCCTATTCGGTGCATACCGACGTCGGTAACAAAGCGGTCGGCGCGCGCGTCAACGATTCGCCCGCCCGTCTGAACGAACCACTGGCCAGCGGCGACGTGGTCGAGATCGTCACCAGCGACACCGCGCATCCGCAGCCGGTCTGGTTGTCTTATGTACGCAGTGGCAAGGCGCGTTCGGAGATCCGTCACTTCCTCAAGACGATGCGCTACGAGCAGTCGGTCGCGCTCGGGCGGCGCTTGTTCCAACAATCGCTCAGCAGCCTCGGCATCGACGTCAACGGTGTCGATTCCGATCTCGCCGAGCGAACCGCCCGCGACAGCGGCGCCGCCGATCTCGAGGCCTTGTATGCCGACATCGGCATTGGTAAACGGCTTGCCCAGCTCGAGGCGCGTTCGCTGGCCCTGCAGGTACGAGGCAAGACCGTCGCGGCACGCATCGTGCCCCGTCTGGCTCCGGTGCTGATTCGCGGCGACGAGCGCGGTGCGATCACGTTCGCGAATTGCTGCCTGCCGATTCCAGGCGACCAGATCATCGGTCATTTACGGGGCGGTCACGGCCTGACCCTGCACCGGGCCCGTTGCAAGACCGCACAGCGGCAACGCGATCGCGATGCCGACCGTTTCATCGAGGTCGACTGGGCCGATCAGCTCGAGGACGTGTTTCGCACGCGCATCGAACTCGAGGTCAAGGCCGGCCGCGGCACGCTCGGCAAAGTGGCGGCCGAAATCGCCGCCAGCGACGCGAACATCGTCGACGTGGCCATGCACGAGCAGGAACAGATCGGCCGGCTCGAGTTCGTGATCCAGGTGCGCGACCGTACACACCTGGCGCAGTTGCTGCGCAATTTGCGGCGCCTGCCCGACGTGAACTCGGTCTGCCGTCTCTGAGCGCCGAACACCGCCGCCGCTGACGAGCCGGGACATCGGCCGGTTTCAGGCGGGCGGGTAGTCGACCTCGACGATCTCGAGAATGTCTTCTCCGACCGGGGTACGCAGCACGACTTCGTCGCCGAGGGAGGCCTTGATCAACGCACGCGACACGGGGGCGATCCAGCTCACGCGCCCGTGCGCCGGATCGACCTCGTCGACACCGACGATCGTGACCGTTTCCGGCCCCTCACCGTTGCGCAGAAAGCTCACCGTCGCGCCGAAGAAGACCTTGTCGCGCTGTTCCTGCAGGGAGGGATCGACCACCACCGCGGTCTCGAGCCGTTTGGTCAGGAAGCGTATGCGACGGTCGATCTCACGCAAGCGTTTCTTGCCGTAGATGTAATCGCCGTTCTCGGAGCGATCGCCGTTGGAGGCGGCCCAGGAAACCACGGCTACGACCTCGGGGCGTTGCACATCGATGAGCTCGAGCAATTCGGAGCGCAGGGCATCGCGGCCACCGGGCGTGATGTAGTTGCGAAACCCGGCCGGCAACGCCGGCGCGTCGGCGGCGCCTTCGGCGTCGTCGTCGTCATTGTCGGACTCACGAACGAAGGCCTTGTTCAATGCCGTAGCGCCCCGCGACTCAGGTGCCGGCGACGGCCATTTCGCCGATCAGGACGGAGCCCGTGCGCTTGCCGCCACGCTGGGTGACATCGGTACCCACCGCGGTGATGCCACGAAACATCTCGGGCATGGATCCGGCAATCGTGATTTCCTCGACCGGGTACCGGATCTCGCCGTTCTCGACCCAGAAACCGCTGGCACCGCGTGAATAGTCACCCGTCACGTAGTTGACGCCCTGCCCCATCAGCTCGGTGACCAGCAAGCCCGTGCCGAGCTTGCGCAACATGGCTTCGAAGTCATCGCCTGGGCGGGTCAACCGACTGGTCAACGTGAGCAGATGTGAACCACCGGCATTGCCCGTCGTGCGCATCTTCAGCTTGCGCGCGCTGTAGGTGGACAAAAAGTAGCCTTTGAGCACGCCGGCCCGTACGATCTGGCGTGCCCGCGTGGCCACCCCTTCGCCATCGAACGGTGCGGCGCCCAGATTGCCCACCTCGTGCGGCCGCTCGTGGATGTCGATGTGGTCGGCGAACACCGGCTTGCCAAGAGTGTCCTGGAGAAAGCTGGACTCACGATACAGGTTGCCGCCGTTGGCAGCCTGGGCGAGATGTCCCAGCAGGCCCGCGGCCACCGGCGCTTCGAACAGCACCGGCACGCGCCGGGTGCTGAGCCGCCGGCCGCCAAGACGGGAGAGCGCGCGCCGTGCCGCGTAATCTCCGATGGCGGCGACCGGCGGTAATCGCGTGGCATCGCAATCGACCGCGTACCAGTAGTCGCGCTGCATGTCGCGACCGCGGACCGCGATCGGCATGCACGACAGGGAGTGCCGCGTGTAGCGATAGCCATCGTTGAACCCCAACGAATTGGCCAGCACGAACTGCCCTTCGCCGGTGGATACGCTGGCGCCGTCGGAGTTGCCGATCTCATCGCTGACGGCGAGCGCTGCCGCTTCCATGGCCATTGCCCGGCGAACCGCCTGGGCCGAGCTGATGGCCCAAGGGTGATAGAGATCGAGGTCGGGTACGTCGCGCGCGAGTGAAGCGCGTGACGGCAGCCCGGCAAACGGATCGGCCGCCGTGAAACGTGCGATCTCGTAGGCGGCACGAACGGTCTCGCGCATCGCTGCCAAGGACAGATCACCGGTACTGGCATGACCGCGCGCCTTGCCAATGTAGACGGTGACGCTGAGCGAACGATCACGCGTCTGCTCGATGGTTTCGACGGCCTGCCGACGAACATTGACACTGAGGCCGAAATTTTCGGACAGCTCGACGGCCATGGCCGAAGCGCCGCAGGTGCGGCCTTCGCGCAGCGCGCGCTCGGCGATGGAGCGCAACTGGGCGAGTTTGTATTGGAACATGAGCGAACGCAGGGACTGTTGATGGACATGCAGCGGCCACGCCTGGCGCCGGCCTCCGATATGATCATATCAGTCAGACCTACGGACCTGCCGGTGCCATGCGCGTCGGCGCAGGCATTGCCTTGAATCAAGAAGACCCGATCGAGAACGATTTCGACGACCGACCCTCCAAGTCGGCGCTCAAGCGGCAGATGCACGCCTTACAGGCGCTCGGCAAGCGCATCAGCGAGCTGTCCCCTGCCCGTCAGCGTCAATTGCCGCTGACCGAGCCGCTGCGTGACGCGTTCGAGCTCTACGCGCGAATCCGACCGGGCGCGCACGAAGCGCGCCGTCGCCAGATGCAACTGATCGGCAAGCTGATGCGCAGCGCCGATGCCGAGGCGATCACCGCCGCCCTCGATTCCGATCGCCTGCAAAGCCGCGCCGATGTCTTGCGCCTGCAAGCCGCCACGCGCTGGCGTGACGATCTCGTCGCGGCAAGCTGTGAATGGTCATCGTTCGTCGAGCGGCACCCGGATGCCCCAGACCTGAGCGAGCTCGTGGCGTCGGCGCGCGCCGAGCGTGCCCAGGGCCGACCGCCGCGGCATCAGCGTGATCTCTATCGTCGCATCGAGAAAATCCTGTCGGAGTAAAGCCGTGAGCACAGCTCAGAATCCATCGGTCCGAATCGGCCTCGTTTCGATCAGCGACCGCGCATCCAGCGGCGTCTATGAAGACAAGGGCCTGCCCGGCTTGCGCTCCTGGCTCGAGCGGGCGTTGGTGTGCGCCTGGGAGCCGCACGAGCGCCTGATCGCGGACGAAACCGAGCAAATCTCACGCACGCTGATCGAGTTGGTCGACGAGGCCGGTTGTCACCTCGTGCTGACCACCGGCGGCACCGGACCGGCGCCGCGCGATGTCACCCCGGAGGCCACGCTGGCCGTCGCGGACCGCGAGATGCCCGGCTTTGGCGAGCAGATGCGCCAGATCAGCCTGCAATTCGTGCCGACCGCGATCCTTTCGCGCCAGGTTGCGGTCATTCGGGGACAGGCGCTGATCATCAATCTGCCCGGCCAGCCGCGTGCGATCCAGGAGACCCTCGAGGGTCTGCGCAACGAAGACGGCAGCCCCCGGGTGCACGGCATCTTCGCGGCCGTGCCCTATTGCCTGGACCTGATCGGCGCGCCGCGGCTGGAGACCGATCCGGCGGTTTGCAACGCGTTTCGCCCGAAGCCCAAGTAAAACGAGTCAAGACGCATGCCGGGCGCCGGTGTCATCACGGCTCGCAAGCCGCGGCGACATGGCGACTCCGGGCCCGACCGAGGCCGAGCGCGACCTCAACGCCGCACCACCGAACTGACGCCGGGCACCTGCGCCAGCCGGCGCACGACCTGCCGCAGGCTGTCCGCATTGCGCAGCGCGACCACCATCGTGATGACCGACTCGTCGCCGATGCGGTGTGATTGGGCGCGCACCATGGGCACCTGCTCGCGGGCGAGGATCTCGCCCAGATCGCCATTGAGGCCTGGGCGGTAGGCCGCACGAACCTGCAGACGCGCATCGAAACGCGCGCGCTCGGACTCACGTGCCGGCGCCGGCCATTGCACCGCGACGACCCGCTCCGGCGACCGTCGACGCAGATTGGCGAGGACGGAACACTCGCGACGATGGATCGTCACGCCATGGCCGGTGGTCACGTAGCCGGCGATCGGCTCGGGGGGCACCGGATGGCAGCAACGTGCCAGGTGATGCATGAGCGCATCGACCCCGGCGACGAGAATGCCGCGGTCTGCCGCACCTGCGTCGGATGTCCGCCGACGCCCGGCCGCGGCCGCCGCCGGTACATCGTCATCGGGCTCCGGATCGGCCTCGGGCTGCACGGCGCGCTCGATCGCGCGAGGTCCGATCTCGGCGTGTGCCAGGGCACCGTAGAGGGCAGCTGCATCGGCCAGGCCGACGCGGTTGGCGAGCGTGTCGTGGCCGAAGCGGGTCGCGCCGAGGCGCTGCAACAGGCGCTCGAGTATGGCCCTGCCGTCCGTCTGGTCGCGCTCGGCGTCCTGTTGGGCGAACCATTGCCGCACCTTCTGGCGCGCCCGGTTGCTGGCCAGGTAGCCCGAATCGGGGCGTAGCCAGTCGCGTGACGGGCCACTGGCATCGCCGCGCCGGGCGCTGACGATCTCCACGGTCTGCCCCGAGCGCAAGGGCGTGTTCAAGGGCACCAGTTGGCCATCGACGCGCGCGCCCCGGCAGATGTGGCCGAGCTCCGTGTGCACGTGATAGGCAAAGTCGATCGGGGTGGCACCCGGGGGAAGCGCGATGATGCGCGCTTCGGGGGTGAGCGCATAGACGGGCTCGTCGAGACCCGAGGCCTCGCTGCCCACGCCGAGCGCCTGGCCGACCTCGCGCTGCCATCGCAGCAGCTGCCGCACCCAGGCGACGCGCTCGTCGAAGCCGCCTGCATCGACCATGCCGGCCGCGCCTTCCTTGTAACGCCAATGCGAGGCGACACCGTATTCGGCGGCCTCGTGCATGTCGCGGGTGCGAATCTGGACCTCGAGGCGCCGCTCGGCGTCGAGCACGACGACCGTGTGCAGCGACTGGTAGCCATTGGGCTTGGGGCGGCGGATGTAGTCGTCGAACTCGCTCGCAACGGGTGTCCAGAGCGCATGCACGCGGGCCAGCACGGCGTAGCATTCGGCCTCGGTGCGGACGATCACCCGCACGGCCAGCAGATCATGCAGATCGGCAAGCGTCAGCGCTTTGGCCTGCATCTTCTTGAAGATGCTGTAGATGTGCTTGGGGCGGCCTTCGATGCTGGCCGCGGGCAACTCGGCGGCCAAGGCCTCCCGCAGCCGGCCGACCGCCGCATCGATCGCCGCCTGGCGCGATTTGCGCGTCTCCTTGAGATCGCGCGCTATCTCGTGATAGCGCTCTGGCTCCAGAAAGCGGAACGCGAGATCTTCCAGTTCCCACTTGATCTGCGCGATGCCCAGGCGATTGGCCAGCGGCGCGAGCAGGTCGAGGGTTTCCTGCGACAGGCGCTCGGCAGGCGGTTCGCGCGTTGCGGCCGCCCGCCGCAGGGTCTGCAGGCGGGATGCCAGTCTGAGCAGCACCACACGGACGTCGACGGACAATGCCAGCAACATTCGCCGCAGGGTCTCGGCGCGCCCGGCCTGCTCCCGCGCCCGCCGAACGGGCTGCTCGCCGCGATCCCGCGTGAGCTCCTGCAGGCGCCGCAGCGTGCGCATGCTGGCGACCAGCCGCCCGACCTCGCTGCCGAAAACCGCCTGTACCTCCTCGGTCGGCAACGACTCGGGCGACCCGAAAAGCCAGGCCGCCGCCCGCGCGGCCTCGTCGGCCTGCAGCTCGGAAAGCACCCGGGCCGTGCCCTGCGCGTGCTCGAGCACGGCGCGACCGGCCTCATCGCCGCCTAGCCGCGCCAGGGCGAGCTGGCGGGCGCGCGCCTCCGACACGGCCGGAGTGGTCTGCGACGGGTGGTTTGCCATTCCTGATTATAAGATTCGCCCCATGACGAAGCGTTGGCTGAACGAACTGCGCGAGCGGTTTCTGCACCGGCCCGAAGCCGGTCCCGGGCCGACTTCGGGCGACCCCTGGCGCGGCCTTGGGCGAACACGATTGCTCGACCACCTCGATGTCGCCCAGCGCGGCCGCCTGCGCGGGCGCATCCAGGAGTTTCTGGCCGACAAGCGCATTATTGGGGCGCGCGGCTACGAGCCCACGCTGCTCGATCGCAATCGCATCGCCGTGCAGGCCTGTCTGCCGATCCTGCACCTCGACCTGGCGTGCTACGGGCGCTTCGTCGACATCATCGTCTATCCCGACGCCTTCATCGCGCCCCGCAGCCGACTCGACGACTCCGGTGTCATTTCCGAATGGGAGGATGTACTCAGCGGCGAGTCCATGGGGTCGGGACCGGTCGTTCTGAGTGTGCCAGGCCTGACTCCGCCCCTGCCGGGATCGCGCGAGTGCCTGGTGGTGCACGAATTCACCCACAAGCTCGACGAGCATTTCGGCCTCAGCGACTCGCCCCATGCACCCGGCGCGAGCCGGCCTGCCGTTCTCGCTCGAGAACTGGGCAAGGTCCATGCCGATTTCGTCGCCCGCGTCGAGCGATTGGAGCGCTCGATGCCGGCCGACCTGGATCCGGAATCGGTCGAGGCGGATGCCTGGTATGCCGATCTGCCCCTCGATCCGTATGCGGCTACCGAGCCAGCCGAATGTCTGGCCGTGTCCGCCGAAGCCTTTTTCTGCGCGGATCCCCGCCTGAGCGCCGAGTATCCGGCGTTCGTGGAAGCGCTGACCGGATTCTTCGGTCAGCGCCCGCTGACGAGTTGCCGACAGCACCGTGAACTCAAGTACGATTGACGCAGCATCCATCACGGACTGATGGTGATCCCTGTCGCTTAGCAGGCTCTTAGCGGCGTGTCGCAGCGTCTCCGACGCGGCCGATCTGCCCCGTGCAGCCCCGGCCGTCGATCGGATGGCTGCCATCGTCATACCCGGCGCCGGCGACGCACCGATCGGGTCGTGAGAAGACTGCTGCCTGCTCGCGCCCGCTCGAGAAAATCATGAATTCGCAGTTTCTTGGCTTCATCAGCTTCGCCTTCGCGGCCTTGGCATTCGGTCTGCTCGGCCTGTTGCTGGCGATGCGCGATCAATCGGATGCCGGCGGACGCAAGTTCCTGCTCGCGGTCATCGTGCAGGCCGCCTGGGCCGCGGTGATGGCGCTCAGCCTGACCGTCGTGCAGGTGCCGGATCTGGTCGGCAGCGGTACCGAGGCCTTGCGGACGTTTTCCTGGACGGCCTTTTTGCTGGCGCTGCCGACGCAGGACGACGTGCACCGCGACGACCGCCTGGACATGCGCCGATTGCGCGCCTCGGGGCTGATCCTCGCGCTCGCCCTGGGTCTGGTCGGCCTGCTGGTGGATATGGTCGGCGCAGACCTGCGGCTGGTGTTCACTGCGCGAATTCTCGCCGCCCTTTTCGGATTGGTGGTGCTCGAGCAGGTCTATCGCAACGCCACGCCGGGCAAGCGCTGGTCGATCCGCTTCCTGGCGGTGGCCATGCTTGCCATGCTGGGCTTCGATCTGCTGCTGTATAGCGACGCCTTGCTCTACTCCACGATCAACCTGCATTGGTGGACCGCACGCGGTTTTGCCAACGCGCTGCTCGCACCGTTGCTGGCCATTGCCGCCATGCACAATCGCGAGTGGCGGCTCGACATCTCGGTCTCGCGACGGGTGATGTTTCACTCGACCACCCTGATTGCCGCTGCCGTCTACATCGTGCTGGCGGCGCTGGGCGGTTATTACGTGCGTGCGGTAGGCGGCGAATGGGGTGCGGTGGCGCAGGCCCTGGTGTTGTTCGTGGCCGTCACCGCCTTGCTCGCGTTCGCGTTGTCGCCGCGCCTGCGTGCGCGCCTCAGGGTGCTGATCTCCAAGCACTTCTTTGACTACCGCTACGACTATCGCGAGGAGTGGCTGAAGCTCACCCAGCTGCTGTCGCAGCCCAGCGAGGCCGACGCCGACCTCGACCTCGGCGACCAGGGCCTCGCCGAGCGTGCACTGCGCGGTCTCGCCGGCCTGGTCGACAGCACGGGCGCCGGCCTCTGGATGAACGACGGCAGCCTCTATGCCTTCCGGGCCGGCATCGACTACGACGGGCCGACGTTCGAAATATCGGCTCGTCATCCCATGGTCGAATATCTTCGCCAGCGTCAGTGGGTCATCGACATCGGCGAGTTCACCGAGTCACCCGAGCACTATCCGGGGCTGTCCGTTCCGGACGAACTGAACCGTCCGCAGAGCTGGCTCATCGTGCCGCTGTTGCTGCGAGAGGAACTGGTCGGCATCGCGTTGCTGAACCGTTCGGTGGCGCCGGTGCCGGTCAACTGGGAGGTCCGTGACCTGCTCAAGACCGCCGGGCGCCAGATCGCGAGCTATCTGGGGGTGCAGCACGCGACCGAACAACTCGTGCAGGCGCAGCAGTTCGACTCCTTCAACCGGCTCTCGGCTTTCGTGGTTCACGACCTGAAGAACCTCGTTTCGCAGCTCTCGCTGCTGGTCGACAATGCCGACCGTCACCGCCATGACCCGAATTTCCAGGCCGACATGGTGTCGACCGTGCAAAACGTCCTGGATCGCATGCGCAGTCTGCTGCTCCAATTGAGAGCAGGAACCAGACCGATCGAGAGCCCGATGCCGGTGGCACTGCTCGAGATGCTGGAACGGGTGCGTCATGGCAAACGCATGCTGCGCCCGTCGCCGGTGCTCGAAGCTGCGCCAGGCATGCGCCACGTCAAGGTACGAGCGCATGCCGACCGTCTCGAGCGCGTGATCGGACACCTGGTACAGAACGCCGTCGAGGCCTGTTCGGCCCGCGGCTCCGTCATCGTTCGGGCTGGCATCGAAGCAGATATGGTCATCGTCGAAGTGATCGACAACGGAAAAGGCATGAGCGAGCGTTTCGTTCGCAACCGCCTGTTCCGACCGTTCACGAGTTCCAAGCCTCAGGGCATGGGCATCGGCACCTTCGAGAGCCGGGAATACATCCGCGAAATCGGCGGACGCCTGGATGTGCAGAGTCAAAGCGGCATTGGTACGACCTTCAGGATCGCGTTGCCACGGGCGGCCGAGCTGGAGGAGGAAGCCCACGCTATGGAGCACCGCTGAATGGCTGACCATCGACCTGTTCTGCTGGTTGTCGAAGACGATCTCGGCTTGCAGAAGCAAATGCGCTGGACCTTCGACCGCTACAACGTGGTCGTAGCCGCCGATCGTGAATCGACCATCACGCAGTTGCGCCGGTTCGAACCGGCCGTGGTGACGCTCGACCTCGGTCTGCCGCCGGACACCGACTCGGCCGACGAAGGGCTGGCCACGCTGGACGAGATCCTGAGCCTCGCCCCCGGTACCAAGGTGATCGCGATCACCGGCCAGGACGATCGCACCAATGCGCTGCGCGCGATCGCCTCCGGTGCATACGACTTCTTTGCCAAGCCGTTCGATCCCGAGACCCTCGGTCTGGTCGTCGACCGCGCTTTCCATGTCGCCGAGATCGAACGCGAGAACCATCGCCGCAGCGAGGTGGCCCAGAGTTCTCTGCTCGACGGCATCATCACGCGCGACCCGAGCATGATCAAGGTCTGCCGCCAGATCGAGAAGCTCGCCCCGACCGGAGCGTCGGTCCTGCTCACCGGCGAGAGTGGCACGGGCAAGGAGCTGCTGGCACGTGGCCTGCATGCCAAGTCCGAGCGCCGCGGCCAGCGTTTCGTGGCCATCAACTGCGCGGCCATCCCGGACGCCTTGCTGGAGTCGGAGCTGTTCGGTCACGAAAAAGGCGCGTTCACCGGCGCGGTCAAGCAGACCCAGGGCAAGATCGAGATGGCCGACGGCGGTACGTTGTTCCTGGACGAGATCGGCGATCTGCCGCTGTCGTTGCAGGCGAAGCTGCTGCGCTTCCTGCAGGAAAGGGTCATCGAACGCATTGGCGGCCGTCAGGAGATTCCGGTCAATGTGCGGGTGGTCTGCGCCACCCACCGCAACCTGCGCGAACTGATCGACAAGGGCACGTTCCGCGAGGATCTGTTCTATCGGCTGAGCGAGATGATCGTGCACATTCCGCCCCTGCGGGAGCGGGCGGGTGATGCGCCGTTGCTGGCCCATTCGTTCGTGCGCCGGTTCGCGCGCGAGCAGCGGCGCGAGCGGCTGAGCCTGCGCGAGGATGCGCTCAAGGCGATCGCCGCGCATCGCTGGCCTGGCAACGTACGCGAACTCGAGAACTGCATCAAGCGTGCGGTGATCATGGCCGACGGCAATTCGATCGGATCGGCCGATCTCGGTCTGCGGCAGGAAGGTGAACCGGCAACCCTGAACCTGCGCCATATCCGCGACGAGGCCGAGCGCAAGGCGGTGTTACGCGCGATGGCCCAATCGGGCGGCAATATCGCCCGTGCCTCGGAGCTGCTCGGCATCAGTCGGCCGACGATGTACGACCTGCTAAACCGCTTCGGACTGCGTGAGAAGCCGGCCGGTTGATCCGTCTGTCTTCCGGTTGTGCAAGAGGCCCCGGTTCAGGGGCCTTTTGCATTGCCGCCGGCAACCTGTGTTCTACGCCTCGGCCAGGCCGTTGGTCTTTGCGCGTCCGGCCGACTTGGGCTTGGCCGCCGCCTTGGCCTTGCCACCGCCACTTCGCTTGGTCGGCATGGCGGACCGGTCCATCGTGGCGAGACCGCGTCCGACCCCGTAATAGCGAAAGCCGCGCGCGGTCATCGCCTCGGGTTCGTACAGATTGCGGCCGTCGAGGATCAACGGCGCATTCATGCGCCGTTTCATCTCGTCGAAGTTCGGTGCGCGAAACGCCTTCCATTCGGTGACGATCAACAATGCGTCCACGCCATCGATCGCGTCCATCGGGCTGAACGCGAGCAACAAGCCGTCGCGGCCCCCGTACAGGCGTTGGCACTCCGGCATCGCCACCGGATCGTGCGCCTGTACGCGTGCCCCGGCTGACAGCAGCGCCTCGAGAATCACCCGGGCCGGAGCCTCGCGCATGTCGTCGGTGTTCGGCTTGAAGGCCAGGCCCCAAAGGCCGATGCGTTTGCCGGCGAGATCGCCCAGCAGGCTGGTGAGCTTCTCGACCAGCAACGACTTCTGGCGGTCATTGACATCGCGAACCGCGGCCAGCAGCGACAACGGGTGCTCGACCTGCTTGGCCGTATGTAACAGGGCCTGTACGTCCTTGGGAAAACACGAACCGCCATAGCCGGTGCCGGCATACAGGAACGAATAGCCAATGCGCGGATCCGAGCCGATGCCGCGGCGGACGTCCTCGATGTCCGCGCCGAGCCGCTCGGCCAGGTTGGCCAGTTCGTTCATGAAGGAAATGCGGGTGGCGAGCATCGCATTGGCCGCATACTTGGTCAGCTCGGCAGAGCGGCGCGACATGACGATGGTGCGATCGTGGTTGCGTTGAAACGGGGCGTAGAGTTCACGCATGACCGACTCGGCCCATTCGTCGTCGAGCCCCAGCACGATGCGATCGGGCTTGAGGAAATCCTCGACGGCCGCCCCTTCTTTGAGGAACTCGGGATTCGAGACCACGACGAAACGCGGCCCGTCTCCGCGACCGGCCAAAACCTCCCGCATGACCTGCTCGACCGCATCACCGGTGCCAACCGGGACCGTGCTCTTGTCGACCACGATGCGATCGCCGTCCATGTGCTCGGCGATCGTGCGCGCGGCCGCAAGCACGTATTGCAGATCGGCCGAACCATCCTCGTCAGGTGGCGTGCCCACCGCGATCATCTGCACCAGACCATAGCGAGCGCCCTCGACCGGATCGGACGTGAACCTGAGCCGGCCCGCCTCGACATTGCTGCGTACCAGCGACTCGAGACCCGGTTCGTAGATCGGGATCTCGCCTTGGCGCAGGCGGGCGATCTTGGCTTCGTCGATGTCGACGCACAGCACCTCGTGGCCGACGTCGGCCAGACAGGTGCCGGTGACGAGACCGACATAGCCGGTTCCAATGACAGAGATCTTCATGGGCGGGAGCAATCCTTCGTGATTCGGGAAACGCGACGGTCTTTGGCGACCGGCGCCATCGGTAAGCTTGACCGACCAGCGGCGCCCGGCCAAGGCGCAACCGGCGGGCGGTCGCCGCAAACCGGCCGGAGACCCGCCAAGGCTTGCAAATCGCAGGCGATCAGGCTGCAATGCTGACACAGGTTCTCGACAACGCGCCTGCGGCAACAGCGCCGGCACGATGCGCCGGGGCTCGGCGAGCCGTCCGTCGTATCCGGACTGCCGGTGCCGGTCGATTCCACACTCCACTCGAACAGGCAATATTGCGCGAATGAGCGAATGCATCCTCGTCACCGGCGCCGCCGGCTTCATCGGCATGCACGTGGTCAGCGACCTTCTCGCCCACGGGCATCGGGTGATCGGAATCGACAATCTGAACGACTACTATCCGGTCGCCCTGAAGAGGGCCCGATTGGCCGAGATCGCCCGTCGGCCCGATGCGGGACGATTCTCGTTCGTACACGCCGACATCGCCGACCACGACCGCATGCTCGAGCTTCATCGCGAGCACGGATTCACCCGCATCGTGCACCTGGCGGCACAGGCCGGTGTACGTTACTCGATCGAGAACCCGATGGCCTACGCCCGGTCGAATCTGGTCGGCATGACGGTCATGCTGGAACTGGCGCGGCACGCCGGCGTCGTGCACATGGTCTATGCGAGTAGTTCGAGCGTCTATGGCGGCAACACCAAGGTCCCCTACTCCGAAGACGACCGGACCGAATCGCCGGTCAGCTTCTATGCGGCCACCAAGTTGGCCAACGAGGCCATGGCGCACAGCTACGCCCACCTGTATCGGGTGCCGTTGACGGGGCTGCGCTTCTTCACGGTCTACGGACCCTGGGGCCGTCCGGACATGGCCCCATGGTTGTTCACGGAGGCAATCGCCGCGGATCGCCCGATCAAGGTTTTCGGCTACGGAAAACCGCGTCGCGATTTCACCTACATCGATGACATCGTGCGCGGCGTGGTCGATGTGCTTGCCCGGCCGCCGGAAATTTCGCCGAGAACCGATCCGCATCGGGTACTCAACATCGGCAACAACCAACCGGTCACCGTCGACGACTTCATCGCCACCATCGAGGCCGCTCTGGGGCGGCAGGCGCAGCGCATTCCCATGGACATGCAGCCCGGTGACGTCGACATCACGTTTGCCGACGTGTCGAAACTGCAGGCCGTGACCGACTTCCGCCCGGATACGCCGTTGGCAGATGGGATCGCCCGCTTCGTTGCCTGGTACATCGCATACCAAGAGTCGGCCGGCGCGTGACGCGGTCGGCACGCCGGGCACCGGCGTGCCCCGGCGGAGCGCGGAATCGGATCAGCTGACCCGGCCGTACTGGTCGTCGAAGCGGACGATGTCATCCTCGCCCACGTAGTCGCCGCACTGCACCTCGATCAGCACGAGATCGACACGGCCGGGATTCTCCAGCCGATGCCGCGTGCCGATCGGGATGTATGTCGACTGATTGGCGTAGATCATCCGCGTCTGCTCGTCGCAGGTGACCTTGGCGGTACCGGACAACACCACCCAGTGCTCGCTGCGGTGATGATGCATCTGCAGCGACAGACGCTCCTGCGGCCGGACCACGATCTCCTTGATCTTGAAGCGCTCGCCGGCGTGCAGCACCGTATAGCTGCCCCACGGTCGCTGCACGGTGCGATGGATGCTGGCCGCTTCGTGACCGGTCGCCTTCAGGCGTGCCACCACCTCCTTGACCTGCTGGCTGGCGTCCTTGTTGGCCACCAGTACCGCATCCGGTGTGTCCACGATCAGAAGATTCTCGACGCCGACGGCCGCGATGAGCCGGCCGTCGCTCTGCAGATGCGTATTGCGCGCGCCGACCAGCAAGTGCTCGCCGACGCAGGTATTGCCCTCGTCGTCGGCGTCCAATTGCTCGGCGACGGCCTTCCAGGAGCCGATGTCGCTCCAATGGAAATCCGCCCGCAACAGGCGGATGTTGCGCGCATGCTCCATGACCGCGTAGTCGATCGAGACATCGGGAAGCGAGGTGAAGGCCTCCGGCTGGAAGCGGATCTCACGATCACCCGCTGCGTCGGAACGGCGCGCCTGAGCGTAGACCGCGCGCGCCGCGCGCAAGACCTCCGGTGCATGAGCGTCCATGGCCGCCAGAATCGACGATGCCTTGAAGCAGAACATGCCGCTGTTCCAGACGAAATTTCCCGCGGCGAGAAACTCCGTCGCTCGCGCAACATCGGGCTTCTCGATGAATCGGCGCACGGCGAAGCCGCCCTCGGCATGCCCTTCGCCGAGCTCGATGTAGCCGAAACCGCTCTCCGGTGCCGTCGGTTGAATACCGAACAAGACCAGATCACCCGAAGCGGCCAGCCGCGCGGCCTCACGCGCCGCCGCGCGAAACGCGGTCTCGTCCGGGATCAGGTGATCGGCCGGCAGGACGAGAAGAACCGGGTCGTCGGCGACACCCGCGGCCGCGAGCGCGGCCAGCGCGATCGCCGGCGCGGTGTTGCGTCCCATGGGCTCGAGGATCTGAAACAAAGAGACCTTCGCCGCCCCGGCGCTGGATCTGAATTCCTCGCGCGTCTTGAAACCGTAGGCCTCGTTGGTGACCAGCATCACCGGCCCGCCCGCCAACGGCGCCGCGCGCGAGATCACCCGCTGCAGCAGACTCGGACCGTTGGCCAGCCGGATGAACGGCTTGGGGTAGGCCTCACGCGACACGGGCCAGAGACGGGTTCCAGACCCGCCCGAGAGGATCACGGGGATGATCGTGCTCAAGTCAATTCCTCGAGGAAAACGGCAATGGCGCAGGCAGTGGCCACGAATGGTCGGCCGCCGCGCAGCTTCCCTGCAAGCGGCGACGCCGATCGGCCGCCATCGACCACCGAGCTTGCACCTGTCCGCTGCACACCGAAACGGGGCATGCGTCGCCCGGCTCGACGACTACTATTAGACACCACGAAACGCCCGGCCCGGGGGTGGACTGGACGACCGAATGCCAGTCGCCGACCAGCGGCAAGCGAATTGACAGTCTCATCCGAACGCTTCACGTAAGATTGATCACTCCTCCTTCACGCGCTCATTGAAGATGCAACTCAGGAAAGCGGTTTTCCCGGTCGCCGGACTCGGCACGCGGTTCTTGCCGGCAACCAAATCGATCCCGAAAGAGATGCTGCCGATCGTCGATCGGCCCATCATCCAGTACGCGGTCGACGAGGCGATCGAAGCCGGTTGCGACACCTTGATCTTCGTCACCGGTCGCTCGAAACGGGCCGTTGAAGACTATTTCGACCGCGCGCCGGAACTCGAGGCCGAACTCGAGGCGAAGGGCAAGACCGCAGCACTCGAAACCGTTCGCAACATCATCCCGCCGCATGTGAAGGTGCTGTTCGTGCGGCAGCCCCAACCGCTTGGCCTTGGCCATGCGGTACTGTGCGCGGCCCCCATGATCAGCCGCGACGAGCATTTCGCGGTACTGCTCCCCGATGATCTTATCGACGGCTACCCCAGCGGCGTGCTCAAACAGATGCTGCCCGTCGCGCAGGAAAATGGCGCCTCGGTGGTGGCGGTCGAGCAGGTCCTGCCCGAAGAAGTCTCGAAGTACGGCATCGTCGATCCGGCCAATCAGGAAGGCAAGCTCATGAAGCTCAAGGGCATCATCGAGAAGCCGCCGGCGGCCGAAGCGCCTTCCACGAGTGCCGTCGTCGGTCGCTACATCCTGCACGCCAGCATTCTCGACACCCTCGAAAAAACCGAGCCCGGTTCCGGTGGCGAGATCCAGCTCACCGACGCGCTGGCCCGTCAGATCGATGACCCCGGCCTTTACGGTTATCAGTTCAGCGGCAAACGCTTCGACTGCGGATCCAAGCGTGGCTTCCTGGTCGCGAACATCCATTTCGGCCTGACCTGACGCGAGTGTTGCCGCTCCGGAGTTCGGGGTCGAAACGCGAGCGTGGCTGATGCCTGCCGGCCAGGTGCCAAGCGCGGCGGCGCCGGAGGGTCGCGAGGATTCGCGACGCCGCCGGCGTGCGCCTCGCGCTTTCGCGTTCAGCGACCCTCGTATTCACGACCCTTGCGCCAGCGGCGTTCTCGCGCAGCGAGATCCGACTCACGACACTACTGCTCGCACTGACCACGCTGCGTCAGTTCGCCCGGGTCGGATCCCGGGCCACCTCCCGGCGGGCGCGACGCCGGCGCATTGCCGGCTGAGGGCAGCATCACCTCGGCCAGCGAAGCGGTCGCGGAATCGCCTTCTGAAGCGGCACCGGCATCGCCGGTGCGCGAGCCCGATCCGGTCGGGTCCCCGCCGCCATCGATTTGCGACGCTGGCCGAGCAGGGCCGGGCCCGGTCGCGGACGAGGCCGGCGCGCCTGATCCGGCGGCGGCCGCATCGGGCCACAACGGACTGTGCATCATCGCCGAAACCCGAACGCGCAGCGGCCAGCGCCACGCGCCGTCGCCGTCCGGGATGCCGGCGCGATACGCGCGGCAATCGATATCGGCAAGCTCGGCCGGCCCGCTTTGCAGATTGACCGACGCGGTAACCAACTGCCGGCGTTGCGCGGGGGCGCAGCCGCGCAGCGTGGCCACCAAGCGGCCGAACAAAGGCCCGACCAACGGCACCACCAGCGGTACCGCGTACTGGATTTCCAGAGCGAGCCGATTGGCCTCGAGCAGCGTCAATCCCGATCGTGCGCCGCGAACCATCGCGCGCACGGCGAGATTGTCGTTGGGGATCTCGATTTGCCCTGTCAATAGGCGTCCGCGGTCGTCGCGCGCAGTCTCGCCGAAGTCGTCGAAGGCAGCCGCAACGGGCGCGGTGCGTCGCCATCGTATGCCGCCGTCGGCCTGCAAGACCTGCAAACGCGCAAGCGCTGCCGCCAGATTGCGCTCGCTCCAGAATGGCTGCAATCCGCGCGCCAACCCTGCCCCGACGGCGTCGTTTCGACCATGGTCGGTGATCGCTTCGCGGATCGCCTGATGTGCCGCGTGAGCGACGGCGAGCCGCGCGTGCACGACCAGAGCGACTTGCAGCGCACCGAGGCCGACGATCAACAGCACCGGAGCGGCCACCAGCCACTCGACCAGCGCCTGTCCCCCGCCCGGCCTGCGCGACGCCGTCAGGCGCGGGTATCGGCGGCCCACGGAAAGCGAGTTCACGGGTGTGCCCACCGCGGCATGCAACGACGGCTATCAACGACGACGCGCGCCAGGGCGCTCGGCGGGGTCGCCCGCAACCCGTGGCGCGACGGCCTGGGAGAGCACGTGCTGTTCTCCGGAGGCACCGCCGACGATGCTGTCCAGGAGTTCGTGCAATCGCAGTTCGACCTCGGCATGCCAGCGCCGGTTATCCGGTGCGCCCACCCTGTCACCGGCGGCATCGAGGGCGCGCTGGGCTTGGTCGAGCGACAGAAGCGCGATATTCATGATGGCTCGTTCGCGAAGTCCGCGCTTTTGCCCGACCCGGGCGGCGGCATCGCGCGCCCGTCCGTAGGCATCCATTGCCATGGCGACCTGCCCCTGGCGGTGCCATATGTTGCCGATTCGCAACCAGGCGAGCGGGTGGTCATCGGTTGCCGCGACCAGGCCGAACTGCTCCAGCGCAACCTCGTAGCGCCGCGCCCGATAGGCAGCCTCGGCGCGCTCGAGCGGACTCATGTCGACATGCACGGTGGCCGCGCGGCCCGACGGCGAGGCAACGCCGGCAGACCGATCGGGGGGCGAAGCCACGGCCGCCTGATCTGCCTCGGAGATAGCAGAAACCGGCGCCTTGCGAGCCGCGCTCGCGTCGGCGCGCACGCCGTGTCCTCGTGCTTCGCGAGAAAGATAGGGCGCAAAGAAAACGAGCAGCAGGCAGACGAGCATCGCCATGGAATGCTTCGTGACACCCGTCCGTGCCGCAGCGGCAGGCACCGCCGACGTGCTTGGTTCATATCGCCCGCAGGCTGAAGGGCTGCAACTCATCTCGATCTCCTTTGGTCAGAACAAGCAATCGCGCAGTCGTGCGGGGAGGCGGATACGCATCGACTGGATGGATTCGCACCTTCGCAACTTGACAGCCACCGGCCGATGCGAAGACGATCGCCGCAAGTGATCTGCCATCGCTCTACTGAACCCGCCGAGAGCTCGATCACCGAATCGGCTGGCCAATGAATTGAGAAGCCACGCGGCTCGAGGCGTCGAACGGTCAAGACGAAGCCTTGGCGATCGATGAATACGAGCTCGAGCGAATCGCGCAGCCCGAGCCCGTGCACCGCACGACAGGGACGCAGCCAGCAACCGCCAACGCGCAAACAATGCTCGCGCCCCAAGACGCCCCGCAGGCGCTCGGACCAGGTGTCGGCGAGCCATAGCGCAGGTCCGGGTCGGGCGCTGCCGGCGCGATCGAACAACGACGTCGCATGCCAGGCGCGCGCGCAGGCACGGCGACATCTCAGGCATTGCTCGTCGGCACGGCCGCGATGGCGGCGAACGCCATCGCGGCCGGCTGCGTTGCAGACCTCGTTCATCCGAGCAGCCCGTCGTTAAGGATGCGCATCACGATTGGAAACAGAAGGATGAGAAACGTGCCGGGGAAGATGAAGAGGAGCAAAGGCAGCAACAGCTTCACCGGCGCCTGCATGGCGCGCCGCTCGGCATCCAGGAAACGTTCCTGACGACGCTGCTCGGATTGCTCGCGCAGCATGGCCGCCAAATCGCCGCCGAGGTGGTCGGCCGAGCGAATCACGGCGACCGCGTGTCTGACACCGGCGTCGGCCAGGCGCTGAGCGAGCTCGGCAAGGGCGTCCTGCCGCGCCCTGCCCGCATGCGTCTCCCTCAGCAGACGCGCGATCTCATCGCGCAGAGCGCCATGGGGACCACGATCGGCCGCCATCGCCAATGCCGCCGGCAGACTCGCGCCGGCATCGAGCCCCAGCGCCAGCAGGTCGAGCATCGCGGGCAAATCGCGTTTGACGGCGATGTCTCGCGAACGAATGGTCGCGGACAACCGTGCCGAAGGCCAGTAGCCACCCAGCGCTGCCGGCGCGATGACGCTCAGCGCCGGCCAACCCAGCGACATCATGGCCGGTGCCGCCATCAGGATTGCAAACCCCGCACAAAGCAGCTGCCCGGCGGCGAACGCCTCCGGGGTGAGCACCTGATCCAAACCGGCACGACGCATGCTGGACAGCAACCTGAAGCGCATCGAGGCCGGTATCCAGGGGCCGATCCACGGTGCCAGCCAGAAGCAAGCACGCTGCAACCATCGCCAGCTGCGTGTGGGAATCGGCACTGCATTCAGCGAAGCCCGGCTTGCCACAACGGCGGCCTGCCGCACCAGCGTGCCAAGCAGCACCAAGGCAAGCAACAGCGACAAACCGATACAGACGGCGGCCAGCCAGCGAGCAACGGGCCCTTGGGCGACGAGCCAGGCGATAGCGGCCCGTGAAGGAATGATGTCGGCCAACGTCATGTTCGGATCGCGACCAGGCGCATGATCGACACGCCGCCGGCAAGCTGCATGAGCACGACCGTGACGAGCAGCAGGCGTCCCGCGTTGGTATCGAAATAGAGGGGCACGAGCGAGGGATCGAGGCCCAGCATTGCTACCAGGACGACGAAGGGCAGCAAACCCATGACCCACCCCTGCATCCGTCCCTGCGCCGTCAGCGCATGAATCTTTCCTTCCAGCAACAATCGGCGACGCAGCAAACCCGCCTGAGCGTCGAGGGTGTCGCTCATGCTGGCACCCGAGCGAGCGCCCAGACGCAGCACACTCACCAAAAGACGGGTTTCCTCGAGCGGCATGCGCTGCTCGAGCTGCGCGAGAGCGGTCTCGAGCGTCGCCCCCAGGCGCCGCTGCCGTTCGATCATGCGCAGCTCATCGCGAACCGGAGCCGGCATACGGTCGGCGATGTCCGGCAGCACGGCCCCGAGCCCGAGCCCGGCGCGCAGCCCGCCCGCCAGCATGGCCATGGTGTCCGGTAGTTGTCGACGGAATCGGTCGCGTCGGCGACGGGCAAGCATCCCCAGCACGAGCCGGGGCAGCGCAGCGCCGAACAGGACGACGAGCGCACCCAGCCACAGGCGACCAGCCGTGATCACAACCACAACCGCGAACGCCGCCACCAGACCCAGGTGCGCCCACATCAGGCGCCGCGAGTCGACGAACAGATGCAGACGGGCCAATTCGACATCGAGAACCTGGCCAAAGTGTGACTGGTAGCGCCCAGCAAGCCAGACGAGCAACTGCACCAGCGCGACGAAGGCCACCGTGCAACCGATGAATACCGACAATGCGGCGAGCATGCGGGTATCAGGCATTGGTTGGGCATCCAGCGAAGAGGCGGCGAATGGGATCGCTCCCGGTGATACCCATGCGATCGAAGAAGACGGGCACGCCGACGGCGTCCGCGAACGAGACGTGGCCATCGCCGTGCTCGACGAGACGGAACAAGACCTGGGTCTGGATTCGACCGGACTCGAGGCCGCCGACCTCGACGATCTCGGTCAGGCGTCGACGCCCGTCGCGTCCGCGGCTCTGGTGAACGATGAGATCCACAGCAGAGGCAACCTGCTCGCGAATGGCCGCTATCGGCAGTTCGACACCCGACATCAGCACCATGACTTCCAGACGAGAGAGCGCATCGCGAGCACTGTTCGCATGCACGGTCGTCAATGAGCCTTCGTGGCCCGTGTTCATGGCCTGCAGCATGTCGATCGCTTCACCTCCGCGACACTCGCCGACGACGATTCGGTCGGGCCGCATGCGAAGCGCGTTGCGTACCAGATCGCGAATGGCCACGCCGCCACGACCTTCGGCATTGACCGGCCGGGCCTCGAGCGAAACGAGATTCCGGTGCTCGAGACGGAGTTCGGCCGCATCCTCGATGGTGATGATTCGCTCGTCACCCGGGATGTGCCGGGCGAGCAGGTTCAGCAGGGTTGTCTTGCCGCTACCGGTACCCCCGGCGACCACGATGTTGCGCCGATGCTCGACGCTCCAGGTAAGAAACCGCATCATGGCCGGCGACGCCGAGCCCATCGCGATCAGGTCATCGGCGCCGAACTGGCGCGCATTGAAGCGCCGAATCGTCAGAACGGGCCCCTGCAACGCGAGAGGCGGAATCACGGCGTTCACGCGCGAGCCATCCGGTAGACGCGCGTCGACCATGGGCGAGGCGTCGTCGATGCGGCGCCCGATCGGGCTGACGATCCGCTCGATCACGGCGCGTATCGCATCGTCGCTGCTGAATCTATAGCTGGTTTGCTCCAGCCGGCCGGCTCTTTCGATGAACACGGGCTCGGTACCATTGACCATGATCTCGGTGATGTCGGGCGCAATCAGCAGAGGCTCCAGCACCCCCAGGCCAATGGCTTCGTCGAGCACTGAACGATGGAGCGCGTCGGCAAGCCCCTCGCGAGCCAGTTCGGGGTACTCCGCGATCAGCGTGGAGAGCAGCGTGGCGACATGCGCCTTCAGTTGCTCACGATCGAGATGGCGGATCTCGTGGCGACGCAGATCAAGCCTGCCGAGGAGTTCATCGTGGATCCGCCGCCGCCATCCGATGGGCACGGAATCGGCGAGCGACGACGCGCGCTCGGGCCTGCCGTGGCCTGCGTCGGCACGCCGGCTCGACGCATCGTCTTCGGACGAACCCACGCTGCCGTCGAGCGCGATGTCGCTCTCTGCGATCCGTATGCGATAACCGGCGACCTGGATTTCATCGTGGGCCTGCAGGGGTCCGTACTCGCTGACCCGCTCGCCGTTGACCCATGTGCCGCCAAGGCTGCCCTTGTCCACGACCATCAGCGTGCCGCTGCGCTCGAGCAGGCTCGCATGCCAACGGGCGACCCTCCATCCCGGCAACACGATCTCGCAGTCCCGATGCCGGCCAATACGGCAAGGCAGACCAGGC
>JAWKYD010000014.1:0-195880 GCA_041396685.1 Burkholderiaceae bacterium
TGGATGGGCCCGACACCGATATCCGGGTGCGGGTCAGCGGCCAGATGGTCACGCTCAGCGGCGAGGTGGGCACGGCCGACGACAAAACGGCCAAGGGCCTGCAGGCCCAGCAATTGTTCGGTACCACGGCGATCGTCGACAACCGTCTCCAGGTGACCGAGTCACCGGCGACGAAACTCGCGGCCGGTGAAGGTGCCACGATCACGGCGGCGGCAAAGGGCGAGGCGGGCGGCCAGCGCGCAGATTCCACGGCGAACGAAGCCACGACGGGTAACGCCGCCCCTGGACCGCGCCCCGGTAACGACGAAGTCGCGTCTACGCCGGCCGACGCCAGGCCGGCTGCGCCGCCCAGCGGCGTCACCGAGCCCGAGCCCGGTGTGCCGCCCGATGCGGAGGGCGGTCGGCAGGCCGCCGCTGGTGAGATCCGCGGCACCTCGCACGGGGCACCGGACGATTTCAAGCTCTCCGAGTGCGCGCGTGTCGTCACCGGTGTCTATGTCGCCTTCGATAGCGCCAGCGCACGACTGGACCCCACCGCACGTGAGATTCTCGACGACATCCTGTCCTGTCTGCCGCGCCGCAAGTACGTGATCGGTGGGCACACCGACAATCGCGGTGACGGTGCCAGCAATCGCACGCTCTCACAGATGCGCGCCGACGCAGTCAAGAGCTATCTGGTCGAACGCGGCGCCGATCCCGGCGGCCTCGAGGCGGTCGGGCATGGCGAGAGCAAGCCGATTGCCAGCAACAACGACAAGTCGGGACGGGCCCGCAACCGGCGTGTCGACTTCCGTCTCGACGGCTGATCCTCCCGCTGGAGAGTCGTGTCCCATTCGTATCCCGACGTTCGCTGGCCTGAGAACCGGGCGGCCGCGGCGGCACCCTTCGCCGCACGACTACAATCTCGAACGCGGGTCCGCTCGGGCGTTCGTCCGTCCCGGACCCATCGCGCCCGCACGCTGACGCGCTACCAGCCTTCGGACGGGCCAACGAAACCTGGAGGAGAACCCAGACGATGAAGAAGACCCTCGGTGGCCTGTTGGCCGCACTCGTCATGTCGGTCGCGGCCGGTCCCGCAAATGCCGCCGACACCACCCTGCGCATCACGCTGCAACTGCCACTCAAGAGCCACCTGGGCCAGAACCTCGTCATGTTCAAGGACGAGGTCGAGAACAAGTCCAGCGGCGCCATCAAGGTCGAGATCTACGACTCCGCGCAGCTCTACAAGGACAAGGAGGTGCCGCAGGCGGTGGGCTCGGGGGCGATCGAGATGGGGGTCGCCTCGCTGACCCGGTACGTCGGCGACATTCCCGCCGTCGACATCTTTTACCAGCCCTTCCTGCTCGACACCGAGGCCAAGGTGCGCAAGGCGGTGGCGCCGGGCTCTCCGGTACGCGGCCCGATCGACGAGGCCATCAAGGGTACCGGCGCGACCGTACTCTGGTGGCAGGCCTATGGCGGTTCGATTTTTCTGTCCAAGGGCGGGCCGATCAAGACGCCGGCCGACCTGAAGGGCAAGAAGGTCCGGGTCTTCGGCAAGACCCTCGGCGATTTCGTCACCGCCGCCGGCGGTGCGCCCACCATCGTTTCGGGCTCGGAGCAGTACCTGGCCTACCAACGTGGCACGGTGGACGTCGGCATGACCGGCGTGTCCGGCGTGAAGTCCCGCAAGCTCTGGGAAGTCATGGACACCATCACGGTCACGAACAATGCCGACATCGAGTTCATCGTGGTGGTCAACAACGACTTCTGGGCCAAGCTGCCGGCCGAGCACAAGGCGATCATCGAGACCGCTGCGCGCAATGCCGAGAACCACGTCCGCAATGCAATGAGCTCGATCGAAGCCGATGCCTACGCGGCCGCCAAGTCCAACGGCATGAAGGTCTATGAACCGAGCGCCGCCGAGATGGCCGCCTGGAAGGCGGTTTCGAAACCCGTCTACGAAGCCTTCGTTGCCAAGACCGGTGCCACGGGCAAGGCGATGCTCGAGGCCGCCCAGGGTTTCTGATCTTCAGCCCGACGAAGCGGCCGATGCGTTTCATCACCGCCATCGAACACGCCGCGGCCTGGCTGGCCGCGGTGTTGTTCGTGCTCACGGGCTTGTTCCTCTCGTACGAGGTCGTGGCCCGCTACTTCTTCAACGCGCCCACGATCTGGGCCGCCGAGCTCAGCCAGCTGTGCCTGATCTGGGGCGGTCTGATCTCGATGGCCTGGGTGCTCGGCGCGCGCCGTCACATCCGCATCAATGCGGTCACGGTCCGCCTTCAGTCGCGCGCCCGCGCCGCCGCCGAGGCCTTCTCCATGGCGGTGGTGGCGCTGTTCTCGGCGATCGTGCTCTGGTATGGCTTCGGCATCGCCTGGGACAGCCTCGAGCGTGGCCGCACGTCGGGAACCATGCTCGATCTGCCCGCCTGGTGGGCCGAGGCCGCGGTCCCGGTGGGTTTCCTGATGCTGTTGGTGGTCGCCGTGCGTGAATGCATCAACGCGCTGCGTGGCCAGGTGCCCGAAACCGGTGCGCATCTCGAATGACCATCGTCCTGATCCTGGCTGCGTTGTTCGTGCTGCTGCTGGCCGGTGTGCCGGTGGCGTTCTCGCTCGGCGGCCTGGGTCTGGCCCTGCTGGCGCTCGGCGGTTTCTCGCCGCTGATGGCACCGCAGGCCGTGCTCTCGACGCTCGACGGCTTCATTTTGCTGGCCGTGCCGCTGTTCCTGCTGATGTCGAACATCCTGCTCAAGGGCGGAGTCGGCCGAGACCTGTTCGGCGCGGTGCAGGCCTGGGTCGGGCACTGGCCGGGTGGGCTCGCGGTGGCCACCATCCTGTCCTGCGGCGTGTTTGCGGCAATTTCGGGCTCGTCCGTGGCGACCGCCGCCACCATTGGCACGGTCGCGATTCCCGAGATGGTCTCGCGCGGTTACGACAAGCGCTTCGTCTTCGGCCTGCTCGCCGCCGGCGGCACGCTGGGCATCCTGATTCCGCCGTCGATTCCGCTGATCGTCTATGGATTCGTGACCGAGGAATCGATCATCGCGCTATTCATGGCCGGCATCGGCCCGGGCCTGGCGCTGATGGCCTTGTTCATCGTGTTTTCGGTTGTCTACGCGAAGTGGTTCGGCGGTTACCAGCCGATGGCGGCAGCGGGCTGGGCCGAGCGCCGGCGCGCAAGCCTGCGCGCGCTGCCTTCCATCGTGCTCGCCGCTGTGATACTGGGCGGCATCTATTCGGGCGCGTTCACGCCCACCGAGGCGGCCGCGATCGGCTTCGCGATGTCGCTGATCATCGTGGTGGTGTTTCTGCGCTCGTTGAGCTGGGCCGATTTCAGATCGGCGGTGTTCGAATCCATGGTCACCACGGTGGCCATCCTGTTGATCATCGCCGGGGCCAAGGTGTTCGGCAAGGCAATCACGCTCTACCGGATTCCGCAGGAGCTGTCGGTCGTGCTGAGCCAGACGCTGTCCACGCCGATCGCATTCATCATCGTGGTCAGTCTCGTGCTGCTCGTGATGGGCCTGGTGTTCGAGGCGCTGTCGATGGTGCTGATCATGACACCGGTACTGCTGCCAGCCGCGACACACATGGGCCTGGACCCGATCTGGTTCGGCATCTACATGGTGATCATGGTCGAGTGCGCGCTGATCACCCCCCCGGTGGGCCTGAATCTCTATGTCATCCAGTCGGTCGCGCAGGCCAACCTGGGCGACGTGTCGCGTGGCGCCCTGCCGTTCCTGCTGATGATGCTGGCGCTGGTGGCGCTGCTGTACGCCTGGCCACCGCTCGCGCTGGCCTGGGCATTCTGAGCCGCTTCAAGCGCGACGGGCCGCACGCTGCAACCGGCCGATGAGCGCGTCGACATCGTCGGCCTGCGCCTCGTGCAGCACCCCGACCAGGTAGGCGTCGGGCCGGATCAGCGCAAGGCTGCCGGCGCGGGCGTCGAACACGCGACCCGTCACGTCGTCCGGTTCCAGGGAGATCACCTCGATGCCGTTGCTGGTGGCGGCCTCGGCGGCCGGTGCATCCGGTGCACCGAACCACAGGGCCAGGTATCGGTTCGATCTGCCGAGCGCCTGCATCAAGGTGGTCTGCCCGAATCGGATGTTCGGAACGGAGCGGCCACCGGCGGGCAGCCAGCATGAATCCGGGTAGTCGTTGGCCCTGGCCATGCGGCCGGTATCCACCATCAGCCGTGCGAACGGGTGCGCGCGTGCCAGTGCCAGCAGCGCATCGCGAAACAGCCGCGCGCCCTTCGAGGGCGGGGCGAGAAACGCGGCCGTTCGCCGGGTGATGGTCAGGTTCTCGAGCGCCGCCGGATGGCGCTCGGCCTGGTAGCTGTCGAGCAGCGCGTCGTCGGCCAAGCCCTCGCTCAAATGCGCGAGCTTCCAGGCCAAATTGGCGGCATCCTGTATGCCGTTGTTGCCGCCGCGCGCACCGAACGGGCTCACCACGTGCGCGGCATCGCCGATGAAGAAGACGCGTCCGTGGCGGAAGTCGTCGAGCAGCAGATCGCGATACTGGTAAGGGCCGATCCAGACGAATTCGAACGCCACGTCGGGACCGAGTTGCTGGCGAAGCCGCGCGCTGGCGACCTCGGGCCGGGCGATCCATTCCGGATCGGCGTCGGGCGCCATCTGGTAATCCATGCGCCAGACGTTGTCCGCCATCAGGTGCTGCCAGACCGCGCGCCCCTCATTGAACGGCGCCTCGGTCCAGGTGCGGCGCTCGGCGGGCAGCGGGTCGTCGAAACGCACATCGGTGATGCACCAGCGGTCGGTGGCGAGCGAGGTGTGCGGATCGAGACCCAGTTGCGTCCGGATCGGGCTGTTCGCACCGGTGGCATCGACCAGGAGCGCGGCATCGATCGCGTAATAGCCGGCCGGCGTCTCGATCTGTAGGCGCACCGCGTCGTCCGTGGGTTCGATGGACGTGACACGGTTCTTCCAGCGCAGGTCGGTACGGCCGATCTCGAGGATGCGCTCGACCAGGAACCACTCGACATAGAACTGCTGCAGATTGATGAACGGTGGTTGCTCGGACAGGCTGTCTGTCTGCAGATCGAAGCGGTACAGCTCGTCGTGACCGATGTAGGTTCGGCCCACCGACCATTGGATGCCCTTGGCACGGATGCGCTCGTAGATTCCCAGGCGCGCGAAGATCTCGAGGCTCTTCTGGGCATAGCAGATACCGCGCGACGATGCGCCTCGCGCGCCGACCGTGTCGTCGTCGTCGAGCAGCAGGCAGTGCACACCGCGCACCGCCAGATCGCAGGCCAGCGTCAGCCCCGACAGGCCGGCGCCGACGATGACGACCGGATGCCGGACGATGTCGTCGCGACTCGATTCGGGCGGCGGCACGAACGGCCAGCGCGGCAGATCGTACGGGGGCGCGAAACGTATCGCAGCCGGGCGGGTGGTCACACGTGCTCTCCCGGGGGCGCCCATCCTCGCGGCGGTTTTCGCGAGCGGACGGATCGGCGTATCGTAGACCGATGACGACAGCGGTTGCCAGCAACGCACCGATCGATGGGGCGCGCGAGACCGGGCCGGTCCCGGGTCAGCCTAGCGTGCGTGCCACCAGCGGCAGTGCGGTCTGGTATTTCACCTGCTTGAGCGCGAAGCTCGACCGAATGTTGGCGACACCCTTCGTGCGTGTCAGCCGCTCGACGATGAACTGCTCCAGCGCCGGCAGATCGGGCACCACCACGCGCAGCAGATAGTCCGAGTCGCCGGTCATCAGGTAGCACTCCATGACTTCGTCGTGCTCGCGCATCGCGTGCTCGAAGGTAGCCAGCGACTGCTCGGTCTGGCGCTCGAGCGTGATGTGGATGAACACGCTCAGACCGAGACCGACGCGGGCCGGATCCAACAGGGTGACATAGCGGTCGATGATGCCGCGCCGCTCCAACGCCCGCACGCGCGCCAGGCAGGGCGAGGGCGAGAGGCTGATCCGCGCCGCCAGTTCCACATTGGTCAGCCGGGCATTGCGCTGCAGCTCGTTCAGGATGCGCAGATCGATTGCATCGATCGCCTTGTCCGGCATATTTCGCTCCAGATATCGCTCATTGCGGCAGATTGTGCCATCTTGCCCAGGTCCGGGCAGCGGAATTCGCAACCCTATGCCGACCCTTCCGGCGTATCGTGCAGGCGGGTGGCGCCGCTACCGCGCGCCTGCTGCACTCGGCCGTCGCCGGCGTTTTTCGAGCGTCGCGATTCGCACCGGCCAAACGCCACTCGCCACCGGCCCTCACGCCGCACTCGCGACATCCCGTCCCCGTCCAACCGGCCGCAGCCCACATGAACATCGATCCGATCCGCTCCCTCGATCTCGCCGACGCCGACCCGGCCGAAACCCGCGAATGGCGCGAGGCCTTCGAAGCGGCCGTGCGCGCCGCCGGTCCCGAGCGCGGTCTGTTCCTGCTTGAGCAACTGGCCGAGGAGGCGCGCGATCTCGCGCTGGTCTCCGAGGCGCTGCCGTACTCGGCCTATCGCAACACGATTCCGCTCGAGCAGCAGCCACCGTTCCCTGGCGACCTGGCGCTCGAGGAGCGGCTGCTCGCGATCCAGCGCTGGAACGCGCTGGCCATGGTGGTGCGCGCGAACAAGGCCTATGGCGAGCTGGGCGGCCACATCGCCAGCTATGCCTCGGTGGCCGAGATCTTCGAGACCGGCGCCAATCACTTCTTCCGCGGGCCGGATGCGCCCGGTGGCGGTGATCTGGTCTACTACCAACCGCACTCGGCGCCCGGCGTCTATGCGCGCGCGTTTCTGGAGGGCCGGCTGAGCGCCGACGACCTCGCCTACTACCGGCGTGAACTCGCCGGCGCACGAGCCGGCGTGCGCGGCCTGTCCAGCTATCCGCATCCGTGGCTGATGCCCGACTTCTGGCAGGTGCCCACCGGCTCGATGGGCCTGGGCCCGATCAGCGCGGTCTATCAGGCGCGCTTCATGCGCTATCTGCAAAACCGCGGCCTCGCCGACACCGACGCCCGCCACATCTGGGGCGTGTTCGGCGACGGCGAGATGGACGAACCGGAGTCGATCGCGGGCCTCACCCTGGCCGCGCGCGAGCAACTCGACAATCTCACCTTCGTCATCAACTGCAATCTGCAGCGGCTGGACGGACCGGTGCGCGGCAACGGCCAGATCATCCAGGAGCTGGAGAAGCTCTTTCGCGGTGCCGGCTGGCACGTGATCAAGGTGCTGTGGGGGTCCGACTGGGACACCTTGTTCGCGCGCGACACCGAGCACGCATTGCTGCGCCGATTTGCGGCCACCGTCGACGGCAAGTATCAGACGCTGGGTGCGAAGGACGGTGCCTACAACCTGAAGAACTTCTTCGGTGAGGACCCGGAGGTGGCGGCGCTGGTTGCCCACATGAGCGATCGCGAGATCGACGCCCTCAAGCGCGGTGGCCACGATCTGCGCAAGCTCTATGCGGCATTCGCGGCCGCGCGCGAACATCGTGGTCAACCCACGGTCATCCTTGCCAAGACCAAGAAGGGCTATGGCATGGGCGGCGCCGGTGAGTCGCGCATGACCGCCCACCAGGCCAAGAAGCTCGACCTCGACGCGCTGCGCGCGTATCGCGATCGCTTTCAGCTGCCCTTGTCCGACGAGGCGCTCGAGCGCCTCGATTTCTGGCGCCCCGCCGACGACAGCGCCGAAATGCGCTATCTGCGCGAGCGCCGGCAGGCATTGGGCGGCTCGCTGCCCACGCGGCGTGCCCGCGCCGATGTCCTGCCGGTGCCGCCGCTGCAGGCCTGGGGCGCGTTCGCGCTCGAGGCCGACGGCAAGGAGATGTCGACCACGATGGGCTTCGTGCGCATGCTCGGCGCACTGCTGCGCGATCGCGAACTCGGCCCCCGCATCGTGCCCATCGTTGCCGACGAGGCGCGCACCTTCGGCATGACCAGTCTGTTTCGTCAGGTGGGCATTTATTCGCCGCTGGGGCAGCGCTACGAACCCGAGGACGCCGGCTCGATGCTCAGCTATCGCGAAGCGGTCGACGGCCAGTTGCTCGAAGAGGGCATCACCGAAGCCGGTGCGCTGGCATCTTGGTCGGCGGCGGCGACCGCTTACAGCGTGCACGGCATGGCAATGCTGCCGTTCTACATCTACTACTCGATGTTCGGCTTCCAACGCGTGGGCGACCTGATCTGGGCGGCGGCCGATCAGCGCGCACGCGGCTTCCTGATCGGCGCCACTGCCGGGCGCACGACGCTCAGCGGCGAGGGCTTGCAGCATCAGGACGGCTCGAGTCAGCTGATCGCGGCCACGGTGCCGAACTGCCGCGCTTATGATCCGGCCACCGCCGGCGAGCTGGCCGTGATCATCGCGCACGGCATGCGGCGCATGCTGGTCGAGCAGCACGACGAGTTCTATTACGTCACCGTCGGCAACGAGAACCTGGCGCAAGCCAGCCTGCCCGCCGATGCACACGCCGACGTCGTTCGCGGCGGCTATCGCGTCGCGATCGTGACGCCTGCAGCCGGGCCGCGAGGCGCGGCGCCGGGCGAAGCCGGCGAGGCCAAGCGCGCGCAAGGTGTCGCGGCCGGCCCGGCGGCACACGATCGAAGATACCTCGACGCACGAATCATCGCGAGAGGCGAAAGCGGTGTCCACGTGCGCCTGCTCGGCGCCGGCGCGATGCTCGGCGAGGCCCGCGCCGCGGCCGCCCTGCTGGCCGAGCACTGGGGCATCACGAGCGAGGTGATCAGCATCACCAGCTTCTCCGAGCTCGCCCGCGACGCCGCCCAGTGCCAGCGCCGGCGGCGCCACGGCGCCGATCGCGACGGGGCCGACTCGCATCTGTCGCGCCTGCTGCCCGGCGACGCACCCGTGATCGCGGCCACCGATTACGTGCGGGCGGTGCCGATGCAGATCGCCGCCTACGTGCGCGCACCCTTCACCGCGCTGGGTACCGATGGTTTCGGCCGCAGCGATCGCCGCCTCGCGTTGCGGCGGTTTTTCGAGGTCGATCGCAGCGAGATCGTGCTGGCGGCGTTGCACGCGCTGGTCGACGCGGGTGGCCTCGATCCGACGGTGATCGCGCAGGCCATCGCGCGCCTGGACATCGATCCACCGGCATCCCCACCCTGGGAGCGGTGACGTCGCGCATGGCGTCGGGACGGTCGTTGCCAGGCACTTCCCACGAGTCTGGATGGCAGACGGAATCTCTGCTCGAACATCCCGGCCAATGACGGCCGGCCGATCATCAGTTTGACCGATGGCTCGCGATCGGCCCCGGTGGCAGTATCGTCAGTTCGAACGAAACACCGTTGTCCATCGGGGGAGATCACCATGGCTGGGCCGGGCCGTCCATTACTCCTCAACGAGTCAACGGCTCGGGGCGAACTGCGGCGCAGTCTGGTGGTCGGTGGTGTCAAGACCGGGGCCGTCCTCGGCCTCTCTGGTCGGGCTTCGTTCGCGCTGTCCTCCTCGAATCGACCCGGCCCGGGCCGTCCTCCTGGGCCGTTGCCCGGGCCGGTGGTCGACGTGCGCGCGCTTGGCGCGCGCGGAGATGGCATCGCAGACGACACCGACGCATTCCAGTCGGCGTCCGCGCGTATCAACGAGGCGGGCGGTGGCACGATCCTGATCCCGCCGGGCCGATACCGGGTCGGCCGCCAGACCCTGTCGGGCGCCATCGGTCAGGGCGCGTCGTGGCGACCCGAGCCGATCATCCGGCTCGCGGGCTGTTCGCGGCCGGTGCTGGTGCTGGGCCTTGGTAAGCATGGCACCCGCCCGGAGCTGTGCGCCGCCGACGGCCTGCGTTTCGGCAGCTTCGATCCCATCAGTGGTTTGCCGGCCTACCCGGGATTGCCGTTCACGAACACCGATTACCGCGCCGATGCCTACGCCGGCATGATCGAGCTCTGGCGCAATGCCGACGTGCGCATCGTCAACCTGGTCCTCGATGGCAACGCGAGTCAGCTGGAGCTCGGCGGCCTGTGGGGCGACGCCGGTTATCAGTGCGGTGCATCCGGTCTACTCTGCGTGGCCAACGAACGGGTTCAGGCGTGTGACCTCGAGTGCCGCGATCACGGCCTGGACGGGGTCATGATCGCAAACTGGGATGGTGATGCCGCGCTGCGCCCACACGTGCTCGAGCGCGTGGTCAGCACGGGCAACGGACGCCAGGCGCTCAGCTGGGTGGGCTGCTCCGGCCTGCAGGCCCGACACTGCCGCTTCACACGAACCGGTCGCGGGCGCATCGCGAGCGCGCCCGGCGCCGCGCTCGACATCGAACCCGAGAACACGCAGATGCACACGGGCCTGTTCGAGCACTGCGAGTTCGGCGACAGCGTCGGCGTGGCCGTGGTCAGCGACAGCCCGGCGGCCGGTTCATCCGTGACAGGTGTCACGTTTCGGCACTGCGCGATCGACGCCGGCGAGCAAATCGCGGTGCTGGTGCGCAACGACGATTTCAGCTTCGAACACTGCCGCATCGACGGCTGCATGGCCTTCAACCCGGCGGCCGATCTCGGCGTCGAGCGGATCCGCTTTCGCGACTGCGTCATTCATGACCGAAATCCGCTGGCCTATCGAGCCGGATTGCTCGTCGATTGTTCGTCGGGCAGGCCCAATCTGTTCGAAGACTGCACCTTCGTGGTCTATCGCCAGCGCCTGGGCAATCTCTCGCAGGCGCGCGTCGTGCGTTGCGTTTTCGTGGCCGCGCTCGAAGAAGAGTTCGCGGCGACCACCGACTGGATCCTGATTCTGTATTCCGCGCGCGTCGAGCGCTGTGAGTTCCGCGACATGCTCCCGTGGCGTGGCGGGCCGCTGTTGCTGATCAACATCTCCAACGAAACCGAGCTGATCGCGCCCGTTCTGGATCCGCCCGACGGGCGGCTGCGCATCGTCAACCAATCTTGACGAGGCGAGGCCTGAGCCGCAACGTCTCGATCGTGTGCTCGGTTCAGTGCCAACGATCGTCGGCGCGCGCACGCATATCACCGCGTGTGCAGCGGTCATGCGCACTCAACCGAGCCGGTCGAGATCGGCTCGCAGTCGATGCGTTCGGCTTGCGCCGAGCGATTGATCGAGCCCGGCGTGCGACTCGCGCCAGACGGGCAGCGCCAGCTTGAGCAATGCAATGCCCTGGCGTGTGAGTCGCAGCCGCCGAACGCGTGCATCGTCGGCATCCGCTTCTGCCACCAGCAAGCGGCGTCGCTGCAACGGCTTGAGCGCAGCGCTCAACGTCGTGCGGTCCATGGCGAGCAGTTCGGCGAGATCGCCGATGCGCGGCGCCTGCGGCCGATTGAGCGCCATCAGCAGCGAGAACTGGCCATTCGTGAGACCGAGCGGGCGCAAGGCATCGTCGAACCGCTTCGCGAGCCGGCGCGCCGCGCGCTGGGTGTGTAGACATAGGCAGCGGTCGCGGACCTCGTGAGTCACGGCAATGGGCAGATCGGAATCCATCACATTCGGCGGAAAAGCCCTCGGGATGTGATTATATGTTGATATCAACCTACATGCGTGTCAACATGAGCCGGTGAGCGGCTACCGTGTCGCGGTCGTGCTCCCGCTGCCGGCTTCGGCAACTCGTGGCTCGGACGGTTTGCACGATCGTGGGCGTGCTTTTCTCAAGGAGAACCGACATGGCAACGCCATACCTGCATTTTCAGGGCAACTGTCGCGAGGCCATGACCGCCTACGCGGAAATTCTCGGCGGCAAACTCGAGCTGATGACCTACTCGCAGGCGCCCGACGATGCGCCCGCCGAGATGCGCACCAGCGATGCGGTCATGCACGGTTCATTGCTAAGTGACCGCTATGGCCACCTGATGGCTTCCGATTACCCGCCCGGGCATCCCGGCGAGGCGCAGGCCGCCGTATCCATCTCGATCGCCAGCGACGACCTCGACGGTGCCCGCGCCGCCTTCGATGCATTCGCCATCGGCGGCCAGGTCTTCATGCCGTTCGGGCCCACGTTCTTCGCGAAGGGCTTCGGCATGGTGAAGGATCGCTTCGGCACGACCTGGATGGTGATGGTGGCGCAGTAGCCTGCAGCTCGACGGAGCGAGTGGGCCGCCATCGAGGTCGCCGTCACCGGCAATCCGGTGCGCGCGATCGATTCGGCCCCGGCCGCCGTGATCGAAAGGGTCGGCCTAGGTCGGTCCATCCGGGGTCGTACGGGTCACGCGATCGGCGTCATCCCCCGAGAGTGTCCCGAACACATGGTCTTCGATCACCGCGACAACGAGAGATACACGGCCGAGCCCGCGGTCTACGTCTGGGGCGCAGGCGGCTTTCGGCTCGACGGCACTCACGGCTGACCCGAGGTCGATCAATCGATCGGCGCTGCCACCGGTGCGGTTTCGGCGATCACGCGATCGATCAGTCGGCCGCCCGGATGGCGCGATTCCATCGGGATCCAGGCCGCATGCAATCGTGACGATTCGGCGCCACCGGCATCGGCGCTGGCCCACGACCGGACGGTGTCGCCGAGCCGGTCGGGCAACCAGCCGCGCTGAAAGCCACGCAGTACATCCTGCAGATTTCCGGCCAGCGCATCGTAGCGTTCCTGGTTCATCAGCAGCACGACGCCATCGGCTCTGAGCGCTTCACGCGACGGCAATGTGGCGGCGGCCAACACCTGGTAGAGGCCGTAGCCGCACAGCACACCACGATCGACCAGCTTCTGATGCAGCTGGCCGCTGACCCGCAGATCACCGAGCCGGCCGAGTTCGGCGACCACCCAGTGATGCGGAAACTGCTGCGGCGCATCCGCGAGGCGGATAAACGCGAGATCGAGCTCGCCGCGCTCGAGCGCCGCCAGCGCGCTGCTCGCGTCGGCGTACGCCGGCATCGTCTGGAGGCGCAGGGCGCCCGCGCTGCGCCAGCGAATCTGCTTGTCCAGGGGTATGGTGACCTGGCCGGCGAGAACAGCCTCGGTCTGCATCGCCTGACCGAAGCGCAGAGTCTGTGCAGACTCTGCAGTTGGCTGGGCGATCAGCCCTACAGCGAGCGCGGCGCCGATGCAAGCCTTCGCGATGTGGGTAGGCAATGAGGTCGTCTGCATGATCTTTCTCCCTGGCACGACCTTCGACGGTGAAGACATCGCGCCGTGATTCGATGAACAGGCAGACAGGGTGCGACTTGGATTGCCTCCCAACAACCACAACACTGACGAAAGTTAAACGAAAATTGCGAAGGTTCGCCGCGACCCGCGTCGTCGCTTGCAAGCGCGGGTTCTTGAAGCGCGCACGCGCCGCCGACTCAGAAGCGATCCAGATCCGTGCGCCGGCGCTGGGTGGAGCAAAGCAGTTCCTGCCAGATTCGCTCGAGCAGGGCGGGGGCGCCGGCGATGACGCTCTGCTCGCACCAGGCGTGTAACTCGATCAGCATCGCCCGGCGTCGATCGAGCCGATCCTGCAACGCAACCACGCTCTGATCGCCATCGTCGTCGGCGAGCACGCCGCGCAGGCGTGCGCAGAGCGCAGCGTCATCGACGAGCGCGAGCGCCGACGACAGCAGATCGTGCAGTGCGTCGACCTCCTCCGCCTGCCACGCGTGCGCACGCGCAATCTCGTTCGCGCCGACACGCAGCAACATCGGCGCGCGCAGCAACTGCGCGCGTGCGTAGGGTTCATCGAGACTGGCGGTGTCAGCGAGAAGCTCGGCGACACGGTCGATTATCCGTTCGGGTGGAGGTCTCATCGCATGTGGCCCATCTGATCGAGCATGACACGGTCTTGCGCATTGATCATGATCGAGGCCGCGAAAGCCAGCATCAGATCGCGATTGGCACCGCTCTCGAACGCGTGCGCCGCACCCTGCCAGATCGCCTGTCCCTTGACGCTGCTGAACAGCTCCCACCACGAAAGCGCCGCCGGGTCGACGCTCAGGCCGCTGGACAGCGACCAGTGCTCGATGGCTCGCTGGCGCGACACGAGGCCGCCGACCCGTTCGTCGTTTTGAAACGCCCAGACGCGATTGAGCCCCCAGGCGAGATCTTCGAGCGGATCGCCCAGGTGCATCATCTCCCAATCGAGCACGGCGCGGATCTCGCCCTGCGGCGACACCAGGAAATTGCCGGTGCGATAGTCGCCGTGCACGATGCTGATGCGCTGTGCGGGCGGCGGCGGGTTGGCGCGCAGCCAGCGAATCGCCGCCTGCGCGATCGGCTGCGGTTCGACCGCTTCGCTATTCAGACATTCGCTCCAGTGGTCCAGTTCGCGCCGCCAGCACCGATCCGCCGCCACCGATTCGCAGGCGTCGCCGACCCTTGCGGGATCGGCCGTCGCGATCCTGCCGAGCAGATGCCATTTCTGCGCCGCAATGCGTTCGTGATGCTGCGCATACGGCGTCTGCATCAACGCGGGCCCGGCGGCCTCGCAGCCGGTGATCGCCTCCATGATGAAGAACGGCCTGCCGAGCACCGCGCTGTCTTCCTCCAACCACCAGATACGCGGCACCGGCACCTCGGAGTCGGCGAATGCGCGATAGGCCGCGACCTCGATCCGGCGCTCGGTCTCGATGAGGCTCGCACCGGGGTCGCGACGCAGAATCAGCGGGTGTCGTTGCTCGACGCCCGTGCGTGTCTCGACCAGCGTGAAGCGCCAGGTTTCGCGCGACGCGCCACCGAAGATACGCTCGATGTCGGTCACGCGTGTCGAATCGGCGGGCGGACGCTGCGTGCGGCAGTAGGCACAGAGCGCCGAGGCCAGCGCATCGGCCGGCGTCGTGCGCCCCTGCGAGGTGGCATCGCTCACGGCGCGACATCCGTCGACCCCTCGAACCCCGACGGCGCATGCGGACCGATGCAGAGCTGCTCGAGCACGCCGTATCCGGTCTGCCCCTCGCTCTCGCAGCGCACCAGTTGCTGAATGTGAAAATTCTCGGGCCGCGTCGGATCGATCTTGTCGCTAAGCCAGCGCTCGGTGCCGGTGGCCAGATCGCCGTGCCAGGTTCCGTGGCGCCATTTCGGATGGCCGTAGCCGGTGCCCTTCATCTGATGGCGCAGCAGCGGCGTCATGGAGATCTCGCGCACGCTGCCGTCGGCGCGCATCATCTTCAGGGCTGCCGAGTCGGCCCAGCGGGAACCGGCCCGGTAGCGGATATCGTGAGTCACACCGTTCATCCAGACGATGCCGGGATCGTCGATGCCGGGCACCCGATCGGGCGATGCATACAGCGGTGCGGTCTTGGCCTCGGCGTGCAGCGGGCGGCCCATGGGGTCATGGAAGAACACCGCCAGGCTGACCGAATCGGGCCAGAACAGTGGCGCCCATACGAAGTACGCCTGGCGCGGCCCGGCGGGAGCGCCGCTGTCGGCCTCGCCGACCGCCCGCCGTCCCCACGAGCGATCGCGGATGCCGTAGACCCGGCGGCCATCGAACGACTCGGACGCTCCGTCGACCGACAGGCCGCCCGACCAGCGTCCGAACTGCGTGAAGCGGGTGACGTCCATCCAGGTGAAACGACCGTGACGCAGGGTCTGACGATCCTCTTCGACGCATGCGCTGAGCGTGTCGAATCGCAGTCGCGCTTGCAAGCCGCTCTCGTTGGCTGCCAATGTGAGCTCGAGGCTGCGCATCGGCTCCAGCACCCGCAGCGTCAGCGGGCCGATCGTGGTGTCATCCCGTTCTCGGGGCGCGCGCCGCGATGCGAAGAATGCCACCTGCTCGCCGTCGCGCACGACGCTGAATGCCGCATCCATCACCTGGCGGTTCGGGTAGAGGCCGAAGCTGAGCGCGAAATAGAGACGTGACTCCGGATCGAAGCCGCCCAACCAATAGCGGTCGTAGTGATTGCGGTCCATGCTCTGCGGATGCGCGAGCGGCTCGGGCGTCTGGTGGATCAGGTATTCGTCGAACCGGGTCAGCATGGGGTCCCCTCGCGAAGGTCGGCAGGCGCGACACCGCCCACTCGGAACATTATTTCATCCCGGCTGCGACACGAGCGTCGGGCACGTCCGATTCGAAGCGACGATGCGGTCCACAACGTGTTCGCGCCACGTCGACCGGGCCTTGCCGGTCCGTCGTGCGTCGGGACCTTGCCTGCATTTCGGCCGGCACGGCCTGCCGTGCCGGGTGCAAGCACTCGGTCACCAGCGTTTGGGCAGCGTCTTGAGCAGCCGAATCCCGTTGCGATCGACTGCGATGTAGCCGCCCGCCGTCAGATCCTTGAAAATGCGATTGACCATGCTGCGTGATGCGCCCACCTTCTTGCCGATGGCAGCCTGGCTGATCTGCGTGACGACCAAGGTGTCGTCGGTGCCGGGGCTGGCGGACTCGAGAAGCAGGCGGGCCACGCGACCGTAGACATCCATCAAGGCCAGACTCTGCACGTTCTCGGTCAACACCTTGACCCGGTGAATCAGTGTCTGGATCAGGTGAAAGGCCAGTGCCGGGTGATCGACGATCAGCGCTTCGAAATCCTCGCGCCCGATCATGCGCAGTCGGCTGGCCTCGAGCGTGCGCACCGACGCGGTTCGTTTGGCGCTTGCCAACATCAATTCACCAAAATGCTCGCCGGGCCCAAGAAGGTTCAACTCGACCTCCCGGCCGTCTTCGTCGGAGACATAGACCCGCAGCTGTCCCTGCTCGATGATGTAGAGTCGCTCGGCAGGTTCTCCCTCGACGACGACGATCGCGTGCTTGGGGAAGGTCTTGACGACCCCGGCGTCCGAAAGGGCCGATAGCAATTGTCCCGACAGGACAGGCGATCGGGTCGTCGTCGAATCCATGACTGCGATTATGCTGCCGGAGTGCGGCTCCGGGTAGCGCCGTTCCCGTGCTTCTGCGGCGAGTTGTGATGCATCGCGGGCGACACCGAGCGCGGCTTCGCGATCCTCGCCGAGGCGGTCTCAAGCACGCCTGCCCAGGCGTTGTACGAAGCGGAAACAAACACACGCCAAGGCGGCCCCCGCCACCAGTGCCGCGGCGAGTGCGAGCGGCGCCGCGGGCGTGCCGACGCCATCCATCAGCCGGCCGGCCAGTGGCGGCGTCACAGTCATCAGCAGGAAGAAGACGGTATAGAAGAGCCCCATGCCGAGCGCGCGTGCTTGTGCCGGCATCGCTTCGACAGTCAGCGACATGATCACGCCGGCCGGGGCCGCGCCCACCAGGCCGAACAAGAGTACGGCCGGCCACGACAGGCCGGGCTGCCCCAGCGCGAGCAGGCTGGCCATCGACGCGAGGCTGCCGATGTAGATGACGACGTCGCTTCGTCCTGTAGCGTCGGCGAAGCGGCCGGCCACGATCGCGGAAACGATCATGATCCAGCTGGCGACGCTGGCGATGGCCGCGGCCGCCAGGGGCTGCACGCCCGCACTGGCTATCGCCAATGGCGCAAACGACAGGTAGATCACATAGCTCGCATTGAACAAGCCATACACGACCGCAGCGAGCAAAGTCAGGACGACATTGCGTGCGGCCAATCGAGCGCCGCCGGCCAGGCTGTTGCCGGCCGTCGGCGCCGAAGGAATCGCGATCGCCACGACAGCGGCCGCCACCAGGCAGTACGCGCCCGCGATCATGAATGCTGCACGCCAACCCAGGTGCACCGCGATCCACGGATGCAGGACCTGGCCCAGTGCGATGCCGATCGGCCAGCTCATGACGAGAACACTCATCGCGGTCGCGAGCTCACGGCCCTCGAACCAGTCACCGACCATCTTGGTCAGGTAGACCGTGCCGAACACGAAGCCGACACCGCAAAGCAGGCGAGCGATCGCCAGCGATCCATAGCTGCCGGACCAAGCGGCGAGTGCGCCGCCGCCGGCCAGGGCGATCAGGCCGAACACGACCCAGGCACGATCGCTTGCCAGGCGCGCTGCCAAGCCGGCGGGAAAGGAAAGAAGAATACCGGCGAGCATGAATAGACCGATCAGGCTGCCGATGGTCGTGTGGTCGAAGCCGAGCTCGACGATCAACGGCTCACTGAGCGAAGCCAGTGACTGGAATTGATAGCCCAGCCCCGTGCGGGCGCCGAACAATAGGCAGAGAACGACCCACCGGCGACGAGTCGGGCCAATCGCGGAACTTGCTAGCTCGGTGCTCATGCAGGGTCAGCCCGGGAGACGAGTTCGGCGCAGCAAGGGCCTGAAGCGGTGCGGCAAGCACGCCGAGTGCCGTTGGAGATCCAATGTAAGAGAAGGCGCGGTCGGCGCGCATCGCCGATGCTGATGAGGCGATTTCACAGGGGCCGCGACATCGACCGGACGGCGCCCGACGACGCTTCCATCGTCACGGCTGCGCGTCGGTCGCGCCGGACTCGACGGAGCGGCTGCCCGCCTGGCGGTCTCCGAAAATGCAGCCGGAAGGGTTGGTGGCCAGCATCGACGATGTCCGATATTCAACGCCGGCTCGTACGAAAAGTGGCCTGAATCGACAGTGTTATCTGTCTAACATCGTTCCGTGCGCGACGCGCCTTTCAATGGACATCGACATGAGCTCCGAACGCGAATCGACCGACCGAACCATGACGGGGCGCTGCCTGTGCGGCGAAGTGACGTTCGAAACGAGCGGTGCACCCGACAAGGTCTTCGTCTGCTATTGCCGGTTCTGCCAGCGCCTGACAGGCGGTATCTGTCTGGTCGAACCCATCTTCGGATGCGACAAGGTCCGATTCCGTGGCCCCCCGCTGCGGACCTACGACTATGTGTCGCCAGTCCACGGACGCGTTCTGAAGGTGCACGCCTGTCCTGAATGCGGAACCCGGCTCGCACTGTCGCTCGAGCGATCCGGATTCAAGACCTATGGGATGTTCGGCGGCACCTTCGACGAGCCGGGTGAACTGCGGCCAGACCGTCACATCTTCACGAGCGCGGCGCCGCCCTGGGTCGTCTTTCCATCGGATGTCAACTGCTACGCCGAGCATAGCGCGCAGCCCGACGGCACGCCGCTGGTGCCCTGGCAGGATGCCGGCACCGTCCCGCTCTAGACATGATGGTCGCCAGCTGACTGCCAAGGTGAGCGGGTAGCAGGTGAGTGTCGTGACGGCACCCCGTGCGCGCCGATGCGGATGACCGCGACGGTTCGCCCCTTCAGCAGCCTGTCAGGCGGCTGCGATCGCCGCAATCGAGACCTTCAGCCCCGGAATGCGGGCGGGCAGTTTCGCCCCCTGGCGTGCCGGCGGGTCGACGGGAAACCATCTCGCGTATTCCTCGTTCATGCCGGCGAAATCCTCCTCGTCCGCGAGCACGACCGTGACGCTGACGACCTTGTCCATCGAACTGCCGGCTGATTCGAGAATGGCGGCGATATTGGTCAGGCACTGCCTTGTCTGCAGCTGGACCGTGTCGCCCACGATCTCGCCGCTCGCCGGGTCGTGCGGTGCGGTGCCCGAGACGAAGACCAGGCCGGCAGCGACGACGGCCTGACTGTAGATTGCCGGCGGTTTGGCCGCGCGACTGGTGAAGACGATGTTGCGAGACATGTCTGAACCTCCCGTGCTTGGTGACGTACGGCGCGAGGGAAACCAAGGTTCGAACCGATCAGAGCCGCGCCGCCATCAGTTCGTCTCCGGCCCGGGCGAGCCCGAGGCTCTCGAACATCGCGTCGTTGGACGAGATGTGCTGGGTCAGACATACGACGTCGCGCAATACCTTCTGGAGTTTGTGGGTCCGGTTGAGGGCGTTGGCGCCGCCCATGCCGACGCACTCGCGTATCACGTCGGCACTGAAGCGCACAGCGGTGGCCGCGGCGCGCACCGCAGTGATTCGTTGTTCGAGGGGAAGTTGCACGCCGTGGTCGGCGTCGACGTCGATGTCGTGCAGGATGCTCCGTACGGCGCTGCGGCCAGCGTGGCGAACGCCTTCAGCCTTCTCGATGCTACGTAGCAGCGCCGGGTTGGATCGCATCGGCTGGGCGGTGAGTCGGTTCTGCTTGCCCGCGAGCTCATCGTCGAGCAATTCGAGCGCGGCACCGGCCAGCCCGAGAGCGACCGCGGCCGCCGTCATGCTGATGAACCAGATGCCCGCGAGGTGACGCGTTCCCTGGACAGCCGGATTCGGTTCGAGCACGGGCCAGGCGAAGGTGTGTTCCCAGGGGACGAAGACATCGTCGAAACAGACGTCGTGGCTGCCGCTGCCTTCCAGGCCGAGCAGATTCCACGTTCTGTCGATCCTGGCTTGCGTACGAGGCGCCAGGGCGGCGATCGTCCGGCGGCCCGCGCGCTGCGATGATGCGTCGAGCGTGATCGCACCGCCAACCCACGTCGCGTGACTGCAGCCGGAGACGAAGCCCCACCGGCCGGTGATCCGAAGTCCGCCGTCCGTTTCGCGGGCCACCACCTTGGGCAGATTGCTCCATGCGGCCAGGGGTTGATCGGCCTGCATGAAGGCATGTGTGAGTCTTGTGTCGCCGCCGGTCACGAGCAGCGCATTCGCGAGTGCTCCGTGACCCGCGACCCATCCCGCTGCGCCGTCGGCCCTGGCCAGCGCCTCCGTGTGGTCGAACCAGGTGGTGAGCGACTGGGCGAGGCCGCCGAGCGCCTTGGGCACGAGAACGTCGAAGAATCCGCTCGCGCCAATGATCCTGACGAGCTCTGGAGACAGATCTCGTTCCGCCTCGAACTGCATCCAGTGACGATCGGCGTAAGAGATGGCATCGTCGAATCCTGCCAGTCGTGATCTCATGGGCTGACTCCTTGACATGCGGATCTGCTGCGAACGGCAGGTGCCCCTTCGGCAGCCCGGGTCACTGCGCGACAAGAGGACACCATGCTGTCCGGCTGCACGCGATGCAGGAAGAAGATTTTTCGACGCTGTCCGGTTCACTATTGAACGAATCGCTTCGATCGCGCCCGACACAGCAGCCTGGACCAACCGACACAGTTCGGGTCCGTGCCCACCGCTCGGCCGACCAAGCCCGCCATTGGCCGACCCTGCCCGATGCACGTCGAACTGCGGCTAAGAGCCAATCGTCCTCGATCCGGGCCGTGCGCGCGGCCTGCGCCACAGCAGTACCAGCGGAATCACCGCGAAGCAAGCCACCGTGTAGAGCAGGAACGCGTTGTTGAACGCGATCAGACGCGCCTGCCTGAGCACCTCGCCGCTGAGCGCACTGAGCTGCGGTATCGTGGCCGTGCTCCAGCTGCCGGTGACCTGACCGTAACCCAGCCGCTCGTCGAAGGGCGACAGCAGCCGTCCGAGTTCCGTGGTGTTGACCTGTGTGGACCGGACGATGACGATGAACGACACTGCGATGTAGATGCTCTGACCCATGTTGCGCAGCAGATGGAAGATCGCCGCGCCGTCGGGAAGCAGGCGGGGCGAGAGCGTCGCGAACGCAGCCGTGGTGACCGGCACCCACAAGATGCCGCTGCCGATTCCCTGCACGATCCCGGCCCAGGCGATCCAGTCGGCCTGCATCGCCGGGTGTACGGTGGCCAGGGCCCAGCCGCTGGCACCGATCATGGCGAAGCCGACGGCCATGCTGATGCGCGGATCGATGCGACCCATGCGCCCGGCGATGTAGAACCCGCCCACCATGCCGATGCCGCGCATGGCCAGCAACCAGCCCACCAGATCGTCCGGATAACCCATCAAGGGCTGCAGCATCGCCGGCAGCAACGTAATGGGGGTGAAGTTCAGCATGCCATAGAAGCTCACCAGGAGCAGGCCGACGACGAAGTTGCGATCCCGCAGCAGCTCACGATTCAGAAACGGACGCTCGGCCGTCATCGTGTGCACCACGAAGACATATCCGCCGAGCACGATGGCGGCGCCATAGAGCAAGATCTCGGGCGAATCGAACCAGCCGAGGTTCTCGCCGCGATCGAGCAGCAGCTGCAGGCACGCGATGACCACCGACAGCGACAGGAAGCCCGTCCAGTCGAGACGCTGACTGGCATCGCGATCACCGGTCCGTATGAACACCAGTGTGAGCATCAGTGCCACGCCGCTCACCGGTACCAGCAACAGAAAGATCGCCCGCCAGTTGTAGTGCTCGGCGACATAGCCGCCGACCACCGGTGCCATGCCCATGCCGGCGACGACGGCCATGCCGAAAAAGCCCTGCGCCATCGCGCGCCGGTGATCGCTGAATGTCGCCAGCACCACGGCTTGAGCGACGGGCACGATCGGCGCGCCGAACATGCCCTGCAGGACGCGGTAGAGCAACATGGGTGCCAGTGACTGCGCGGTCGCACAAAGAAAGGAGGCGACCGCGAAACCCGCGACGCTGCCCAACAGCAGGTTGCGCTGACCCAGCTTGGCGGTCAGCCAGCCCGTCATGGGTGTCACGATGGCCGTGCCGACCACGTTCAGCGTCACCACCCAGGCGATCTGGTCGGGGCTGGCCGATAGCGATCCCCGCAACTGCGGCAACGCGACATTGACCACGGTGGCGGTCATCGCGTACAGCATCGTGCACACGGACACCGTCAGCAGGACCAGATACGGGTTCGGTGCTGACGAGGTGGCGGGGCTGTCGACGCTCTGGCTCACGGTTCGTGCTCGCGCTCCCGGGGGCATGACCGGCGGCTTCGTCGCTTCGCGCGCCGAGATGAATGGCGAGCTGATTGTATCCTTGCCAATGGTTGCATAGCTAAATAAAATGCCGGAATGGAGCAAGAGAGTCCCGACCGGAACTTCGGCTTGATCGTGCACGACGTGGCGCGGCTGCTTCGTACCAATTTCGATCGCCGCGTGCGCGAACTCGGGCTGACCCGCTCGCAATGGTGGGTGCTGACCCATCTCTATCACCGCGACGGGCTCTCGCAAACCGAGCTGGCCGAACTGATGGAGATCGAGAAGCCGAGCCTCGGGCGGCTGCTCGACCGGCTCGAAGCCAAGAACTGGATCAAGCGCGGCGGCGACCCGAACGACCGCCGCGTCAATCGCGTCTACCTGACCTTGGATGTCAAACCGATGGTCCGGCAGATGCGCGGGCACGCGTCGGCCGTGCGACGCCAGGCACTTGCCGGGCTCGGCGAACAGCAATGCGAGCAGCTCATCGACACCTTGTCGCGAATCAAGGAGAACCTGCTGGAGCCGGACACCGCAATGGTTGGCGATCCATCGTCAGCGCCGAAGCGCGCGCGGCGATGAGCGAGCCGACGCCGCCGCGCGGCGAGCAACGAAGCGCCCGCAGAAGCTTCGGGCGTGTGCTCGGCCGCCTGCTGCTGCTGATCGCCGTGCCGTTGGCCGCCATTGCCATCGGGCTGTACTTCTACAGCACGGGCGGTCGCTACGTCAGCACCGAGAACGCCTACGTGCGGGCCGACATCATTGCGATCAGTGCCGATATCGGCGGGCGGGTCACGGCGGTCGCCGTCGCCGACAATCAGCGTGTCGTGCGCGGCAGCGAATTGTTCCGCCTCGATGCCGAACCGCTGCGCGCGCAGGTCGGTGAGGCCGAGGCCGAACTGCAACTCGCCAAGGTGTCCATCGACTCGATGCGAGCCGACTACCTCGAGGCGATGGCCGCGATCAGGTCGGCCAGACAACAGGTCGGCTATCTGCAGCGTCGCCTCGAGCGTCAGGAAAAGCTCACCAGACGCGGCGTGGTCAGCGACGAGAAATACGAGCAAGCCATCCATGAACTGCGGGTCGCGACCCAGCAGGTTGCCGCTCTCGATCAGCGCGCCCGCCGCGCCCTGACCAATCTCGGTGGCGACATCGAGATCGCCTACGAGGCGCATCCAGCCTTTCAGGCGGCGCTGCATCGGCTGGAACTGGCCCGTACTCACGAGCGGCAGACCATCGTGCGTGCCCCGGCCGATGGCATCATCAGTAACATGCGCCTGCAAGCCGGCGAGTTCGTCGAGAAAGGCAAGCCGGTCTTCAGCCTGGTGAACGACAGCGACCTATGGGTCGAGGCCAATCTGAAAGAGACCCAGCTCACCCACCTGGCAGCAGGTCAGCACGCCACTCTGACCGTCGACGCCTATCCGGGCATCGAATGGCAGGCCGTGGTCAGTGACATCGCACCCACCACCGGCGCGGAGTTCTCGCTGCTGCCGCCGCAGAATGCCACCGGCAACTGGGTCAAGGTGGTGCAGCGCGTACCGGTGCGTCTGCGCATCGAACCGCGCCCGGATTCGCCCCCGCTACGCGTGGGCATGACCGTGACCGCGACGATCGACACCGAGCGCCAACGTGGCTGGCCGTTGCCGTTCGGCGATGGGCCGGGCCCAGCAACTCCTGGTGCGCCGGCGAATTCGTAAATGCCGTCGGCGTTTCGTCGCAGGATGTCTTCGTGCCTGCCCGCTTTGTCGAGCGCGCTCGTCGCCTAAATTTAGGATATCGGCGAAGGGAGTCTCGTCGCGGAAGATCCCACCGGCACGCGCGATTCCGCCGCCGATGGCTCGCTCGATCGCGGTGCATCCGCGGCTACTGATCCACGCGACGCATCGGCGACCGGACCATCGAGCCGCCGGCCGGTGCGCGAAATCGTTGATCGCGGACAACAAAAATCGGTAACCTAAAGCCGGTAGGCCCTCTCAGCTATATCGATTGGCAGGGGTGGCCGGGAGATGCCGCTCGAAGGGGCGTGGGCGCGGCCGCAATGGATTCCTTCATTTCGGCGGAACGCCGTCGCTGGATGATCTCGGGTTGGCAAGGCCCTTCTATCCCCCATTTGGGTTGGTCGGACAGAACAGAAGAAAGGAACGAGTTCCGCGATGGCAGTCCCCGAGAGTGGGTCGCTCGAAGGCTTCGGCGACACCAGGTTGGCCGGCACGCGGATCTGCCACGTCTGCACCCACGAATGCCCGGCGACCGGCAACTTCTGCAGCCACTGCGGGGCGAGCCTGCGTTGGGTCGCGCGAACCATGGTTCCGCTGGCCGACGACCCCTTGGTGGCCCGGCTCGTGCGTGGTCGGGCCGCCCTGGACCAATCGCTGAAGTTCGCCACGGTGATGTTCGTCGACGTTGCCGACTCGACGCGATGGGTGACCTCTCAAGACCACCGTCGTAGTGCCCGCGCCCTCGACGATCTGATCTCGACGATGGTCGAGGCCGTCCATTCGTTCGACGGCGTGGTGGCGCAGATTCTTGGCGACGGCATCATGGCCATGTTCGGCGCGCCGCTTGCCCACGAGACGCACGCTCTTTGTGCCGCCGCCGCCGCCGCACGCATCCACGAACGACTCGCAGGAATGCATCTGTCGGAAACGGATTGGTTGCCGCGGGCGCGAATCGGCCTGCATTCCGGCGAGGTATCGATACGGCCCGCCGAGAATGACTTCTCCCTGGACATCCGCGCGGTCGGGCCGACGACATACGTCGCATCGAGAATGGAGTCGCTTGCCCAACCGGGTCAGACCTGCGTAACCGATGCCACGGCGGCTCTTCTGGATGGCTATGTCGTGCTCGGCGAGCGGGAGTGCGTGATCATCAAAGGGATCCGTGAACCGCAGGGCGTTCGTGTGCTGGGCCGACTCCTGCCAGGCGATCCCTTCGAGATCCGCGCGGCCAGCGGCCTGACGCCGTTCATCGGTCGAGAGGTCGAACTCGGGCTGCTGCGCAGCATCGTTGGTCAAGCCAATGGAGCGAGCGGCTTTGCGGCCCTCATCCAGGGCGAGGCCGGGATCGGCAAGTCGAGGCTGGTCCTCGAGCTTCTCACGCGGCAACGATTCGGCTCGGATGCCGTCTGCCGCGTGGAGGCGGGCATTGGCCGCCCGGAGCCCTACGGCCTTCTGGCCGCCTGCCTGCGCCGACTGCTCCGCCTGCGCGACGATGCGAGCGCCAAGGAGCGGGGCGAGCAACTCGGCAGCGCGATGAAGGCATATGGGCTGGCGGTTTACGCTCCGACATTCGCTCAGTTGCTGGACCTCGACGTCGACAGCCGTGTCTTGGAGACGTCGGACCCCATGCGCTTCGCCGAGCGCTCGTTCTCGGCACTTCGCGCGCTGTTGGAGTGCATGGCAGGCGATTCCCGCCAGATCCTGTGGTTGGAGGATCTGCATCGTAGCGACGAAGAATCAATCGACGACTTCGTGGCACCGCTGTTACGTCAGCCGGTCGCCGGTTTGGCGGTGATCATGACGACGCGCGACAGGCCGTCCCTGCCTCGCACGCAGCACGTCGCGGAAATCAAACTCGAGCCACTCGGCCCGACCGAGTGCGAGGCGATGATCGATTCACTGATCGGTCGAAATCCGGCGTTGTACTCGGTGCGGGACAGGGTCTTGGCGTCCACGACCGGCAATGCGCTGTTCATGGAAGAAATGCTGCGCTCGTGGGGACATCGGACTGCGGCGGCCGCATCGCCAGAGATTCGCGCCGACAGTTCCGCGACAACCGCCGTGCCGCCCTCGTTGGAGGCTTTGATCTCGGCGCGCGTCGATCGTCTGGCGCCAGCGCTGCGGCGCACGCTCGGCGTGATCGCCGTGTTCAACGCAGCTGTGGCCGTGGCGGACGTCGCCGCGGTTCTCGACGTCGACGAGGACGACGTATCGACCTGGCTCGACATTCTTCATGGGCAGCAGCTCGTCTCCTGGACCAGCGACGGTGACCACATCCCCAAAGCACGGCTGATCCACGATGTCGTCGGCGAAGTGATTCGCAAGCAAATGGCGCCCGAGCATCGCTCGAGCATGCACGGCAGGATATGTACTGCCGTCGTCGAGCGCCATGGGGAACGGGCCGCCCCGCTCGTCGGCAACCTCGTGTATCACGCTCACGAGGCGGGTCGCACCGATCTGGTGGTGCGCCTTGCGCCGCCGGCCGTCCGTCGGGCACTGGCCCGCTACGCGAACCGTGAGGCCGTTTCCATCCTCGAGATGGCCATCCCCGCGGTCGACGGGCTTGCGTCGACGCAGGCCAATGCGGAGACCGGCGTGGCCTTCAGGCTGCAGGCGATGATGCCTCTGCTGGTGCTCGGGCAGGTGCAACGAATGGCCGAGCTTCTCGACCAGGCCCAGAGCCGGCTCGCCGAGTTTCCGAATCCCGCGTTGCTGGGCGCCGTGCGTATTCATCAAGCCACGATCGAATGGATGCGTGGCCAATACGATCGGGCCTCGCAGGCGGCCGCGGACGCCCTGACGATTGCCGGTCAACAAGACAACGTGCGACTGGAGCTGGCGGCCAAGCACTCGCTCGCAACCATCGAGCATGCATACGGCAAATACGACGCCACCTGCGCGCTGTCGGAACAGATCGTCTCCGCCTTCGATGGCGAGCTCAGGCTCAAGCGCTTGGGGTGGGTGGGTCTCCCGAGTGTCTTCGCCCGCACCTATCTCGGCTCCGCCCTGACGAATCTGGGCGAGTTCCAGCGCGCCGCGACGGTGCTCCAGGAAGGCCTCGAGATCGCCGAACTCAGCGAACAACCTTACTCTCAGGTGTTCGTCGCCGAGGAATTGGCATTCATGAAGCTGTGGATGGGCGAGAGTCGGCAGGCCGAGGCACTGCTGACGCAAGCGCTCGAGCGCACGGAGCGGCATGCCATTCACAATATGCACGCCCCGGTCAGCGGCCGCCTCGCGATTGCTCTTGCGATGAACGGCCGAGCCGACGCAGCGATCGACGTCGCCACCAAAGCGCTGACACAGCGTACTTACGAGCGAGCCGCACGATACGGCCACCACTTCCTGCTCCACGGGCTGGCCTTCGCCCAGGCCAGTGCCGGCCGGCACGAGGATGCGCGCGCGACGGCGCAGCAATTGGTCTCCGCGCTTGCCGAGCTGGGCGAGTCCGGCCATTTGGCCTGGGCCTGGTTGTTGCTGTCCGCCTGCGCCGAGACGGCTGGTGACCAACAAGCCGCGGTCGACAATGCACGCAACGCGGCCAAGCTGGCCGCGCAGTGCGGAATGCTACCGACCCTGGGTCTGGCGCGGGTCATCGAGCAACGTTGTTCCCGTACGGGCACTGCGCTTTCGAGTATCGCGACAGCTGAAGGCGACGTGTGCTGCCCCGAATTCGACCGCGAGCCGATGATGCTCAATCCGATCGTCCCTGTGGGCTGAGCAGATGCCGGGCGTCGCTCAGTCTGGTGCGATTCTGGCCAGATAGCGCAGGGCGGCCATGCTCGGCAGGAAGAAGTAGCCGGCACCGAGCGTGCTCACGAAGTCGTCCAATCCGTCGAGGCACCTGCCCACGGGCGCCGCGGGAACATGGAACGACTTCGCCTTCGTCGATGTCTTGTTGCCGATGATCGGGTCGACGCTTCCCAGCAGGTTTCCGAACTCCGGGCTCTGAACCCAGCTCGCCATCACGAACTCGAACTGGTCGCGGATGCTGGCGGTCAGCGCGACGAAATGAAGCCCGACGTGATCGGGGTCCGACGGATGAAAATAGGGGCGCCCTCTGCGCAGCATGCGAGCACGACGAACCCGCGCCAGCGCCTCACTGGCGCTCAGCTCGGGCTGGCTGAAACCGAGCGCATCGCGCGGATTGGTCCGACGCACATGCGCGCCGAGTGGACAACGAAAGCCGTGCGGATCCTCGTCTCGATAGCTGAAGTCGTTCTCGGTGGCAAGCCTGTCATCGTCGGCGTCGGGGCTCAGAACCAGCGAAGCGCCACTGCGCCAACGCCCCATCAGAGTCGCTGCGCTCCGCTCTCTCGCGATTGCGTAGGTTCGCAAGGCTTCCAACAGCTGAAGCCAGGGCCAGCGATCCGGTTCGGCACGCAAGACCTGATGGAGGATGACGTCGCGGTGCGACAGAAACGCGATGAACTCGTTGCGCAACTCAGCAAGCGAGGCCTCGAAGCACGGTAGATACCTGCCGGCCAGGGCTCGAAGCGTGCGGGCCGGCGAATCGTCTTCGGCGCTCCCACGCTCGGGCAACGCCGCGACCTCGGCGACGTTGTCCGAGCGCATCTTCTCGATCGCGGCGACGGCCGGTGGCCCGACCCGCGCGTTTGCGCCTCGCGATGCATCATCGATGCTGACGGCGAGCACATGCGGCAGGGCGCCTCGGTCGATCCAGCGTGCAAGCTGCGGCACCAGGCTTGGACATGCCTGCCGAGCATGGTCCAACACGGCAAGTTCGCTCGACCGCCTGATCGACGATGAATCCATGTCGAGCAAGCGCTCCATCGCCGCCGTGTGTTCGTATTGCTCGCGAAGGCCTTGCGGCCGACACCGAACCAGATCGACAAGAGCGGGGGCGAGCCGTTGCAGGGCGCGATCCGCCTGCTCGTCCAGGAAGCGTTCGAAGCGCTCGACATGCTGCCGATACTGACGAAAGACGAGAAAGCTTCCGTCGGCGCCGAAGTCTCTGGCGCCGGACTCGTGGCCGAGCCGGGGAAGCCAATCGGACAAAGGATGCTGGCGGGCATCGATGTCCGCTTCCTGAATGGCCAGCGGCGGTAGCCGGACATCGGACTCGTTGACATGGCCGAGCAGGAATTCACCGAGGCGGATATCGCGCTCGCTCTCGCTTGGTGCCGCAAGGGCTCTGTGCTCGGGTGCGGGGGTGAAGCGCGGCTGCGAGATGCCGTCCCGAAAACCGAAGTGTTCGCGGTAACCCCGCAAATGCCAGGCAATTGGCAGAACCCTTGTTTCAAACGCAGACCTGGCTTGCACGTGGCATTGGCCGAACAGAGCCATCCAGGCTTCCTCGAAGCCCTCGAGGGCGTCACGGGTCGTGCGTGAGGCCTCGGATGCAGTAGGAAGTCTTGCCGGAGCGTCGGAGCCGCCACCCCACATGACGATGAACATGCCGTGGAAGTTGCGATCGCGCCATTCCCAAGGATGGTCGCCGTCGCGCAGGGTCCGGCGTCGATGAGGGTTGTCAGCGCCTTCGCGAAACTCGACCGGAACATTCTTCAGCATGCCCAGATCGAACCGCCCGTGCCTGTCCATGGCTTCGGACCGGCTTCCCAGGCCCATGGCCTCGAGTCCGGACGCGGTGAAGGCGATGTTCACGCACGCCTCCGGGTTCATCGCGGCCGCGGAGTCCGCCGCCGCATTCACACGTCCGGTCTCGAGCAAATGTCTGAGGCACCCGACCGCAAGCGCACGATCCAGCACACTGAACAGAACATAGGCGGCAAAGGCCTTGCTGCTGTAACCGCGCACGACGAGACCCTGCACGTTTTGCCAGAGGGCTTCCTGCTTCTGAACTTCGGATGTCATGGCATCGGGCCTACAAGAGGAGCACATTGAGCAGGAGATCTTCGATCTCGTACTCGTTCAGGGGCCGTCTCAGCGCGAAGAACGATCGTGGCCGGTGCGCGAGATCGGCTTCGATGCGTGTCGAATCGTGGGCCAGGGCGTAGCGCAATCGCGTCGCGCGCTCGATTTCCTGCACGGATAGTTCCGGATAGGCGCAGTACCAGATCAGTGTCTCGACCTGGGACGCGCGGGCGAAGTCCTTGAACAGCTTCTCGCGTCGTGCTCCCTCGATCGAGAGAAGAAAGCTGCGCGGAAATCCTTCGGTGGCTCCCCAGACCTGGTTGACGCCTGGCACCTTCTGGAACTCGCCGAGATAGCTGCTGAAGTCGCCATCGTAGTTGGTGAGAAAAAGCAGCCGCCGATCTGGAAGCATGATCCAGCGCGCGAAATGGATCGATCTGATATCGGCGAGATGGCCGCGGTTGTAGATGGTCAGATGGCCCAGTCGGATCAGTCGGAACACGAGCTCGATGACGCCTTGCTGACCTTGCTTGATCGTCGTCACGGAGGCGAAGTGATTCTGCGGCAGTACACCCTCGCGCGCGGTGATCTGCGCGCGCCGGGTCAGATCGAGGGTCGGATAGCGGTCCGCCTTGCCGCCCGATGCCTTGTCGATGAGCTTCGCCACGCGAAAGAGGTCGCGCACGCGCAGTACCGTGCTCACGACCAGTATCGTGAACAGGAACCCGACGATCCAGCCCTGGAATCGCGGCCATCGTTCGAATTCCTGCAGCTTCGCGAGCGTGCGCCCGGGGTTCATGCCGAGTCGTTGCAGACCCGTGCTCAAGCCGGTGTCCTCGAAGACGATCACCGCCAGGGGCCTCGGAGAGACCTTGGGCGCCGCCGGCGACGCGGCCGTGGATGCCTTCGCCTCAAAGGTTTTTTGGGCCGACTGGATGAAGGGCAGCGAATAAATGAACCATTGATCGTCGCTGCATGGGCCGCGCGCGCGCGAAGCGTTCTCGCTGCAATCGCTCGCGGACGCGGCCTTCACCGCTGGTATGTTCCACGGATTCATGAAGCTCGGCCAGACCCCGCTGACGATTCGGTACCCCGCGGACACGGTGAGCCCGATCACCAGAACGCCGGCGGCGAGCGCCAGCATCGTGACGATGCGGCTTGCCCGCACCCGTACCATGAGCGGAAGCAGTGCCACGAACATGGCGCTCGTGGCGACCAGGATGGCAAGGGCCGTTGAATGAATCAGGGGTATGGCGAAATCCCAAAACGTCTGCAGCGTGTAGGCCGGTGTCGAGGCGACCGTGAACCACCAGATCGGCAACGAACCACCGAGGAAGACGAACAGGGAGTAGCGCCATATCGCAACGGCCGCGCCGTTCAGCACGAGGGCGATGAAGATGCCGGTGGCAAGGAACAAACCGACGACGAACAGCACCAGTACCCATAGCCAGGCGTCGATGATGACGCTGATGGCCCGATCGATCAGGATCAGGTGGCCGATGACGACGATCGTCCAGAGCGCGAACTCGAGTGAACGCGCAATGGCGGCGCGCCACGCCAGGACGCTTCCCCGCCAGGCGAGGTCGGTGGGCTTCTCGCGCATCGAATCCCAGAACGCCATCAGCGCAGCGACCACAGGCGCGGCCACCGAGGCGCATACCAGCAGCGGAATCGCCATGGCGACCAGGCCGCGCCCGGCGCCAATACCAACGACCGTCGCGCCATATTTGCCGAGCCAGATCGCATAGGCGTAGAGGCCGACCAGCGCGACGATGATCAGGGTATAGCCGGCAACGGTCGCGAGAACGTTCTCGAGCGTCAAGGCCTCGCGCAGGATCACGAAGAAGTTCCGCAAGGGCCGACGGCGCAGGAGTTCGGCGAAGGCATCCTCCCGGCGGAGGCGGCTGCGAAGCTTCTCCCAGAGCTGGGTTCTGGAGGTGGTGGTGCTTGCGAGATCGCGGGCAAGCCCGCGTGCGCGGATCAGTAGCTTGTGCTCGTCGGCGATCTGCGCCCTGGTGCGACCGACGTTCGCGGCAAAGAACAGCGTATCGTCGCGAGGCACGCGCCAGGCCGAGCCGAAGCCATTGGCTGCCTTGTGCCCATAGAGCCAGTCGAGAACCTTCTCTGCCTCCCAGTCGCGGCAGAATCCGCTGCAATGACCCAGCACGTAGTTGATGTCTTCCCGAAAGCGGGCGATGAAGGTGCAAAGACGTTCCCGCGACAAATCGTCGACGTTGAACTCGATGCACAACAGGCGACAGGCCTGGCCGGTCGCCGGATCGGCGTCGTTTCGCTCCGGCGGGCGGGCCGCCCAGATGCCGGGCGAGCCGTCGGTCTTGTCGACGATGCAAACGCTCAGGTAGTGGACCTCGTTCACGCGGGCGCGCTCGGCAGTCGAGAGACCGGCCTTCAGTAAGGCCTGCAGCTGGTTGCCACGCTCGCGCAGGAACTGCCGAAGTTTTTCGAGCGATTCGGAGTCGGAGCGGGCGCCATCGTCTGTGCGGACGATCGGCAGATTGTCCAGCTCGCAAAGAAAGGTCAGCGGGCGATGTCTCATGGATCGATCTTCACCACGCAGCGATGCACGGTCGGGCCATCGTATTCGGGTGCTTCGACACGAATCCGTTCGGCCGGCAGGTGCGAAAGCATCTTTCTCACCAGGAACATGAGCAGTGCGATGGCGATGCGGTCGCCGGGACAGCGATGGCCGCCATATCCGAAGTGGAGGTAGTCGTCCTCCGGGCGTGACAGTGAGAACAGATAGTTGCGTTCGAACACCGCTTCGTCGAACATCGCCGCAAACGGCGAAACGACGACTCTGGCGCCAGGATTCATCACGATGCTGCCGGCGCTTGGAGATTGCAGATGCGCGTGCCGCGGACAGGTCCTCGACAACAAGGGAAAGGTTGGCGAGAACCTCATGGCCTCGAGAATCGCCTGGCGAAGCGTCGTGTCGCTCAGCCGATTCTTCGATGCCAGAGCGCGCAGACGCGCATACGGTTGGACGGTCTCGGTGGAGCCCGCGTCGGCCGCCTCGTGATCGAAAACGGCGCTGGGCTGTTCGGCAGCCAGATTGACGATGGTCATCACGAAGGACTTGATCACCGTCGGGTTGGCGGCCAGCAACAGGCCGCACAGGTGCCGGCGGATGAAGTCGCGATTGGCACGCTCGCCGGTCACCTCGTGGTGCTTCTGTAGCAATGACGCGAGTATCGTCGGCGCGCTCTCGGTTTCGCTCTCGGCGGCGTATTGCGCGGCACCGATCACCTGGTCCAGATGATCGCCGAGTTCCTTGGCGCAGCGTTCGGCGACGGCCTGCAGACCGAAAGAGGCCGGAGGGCTGAGCAACACCAGCGAGCCGACCTTGCGCAGCCACTGCGCCATCAACCTCCTGCCCTGTTCGGAGACGACCTTGCTGCGCATGCCGTCGGCGGGGGGGGCGACACCAAAGAAGGCTTCATTGAAGCGGATCAGGAATTCTTCGACGTAGTCGCCGACCAGATCCAGCGGTGTGCCCGGCCCCGTGCGCTCGAGGCGATAGACCAGTGGCGGCTGAGGGGGCGACAAGGCCGCGCCCTCCCAGGCCTGCTCCAGGGCCAACGTCAGGCGCGATCGCTCGGACGCCTCGATCGACTGCCGCACGATGGCCTTCTCGCGCAGTGTAGCGGGCCAGTCGTCCATGCCGACGAGAAACTCGCCGAGCGGCGACTTGGATCGCATGCCTTCGCCGTATTCGAAGGCGCCCGTGTCGGCAAGCACGGTGCGAACGTCGGCATGTTTGAACACGAAGAAATTTTGCCCGAGCCGTGCGACCGGGCGGATGCGTTGCGCCAGCGACAGGATCGTCCCGAGGGTTCGAGGACTGCGCAAGACCTTCGCCGTGATGCTGTCCAGCGTTTGCTTCATTCAGATTCCCGTCGTGTTGCCATATGCCCTGACACACACGGATCGAGGCGGCATTGCCACATCACCGGCGCAGCGCGGGGCACGATGGAGAATGTTCGCCCATCGACCACCCGGTGGGGGCGGGCGCGTTCAATAGTGAACATCACCTTGCTCAATTGCGACTATTGCACGAGTCGCGAAACCGCGACCATCGAGTCATGAGGTGACGAACCAGCGAGGCGACGATGGGAGATCGACAGCAATTCGAAGCAATGAGCCACACCGGCGTGCCGGGCGGGTTGATCTCCACCGCGGGTCCTGCCTGGGCTGCGCTCAGTTGGATACGGCAGGGCTTGATGATCTTCGACCGAACCGGGGTCTGCCTGTTCGCGAATCCGGCGGCAATGGCCAGTCCCGCATTCGAATCTCTGTTGCGCTGGGCAGCCGGTTTCAATTCGCTGCCATCGGGTGTGCGCACCCTCGAGCACAGGTCGCGTCGCGCGAACGCCGAGGCAACGAGCCTGTTCGAACTGGAGTGCGACGCATGCGACGGAATCGTCGCGATCTCGGCCATCAACGTCGAAGAAGACGGGACGAACGAGGAATACATTCTGGCGGCACTACCGCCCGAGCGACCCGGGGACGCCGCCGCGCATCAGTATCTGGCAAGGCGGTTCGGCCTGACCCCTGGTGAAACCGATGTGCTCGGTCAACTGATTGCCGGCCTCGTTCCGAAGGCAGTGGCACTCGCCCGCAACGTCAGTGAAAGTACGGTGCGATCGCAGATCAGGTCGATCATCGGAAAACTGGGCGTCAGCTCGATCCGGCAAGCGATCGCCATTGCCGAACGTGTTCCCAAAGTACGCGATGGGGTCGGGCATGAATCCGCCGACGAACGGGCCGCAATGGCGTCGGCCTGCTACCAGCGCTTGGGCAATTCCTTGAGCAACTCGATTCGCTTTCGCGAAACCCGAATGTAGCCGCCAGTCGTCAGATCCTTGAGAATCCGATTGACCATGGCCGCGGACGCGCCGACGCGATCGGCTATCTCGCGCTGACTGACGTCCGGGACGACGGACTTCTCGTCTTCGACGATCGAAGCGTCGAGCAAGAGCCGCGCGACCCTTCCATAGACGTCCATCAGGGCAAGATTGCGAACGCTCGATGTCAGCGCGGTCACGCGCTCGATCAGCGCGTGGATCAGCTGCACCGCGATTTCGGGCGATGCCATGACGAAGGCCTCGAAGTCCGAGCGGTGTACCAGGCACAGGCGGCTTGCCTCGATCGTTCGCACGGATGCCGTGCGAACCGCATTCGCCAGCATCAGTTCGCCGAAGAACTCGTTCTTGCCGAGCCGGTTCAGCTCGATCTCCTTGCCGTTCTCGTCTGAAACGTAGACCGAAAGCTCTCCGGCAAGAACGACATAGAGCGTCTCCGCGGGTTCGCCCTCACTGACGACGACGGTGTTCCTGGCAAAGGTGTGCACCCGGCCGCGCGCGCACAGTCGGGTTAAGACGTCGGCGCTCAGGAATGGCCTCGTATCGATCGAATGCATCGTGGCGGCTCCGTCCCGGGTCGAATGGTGTTCGGGGATCTGCATGCCTGGGTCCGATATGACCCGTGCATCGTACCGTCTTCAGTGTGCTGGTCTGCAAGATGCCGGCGAAACGGCGCACTGCAATCGATTGTGCCTGCGCGGCGCCTGACCCCGGTATCGAGCCGCGCCGGAGGGGGCGTCTCGCGCGCCCGGCCGAGCGCATCAATATACCCCTACTAGTATGGGTATTTGACCGGGTCGCCAAGCTCGAATAGACTTGGAGCGACTGAGAACGACTCAAAGGATCTCCTCCGATGACTCACTATCCTGTGCAGATGTCGGTTCGCCCCGAAGTCGAGGTCTTCTTCGACGAGCCGACCAACACCTTCAGCTATGTCGTGAAGGACCCCGCCTCGGCGTCGTGCGCGGTGATCGACAGCACGCTCGATATCGACTACGCATCCGGACGCACGGGCTATGCTCACGCCGACCGCATCATCGCCTTCATCGAGTCGCACGGTCTGCGGCTCGAGTGGCTGATCGAAACCCACGTGCATGCCGACCATCTTTCGGCGGCGCCCTACATCCAAGGTCGCCTGGGCGGCAAGATCGGCATCGGCAGCCAGATCATGGTGGTGCAGGAAACCTTCGGCAAGATCTTCAACGAAGGCACCGGCTTCGCGCGCGACGGCAGTCAGTTCGATGCCTTGTTCGAAGACGGCGAACCCTACATGGTCGGCGAGATGCAGGGCTTCGCGATGTCCACACCCGGCCACACGCCGGCCTGCATGGTGCATGTCATCGGCGATGCGGCCTTCGTCGGCGACACCTTGTTCATGCCGGACGCGGGCTCGGCTCGCGCCGATTTCCCTGGCGGCGACGCCGGCGTCCTGTACGACAGCATCCAGAAGGTGCTCGCACTACCGGAAGACATGCGCCTGTTCATGTGCCACGACTACGGCCCCAACGGCCGCCCGCTCGCCTGGGAGACCACAGTGGGCGAGCAGAAGACCGCCAACATCCATGTGGGTGGCGGCAAGACGCGTGAGGACTTCGTGCGTTTCCGCACCCAGCGCGATGCCCAACTGGACATGCCACGGCTGATCCTGCCCTCTCTGCAGGTCAACATGCGCGCCGGTCGCATGCCCACCGACGAGGCGGGCCGGCCGATGCTGAAGGTGCCGATCAACGCATTGTGATCGTGCCGGCCAGGCCCGCGGAGCGGGTGGCCAGGGCCAACTGATGCGCGCCGACCGCGTTCGACGCAAGCCGGTCGGCGTTCGCGTGCATGCTGTGTCCGACAGGCAGTCGTCTCGCCCTCAAGTATCAGCCGACCCCGGTCACCAGCGATGATCGAAACCCTGCGCCGCTACCTGCCGATCCTCGACTGGGGCCGCACCTACACCCGTCGGGCACTGACCAACGATCTGATCGCGGCGGTGATCGTCACGATCATGCTGATCCCGCAGTCGCTGGCCTACGCCTTGCTCGCCGGCCTGCCGCCGGAGGCCGGCATCTATGCCTCGATCGTGCCGATCGTGTTGTATGCGATCTTCGGCACCAGTCGCGCGCTGGCGGTCGGCCCGGTGGCGGTGATCTCGCTGATGACCGCCGCGGCGATCGGCGAGGTCGCGCGGCAGGGCTCCGCGGGCTACGCGGCCGCCGCGCTCACGCTCGCGCTGTTGTCGGGCGCGATGCTGTTGTTCCTGGGCCTGTTCCGGCTCGGGTTTCTGGCCAATTTCCTGTCCCATCCGGTGATCGCCGGCTTCATCTCCGCGTCGGGCATCCTGATCGCGGCCAGCCAGCTCAAGCATCTGCTGGGCGTCACGGCCGGTGGCGACACGCTGCCCGACATCGTTCATTCGCTGGCCACCCACCTGGGCGAGCTCAATCCGATCACGCTGGTCATCGGGGCGACCGCGACCGGCTTCCTGTTCTGGGTTCGCAAGGGGCTAAAGCCGCTGCTGCGCGCTCGAGGTGTCGGGCCCACCCTGGCCGACGTGGCCACCAAGGCCGGGCCGGTGGCGGCGGTGGTGGTGACCACCGCCGCGGTCTGGCTGCTCGGCCTGCACGATCGCGGAGTGAGCATCGTCGGCGAGGTACCGCAGAGCCTGCCGCCGCTCACGCTGCCCGATCTGTCGCTGGACCTCGTTCGTCAACTGGCCGTGCCGGCGCTGCTTATCTCGATCATCGGCTTCGTCGAGTCGATCTCGGTGGCGCAGACGCTGGCGGCCAAGAAGCGCCAGCGCGTCGATCCCGACCAGGAACTGATCGGCCTGGGCGCGGCCAACATCGGCGCCGCGCTCACCGGCGGCTATCCGGTCACCGGTGGGTTCTCGCGCTCGGTGGTCAACTACGACGCCGGCGCCGAAACCCCGGCCGCCGGCGCGTTCACGGCGATGGGCCTGGCAGTTGCGGCCGTCGCGCTGACGCCGCTGGTCTACTTTCTGCCCAAGGCGACGCTGGCCGCCACGATCGTGGTCGCGGTGCTGAGCCTGGTCGATCTGTCGATCCTGAAGCGCACCGCCGGCTATTCGTGGTCGGACTTCGCCGCGGTGGCGATCACGATGTTGCTCACCCTGGTCGCGGGCGTCGAGGTCGGCGTGTCGGCCGGTGTCGGCCTGTCGATCGCGCTGCATCTGTACAAGACTTCACGCCCGCACGTGGCCGAGGTCGGTCTGGTGCCGCACACCCAGCACTTCCGCAACATCGATCGTCATAGCGTGCTCACCGATCCGACGCTGCTCAGTCTGCGCGTCGACGAGAGCCTGTTCTTCGCGAATGCCCGTTTTCTCGAGGACCTGATCCACGGCCGGGTGGCCGAGGGCTGTCCGATCCGGCACGTGGTGTTGATGTGTTCGGCCGTCAACGCCATCGACTTCAGCGCGCTCGAGAGCCTGGAGGCGATCAACCGCCGGCTCAAGGACGCCGGCATCGGCTTTCACCTGTCCGAGGTCAAGGGGCCGGTGATGGATCGCCTCAGGAAAAGCCGCTTCGTGGACGAACTCAACGGCCAGATCTTCCTTTCCCAGTACGATGCGGTGCGCACGCTGACACCCGCGGTATTGGCGGCCGACGCGCGCGATACCGCCGGGTTGGCGAGGCCCGAACCGGGCACCGTCGGGCCGGCGTGATTGCGCACCGAGTGACTCTTTTCCATTGTTGCGCCCATGCCCACGATCAGCGGCCGGTCCCAAGTGCTCGCGCACATCGGCGTGCCCACGCACACCTTCACTGCGCCACTGATCTACAACCCGTGGTTCGCCGAGCGCGGCATCGACGCGGTCGTCGTGCCGATGGGCTGCGAGGCCGACGATTTCGACGCCTTCCTGCCACTGGTGATGCGCCTGCGCAATGTGGCGGGTGCCCTGATCACCATGCCGCACAAGGTGGCCGTCACCCGCTTGCTCGATCGCCGCAGCACGGCGGTCGAGATCTGTGGCGCCTGCAACGCAGTGCGGCGCGACGAGCACGGCGGGCTGGTCGGCGACATGTTCGACGGTGAAGGCTTCGTGCGGGCGCTGAGGGCGGCGTCGGTCCCGATCACCAATGCTTCGGTGATGATCGTCGGCGCCGGCGGCGTCGGTGCGGCGATCTCGGCCGCGCTCGCAGACGCCGGCTGCGCGCGCCTGAGTCTGTTCGACCCGCGCGAGGCAGCAGCCGACGCACTCGCCGCCCGCCTGCGCGCTCATTTTCCGGCGTTGCCCATCGTGGTCGGGTCGAACGATCCGTGCGGTCACTCGATTGTCGTCAATGCCTCGCCCGTGGGCATGCGCGACGACGATCCGCCGCCGATCGAGCCCGGGCGTATCGACGCGGGCGCGTGTGTCGGCGACGTGGTGCTGGGGCGGGCGCGCACGGCGTTGCTCGCGGCCGCCCAGGCCAGGGGCCATCCCGTGGTCAACGGCAACGACATGTTGTTCGAGATGATTCCGGCCTATCTCGAGTTCTTCGGATTCCCCGCCGCCGAGGTGGCCGAACTCAGGCGGCTCGCGCCGCTCTGAGTCCGCGTCGGCGGGCCGTCAGGCCCAGATCACGCGCGACTGCGCCGAATACCAGCGCTCGACATGCGGGGCCACGGTGGCCTCGATGCCTCGGCGCTTGATCTTCATCGTCGGGGTCAGGCAGCCGTTCTCGATCGTCCAGGGCTCGGCGGCAACCACCAGCATCTGCAGGCGCTCGTAACTGGCGGTCTTGGCGTTGACCTGTTCGAGCAGCTGTTCTAGCTCGCTGTGCACCCGGCTGCGCACCGCTTCGCGCTCGACGGTCGGCCGTAGTTCTTCGGCCAACACGACGAGGGCGTAAGGTGCGCTCTGGCCGACGCCAGACACCATCGACAGCTCCACCATGTGATGCGCATTGATGCGGTTCTCGATTGGCGCCGGGGCCACGTACTTGCCCTTGGCGGTCTTGAACTGCTCCTTGGCGCGGCCGGTGATCTTCAGCAGGCCGTTCTTGCCCACCTCGCCGAGATCGCCGGTGCGAAAGAAGCCGTCGTCGGTGAAGGCCTCGGCGTCGAGATCGGGCCGCTTGTAGTAACCGGTGAACTGCGCCGGCGATTTGATCAGGATCTCGCCCTCGTCGCTGAAGCGCACCTGCACGCCGGCCATCGGAATGCCGACGTAACCGGCCGCGTTGTGCCCGGCGTCGGAGGTGTGCGAGATGGAGTTGTCCTCGCTCATGCCGTAGCCTTCGTACAGCGGCAGGCCCAGACGCCGATACCAATCGATGAGCTCGGGTGGCATCGGCGCCGACCCGCTGCCCGCCATGCGCACCTGATCGAGACCCAGGCCCTTGAGCACTTTGCGCGCGACGAGCCGACCCAGGAGCGGAATCTTCAGCAGCCGGTCGAGTTTCTCGGCCGGCATCTTCGCGAACACGCCCTGCTGGAACTTCAGCCACAGCCTGGGCACCGAGATGAACAACGTGGGACGCGCGCGTTGCAGATCGGCGACGAAGGTGTCGAGCGCCTCGGCGAAGAACAGGTGGGACTTGCCGTCGATCAGCGATGCGGCCTCGACCCAGGTACGCTCGAAGGTGTGCGCGAGCGGCAGGTAGGAGAGCATGCGGCTATCGCCGCCTGCTCCCGTGTTCTTGCGCGTGTGCTCGGTGGCGGTACGGCCGGCCGTCGTGATTGCCGCGAACGAGGTCATCACGCCCTTGGGAGTGCCGGTCGAGCCCGAGGTGTAGAGCAGGATCGCGATGTCGTCTGGATTGCGGCTCGGCCGGCCGGGCATCGGCTCGGTGCGCGCGACGATCGCATCCCAGGTGTCGAAATCGGTGGCCGGGGCGAGCGGCAGCGCGATCCTCGGCAGATCGACGGGCACGCCGGGCGCCTGATGCGGCCAGGTGTCGAGCTTGCCGACGAACAGCAGGCTGGCCTCACTGTGCTCGAGCACGAAGCTCACCGTGTCGGCGGTTTCGGTGGGAAAGATGGCCACCGTGGTGTAGCCCGCCATCCAGATGGCCAGTTCGGCCATCACGAAGTGCGCACTGTTCTTGCTCAGCAAGGCGATGCGTGCGCCGGGCTCGAAGCCCCGGCTCTGCAGGTGCGCGGCCATGCGCCTGGCCTGGTCGAGCACCTGCGCCCAGGTGTAGTCGACGACTTTGCCGCCGCCGACGGGCTGGGTCAGATAGACGCGGTCAGGTTGCTTCTCGGCATGCTCCAGCACATAGTCGAGAATGAGCTTCTGCGCTTCAGCCATGGGGGTCTCCGTTCGGATCTTGTTCTCGTGCCTTGGCAGGCGTCAACCTTCTGAGGCGCGAGCCTATCTCAAACGGTTCGCCGCAGCGAGAACATCCCGCGGAACGGCGGGATGTTCCCGGCCCGGGGTCCGGACCGCGACGCTCAGGCCGCCTGTGCGATCTGCTCGCCGCCGCAGGCCTGGACCAGTGCATCGAGCAGGGCGGCCAATTCCCGGGTCATCAGCATGGCGTCGGCCTCGAAGCGCGCCCGTGCATCATCGCCCTCGGCCTGGCCGGACTCGTCGCTGAGGATCTCGAGCGGCTTGATGCGCTTGATCTCGAATTTGTCGGTCAGCACGAAACTGATGCGGTCGGCCCAGGTCATCGCCAGCCGCGTGCACAGCTTGCCGGCCTCGATGTGGCGCGCGACCTCTTCGGCGGGTAGGTCGTCGTTGGCATAGCGGATCGAGGCCTTGCCCTGGCGGGCGCTCAGCGCCGCATCCTGATCGATCGTGAATCCATCGGGCGCATCGCCGGCCAGCAGCCACTCGGTGAGCACCTCGGCGATCGGGCGCGGCAGCTTGAGCGGTCGGGCCGGAAATTTTTCGATCGCCCGTGCCAGCAACGAGAAGATCTCTTCGGCGCGACCCGCGCTGCCGGTGTCGATCGCCAGCCAGCCGTTGCGGGGGTCGATCCAGACGGCGGTGTCGCTGGCCAGGCTGAAGGCGCGCGGCAGAAGTTCGTCGCGCACTTCTTCCTTGATCTCCTTGGCCTGCTTGCGGCCCGGCTTGTAGCCCTCGGTCTGCTCGATCTTCTCGATGCGCTGGCGCACGAACTGCGAGATCACGCGCGCCGGCAGCAGCTTCTTTTCCTGGCGCAGGCTCAGCAGATGCTGGCCATGCACGGTCGCCACCAGCGATTCGTCGTCGGCGATCGGCGGCGCCCAGCCGGTGACGACCTCGTCGATCGCCGAACCGGGCACGAACGCCTGGGGCGCGAGCATTTCTGCCAGCCGTTCGGAGGACAGATCCCAGCGCGCGGGAACACGATAGACGACGAGATTGCGAAACCACATGGTGTTCAGTCCTCCGACAATTCGATGGGACCGCGATTATGCGCGATGCCACGCGCCAGGCGCGCGGCGCTGTTGGGTCGACGACGGCGCATCGGCCCGGTTCCCTTGAGAAACCTCAAGTTGTGCCCACGCGGCCGCCCAAGGGTTCGGGGCGCGCGTGTACGATCGAACCCTGGGCCGCCGCGCCGCGGCCATTGCGCTTTCCTGGAGACACACATGGCCGAAGTCGCCGAAGCCCCGAGCACGCGGGATTCCATTCGAACCGAGCACTTCGACGTCCTCATCGTCGGGGCGGGCATCTCAGGCGTGGGTGGCGCCTGGCACCTGAACCAGCGCCGGCCCGACACCTCGTACGTGATCCTGGAGGCACAGGAGAGCTTCGGCGGCACCTGGCGCACGCACAAGTACCCGGGCATTCGCTCGGACAGCGATTTGTACACCTTCGGCTACGGCTTCAAGCCGTGGACCAGCGCACCGATCGCAACGGCCGAAGAGATCCTCAAGTACATGGGCGAGGTGATCGAGGAAAACGACATCGCGCCGCACATCCGCTATCGGCACAAGATCGAAGCCGCGCGCTGGGACAGCGCGTCGCGGCTGTGGACCCTCGATGTCGTGCGCCTCGATTCCGGTGAGCGGCTGCGCTTCACCGGCAGGTTCCTGTGGATGTGTCAGGGCTATTACCGCCATAGCGAGGGCTACACGCCGCAGTGGCCCGACATGGACAAATTCAAGGGGCGCATCGTCCATCCGCAGAACTGGCCCGAAGATCTCGACTACGCCGACAAGCGGGTGGTGCTGATCGGTTCGGGTGCGACCGCCGCCACGATCATTCCGGCCATGGCTGGCAAGTGCCGCCACATCACGATGCTGCAACGCTCGCCGACGTACTTCGTCACCGGGCGCAACGCCAATGTGGTGGCCGACATGCTGCGCGAACTGAAGATCGACGAAACCTGGATCCACGAGATCGTGCGCCGCAAGATCCTGTTCGATCAGCAGACCATCGTGCGGCGCTCGTTCGAAGAACCCGACAAGTTGCGCGAGGAACTGCTGGGCGCGGTGCGCGCCGCGCTCGGTGAATATGGTCATCTGGTCGAAGAGCACTTCAGCCCGCGCTACCGCCCCTGGCATCAGCGCATCGCGTTCGTGCCGGACGCCGATCTGTTCAAGGCCGTGCGCGACGGCCACGCCTCGGTGGTCACGGATCACATCGACCGCTTCGTCGAGAACGGCATCCTGCTCAAGTCCGGCAAGGTGCTCGAGGCCGATCTGATCATCACCGCCACCGGCTTCAATCTGAGCGTGCTGGGCGACATCGATTTCACGATCGACGGCAAGCCGCTCGATTTCGCCGACACGGTCACCTGGCGCGGCATGATGTTCACCGGTGTGCCCAACATGGTCTGGGTATTCGGCTATCTGCGCGCGAGCTGGACGCTGCGCGCCGACATGTTGTCCGAGTTCGTCTGCCGTTTGCTCGACGAAATGTCCGCCCGTGAGGCGACCCGTGTCGTGCCGCGACTTCGCCCCGAGGATGCCGACATGCCACTGCAGGCCTGGATCACCGAGGACAACTTCAATCCGGGCTACGTGCAGCGCGGCATCGCGCTGCTGCCCAGGCAGGGCGAGCGCATGCCCTGGTGTCACACGCAGGATTACTGGCTCGACAAGGACGACATTCCGGCGGCCCGTTTCGACGACGGCACCCTGGTGTTCGACTGACCGGGCGAGCGGGCCGCGGGTTCGTTTGAAAGCTGGTATAAGAAGCTTTGGCTTCGTGACCTACCCGGCCCGATGCGGCTATTCATCCTCCCCTCACAGGCGAAGCGTTCACCTCTGACGCGCGCTGCACGGCCGTTCATTGACTGGCCCGCCCTGCGGCGCAGACCCGGCCCGCTACCCGCCGCGCGGGCCTGAGGCTACCCCCATGGCATCGATGACGCGCCTGGACGCGCTGCAGGCCGTTCATGCCCGACGGTTGAACCTGGGCGCGCTGCTGGTCGCGGGCGCGTCCCTGCTCTGGATCGGTCAGGCCGCGCTGATCGCCGCCTTGCTGACCGCGTTCGTCACCGCCGATGGCGCCGCTGCATCAGCGGGCGCGCGCGTGACCGCCTCGGCGGCCGCCAGCGTCGGCGCATCGGCGGCTGCCTCGGCCGCGACATCCACCACCGCGCATTCGCTGACACCGCCACTCGTCATCGTCCTGCTGCTCTCGCTGGCCGCGCTGCGTGCAGGTCTCGAATGGCGCGGTGGCGGCATCGCATTCGCGGCCGCCAGCGCGGGTGTTCGCGATGCCCGCGCCCAACTGACCCAGCACGTGGCCACCCGCTCGCCGCGCGATGCCGGGCGCACACTGGCCGGCACGATCGCAACGCTCGGTGCCGACAAGCTCGATTCCCTGCTGCCGTTCCTGGTGCGCTTCGCGACCACACGCTGGCGTGCACTGCTGATGCCCACGGCGGTGTTGCTGACGATCGCCTACATCTCGTGGCTGGCGGGTCTGGTGCTGTTGCTCGTGGGCCCGCTGATGCCGGTGTTCATGGCACTGATCGGCGTCGCCGCGCGCGATGCCGGCAAGCGTCAGATGGCCGAGATCGGCCAGGCGAGCGGCATCTTCCTGGATCGCCTGCGCGGCCTGGTGGACATCCGCGTGCTCGACGCGCAGGCGCGCGTGGCGGATGAATTCGCCACGCATGCCGAAGGACTGCGTGCGCGCACGATGTCGGTGCTGCGTATCGCCTTTCTGTCCTCGGCGGTGCTCGAATTGCTCGCCGCGGTCGGTGTGGCCATGATGGCCATCTATGTCGGCTTCTCGTTGCTGGGCATGTTCTCCTTCGGCACCTGGGGCGGTCCGCTGACCGTGTTCCAGGGTTTGCTGATGCTGATGCTCGTGCCCGAGTTCTTCGCGCCGCTGCGCGAGTTCGCGGCCGCCTGGCACGATCGCGCATCGGCCGCCGCGGTCGGGACGGAGTTCGATGACGAGACCCTGGGCGATACCGCACGCCTGCTGGGCGCGGGCAGGACGGCGGTGCCGCTGGAGGGCGCCCCCGGTATCGAGCTCATCGCCGTGCGCGCGCATCCCGATGCCACCCCACTGACGCTGACCATCGCGCCCGGCGAGCGTGTCGCACTGATGGGGCCGTCCGGCTCCGGCAAGACCACCTTGCTGTTCGCGATTGCGGGCATGATTGCGCCCGCCGGGGGGGGCATCCGGGTGGCCGGCGCATCGCTCGATGACGGCACCGCCGACGCCTGGCGCGAGCGCATCGCCTGGGTTGGTCAGTCACCGCATTTCATCGCCGGTTCGATCCGCGCCAATGTCGCCCTGGCCGGCGATCCTCGCGAGCGCGCCAGCATCGAGCGCGCGTTGTCGCGCGCTTCGGCGGCCGACTTCGTCGCGCGCGCGGCCGACGGCCTAGACACCCGGCTCGGTGAGACCGGACAGGGGGTTTCGGGTGGCGAGGGACGGCGGCTGGCGATCGCCCGTGCGATGCACGCCGCACGCCAGGTGGTGCTCGCCGACGAGCCGACCGCCGATCTCGACGCCGACACGGCAGCCGCAGTCGTCGACGGTTTGCTGTCGCTGGCCGACGATGGAGCGACCCTGATCGTCGCCACTCATGACGAGGCCCTGGCCGCCCGCCTCGATCGCATCGTTCGCCTCGATGTCATCGGCGTTGCCGATCGAACCAGGGCCGAGACCGAGGCCTCCGAATCATGAGCCGCGCGGGCGCGGCACGCGCATGGTGGCCGGTCCTGCGCATCGCCTGGCGCGCGCACCCGCGCGCGTTCGCGACCGGGTTGGCGCTGCTGGCGATCACGCAGCTGGCCGGCATCGCCTTGCTCGGGCTGTCCGCCTGGTTCATCACCGCGGCCGCGATCGCCGGTGCCGCCAGCGCCGGCCTGGCGTTCGATGTCTTCGCGCCGAGTGCGTTCATCCGCCTGCTTGCGTTCGTGCGTACCGGCGGCCGCTACGGCGAGCGACTGATCACGCACGATGCGACGCTGCGCTTTCTCGCGCGGCTTCGGGTCAGTCTGTTCCACGGTTTCGCGCGCCGGCCGTTCGCGCAGCTCGCGGCGATGCGCAGCGCCATTGCGCTCAACCGAGTGACGGGCGACGTGGATGCACTCGATGCGATCTATCTGCGCATCGTTGCGCCGCTGGTCACCGGTGCAATCTCGATTCTTGCGGCCTTCGTGCTGCTGTGGACACTGGTCGATCCGTGGATCGCGCTGTGGGTGGTGGGCTGGGTGGCCGGCGCGGCCGCCATCGTCCTGGCCGCAGGCATCGGCGCGGCGGCGCCGGCGGTGCGCCGCCACGCTCTCGCACTCGACGCCGTAAGGCTGCGGCTGATCGATCTCGCGCGCGGCACGACCGAGTTCGCCACCAGCGGCCGGCTCGCCGACCAGGCAGCGGCGGTCCGGTCCGCCGGTGACTTCGGCGCCAGAGCGCTTGCGCGCCTCGACCGCATCGAGCGGGTGGTCGCGGTGAGCACGCCGATGGTCACCATGTTCGCGGCCGCGGGCGCCTTGTGGTTGGGGCCGGGGCTCGCCCTGAGTGCCCCCCGGATCGCGATTGCCGTGTTCGTGGCGCTTGCGCTCAACGAGTTGCTGCAGCCGTTGCGACGGGCCATCCTGGACATCACACGCAGCCGGATGGCGGCGGCCAGAGTGTCGCCGCTGCTGCGCGATGAGCCTACGACCGCCGGCGTGCCCGAACGGCGTGCATCGGTGTGGCGCCGTGCCCGGTCCGAGCCCTCAACGTCCGTCGGGCCACCCTCGTCCCCGGATCGCTCGCGGGCTCTGGCCGGGGCGTCGTCCGCGGAGCCTTCGCAGGCGCACACCTTGCTGACGATCGCCGATCTTCGCTATCGCCACGCGGCCGGCAGAGCGCCGGTGCTGGATGGTTTCTCGATGGAGCTGCGTGCGGGCGAGTGGCTGGCGCTGACCGGGCCCAGCGGCGCCGGCAAGTCGACTGTGCTGCTGCTGGCCGCCGGTCTGATCGCGCCCGAGACGGGGCACGTACGATGGGCCGCCGGCTGCCGCTATGCAGTCCTGCCCCAACGCAGCCAGTTGTTTGCCGGCAGCATCGCGCAGAACCTGCGTCTGGCCGCGCCGCAGGCCGATGACGATCGGCTCTGGTGGGCACTGCGCGGCGCGGCGCTCGAGCGCGTGATCGCAGCCCGCGGCGGCCTGGAGTCCGTCCTCGGCGACGGCGGCAGCGGCTTGTCGGGCGGTGAGGCCCGTCGCCTGGCCATCGCCCGCTTGCTGCTGCGTGACGCCGATGTGCTGCTGCTCGACGAGCCGACCACCGGTCTCGACGCTGGTACGGCCGCGGCCTTGCTCGCGGGACTGCGCGGTGCGCTCGCCGGCAGGTCGGTGCTCGCCGCCAGTCACCTGTCGGCCGAGGTGATGGCGGCCGATCGGCGGGTGACGATCGGCTGAGCTCGGAGCTCCGTCGGGGCACTGCGAACGCCCCGGCCTGGCGCGGCGCTCGCGCGTTCTCATGCCGTTGCCGGGCGGGCACCGGTCGAACGGGTCACATGCCAGACGAGCAGCAAGGCGGTGGCCACCAAGCCGGGCCCGTAGAAGGCGGGCTGGGCCATCACCACGGCCACCGCCAGCAACAGCCGCAGGAGCATTTCACCACCGCCGATCGGTGCCCGGTCGAAGCGCGTGAGCGCACTGGCGAGCAGGTACAGCGCCACGGTCAGACGCGTCATCAGCCAGAGCATGTCCAAGGGGTGGAAGTGCCCGTCGTAGCCGGCCAGAAACTCGCCGGTGGCGGCATCGGTGATCGCCGCATCGATCAGCAGTAGCTCGGGATAGAACGCGAACACGAACGGAATCACGAACATCACGATGCCCGAGCGCACGGCCGAGAATCCGGTCGCCATTGGATCGCTCTTGCTCAGGCTGGCCGCAGCGAACGCGGCAATCGCGACCGGTGGTGTGATCGCGGACGCAACCGCGAAATAGAAGATGAACATGTGCGCGGTGAAGGTTGCGATGCCCAGGCCGATCAGCATCGGACCCATCAGCAAGGCCACGTTGATGTAAGCCGGCACCGTGGGCATGCCCATGCCGAGCAGCACCGCCAGACCCATCGTGACCAGCAGTGCCAGCATCAGCAGCATCGGTGTGCCGGATGCGCTGATGTTCAAACCCTTCAACCAGCCGAGGATGTCGCGCGACAGGTAATCGGACAGACCCGTGAAGGACAGACTGACATCGATGACGGTCACCGCCAGGAACATCAGGTAAAGCGTGCTGATCAGGACGCCAGACTCGGCCAGCGCATTGACGATGCGTATCGGCGCGGCGCGCACCTGCGGATCGATGAACAACAGGAACAGCAGCAGCACAACCGACCACCAGCCCGCCGAGCCGGCGTCACCGGCGGAGTTCTGCGCCATCTGTAGCAGCCAAGGCAACTCGGTCGCCACGCAGGCTCCAGCGGCATCGGTGGCGGTGACCGCACCCAGCAGCCAGCCGAACGGACCGCAGCCGACCGACTCCTTCGGTGTCAGCAGCAACACCAGAATCAGCAGGATGGGCAGACCGATCATCAGCAGATTGAGCTTCTCCTGGCGATCGAGTCGCATCTCGGCCGTGAGTTCGCCAACCGCCTGAATGTTCTGCTTGCGGGCCTGAAACATCACGCTCAGGAACAGGCAGAAGAAGTAGAGCAGCGCCGGCAGGGCGGCCGCCACGATCACCTCGCTGTAGGGCACCAGCGTGAGCGCGGCAAGCACGAACGCGGCCACGCCCATGACCGGCGGCATGATCTGGCCACCGCTCGAGGCGGCGGCCTCGATGCCGCCGGCGAAGGCGGGCGAGAAACCGCGCCTGAGCATCATGGGGATGGTCAGCTGCCCGGTGGACAGCACGTTGACCACCGGCCCGCCCGAGATCGTGCCGAACAGTGCCGAACTGACGATCGCCGCATGGCCGGGGCCGCCGCGCAGGTGGCGCGTGAGCCGGAATGCGACCTTGATCAGCGCCTGGCCGCCCGCCGATGCACCGAACAGCGCGCCAAGGATGATGTAGGGAAAGACGATGTCCATCAGCACGGCCAGGAACTGGCCGAGATAGCCGCGGCTGTTGCTGATCAGGATGTCGTGCACATTGGGCAGGCCGTCGATCAGCTGCCTGGGCTCACCGCCCAGTTTCGTCACCAGATAGCGGTTCATGTCGTCGGCGCCGTAGATGTACCAGAGCGCGACTGTGAGCAGGGCATAGGATGCGAGCACGATCGCCACGGCAACCAGCGGCAGGCCCCACACCCTGACGTTGTAGGCGAGGAAGACCGCGGTCGCGAGCCCCATGATCGCGAACAGCCAGACCCCGGTGGTGTTGAGGCACTGAGGATCCTCGACCGTCTGGGGAATCGGCAGGCCATAGGTGCGCGCGATCTCCTGCTGGGCCTTCAGCGCCGAGTCGAGAAAGGCGGCTCTCTCGCCCGTGACCCGGTCGATCAGACAGACCGACTCGATCTCGATCAGATACGCCAAGGCCACGGCCAGTGCCATGATCAGCAGCGCCGCGTCCATGAACCAGCCGAACGTCTGCCAGGCCTTGCTGCGCTCGCGCATGCTGCGCGCGATCGAGTGCTGGCAGACGACGATGATCATCATCATCGTGAACGACAGCGGATACAGCCACTCGTACGGAAACTTGCGGATCGAGAAGGTGGGGCTGCCCGCCCAGCGGCTGACCGCCTCGTCCAGGCCCGGTATCGCCGGTGTGTTGTGCACCAGCCCGATGAGCACGAACACCAGGCCGATGGCCAGGCCGAAGCGGCGCGCACCGTGCGCACCACCGAGAAAACGCGTGTCGTCTGTCGTCATGAGAGGCTCCTCATGTCCGCCGCCGCATCAGGGTGCGGCGGGTCGTGTGATCTCGGCCGGTGCGGCGCTCCGGGCTCGGTGGATCAGGGTTTGGCGCAATCCGGCACCTTGTGACCGGCCTCTTCCCAGGCGGCGACCGCGCCGGGGTGGTACTTCAGCGGCATCGCGCCGCAGAAGCCCGAGCGCTTGGCATCGAGCACGCCGATGCCGAGGTGCTTGCCCCAGGGAACCTTCGCCTGCAGCGCGTCCATCGTCTTGATGTAGGCCGCGGTCAGCGCCTTGGCCATCTCGTTGGACATCGATGCATTGACGACCTCGGCACCGGTGGTCACGACCGTGCGATAGATGCCGTCCTCGGACACCACCGTCACCCCATCGCCGTAACCCATGTCGGCCACCGGAATCGTCAGCGCCGCGACACCGGGCGAACTCGACCAACGCTCGAACTCGGGGGTCTCGAAGCGATCTTTGGGAATCGACATGACCGTGACCTTGCCGGCCGCCTGCGCGGCGACGATCCAATCGGCGGGGATCGTCGCCGGAATCAGATTGGCGTCGGCGGAACCCTCGAGGATGGTCTTGGTGCGTTGCCCCCAGTTGACCTGCAAGCCCTTGTAATCCTGACCTTCCTGGAATCCGGTGACCAGTTGCATCATCTGGCGTGCCGTGGTCAGCGCGGCACCACGCGGCGGGCCGTTGTAGACGGTCTTGCCCTTGACCTGATCCCAACTGTCGATGCCCTTGCTGTCGAAGGCCATCAGCGCGTAGCCGCCGAAGTTGTACGGCCATAGCGCGCGCAGCCTGCCGGCCAGTTCGGCGCCTTCCTTCTTCTTGGCCGCGTAGGGGCCGGCACCCAGCTTGAGCAGGAATGTGAGCCCCAGAGGAGCCGCTGCGATGTCGGACTTGCCTTCGGCCACGTTGAGCACGGAGTTGGTCAGTGTCTGCCCCGACTGAACCTGCATGTCCGCGATCTTGTTCTCGGCCGCGATTTCGGCCAGATGCGTGACGGACAGGTAAGGCGCGCTGCCGCTGCCGGTGGTCTCGGCGGTGAGGTTGACCGCCTGTGCCGGAACGGCGATGGCGCCGATGGCAAGCGCGATTGCGGTCTGTTTGAGACATATCATGGTGATTCCTCCAGGGTGAAGTCTGGGCGCGGACGCGCGCTTCCAGTATCTTTCGAGAGCGGATGATTCTTGTGGCACCAAATCAGGTCACACGAGGGACGTCCGCCGTCGGGGCGAAGCCGTGAGCGCGGTTGCGACCGGCGTTGGCCGCGCACGGAGATCTCGCAATGCCCTTTTACGACCTCGACGACGCCCACCTGTTCTATGAAGACACAGGTTCCGGCTCGCCACCCATCGTGTTCGTGCACGGTGCGTTGTGTCAGCACGATGACTGGCGCCACCAGATACCGCCTTTCGCACGGCGGCATCGCGTGCTGGCACCCGATCTGCGCGCTCACGGGCGCTCGCGGGAGCAGCCGGGCCAGATCGGTGTCGAAAGATTTTCCATCGACGTGCGGGCGATGCTCGATGCCGCCGGTGTCGTCGAACCCGCGGTGCTGGTCGGGCACAGCATGGGCTGCCGGGTATTGCTGCAGATCTGGCGCGACGCACCCGAGCGGGTCGCCGCGCTGGTGTTCGTCGATGGTGCCTACCTGGTGCCCACGCCGCTTGGCGATCTCGACGACGACGCCCGCCGTTCGCGCGCCGACGATGCGCGTCGGCGCGCACTCGAGCTGTTCATCGGTGGCGGGCCTGCCGCCCGACTGCAGGTCGGATTCACCGGCATGTTCTTCGACGAACGCTTCGCGGCCGAACGCGATCGCGTGCTCGACCACGCGCTGTCGCTGCCGAGCGAAGTGCCGCGTGAACTGATGCCCGGCTTTGCCGCCTGGGACGTGATGAATCTCGAATCGGTGCTGGCCACGGTCACCGTGCCGGCATTGGCTTTCGCCAGCACGAAGATGGATGGCGCGAGCGAGCGGCGGCCGCTCGGCCCGAACGAATCCACCGCCTGGCTGCAGGCGCTGTCGCAGCATGTGCCGGGCGCCGAGATCGTTCGCCTGCACGGCACCGGCCACTTCGTCATGCTCGAGCAGCCCGCGCTCGTCAACGAGCGCATCGCCCGCTTCATCGACGATCATCGTCTCGTCTCGGCCGGCTGAGAGCGGCAGGGTCGGCATCGCGGTCACCAGCGTCCGATCAGGATGCTCATCAGCCGTTCGTGAGCGTGAGTACGCGCATCGACCTGGGCGTGGTTCTCGGTCGTGCGATGCTTGCGGGTTGCCAGCCACTGGGCCATTCGTGCGCGGCAGCGCTCGCGCACCGACGCCAACGACGGATCGGCGCCGCGATCGTGGAGTTCGAGCGGGTCGTCGTGCAGGTCGAACAACTGCTCGGCAAAGCCCTCCCACCAGACGAACTTGTAGCGATCCTCGCGCACCATGATGCCGTTGCATTCACCGACCTCGCGGCCGAGGAACTGGCGCGCCTCGCGATAGGCGTAGTCGAGCTGGCCGAAGACGCAGTCGCGCCAATCGTCCGGCGGTTCGCCCGATCGCGTCAGCGGCAACAGCGAGCGACCCTCGATACGGTGTTCATGCGCCGGCAGACCCAGGGCATCGAGCACGGTCGGTACGATGTCGACGCATTCGACCATGGCGTCGCTGACCACGCCGCGCCGCTCGGCAGGAGCGAGCGGATCGCAGACGATCATCGGCACCCGCATCACGGGATCGTAGAAATACTCCTTCTCGCCGAGCCAGTGATCGCCCGCGAGGTCGCCGTGATCGGCCGTGAACACGATCAGGGTGTCCTCGAACCTGCCGCGTGATTCCAACACCTCGAACAGACGGCCGAGCTCGTCGTCGATCTGTTTCACCAAGCCCATGTAGACGGGTCGGATCGCCTGCCAGACCTCGTCACGCGCAAAGCTCTCGGATTCCTCCTGGCGCTGGTAGGCACCGAACACCGGATGCGGGTTCTGGCGCTCGTGCGCGGCCCGGTTCGGTCGCGGGCAGTCGTCGACGCCAAACAACGCGTGATAGGGTGCGGGCGCCTTGAACGGCCAGTGCGGTTTGATGTAGCTCAGGTGCAGCGCCCAGGGCGAGTCGCCCTGCGATGTGATCCAGTCGATCGCGCGGGTGGTCAGGTAGGCGGTCTCGGAATCTTCCGCGCGCACCCTGGCGGGCAGCGTTGCATTGCGCAGCAACCACCCCGAAGCCGGCTCGCCGCCGTCGTCGAGAGAGCCGATCACGTAGTCGGTCCACGGCCGGTCGCTGTCGTAGCCCTGCGCGATCAGATAGTGACGATAAGCGCTGTCGCTCGCGGGCTCGAAGTGTCCGTCGTAGCGCTCGATCGGCACGAAGCCACCCTCCTCGAACAACTGCCGTTCGGTGTCGTCCATGCGATAGCCGTGGGCATGCAACGCGCTGCGATCGGGCACGAAGTGGGTCTTGCCCAGCAGCGACAGCTCGCGACCGGATTCGCGCATCAGATCACCGAGCGTGCGTTCGTCCACCGGCATCGGCACGCGGTTCCAGGTCACCCGGTGACTGATCGGATAGCGGCCGGTGTAGAACGACATGCGCGCGGGCCCGCAGACGCCCGAGCTGACGAAGGCGCGCGTGAAGCGGGCACCGCGCGCGGCGAGGCGATCGATATTCGGCGTGTCCACCGGCCCGCCGTAACAGGACAGATAGTCGGCGCGCAATTGGTCGCACATGATGAACAGGCAGTTGCGAATGGGCGTGCCGGTTGGGGCGGCGCCTGCGGGCTCGACTCGGGGCTGGGCGGCGGACATCGGTGCGTCGTCGGGTGGGTCAGATTCGTGGGCCGGCGAACGGCCGGGCCATCGGCCCGATGGCGTCGAGATCGAACTCGATCATCGTGGCGGGTGCGCGTTGCGCGAGAATCGCGCGCAGGCGTGGCTGCAGGTCGTCGAGCGTGTCGATGCGGTGATAGGCGTAGCCGTGTGCCTGCGCGAGCTTGTCGAACGCCGGTGTGTGCAGATCGGAATAGATCCGCCGGCCATCGAACTGGGCGTCGGCCAGATTGCGCAGAATGCCGTAGCCGCGATCGTTCATCAGCAGCAGGACCAGGCCGGTGTCCTCCTGCACCGCAGTGGGCAGCTCGGCGGCGTTGAGCGCGAGACCGCCGTCGCCGACCAGCGCCAGGGTGCGCCGCTGCGGCGAGGCCACTGCGGCGCCGATCGCCATCGACAGCGCCTGGCCGATGCCTCCGCCGGCCGCATGCGCGGAGTGACCAGGCGCGTGCAAGTGGAACAGGCGTGCGCCCCAGGTGCCATTGGCGATCGTCACGTCGCGCACCCAGTTGATGTCGGGCCCGGCCCCGGCCTGCAGCGCATCGCAGATCTGCGCGTGGCGGCCGAGGTTTTCGCGCATGGCGGCTTGGGCGCGTTGCCGGGCGGATTCGAGCGCGCGCTGATGGTCGGCGTCGACGGACATCTGCCCCTCGAGCCGGTCGGCCAGCGCCTCCAGCGCCAGGCGCGCATCGCCCAGCGCGAACACCGCGTTCGGATAACCGCGGCCGTCGGCCTGCGGATCGACATCGATACGCAGCAGCGGCTCGGGCAGCGGCAACGTGTGTCGCGCGGTTTCGGGTACGCGCAGGCGCGAGCCGGCCACCAGCATCGCATCGCACTGGCCGTAGAAGCTGGCGATGGCGGGCTGAGCATTGAAGGCGCCGAGGCTGCGCGGATCGTCTTCGTCGACCACCGCGCGGCCCTGAATGGTGGTGACCAGACCGAAGCCCATGTCGAGCAGACGTCTCACGGCGGCCCCCGCGTGGCGTGCACCGCCGCCGCACCAGAGGAGTGGTCGGCGCGCCTGGCGCAGTCGCGCCGCGATCGCGTCGAGCGCGGCATCGTCCGGCGCCGTCGGCTCAGGGGCGGGCACGACCAGCGACACGGGCCAGTGTGACAACACCGCCTGTTGGATGTCGATCGGGATCTCGATGCTGACCGGGCCGCAGGGCGGCGTGATCGCGCACCGCAACGCCTCGCGAAACACGCCCAGTGCGCCGTCGGCCGACCAGACGCGGAAGGCACGCTTGCCGGCCGCATCCAGCATCGCGAGCTGGTCCTTGGCCTCGTGGACGTCCGACAAACCGCGGTCGAGATAGTCGGCATTGATCTGACCTGTGACGTGCAACAGTGGCGTGCCCGCGGTCAGCGCCTCGATGATCGCGCCGCAGGCATTGCCGGCACCGGCACCGGTGCTGGTGAACGCCACCGCCGGACGCCCGGTGATGCGGGCGTGGGCATCGGCCATGTTGACCACGCCCGCCTCGCCGCGCGCGCACACATAGCGGGCCTTGCCCGCGCGCGCCAGCGCATCGAGCAGGGGCAGGTTGTGCACCGAGATCACGCCGTAGGCGGTGTCGATGTCGTTGGCGTCGAGGAAGGCGGCGAGCAGATCGCCGACCGTGCGCGACTCGGGCGGCATGCCGGCCACCGCATCGGGCATGCGGGCGCTGCCGGATGCCTGAGCGGTGCCTGAATCGGCGGTCGTGGCCCCTGTGGACTTGTTCATGCGGCCCTCCTTTGAGCGTCGTTGCCGCCGACGGCCGGCGCATGGCTGGCACCGTCGCCAGGCTCGGCCTGAGCCATGTCGAGGAACGTGCGGCTCGCGCGCGCGAAATCGACGGCGCTGGTGAGTGCGCCGACATAGCGGTCGGGGCGCACGATCGCCACCTGTGCGCGTTTGCCCTCGAACCAGAAACTGAGCACGTTCTCGATGTCCTGGACCACGCTGGTGCCGGTGTCGCAGGTCTGCAGAACACCCGGTGCCGGGCCGCTGCGCGCGCGCACCACCATCAGGCTGCGGGCACCCATGCGCGCCCACCGCGCGCGTTGCTCTTCGGGCAGCTGGGCCAATGGATCGCACTTCCAGCCGACGAGCGCGAACCATGGGCCGCAGGCATCGTCGAGCTTGAGCGCGCGCCCGTCGGCCGTCTCCACCGACGGCTGCGGCATCATGCGCCCGACCGCGGCGGCCGCCGGCCCGCTGGCCGCCACCACCAGACCACCGTCGACGTAGCGCGGCATCGGTTTGAACCTGAACTGCAGCACGTAGTCACGCACCGGCGGGATCATGTGCATGGCCAGCAATAGGCGGTCGCGTATCCAGGCTAGCGCGCGATTGCGTATCGAGAAGATCGCGCCGACCTGGTCGGCGAGGTCGATCATCGCCTTGGCGTGCGCGTGCCGCTCGGCGTAGTAGGTGTCCAAGACCCGTGTGTCGAGTTCGCCACGCACGACCCCGGCGACCTTCCAGGTGAGATTGCCGACGTCGCGATAGCCGGCGTTCAGGCCCTGGCCGATCCACGGCGGTGTCAGGTGCGCGGCGTCGCCGACCAGGAACACCCGGCCCTTGCGGAACTCGCGCGCCACGCGCGAGTGATGCGTGTAGACCCGCGCGCGAATGATGTTCAGCTTGGCCGGGTCATCGACATGTGGTCGCAGCAGTGCGTGAACCTTCTCCGGGCGCAGCATCTGTTCGTCGTCTTCGCCGGGAAACAGCATGAACTCCCAGCGGCGCAAGCCGTAGGGCAGGCGAGCGCACACATAGGGCCGCGCCGGATCACAGTGCAGGGCGGTGGAGGCGGCATCGAGCGGGTCGTCGTCGCACTCGATCACCACCCATTTGGCCGCATGCGTGGTGCCGACCAGCGGAATCTGCAGCAGTTTGTCGCGCACGGTGCTGCGCCCGCCGTCGGCGCCGATCACGAAATCGGCACGAATCCGGCCCTGCGTGCCCTCGCTGGTCTGCCAGGTGAGCGTGACACCGTCGTCATCCTGTTCGAGCCCGGTCACCTCGTGGCCGACCCGCAGTGCGACGTGATCGAAGCGCTCGAGCCCCTTGCGCATCGCCGCCTCGGACAGCGGCTGCGAGAAGATGTTGCGGCGCGGCCAGCCGAACTCACGGGTGGTGGGCAGGATGTCGGCGAAGCTGCGCCCGTCCGCCGTGAACATGCGCATCGGTTGGTTGGAGATCATGTCGCGCAGCAGGGTCTCGGCCAGGCCGGCGCTCTGCAACAGGCGCAGCGCCTCGTCGTCGAGGCCCACCGCCCGGGGATAGTCGAGGATTTCCCCGGCGCGCTCGAACACGACCGTGGCAACTCCGAGCACGCCGAGCAGATTCGCGGTGGTGACGCCGGCCGGCCCGCCACCGACGATCGCCACCGATGTGCGTTCGATGTTCATGTCCATGCGTGTCGCCGCTCCGTTGCGTCGGTGCCGCAGCGCGCGGGCGCGCGCTCGCGTTGCCAGGCAGGCGTGACGAGCCGACCGTTCACTCAGCCCCCTGTTGCCTTGTCAGAAACGCGGCCAGCGCCTCGTGGAAGGCCGCCGGTGCGTCATCGTGCACATAGTGGCCGGCGCCGGCGATGTCGCACCGCTCGAGCGTCGGAACGCGCGCCTGCATCTGTGTGGCGATCTCGGCCGTGACGAAATCGGAATCGGCGCCGCGCAGCAACAGCACCGGACAGCGCACGGCGAGCAGGTGCGGCCAGAGGTCTGTCGGCGCGATCGCGAGCCGCGCGGCCGCGATGCCTTCCTGGTCGTGCCGCCAGACGATGTGACCGGGAGACGTCTCGTGCAGCGAGTGGCGCACGCGCGAGGCGATCGCCGCCTCGGTGACGCCGGGCCGGATGCTGCGCCAGAAGCGGGCGGCCTCGTCCCAGGTCGCGAACGAGGTCGGCGTGCGCGCCAGTTCGGCACGAATGCGCGCACCGCCGGCGCTGCCGGCAGAGGCGCCCGGGCCCATGTCCTCGAGCACGAGGCTCGCCACCTTGTCGGGCGCCTGAGCCGCGTAGACGATTGCATTGGCGCCGCCCATCGAGTGGCCGAGCAGGTGGAAGCGGCGCAGGCCCAGCGCCGCCACCCAGCCTGCGACGTCGGTGGCATAGGTCATCGTCTCGTAGCGGCGCTGCGGATCCCAGTCGGATTCGCCGCGGCCGCGCTGGTCGAGCGCGATCACCCGCCAGCGATCGCCGAGCGCGCCAGCGACGCCGGCGAAGGTTTGCGCGTAGCTGCGCAGGCCGTGCAGCGCGACCAGCACCGGTGCATCGAGCGGACCCCACTCGATGTGGTGCAGCCGCAGGCCGTTGACCTCGGTGGTCGCCTCGCGGCTGATCGGGGGCTCGAACGTGCTCATCAGCTTCTCCGTGGCGGGCCGCGTCAGCGCAGGCCGTCTTCGCCGCGTACATCGGCGGCCTGCAGACCGCCCAGGCGCGCGTGCAGGCGGCCACGTGAGGCGGCGGCGAAAGCGATCACCACCTCGTCGGGCCCCGGAGCATCGGCGAAGCCGACCGTGACGGTGTCGTAATGGGCGCGGACATAGAGCGCATCCTTGTGGGCGAGCGGAATGTCGAGCGTGTCGCCCGGGCCGCCGCGCTTGCCGCTGGACGGAATCCATGCCTTCGCACCACCCACGGCCTCGCGCACCGGATCGGCGAAATGGGTGGTCAGCAACATGTTGCCGTGCTCGTACTCGCCGTGGGTACCGACCAGGCATGCCTTGCCGTAGCCGCGCACCGGCACGCCGGCCATCGCCTGCACCACCCGGCGGCCGAATTCGAGGCCCAGCTCACGGGCCGCCTCGGCCCAGCGGCTCAGGTCTTGGACGTGCCGCCCGGCGCAGGGATTACGCAGCGCCGCCGCCACCACCACCCGCACGAGCGGCTCACCATCGGGTGGCAGACCGAATTCGCTGGCGATCGTTTCATCGCGCTGCGCATACCACTTGCGGACGTGGAAGATGCCCAGGTTGGGCGCGTAGGGTTCAGTCATCGAGGGGCTCCAGATCGGTGGGGATGCTCGGCGCGTGGTGTTCGTGGAAGACGCGCTTGCCTTCCTCGTCGTCGTGAATGGTTTCGCAGAAGAACTCGAAGCGGTGGCCGTCGGGGTCGGTGAAATAGACGCCGATGCCCACCTTGTGATCGGTGATCTTGACCACCGGCACGTCCTTGGCCAGCAGCATCGCGTACAAGCGGCGCAGTTCGTCGAGGTCGCCCTCGATCTCCAGGCCGTAGTGCTGCAGATTGATGTTGCTGCGATCGTGCGGTTCGGGGGCGCGGATCAGCGCGATGTCGTGATGCTTGGTGCCGAACGACATGAACACCCACTCGTCGCCACGTGCGGTCTCCTGCATGCCGAGCACGTCTTCGTACCACCGGCAGGCGGTGAACGGGTCACTGACGAACAGCGCTATGTGCGTGCGGCGGATGCGTGGCCGGCGATTGGCATGCGGCGACGGTCGCGGGGCGCGGCGGGGGGTGGCGGCTTCGCTCATGATCGGGGTTCCAGGTTGGCTCGGCGGGAGATCGGGGGGATCGTGCGCAGGAGCCCGAACGTGCCGCGCCGACACGCGCTCGCGCCCGAGACCGCAGGTCCGACCCCTGGCCGGCGGGTTGCCTCGGCACGCGGGCAAGAGATCGATGTCAGACCGGCCGCGCGCATCGGCTCAGGGCCGCACGTCCGAGGCCTGGCCGACCGTGCGGGCATGCGCGGTCACCGGTGCCACGTGCGGGGTGAAGGCCACCGAGGTGATCTCGCTGAATTCGCGCCACTCGCGGTGCCACTGGCGGCCACCGTCGATGCTGCGGTACAGGTGGCCGTACTTGGTGCCCGCAAACAGCAACTGCGGATCGCTCGGGTGCGAGGCGATGCTCCAGAAGGTGGAATTCGGCGGCTGGTGCAGCACCGTGGCATGGAACTTCTGGCCGCCGTCCTCCGAGCGGTAGAGCATGCTGCGCGTGCCTGGTGTGCCATCGCCGATCGCGATCAGCATCGTGTTGGGATCATCGGCCAGCGGCAGCACGCAGCGCGTGTAGTACATGTCGTCGAAGCGCTCGCGCGAGAGCTTGCCGCTCCAGGTCTCGCCGTTGTCGGTGCTGCGATAGACCGCGTTGACGGTCAGCACCAGGATGGTCTTGCTGCCGGCCGCGTCGCGCATGACCGCCACCCCGTGGATATCGGAGTTGCGGATCGCGGCGTCCGGGCCGTCGAGCCGCTGCCAGCTCTCGCCGCCGTCGCGGCTGCGATAAGCGCCGCCCTCCTCGACCCCGAACCAGACGTCGTCGGAGTCGCCCGGGTCGATGGCGATCGACAGCAGCCGCGGCCGGTTTACGCCCGCGCAGAACTCGGGGAACACCGGCACCACCGCCTGCCAGGTCTCGCCGCCGTCCTTGCTGCGGTAGACGCAGCAGCGCGACGGCGCGCCGGTGCCGGCGAACATCGTGGCCGGGTCGTTCGGGTCGATGGCGATCGACCACACGGTCATGCCGTTCATCACGCTGTCCAGCCGGCGGAAGTGTGCACCGCCGTCCTCGCTCAGACAGATGCCGACATCGGCGCCGACCAGGATTCGGCTCGGGTCGCGCGGGTCGACGGCCAGCGTGCGCACGGTGCCGTCGAACTCGATGGCCTCTTTCAGGCCCAGCCGGTGCCAGGTGGCGCCGTCGTCCACGCTGCGCAGGATGCCTTGTCCGGCGGTGCCGACGAGAATGGTGCCCTGCATGTCTGCTCTCCTTCGCGGCCGGGGCCGGCCTTGGTTTGATTGCGTGCTGCGTGCCATGTGATGCGCGCGGCCTACCGATTCCCGAATGTCCTGCGTCCTGCGTCTCGGGAAGCGGACGCCACGCCGGGCCGACGGCGGCGACCCGGCCGCCGCCTCAGAGAAAGATACCGCGCGTGATGCCGCCGTCCACCCCGATCGACTCGCCGGTGATCGCGCCGGCCTTGGGCGAGGCCAGAAAGCAGATCACGTCGGCGATCTCTTCAGGGGTCAGCGTGCGCCGGATCGGTGTCACCGCCTTGTAGTTGGCCTCGACCTGCTCGACCGACAGGCCTTGTCGCTGCGCCTCCTTGGCGTACAACTCGTGAATGTGCGGGGTATCGACGACACCCGGATGGATGACGTTGACCGTGATGCCGTCGGGGCCGAGCTGGTCGGACAAGGTCTTGGTCATGTGGCAGATGGCCACGTTGCGCATGCCCGAAATCTGTTTGCTGCCACGGCCGGTGAGGCCGCCGATGTTGATGATCCGGCCATAGCCGTTGACCTTCATCTTCGGCGCGCAGGCCTGCGCCATGCGCATGTAGCCGACCACCTTGATGTCGATGTCGCGCAGCAGATTGGCCGAGTCGACCAGTTCGAGCTCGCCGCGCACCAACCCCCCGGGGTGGGCGGCGCCGTTGACCAAGACATCGAGCCGGCCGAATGCCGCGACCGTACGCTCCACGGCGGCGCGTACCGCGTCATCGCTGGTGACATCGGCGGCCACGCCGATCACTGGCTGGCCGGTGGCCGCGTGGATCTCGGCCGCGGCGCTGTCCAGGGCGGCCTGGGTGCGCGACACGATCACCACCTTCATCCCCTCGGCCGCCAGAGCGCGCGCCGTGGCTCGGCCGATGCCCAGGCTGCCGCCGGTGATCAGGGCGACTTTGTCTTTCAGTTGCAGATCCATCCAGTACTCCAAAAGCCAAGCTGCGATTGAAAGTAAGCGCTAACCGACCTGCGCCATCGACCGCCATCGGTCGGATGGCCGGCGATGCGGTGCGCGGGTACCGGTTTCATGCGTAAGCCGTCATGGAATGCGCATTTCGATCAGCGCCGGCCCACCACGCCCGCCGGCCCAGGCCAGGGCACCTCGAAGACCGGCCTCGTCCGACACCGCGCGGCCCTCGACGCCGTAGCCGCGTGCCAGCGCAACCCAGTCGGTGGCGGGATCGCCGAGTTGCGTCAGCTGAGCCGCCGCGCCGACGATCTTGGTCATGCCGTCGCGACGCATCTCGTTCTGCAGCACGCCGTAGCGGTTGTTGGCGGTGATCAGTACCGTGACCGGCAGGTTCTCGCGGGCCATGCACCAGAGCGACTGCACCGTGTACTGGGCGCTGCCGTCGGACTGCACGCAGACCACGCGGCGATCGGGCGCTGCCAGGCTGGCGCCGACCGCCACCGGCAGACCCTGGCCGATCGCGCCACCGGTGTTGGTCAGTACGGTGTGCGAGGCCGAGGCCGCGGAGGCGGTAAAGAAGGGGTAGCCGCAGGTTCCGCCCTCGACCGAGACGATCGCGCCCTCGGGCAGCCACGCGGCGATCGCGTGGGCGGCATTGGCCGGGCTGAGGGGGGCGTTGCCGGTCGAGGGTTGAAGGTGGGGGCGCGCGCCTTCGAACGGACGGCAGCCGAGCGACCGGGCGAGCATCTGCAACGCATGGGTGGCCGCCTCGGTGGGCGAGGCGAGCATCAGAAGCTTCTCTTCCGGGGCGATCAGGCTGGGCGTATCGGGATAGGCGAAATAAGTGACCGGTGCCGCCGCGCCGGCCACCACCACCAGATCGGCCGCCGCCACCGCGGCAAAGGCGGGCTCGGGAAAATACGGGAAACGCTCGGGCGCCGGCATCGCCAGGCCGCGATCGATGCGGGCCGGGAAGGTTTCGCAAAAGAAGCTGGCACCGATGCCGTCCGCGATGCCCTGCGCAGCCCGCAGACCCGCTTCGCTGAGCGCGTCACCGCCCACCAGCAGCAGGATCCGCTTGCCGTTCACGGCACGCGCCACCCGCTCGACGCGGTCGCCGGGCACCGACTGACGGATGGCGCGCGCAGAGTGAGTACTTGCTTGCGCGCTGCCTGAGGCTCGCTTCGGGACGGGTGCCGGATCGGCCTGCAGATCGGCAGGGTAGACCACGGTCGCGATGCGCCCGCCCTCGTCGCCGGCCGCGATGGTGGCCTGGCGGGCGATGTCGGCCGGCGCATCCTTCGGGCCGATGAAGTGCAGCCAGGCCGACACGGGGCGGGCCAGCGACTCGATGTCGCTGGTCAGGGGTGCGTCAAAGGGCAGATGGCGGGCCGCGTGGTCGCCGATCAGGTTGACGATCGGAGAGCGCGCTCGGCGCGCGTTGTGCAGGTTGGCGATGCCGTTTGCAAAGCCCGGGCCCAGGTGGGTAAGCGTGAGCGCCGGGCGACCGGTCATGCGCCCGTAGCCGTCGGCAGCGCCGGTGCAGACGCCTTCGAACAACGCGGGCACCAGCCGCCAGCCGGGCGAGGCGTCGAAGGCGCGCACGATGGCCAGTTCCGTGGTGCCCGGATTCGCGAAGCACAGTTCGATGCCGGCCGCACGGCAGCCATTCAGGAATGCGGCGGCGCCAGTCGGGCGGATGGCATCGTCGCCAGGGGCGGCAGAGTCCGTTTCAGCGGATGATCCGCTAAGTGAAGACCCACTCGAAGTGTTTGACACTTGCGTCTCCAATCCCGTTTGTTCGCAAAATAAGCGAACAGAGACGCTTCGTCAATGCTTTCGCTTCGTTCGGAGTCGATCAAATTATCGAAACTAGCGAATTTGCTTATCAACAGCGGGAGTTTTGCGTGACCGATCTTCATCGATCTCCGAAAATCGGGCATTCTGAACAGGGAACGACTCCCGCATCATTTCACCCATGGCACGACTCGATCGAATCCTGAGCCTCCTGGACAGCTTCGGCGGTGGCACGCCGGTGGCAACTGCCGAGCAGTTGAGCGCCCGTACCGGCCTGCCGATCGCGACCACCTACCGGTACATCCGCGAGTTGTCGGACGCCGGCCTGCTCGTGCGGCTGCCGCGCGGCTATGCGCCGGGCCCGCGCATCATCGAATGGGATTGCATGGTGCGCAGCCACGACCCGCTGTTGGCCGAAAGCCGTGAGGTCATCCGCGAGCTGGTCGCCGACACGGGTCTCGAACTGCTGCTCAGCCAGCTCTACGGCGACAAGATCGTCAACGTGCATTACGAGCACAGCGCCGGCAACGCGCCGCTCGAGCTGGGCCGCGGGCGCGTCATGCCGCTGTTCAGGGGCTCGACCTCGCGTGTGATACTGGCCTCGATGCGAAGCCGTCAGCTTCGCCGGCTCTACGACGCGCATGCGAACGACCCCGACGTTCTCAGGATCGGCGGCGATTGGCGTGCCTTCAGCCGCGCGATGGCCGACGTCCGTAAGCAAGGCTCGGCGATGACCATCGGCGAACTGCGCCACCGCAATGTCGGCATCGCGGCACCCATCTTCGGCGACGCCAATCACGTGCTGGGCTCGCTGACCCTGATCAGCGGCGAGGCGCGCTTTCGCATGTTCCGCGAAGACTATCTTCACGAGCGCGTGATCGATGCCGCCAAGCGCATCACCGGTCGCCTGGCCGCCAGCGAGAATGGCGCGCAACCGTCCGTCCGCCACGATGGGCTTGGTGACGCACCAGTACTAGCGGCCTTGAGCGCAAGTAAGTAGTCGCTTTTCCCGGCTGCGTCGCGCTCGTTGGCGAGCGTCGACGGCGATCCAGCGCAAGGGTGGAGGCATTCCGAACACCCCCGGGCCCCCGTGAACCACCACCGCAGAGCCCACCCGAACGAGCGCCGAAACGATGCACCCTGAGCCGGCCCCGATCCCCCTGGAGCGACCCCAAGCACCCCTCGCGTGACACCCAACCGCCCCCGAGTGTTCCTGCGCGACCCCTGACAGCCTGCCAACGGAGCGAGACCATGACGCACCGGTCCGAAGCCAAGCCCATCCGCCAAATCGTGATCCTGTGCAGCGACGAGCACGATCCCCGCCACACCGGTTTTGCCGGCAGCCCGGTGGCCCGAACGCCGAATCTCGACCGGCTGGCCGCGCGCTCGACGGTGTTCAGCCGGGCCTATACGGCAAGCCCGATCTGTGTGCCGGCGCGCGCCAGTCTGGCCACCGGTCACTGGGTGCATACCCACCGCTGCTGGGACAATGCCATCGCCTACGCCGGACAGCTGCCCTCGTGGGGTCATGCGCTGCAGCGGGCCGGCATCGGCGTGGAATCGATCGGCAAACTGCACTACCGCGACGCCGAGGCCGACACCGGCTTCGATCGTCAGATCGAGGCCGCGCATATCGTCGGCGGCGCCGGGCAGGTCTGGGGCTGCGTGCGCGATCCGCTGCCCGCAACAGGTGGTGGCGCCGGCCTGTTCCGCCGCATGGGCGCGGGCGAAAGCGACTACAACCGCTTCGACAAACGTGTCGCCGACGGTGCGATCGACTGGCTGCGCCAGCGCGCCGAGTCGCCGGGCGGGCCGCCGGCCGCCTTGTTCGTCGGCATGGTGGCGCCACATTTCCCGCTCGTGGTGCCGCAGCAGTACCTCGATCTCTACCCGGATGACTCTTTGCCCTGGCCCAAGCTGCGCCCGGAGACCGGCTATGTGCGCCACCCCTGGGTGCAGCGCCAGGCCGACTTCAACGAGCTCGATGCCCAGCTCGGCACCGACGAGCGCCGGCGCCTGGCGATCCGCAGCTATCTCGGCCTGGTGAGCTTCCTCGACGAGCGCATCGGCCAGGTGCTCGATGCCATCGATGCGCTGGGCCTGTCCGACGACACCCTGGTCATCCACATCAGCGACCACGGCGACAACCTCGGCGCGCGCGGCATGTGGAACAAGTCGCTGCTGTATCGCGAGAGCACCCAGGTGCCGATGCTGGTGGCCGGCCCGGGCGTGCCGCAGCGCGAATGTCGCACCAACACCAGTCTGGTCGACATCTACCCCACGGTATTGCAGGCGCTCGGCCTTCCCCACCACGACGCCACCCGACCGGGCCGCTCACTGCTCGAACTGGCCGACGAGCCCGACCGGTCGCGCATCGTGTTCAGCGAGTATCACGCCATCGGCTCGCCGAGCGGCGCGTTCATGGTCGCCGACGAACGCTTCAAGCTACACCACTACGTGGGCTACGAGCCCGAGTTGTTCGATCTGCTCGACGATCCCGAAGAGACGCGCAGCGTGCATGCGCGGCAGGAGCATCGCGCGCGGCTCGAGTCGTTGCAGGCCGCACTGCGCGCGATCGTCGATCCCGAGGCGGTCGACCGGCTGGCCAAGGACGACCAGAATGTCTTCGTCGAGCGGTTTGGTGGGCGCGAGAAAGTGCTGGGGATGGAGCGGTTCGGGGCGACACCCGTGCCAGGCAGTCACGGATCGAGGTAGTCGTGCTGAACGCACGCGGTGCGCCTGGCGATCGCGTGCGAATCAACAGCACTTGCGCGTGTATCAGCGACCGCCCGACCCCAACGCAACGCCCAACGCAACGCCCAGCGCAACGCCTCAGCCGATGGACCCCATTTCCCCGGAAGGCTCGATCTCTTCGAGTCGGCCGGTGTCGACGTCGTAGACGAAGCCGCGCACGCTGATCGCGTCGTCCCCCTCGGTCGGCAACCACGGATGATTCAGAATCGCCGACATGCCCCGGCGCACGTCCCATGCCAGGCGCGTGCGAGCCGTGTCATCGTCGGCGTCGAGCGGTTGCGGCGCGCCCCGAAACGCATGGAACGCCGCCGGGGTGGACGCATGCGCAGCGCAGCCGACGAAGCTTCGGCTGGTCGCCTGGCTGAGCATCTTGCCGGCGGCCGGGTCGCCCTCGAGGCCCGCCTTGAGAAGATCGTCGGTGAACGCGAGCATGCCGCAGCGGGTGTGGTGAACCAGAATGAACTCGCGCGTGTTCAGCAGGTGGTGAGAAATGATCAGGCAGCGGATCGCATCGTCGGTGACCACCCCGCCGGCATTGCGGATGATGTGTGCCTCACCCGTCTGCAGACCGAGCAGATCTTCCACATCGAGCCGCGCGTCCATACAGGCGACCACGGCGACCCGCTTGGACGGCTGGATCGGCTGCCGACCCGGGTGCTTGGGGTCGTGCACCGGCGTGCCGGCGGCGTATTTGGCGTTGTTGTCGAGCAGTTCGTCGGTGGTGCTGCGGGCCATGATGTGTCTCCTGGAGTTTGAATGGCAGCGGACTTCGGTCGCAGTGGGCCGGGTGCCGGCATGGCACGCGTCACGAGCCAGAGGCTTCGCGCCGGCTGGCAGAAAAACCGTCCGCGAGGGCAGTCTACGCCCACGACGCCGCCGCTGCCCGACTGCCAACACCGATCGCGAATCGACCGTGCAAGACGCCGCCGCTCGCATCTGATTTAGACGACAGCAGTGGGCCCGCGAGGTCTGCCGATCGCCGCCACGAGCAGGGCAGACGAGTCTTGCGTGTCGGGCGGCCCGCCCGACCGGGCTAAGCCAACCGTCCGTGGCGTGGCCGGTATCGGCGAGCGTGCCCGCGGCAATGATCGATGCATGAATCATTGCACCATGCATCCCCGTCCCCGCGGTCCGTTCCGCCGCCGTTGGCGTCAGGCCCTGGTGTCGCTCATGCTGTGCCTGCCCGTCGCGGCCCTGGCCTGCGGTGCCCAGGGCGGTGACGAGCGCGAACCCAAGAAACAACTGATCTGCGACCCCAATGCCCCGGTCGCCAGCCACCCGGCCACCGATCCCCCGGTGGCCACCGGCAACCCGATCGACCCGATCACGGGCAACAAATACCTGCTGCAGCGCGACGCCGTCTGGGCCGGCGGCCTGGTGCTCGCGCGCCACTACAACAGCCGCAACGACTTCCCGTCCAGTCTGGGTCCGGGCTGGCGTCATGGCTTCGAGGTCGTGCTGGCGATTCACAAACGCGGCAAGCGGCGGCGCGCGCAGATCATCCAGGGCGATGGCCGGCGCATCGTCTTCGAGGCCGCTGCCAAGTCGCCGGCCGGCGGGCGGCACTTGCGCGCCCTGGAGCCGGGCTACGGTCAACTGCGCCATCGGCCCGACGGCCCGCCCGACCGGCAGTACGAATGGCGCTGGCGCGATGGCACCCGGCTCAGCTTCGATCACCTGGGCCGCATGAGTGCCGCGGCGCACGCCGACGGCCGGCGCTTCACGCTGCACTATGGCAAGCGCCGCTGCCAGTTGCTGCGCGTCAGCACGCCAAGCGGCGATAGTCTGAGCTTCGCCTATCGGGGCGACGATTGCCGCGTGGCCGCCGTCACGATGCCCGACCGGCAACGCATCGTCTATCGCTACGACGCCCAGGGCGTGCTGACCACGGTTCTGGCAAACGATCGGCTGCGTTGGCGCTTCGAATACGACGACGCCCATCGCGCAGCGTTGGTGCGTGTCATCGACGCCCAGGGCAAGGTGCGCGGCGAGTTCGCCTATGAACCCCAGGGCAGGGCGGTGGCCTCGGCCCTCGAGAACGGCCGCGACGCGATCACGGTCGACTACCGTCTGCCGAGCGAGCCCGGGGGCATCGGCGAGAGCCACATCCGCGACGCCGTTGGTCGTCAGACGCGGCTGCGCTGGCGACTCGATGTGCGCAGCCAGGTGCGACAAGCGTTGTCCGTCGTGGGCGAACGCTGTGTCGCCTGCCCGCCCGTGGGCCGGTCATGGCGCTACGACAGCGCCGGACGGTTGTTGCAGAGTACGCAATCCGATGGCGACATAAGCGTCGATCTACGGCGCGATGCGCTCGGGCGCATCATCGGGCGCACGGTTCGAACCGGCGCGAGGGCGCGCCACTGGTGGTTCGGATACGACACCTCCGATGGCTTCGATCGCCTGCGCAGCATCGAAACCGACTCGATCAATCCCGACGCACGCCATCGGCTCGATCTGCACTACGACACATTCGACCGCCTGATCGCCGTCGATGAAACCGGCTGGCAGCCGGATCTGGCAAGTGTCGAGCCGGTCGGCAATCAATGGCGCTTCAAGCGCTTCACGAAGCTTCATCGCCGACGCAGCATCGTCTACGGCACGCGCGGTCCGGCAGCGGATCGCATCATTGAAATGGCGGTGAACGGACAACGGCTGGCCAGCTACCGCTACGATGCCCGTGGTGCGCTCGCGGCGAGCACCGATGCCACCGGCCTGCAATGGCGCTACCAGCACGATGCGTTCGGCAGGCTCACCGGCATCGAGCGGCCCGATGGCAGCCGCTGGCAGGCGCATTGGCACGAGGCCGGAGTACGCATCACGGACCACGGCGTCGTCACCGACCTCGGCCTTGCGCCCGATGGCCTGGTCGCGAGCGTGCGCCCGAGCAACGCGCCCGGCCTCGGGTTCGAGCGTGATCCGAACGGCCTGATCACCGCGATCACGAGCGACGACGGCCACCGCATCGACCTGGCCGTCGGGGCGGCCTTCCTGCGCCCCGCTGCCGGCGGCATACGGGCCGGCGCCGTGCCACCTCGCGACCCGAGACGCAAGACGAGCTCCACCCCACCTCGCAACGCCATCATCACGATCGAGCGCCCCGACCTGGGCGAGCGCGCGTTCTGGGTCGTCGACGACTTCGGCCGCAAGATCGCCCAGATCGACGCGGCCATCGGCGTGCGCCGCTGGGCCTACGACGCGCGCGATCAAGTGGTGGCGCGCGTCGACAGTCGCGGCAACGCGCACCGCATCGACCGCGACGCCGCCGGGCGCGTGCTGCGCATCGAAGATTCCCGAGCGCGCCCCCTGGTCGTGTTCACCTACGGCGCGGGCCGCCCGACCTCGCGCACAGACAGCGTCCAGGCCGAGCAGAACGAATACGACGACACCGGCCGCCTCGCCTCCCGCAACATCACCCTTCGCGACCCCGCTTCGGGGCAACGCGTCGGCCCGGTCAGGCTCGCCTATCGGGTCGACCCGCGCGGCCGCCTGGCCGAGCGCAGCCTGCACGACGGCTTCGCGTTGCGTTACCGCTGGCACGACGACAACACCCTTGCCGGCATCGACCTGATCGAGCCGGGCGGCGCCACCAGCGTTCTCGTCACCGATTGCCGCTGGCTGCCGTTCTCCGGCGGCGCCAACGGCCTGCTCGCCGCTCGCTTCGGCAACGGCACGCAACTGCTTCGGCGCATCGATTCCCAGCTTCGCACTCTGGCCGTGCGCCATGTGCCGGCGCCGGGCTCGAGTGACGCACTACCCATCGTGTCACGACGCATCGACGCCGCCGGCCTGACCAGCGCCTGGAGCGACGGTTCCGAGTGGCATGCTCTTCGGTACGACGACAAGGGCCAGCTGATCGCCGATGGTGCATCGCGATGGACCTACCAGCGCGACGGAACGCCGCATACGCGGGGGTCGAATCCGACGCTCGCCAGCGGCGCCAGGTTCTGGTTCGATCGAGCCGCGATGCTGCGCGTTGCCCTGGGCGCGTCGGGCCGCCCCGTTCGCTATCTGCACAACGCCGCCGGCGAGCGCGTCGCGAAGATCCGCCCGGGCCGCCCGCAAGACACCCAGTGGTTCATCAACGAAGGGCGCCGGCCCTCGATGATGCTCGATGCAAACGGCAATCTACGCCGGGTGTTCATCACACTCGACCATCTGCCGGTGGCCGTCATCGACATCACGGGCCGGCAGGCAAGGGTGTCATGGATCCACGCCGACTACCGAGGTCTGCCGCGTGCGCTGTCCGACCAGCACGGCGCCATGCGCTGGAGCGGCGAATACGGTGCGTACGGTGATCTCACCGCCGCCCGTTGGCATGGTCAACCCATGCAGGGCTTCGGCGTGGATTCCGACCACGGTCTGCCCTCACCCGTGCCCATGCGTTTGCCCGGCCAGTACCACGATGCCGAGACCGGCCTGCATCACAACGACCTGCGCAACTTCGATCCGCGCGCGGCCCGCTACCTCACGCCCGACCCGCTCGGCCTGCGCCCAACGGGGCTGCGCTACGCCTATGCCGAGAACCAACCCTACGACCGCGCAGACCCCCTCGGGCTCTACGAGATCGACATCCACTACTACATGACCTATTTCATCGCCCGCACCGCGGGCATCGAGCACGAGGCGGCCTACCGCATTGCGCTGGCGGCTCAGGGCATCGATGACAATGTCCTGACCCAGCCCATCAACATCAACGAGCAGGGAGAGCCAGACTACCTCGCAAGTGTCGCGACCAATCAAGACAGGCTGCTGGCCTATCACTTCGTGCTCTCGGAACGCCAGACTGACTACCTCTCTCCAACCGCCTATGCACTGATGCAGGGTACGTACAGTCTCGTGGGGCTCCCGCCGCCGCTAACCGTTCCCGGCCCAAACGGAACCGTCGGCATTCAAACGATTCGAAACCCACCAGCGAGCACGCCGCTGTCCAACCCAAACAGCCCGCAGCTCGAGCGCCTGATGAGCGCGGCACTTGCAAACGACGATCCCTGCGCTCGCGCCCATCTATTGGGTGAGTTCGTGCACGCCTTCCAAGACACCTTCTCTCATCGCGATGAATCAAACCGGCCATACTCTCCCACTGACCCGATACTGAATCTGGGCGTCGGTCACGGCGCCGACATGCACGACCCCGACTGGACGTTCAATCATACGAACCGCCAATGGTTCGAGGCGGTTCCCGCACCCAGTGGCGTCGCCTGGGTGCCTCACATCGACACGCCAGACGGCCAGGCGCGCATCAACTATTCGGACTGGAACGTGAACGAAGATCGAACGCTCCAGATGGAGCGGGACCTGCACGCGCTGCTCTCGCGGTTCGGCGACGCCAACCAGGCGGTACCTTTCGAGATGATCGAAGACGTCCTGAGGGACTTCAATGCGACGCGGGAGTGGGACCGAGAGGGAATCAATCATGCGGAATCATTCCCTGGAAAGCTTTCAATTCTTGAAGGCGAATTAGAGGCTCTGGGCTACCAGGTCGATTCATCAACGGTTCGATTTTTGAGCGGTCCAAACGGGGAGCCGGCCACTGCTCAGTACAATCGCCAGCGTGCAATTGACAACAGAAATTCCGCTCTTTGCGGCGGCGACCTGCCGACCGGCGTCATAGCCGCATCATGCAATTAGTCTTCGCTGAAGAGAGGCTTATCGTCCTGTGCCGATGGGTGCTCGCTCTGCTCGTCACGATGGTCGTCATGCGCTCCGTCGAAGCCGTTGCCGAGCCCGGCAATTGCGCTGTGCTGAGCGTCTCGAATGGAGAGTCAATTCCTGACATCTTCGTGCCGCGCAGCGTTGGAACCTATTGCCTAGCGGGGGACGTCGTACAGCGAAAAGTTGAGCGCTTGGATGGAAAACCGCTCTCGATATACGGAACCTTCATCGTGAATCTAAAGTCTAGAGACTCAGCCATCGACTTCGCGGGTTACGCGGTTACTTCACTTTACTTTCGTCGCGGTGGCGTTTCGACGCTTGATTCAGGCAGAGGGGCAGCCTCGGGTGCTCAGATTCGTAACGGACATTTGCGCATGAAGGACGGAGGTTCCGCGATTCAGCTTCCGTACGATACGCCCAGTGGCAGTCTCTTCTCTGACGTCCATGTCAAGATCCACCTCGGCCGCCCGGTCCCCACCGGAGATCCGAACGCGGTAACTCCAGGCATCTCAAAGTACCTGGGCGGGATCGGCGAGTACCGCCCCACCGAGTACCTGATCGACAACATGGAGGTCATCGCGGGCGAGTACGGCATCCGCCTGATGGGGCGCTACAACCGCATCACCAACAGCCGCATCGAAGTCACCGACTCCAAATCGGCGATCTACCTGTTCGGTCCCGACAACGTGATCGAGAACAACATCATCGTGTTTCGCGGCAAGGGTGCGACGCCGAGTGCGGCGCCGATCAAGCTGCATCATGGTGATCGAACAGTGATCCGCAACAACGTGATCATCATCGAAGGGCCGGATCAGGATGCCCGTCAGGCGGTGTCGCTGATTGAGTCGCGCGATGTGGTGCTCGAGGGTAATCGGGTCTACGGGTCCGGGCCGGTGGTGCATCCATACGGTGAGGGCAGCAGCTTTCGCATGGGGGCGTTGGTGGTCGACGATCGCGAACACGCGCCGCGCATTCCCGAGCAAGCCCGCGCGGCGAGCGATATTCCGTAGCACCTGCGCCAACCGCCGTGCCGCCGGCGTCCACCGGCACACCGGCACACCGGCACACCGGCACACCGGCACACCGGCACACCGGCACACCAACCCTCGCCGCCGTTCCTCGATGTTTCGTGAGCCGTTTCTGATAGTCTCGCGGCACGAAAAATCATCGGAGACACGCGGTGGCAATGATCTTCATTCTGAACGGGCCCAACCTCAATTTGCTCGGTGAGCGGGAGCCCGAGATCTACGGTCGCACCACCCTGGCCGATGTGGAAACGAGTTGCCGCGACTACGCCGGCATCATCGGCATCGAGGTGGACTGCCGGCAGACCAACCACGAGGGGGTGTTGGTCGATTGGATCCACGAGGCGCGCAAGAAGGCGGACGCAATCGTGATCAATCCGGCCGGCTGCTCGTTCCACTCGATTCCGGTGCTCGATGCGTTGAAGACCTTCGACGGGCCGATCGTCGAGCTGCACATTTCGAACATCCATGCGCGCGACGAGTTGCACCGGCATTCGATCATCTCGTCGGTGGCGACCGGGGTCATCGCAGGCCTGGGCGTCTATGGCTATATGGTGGCGCTGCAGGCGGCCGCCCGCATGATCGAGGTGCTGCCCGAGTCGCTGCCCGAGCCCATCCGTGTGGGCCCGCGTTGAACGGTTGGTGCTTGCGGGTCTTGGCCAATGACGACCGATTCTGAGCGATCCGGCGGCGCTGCCGCAAATGCTCGTGCCCTGCCGTCCGAGACCGATCTCATCGTGCTGGGCAGCGGTGCGCCCGGCCTGACGGCGGCGATCACGGGGGCCATTCTGGGTCTGCGTGTTCTGGTGATCGAGAAGGCCGCGCGGGTTGGCGGCACGTCCGCCCGCTCGGCGGGTTCGGTGTGGGTGCCCAACACGCGTCATGCGCCGCCGGGCGGCGACGATCCCGGCAATGCCCGCCGATATCTGCAGGCGGTTCTGGGCGACGCCTACGAGCCGGCGGGCATCGATGCCTTTCTAGATGCCGGGCCCGAGATGATCGCATTCCTCGAAGACCGTGCGGGGGTGCCGTTTCGGGCCTATGCGCATCACCCCGACTACCTTGCCGATGCCGAAGGGGCGACGCTCTCGGGCCGTGTGCTCGAGGTGCCGCCGTTCGATGCGCGGGTGCTGGGTGCCCGCTTCGCGGAGCTTGCCTGGCCGCTGCCGGAGTTCACGGTGTTCGGCGGCATGATGGTCGACCGCACCGACATCGGTCATCTGTTGTCGGCCACGCGCAGTCTGCGCTCGTCGGCCCACGCGTTTCGGTTGCTGGCGCGCCACCTGCGCGACCGCGTCGGTCATGCGCGCGGCACTCGCCTGGTGATGGGAAATGCGCTGGTCGGCCGTCTGTTCGATGCCGCTTTGCGCCATGGCGTGCGGTTCGCGCTATCGACGCACGTCGACTCGTTGAGCGTCGACGGCGGGCGCGTAACCGGCGTTCGACTTCGTCGTGCGGGGAGGGTGGCAGCGACGCCGCGGGATCTCCCCCGCGGGGATGGCGCATCAGGGTCGCACGATCTCCGTCAAAGGCACGGCGCGGCACAGGCGCACGATGCCTGCCAGGGAGCCGGCACGGCGGAGATGCACGATCGGTGCGAGTCCGGGGCATGCGATCGCGAGGCAACGAGCGGCCTCGAAGCCGAAGCCCGTTGCGGCCATGCGCCGGATGCGCCCGGCGCTGACCGGCCGGGCGACCTGGTATCCATCGCCGCCCGCGCCGGCGTGGTGCTCGCCACCGGCGGGTTCTCGCGCGATCCAACGCTGCGCGCGCGCCTGTTGCCGGCGCAACTGGGTGAGCACTCGGCGCTGGTCGAGTCCGTTACGGCCGACGGCCTGCACCTGGCCGAGCCTCTCGGCGCCAGTCTGCGCACGCATCGCACGAACACCTTCTGGGCACCGGTATCGATGCGGCCGCGCGCCGACGGCTCGATGGCGGTGTTTCCGCATTTCGTGCTCGACCGCGGCAAGCCCGGTGTGCTGGCGGTGGATCCGGCCGGTCGGCGTTTCGTGAACGAAGCCTGGCCCTATCACTTGTTCGGCCAGGCGATTTGCAAGGCCCTGGCCGATCATGGCGGTGGCCTGTGTCACTTGCTCTGCGACGATCCGTTCATCGAGCGCTACGGCCTGGGCACCGTGCGGCCGCGGCGCATCGGCCTGCGCGCCGCGCAGCGTGAGGGCTATGTGATCACCGCGGACTCGCTCGATGCGCTGGCCACGCGGCTGAATCTGCCGCCATCGACGCTGCGCGACACGATCGATCGCTTCAACGAGCTCGCACGCGCGGGCGTGGATGCGGATTTCGGCAAGGGGGGCAATGCCTATCAGCGCAATCTCGGTGACGCATCGCGCGGCCCGAATCCCTGCCTGGGCCCGATCGAGACCCCGCCGTTTCATGCGTTGGTGATTCACGCAGGTGACATCGGCGCCAGTGCGGGCCTGGCCTGCGATGCGCAAGCTCGTGTGCTGGCCGCCGATGGCTCGCCGGTGGCCGGCCTCTATGCCTGCGGCAACGACATGGCCTCGGTGATGGCGGGCCACTATCCGGGGCCGGGTATCACACTGGGTCCGGGAATGAGCTTTGCCTACATTGCCGCCAAGGATGCTTTCTCGAGGGTGGAACCCCGGTGCCTAGCTGGGGTATCTTCCGCCTGACATCGACAATCGACGGCCGCGAACCGACATGATTCCTAGCATTTCCACGACCACCTTGGGGGGCAGTCTGGACGAGAAGCTGGCGGCGGCATCGGCGGCCGGTTTCGAGGGTCTGGAGTTGTTCGAGGCCGAGACGCACGAGGGCGCGATCTCCGCTGCCGCCTTGCGCGCGCAGGTCGATGCGCATCCGTTGCGGCTCGTCGACTGGTTCCCGCTGCGCGACTACGAAGGCATGCCCGACGCCTTGCACCGCGAAGCCGGTGAGCGTGCGGCGGCGTTTCTCGACACGGCGGTGGCGCTGGGCGCACCCATGATCATGATGTGCTCGAACACGCACAGCGACTGTCTCGACGACACGGCGCGTATCGTCTCGGATCTGCGCGCCCTTGGCGAGATGGCCTCGGCGCGCGGGCTGCGCGTGGCCTATGAGGCCTTGTCCTGGGGGCGTCACGTGCACGATTATCGACGCGCCTGGGAGCTGGTGCGCGAGGCCGACCATCCGGCCATCGGTTTGGTACTGGACAGCTTTCACGTCTGCGCACGCGATCTGCCGCTCGAACCGATTCGGCAGATCCCCGGTGACCGCATCTTTCTCGTGCAACTCTCCGATGCACCGATGCTCGATCTCGACTACATCCGCTGGAGCCGCGGCCACCGGGTGTTGCCCGGCGATGGCGACTTCGATCTCGAGACCTTCTGTGCGCTCACCCGTGAAACCGGCTACGACGGTGTGGTGTCGCTCGAGTGTTTCAGCAAGACGCTGCGCGAGCAGGCACCCGAGCATGTCGCGCACGAAGGCATGGCCGATCTGACGCGTCTTTGGGCCGGTGGCAGCATGCCTTTGTGAGCGCCGGGTCGCGCGATTTCGGGCAGGCCTTGTGCCCCTGGGCACTTGGCGGATCGTGCGGCGGGTCGGCTTCGCTTCGGCGCGCCTGGCCTCAGCCGCCGGCGCGGCTCAACGCTTCGTAGACCCGGTTCTTGAATTCGAGCGCAAACGGGTGGGCGAAGGCCATCCGCCGCTGCGTCATCAGCAGACCCGCCATGTCGTGCCGCGGCGAGATCCACCATTGAGTGCCGGCCACGCCGCCCCAATAGAGCTCGCCTTCGGCGTTCGGGTGGTCGAAGACCGACGGTGACACGACGATGCCACCGGCGAGTCCGAAGCCCCGACCACGAAGCTCGCCGATGGCAGGAAACTTCTGCCAGACACCGTCGGCCAGCTGATTGGTCATCATCAGCCCGATGGTTTCCGGTTTGAGCAGTGTCGGCCCGTTCGGAAGCAGGCTTCGTATCAACCGAACCATGTCGGGCAGGGTCGAAACCAGTCCGCCACCGCCACTGAGCCTCGCGACCGGACGCAGATAGGCCTGCGGATACGGGTCGTCGTCGATCGGGGTCAGTCCCGGCTTCATCTGATCGACGAGATCCGCGCCGGCGTAAAAGCGGGCGAACCGCGCCTGCTTGTCGACCGGTACGACGAAATCGGTGTCTTCCATGCCCAGCGGTGCGAAGATTCGCGCACGAAGGAACTCGTCGAAGCGCTGGCCGCTGATGACTTCGACCAGCCGCGAAAGCACATCGGTGGCGACCGAGTACTCGAACGAGGTACCGGGGTGGTAGGTCAGAGGCAGCTGCGACAGCGCACCGATCATGTCGTCCAGTGTCGTGTTGGCATGCAGGATCCGGAGCTTGTTGTAGGCGTTGAAGATGGTCGTGCCCGGATCGAACAGCCCATAGCTCAGGCCCGCGCTGTGGCTCATCAGCTGACGAATGGTGATCGGGCTCGCGGCCGGCTCGGTGTCGGCCAGGTCGGTGGCACCGGGCTTCAACACCTGCCGATCGGCAAGCTGCGGGATGAATCGCTCGATAGGATCGTCGAGCCGCAGCAGACCCTGTTCATGCAGGAGCAGCACCGCGCACGAGGTGGCGAGCTTCGTGTTCGAGAACACGCGAAAGATGTGATCGACCCGCAGCGGAATCCGCGCTTCCTTGTTGGCCCAGCCCACGCAGTGGACGTCGACCAGATCGCGGCCCTTGATGATGGCGGCGGAGACTCCGGCGAGCAGGTCGGCGTCGACATGGCGCTGTAAGACGGCATGTGCCTCGCTGAAGTCAACCGGGCTTGGCGATACGGTCATGTCCTGCATGGTGTTGTCTCGGTTCGATTCGATTTGAACGCCGGATCCTGGCCGATTCAGGCCGCATCCGGTTCGGTATTCCCCAGGCGTACCTCGTCGCCCACGACGCTCACCGGCACACGCGCCAGCGACGCGCCCTCGCAGGGGCCTTGCTCACAGTACCCGTCGCGCAGCCGGAACATCGCCCAGTGGTGTTCGCAGACCAGATGGCGCACGCCGTCGGTCTGGCTCACGCAGAACACGTCGGGCCAGACATTGACGGGAACCTTCTGGTGCGGGCATTCGTTGATCCAGGCGTGCACCGTTTCGTGGACGCGAAACAGCATGATGCGAAGGCGCGGTTCGTGCTCGCCGAACACGAGATCGAGCCCGTTGTCGTCGGGAATGTCCGACAACCCGCACAGGCGCGCACCGGCCTCGGGCAGATTGCGGCGCAGCGCCCACCAGGCGGCGGGCGGATGCGTCGGGCGCGGGGCGTCCATGGTGTTGCGTCGGCCCCGGGGGGCGCGATGACGACGTTGCCGGCCGCAGGCTCAGCCCTTGGTCAGCACGAAGTCGTAGTTGACGATCGTGTAAGGCTTGTCGCTGGTCTTGCCGTCGGGCGTTTCGCCCGCCGGGTGGGGCGTGAAGTCGACGATAAGCGAATCCTTGACGCCGAACACCGCGTCGGAATCGAGGTACTGGTCGCCATTGACGAACAGATGGGTGGTGACCGAGTGATAACCCTCGCACTGCACCATGGTGTGGATGTGCGCCGGCCGCCAGGTGTGGCGCTCGAGCTTGTGCAGCATGTCGCCCACCGGCCCGTCGTCGGGAATCGAGTAGTAGACCGGCTGCACAGTGCGAAACGCATAGCGGCCCTGTTCATCCGTGCGCACGCGGCCGCGACCGTACCAGGGCTGGCCCTCCACCTGCACATCGTAGAGGCCGTTGACGCCGTCGGACTGCCAGACGTCGATCAGGGCGTTGGCGATCGGCTTGCCGGCGGTGTCCTTGACCGTGCCGCTGACATAGGCCGGCGTGCCGGGCAGGTCGGGGCTGATGTCGCCCCACATCTGTGTCTCGGGCGCGTTCTCGCGGTAGAACGGGCCGAACACGGTGGTCTCGGTGGCGCCGGCCGGATAGCGGTGATTGACCGCATCGACGAGCATCGACACACCCAGTACATCGGAGAGCAGGATGAACTCCTGGCGCACGTCGTCGCACTTGTGGCCGGTGTCGGTCAGGAACTTGATGCCGCGAAACCACTCCTCCTCGGTCAGTTCGACTTCGCGTACGAAGGCGTGCACATGCCGGATCAGGCTGGTCATGATGGTCTTGAGGCGCTCGTCGGGGCAGGCGGCCATGCGCTCGATGACGGCTTCGGTCAGGTTCTCTTCGGTGAAATTCTTGGTCATTCCAGTCTCCGGTCGTGTCCTTGGGAATCAGTCGTCCAGCGGATCGGCCGCTGGCGGTTCGCCGGTCAGCGCCTGTTCGAGCAGCGCGAGAATGGCGTCGCGCTCGACGGCGCGCGGGTTCGGATAGGGCGCGCGCGTGGCGAGCTCCGCTACCTTTGGCAAGGCCGCGCGTGCGACCCCCAGTTCGGCCAGCGAGGTTGGCGCACCGATGGCCCGGGCCAGCTCGTGCAGACCGCGCGCGGCACCCTGGCGGCCGAATGGTCCCAGGGCCAGCGCGATACGATGCATCGCCTCTGGCGCGGCATTGGCGTTGTAGGCGGTGGCGTAGGGCAGGATCACCGTGTGGGTCTGGGCGTGCGGCAGGTTGAGGCTGCCGCCCAGTGTGTGGCACAGCTTGTGGTGCAGGGCCATCGAGGTGCCATTGAGCGACATGCCGGCCATCCAGCAGCCATACTGCGCACGCGCCAGCGCGCCCGGCCGCAGCAGCGGCTTGCCCTCGGCCAACTGCGGCAAGGCCTCGGCCAGCGCGACGATGCCCTGCTCGGCGAACAGCGAGATCACCGGATTGGCGTCTATCGCGTACAGCGCCTCGACGCAGTGCGCGATCGCGTTCATGCCCGACACCCCCGCCATCGCGGTGGGCAGCGATGCCAGCAGGATGCTGTCGTAGATGACCGCGCGCGGCAGCACGGCCGCATCGCGGCCGGTGGTCTTCACGCCGTTCTCGGTCAGACCCCAGACCGCCGTCATCTCGGAACCGGCGAAGGTGGTCGGCACCGCGATCACCGGGCGCTTGGAGCGCAATGCGATGGCCTTGCCCAGGCCGATCGTGGAGCCACCGCCGATGGCCACGGTGCAGTCGGCCTGCAGCGAGTCGGCCACCTGGCCCGCGGCCTTGGCCACCTCGACCGGCACGTGCATGACCGCGCCGTCGAACAGGCCCACGGCCCGCGTGTCCAGGCTGTCGTGAACACGCTGCGCCAGCTCGCGCTGCTCGGGCGTGCTCAGCACGAGCGCGCGCTTGAAACCGAGCCGGTCGAGCTCGTCGCCCAGCGTGGCGAGCATGCCCGCGCCGAAGATCACGCGCGCCGGGGCGGCCTCGTAGATGAATCTGTCCATGTGTCGACCCGATCCCGTCTAGACCGACAGCCCGCGCACGAACTGCGCAATGGCCTGGCCGATGGCCGCGCCGCTGTCTTCCTGGATGAAGTGTATGCCGGGCACGGTGAGCTCGCGCTGGTTCGGCCAGCCGCGGCAGAACTCGCGCTGGGCGCCGACCAGGATCGAGCCCGGGTCGGCGTTGACGAACAGCTTGGGCACGTCGGCGGTGCTCAGCCAGCGCGCGTAGTCGTCGACCAGCGCGCAGACATCGGCCGGCTCGCCGTCGATGGGAATCTGGCGCGGCCAGGTCAGCGTCGGCCGGCGCCCTTCGCCGGGCTCGGCGAATGGCCGGCGGTACTCGGCCATCTCGGCCTCGGCCAGCGGACGCATGATCGAGCCCGGTAGCACGCGATCGACGAACACGTTCTTTTCGAGCACCATCGCCTCGCCGGCCTCCGAGCGGAAATTCTGGAACACCCGCCGGGCGTTGTCTGGCCACTCGGCCCAGGTCACGGGCCTCACGATCGATTCCATGTAGACGATGCCGGCCACCCGCTCGCGATGACGGTTGGCCCAGTGGAAGCCGAGCGCCGAGCCCCAGTCGTGCAGGACCAGCACGATGCCGTCACCGAGATCGAGCCGGTCCCAGAAGGCGTCCAGATAGCGCTGATGTTCGGCGAACGTGTAGCGGTCGGGCCCGGAGCGGGGCAGTTTGTCCGAATCGCCCATGCCGATGAGATCGCAGGCCACCAGACGCCCGAGGCCCGCACACTCGCGCATCACGTTGCGCCAGAGGTATGACGAAGTCGGGTTGCCGTGCTGGAACACGATGGCACGGCCGTCGCCTTCGTCGATGCAGGCCATGCGCGCGTCGAGCACCGTATGGAAGCGCTTGGCGGCAAAGGCAGTGGGACTGGGTTGGATCATGACGATTGCTCCTGTCGTCACTCGCCCTTGAAATCCGGCTTGCGCTTCTCGGTGAAGGCCTTCACGCCCTCGAGTCCGTCGGCCGTGCGTGACAACTCGACGATGCTGCGGGTCTCGCGTTCCATCTGTGATTCGAGCGAATCATTGAACGACATCTGCACGAGCTTCTTGATGTTGCGATGCGCGAGCGTGGGCCCGCGTGCCAGCCGCTCGGCCAACTCGGTGACCGTGTCGATCAGCTTTTCGCCGGCCACCACCTGATTGACCAGGCCCCAGTCGAGGGCCTCGGCCGCGGTGATCGTGCGGTTGGTCATGAACAGCTCGGTGGCCCGCCGCGAGCCGATGATCCGGCTCAGGAACCAGGTGCCGCTGCCGTCGGGGCTCAGGCCGATCTGCGTGTAGGCGCTGGTGAAGCGCGCATGCTCGGCCGCGATCGCCAGGTCGCAGCAGGCCGACATGCTCAGCCCGGCGCCGGCCGCCACGCCGTTGATGGCACCGATCAGCGGCGCGGGCATGCGCGCGAAGCGGGCGATCGCGGTGTGCAGGTAGGCGGTCATCTCGTTGAGCAGCACCTGCACGTTGTCGGGGTCGGAGGCGAACGCGGCCACGTCGCCGCCGGCGCAGAACGCCTTGTCGCCGCGGCCCGTGAGCACCGCCGCCCGCACCGCTTTGTCATTGGCGCAGCGGTTGGCGATGTCGAAGATCTCCTGCATCGCCTTGAGATTCAGCGCATTGAAGGCCTTGGGCCGGTCGATCGTGATCCAGGCGACGTGGTTGCGAACGGTGAATTCGACGAGTTCGTAGGGCATGTTGTCTCCGGAGGCGCTCGGTGCGCGAGAGGGTCCGCGGGCGCCCACGCCGGGGCGTGCGATGCGGCGGCCGAAAGCCGCCCAGTATAGCCGTGGCGCTATCATCGACCGCTTGTGCGCGCAGGTGCGGACCGGCCCCGGACCGTCCGTTTGACGCGCGATTGGAAGCACGATCGCCGCCGTTCGCCGCGCGCCGATCCCACCCTGGAGAAAACACGATGGACGTTCGCGCAGCCGTGGCCTACAAGGCCGGCGATCCCCTGGTCATCGAGACCGTGCAACTGCAGGGGCCCAAGGCATTCGAGGTGTTGGTCGAGATCAAGGCCACCGGTGTCTGCCACACCGACGAGTTCACCCGCTCGGGTGCGGACCCCGAAGGTCTGTTTCCGGCCATCTTCGGCCACGAGGGGGCCGGCGTCGTGGTCGAGGTGGGCATGGGGGTCACGTCGGTCAAGCCGGGCGACCACGTGATTCCGCTCTACACGCCCGAGTGCCGCGGCTGCAAGACCTGCCTGTCGCAGAAGTCCAACCTGTGCACGGCCATTCGCGGCACACAGGGCCAGGGCGTGATGCCCGATGGCACCAGTCGCTTCTCGATCAACGGCGAGAAGATCCATCACTACATGGGCTGCTCCACCTCGCCAACTACACGGTGCTGCCCGAGATCGCGGTGGCCAGGATCCGCGAGGACGCGCCGTTCGACAAGGTCTGCTACATCGGCTGCGGCGTCACCACCGGTGTTGGCGCGGTCATCAATACGGCCAAGGTCAGGCCGGGCGACAACGTCGTGGTGTTCGGCCTGGGTGGCATCGGTCTCAATGTCGTGCAGGGCGCGCGGCTCGCCGGTGCCGACAAGATCGTCGGCGTCGACCTGAACCCGGCCCGCCGTGAACTGGCCGAGAAATTCGGCATGACCCACTTCGTGAATCCGAAGGAGGTCGAAGGCGATCTGGTGCCCTACCTGGTCAGCCTGACCGATGGCGGAGCCGATTTCAGCTTCGAGTGCATCGGCAACGTGGACGTCATGCGCCAGGCGCTCGAGTGCTGCCACCGTGGTTGGGGTACTTCGGTGATCATCGGTGTCGCCGGCGCCGGCCAGGAGATCAAGACGCGCCCGTTCCAGCTGGTCACCGGCCGCTCCTGGAAGGGCACGGCCTTCGGCGGCGCCCGCGGCCGCACCGACGTACCGAAGATCGTCGACTGGTACATGGACGGCAAGATCAACATCGACGACCTCATCACCCACAAGCTGCCGCTCGAGCGAATCAACGAGGCATTCGATCTGATGCACGCCGGTGAGTCGATCCGCTCGGTGGTGGAGTTCTGAGCAACGATCGCCACGCCATGAGCATGCCCGCCTGCGACGAGGAGGGCTATCTCATCGAGCCGGAGTCCAGGTCCGAAGACTGGGCCCGCGCCACGGCCGCAGCGTTGAATCTGACGCTCTCGCGCAGGCCTGCAAGGTCGCCGGTATGAAGCGGCCGCGTGCATGGAGCACCGGCTGATCGCGTGCCGCGCCGCCTGCGCCGATCAGGCCGCTTTTTTCAGCGGCGGCGATGAGCCTCCGGGCGCCGCCGGACGGGGCGACAGCGGCGTCACGCTTGCCGGCCCGTTCTCCTTGCGGCGCACCGCGACGGCAATGGCGCGTAGAACCATCAGCGACAGCAGCACGGCGGCGAGTGCGATCAGGTCTGCGCCAGCCGCGGCCGCCGCATTCAGAGACAGCCCCTGGGCCAGCACCGCGTTCAGACCGCGAATGCCCCCAGCCCCCGCCATCGTCAAAAAGCCGATGAGGATTGCGACGAGGAGCATCGGCACGGATTCATTGCGTAACCAGCTGCCCTGTTTGGCATGCAAGATGATGTAGTAGAGCGCGGACATCAGGGCCAGGGATGCGAGACCAGAGAAAAGCGCGGCGGTGTGTGACATGGAAAATCCTCGAATGCATGGCCCGGCGAGGGCACGAGATCGGGTGGGTGTCGAAAGAACCGTGATGGACGAGAGCATGCAGCGCGCGCCCGTGGTGATGGACAAGAGCACGCAGCGCGCGCCCGTGGTGAAGGGTTCGAACAGGCAAACGGCGCCGGTGGGGACGATCGGCGAAATGGCGCGGCGTGAGGCGCCCAGGGCGACCGGTGCCGAGCGCTGACGACAGGACGCGCGACGCGATGCGGCGCCAGGGATGCACAAGGTCGGGAGCGATCTTCACCGGGATCGCGAGCACGCAGGCCACAACACGCCAGACAGCAGTCTTCAAGATAGACCCTCGACCGCGCCTTGGGATCAAGGGCGCGACAGAACGTCCGTCGAAGGGTGCAAGACGCGGGCGCGATGAGCGGCCGTGGATGGCCTGCGGCGGGCCTTATCGAACGCTGCAACCGTGCAGTTCGATGGGGGCGACGAAGATTACTACTTCGTCGATCCGCCCGCAATGGCCATCGTCGGCGCCTCGTTTCCGCACTGGTGAATGGCTGATTCGGCGCGCGCCAAGGCGCCTGATCCGCGCTGGCATACTGAGAAAACACACAACGATGAATGGAGCGGAACATGACGGAACGAAAGCTGGTCCCGGTGGCGTCCAGCCTGACACTCGAACAGGCCGGCGCGGTCGCGGCGGCGACGCTGGCCGCGGCGCGCCGGGAATCGCTGCTGCCGCTGGCGGTGGCGGTGCTCGACGCCGGCGGGCAACTCGTCTGCTATCAGCGTGAGGACGGTTGTGGCACCGCGCGCTTCGAGATCGCGCTCGGCAAGGCGTCGGCCGCGCTCGGCATGGGGGTGTCGGGGCGCACGCTGCGCGACCGCCTCGGCCAGCGCGTCGGTTTTCAGGCGGCGCTGGCCGCCGCCACCGACGGCCGCTTCGTCGCGGTTCCTGGCGGTGTGCTGATTCTCGACAGCAAGGGCGTGGCCATCGGCGCGGTTGGCGTTTCGGGCGATGCGTCGGACTGCGACGAATTTGCCGCCATCAGCGGTGTCCTGGCCGCCGGGCTGACGCCGGATCCGGCCGAACCGGCGCCTGACTGGAAAGCCGCACCGCTTTGACCGGGCCCGGCACGCCGGCGGTGGATCGAGCGGCACGGGCAAGTCGGCCGCGGATCGAGCGCAATGGGCACGCCGGCGGCGCGTCGAGCACCCGAACTCGCCACGCGAGGCCTCGCAAGAGGCCTCGACCTCGAGCCGTGCGCTCGGGAGCGGGCGCTCGGGAGCACGCGGATCCGTTCGCGCGATGCGACGCACGATGTCAATGGATCGGCGAGCCACCAACGGGCCGTTAACCCCGAATCGCGCCGTGGATCGTTCAACACGTATTCACGTCCGTCGAACGAGGTTTGCCGATGTTCATCCGCCGCACTCAAATCGCCATCGCCGTCTCGGCGCTCGTCCTTGCCGCCTGTATCGGCACGCCTCCCGAACCGGCGGTCAGCGACCCAGCCGTCGATCAGGTCCAGCCGGCATTGGGCCTGCCCGGCAGCTCGCAGGCGGCGGCTCCCGCCAAGGGCGACTCGCCCGCCGACCCGCCGCGGCCTGCGCAGGAGCAGGCGGGCGCCGCGCAGGCGCCTCGGGCCCAGGATGCAGACAGCGCCGCAGGCGCAGGCCCGGCCGGCGCCGATGTGCGTCGGCGGGATGCGACGCCGCCTCGCGACCTGGCCCATCAGCGCGACGCGATCTCTCGGCAGCAGCTAGTCCCACCCTGGCAGTCGGCGCCATACCGGGAGGAAGCTACGACTCCGGCGCCGGCATCGTCCCGGGCCATGGCAGGCTTCGCGGCGCAGGCGCACCAGCAGGCGCATCAGCAGGTGCATCAGCAGGTGCATCAGCAGACCAAGCGGCTCGCCATGCCCGCTCCCTCGCCGCAGGTTTGGCCGGCGCCGGCCGATCGCGAGCACTATCAGTCGTTCGACGACAATCCGGTACACGAAGTGGCCAGCATGCCGGTGTCCACCTTCAGTGTCGACGTCGACACGGGCGCCTATGCGAACGTGCGCCGCTTTCTCGCCGGCGGGCGCCTGCCACCGGCTGATGCAGTGCGCGTCGAGGAGATGATCAACTACTTCCCCTACGACTATGCACAACCCGACGGCGAGACGCCGTTCGCGGTTCACACGGAACTGGCGCATGCGCCGTGGAATCCGGACCGACTCTTGCTGCGCATCGGCATCAAGGGCAAAGACGTGGCCGCCGAGACGCTGCCACCGGCGAATCTGGTCTTCCTCGTCGATGTCTCCGGTTCGATGAATGCGGCGAACAAACTGCCGCTGCTGAAATCGGCGCTCAAGCTGCTGGTCGATCGGCTGCGCCCTCAGGACCGGCTCTCGATCGTCACCTACGCGGGCTCGACGCAGGTGGTGCTGGACGCCCGGCCCGGCGACGACAAGGCGGCGATCGTCGATGCGATTGACGCCCTGCGCGCCGGTGGCGGCACGGCCGGGGCGAGTGGTATCGAACTCGCCTACCGCACGGCGCGGCGTGGTTTCATCGCGGGCGGAATAAACCGCATCCTGCTCGCGACCGATGGCGACTTCAACGTCGGCGTCACCGACTTCGGCCGGTTGAAGGCAATGGTCGGCACGGAGCGGGCCTCGGGCGTGTCGTTGTCGGCGCTGGGCTTCGGCACCGGCAACATCAACGAGCATCTGATGGAGCAACTCGCCGACACGGGCGACGGCGCATACTCGTACGTCGACAACCTGATGGAGGCGCAGAAGGTGCTGGTCACCGAGATGAGTTCGACGCTGGCCACGATTGCGCGCGACGTGAAGATCCAGGTCGAGTTCAACCCGGCCACGGTGGCCGAATATCGGCTGATCGGCTACGAGAACCGCCGGCTTGCCCGCGAGGACTTCAACAACGACCGCGTCGACGCCGGCGACATCGGTGCGGGCCATACGGTGACCGCACTCTACGAGCTCACGCCCGTGGGGGCACCACGCGCGATCGACCCGCTGCGCTACGGGCCGGCCGACGCCACGGCCGGGTCGCGAAACGCCCCCATGCGTGCGGCCGGTACGGGCACCGACGGCAGCGAACTCGCGTTCGTCAAACTGCGCTACAAGCGGCCCGGCGAGGCGCACAGCGAGTTGATCTCACAGGCGGTGACGGGCGCCGATTCCGCGCCGCTCGCCCAGCGCAGTGCTGATTTCCGCTTCGGCGTCGCGATCGCGGCATTCGGTCAGATCCTGCGCGGTGGTCGCTATACCGGGTCGTGGCAGATCGCGGACGCGCGCGCGTTGGCGGCGACCGGCACCGGCGCGGACCGCTTCGGCTACCGCGCCGAAGCCTTGCGCCTCATGGAACTTGCCCAGGCGCTCAGCCCGCGGCCGCGGCCCACGACGGTTTCGCGAGGCCCGGCAGTCGAGCCGGAGTCGCCCCGCCGATGAGCGAGGCGCCCGTGCCGGCGTCGGTCGCGGACGGCCGGCTCGCCGACGCGAGCGACGAGGATCTGATGCTGCTCGTCGCGCGCGGATTCGTACGCGAGCCGGCAACCGAACTGTTCCGCCGTCACAACCGGGCGCTGTTCAATTTCGTGGCCTGGCTCTCGGGTGGTGATCTGCGCGAGGCCGAAGATGTCGCGCAGACTGCCTGGATGCGGCTCATGACCCGCTGCGCCGACTACCGGCCGAGCGCCGCGTTTCGCACCTTTCTGTTCCAGATCGCGCGCAATGCCTGGCTCGATGCGCGTGGCAGCGCCTGGTCGACCCGGCGGGTCGACGCATCGGGGCCCGACGACGGCGGCAACGATGCGTTCGGTGGCGTCGACGAGGAAGCGCCCGACCTGACACCCGAGGCCGAACTCGGTCTGCGCCAGGATCTCGATCGGGTGCGCGCCGCGATGCTCGCCTTGCCACATGCCCAGCGAGAGGTCGTGGTGCTGCGCTTCTATGCCGAGATGGCGCTCGAAGAGATCGCCAATGTGGTCGGTGTCGGCTTCGAGACGGTCAAGAGCCGATTGCGCTATGCGACCCGGGCGCTGCGCGGCGCGCTCGCCGACGGCCGATGAGCACACCGAACGATCGGCCGCCGCAGCGTCGCGACGCGCCGGAGGCGTTCATCGCCGGCGAGGGCGCATTGGCGCGTCTGGTGCGCGCGCTGCCACCGTTCGAGCCGCCGCCCGAGATGGACGCGCGATTCGCCGCGCAACTGGACACCTTGATCCGGATCACCGAGCGAGCGCGGGCCGAGCACTCGCTGACGAGTCGCGTACCGCAGGCATTGCAACCCGCACACGAAGCCGGTGGGGTGTTCGAGCCGCCGACCCGTCTGGCGCAGGCCGTACTGGCCGAGGCGGCGCGCATCGATGCCGCGCAGGCGCCCAGGCGCGAGGCGCTGCTGCGCAACATGGGTTCGGGCCCAGACGGCGCGCTCGTCGAGCGGCTCGGTGACCCCGCACGCGAATGGCTGAGTGCGCAAGACGAGAAGCGCGTGCCGGTCGAGTCGCGCGCGTCATCTCGCACGCCTCTTTCGCGCTGGTCGTTCTACTTCGGTGGGGCGCTGGCCGCCGCGCTGGCCGCCGGCATTGCGCTGAACCTCTGGCGTGCGCCAGGCCAAGTGGCGGCGCCCGATCTGATCGCGCAGGCGCCGGACCAAGAGCGTAGCGACCCGCGCGCCAAGCGGGCCGAGCCGCCGATGGTGGCCGAGTCCGCGTCCGTCGAATTCAACCAGCGCCAACGATCGTTCGAGCCGTCCGACGAGGCGACGCAATCACGGTCTCCCGACCGGTCCGATGAGGCGCCGGTGGCGCGACCGTTCCCTTCGTCCGAGCAGGCGTCGAGGGCACAGTCCTTCGGGTCGTCGCAGCAGGCTTCGAGGGCACAGTCCTTCGGGTCGTCGCAGCAGGCTTCGAGGGCACAGTCCCTCGGTTCGTCGCAGCAGGCGTCGAGGGCACAGTCCCTCGGTTCGCCACACCAGGCATCGAGGTCGCAACCTCGCGCTGCCGACGGTCGGGCCTCGGGATCACCGCCGTCGGAATCGGCGGCACGCAGGCAGTCGTCCGTACCCCCGAGGCCGGCCGTGCCGGCGGCTTCGGCTTCAGCACTCCCGTCGCCACCGGCCGCGCAGGCCGAGCCGGCTCCGGCGCTCGCCGCCAGGGCGGCCCAGGCCCTGCGTGAGCCACGAGGCTATGGCGGCGCCGGACCGGATGCCGAAGCGATTTCGCTGACCGCCACACTCGATGACGATCCGGCGGCGATCGCGCGCCGCCTGATAGCCAGCGGCCTGCCTCGCTGGACCCTGCGCGCGAGCCCCGACGATGCCGAACAGGCTCTCGTCTGGCTCGAACGACTGCGCGCGGTGCCCGACATGGATCGGGCCGCATTGCGGGTGGAGCCGGTATTCGCGCCGGGCGTTCGTGGCCGCCTGCGCCTGGTGCCGGTCAGGTAGAAGGTCGAAAGGCAGGTGCAGGCGCCGCCGCGCTCGAAGCTGCCGGCGGCGATCAGTGTGCGCCGCCAGCGCCGGCGGATACCGGGTTCGCCGCATCGCGCCCAAGCCGGTGATCCGCCACTGCTACCGAGCCTCAGACCTGATCGTCGCGACGAATCAGCTTCTCGACCTCGACCGCCTGCTGCGGCGAGATCTCCACCTTGTGCACGCTTCGCGCGTGCTCGGCGGCCTGCGCGAGCACCGCCTGCGGGGTGTCGGCGCGCACGACGCCGTCGCAGTCGAAGCCGACATCGCGGCACTTCAGTGTGTATTGACTCATGGTCGTCTCCATCGTCGGTGGGGAAAAGAGGCCGGGCCCATGCGGGGTCCGTGTCCGGTGGTCAGGCGCGGCTCAGACCGCGTCGACGACCTCGAGCGTCAGCGGCGCGGCGCTCGCCAACGTGGTGAACACCGGGCATCGGGTCCGAAAGGCCTGCGCCAGCGCCTCGCGCTGCGGCGCGTCCAGCCCGCCCAGTGCCAGGTGCACGCGGATGCCCTGCAGGCGCGGATCGACCGGCTCGCCACACACGCCGCGAGGATCGAAGTCGCCGGCGGCCGTCACCGTGACGGCGGTCAACGGCAGGGCCAGTTCGCGAGCCACGGTCTCGCAGACGAAGGTGCCACAGGCCGCGAGCGCGGCAAGCAGCAACTCGACCGGATTCATCGCCTCGTTGGGCCCACCCAGCGGCGGCGGCGAATCACAGACCAGGTGCTGGCCACGGGCGGCGAGCAGGGCGCGGCCGGGCTCGTTGCTCAGACGGCTCTGAGCGGTGGCGGTGGCAAGTGTGGCTGCGTTCATGGCGGACTCTCGTGAGAATCGATCGATGTCGATCAGTCTGGTGATGGACAGCTTATCGCCGCAGCGTCACCATGTCGTCACCAAGGCCGCGGGCCGATCGATGGGCCGACTCCAACTGCAACTGCTGGGTCCCGGGCAACTGCGCGTGTCCGGGCGTCGGGTCGCCTGGCGATCTGCCAAGGCGTTGGCACTGCTCACCTATCTGGTGGTCGAGTCGGCGCGCAGCCATGCGCGCACCCGGCTGGCAGGTCTGCTCTGGCCCGACAGCCCGCCGGCAAGGGCCTCGCACAGTCTGCGCCAGACCCTGCACTGGATGCGCAGCGTCGAGCATGGCGCGCTCGCGCCCTGTCTGGAGATCACGCGCGATACGGTGCGATTCCTGCCCTCCGCGGATATCGACGCGGATGTGCTGCAAATCCTCGGCGGCCAGGCGCGTTCGAACGCGCCTGGTGGGGCATCGCAGCCTGGCGCGGAATTGCTGGAGGGCCGCGTCTTCGCGGATCTGCCGGAATTCGAACACTGGCTCGATGTCCGACGCCGTCAACTCGGCGTCGCGATCGAGGCCTTGCACGCCCCGGCCAGGCCGCCCGCCGCGGCGGCCGAGCTGTCCGATCGCGAGGCCCGGAGCGTCGACGCGCTGCGCACGGCGGCCAGGCGCGCCGAAGGGGTACAGGGCTTCGCAAACGCGTTGCTGCTCTACGAGCGCGCGCTCGCCGTCGTCGGCGATCGTGACGCTGTGCGGGAGCAGCGCTTGAACCTGATGCTCGCCCGCGAGAGCATGCTCGACCGGCTCGGCCAGCGGCGCGAGCAGGCGATGGCCGCCGCGCAGTGCCTGGCCCTCGCCGAACGCCTCGGCGATCCGTCGCTGCTCGCCACCGCCTGGCTGCGGGTGGCGGGCACGCGTGCCCACCGTGGCGACATCAACGGTGCGTTGCAGGCCTGCTCGCAGGCGCTTACCGGCTTGCGCGGGCTGGGCGACAAGCCGGGCGAGGCAGAGGCGTTGCGCGAGCGTGCCTGGTTGCATTGGCGCGCCGGCGCTCACGCGGCAGCGCTCGAAGACGCCAGAGAGGCGCTGGCCCTCTGCCGCCGCATCGGCGACACCGGCGGCGAGGGCAGCGCGCTGCACAATCTGGCCGAGATCACGCGTGACGCCGGCAGCCCGCTGGCCGCATTGGGCCTGTTCGAGGCCGCACACGATCTGCACTGGTCGACCGGCAATCGGCAGGGCATGGTGCTGGCCCGCTTCGGCACCGGGCACGCCTGGCAGATGCTGGGCGATGCCACGCAGGCCGAGCGTCGCTTCCTGCAGGCTCACGAGATCGCGCTGCAAGATGGCGAGCAAACCATGATCGCGCGCGCCGAACATGCGCTCGCCATGCTCTACGTCGACACGGGCGAGCTCGAGCGTGCGCACGAGCACCTGCTGCGCGTGATCTCGCGCGACCGGTCGATCAACTATGCGCAAGCGCTCGGTCATGATCTGGTCGACCTCGCGCGTCTGCACGTGATGCGTGACGAGCTCATCGAGGCCCGGGCCGCCCTGAGCGAGGCCGCCGTCTGGTTCGACGGTGTCGAAGACGATGCCTCGGGGGCCTTGGTCGCGGCGATGATCGCGGCCCTGCACGCTGGCCGCCCGGGCGACGTCGTCGCTGCGACCACGCGTGACTTCGTGCGCACGGCGATGCCGCTGGCCGAGGGCAAGGTCTATTGCATGTTCGAGGCCCGGCGCGCCGTTCACCCGCCCTGAGACATCGGGCGCCGTACGGAACCCGCGCGACCTCGGCGTCGCGGCCCGGTTCATCGGCCTCGGCTACGATCGGCCACGCGCCACCATCGTGTGCGTCCGACCCGTCGCCGGCCTGCGTCGGCCCAACGCGAGCAGCACCGCCATGTACTTCGATCCCGACACGCTCCCGAGCACGGAGACCTACAAGCTGGTCACGGCCACCGTCGTGCCGAGGCCGGTCGCCTGGCTGGTCACCCGCGACGCGGCCGGCCGGCCCAACGCGGCGCCGTTCTCGTTCTTCAATGCCTTCTCGGGTTCGCCGCCGGTGCTTGCCATCGGCATCACGCCGCACCCCGGGCGCGACAAGGACTCGTTCACCAACATCGCCGCGCATGGTGAGTTCGTGGTCAATCTGGTGCCGTATGCGCTGGCCGGCGCGATGGTGACCACCGCGACCGATTTTCCGGCCGGGCAGAACGAGCTGGAGATCGCAGGCCTGGACACGGTCGCCTGCGAGAAGATCGATGTGCCGCGCATCGCCGCCAGCCCCGTGGCCTATGAATGCCGCCTGCAGCAGATCGTGGACATCAACTCGCCGTACCGGATGATTCTCGGTCGCGTGGTGGCGATCCACGTCGACGACGCCGCGGTGATCGACCGCGATCGCTGCTACATCGACACGATGAAGCTGAACCTGATCGGGCGCATGCGCAGCCCCGGTGGCTACGTTCGCACCACCGACGTGTTCGAGATGCCGATGCGCACGCACGCCCAGTGGTTGGATGATCAGGGCTGAACGGCAGCCTGCGTGACGGTGGCGGGCGCGTCGCAAGCACGCAGCCCGGCAGGCGACCACGGAGGCCGGCGCCTCATGCGCGGGCGACCGGTCCGCTACTGGCGCGCCATCTCCGCGCGGCCCAGGGCATCGCCATCGAGGGGATCCTGCGTGCCGGCCTCGAAGGTCACCTTGCGCAGTTCGCCCTCGAATGTGAACGGCGCCGCGTAGTCGTCGACGGGACTGCCGCGATCCCGCCCGATGTCGAGACCCGACCACGAGATGAGCGTGGCGAATCCCAATGAAGTCTCGACCTGCCCGCAGGGTTCACCGTCGATGGTCAGCATGAATACGGCGCGGCCCACCGGCCGCGCGGCGCCGCGTACCGGTGGCTCGCCGGGCGGCGCTCGCCGAACCACGACGGCCAGCAGATGGTCGCCGGGGCTCACCGCGCGATCCGAGATGACACGCACGCGTTCGCCGCCCACGTTGAGCACATGATGCAGCCTGCCATCGCGCAGGTATAGCGCATAACCCGAGGTGGCATCGCCATGCGCGATCAGCACCCCGTTCTCGTGGCCGCTGGCAAGGCATACATCGGCCTCCAGCCGGTAGCTGCGATGGCGCACGTCGGGTGCGACATCGGTCGGCACGTGGCCGACGCCGGCATGGAACACCACGCGCGTACGCCCGCCGTGGAAGCGCGCGGCATTCTCGGCGAAGCGCGGTCCGAAACGGTCATCGAGCGGCAGCACCTGATTGGTCTCGGCCTCGCGCCACCACTGCGCGATCATCGCGGCGAGACGTTCGGGCTCGCGCCTGGCCAGATCGCGGTTCTCGGAGAAATCGCCGTCCAGGTGATAGAGCTCCCAGCGATCGTCGTCGAACGCGCTGCCCGGCGCATGATAGGCGACAGCCTTCCAGCCGTCGTGCCAGAGGCCGCGGTGGCCGAACATCTCGAAGTACTGCGCGCGCAGCCGGCGCCATCCGCTGCCCAGCAGCATCGCGGCGAAGCTCTCGCCGGTGAGCGGCTGGCACTGCTGTGCGCCGAGCTGGCTCGGCGCGGATACGCCGATCAGCTCCAGCACGGTGGGCACCAGATCGCTGACGTGGCAGAAGGGCGCGCGAACCGCGCCGCCATCCTTGATGCGCGCCGGCCAGGACACCACCAACGGGTCGCGAATGCCGCCGCCGTGAGTGTTCTGCTTGTAGCGCTTGAGCGGCGTGTTGGCGGCCATCGCCCAGCCCAGCGGAAAGTTCGAGTGCGTGTCGGGCCCGCCGATGTCGTCGATGCGCGCGAGCTTCTCGGTCATCGGCTCCGGCCGCTGGTTGAATGGGCCCAGCGCATTGACGAAACCGGAGCGGCCGCCCTCCTGGCTGGCGCCGTTGTCCGACAAGACGATGACCAAGGTGTTCTCGCGCTGGCCCGAGCGCTCGAGGAAGTCGATCAGCCGCGCGAGCTGCTGGTCGGCGTGCTCCAACATCGCCGCATAAGCGGATTGCAGGCGCGTGTAGACGCGGCGCTCGTCCTCGCGGGTGTCTTGCCAGGCCGGCACGTGGTCGTTGCGTGGCGGCAGCTCCGTGTCGGGTGGCACGATACCCATCGTTTTCATGCGGGCCAGGCGGGTCTCGCGTTCGTGGTCCCAGCCGCTGGCGAACACCGGGTCGTAGGCGCGAATCATCTCGGCCGGCGCCTGGTGCGGGGCGTGACAGGCGCCGAGCGCGACCCAGGTCAGCCATGGCAGCTCGGGCCGGTCGGCCTGGTGGTCGGCCAGCATGCGGATGGCTTCGTCGATCAGGTCGGCACTCAGGTGATAGCCGGTTTCATAGGTGCCGGGCGGATCCACATGGGTGTTGTCGCGCACCAGCTCGGGCGCGTACTGATCGGTCTCGGCATCGAGAAAGCCGTAGTAGCGATCGAAGCCTCGGCCGAGCGGCCAGCCGTCGAACGGCCCGGTCGGCCCGCTCTCTGTGAGCGGCGTCACGTGCCACTTGCCGATCATGTAGTTGCGATAGCCATGCGGGCGCAGCATCTCGGCCAGCGTCGCGCTGTCGCGCGAGATCTTGCCGCGATAGCCGGGGTAGCCACTGTCGAAGTTGGCCAGGCAACCCACGCCCACGGCGTGATGATTGCGCCCGGTGAGCATCGCCGCGCGGGTGGTCGAGCACATCGCCGTGGTGTGAAAGCCGCTCAGGCGCAGGCCCGCGGCTGCGAGCGCATCGATGGTCGGCGTGCGAATCGGCGAGCCGTAGCAGCCGAAGTCCGAGAAGCCGACGTCGTCGAACAGCACGATCAACACATTGGGCGCATGCGGTGGCGGGGTGACGGGCTCCGGCCACGCCGGCACCGACTCGGCGATCGTGCGGCCGATAACCGGTGTCGGGCGGTGGTCGTCTTTCGAGGGGGCGCCCTGCGCTGCTTCGGTGCTCATCGACTCGTTTCCGCTCAGACGGCTTCCATGCCGTGCCGCTGTTTGATGTCGTCGGCGTCGGTCGCGGCCAGGAACGCCAGCAGTGTACGAGCCCGATCGGCATTGCGGGTCGCCGATGAGACCGCAGCCGTGAAAACCGTGACCGTCTGTACCTCGGGTGGCAAGGGGCCGAGCACGTCGATGCCCTCGGTGCTGAGCAACTCGCTCAGCTGCTGGAAGCCGAGTTCGACCTCGCCCTTGGCCACCAGCGACGCCACCGGTACGCCGGGTTTGGCCTGCACCGTGCGGCTGGCGACCTGCTCGGCCAACCCCCAGCGCTCGAACAGAGACTGCAGATGCGCGCCGCTGGGCCCGGTCGAATAGCCGATGGAGCGCGCGGCCGCTACGGCCGCGCGCAATGCCGCCTCGGAGGAGACATCGGGGTGCTGCGTGCCGGCACGCACCGCGATGGCAACACCCGATTGCGCGATTCCGGTGCGTGTGTCGGCTCTGAGCAGATTCTCGCCGATGAGTTTGTCGATGCTGTTGGCGGCCAGCACGACGATGTCGAACACTTCGCCTTCGCGCACCCGGCGCGCCGCGTCGACGCCGCCGACCGATTCGATCTTCACCGCCAGGCCGGTTGCGTCGCTGAAGCGCCCGGCCAACTCGGAAAGCACGAGGCGGGTGGCCATCGACGAGATGACGCTGATGGGTTCGGACATGATGGAAGACTCCTGGAGTTCTTGTTCGATGTCCCCGAGCTCAGCGATGATGCCCGAAACGCGCGCTGATGCGGCCGAGGACACCATAGTCGCCGCGGACTTCGTCGCCCGGCATGATGGCCATCGGTGCCAGACAGGTGCCGGTCGACACGATCTGGCCCGCGCTCAGCGCCACGCCGATCGACGACAACTCGTTGACCAACCAGGTCAGCGCCGCGCGTGGGTCGCCGTGCACGTTGGCGCCGATGCCCTCGCGTTCGAGTGCGACCCGATCGTTGCGAACGACGGTGCCGTCCACCCGGTGCGCGCGCAGATCGATGCGCCGCCAGTCATCGGCAGCCGGCGCGCCGAACACGAAGCTGCCGGCACAGGCACTGTCCGCGATCAGCTGTGCCTCGCCGGCATGGACGAAGTCATCGAAACGCGATGACGGAAACTCGATCGACGGGCGCAGCTCAGCCACCGCATCGAGCACCTCGTCGACGTGATAAGACCGCGCGCGCGGCGCGAGCGGTCGGGCCATCACGAACGCGAATTCGAGTTCGGCGACGAGCATGCGATTGCCGAGCGCGGGCACCGTCGCGTCGTCCGCGTATGCATAGGGCGCGAGGATGCGTCCGGCCAGAGGGGACGACACGCCGATGTGCTCACGGCCGGCCGCGCTGGTGGCCGCGATCTTCCAGCCGCGCACGGCCACGTCGCCGGCCAACTTTGGCAGCCAGGCCTGGATCGCGTATCCGTCTGCGCGGCTGGCTGGCCGAAGCGCATCAGGAAGGGCGTCGAGGGGCTCGCCGCTGTCCATATGCTGCCAGATGATCCGGGCAGCCTTCTCGGTGGGGGTCATCGTTTCTCGATCGTGCCGTGCGCTGGCCGGCGAAATGGCAGGCGCCGGGCTTGGGAGGCGCCTATATGGGCGTCTCCCCTGGGGCGACAAGTATGCACAAAGACGGCAATCGCGCGCGGGCACTCGCCGCCCACGTCCGGCCGGTGCCGGTGCCGTGGCCGGGCGCCGGAGTCGGTAGTCCGCTCCGACACCATGCAACGCCGTCGGGCGTTGGCGGCCCTTGCTAACATCGACGCAAACGGCCGGGCGTCCCCCGGATTCTCCGATCTCGACCAGGACTATGCCGATGACTCTCGAACGGATAGCCGCCAATCGCTGCTTCGGCGGCACCCAGTTCGTGTATTCACACGCCTCCCGAGAGACCGGGTCGGCGATGCGCTTCGGTGCCTACCTGCCGCCGCAGGCCGAACAGGGGCCGGTGCCCGTGCTGTACTGGCTCTCGGGCCTGACCTGCACCGAGGAGAACTTCATCGTCAAGGCCGGCGCGCAACGCGTGGCAGCAGAGCTCGGCCTGGCGATCATCGCGCCGGACACCAGCCCGCGAGGCCTCGGGCTCCCCGGCGAGGACGACAGCTACGACTTCGGCACCGGCGCGGGTTTCTATCTCGATGCCACGCTCGAGCCGTGGGCGCGTGCTTATCGCATGTACTCATATGTCAGCCGGGAGCTGCCCGATCTGGTCGAGGCGACGCTGCCGGTCGACGGCAGCCGCAGCGCCATCTTCGGTCACTCGATGGGCGGGCATGGCGCACTGACGATCGCACTGAAGAATCCCGGTCGCTTCCGTTCGGTGTCGGCTTTCTCGCCGATCGTGGCGCCATCGCGGGTGCCCTGGGGCCAGAAGGCGCTCGCCGGTTATCTCGGTGACGATCGCGCGCATTGGCGCGAATACGATTCCTGCGAGCTGGTACGCTCACGCGGCTGGGCCGGTCCGGCCCTGTTGATCGAACAGGGTGACGCCGACCCTTTTCTGAACGAGCACCTGCGGCCCGGCCTGCTTGCCGATGCCTGTGCCGACGCCGCCGTACCCCCGCGCCTGAACATGCGCGAAGGCTACGATCACAGCTATTTTTTCATCGCCACCTTCATCGGCGATCATTTGCGCTATCACGCGGGCAATCTCGATGCCTGATCACGGCCGGCCGGCGGCGTCAGCCCTTGCAGCGCTCGCCATCGCCCGGCTTTCACCCGTTCCCGACCATTTCTGATTCCAGGCCATGTACTTCGATCCCGATCGCCTCGCAACCACCGACTGCTACAAGCTGATCACGGCCTCGGTCGTGCCGCGCCCCATCGCATGGGTCGTCTCACGCAACCCCGAAGGCGTGCTCAACGCGGCTCCGTTCTCTTTCTTCAATGCATTCTCGGGGTCGCCACCGATGATCGCGATCGGTATCGCGCCGCATCCCGATCGCGAGAAGGATTCCTACGCGAACATCCAGGCGCAGGGCGAGTTCGTGGTCAACCTGGTGCCCTTCGCACTGGCCGAGGCCATGAACACGACGGCCGTCGATTTTCCGGCCGGCCACGACGAGCTCGCCGCGGCCGGTCTCGAGACCGTGCCCTGCGAGAAGATCGGCACCCCGCGCATCGCCGGCAGCCCGGTGGCCTTCGAGTGCCGCCTGCAACAGATCGTCGACATCAACGCGCCGAATCGGCTCGTAGTCGGCCGCGTGGTGGCGATCCACATCGATGATGCCGCGGTCCTCGACGCCGAACGCTGCTACATCGACAGCACGAGGCTCGATCTGATCGCGCGCACGCGCAGCCCCGGCGGCTATGTGCGCACCACCGACGCCTTCGAGATGCCGATGCGCAAGTATGCGCAGTGGCAGGCCGAGCAGGGTTGAAAGTCGCTGTCGGGCCGCGCACCCGGCGCTGACCAGACCCCGACCCGTCAGCTCGCCAGCAGGCGCAGCAGCGATGGTTCCAACGTGGCGGCGGCGAACATGGCAGGGCGGCATGCCGAGGCCATGACCTCGGTCGATGGCCGGCGCGGCACGGTGGTCAGGCGCCGGAATCGTCGCTCGTGTCCAGGCGCCGCATGCCGTCGAGCATGACCAGCAGGTAGTGCAGCATGTGCGTGATGTCCTGGCCGGAGAATTCGCCGAGGACCGAGCGGTAATAGGCGCGGATCTTCGGCTGCGCGAGTTGCTGCCAGACGCGCCGGCCCTCGTCGGTGAGCGACACGCGGCGCGCACGCCGATCGCGGCCGTCGGCGCGCACCTGGATATGCCCGTCACGCGCGAGGCGCTGGATGACGCCCGTGACGTTCTGGCGGCTGACCATCAGATAGCGGGCCAGTTCTCCGACCGCCATGCCGTCGCGCGCGTTGTCGCGCGACAGCGCGCCCAGCACCGCCCACTGCTGCGTGGTGAGGCCCTCGGATTCGACCGCACGAGTGCCTGTTTTATGCAACATATTGGCGCATTGGTACAGGCGAAAGAACAAGCGATTGGCCATCTCGTGCCGGAAGTCGGCGGCATCATCGGACGCCGAATCAAGCAATTGTTTACTAGCTGAATTGCTGGGAACAGAACGGCCACGACGCGCCGGCTTAGCTTGCTCGTTCGTTTTCATGGCCTTATGATACGTCAATATATTGACTTAGTATTGCTCCGGGTCGTCCAGCCGGTGCGTCAGCGAAGGAGGCATTCATGGCACGTTTTCAAGGGCGCACGGTCATCGTGACCGGTGGCGGTGGCGGCATCGGTGGGGCGACCTGTCGCCGTTTCGCGCAGGAGGGCGCGGCCGTCGCCGTGCTCGATCGCGATCAGGCGGCGGCCGATCGGGTTGCTGCCGCGTTGGCCCAAGCCGGTGGCAGCGCACTGGCTCTGGCCTGCGACATCACCGATCGCGCCAATGTCGACGATGCGGTCGCCCGCGTGCAAGATCGCCTCGGGCCGGTGGACGTACTGGTCAACAATGCCGGCTGGGACGTGTTCAAGCCGTTCACCAAGACCGAGCCCGCCGAGTGGGACCGCCTCATCGCCATCAACCTCGTCGGCGCGCTGCACATGCATCATGCCGTGCTGCCGGGCATGGTGGCGCGCCGCGCCGGGCGCATCGTCAACATCGCCTCCGATGCGGCCCGGGTCGGCTCGTCCGGCGAGGCCGTCTATGCGGCTTGCAAGGGCGGCATCGTCGCATTCTCGAAAACCATCGCCCGCGAGCACGCGCGTCACGGCATCAATGTCAACGTGATCTGCCCCGGGCCCACCGACACGGCCTTGTTCGAAGACTACAAGCAGGGCGCCGGCAATCCCGAGAAGCTGGTCGAGGCATTCACGCGGGCCATTCCCCTGGGGCGCATCGGCCAGCCCGATGATCTGCCCGGCGCCGTGCTGTTCTTCGCCAGCGACGATGCCGCCTACATCACCGGCCAGGTGCTCAGCGTCTCGGGCGGCCTGACCATGAACGGCTGAACAAGGACACCCTCATGCAGTTCGAAGACATCCTCTATGACGTCCGCAACGGCGTCGCCTGGATCATCATCAACCGTCCGGACAAGATGAACGCGTTTCGTGGCACCACCTGCGACGAGCTGATCCGCGCGTTCAACAAGGCCGGCTACGATCACGACATCGGCGCCATCGTGTTCGCCGGCGCCGGTGAACGCGCGTTCTGCACCGGCGGAGATCAGTCTGCCCACGACGGCAACTACGACGGGCGCGGCACCATCGGCCTGCCGATGGAAGAACTTCACGACGCCATTCGCAACGTACCCAAGCCGGTCATCGCGCGCGTGCAGGGTTACGCCATCGGCGGTGGCAACGTGCTGGCCACCATCTGCGACATGACCATCTGCTCCGACAAGGCCGTCTTCGGCCAGGTCGGCCCGCGCATGGGCTCGGTCGATCCTGGTTACGGCACGGCCTTTCTGGCGCGTGTCGTCGGCGAGAAGAAGGCGCGCGAGATCTGGTACATGTGCCGCCGCTACTCTGGCGAAGAGGCCGTGGCCATGGGCCTGGCCAACAAATGCGTACCGGCCGGCCAGCTCGACGCCGAAGTGCAGGCCTGGGCCGAGGAACTCTGTCAGCGCAGCCCCACCGCCCTCGCCATCGCCAAGCGCAGCTTCAACATGGACACCGCCCACCAGGCGGGCATCGCCGGCATGGGCATGTTGGCGCTCAAGCTCTACTACGACACCGATGAATCGCGCGAGGGTGTCAAGGCGCTGAAGGAAAAGCGTCCGCCGGAGTTTCGCAAGTACCGCAAATGAATCCGTACCTCGACGACAGCCTGCGCGCAATGGCCGAGCAGGTGCGCCGCTTCGCACGCGAGCGCGTGGCACCCGGCTTCCAGGAGCGTGATCGCAGCCGCGTACTCGACCGGGCGCTGATGCGCGAGATGGGCGCGCTCGGCCTGATCGCACCCGAACTGCCGGAGCGGGTCGGCGGCCAGGGGCTGGGCTGCGTGGCCGCCGGCGTCATCCACGAGATCATCGGTGCCGCCGATCTCAGCCTCTCGTACATCAACCTGCTTGGCTCGCTCAATGGGCAGATCCTCGCCGAGCACGGGCACCCCGACGTCGTCGCCGGGTGGCTGACCAGGATCATTGCCGGCGAGGCGCTGATCGCGCTGGCACTGACCGAACCACGAGGTGGTTCCGATGCCGCCAACATCGGCCTGCGGTTCGAGCGGGTCGATGACCACTATGTCGTCAATGGCGAGAAGACCTCGATCTCGGCGGCCGATCAGGCCGATGCGGCGATCGTGTTCGGCCGCACCGGCACGGTCGAATCCGGTGCGCGCGGTGTCACCGCGCTGTTCGTTCCCATGGACCTGCCGGGCATCGGCACCGGCCGCTTCGACTGTCACGGCCAGCGCGCCATCGGCCGCGGCTCCATCTTCTTCGACAATGTGCGCGTGCCCGTCGCGTACCGCCTCGGCGGCGAGAATCAGGGTTTCGTGCAGGTGATGCAGGGCTTCGATTTCTCGCGTGCGCTCATCGGACTGCAGGTGCTCGGTGTGGCCCAGACTGCGCTCGACGAAACCTGGGCCTACGTCGCCGAGCGCCAGGCCTTCGACAAGCCCCTGGCCGCGTTTCAGGGCGTGTCGCATCCGCTCGCCACACTCGACACCCAGGTGCAGGCCGCTCGCCTGCTGTGTCTGCAGGCACTCTGGCTCAAGGACCACGGTCTGCCCCATAGCGCCGAGGCCGCGATGGTCAAGTGGTGGGCGCCGTCGCTGGCCTACGACGTCGTCCATCAGTGCCTGCTCTCGTACGGGCATGCCGGCTACGATCGTGGCGCGATGGAGCAGCGCCTGCGCGACGTGCTGGGCTTCCAGATCGGCGACGGTACCGCGCAGATCATGAAGACCATCGTCGCGCGCGAGCGGGCGGGACGCAAAGCGGTGCCGAACTGACGCGAGCCGGCCAAAGAACGGGGTTGGATGTAGTCTTGTGAAATCGCACGAGCATTCGGCGAACCGATGACCGACCAAGCATCAAATGAACTCGGGATGCCCGAGGGCGTGCGGATCGCGCGCATATGGTGTCCGGTGCAGCGGTGCCGGGCGCTTGTCCGACCCATCACCACGGCTTTTTTTGCACCTACACAGGCCAGTTGGAGCTGAAGTGGCTAGAGTGGCCGGCGTTGTTTGCGGATGTTTGTTGATCGCGCTGCTGCTCTTGGCCTTGCTGCACACCGGCGGCATTTACACGATCCCGCTCTACGAGCCACTCACCAAGGTCGGCTTGCTGGCCGCGGTGCTCTCGTATGTTCCGCTGTGGGTTACTTTCGTACGTCGCGGCGCGTTCCCCGCCCCGTCCCTCCGTCGCGCTCGATATCCACGGTTGTTCATGGTTCGTCTCGTGGTTGAGCTGGCGATTATCACGGCCGTGATCGTCGTGCTCCTGGCGTCACTGATCGCGGGGCGATAGCGGCGGGGGTCATTCGGTTGCGTCCGACACGCCTGTAGAGACGCTTGTCTCGGCGTATTTCCCGCTGCCCTCGTGCACGTGCATATTGACGACGTGGCCGATGGGGCGGGTTCGCCGAGCTCTGTCGACAACCGTGGGATCTGTCGGCAGCGTTGCCAGCCCCTTGGTGTTCGTCGCAGCGGCCACCACGCCGATGTTCACCTCTGCTCCGAAACCGGTCCCCTGCCGCAGGACGGACTGATCGGCTCCGATTGCTTGATCAACACTTGAGGAGATCTGCACCGTGTCACCTGCGGACCCGATCGCGCGAAAAGTGATGCGCACTAGTCCGACCGTGCCGATGGGTTCAACGAGAGAGGCGCCATTCACCGCGATGAACCGGATTTCGCCATCCACGAGTTTCCACTTCAAGGTCAGGAGCGGTTGCCCGGCGGCAATCGGTTCGACGTCGATGACGCGCAGCTTCGTGGAGTCGAAACGAATCGAAGCCTTGACCGCCCCGAACACGCTGCTGCCGGAAAATATGGAGAGATCAAGGCTTCCCGTGCCGCCGGCAGGTGCGACCACGGAGGGATTTACAAAGAATATGTCGCCGACGAACTGGGCGTGGGCCGTTTGCGCGCCGAACAATAGAAAAGACAGCGAACAACAGAACCGGCCGAGTGTTTTCAAGAACGCCATTAGAGCACCTCGATGACAAATTGCTTGCTTACACCGGGAACCAGATCAGTCCCCGAAGTGGCTGCCCCGCCAATGACGCGGGCGCCAGTGAAACCAATGCCGTAAGTGCCTATGCCGTCCGGTGCGGCAAGGCCGCGCATCGTAACCGTGTAGGTCGCGCCCGAGACAAGATCGATGGTTGCCGAAGTGAATCTGACTGGGACGCTGCTGGTGAGGACACTACGGCCATCAATGACCACTTCGAAGATATCGTCAAGCGCGCTGCCATTGTCTCCAATGGAGATGGTCACCCGGGCCGTGCCGCAATTGACCTCGACTGACGTCGATGCCGGCGCGCTCTCACAAAGCTTCAATGACCCTTGGAGCCGGACGTTCTGCTTGAACACCGGACCGGGGGGAGGGCAGGAGTACTGTCCGGTGCCATCCAGTTTGAACTGAAGGATTCCTTCATCCAGCGCTGGAAGTTTAAAGACTTTGCCGGCGGGAACCAGAGCCGCTCCGCCGGAAATGTTGGAGCACAGCGACCCCACTACATCCGAGAATGCGTCCATCAATCCGGTGGCACTCAACGAATCGCTGACCGTGTCTTGTATGACAAGGAGAAGGTCGTTGAAATTGTCGCCTCCAAGCCTTGCATAGGCCTCGGCGAGAAGCTTTAGCGAGACACTCTTCCTCATGACCCGCCACGTGATCTGTTCCCCCAACGTGCGGGAAATCAGTGCGCTGCTCGCCTGAGCCGCGACCTCGCTGCAAATCCCGCTTGCACCGAAGAATTCGACGGTTGCGCGAATCTCGGCGGTTTCGCTGCCGCGCAAGGTGTTTGGGCTGGCCGAAGACTTCAGCGTGAGATCGATGGGCGAGACCAATGCGGCCATTACGGTGCCGACCTGGGCCGCGATGGACAGAGGCACGCAGTACTTGACATATGCAGCCGCGGCGGCGGCTTCGATCGCCGGGCCGTCGAATGGCAGCGCTGCACCGCCGATCAACGCCCCGATCGAAACGACGCCACAAGCGGCGCTGCTGATGCTTCCGGCCCGATCAACAAGCTCCGCCGTCGCTTTCAGACGGCAGACACCCGGGATGAGCACATTGCATATCTCGTCGGGGGTCAGCGCTTTGCCGGTTCGTTGCAGGCCAGCGGCCTTGGGGGCCGTGCGCGCGAGGTCCGAACGGAAATCGGTGAGTCCGTTGGCATAGAGCGCGCGCTGAAGGATGCCCGCAAACGATGCCCCTCCTTGCATTGCAAACAGCGTGCGAAGTTCGGCTTCCGCCCGGTCGAGCAGCACGATACCGGCCCGGGCACTCGCCGTCGCGCTCGCCGAATCTCCGACTTGGCCTTCCACAGCCGAAGCCTGTTGTTGCAGCAGGGAGCGCTGTTCACTCAGGAACTGCAGTACGTCCTGAGCGGAATCGGCCGGCAGGGAACCCAGTGCACGGATCTGGATTGCCAGGGTGTCGCGGGTCGATCCATCCACCTGGATTTCGACAGTTGCGGTCGATCCGGTGGCCGGAAGGTTGAAAGGTACGACAACATTGGCGTAGCCAAGCGCAATACGTGTGGGCTGCAGGCCGGGGATGCCGCCGAAGAGGATTGAAACCGTGGAATCCGGATCGAACAGTGCCGGCGACGAAACCGTAACAACGCCACCAGGATAAGCAAAGTCAGCCAAAATCGCCGAAGCCACGCGCTGGTTATTCAACGCTGCGTCGAGCGCGAGGGCGGTATCACTGGCTCCGATTTTCCCATCGAAGTCGAGATCGGCCGCACGTCGTCCGCTGGATGCGAGCGGTCGCATCCTGCCCGAGGCCTGTGCAGTCATCAGCACATCCATCAAGTCCAGTTTGCCATCGTCGTTGGCATCCCCGTATACGTCTGGCAACTCCAGTTCGGCAGGCGTTGGGTCGGTGCCGTCAAAGATGAACACCGACACCACGCTGGATGCCTCCACGCCCGCGGTCGTCGACGCGCGAAGGCTTATGTCCTTCTTTCCGGGGGTGCCGAATGAAAAGCTGGCCTCCTTGCCGGTGGCTGTCTCGCCCGTACTCGTGCGCCATTGGTACTCGGCAATCTCAGTGCCTTCAGCAACCGCAGTTGCTGTGAATGTGATCGGTCTGCCTGTCGACCCAGTGGTCTTGGAGGCTGCAATTCCGACGGCCACGGAGGCCTTTATCGCCGGATCGCCAGCGACTTCGATATTCGAATCGCTTCCTCCGCAGCCCGAAACAAAGACTGAGAACGCAAGACCAAGTGCCGTGAAAAACTTTCGTGCGCGCCACATTCCAACGATCCTCCTCGCCTGCTTCGAATACCGGGACGCCCCGGCAGGCCGGAAACGTAAACCCATGGCAACGGAGCACTATGGCTGTCATCCGCCAGCGACGGCTGGCCCCAGCAGCAAATGCGTTCGAATCCTAAGTGATCGGCAGTGACAGCAAGAGAACTAATTCACGCTACGGACCGTTGAACAAGCGATGTCGAACCTGCGCCGCTGGCGAGTGCCGAATATTGATGAACACAGGTCTACAAATCATCGCCGGGTTTATTGCTGAGCGAATCGTATTTCTGACGACGCCCGTCGGAGCCCACCCCTTTTTCTCGACGCTGTCTCGTCAGGCAATGACTGCATTTAACGCTTGGCGCCAAGTTCGCGAGGTCAGGCGCCTGCATCGAGCCGCCACATCGAACTCGCGTGTTGCCGGCACCGCAGACCGAACCTGTCGGGGGTGGAGAACTGACGGGAGCGTGGCAACGCTTCTTTCTGCGCGCGTCGCTACCGAGGCCTGTCGGGGTTGGCCTGGCCCGGGCAGGTCGTTGGCAGGCCGATACCCCGGACCATTGACGGATCGTCCGGGTCAAATCACTTCGACCGCCAACACCGTCGGCAAGTGCCGCGCGATCTCGTCCCAGCGATCGCCCTCGTCGCGACTGGCAAAGACCGACCCACTGTTCGTCCCGAAGTACACCCCCGCCGGTCGTCGCCGGTCCGTCGCCATCGCCTGCCGCAAAACCGTAAAGAAGCAACTCTTCTGCGGCAGGCCCTGGCGCAGGTCCTGCCAGCTCTGGCCACCATCGCGTGAGCGCCAGACCGCCGCCGCGGCATCGGGCGGATAGCGGCCGATGTCGTCGCCGTTCAACGGAAGAGTCCACAGCGTGTCCGGGTCATGCGGGTGAACCGCAACCGGAAAGCCGAAGGTGCTCGGCAGGTCCTGCTGGATCGAATGCCAATGGCGGCCACCATCCGGAGAGCGCCAGACCCCATGGTGGTTCTGTTGATAGAGCAGATCGGTGCCCGAGGCGCGCACGATGTTGTGCACGCAGTGGCCGACCTCGCCGTCGCGTGGCGCGGCCGGATGCGGATGCTGATCGCACGGTTCCGATTCCGCCAGTCGATTGCGCCGCTCCCAGGTACGGCCGCCGTCTTCGGTGGCGAACACGCCCGCGGCCGAGATGCCGATCCACAGCTTGCCGGGATGGTCGGCGTCGCTGACGATGGTGTGCAGCACCAGACCGGCGGCGCCCGGATTCCAACTGCCGGCCGACGGGTGTTCGTCGAGCCCGCGAACGGATTCCCAGGTCTGGCCACCGTCACGACTGGCCAGCAGCCTGGCCGGCTTGGTACCGGCGTACAGCGTGCCGTGGGCGAATGCGAGCGACCAGATCTGACTGAACTGGTCCTGAAACGGCAACGGCGATTCGGTCCAGCCGATGGCCGCGGCAAAGCCCGGATCGTTGGCGGCCCACTGGTCGATCTGGCCTCTGCTGAGGCGGGTCAGTTGCCAACTGGCGCCGTCGTCGGTCGAGCGCCAGACGCCGGCACCGTGCCAGTCGCCGCCGCCGCCGGCCCAAAGACGGCCGCCCGCCGGATCGGCGATCACGTGATTGATCGGCCAGCCGTCGCAAAAGGGCCCGTGTACGGCCCAGTCGTCTCTTGCGGCGTTGCCGCGAATCAGAAACGCGCCCTTGGTGGTGCCGACCAGAATGGTCGTCCTGTCGCCTGGCATGTCGTCGCCCCTATTTCAGCTTTCTCCCGGCCGCGTCGAACACCGACACCGTCAGCGGAATCGCCGGCGCCACGCTCATCGAGACCGTGCAGAAGTCTTCGAACTGATCGAGGATACGCTCGAGGTGTTGCAGCGCATCGGCGTTCACACCGAAGTGGATCTCGACGTCGATGCCGACGATTCGCAGCCGCCCGCGCTCGTTGCGGCCCACTCGCGCGGCCGACGTCGTGCGCATGCCGCCGTGATCTTGTTTGTACTTGCTCATCGCGAAATGCAGCGAAGCCGACAGACAGTTGCCCACGGCGGCGGCCAGCAGGTGATTGGGTGCGGGGCCTGCACCCTCGCCGAGCGGCGGCGGCTCGTCGGCGGTGAGCAGTGGCCGGCCTTCGCCAAAGTCGATATCGAAACGGTATCCCTCGCCTTGGGTGAGGGTCACGCTGATCTGTCCTTCCATGTCGTCGGGCTCCTGGTTCGTGGCTTGCCCGTCGATTGTGGCAGTTGCGCCGGCCCCTGGCAGGTTGAGCGGCCGGCGCGGGTGGACTCCAGGATGTTTCCCGGGCGAGGCCGCGGTGCCAGCCCAATGGCCGCCGCGACGAAAACCCGACGCGCGATGCTGCCACTGCATGAAACCAAACCGCGGCCGCCGAACACTCACGTTGGCGATGCGGCCCTCCTCAGGCCAACACGGCACGGGAAGTCCGCCGGACGATTGAAGCGCAGCGCCGCCCGGCGGTGTCGGCGCAACGACATCCGGCCGCACCGGCGGCAGCGCACGGTCTTAGAATTCGCGTACGGAATCCAGACGGTGTTCCCTGCCGATACGGCAGCGGATGGATTCACCCCGCCGCACGAGCGGCACCTCCTTGAACGGGTCGAAGTCGATGTGTCGCTGGGTCGCTTATGCGGGTCGGGCCGTTCGCCTCGAAGACGTGATCACCCGTCCGTCGCGTTCGCTCGTGCAGCAGTCGCTTGCCGCCCGCCAGTCCAAGACCGTCACCAACGGCGACGGCTTCGGCATCGGCTGGTATGGCGACCGGGCCGTGCCGGGCGTCTATCGCGAGATCTCGCCCGCCTGGTCCGACGAGAACCTGCTCTCACTGTGCGCGCAGATCAGTGCCGGCTGCTTCTTCGCGCATGTACGCGCGGCCACCGTCGGCGGCACCTCGCGCGCGAACTGCCATCCGTTCGCCTACGGCCCGTGGTTGTTCATGCACAACGGCCAGATCGGCGGTTTCGCGCAGATTCGTCGCCGTATCGAGGCCATGATTCCCGACAGCCTCTATTGCGCCCGTCGCGGCTCCACCGATTCCGAAGCCATCTTCCTGATCGCCCTGGGCATGATTGAGCGTGACGGCCCCGTCGAGGCGGTGCGCGCGACGCTCGCCGCCATCGTCGACGAAATGCAGGCCGCCGGCATCGCCGAGCCGCTGCGCTTCTCGGCCGCCCTCTCGGACGGCCGCTGGCTGTATGCGTTTCGCTGGTCCAGCGACGCCTTGGCGCCATCGGTTTATTTCCGCCCCTCGGTCGGCGGACTGACCATCGTCAGCGAACCGATCGACGACAGCCCCGATGGTTGGTGTGACCTGCGCGGCGGGCAGGTGCTGACGGCCGAACGTGTCGGCGGCAGCGTTGCGTCGTCGATCGCTGCGTTCGAGGTTCGCACGCCGTCCGAATTGCCGATCCAGCCGGCAACGGTAGCTCCCTGACAACCTGCCAAGGAGACGCCGGTTCATTCGCACGATACTCGGATCTCGCCAAAGCACCAGCGCGGCCCGGACGATCGATCTGGTAACGGCATTCGAACGACGCGTCGAACCGCGGTGCTCAGGGCCGTCGCGCGTCGGCGCGGGGGGGCAGGTTCTTGGGCATGAATTCCACGTAGGGCGTGTTCACGACTCGTCCGGGAGGCACGTAATCGGGTGCCGCCACGCCGGCCAGGCCCAGGCTTCGAATGAAGCGATACAGCGACCGCAGGTCGGCATCGGTCATGGCCATCAGGCTGGGCGAGGGCATCGGTGGCCGCATCGCCGTACGCGCTTTCGCCAGGAACGCCGCCTCGTTCATGCCCTGGACGGACAGGCGCAGGTTGGTTGGGTAGGTGGTGCCCCAGGGCCCCTGGAATCCCACCAGGCTGCCGGTCAGCCATTCGTTGACCGCTGTCTTGCCGCCGGATTCCGCGAATCCCGGGGTGTGACAGTCGTTGCATCCGCCGACCATGACCAGATAGCGGCCGCGTTCGGTGGTCGGGTTCTGTTCCTGGCCAGCTTGCAGCGGGCCGACGACGGTGGCGGCCAGCGTCATTGCCAGACCGGTGATGAAGAGGTTCGGTTTCATGAGGTCACCATTGCCAAGATCACAGCGTCTATCCCGCTGCCGGAACTACTGACGTGGCGCCAAGATATCGATCGCCGGTTCGGGGCACATCGGCCGAAAGAGCCATCGGGGCGGTCACGATGGGCCATGGCGTGCCAGAGACACGGCACGCAGCGACTGCCGGCATCTGCGGATGCGGCTTGCGGCGCATCGCGTCGCCACGCAGAATCCGTCGATGCAATCGGTTCTCGTCCTGCTCGGCCGCTACGCGCGCTGGGCCCTGCCGGCCGGCGTGTTCGCCGGCATCCTGTTCCCGTCGGCCGCGGCGCTGTTCCGGCCGCTGCTCGCGGCGGCCGTCATCGGCACCATCACGATCGTGCTGATGCGGCTGGACTGGCGACGGTTGGCGGCGTTCGCGACGCAGCCGCTGCTGCCGGTCGCGCTGCTGGCCTGGCAGCTCGTGGTGTCGCCGTTGTTGGTCTGGCTGGCGACCGGCGCCCTGGGCCTGGAGGCAAACGAGCGGGTTGCGCTGCTGCTGCAATCGTCCGCGCCACCGATCGGCTCGGTGGCGGTGTTCGCGCTGATCCTGGGCCTCGACGGTGTGCTGGCGATGGTGGGCACGGTCGCCACCACCATGTTGCTGCCGCTGACCGTCACGCCGATCGTGGGCACCTTGTTGCCCGATGCCGGCATCGAGATCGATCTGGCCGCTTTTTTCATGCGCGTGACCACCCTGGTCTGCCTGCCCTTCCTGATCGCCGCCATCGCGCGCCGGCTGCTCGGTGCCGCGCGGCTGGCCCGCAACGATGAAGTGCTCGGCGGCCTGAACGTGGTCGTGCTGGTGATCTTCGCTCTCGCGGTCATGGATGGCGTGACCGCGCGTCTGCTGGCGGATCCGGTCCTCGTCGTTCGATTGCTGTTGCTGTCGATCGCGATGGCGATCGTGCTGCATCTATCCGGCTGGCTGCTGTTCCGGCGCGCGGGCGTCGGCCCGGCCTATACGGCGGCGTTGGTCAGCGGCAACCGCAACATGGGCCTGATGCTGATCATCACCGCGGGCACGGCCGGCGAGGTGTTCTCGCTGTATGTGGGGGTCGCGCAGATCCCGATGTATTTCGCGCCGCTGCTGCTGACCCCGCTGGTGCGTCTGTCGCAGCGGCGAGAGTTGCTGCCGGCCATGAAACACACCGGGCCGCGTCCCTGAGGGAGGCGGCCCGGTGGCTGGAGGAGGAGAGGTTGTCGTCGAACTGCGGGGCGCTGCGGCTTGTTGCGTGAACGTGTGGTTGTCGCGGACCCTGCCGCCCACCCGCTCGGGGGGCCGGAACACGCTTCCGGCTGGCGTTGGCGGTGCTTGCTCAGGTCGTTTCGGCCTGATGGAGCAGCGCCCGGTTGCCCATGAGTGGAGGTCGGCGACGAAAAGGTTCAAATGATCGCGACAAACATCCGCGAGTGCGTTCGCGGCGCCACCGCTCAGGTCACCCGCAGCCAGGTCATCATGCCGGCAGCCGCGTGCTCGAGCATGTGACAGTGCAACAGCCACTTCCCCGGGTTGTCGGCGACGAACGCGATCGATGTCGTCTCGCGGCGGTTCACGAGCAGGGTGTCGCGCAGCGGGCCGGGCGGACCCTGCACGGGCACCTGCCGGAAATGATGTCCATGCAGATGCATCGCGTGTGGCCATGCGGTGTCGTTGATGATCGTGATCTTCACGACTTCCCCGCGCACGACATCGACCAGTGGCGTTCCCTCCATGCCGGCCGTGCCGTTGAAGGCCCACACCTTGCCGGCACTTGCCAAGGCGCGCATATCCAGCATCCGGCCGTCCATCATCGCCCCGTGCAGGCCGCCCATCGCGCCCCCCTCCATGCGAAGCTCGACCGCTCGAGCACCGGCGGGATCGGCGATGGCCGGCACGTCGTTCGCGGGCAGGGGCGCGGGCGGCGGACGACGTTCGCTGCGCGCCTGACCTCGCACGGGAAAGCCACACAGCACGAAACCGCCGTCGCGCTCGAGACTCGTGAGAATGGCCTCGTCGCCAACGTCGGCGACCACGTCGAGGATCAGGTCGGCGCGCTGCGCGGGAGCCAGGTCGAGTTCTTCGATGGGGGCAGGCTGATCGAGCGGCATGCCGTCCAATGCGACCACCCAGCCCTCGAATCCGCGCATGCCAATGGTGACGATGCGTGCATTTGCCGCGTTGACCACTCGCAATCGCAGACGCGCCAGACGCGCGACCTCGCGCGACCAGGCCGGATCGCCATTGACCGTGATCCAGTTGCCGATGCGTCCGGCGTGCGCAGCGTCATGCAAGCTGCCGAATCCGGTCGCGATCTGGGCATCATCGGCGAGGCGCCAGTCGTCGATCAACAGCGGCTCGTCGAGATCGACCTCGGGAGCGCCGTCGGGCTCCGTGACGATCAAGGCGCCGTAGAGTCCGCGTGCCACCTGTTCCCAGCTGCGGTTGTGCGAGTGGTACCAATAGGTGCCGGCGTCGGGCGCGACGAAGTCGATGTCGAAGCTCGCGCCGGGTTCGACGGCCTGCTGAGTCAGGCCGATCACGCCGTCCATCGCATTGTCGATGCGTATGCCGTGCCAGTGGACGCTCGATGCCTGCGGCAACTGGTTCACGAACCGAAGCGACAGGCGTTCGCCCCGCACGACACGAAGCACGGGCCCGGGCACCCTGCCGTCGTAGCCCCAGATCTGCGTTTCCGGGTAGCCCTCGGGCACCAGCCGCGCCAGCCCGACGCGTGCGGTCAACGTGCCTGACGGCTTCGCCCGGGTGCTCGTGGGTAGCGTCAGGGCGGCGGACAGGCCCAGCACGGATTGGTTGAAACGCCGGCGACCCATCTGATTCATGTCACCATCCCCATGCCATCCCGGCTCGCCGGATGCCGCGGCACGAAGCAAGCGCCGGCAGCGTGCTCGGACTCGCGCGGCGGCGTCGCCACGGTGGTTACGACCGCCGTCGTGAGCAGGATCACCACGATGACGGCGGCTTCGATGCCGATCGAGCGCCTCAGTTGCCCGCCCGCCTCGGGCCGCGCCGACAGCAGGCGCGGTGTCAGTCGAAAGCGGTTCAGTGCGGCCAGCCCCAGGACCACGGCAACCAGCAGCAGCTTGACCGTGAACAACTGACCGTACGGGGTGCCGACCGCGCTGACCGACGACAGGCCCAGCTGCCACAGCGTGATGGCGCCGGCGATGATCAGGCCAGCCACGATCCAGGCGGCCTTGCGACCGAATTCGTCGGCCAGAGCTCCGGCCCTGACCGGCGAAGCACGCCCGGCACGCCGCGCCAACGGCGCGAGTGATCCGATCCAGAAGGCAAGCCCACCGATATGGAGGGTCACCAGCGTGGCAAGGATCAGGCGCGGATCGCCGAGCGCGTGGCCGCGCAGCGCAAACGACGCGCAGGTCAGGAGCGCGCCGGACGAGGCGACCCACATTGCCGGGCCGGCGCGCAGCAGAACGGCCGCCGCGATCAGTAGCAGTCCCACCAGGCGTACGGTCACCGCGCTGCCCAGCGGGCTTTCTGCGACGATCTGAAGCAGGGCCGGATCCAACATGTCCTGGAGGGAGCCACCGGCGAGATAGCCAGCACGAATCGGCAGCCGCAACACGCTGAAAACGGCCGCTACCAGCGCCCAGACCAGTGCCGTGCGACTCAGCACGGATCGCTCGTCGGGCGCCAGCCCGCGCAACCCGGCGCTCGCCAACACGCTGCCCACCGCCAGCAGCGTGGCCACGTAGGTCACCGCCTTCACGGCGATCGAGAGCCAGGTATAGGCCTCGACCGATGCGATCACGGCCATCATCGGCCGGTGGCGCGGCGGTTCGGCGCCGGCATCAAGGCCCGATCCGGAATCGGAACTCGCCGTCGAGCGGATGGCCATCATCGGACAGCCCGCGCCACTTCACGACGTAGGCGCCCGGACCGAGCGGCACGGGCTTTCCTTCGAACCGTTTGACGGCGGCCGTGCCGTCGGGGCGGCTCACCTCGTACCGCTTGCCGTCGGCATCCGTCAGGCGAATCAGAGTCAGTCGGACCGGGCGACTGAATGTCATTTCGATGGTGTCCGGTGCGGCCTGGAGCACCGCGCCGTCGGCCGGAACCGTGGCCATGCGCTTGGAGTGCGCCCTGGCGTGATCGACGTGTGCGGCGAGCAAAGTGGTCGTGAGCAAGGCGACCAACAGATAGCGGCGCATCGCGTTCTCCCTTCGAATCCGTCGGGTCCGGATAATCGGCCACAACATCGCCATGGGCAAGGCCGGCGGTTCGAACCGCCACCGGCGTGCGATCGATCGGCCGCCAACCGCGAACGGGCTGCCCCGGCGTCAGCCCGATCCGAGCAAGGTGGGCGGTGCGCCGCGCGCGCTCGCTTCGAGTACCTGCCTTGCGGCCGGCGTGATCGAGGCGCCCGGTGCGTGTTGCATGAGGTGACGCGCAAACTCGGGCACTCCGGCGAGCATCGCCGAGATCCGAAGCACCCGTCCGTCACGGGCGCGCAGCACGAACCACATCATCGGGCGAGAATACTCGACGCGGTCGATGCAGGACCACTCGAGATCGCCGCGCGGGAGCAGCAAGCCCTGGTAACCAAGCCCACGCACGCTCAGATGGTAGCGCTCGACGCAATAGCCTGCGATCAGCACGAGCGAGAGCGCCATCAGGCCGAACAAGGCCGCCGACAGCCACCGGTTGCCACCGATGCGTCCGATATCGCCGAACAGCGCGAAGCCTGCGAGCACCACGAAGCCCGCCATCGCGATGAACAGGAAGGGGCGCGGCTGGCGCAATTGGTAGCGCTGGTTCGCGGGGCGCGCGCTGAAGCGCCCGCGCTCGGCCCACCGGATGATCGACATCACCGCGAACTGACCCAGCACGCAGTGGAAGGCTAGATTGATCCAGAACTCGTTCATTGACTCGACAGCCTCGACGCACTTTCTTCCGCCGCGATCATGGCACGGCATCTCCGGGCGCAACGACGCCGTGTGGAATCTGCGGAACACCGGGGTTGCGGGCGGTCGTGCCGGCCGACCATCGGGGCCGGCCGCCGCGCTCAATACGTCTCGAGATGCAGCCGTCCCTGCTGCTTGAGCGCCGTGCCGATGGCGTCCCAATCGTGTCCGGCAGCCGCGGCGATCTCGCGCAAGGCCAGCACCACGCCTTCTTCCATGGCCTTCAGCCCGCAGACGTAGAAGTAGGCATTCGGATCGGCCAGCAGCGGCGCGAGATCGGCCGCGCGCTCGCGCATCAGATCCTGCACATAGCGCTTGGGCTGGCCCGGCGTGCGGCTGAACGCCAGGTTGATGTCGATGAAGTCGTGCGGCAGGCTCTGCAACGGCCCGAAATAGGGCAGTTCCTCGCGCGTGCGCGCACCGAAGAACAGCATCAGTCGCCCGCTCTCGAACTTGCCCGAGGCGCGCAGGCGGCGGCGCCACTCGGTCATCGCGCGCATCGGCGCGCTGCCGGTGCCGGTGCAGATCATGACGATGTGGCTGCGCGGGTGGTTCGGCATCAGGAAGGTGCCGCCGAACGGGCCCACCACGCGCACCTTGTCGCCGACCTTCAGGTCACAGACATAGTTGGAACACACGCCGCGCACCGGGTTGCCGTCGTAGTCTTCGAGCACCCGCTTCACGGTGAGCGAGAGGTTGTTGTAGCCCGGGCGCTCGCCGTTGCGCGGACTGGCCACCGAGTACTGGCGCGGCAGATGCGGCAGGCCGCGAGCGTCGTTGCCCGGCGGCACGATGCCGATCGACTGACCCTCGAGCACCGGAAACGGCATGGCACCGAAATCGAGCACGACGTGATGGGTGTCGTATTCGGTGCCGACCTCGGTGACGCGCCAGTTGCCGACCACGGTGGCCTCGACGGTCGGGTTCTGCGTCTTGGGCCCGTACAGATTGGTATACGGATGCGCGGCCGACCACGGCGGAATCGTGGCGTTGAACTGTGCACTGCGAAACGCGCCGGCCTCGCCCAGCGCCGAACTCGACGAGGGTGCGGTCGAGCGGTCGTCGAGCACGTTCTCGGTGAGCATCGCGGGCGCGCCTTCGTCGGCCTCGGCCAGTCCCTCGAACGCGGAGTCGGGCAGCGCCTCAGGCAGTTCGTCCCAGCCGAATTGATCGTCGATCGAATAGGCGCGGGCCCGCGGCACCTTGCGCCAGTTGTCGATGCTGCCGGTCGGGCAGGGTGAGATGCAGTCCATGCAGAAGTTGCACTTCTCCGCATCGACCACGTAGTTGTTGGCGTCGTGCGTGATCGCCCCGACCGGACAGGTGGCCTCGCAGGTGTTGCAGCGGATGCAGATCTCGGGATCGATCAGGTGCTGGTTGAGCACGACGGCGTCGGGAGCATTCATGGGCTGTCTCTGCGGCGATGCGGGCACGCGGCGATGCTTGGCGTAATCGGGCGAACGTGGCGTGGTGGGCGCGGCGGGCGGTGCCATGGCCGCGCCCGGGCCAGCCATTGTCGCCCACCCGGGCGGCGACGTGCTTGCGGCTGACCCGACCCGGAGCGAGCCCCGGGTCGATGACGGGCTCGTTCAGTTGAAGCGCACGTACTCGAACTCGACCGGCTGGCGGTTGATGCCCACTGCCGGCGGTGCGATCCAGTTGGCGAATTTGCCAGGCTCGACCACCCGGCCCATCAATGAGGCCACGAACGCCCGATCGGTGGCGCTGGGCAGCCACTTGTCGACATTGGCGGCCCACTGCGCCTCGCTGATGACCTGCCCGTCGGGCGACACCTTCAGGCCGGCCAGGGTGCCGATGTTGCGATGGAAGGCCTTGTGCGGCACCGTCAGCCTGAACGGGATGCCGGCCTTCTCGATCACCTTGTTCCAGCGGTTCACGCCGCCCATGGAATCGGTGATGTAGTCGTCGCGCAGGACCTCGTTCAGGGCGTTGAGCATCGGCACTTCCTGCTCGCTCAGGCGCTCGCCGTCGACCTTCAGGATGCGGTAGCTGTCGTTGTGCAGACGGTGGTCGTCGGTGCGCTTGCCCTCTTCGAAGCGCCCCTTCAGGCCGGTGCTGTAGAACGTGGCGGCATTGCTCGACTGGTCGGCGCCGAACAGGTCGATGGTGACGCTGAAGTGGAAGTTCAGATAGCGCTGCAGCGTCGGCAGATCGATGACGCCGGCCGCGCGCAGCTTGGCCGGGTCGTCGGTCTTGAGCTCGTTCATCACCTGGCAGGTGCGCTGGATCACGCGCGACACGCCGCTCTCGCCACGAACATGGTGGGCTTCCTCGGTCAACATGAACTTGGTGGTGCGCGCCAGCCGGTCGAACGCTCTCGGCCAGCGCACTGGCACGGAACTTGCCCGTCGCGGTCGGTGAAGTAGGTGAACATGAAGAAGCTCAGCCAGTCGGGCGTCTCTTCGTTGAACGCCTCGAGGATGCGCGGATTGTCACCGTGACCGCTGCGCCGCTCGAGCAGCGCCTCGCCTTCCTGCGCGGCCGTCGCGAGCCGAAGGGCTTGTGCAACAGGTACACCATGGCCCACAGGTGGCGGCCTTCCTCGACATTGACCTGGAACAGATTGCGCAGATCGTACTGGCTCGGGCAGGTTCAGGCCCAGGTGGCGCTGCTGCTCGACCGAGGCCGGCTCGGTGTGGCTGGGTGACGATGATGCGGCGCAGATTGGCGCGGTACTCGCCCGGCACGTCCTGCCAGAGCTGCGGCTTCTCGCCCAGGTGATCACCGAAGTGGATCTTGCGCTCGGCCTCGGCCGGGTTCAGGAAGATGCCCCAGCGATAGTCGGGCATCTTCACGTAATCGAAGTGCGCCCAGCCCTTGGGATCGACGCTGATCGCGGTGCGCAGGTAGACGTCGAAATTGGTCGAGCCGTCGGGGCCCATGTCGCCCCACCAGTCGAGGTAGTTCGGCTGCCACTGCTCGAGTGCGCGTTGCAGGCGGCGGTCTTCTGCCAGGTTGACGTTATTGGGAATCTTTTCGCTGTAATCGATCGAAGCCATGCGAGTCTCCGGGGTGAACGTTGAGGGTCGATGGTCTCGCCTTCGGTCGGGCCCGGCCATCGAATCCGGGCTCGCGACAATTGGTTGCGGATGTTCGGGCGCTTCGTGCGCCCGAGCACCGGGAAATCGGCGCCGCGTGGATGGCGGGCGATACCGACCGTGCCGATCGGCATCGGTCGTTCGTCCCGCCCGCGGCTACGGCCGGCGCGGCCGGCGCCGACGCGGCACGTCGAAACTCAGACGCGGTTCCAGTCGAATGCCGCGCGCTGGCCCTTGCCGTAGACCTTCAGCGCGCCCTGCTCGCCGACCGCGTTCGGTCGCTGGAAAACCCAGTTCTGCCAGGCGGTCAGACGGCCGAAGACACGGGTGAACATGTTCTCGGGGCCGTTGAAGCGCAGATTGGCCTCCATGGCGGTGAGTGCATCGGGCGACATCGCCACCCGCTCCTCGATCGCCAGACGCACCTCGTCGTCCCAGTCCAGGTCGTCGGGGATGCTGGTGACCAATCCCAACGCCATGGCGGCGTCGGCGCCCAGTGGCTGCCCGATGCGCTCGCGCGCGGCAGTCATTGGTGCCTCTTCGCCATAGAAGCGGCGCTCGAGCCGCGACTGACCGGTCACCATCGGGTACAGGCCGAAGTTGGCTTCGGTCAAGGCGATGCGTGGCTCGGCGTCGGCGTCTTCCGGCAGGGCCAGTTGATAGCTGCGGTCGCAGGCCAGTGCCAGTTCGAAGAACGTGCCCGCAAAGCACGAGCCCTGCTCGATCAGGGCGAACAGGCTGCGCGAGGAGACGTCCAGCCTGGCCAGGGCGCGTCGCAGCAGGCCGATGGTCTCGCGTACGAACCACTGGTCACGATGCTCGGCAAGCGTGGCATCCATCGCCTTGACGGCATCGATGGCGCCCTCGGTCTTGAGCAGCCAGACGCCGATGTCGAGCTCGTTCGTGCGCATCCACAGGATGGCGTCGTCGAGTTCGCGGCCCATGACGAGCGGGTACCAGCCCGAGCCGGCGGCCTCGATCTCGGCCACGGTCGAGGGTTGCGCACCCTGCGGTGCGCGCAGCGTGAACGTGGCCGTACGGGCATTGCGGTCGATCGCGACCGTGACATTCGAGTAGGTGAGCGAATCGGGCTCGACCTTGCGGTTCAAGGGCGTGAGCGCCACGCCCTTGGCGTCGGCCGGGCGGTCGCTGATGGCGGCCAACGCCTCGGCGCGCTCGCGCAGCTTGTCGGCGAACCGGCCCGGCTTGGCGATGTCGTCCACCAGGCGCCAGTCCTTGGCGCGCTGGCCGCGCACGCCCTCGGCGGTGGTGCAAAAGACATCGGCGAGGTCGTGGCGAACCTTGCGCTTGTCGGTGACGCGGGTCAGGCCACCGGTGCCGGGTAACACGCCCAGCAGGGGAACCTCGGGCAGGCTGACGGCGCTGGCGCGGTCATCGACCAGGATGATCTCGTCGCAGGCCAAGGCAAGCTCGTAGCCGCCGCCGGCGCACGAGCCGTTGACACCGGCCACGAACTTCAAACCGCTGTGCTGGGAGGAGTCCTCGATGCCGTTGCGGGTCTCGTTGGTGAACTTGCAGAAGTTCACCTTCCAGCCGTGGCTGCTGGTGCCGAGCATGAAGATGTTGGCGCCGGAGCAGAACACCTTGTCCTTGAGACTGGTGACGACCACCGTGCGTACCTCGGGATGCTCGAAACGAATGCGGTTGAGCGCGTCGTGCAGTTCGATGTCGACGCCGAGGTCGTAGCTGTTGAGTTTGAGTTTGTATCCCGGCCGCAGGCCGGCGTCTTCGTCGAAATCGGCTGCCAGCGTGGCTACCGGGCCGTCGAAGCTCAGCTTCCAGTGGTGATACTTGGACGGGTCGGTCTGGTAATCGACGGGCGCGCTGGGTTCCAAGGCAAGTCTCCGATTATGGAAGCAAACTGCATCAATTTCTCAAGGAGGGCGCATAATAGTGCTCAACATGACCGGGGTCAAGCAACCCTACGAACGGCGCGGACAGGCTCGGGGGTGCGCGCCGATCGAATCCGGTTGCGCAGCAACTCGAATGTCTGTTGCAGGGGCTGGGCACTGGTGTCGACATGCACTTCGGCACGCGCGTAGGCGGGCGAGCGGTGGCCCAGGATCGCCTTCAGGTCGGCCATGGCTTCGTTGCTGGCAGCCATCGGGCGCAGGTCGCCCTGTTCGATCACCCGCCGCATGTGTTCCTCGGGTGCCGCGTGCAGCCAAACGGTCAGGCAGTGGCCAAGCAGCCACTCGTAGATTTCGTCCTCGCCGGCGATGCCGCCGGGCGTCGCCAATACCGCGTCGGGGTGTTCGCTGACGACCTGCTCGAGTGCGCGGCGTGCATGGCGCCGATAACCCTCGTTGCCGACCAGACCGATGATCTCGCCGGTGTGGCCGCCGGCGCGCTCCTCGATCAGGCGGCTGATCTCGACGAAGGGTACGGCCAGGTCGGCGGCCAGCATCGCGCCCAGCGTGCTCTTGCCGGCGCCGCGCAGGCCGACCAGGGCGATCGGCCGGGCCCGTTTGGCCGGGCTTTCGGCGAGCAGATCCTGCAGCGTGCAATCAAGCGCCTGCGCCACCTGCAGCAAGACCAGGATGGAGGCATTGCCAACACCGTATTCGAGGTTGGCCAGGTGGCGCTCGGAGACCTCGGCGGCATGGGCGAGGGTCTTGCGCGACACGCCGCGCTGGGCGCGCAGCGCCCGCACTCGGTGGCCGAGCGCGACCAGAAACGGGTGTTTCCCCGGGGCAGGGGGCGACTCGATCAGCTGGGAAGGATTCGATTGATCGATCATTGGGTATATACCGCGCAACATTGTGCCAGGATGGCAATGGCACAATAATGCATGATCTTCGCCGGCCTGTCTTGACTTACGTCAGGAGTCGCTCGAACGAAACCGCCCGGCGGCCGGCACTCAGGCCGCCGCAGCGAGTCGAGGCACCGGCCGGACGCTCATCGTCATCTGGGTGATGCCCGCCAGCACGCCGATCATCACGGCGCCGCGCCAGGCCCACTCGTAAGAGCCGAGCGTGGACAGGATCAGGCCGCCACCCCAGGCGCCCACGAACGAGCCCAACTGATGGCTGAAGAAGGCGATGCCGACCAGCGTGGCCATGTAGCGCATGCCGAAGAGCTGGATGACCAGGCCGTTCACCAGCGGCACCACGCCCAGCCACAGCGCACCCATCACGGCGCCGAACAACAGGGTGGTCAGCGGCGTGGGCACACTCATGAAATACGCGGTAATGATCGCCGAGCGCAGCAGGTAGATGCCGCCGAGCAGAAACCGACGCGAATAACGACCGCCGAGCCAGCCGAAGGCGAGCGAACCGAACGCATTGAACAGGCCGATCAGGCCGAGCGTCGCCGCCGCCACGGACGACGGCATGCCGCACATCGAGATGTAGGTCGGCAGGTGCGTGGTCAGAAAGACCAGTTGCAGGCCGCACACGAAATAGGCCACGGTCATGACCACGAAGCCTGGGTGCGCGGCCGCCTCGCGTAGTGCCTGGCCCATCGATTGCTCGCTGCCACCGTGCCTGTCGCGTTGCAGATGGTCGGCGCGACCCGCGAGCCATGCGGCCGGCAGCATGATCAGCGCGAGCAGCGCGAAGCTGCCCAGTGCGCCGGCGTGTCCGCCGGCGCTCAGCGCGGTCTGGGCCAACGGCGAAACCCCCAGAAGACCGATGGAGCCGGCCGCCGAGACCAGACCCATCGCGACGCTGCGCCGGGCCGGCGACACCGTGCGCGAGGTGACATTCATGGCCACCGTGGAGCCGACACAAGACATGGCCAGCCCGACCGACAGGCCGATGCCCAGCATCAGCATCGCCGCGCCATCGGCCGCGCGCGCAACCAGCAGCCCAAGCAGATAGAGCCCTGCGCCGGCGAGCATGACCGGGCGGCTGCCCAGGCGGTCGACGCTCATACCCACCAATGGTTGGGTCAGGCCCCAGACCAGGTTCTGCACGGCAATGGCGAGCGCATAATCGGCCGCCGTCACGGGTAGTGCCGCCAGCACCGCAGGCTGCAGCAGGCCCATGCTCTGGCGCATGCCCATGGCGACCGACAACATCAGCGACACACTGATCAGGATGGTGGCGGTCGGAACCTGATGGTCGGCGGCGGGCAGCGGCGCGATCGAGCGTCGATCAGTCATGTCCGGCCTTTTGCGACGCGGCAGGCGTCTCGATCAGAGCGCGCAGGGCGAGAATCTCCTCGTGCAGGGCGGAGATCTGATCGCGCGTGATCAGGTGTTGCTCGTCGACGTGCGAGTTCGTCTCGGCACCGGCCGCGAGCATTTCGCGATCGTGCTCGGACTGCATCGCATTGACGATCACCGCGATGAACAGGTTGAGCATGGTGAACGTGGCCACCAGGATGAACACGACGAAGAACACCCAGGCCGACGGAAACACTTCGATCACCGGCCGGGCGATGCCCATCGACCAGCTCTCGAGCGTCATCACCTGGAACAAGGTGTAGGCGCTTTCGCCGAGCGAACCGAACCATTGCGGAAAGCGCTCACCGAACATCTTCGTCGCCATCACCGCGCCGACATAGAAGATCAGCATCATGACGGCGATCACCGAAGCCAGACCCGGAATCGCGGCCAGCAGCCCGGTGACCACGCGACGCATCGACGGTACCAACGAAATGATGCGCAGGGCGCGCAAAACCCGCAGTGCGCGCAGCACCGCGAACTGGCCGCTGGTCGGCACCAGCGCGATGCCCACCACCACGAAGTCGAACACGCTCCACGGGTCGCGGAAAAAGCGCGGGCCGTGCGCGATCAGGCGTAGACAGATCTCGGCGACGAACACCGCGAGGATCATTCCGTCCAGTGCCTTGAGCTGCGCGCCCCAGCGCACCATTACCGTCGGGTAGGTTTCCAGCCCAAGTACGATCGCGTTGATCACGATCAGGACGATCAGCACCCGTTCGAGTAAAGGGTGCGCGAGCTTTGCGCGCAAGCGTTCACGCCAGGTGACCTCGGGCACGGTTGCTGTCATGACGTCGTCGGGTCGGGATTCGGACGGGGCATCCGCAAACGGTCGCCAAGCGCCGTGCGGTGGCCGGCGAGCGTATCACGGGCCTGGTCCCGTGACCCCCAAACCGCCCCGGCCGACCGGATGCTCGCTCTGTAAGGGCAATGGACCGCCAGTAGCCGCACCCGGGTTGCCGGTGCGGCATTCAGCGCACATCGCACCGCCTTCGAAGAAATCGCTTCGTTAGAATGGGGTGTTCCATCCGCTGCTCGGCAGCGTCGGCAGCGGCCGGCGACCAGGCCGCTCCCTCGTCGATGCTCAACCTCCCCGTGGCCCGAACATGGCCGGCCTGAAGCGCGCGCTGATCTTCTCGGTGCTGACCCAGCACTCGATGATGCTGCTCACCATCGTCACGACAGCCGTGATCGCGCGGCTGCTCACGCCGGCCGAGATCGGAGTGTTCGCGGTGGCCAGCGCGGCCACCTACCTGGCCATCGAGTTGCGCTCGCTCGGTGTCGGCCAGTACCTGATCCGCGAAGCCGAGATCGGCCCCGAGAAGATCCGCTCTGCGCTCGGTCTGCTGGTCGTGATGAGCTGGGGCATGGGTCTGCTGATCGCGTTGATCTGCTGGCCGGTGGCGCAGTTCTACAGTGAGCCGGCGCTGATGCCGATTCTGCTGATCATCGCGTCGACCTTCCTGTTTGCTCCGTTTGGAGCCGTGCCCTTCGCGCTGCTCAGTCGCGAATTGGCCTTCGACACCTTGTTTCGTGTCAAAGCGTTTCACAGCGTGTTGCAGTTGGGCAGCACCATGCTGTTGATCTGGCAGGGCTGGAGCTATTACGGCCTGGCCTGGGGCTTCTGGATCGGATCGCTCGCCGAGACCGCGGCGCTCCTCTGGTTGCGCCCGCCCGGCACGCCGTTCAAGCCGTCGTTTGTCGGCCTGGGCAAGCTGATGCGCTTCGGCGTGTTCGTCAGCGTGTCGAACATGTTCAACCAGTTCGCCGAGAACATGCCCGATCTGGTCCTCGGCCGGGTGGCGAACATGGCCAGCGTCGGTCTGTTCTCGCGTGGTTTCGGGCTCGCGCTGTTCCTGCACAAGGTCATCGTCATGGCCGTGCAGCCGGTGGTGCTGCCACATTTGTCGAATGTGAAGCGCCAGGGTGCGTCCGTTGGGCACGCGTATCTGGATGCCGTCAATCTGCAGCTTGCATTCAGCCTGCCCGTGTTCGCGGTGGCGGGCGCGGCGGCATTCGCCCTGATCCGGGCGCTGTTCGGCGATCAGTGGGATGCATCCGTGCCGATCGCCTCGGTGATGGCGATCTGGGGCATGTTCATGTCGGTGCACTTCCACGCCGCGTCGCTGCTGATGGCGATCGGGCGTGAGCGCGTGTTGATGTGGGTCGAGCTGGCGGTCTTCCTGGTGCGCGTGATCTGCGTGATCGCCGCCGCGCCACAGGGCTTGATTGCCGTCGCCTGGGGAATGGTGGCCTCGGGCGTGTTCGAGTTCGCGCTCAAGTCTCTGGTGCTGCGCGGCATGATCGAGATGCCGCTGCGTGCGCTGGCTGCCGTGCTCGTTCCCAACCTGCTGCTCGCGGCACTGTGTTGGTCGGTGTTGTGGGCCATCGACGTCACGCTCTACGACCTGCACGGCAGCAATCCGTGGCCGACCGTGCTGGTCGTGGCCGTCAGCATGACCCTTACCTGGCTGATCGGCCTGCGGCTGCTGCGCCACCGCGCCTGGGGCATCGCCATGGACATGGCGGCCAAGGTGTTGCCGGCGGGGCTGGTGGCCGCGCTTCGGTGAGGACGACCGGCCAGCGGCGGCTCGGTGGCGGCTCGGTGGCGGCGGGGTGACGACGGGCCGGTGACGAGGGCTCGCTGACGAGGGCTCGCTGACGAGGGCGCGCTGACGAGGGCGCGCGGACGAGGGCTCGCGGACGAGGGCGCGCTGACGAGGGCTCGTCGACGAGGGCTCGCCGAACGCGTCCCGTCGCCGAGCCTGCGAACGCAGGCTCAGAGCGCCCCGATGGCCTGCAAGGCGGCCCGCACCTCGCCCCGACCCGCCTCGGAAAGAGCCGGCTGGGGCGCCAGGGGATCGCCCACCGCATACCCCTGCATCACCAGCGCCCCCTTGATGCAGGCCGCGAGGTTATGGCGGGCGAAGGCCTGGTTCAATTGCCAGAGGGGCCGCTGCAAGCTCATGGCTCCGGCCCAGTCGCCCGCCTTGCAGCGCTCGTAGAGGGCAACGCTCTGGCGCGGCGCCACGCAGGCGGGCCCCGCCATCCAGCCGACACCGCCGATCATCATCACGCAGGCGGGAATGTGCGCCGAGGCCGAGAACACCTGCAGGCGGTCACCGCAGCGCGACATGATCGACAGCAGCCGGCCTGTGTTGGACGAGGCATCCTTGATGTAGCGGATGTTCGGCCGCTCGGCCAGGCGGGCAATCGCTGGCAGGCTCAGATCGGCGCGCTGGAAATTCGGGTTCGTGTACAGCACGACCGGCAGATCGGTGGCATCGGCGACCGCCTCGAAGTAAGCACATACTGCCGCGTCGTCCAGCGGAAAATAAGCCTCCAAGATGGCTAGGATGCCGTCCACGCCCATTTCCGCATAGCGCCGCGTCTGCGCCACGGCGTCGGCAATCGTGGTCGCTGCCACGCCGGCCACGACGGGCACTCGGCCAGCGGCGGCCGCGACCACCGCCGCCACCACGCCAGCGCGTTGATCGCCGTTCAGATAGGCGAACTCGCCCGTCGAACCCAGGGGCGTGAGGCCGTGCACGCCGGCCCGGATGAGGTCGTCACAAAGGCGGGATAGCACCGGCACATCGACCGAGCCGTCGGCGCGAATCGGTGACACCAGATACGGAAAGACGCCGTGGAAATCGGTGATGGGCATGGGACTCGGTCGGCGGGACGCCGGCACAGGATGGGGTGAAAACGGGCGCGACCGACGCGCCACGGGTGCGCTGCCGTGGCAGAGCGGCCTTGGCCGGCTCAGTCAGTCTCGATCGGCAGATCCGAAGTGGTCGCCCACTCCGACATGGAATTGTCGTAGATCGCCACCTTGTCCTGTCCCAACTGGTGCAGGACGAAGGCGTCGAAAGTCGCCGCGATGCCCCCGCCACAGTAGACGATGACACGCTGGTCGGCCGACACGCCTGCCGCTTCGAACCGGGCCGCCGCGGTGCGCGCGTCCACCAGCAGGCCCGTCTTCGGGTCGCGCAGGTCGGCGACCGGCACGTTGACACTGCCAGGCACCCGGCCCGGCCGGCCGTAACGCTTGAACTTGCCGGCGTGCGATTCGGGGCTGAGCGCGTTGATCGTGCAGACGCCCTGGCGGCGGATCGCGTCGAGCACCTCGTCGGCGCCGACGAACATGCCGGCACGCGGCCTGGGCGTCAGCGTGGCCAGCGGATACATCTCCTCGCCGCTGGCCGCCGGCCGACCCTCGCGATGCCAGGCCTCCCAGCCGCCATCGAGCACCGCCACGTCGTCGAAGCCGATCGCCCGCAGCATCCACCAGACGCGCGTCGCCCACTGCGGAGTGCCGCGGCTGTAGAGCACCACCCGGTGCCCGTCGCCGAGACCGTGTTCGCCGAGCTTCTCGGCCAGATAGGCCGGGTCGGGCATCGTGAACCGATACGGGGAGTCCGGATCGCAGATCTGCTCCAGATCCAGATAAGCCGCGGTCGGGATGTGCGCACCCAGGTAGTCCTCCCAGCCGTTCTGGACGGTGTAGGGATCGTCCAGCGAATCAGCCAGCAGGAACATGGTGCAGTCGAAGATGCGCAGATCGTGGTCGTCGAGTCGCGACTCGAGCGTGGCCGTGTCGATCAGGGCGTCGGGATGTTGGTATTCGGAGGCAAAGGGCATGGTCGGGTTCGTGCGTCGGGTTGCCGAGTACCCTACAATAGCCGATTCCCCGCCACGCGCCCGTAGCTCAGGGGATAGAGTACTGGCCTCCGAAGCCAGGGGTCGCAGGTTCGAATCCTGCCGGGCGCGCCAACAATAATCCATAGATCACCGGGATACGATGCGCGGGCGAACAGGCCTGCGTCTCGGCCATCGCCATGATGGTTTCGCAATACCGGCGGCAGGCTTCGTCCAACTCGGCGCCGTAGGTGAGCAAGCGGGTCACCACCGGCGCGTACATCGCGGCGGCCAGCGTGCGCGACGGCCCGAACAGCTACGGCCCGCCGTCGGTGCCCAGACAATCGCTCCAGATTTCCACGATCCGCTCGATACCAGGCCGGGCGGTGGCCGGTCCACCATGGCGTCGCGTCTTCCGCCCCGATCCTGCCGCAACCGCGTGAGCGCGGACCGCCCGTCGTCGATCAGGCAATGACCCACGCCCGTCCGGCAGTTCCATTAGTATGTCGGGACACCCCGGGAGCGCGCCGCCGGGCCAGCCATATCGGCATGGCCGATGCCGTGCTCCCGTCCCCGATCTGCTTACGCGAGCATCCACGCTCCCATGTCCGACACCGAATCCGAAGACTGGGCCTTTCCCGACGAGATGCAGCCCGATCCGGCGGCGCTGCACTTCGATCTGAACCGCACGCTCGATGCCGTCATCACGCTGAAGGCCGACATCCCGTCGGATGCCCTGACCGCCGAGACCCTCGGCACCGAGCGAGCCGGCAATGGCGTGTTGATCAGCGAGGACGGCGTCATCCTCACCATCGGTTACCTGATCACCGAAGCGGAGTCGGTCTGGATCACCACCAACCGCGGCACGGTCGTGCAGGGCTACCCCGTGGCCTACGATCAGGCCACCGGCTTCGGTCTGGTGCGGGCGCTGGGGCCGCTCGGTCTACGTCCCGTGCCACTGGGTTCGTCCGCCCGTCTTCGACCCGGCGACCGCGTCTACCTGCTCGGACACGGCGGGCACGGCCATGCGTTGAAGGCGCGCCTGGTCGACAAGCGCGAGTTCGCCGGCTACTGGGAATACCTGCTCGAAGAGGCGCTGATCACCGCGCCCGCGCATCCCAACTGGAGCGGCGCTGCCCTGGTCGACGAAGACGGCGCGCTGCTCGGCGTGGGCTCGCTGCTGATGCAGGAAGTCATCGACGAGAAGCTCCTGCAGACCAACATGATCGTACCGGTCGATCTGCTCTCGCCCATCCTCGAGAATCTGCTCGCCACCGGCCGTTCGGGGGCGCCGGGTCGGCCCTGGCTGGGTTTGTTCGCCGCCGATGCCGACGGCCAGGTGGTGGTTGCCGGGCTGGCCGATTACGGCCCGGCCGCGGAGGCCGGCATCGAACAGGGCGATCTGGTGCTCGAGGTCGGTGGTTCCCGGGTCAGCACCCTGGCCGATTTCCTGCGCGCGGTATGGGCGCAGGGCCCGGCGGGCAGTCCGATCCCGCTGACGCTGGCGCGCGACACCGAACTGATCCGGCTCGAGGTGCCGTCCGTCGATCGCTACGATCTGTTGAAGAAGCCGCGTCTGCACTGAGGGCGACGCTCGCCGGCGGGTGCCGGCGCAATGCAAAAAACCGGGCGAACCGCGGTGCGCCCGGTAAGGTACTGCCAGGGTATTGGTTCAGCAGCCGCGCGGCATCGTCTTGCCGCTTGGCCCGCGAGCGTGTTCGTGCTCGCGGGCCGCCGCCGCATCGTGGTCGACGTCGCGCCGCGTGCCAAAGACGCGCCGCGCCGCGGCGACTTCGTCGAGTCGATTCGATGTTTCGGGCGCGAGCAGGGTGTGACCCAGGCCTAGATGGGCAGGCATTGGGAACTCCATGAGTGTCTTCGGTAGCAGGCGTAGGGAGGACGGCGCCCGCGATGGGAGATCACAATGTAGTCGCGACCGCTGCGCGCGCGGCGGTCGTATGTCACGTCCCTGACCAAATGAATGGTCGCTTCTGGTCGCCGAACGGTGCCCTGGTGACCTGGGTCACACTCGAGCGACGATCCGACGAACGCACGAACGCGGCAGTAGGCGACGGGTGCCGACACGCCGCCTGCCGCCGGGCCCGGGCGCCTGTTGCACGAAGCGGCCCGGCGGCCGTGGTCCTGCGCGCCGCGGTGTGGCTCGCGGGCAGGCGCTTGCGCTATCCGCCGGCCTTCTTCAGCAGACCGTAGAGCTCGTCCTTGAGTGCGAGCCGCTTCTTCTTGAGGCCCTCGAGCTCGAAATCGCCCAGATGTTCGACGCCTTGTTCGGCCCGCACGACGTCACGATCGACCGATTCGTACTCATCGAAAAGTTTCGAGAAATGGGCATCACCGGTCTTCAGCGCGTGGATCTGGTCCTTGTACTCGGGGAACTCCCGGCCCAACGGATGGTTATCGATGAATTGCGACACGAGATCTCCTGAAAGGTGAGTGGACGAACCGAACTGCCGGGCCATGGCCGCGGCCTTCGGGACCACGGCCAGACCGCGGTCGATGAGCCCAGTGTTACCCGCATGCGCGCGCAGGGCTTTGATCCAGCGCAAGTGCGCATGCCAGTCGGAGTGATCGTGACGCACGCCGAATGCGCCGGGTATCATGTCGGATTTCGCTTCGCGCAGCGGTCTGTGCGCAGCCCGCAACGGCCGTTCGGCCGTTCGCCGGCCATAACGCAACGGGCATCCGCTTTGCGGTACCAGGTATGCCTTCGTGGCCGCGCGCGCGTTAGGCTGAATCTCCTTCCGTCGAAGTCGTCCGGTCAACGTCTTGAATCTGCACAGTCTGTTCACCGAACGCACGGGGGCGGCGCTCACCGGCCCCGATGCGAGCACGATTGCCAAAGGGCGCGATGTGTTCCTGCGCGGCAAGGTCGGTTCCGTTTCCGCGATCGAGCCGGGACGCCTGTCGGCCCAGGTACGCGGCTCGCGTGACAGCGATGTCTATCAGACACGGGTGCGCCTGAGTCGCGCCCCGGGCGGCGCTCGCATGCGTTTTGCCAGCACCTGCTCGTGTCCGGTGGCACTCAACTGCAAGCACGGCGTGGCCACCTTGTTCGCATGGCTCGACGATGGTGAGGCACCGCCGGCCCTCGAGCCGGTGCCCGAGATCGAGGACGACGCCGCGGTTCGCCCGGACATCGCGGCCTCCTGGATTCGTCCTGCGCAGTCGCCGGCCGCCGGTGATCTCACCCATGCGCGCATGCAGGTGCGTGCGCAGCGTGATCGCGCACTGTCCTGGGTGCGCGAACTCGATGAGGTCCGCGAGACCTCGGCGGTCGAACGCGAGCAGTCTCGTCTGGCCTACGTGTTGCGCGTGGCGGGCCGGCAGGCGCGTCTGAGCGTCTACCGTCTGCGCCTCGATGCCGAGGGCCGGCCACAGCGCGCCGAGGCATACACGACGATGCGCGATCAGGCATTCGCGCCACCCGCTTTCTGGGACGACACGGACAGTCAGGCCGCGGCGCTGCTGATGCGTGAGCCCGGAGGCATGGGTGCCGAATTCATGCTCGCCGGCGCGCGCGCCGGCGAGTTGTTGCTGATGCTCGCGCGTGCCCAGCGACTGAGCCTCGACGAGCCGCCGACGGGTGCCGCCGACGACGCCCACTCGCTGTCGGTCGGCAACACCCGCGTGGCGCGCCTGCAATGGGATCGACACGAGGGCGACGAATCGGGTTGGCGTCTCGCACTGGCACTCAAGGACGGCGCCCAGCCGCTCTATCTGCAACCGCCTTGCTGGCTCGATGCCCAGAAGGGCCGGATCGGCGTCATCCAGGGAGATTGGCCGTCCGGTCTGATGACCTGGTTGCGCAACGCGCCGCCGGTGCCCGCGATGGTCGCGCCCGATGTCGCGCTCGCCCTGCACAGTCAATTGCGCGAGCGGCCGCTGCTGCGTGATGCCATCCCGCCGATGCCCGAGCAGAGCGTGCGCGAGATTCGCGCGCCATTGGTGCCGGTGCTGAGGCTCAGCGATGCGCGGCTCGCGCGTCCGGTGCGCGCGGGCGTGCCCCGGCGTGGTCATCGCGCCGAGCAGTCTTATCTGGTCGTCGGCTTGCAGGCCGAATACGAAGGGCACCGCCAGGCTCTGCTCGACGGCGCTTCGCGGCGTATCGACAGCGACGACGGACTGGCCTTGCTGTTCACCGACGAAGCGGCCGAGCGCGAGGCGCTCGCAACCGTGCGCGCGGCGCTGGAAGCCTTGTTGCCCAAGGAGCCGCTCGATGTCCAACGCGGCGCACTGATGGGAGGGTCGGCCGCGGTGTCGGTGGCCGGCGGCGAGAGCCACGCCCTGCTGCTGGCGGTGCCCGCGCGGGGTCTGACCGCGCTGCGCATCCGCTATGAACTGGTTCCGGCGCTGCGCGACAAGGGCTGGGTCGTCGATGATCGCGCCGGACCCGGGCCGCGCGTGCACCGCCGTTTCGACATCGAGGTGGGATTCGAATCCGCCGGCGGCGCGCGTCGTGGCCGCGGCAATACGTGGTTCAGTCTGCAGTCCGGGCTGCGGCTCGGCGACCAGCGGGTCGACCTGGCGCCCGTGCTCGCCCAGATGGTCAACGCCGGCGGCTTCGAGGCCTGGCGCGAGCGTCAGGGCGGCAACGACACGCTCTGGCTGCCGCTGCCCGACGGCGGTCATGCGGCGGTGCCGATCGAGCGGCTGGCGCCGCTCGCCAATGCGGTCGCGCAATGGCTGGAGCCCGACGGCGTGCGCCGACTGCCCTCGCCCGAGCCGGCCCGCGAGACCGGCGCAGACACGCGCTCCGCATCGGGCGAGGCTGGCGATGCCGATGTCACCCCGGTGGCGGAAGAAGAAGCCGAGCGCATCGCGCTGGAGTTCGATGCGATGTCGGCGGCGCGGCTGGCGCGCACGCTCGATTCGGTCAAGCTGCCGGCCGCGGTCGAGCGCCTGCGCCAGGCGTTCGAGGGGCTCGAGGCGGTGCCCGAGGTCGAGCCGCCGAAGATGCTCGATGCGCAGCTGCGGCCCTACCAGCGTGCCGGTCTGAGCTGGCTGCAGTTTCTGGCGCGCTGCGGCCTGGGTGGCGTGCTGGCCGACGACATGGGCCTGGGCAAGACGCTGCAGGTGCTCGCCCATCTGGCCTGCGAGAAAGAGAACGAGCGCATGCGCGCGCCGGTGCTGATCGTCGCGCCCACCTCGCTGGTGTTCAACTGGGCGCACGAGGCCGCGCGCTTCGTGCCGCAGCTGCGGGTGCTCGATGCCACCGGGCCATCACGCCGCAAGGTTTTCGATCGGCTCGACGCCACCGACGTGGTGCTGACCAGCTATGCACTGCTGCCGCGCGACATCGAGGTGCTCGGGGCGCGGCGCTGGCATGCCGTGATCGCCGACGAGGCGCAGGCCATCAAGAATCCCCGCACCCGGGCCGCGCAGTCGCTGCACACGGTGCAGGCGGAGCATCGCATCGCGCTCACCGGCACGCCGCTCGAGAACCATCTCGGCGAACTATGGTCGATCATGCGCTTCGCGATGCCCGAGCTGCTCGGACCGGAAGAGGCGTTTCGCCGGCGCTATCGTCATCCGATCGAACGGCGCGCCCAGGATCCCGAGGGTGAGGCGCGCATGCAGGCGCTCACGCGTCGCCTGCGTCCATTCATGCTGCGACGGACCAAGCGCGAAGTGTTGGCCGATCTGCCCGCGCGCACCGAGATCGTGCAACGTATCGAGCTACCCAGCGACCAGCGTGATCTCTACGAAGCGATTCGCGCCACGATGGACCAGCGCGTACGCGAGGCGCTCGCCGACGGCGGTCTGGCGCGCAACCACCTGCTCGTGCTCGACGCACTGATGAAGCTGCGCCAGGCCTGCTGCGATCCGAAGCTGGTCAAGCTGCCGGCGGCGGCCAAGGTGCGTCATTCGGCCAAGCTCGATGCGCTGGTCGAACTGCTCAGCACGCTGACGGCCGAGGGCCGCAAGGCGCTGGTGTTCTCGCAGTTCACCAGCATGCTCGACCTGATCGAACGCCGGCTCGACGCCGAACCCGATCTGCAAAACGTCGCCCGGGTCCGCCTCGATGGCAGCACCCAGGACCGGGCCGCCGCGGTGGCGGCATTCCAGGATGGTCCCGCGCAGTTGTTCCTGCTGTCGCTGAAGGCCGGCGGTGTCGGGCTGAACCTGACCGCTGCGGACACCGTGATCCACTACGACCCGTGGTGGAATCCGGCGGCCGAGAACCAGGCCACCGACCGCGCCCATCGCATCGGTCAGGACAAAGCGGTGTTCGTCTACAAACTCATCGCGGCTGGCACGGTCGAAGAGCGCATTCTGGCGATGCAGGCCGACAAGGCCGAACTGGCCGATGCGGTGCTGTCCGAGTCTCTGGACGGCGCCACGGGCGCCTTGCGTGCCGAAGACCTGCTGGGGCTGTTCGAGGCGCTGTAAGGCGGTTCGTCGATCGAGTTCGGCCGGCCCGTGGCCGGTGACGCTACACTGGCGAATCGACAATCGATGTCAGCCGAGACGCCGTGCCCGCGGTGCGTGCCCGACTCGCCGTTCTCCAAGTTGCCATCCCCGTGAGGAGCCATCATGGTCGCCGACTCTCGCGTCCAGCAGCTACGCCCGATCGACGGGCTGTCCCATGTGCGCGGCGAAACCGACAAGCCGCTGATCGAGAAAACCATCGGCGCAGTGTTGGCCGACACGGTCGCTGCCTGCGGCGATCGCGATGCCCTGATCGACGCGCCCAGCGGCACTCGTCTGAGCTGGACCAGATTCATGAGCGAGGTCGACACGCTGGCCAGCGGCTTGGCCGCCATGGGGCTGACCAAGGGCATGCGCGTCGGCATCTGGTCGCCGAATCGTGTCGAATGGGTGCTGACGCAGTTCGCCACCGCCAGGCTGGGCCTGGTTCTCGTCAACATCAACCCGGCCTACCGGCTTTCCGAACTCGAGTACGCGCTCAACAAGGTGGGCTGCACGGCCTTGATCACGGCGGCCAGCTTCAAGAGCTCCGACTACCTGGGCATGTTGCGCGAACTGGCGCCCGAGATCGACGCCAGCGAACCCAATGCGCTGCGGGCGGCACGCCTGCCGATGCTGCGCCTGGTCGTGCGCATGGGCGAGACGCGTTCGCCCGGCATGATGAACTTCGACGAGCTGTTGTCACTGGGGCGCGAGCGGCCGGCCGATCTGGCCGCGATCGGCGCCACGCTCGATGCCAACGACGCCATCAACATCCAGTTCACCAGCGGCACCACCGGCTCGCCCAAGGGCGCCACGCTCACCCATCGCAACATTCTCAACAATGCCGATCAGGTCGCGGCGCGCATCCGGCTCACGCGCGACGACCGCCTGTGCATTCCGGTGCCGCTCTATCACTGCTTCGGCATGGTCATGGGCACGCTCGCCTGCATGACCCGCGGCGCGGCCATGATCTTCCCCAGCGAGGGCTTCGAGCCGCTCGCCACCCTGCAGACCGTTGCCGCCGAGCGCTGCACGGCGCTCTACGGCGTGCCGACCATGTTCGTCGCCATGCTCGATGCACCGGAGTTCGCACGCTTCGATCTGTCCAGTCTGCGCACCGGCATCATGGCCGGCGCGCCGTGCCCGATCGAGGTCATGAAGCGGGTCAACACCCAGATGCCCATGGGCGAGGTGACCATCGCCTACGGCATGACCGAGACCAGCCCGGTCTCGTTCCAGAGCCACACCGACGATCCCACCGAGAAGCGGGTGGCCACGGTCGGACGCATCCATCCGCACGTCGAGGTCAAGATCGTGAACGAGCAGGGCGAGACCCTGCCGGTCGGCCAGCCGGGCGAACTGCTCACGCGCGGCTACTCGGTCATGCTCAAGTACTGGGACGACGACGAACGCACGGCCGAATCGATCGATGCCGGCGGCTGGATGCACACCGGCGACCAGGCCACGATCGACGAAGACGGCTATTGCGCGATCGTCGGCCGCATCAAGGACATGGTCATCCGTGGTGGCGAGAACATCTATCCGCGCGAGGTCGAGGAGTTTCTCTATCGGCACCCCGCCGTACAGGCCGTGCAGTGTTTCGGCGTGCCCGACGCCAAGTACGGCGAGGAACTGGCCGCCTGGATCATCCTCAAGCCGGGCGCAAGCGCCACGGAAGACGAGATCCGCCAGTTCTGCCGCGGCCAGATCGCGCACTACAAGATTCCGCGCTACGTACGCTTCAAGGACGAACTGCCGATGACCGTCACCGGCAAGCCGCAGAAGTTCCTGATGCGCGATGCGATGACCGAGGAGCTGCGGCGCGGCTGATCGACAGCCGGTCGTGTTTTGGGATTGCCGCGCGGCAATGCCGCACCGAATCAGGAACGACCATCATGGCGCTCGACACCTCTCGCCGCCGCGTTTGCCGCTTCGCCCTCGCCGCCGCGCTGATGGGTCAGGGCCCGTCGTTCGCCACCAATGGCGCCGCCTCGGTTTTCAGCGCCCATCGTTGAGGCGCCGACTCCGGGACGCACGTGTGGCCGGGACCGGTGCCTGCCAGCGCGGTGTCGTATCGGCTTGGTGGCCTGCGGGAACGGCGGGGTTCGGGCCGAGACGTCCGCCCCGGCTTTATGGCTAGTTTAGTAATATTATGACTTTGACATAAATCTTCTAAACGCAGTATAAACAGCCGATGGATCCCGTTCGCAATCCCTTTGCGCCGGGGGCCGGCGCACCGCCACCCGAACTCGCCGGCCGTGACGAACTGCGTGAGTCACTGCGCGTCGCGCTGGCCCGGGCGCGGCTCGGCCGCCCGGCCCGCAGCGCGCTGATGGTCGGCCTGCGCGGTGTCGGCAAGACCGTGCTGCTCGACCGGGTACGTGACGATGCCGAGGCGGCTGGCATTCACACGGTGCGCATCGAGGCGCCCGAGGGGCGCTCGTTGCCGGCCATGCTCGCGCCGCAGTTGCGTCAAGCGCTGCTGCGTCTGAGCGTGCTCGAATCGGCGCGGCACCAATCGGTGCGGGCCCTGCGGGCGCTGGCCGGCTTCGTCGGCAAACTCAAGCTCGTGTATCAAGACATCGAGGTCGGTCTCGATTTCGATCCCGAACCCGGCCTGGCCGACAACGGCGATCTCGAGCACGATCTGCAGGCGTTGTTCGAGCAGGCGGGCGAAGCCGCGCAGGCCGCCACCGTGGCCCTGGCGATCTTCATCGACGAACTGCAATACGTGCCGGAGGCACAGCTCGCCGCATTGATCACCGCCATGCATCGGGTGGCGCAGCGGCGTTTGCCGGTACTGCTGGTTGGCGCCGGCCTGCCGCAGCTGCGCGGCCAGATGGGCGACGCGAAGTCCTATGCCGAGCGTCTGTTCGAGTTCCCCACCATTGGTCCGCTCGCGCCGGCGGCTGCCGAGCAGGCCATTCGCAAGCCGCTGTCCGACGAAGGCGTGACGATCGACGACGACGCCATGGCGCGGCTGGTGTCGGTCACCGAGGGCTATGCCTACTTCCTACAGCACTGGGGTTTCCACGCCTGGCAGGTGGCCGGGCATTCCCCGATCACGCTCGCCGATGTGGAGACGGCCGGGACGCTGGCGGTCGCCTCGTTGGACGAAAGTTTCTTTCGCGTGCGTTTCGAACGGCTCACGCAGAAAGAGCGGGAGTATCTTCGCGCCATGGCCGAGCTCGGCCCCGGGCCGCACAAGTCCGGCGACATCGCCGACTGTCTGCATATGAAGGTCACCTCGCTGGCGCCGATTCGCAGCGCACTGATCGGCAAGGGCATGATCTGGAGTCCGCGCCACGGCGACACCGCATTCACCGTGCCGATGTTCGATCAGTTCATGCGCCGCATCATGCCCTCCGAGGGCGCATCATGAGGCTGGCGACCCGCAGGCGTTCGGCCGCCGGCGGCTGCAGCCCATCCTGACACGGAGCCACCCATGACCAAACCGATGTCCGACGAAGCCGTGATGCAGCGCGTGTTCGCGCATGTCGACGCCAAGAGCACCGACCTCGGTGACGAGGTCTGGCGCGAACCGGTGCACAACTATCGCAGCCCCGGGCGGTTCGCGCGCGAGACCGAACTGATGCGCCACATGCCGACCGTGTTCTGCCCGTCTGCCATGCTGCCCGAGCCGGGCAGCTACTTCGCTCGCACCCACGCCGGCATGCCGTTGCTCGCGGTGCGCGGCGAAGACCGCATCGTGCGCGTGTTCCACAATGCCTGTCGTCATCGCGGCATGATGTTGGCCGAGGGGCAGGGCAGGGTGCGCGGCGGCTTCGTGTGTCGCTATCACGCCTGGGCCTACGGGCTCGACGGCGGTCTGAAGCGCGTGGCCGGCGGGCTCGAGGGTTTTCCGGGGCTCGACCCCGCCGAGCACGGACTGACGCCCGTGCGTGCCGAAGAGCGCGCCGGCCTGGTGTTCGTGACGCCCGCCGAGCGGGTGTCGGACGGCGCGCTCGCTGCCCTGCCGGAGATCATCACCGGCGACCAGCGCCTGTTCGACTACGACAGCTTCGTGGACGACGCCAACTGGAAGCTCCTCAAGGAGTTCTCGATGGAGGGCTATCACATCAAGAGCCTGCACCACGAGACCTTCTATCCCTACGGCTACGACAATCTGAACGTCATCGAGACCTTCGGGCCCAACTCGCGCATCACGTTTCCTTTCAAACGCATCGAGAAGCTGCGCGAGCTTTCGCCCGGCTCGCGCAGCATCGTCGGCCGCGTAACCTACGTGACGCAGATCTTTCCGAATGCACGCATCTCGATCCTGTCGAACCACTACCAGATGGTGATCCTCGAGCCGATCGATCCTTCACATACGCGCTGGCATGTGTTCCGGCTGACCCTGCCGGGTGAGACGCATGACGATGAAAGTCTCGCCCGCGCGAAGCGCGATGCCGGCTTCGTCAAGGACACGGGCCTGCTCGAAGATCGCGAGGCGGCGCTGTCCTCGCAGCGCGCGCTGGCCGGCGACGGCAATAGCCACTTCACGTTCGGCTTGTACGAGAAGGCGGCGGTGCACTTTCATCGCATGCTCGACGGGCATCTCGAGACACTGGACGCACGCGAGCGTGGGCTCGAGGGCGGGCCGGTCGCGGGGCCGGCAGCGGCGTCTTAGCGAGGCCGCACCCGGCTCACTTCGCGGCAACGGGCTGCGCGTCCTCGATCCAGTTGCCGGCCGGTGTCTCGATCCACTCGTCGCCCTCGTTGAAGGCGACGCCGACCGGGTCGCCGCCGTCGGCGACGATCTTGATCTGGCGCTGGAAGAAGCGTCGCAGCATCACGATGCCCTGGTCACTGGTGGCCAGGTGCTCGTGGTTGTGCCAGGTGATGTCGCCCTGGCTGCGCTGCGCCTCGTAGTCGCCCGGAAACTGCTGATGCTCGGCCTCGCTGAGCTCCTCCCAGAGCTTGTCGTTCATGCGCGAGCGGATCTTGTGCAACTCGCCCTTGACCGTGACGCGGCCCGCCGAGTAGATCCGAAAGTGTGTGTCGTCCATCGGCAGCACCCAGCCCAGGATCGCGCAGCGCCCGCCATGCAGGCGCGGGCTCGGCACCACCCGCACGGTGGGTAGCACGCATTCCGAAATGCGTCGCAGCCGCTTGTCCTCGCCCAGCGAGCGGGTCGAGGTGTTGCGGATGCCGTAGGGCTCGACCGTGAAGTTGCAGTTGGGCATCTGCGCCATCTCGGGCACGAACTGGGTGCCCGAGAAGGTTGCGTGCAGCACCACCACATGGAACGGGTCCATGATGTTCTCGTAGTGCTGGAACCAGTTGAAGTCGGAGACGATCGGTCCGCCCGCGCCGATCGAGCGATCGTCCGCGTCGAGCATCTCGCCCTCGTCGAGTTCCTCGAGCAGGCGCCAGCGCGGCAGCAGCGGCTTCCTGGCCAGCGGCCCCATGTAGGCCCAGATCAGCCCGTAGCGTTCCTCGACCGGGTACCACGGCTGGCGCACGTGGGCCCGGCTCTTCTCGCCCATCGCGGGTTCGCAGGGCTGTTCGACGCAGCGTCCCTCGGTGTCGAACACCCAGCCGTGATAGCAGCAGCGAATGCCCGCATCCTCGACCTTGCCGTAGTAGAGCGACGTGCCGCGATGCGCGCAGCGCGGATGCACGAGGCCCACACGGCCTTTGCCGTCACGGAACAGGATCAGATCCTCACCCAGCGCGCGAATCTGCCGCGGCGTCGCCGTGGCGTCTTCGCACAGGCCGACCGGATGCCAGTAGCGCCGCAACAGCTCGCCCATCGGCGTGCCACGGCCGACTTCGGTCAGCGAGGCATCGTGCTGGCCAGGGGCCAGATCATAGGCGGTTTCGATCGTCATCAAATGTCTCCAGGCAGAGGTTCTCGGTGGCTTGGGCGCGAGGGCTTTCGACAGTCGGCCCGTCAAAGATCGAGCACCAGCGTGTCGCCGAGTGCTCGCGAGCAGCAGAGCATCATGCGTCCCTGCGCGCGCTCCTCATCGGTGAGCACGAGATCGTGGTGTTCGGGTTCACCGCGCAGCACGCGGGTCTCGCAGGTACCGCACACGCCGACGCGGCAGGAGTTGGGGACGTCGACGCCGGCCGCGAGGATGGCATCGAGGATGCTCTGGTTCCCGGCCACGATCACCGTGCGCGCGCTGCGCGCCAGCTCCACGCGCAGTTCGCCGCTGCCGAGCTCCGGCGCGGCGGGCGTGAAGCGCTCGAGATGCACCAGATCGGGCTCTCGCCCGACGGTGGCGGCGATGAACGCATCGAGCATGGGGCCCGGGCCGCAGCAGTACAGCCGGGCATTCGCCGGGGCCGCCGCGACCAGCGTGTGCAGATCAGGCAGGCCGGCCTCGTCGTCGACATGAACGCGGCCGCCCAGGCGCGCTATCTCGTCGGCAAACGCGAGTCGCTCGCGCGATCGGACGCAGGCAGTCAACGACCAGGATCGGCGCGTGCCGCTCAGGTGTTCGGCCATGGCCAGCAACGGCGTGATGCCGATGCCGCCCCCGAGCAGCCAGACCGGCGCCTCGCCGCCATCGAGCGCAAACGCATTGCGTGGCGCCGAGATGCGCAGGCGATCACCGGCGCGCAGGCCGTCGTGTAGCGCGATCGAGCCGCCGCGGCCGTGCGGTTCGCGCAATACGCCGATCACATAGCGCCGTTCGCTGCTGCCGATGGTCAGCGAGTACTGCCGCACGAAGCCGCCGGGCAGGTGCAGGTCGATATGGGCGCCCGGCTCCGGCGCCGGGAGCACGCCCACGAGTGGCTCCAACGTCAGCCGCAACACACCGTCGCACTCCCAGCGGATCGTTCGGAGGCGAACGTCGATCGGTGTGCTATCGGGCATGCGGACGGGTTTCCGGTGGCTGCGACCTTGCCCCGCGACCGTCTCGGCGGCGGGGCGCGTCGGCCATTATTGCAATCGCAATTTGTTGTTGCAACTGAAATTTGTCGATGCTATCGTCGCGGACCGCGGCCGGGAGACCCGCTTGAACGCACGCCAGAACATCGATCGCCACGCCACCATCCGCGAGGAGGAGGTCTGCATTCCGAGCGACCTCAGCTCCGGTTCGGTCGATCTGGTCGACTTCCTCTCGGTGCGCATCTTTCGTCTGAATTCGGTCATCGAACGGCAGACCCGCGAGTTGCTCGCCGCGTCCGGCGGCTTGTCGACCATCGAGTGGCGCTGTCTGGCCGCGCTTTGCATCCACGGTGCGCAGACGGTGTCCGAGGTCGCTGTCGTCTGCTACGAGAACGCCTCGCAAATCAGCCGCGCACTGCGTGCAATGCGCGACAAGAACCTGGTCGCCTGGTCTGCGGGCTCGCTCAAGCGTGGCTATGGTCCGGTGGATGTGACCGAGGCCGGCCGGTCGCTCTATGCGCATGTCAAGCCCATCATGCAGGCCCGCAATCTGTGGCTGCTCGGCGAGTTCGCGCCCAAGGAGATGCGCACGCTCTACGCGATGATCGCGCGGCTGCGCCACCGCATGGCCGCGGCGCCCGATCTCGAGGCACTCACGGCCGGTGCCGAATACCGGCATCTCGCCCGCAGCAATCATGGCTTGCCGCAAGGCTCGCGCACGAACGGTTCTGGCCGACGCGACACTGAAACCCGACCGGCCCAGGGCCGACAACAGGAGGAGACATGACGACCATCAAAACCCGTGCCGCCGCGCTCGCGCTCGCGGCGTTCGCCTGCGCGCCGGCCTGGGCCGGCAAGGCCGATGACACCTTGCGGCTGGCCTTTCAGTATCCGATGTCCACGGTCGACTCGTACGCCGACTTCAAGCCCGAGATGGAGATGCTCTCGGCGATGGTGTTCGACAGCCTGGTCGCCTACAGCGAGGACGACAACAAATATCACCCGCTGTTGGCCGAGCGCTGGGAGCAGACCGACGCCACCCATTGGCGCTTTCATCTGCGTGATGGCATCAAGTGGCACGACGGCCAGCCGTTCTCGGCCGACGACGTCGTCTACACCTATCGGTGGATACTCGACCCCGCCACCAAGATCCGCACCAAGGCCACCTTCAACTGGATGGCCGATGCGGTCAAGGTCGACGACCACACCGTGGACATCGTCACCCGCGGCCCGACGCCCAACATCCTGGCGCTGCTCGCCTACGGCGCACACATCCTGCCCAAGCATGTGCACGGCCCGTTGGCCGACAAGGCGGCGTTTCGCGACAATCTCGTCGGCACCGGCATCTACAAGGTCAAGTCGCTGACCAGCGACGGCTTCCTCACGCTCGAGCGCAACGAGGCCTTCGCGCACGGCGGCGAGGCCAGGGCGAAGCCGGCCATCGGCACGGTGACCATCCGCTCGATGCCCGATCTGGGCGCGCAGACCGCGGCATTGCTGGCCGGCGATCTCGACGTGGTGCGCAACCTCCAGTACGAGGAGGCGCAGGCGATCTCCGCCGACCCGAAGTACGCGATGGACATCTCCCAGAGCATTGCCTACATGTATGTGATGCTCGACACCCAGGGCAGGTCGGGCGCACAGGCGCTCAAAGACCCGCGCGTACGGCGCGCGATCCTGATGGCCATCGACCGCAAGGGCGTGGCCGCCTCGCGCACCGGCGGCAAGTTGCCGGATCGCTTCCCGACGCAGCTCTGCTGGGACTTCCAGGAATCCTGTTCGTATCGCGAGACCCCGCCCGCCTACGACCCCGAAGGCGCCAAGGCGCTCCTGAAAGAAGCCGGCCACGCCGACGGTCTGTCGTTCAAGATCCATACGTTCACGTCGACCAAGGACTTCGCCGAAGCGGTGTCCGGCTACCTGGCCCGCGTGGGCATCAAGACCGAGGTCATCGCACAGACCTTCCAAGCATGGCGCAAGAGCCAGCGCGACGGTGAGTTCCAGGTGCTGGTGGCCGCGTGGCACGCGGGCAAGGCGCCCGACGCCGTGCTCGCGGTGCAGCAATTCTTCAACGGCGACGATCGCGACATGTACCAGAACGCCGAGATCACCGCGGTCAACAAGTCACTGTCGGTTGCACCCCTGGGCACGGCGCGCGCCGGCATGATCGCCACCATCCTGGATGCCGCCGTGCGTGATGCCTACATGGTGCCCTTGGCCGGCATCCCGGTGGTGTTCCTGCGTAGCGCCGACGTGCAGATGAAGACCAATCGCAACATTCCCTACACGGTCTATCTGAACGACTTCTCGTGGTCGAAGTGACGGGGATGCCGACTGCGCTTGACTGATCGATGACCGCTCTGCTGGCCCGTCGAGTCGTGATGGCCGTGCTGGTCGCGGTCATCGTGTCGGTCATCGGCTTCATGCTGATGCGGCTGTCCGGTGATCTGGCGGCGGAGCTCGCCGGCGACGATGCCTCGCCGGCGGACGTCGCCCGTATCGCCGCGCTCTACGGGCTCGATCGGCCGCTGCCTGTGCAGTATCTCGACTGGGCCGGCAAGCTGCTGCACGGTGACTTCGGCAAGTCGTTGTTCAGCGGCCAGGGCGTGGCCGAGCTGATCCAACAGCGCGCCGGTGTCACGCTCGTGCTGGCCCTGCTGGCGCTGGCCTTCGCGCTGACGCTCGGCATCGCGCTCGGCGTGCTGGCGGCAGCATTCGCGAACACAGTCATCGACCGCCTCATCGCGGTGGTGGCGGTGTTCGGCCAGGCGGTGCCGAACTTCTGGTTCGGCCTCATGATGTTGATCCTGTTCTCGGTCTGGCTCGGCTGGCTGCCGGTCTCGGGCGACAAGACACCCGCGCACTTCGTGCTGCCCGTGATCACGCTGGGCCTGTCGATCATGCCGCAGTTCGTGCGCGTCACGCGCTCGGGCGTGCTCGATGCCCTGGGCGCCGATTACATCCGCACCGCCCGCTCCAAGGGGTTGCCGGCGGCGCGCGTGTTCGTGCGCCATGCGTTGGCCAATGCCGTGCTGCCCGTGGTCTCGCTGTCGGCCGTCACGCTCGGCTATCTGCTCGGCGGTTCGGTGATCGTCGAGTCCGTCTTCGCGATCAACGGCCTCGGCCTGCTCGCATACTCGGCAATCCTGACCAGCGACTTCCCGGTCGTGCAGGCGGTCGTGGTGATCGTGTCGTTCGTCTACGTGCTGCTCACCCTGGCCGCCGATCTCGTCAACGCGTGGCTCGACCCGCGCCTGCGCCTGTCGTGAGCGAGGCCGTCGTTCAGCCCGGGTCCGTGCCGCCCGGGCCCGCCCGGCTGATGTGGTGGCGCGCGCGCCGGCATCCGGGATTGCTGATCGGCGCGGCCATCGTGTCGAGCTTCGTCCTGGTGGCACTGGCGGCGCCCTGGCTGGCGCCCTACGATCCGCTCGCCCAGGACCTGCTCGCCAAGCTGCGCCCGCCGGCATGGGCAGCCGGCGGCGACTGGGCGCATCCGCTGGGCACCGACGCATTCGGACGCGACTATCTTTCGCGACTCATGCACGGCGCGCGCATCTCGATCGCGATCGGCTTCTTCGCCGCGCTGGTGTCGGCGATCGTCGGGACCGCGATCGGCATGGCCGGTGGCTATTACGGCGGACGGATCGACGATCTCGTCATGCTGGTGGTCAACGTCAAACTCGCGATGCCCGGTCTGCTGGTGGCGCTCGCGCTGGTGTCGGCCTTCGGCAGCTCGTTCGTCACCCTCGTGCTGATCCTGTCACTGCTGTTCTGGGATCGCTATGCGGTGGTGGTGCGCACGCTCACCCAGCAGTTTCGGGGGCAGGAGTTCATGTTGGCCGCGCGCGCGGCCGGCGCCTCCGACGCGCGCATCCTGTTCGGCGAGCTGCTGCCGAACTTGTTCAACGCGATCATCGTCATTCTCACGCTCGAGATGGCACTGGCGATCGTGATCGAGTCGGCGCTGAGTTTTCTCGGGCTGGGCATTCACCCGCCCAATCCGTCCTGGGGCCTGATGATCGCCGAGGGGCGCAAGTTCATGTTCTTTCGGCCACATCTGATCGTCACGCCCGGCGTCGCGATCCTGCTGCTGGTGGTGGCCATCAATCTCGTCGGCGATGGTCTGCGCGACGTCACCGCGCCCGAGGACCGGCGATGAGCCAGCCGCTCGAGGTGCACGGTCTCGATGTCGATCTGGCCCTGAGCAGCGGGCCTGTGCGGGCCGTGCGCGACGTGAGCTTGTCGGTCGGTCGCGGCGAAACCGTCTGTCTGGTCGGCGAAAGCGGCTCGGGCAAGACGCTGACCGCGCTGGCACTCATGCGTCTGTTGCCGCAGGTGGCGCGCTGGCGGGCGGATCGAATGATCATCGACGGCCGCGACACGGCGACGATGTCGGCGCGCGAGTTCCGCAGCGTGCTCGGCGATCGCGTCGCGATGGTGTTCCAGAACCCGATGGCGGCTTTGAACCCGGTCATGCGGGTCGGCGAGCAGTTGCTGGAGGCCTATCTCGAGCACGGGCGGGGCTCGCGTGACGAGGGTGCGGCTCGTGCCATTTCGCTGCTCGAGCGGGTCGGCGTGCCGGCGCCCGCCGACCGCCTGCGGCAGTATCCGCATCAACTCTCCGGTGGCTTGCGTCAACGCGTGATGATTGCCATGGCCCTGATGTGCGCGCCCGCCCTGGTGATCGGCGACGAGCCGACCACGGCGCTCGACGTGACCATGCAGGCCCAGACGCTGCGCCTGCTCAAGGAACTGGTCGCCGATCTGGGCATCGGTCTGTTGCTGATCACGCACGATCTGGGCGTGGTGTCGCGCGTGGCCGACCGCGTCGCGGTCATGTATGGCGGGCGCATCGTCGAGACCGCCGCCTGCGCCGAGTTGTTCGCCGAACCCATGCATCCCTACACCCGTGGTCTGCTCGACTGCTCGCCGGCCCGGGCCACCGCTGGCGGTTTTCTTTCGATACCCGGCGAAGTGCCCGCGCTGAGCTCCGATCCGCAGGGCTGCGATTTCGCCGGTCGATGTCCGTCGGCCGGACCGTCGTGCCGGCTCGAGCCGCCGCTGCAACAGTTGCGCTCCCGTCGCTGGCGGTGCACGCTGGACGCCGATCGGGCGCGCCAGGCGCCGTCGCCCGCACGGGCGCTCGAACGATGACGAGCGTGATCGAAACCCACGATCTGCAGCGTTCGTACCGGCTGCGCACGGGGCTGCGCTCGAGCCGGTGGCTGCACGCGGTGCGCGGCGTGAGCGTGACCGTGCGTGCGCACGAGGCCCTGGGCATCGCCGGCGAGTCCGGCTGCGGCAAGTCCACGCTGGCACGCCTGATGCTCGGACTCGAGCGGCCCGATGGAGGCCGGATCTCCCTGGCCGGCCAGCCGCTCGGCACGATGCACGCACAGCAGATCGCGCGCATCGTGCAGCCGGTGTTCCAGGATCCCGCGGGCTCGCTGAATCCGCGCAAGACCGTCGAGCAGAACATCCGCCTGCCGCTCGATGCCTTGGGCATCGGCAGCGCCGCGGAGCGTTCAGCGCGCGTGCTCGAACTGCTCGGGCAGGTGGGTCTGCCGGCCCGCTACCGCCAGAGTCATCCGGGTCAGCTCTCGGGAGGGCAGGCGCAGCGCGTGGCCATCGCACGGGCGCTGGCACCCCGACCCGCGCTGCTCGTCTGCGACGAGCCGACGTCGGCACTGGACACCTCGGTGCAGGCGCAGATCCTGAACCTGCTGCTGGCCATGCGGCGCGATCTCGGTGTGGGTCTGGTGTTCATCACCCACGATCTGGTCGTGCTGCGCCGCCTGTGCGATCGGGTCGCAGTCATGTACCTGGGCGAAGTCGTCGAAACCGGCGCGACCGCCGAGGTCATGGCCCGGCCCCGCCATCCGTATACGCGCATGCTGTTGCGCAGTGCGCTGACGCCGGATCCGTCGCTGCCGCTGCCGCCGGCCGAACCGGGTGGCGCGATCACGCCCGACCCGACGATGATCGCGCAGGGCTGCCCGTTCCGGCCGCGCTGCGATCGCGCCGACGATCAGTGTGTCCGCGAAGCGCCGCGACTGCGTTCATTCGGGGCGGTCGAGGTGGCGTGTCATCATGCGCAGGCGCAGATGGCGGCCTCGATCGACTGAGCATTGGCTGTCGCCGCATCGTCCCGGCCATTCCTGTCGCCGCTGCGGCCATTCCCGCCTCTGCGATCGGCGCGAGCCGGAGCCGGTGCCGCGGGGTCCGTGACGGGCGCAGGCCGCATCATTCCCATTCGACCGACGGAGAGAGAACGTCAGATGAGTGCCGAAACCAAGGGCCGACTGGCCGGCCAGAGTGCGCTGATCACCGGCGCCAGCCGGGGCATCGGCCTGGCGATCGCCCGCGCGTTCGCGCGCGAAGGCGCCGATCTGACCATTGCCGCCACCAATGCCGAACGGCTGGCCGTCGCCGCCGCCGAACTCGCGCAAGCCGGTGGCCGGGTCGAGGTCGCGGTTGCCGATGTCGGTGACATGTCGGCCCTGCCCGGTCTGGTCGATCAGACCGTGGCCGCCTACGGCAGGATCGACATCCTGGTGAACAACGCCGGCATCTACATCGGCAAGTCGTTTCTCGACTACGACGAGCGCGACGTCGACGACACGCTCGCCGTCAACGTCAAGGCACCCATGTTCCTGATGCAGGCGGCGCTGCGGCACATGGTGCAGCAGCAGTACGGCCGCATCATCAACATCGCCTCCACGGCTGGCAAGTGGGCCTCGCGCAACCAGGCCGTGTACAACATCAGCAAGCATGCGGTGGTGGGCCTGACCCGCTGTGCGGCGCTGGAGTTCGCGCAGCAGGGCATCACCATCAATGCGCTCTGCCCGGGCATGATCCAGACCGACATGGCCGCCGGTCTCGAGAAGATGCATGCGCAGGCCGGCGGCGTGACGCCCGAGACCGTGCACGGCGCGCTGCTGCAACGCATCGCCCAGGGCCGTTTTCTCGACCCTGCCGAGTGCGGCGAGCTGGCCGTGTATCTCGCTTCCCCCGAGGCCCGTGGCATGACCGGGCAATCGGTGCTGCTCGACGGCGGCATGTTGTACGTCTGAGGCGTCGGTCGGGGGCCTCGCGCGCGCAACACTGCTTCGAGAATCGCTTCGCGACGAACCTACTCGGTCTTCTGCGATTTCGCGACGCGCTCGATGGCGCCGGCGTATTCAGCGAAATCGAGCGCCGCCACGACGGAGACAACATCGCGGCGAACTTCCTCTGCATGCAATTCGTGCATGCTGATACGCGGAGTTTGCATTGGCCAATCGCTTCGGCCGGTGACAGACTCTGCGCCTCACGCAAGCGACCGCCGACCCGGAAGCGACCCCGTAACGCACCGTCCGCCCGGACATCGAAGCCGGCCCCCGATCCCATAACGCTCTGTCCATGTCCGAAACACTACTCAATCGATTCGCCCGCTATTCCCTGTGTCACGCGCCCACCCCGTTGGAGCCCATGACCCGTCTGAGCCAGCTGCTTGGCGGACCGCGCCTCTGGGTCAAGCGGGACGACTGTACCGGCCTGGCCGGTGGCGGCAACAAGACCCGCAAGCTAGAGTTCCTGCTCGGTGAGGCGCTCGCCCAGGGGGCCGACTGCCTCGTCACCCACGGCGCCGTGCAGTCCAATCATGTGCGCCAGACCGCGGCGGCCGCCTGCCGGGCCGGTCTGGCCTGCCACGCCCTGCTCGAGCGCAGGGTTCCGGACACCGGCACCGAATACGAAGACAACGGCAACGTGCTGCTCGACCGCATCTTCGGCGCCACGATCGACTACCGGCCCGCGGGCCTGGACATGAATGCCGAGGTCGAGGCCGAGGGGCGCCGTCTGCGTGCCCTGGGTCGCAGGCCCTACGTGATTCCCGGTGGCGGCTCGAACCCGACTGGCGCGCTCGGTTACGTGGCTTGTGCCCTCGAGCTGGTCGCGCAGGCGCAGGCGCAGCATCTGCGCATCGATCATCTGATCACCGCCACCGGCAGCGCCGGCACGCACGCGGGGCTGGTGGCCGGTTTGCACGCGATCGGCGCCGAGCTGCCGGTCACCGGCATCAGCGTGCGTCAGCCGCGCGAGCGGCAGATCGATGCGGTGCACGATCTGGCGGTGCGCACGGCCCTGCTCCTCGGTGCCGGCGCACCGGCGCGCGCCATGGTGCGCGTCGATGATGCCTACGTGGGGCCGGGCTACGGCATGCCGGCCGAAAGCACCTTCGAGGCGATCGCGATCGCCGCCCGACACGAAGGCCTGCTGCTCGACCCGGTGTACTCCGGCAAGGGCTTCGCCGGGCTGTTGGGCATGATCCGCGAGGGTGCCTTCCGCAGCGACGAGAACATCGTGTTCTTGCACACCGGCGGAGCGATCGGCCTGTTCGCCTATGAGAGCGCATTGCGCGCGCACATCGGGCACGACCCGCGCTGACCGCCCTCGCACGACACTCGGGCAAAAGGCGCGATTGCGCCGGTCGCCGACGCGCGGGACCGCCCCGGCACGGTCCTTGCAGTCACAGCGGGTCCGGTGGCCATCGCGTGGCCACGACCCGTTCAGCTTTCAGAGGAGTGCAACCATGCCCGCAGCGAGAGATTCCCGAGTGCCCATGGCGACCTTCAAGACCCGCGTTCGCGACGAAAGCGTCGGCGGCGACAATCCCTATCGCTGGCAGGATCGCGACACCGACGAGATCTTCGGCAAGCGCCGGGTCATCGTGTTCGCGCTGCCCGGTGCCTTCACGCCGACCTGCTCGTCGACCCATTTGCCTCGCTACGAGGCCCTCTACGACGAGTTCGCCGCGCACGGCATCGACGACATCTACTGCCTGGCCGTCAACGACGCCTTCGTCATGTTCCAGTGGGCCCGCCAGATCGGCGCCAAGCGGGTGAAGATGCTGCCCGACGGCAATGGTGAATTCACCCGCAAGATGGGCATGCTGGTCAACAAGGAGAACCTGGGCTTCGGCATGCGCTCGTGGCGCTATGCGATGGTGGTCGACGATGGCTTCATCGAGAAGATGTTCATCGAACCCGAGTTCGCCGACAACTGTCCCACGGATCCCTTCGAGGTGTCCGATGCCGACACCGTGCTGGCCTGGCTGCGCGGATCCGAAGCCGACACCCAGAAGCCGCCGCGTGCCGCCTTCGTGGGCTGATCCCGTCGCGCTGGCGCCTTGCCAGACCGACTCGGCGAATGAATCACGGGCCCGGGAGGTCTTTTCTAGGCACCGGCGCTCGCAGGCGGCGATGCAGCCTGCCGGGTGAGTAGTGCCCAGATCTCGCGAACGCCGGCACGCCGTTCCGGCTCGATCGCGAAGCAACGGGCAAACAGTTCCTCGCTCGGGCACAGATCGTCGAGCAGATGCATCCGACCGTCGTCGAGATAGGGTTGCGCGATCACCTGCGGCAGCCAGGCGACAGCCGCGCTGTTCAGCGCGAACCGGGCGACATTGGTCGACAACTCCGATTCCACGAGCGGGCGCGGGCGCAGGTGCTCGGGGACCGACTTGGCGATGTCCTCCCAGAGCACCCGCCCGAAGAAGCTGTGGCGCGGGAACGTGATCACCGGCAGGGTGAGCGTCTCGCGACTGCGCAGCGCGCGCCGAAGACGAGCCTCGATGTCGCGACTCGAGGTCACCGGCACGAACCGGTCGCGGTCGATCAGGTGCTGACGCAAATCCGGCACCTGGCCGACGAGCGTGCGCCTGCGCGTCTCGTAGGTGATGAACACGTCCACCTGATGTGACAGCAGCTTGGCGGCGCCGTCTTCGGGGTAGGCGGTTCGCACCGTGATCATCGTGCCCCGTTCGCCGAGACGTTCGGCGAGCAGGGACGGCAGCAGACTCGTGAGCAGGCTGTGCTGCGCCGCGATCACCACCCGCAGGTCGCCGCCCTGACTCGCCTGCAGTTCCGAGCGGACGTGCCGCAGCGTGGCGGCAACTTCGTGGATCGCCGGCATCAGGCGGCGCATCTCGGGAGTCAGGGCCAGCGGCCGGTTCGCGTGGTTCACCACGCTGGCTCCGAACCAGTGTTCGATCGACGCGACGCGGCGCGAGAAGGCCGGCTGCGTGACGTTGCGCGTGGCGGCCGCCTTCGACAGGGAGCCGGATTCCTCGAGCGCGATCAGGTCGTCTATCCAGCCAATGTCCATTGTCGGTCTCTGTATGCGGAGTTCGCATACTAAAACACGAAACTTGCCTGATACGCGGGTCTGGCTCGGCATAGCATGCTCGAAGGACACGCTGATCCATTCGCCACGCGCGCCGCATCGCGCCTGGGGATCCCCGTGTCCCTGAGCCGGAGGAGAGGGTATGGGGGCATCGCCAGCCAGGGCGCGACGGAGCGGACGTTGACGGCCTGGATCATCGTTCTGGTCGTGGTCGGCACCCTGGCCGCCGGCGGTGCGATCGCCTACGCGATCGGTGCCGGGTCGGTGCTCACCTTCCTGGCCCTGGATCGCGGCAGCTTTCTGGCCATCCTGCCGCAGCGCATGTTCAGCCAGCTCGATGTGTTCGCCTTTCTGGCGATGCCCTTGTTCATCCTGACTGGCGAGCTGATGAACCGTGGTGGCATTGCCAAGGCCCTGATCGATTTCTCGATGTGCCTGGTCGGCCGGCTGCGGGGCGGGCTCGGTCACGTCAACATCCTGACCTCGGTGTTCTTCGCGGGCATCAGCGGCTCCGCCACGGCCGATGCCGCCGCGCTGTCGAGCGCGCTCGTGCCGCAGATGCGCCAACAGGGCTACACGCTCGACTATGCGGCGGCGGTCACGGCGGCCTCGTCGATCATCGGCCCGATCATTCCGCCCAGCGTGATCCTCATCTTCTACGGCGCCCTGATGAACACACCGATCGCGGCGCTGTTCGCGGCGGGCATCGTCCCCGGGTTGCTGCTCGCCGTCGTGTTACTGCTGGCCAATGCCGTGTTCGCGCGCTGGCAGGGACACCCCGGCGGCGACGACGTCCAGGTGCCTGCCTTCGGTCCGGCGTTTCGTCGTGCGCTGCCGGCGTTGTCGTTGCCCCTGATCATCCTCGCCGGGGTGTTGTTCGGGGTGGCGACACCCGCCGAGTCGGCCGCGGTGGCGGTCGCCGCCGCGCTCGTCGTGGGGGTCGCCTACGGCGAACTGGACGCGGCGAAACTGCGCGAATGCGCCGAGCGCACGCTGGTGTTGCTCGGCGCGATCTTCATGATCCTCTGCGCGATCGCGGCCTTCAGCTACATCACGGCGCTGGCACGCTGGCCGCAGCAGATCTCGGCGGCCGTCGCCGCCCTGGAACTCGGCCCGGGCCAGTATCTGCTGGTGTTGAACATCGTCTTCCTGCTCGCCGGCATGGTCATGGATGTCAAGGCGGCGGTGGCGTTGCTCGCGCCCATCTTCGTGCCGGTGGCGCTCGCGCTCGGTGTCGATCCCGTGCACCTGGGCATCGTGATCTGCTTCAACATCACGATCGGCCTGCTGTCTCCTCCACTGGGCGGCGTGATCCTGATCATCTCGACCGTCACCGGCGCCAACTACTGGCGCCTGATCCGCGCGACGCTGCCGTTCTTCCTGATCGAAATCTGCGTGCTGGCCCTGCTCACGGCCGTCCCGCAGATTTCGCTCGCTCTGCCGACCTGGCTCGGCCTCATGCCTTGAACCCAAAGAGACTAAGGAGATGACGATGTCCCTTGCAAGCCTGATGCGGTCCGTTTTTCTGTGCGTGGTCGTCGCCACGGCCGCGACCGCGGCCGGCGCGGAAACGATCCGTCTCGCCATGAACGGTGCCGAGAATCTCGAGACCAACTCCGAGTACGCGTTCGTGGTCGCCTTTCGAGACGCGCTCGCCGGTGCCGGTGTCACGGTCGAGGTCCATCCCTCCGACGCGCTCGGCTCCGAGAAGGAACGCCTGGGACAGACCGCCCAGGGGTTGATCCACGTGAACCTGGCGGCCGCGACCACACCGGCGTCGATGAGCCCGCTGTTGCGTGGCACGATCCTGCCGTTCTTCTTCCGCAGTTCGGCCGAGTTCGACACGGTCATGGCCAAGACCCCGTTGCTCGAGAAGATCAACGCCGCCATGATCGAGAACGGCGTGCGCGTGGTGGCCTTCAACCAGCGCGGTCTCGATGCGGGCATCTTCAACACCAAGCGCGCGGTGGCCACGCTGACCGACCTCGAAGCCCTGCGCATGCGCGCGCTCAGCAAGAGCCAGGTGGCCTTCTTCGAGACGCTCGGCGTGCAGTCCACGGTGGTGCCCTGGGGTGAGGTCGCCAACGCCTTGCAGACCGGCATCGTGGACGGATACGTGAATCCGCCCAATGCGGCCCTGAGAGTCGGCCACACCCAGTATCTGAAGCATTACACGCCGGCCGACCTTGCGCCGTCGATGCGGGCGGTGCTGGTGTCGGAGGACTGGTGGAGCGGCATGAACGACAAACAGCGCGCACAGGTCGCCGGGGCCATACGTGCCGGCGTCGCCGCCAATCGTGCCTGGGTCGTCGAATGGGGCAAGCAGGTGGACGCCCGGTTTCGCGATGCCGGCGTCACCGTGACGGCCCTGGCCCCCGGCGAGCGCGACAAGATGAAGGCGCGCGCGCAGGCCACCTACAAGGCCTTGCTCGGGGACGACGGGCTCGCGGTGTACGAGTCGGCGTTTGCCGCGGTGCGCTGAGCGATGCGACCGGCGCTCACGATGCGGCAGGCGGTCGTGCGCTTCAGTGACCGCCTCGATGCCATGCTGCTCCGGCTGGCCACGGCCGCCCTGGCGTTGCTGGTCGCCGTCGTGCTGCTGCAGGTGGTGGCCCGCTACGTGTTCTTTCAGCCACCGGTCTGGACCGAAGAGATGGCGCGTTACCTGATGATCTGGGCGGGCCTGCTCGGCGCAACCCTCTCGTTCAAGCGCGTCTTCGATCCGGCGGTGGTCCAGCCCGCGGGCCAGGGCGTGCGTGCGCGCCTGACCCTGCTCCTGCAGAGCCTGGCCGTGCTCGTGTTCGTCGGCCCGGCTCTGTTCTTCTCGTTCTTCGGACCCAACCTGAGGTTCTCCCGGGGCTATCTGATGCGGCACGCCCGAACACTATCCGAAACCCTCGATGTCCCGACGCTGTACGTCGCGATCGCCGTGCCGCTCGCGCTTGCCGTCATCCTGGTGCACCTGCTGGCGCGCTGGTGCGCGGTGCCCGCCACCGCACTCGCGGAGCCGGCCGATGTCAGCGTTTGACCTGCTCGTGCGCCGCGCCCGCCTGGTCGACGGAACGGGCGCGCCGGCCGTCGTCGCCGATCTCGCCGTGCGGGCCGGTCGCATCGTCGCGGTCGGCGAGATCGGATCCGGATCCGCGCGCCGGATCGTCGACGCCGATGGCCTGGCGCTGGCACCCGGATTCATCGACGCACACTGCCACGACGACCGGGCGATCATCGACACACCGCTGCTCGAGCCCAAGATCAGCCAGGGCGTGACCACCGTCGTCAACGGCAACTGCGGCATCAGCATCGCGCCCGTGTTGCCCGGCCGGCCGGCAGCCAAGGCACCGCTGGGCGCGTTCACGGCGGGAGGCGCACGCTTCGAGCGCTTCGGCGACTACTTCGCGGCGCTCGAGGCCTCGCCGCCGGCGGTCAACAGTGCCTGCTTCTGCGGCCACTCGAATCTTCGCCACGCCGCGATGGATTCGGTCGACCGGGCGGCGACGCCCGCCGAGATCACGCACATGGCCGCGCTGCTCGATGGCGCCTTGCGCGACGGCGCCCTGGGGTTGTCCACCGGGCTCTACTACCCGGCCGCGAGCGCGGCGCCGACCGAAGAAGTGGTGGCGCTCGCGCACACGGTCGCGCGCCACGGCGCGCGCTACGCCACGCACATGCGCAACGAAGAAGACCATGTCACCGACTCGTTGGCGGAGACCTTCCGCATCGGCCGCGAAGCGGGCGTGCCGGTGATCGTGTCGCACCACAAGTGCATGAGCCGCGCGAATCACGGCAAGTCGGCCATCACCCTGCCCATGTTCGAACGTGCCGCGCGCGAGCAGGACGTCGGTCTGGACGCCTATCCGTATCGCGCCAGCTCGACGCTGCTCTTTCCCGAGCGGGTCGCCAAGTGCGACCGTGTGGTCATCACGTGGTCCGAGCCGATGCCCGACGCCGCGGGACGCGACCTGGCCGACATCGCGGCGCAGCTCGGCTGCAGCGACATCGAGGCGGCGCGCCGTCTGCTGCCGGCCGGGGCCATCTATTTCCAGATGAGCGAAGTCGACGTACGACGCATTCTGGCGTTTCCGGACACCATGATCGGCTCGGACGGCATCGTCTTCGAGCCTCATCCGCACCCGCGCGCCTGGGGCACCTTCCCACGTGTGCTCGGCCACTATGCGCGCGACGTCGGGCTGTTCTCGCTGGAAGAGGCCGTGCGCAAGATGACCAGCCTGACGGCCGCCCGGTTCGGCCTGGCCGGTCGCGGCCGGCTGGCACCGGGGTATCACGCCGATCTCGTCCTGTTCGACCCGGCGCGCGTCATCGATGTCGCCGATTTCGCCGATCCATGCCGGCCTGCCGAGGGGATCGAGCAGGTGTTCGTCAACGGTGAGCCCGTCTGGGCGAGGGGCTCGGCCACCGGGCGGCGGCCCGGGCGCTGTCTGCGCCGCACTGGCGGTTGACCCGCGCCGGCGCTTCGGTCGTGGATCGGCGCCGATGGCGGGTGCGCGCGACGCAGGTCGGCCGCAGAGACCCGCCGCGGATGCCCGGCAGGCCGTCGACAGCCCGCCAACCGACCACGCCTTTGAGGCGCGTCAACTCGCAGAGCCCGTCGCGGCTTAGCATGATCGCATCACACCCGATTCGCGGAGCCCTCGATGGATCGTCGCTCGTTGTCCGGCGTGCTGCTCGCCGTTGCTCTCGGCTGCCAAGGGGACGCTTTCGCCGCCGACGCCAACCGTGGCAGGCTGCTCTACGACACCGGCTGCAATGCCTGCCACACGCAGCAAGCACACTGGCGCGAGAAGCGTGTGGCGACGGACCTCGCCAGCCTGGCGTCGCAGGTTCGCCGCTGGGCGGGCGTGGCCGGGTTCAACTGGAGCGAGGAAGAGATCCAGGACGTGGTCCTTTACCTCGACGACGCAATCTACCGCTTCCCGCCGCAGCGCCGGTGAGTGACTATCGACTCGCGGCGGCGAGTTCGGCGACGAGGGCGCCGGCCTCATGGTCGCTCAGGGCCGGCACCACGTCGACGTCCATCAGGTCGCTCCAGTTGAGGGCATTGCGCGCGAGCGCGGATGCATCGTTGGTTTCGTAGACGGCGACACCGAAGTTGCGACCGGCTGCCATCCAGCGCCCGATCTGGGTGACACCCTCGGGCAGAGATCCGCCGCCTTCCAGGAAGCGCTTGTGAACGGCGTCGCGATGCTCGGGACGATAAGTCCATGTGACGATGAATTTCATCATTGCTTCTCCGGTCGGTTGCGATCCGGCATCCAGCGGCCGGATAACCTCGTGGCACGAGGTCTGCGAGGAGCATAGCGCCCGCCACGCCGGTCGGTCATCGTTACGATTGCTGAGGCGATCCGCGACATCGGTCCCGACCGGTTGCCGGGGCCGATACGTCGCGTTCGCGGGTCTGCCCGTCAGTGCGGCAGCACGCGCGCCAGCCGTTTGCGCCAGGCCGCGATGCCCGCGCTGTTGTCGGCATCGGCGTCATAGCCGCCCTGGATGAAGCTGATCGCGATGCGGCCGGTACCGATGACCGCTTCTTCTTCGTCCTCCGCCGTGGGCTTGAACGGTCTGATCGAGAAGGCCGCCGCATGCGTGCTCAGCTTGAACATCTTGCCTACCGGGTCCTCGCTGATGTCCGGCGCGAACACGCCGAAATACTTGGTGCCACGCCCCACTCGCGACAGGGCGACCGCGGGCGGCGTGTCGGTCAGCGGCGGAAGGTTGATGTTCAAGCCGACCGAATCGGGCAAGGCTTCGTCGCCAGCCACCAGCTTGTCGATCAAGGGCACCATCAGCGCCGCCACCGCGGCCGATGACGCCGGATCCTTGCGCGTGTTGCGATCGGCGCTGATCGCGATGGCCGGGATGCGGCGCTGCAGGGCGTGGGTGGCGACGGCCAGCGTGCCGGAGCTCGGCCCGACGAGACCGGTGTTGTTGCCCTCGTTGGGGCCGGAGATGACCAGATCCGGCGCCTTCTGCCACTGTTGTTGTGCCAGCACCTGCATGCCGTAGATGCCGGCCATCAGCGGCGAGCCGTCGACATAGTGCACCGACGGTTCGGCAGCATCGACCGGGCCATAGCCGGGCGCTCCGACCTTGACCTTGCCGCCGCGGCAGTCCTTTTCGATCGGGCCCAGCGGGCGCAGCAGGTGAACCAGCGCACCCGAGCCGCTGGCGTCGTGACACGGCGCCGCGACCGCCACCCGGTGGCCCGCCTTGCGCAGCGCTTCGGCGAGCGCGAGCAGATTCGGCGCGCCGATGCCGTCGTCGTTGCTGAGCAGGATGTCGAGCTTGCGTGGTGCGGGATCGTCCGCCGCCAGGGCCGGTGCGGCCAGCGCGGCCGCCAGCGCGGTGATCGACGCCGCGCGCAGCGCGTGACCGCCGAACAGGGTGGTTCTCATGGGCTTGTCTCCGATGGGATCGTTGCTCGCGAAAGGCATTTCGCGCAGCACGGATCGTAAGCGATTGCGGCGCCGAGCCGGGGTCGAGCCGGCGCATCGCCACCCGGCAACGGCATCGGTCACCGCCAGCCCGGGCCGCCGGGAGCGATCCTTGCTGTCATTGCAGGTCGATGCGTCGACTGACCGTGGTCCCGGCCGGCGTGGCGCGCGCGGCGCGGCCGGTGCGGCACGATCGCCTGGCGCGCACATCCTCGTAGTCTCGACAGGAGTTCCGCATGAGCGAGCACGTCTACAAGATCGTCGATATCGTCGGCTCGTCGACCACCGGGGTCGATGACGCGATCCGCAACGCGATCGAAACCGCTTCCAAGACCTTGCGCATGGTCGAGTGGTTCGAGGTCAGCGAGATCCGTGGCCATGTGGCCGACGGCAAGGTCGGGCATTTCCAGGTCGCGATGCGGGTCGGGTTCCGACTCGAGGAGTGAGCGGGGAAGACGAGGTTCACCCGCCGTCGACAACGCCGTGTGGCCAGCCGGCAGCGCGATCAAACCGGCAGTTCGACGATCCGCGGTGTGAGCACGCCATCGTCGATGCGCAGTTCCGCGACCGCGATCGGCAGGCGAAAGCGGCGCGGTCCCGCGCTGCCGGGATTGATGATCAGATGATCGTCCCGGTGCTCGATACGCGGTTGATGCGAGTGGCCGCAGACCACCACCCGTGCCGATGCGGCGCGCCGCGATTCGAGTTCGGCGATGTCGTGCAGGACGTGCAGCGCGACGCCAGCCACGAGCGCATCGGCCCACCCGGGAATCTTCATCGCCCACGGCGCGACATCGATGTTGCCGCGTACCACGGTGAGGGGCGCGAGCTCACCCAGGCGCTCGACGATATCGGGCGAGCCGATGTCACCGGCATGGACGATGTGGTCGGAGCCGTGCAGGAATGCCAGGGCCTCGGGCCGCAGCAGGCCGTGGGTGTCGGAGATGAGCCCGATGCGCGTCATGGCCGCAAGCATACGCCTGTGATGCCGCCAGCCGCGTCGCCGGTGTCACTGACAAGGGAGGGGGCATGGATGCCGTTTTGCTGGCCCGCGTGCAGTTCGCATTCACGATCTCGTTCCACATCATCTTTCCGGCCTTCACGATCGGGCTGGCCAGCTGGCTGGCGATGCTCGAGTTCCTGTGGCTGCGTACCGGGCGCACGGCTTATCGCAGCCTGTATCGCTTCTGGTTGAAGATCTTCGCGGTCTCGTTCGGCCTGGGCGTGGTCTCGGGCATCGTCATGAGCTTTCAGTTCGGTACCAACTGGAGCCAGTTCGCGCAGGTGACCGGCAATGTGCTGGGCCCTTTGCTGGGCTACGAGGTGTTGACCGCGTTCTTTCTCGAGGCGACCTTTCTTGGCATCATGCTGTTCGGCACCGGCCGTGTGCCGCCGTGGGTGCACTTCGCCTCCACCTGCCTGGTCGCACTGGGCACGCTGATCTCGGCCTTCTGGATCCTCGCGGCCAACAGTTGGATGCACACGCCGGCCGGCGCGACGCTGCGCGATGGCGTGTTCATTCCCGACAGCTGGTTCGCGATCATCTTCAATCCGTCGTTTCCGTACCGCTTCGTGCACATGGTGCTGGCCGCGTATCTGGCCACCTGTTTCATCATCGCCGGTGTCGCCGCCAGTCATCTCCTGCGAGGCCGGTTCAGACGGCGGGCGACGCTGACCTTGCGGCTGGCGGTCATCTTCGCGAGCATCGTCGTGCCCTTGCAGATCGTGGTCGGTGATCTGCACGGCCTGAACACGGCTGAACATCAGCCGGCCAAAGTGGCCGCGATCGAGGCGCACTGGGAGTCGCGCACGCGCGCCCCCTTGTATCTGTTTGCATGGCCGAACGAGGCGCAGCAGCGCAACGACTACGCGATCTCGATACCGCTGCTCGGTAGCCTCATCCTCGAGCACGACATCAACGCCCAGGTCACGGGCCTCGATCGCTACGCTCCTGACGAGCGTCCTCCGGTGGCTCCCGTCTTCTTCGCGTTCAGGATCATGGTCGGTATCGGCATCGTCATGCTGGTGGCGGCCTGGGCGGGTCTGATCCAGCTCTTGCGGGGGCGACTGTCGACCTCGCGCGGGTTGCTGCGCATCTATACCTTGATCGCGCCGCTCGGTCTGGTGGCGGTGATCGCCGGTTGGATCACGACGGAGATTGGCCGTCAGCCGTGGGTGGTCTACGGCGTGATGCGCACCGCCGACGCGGTATCTCCCGTTGCGGCCGGCAGCGTGGCCACCACGCTCGCCCTGTTCGTGTTGGTCTACGGCGCGGTCTTCGGCTTCGGCCTGTACTACACGCTGCATCTCATCGAGGCCGGACCGTCGCGGGTGAAGACCGGGGGCGCAAAAGCCGACGCAACGCCGGCGCGACCGATCTCGGCCGCCGATGAGCCGCTGGTGGAGGACTGAAACATGCAGGACGAATGGTTGCCGTTGCTCTGGTTCGCGATCATCGGCATTGCGATCTTCATGTACGTACTGCTCGATGGCTTCGTGCTCGGCGTCGGCCTGCTGTTCCCGTTCGCGCCCGGTGAAGACGACCGCGATCTCATGATGCATTCGGTAGCGCCGATCTGGGATGGCAACGAGACCTGGCTGGTGCTGGGTGTCGGCGGCTTGCTGGCGGTGTTCCCGATCGCCTACGCGATCGTTCTACCGGCCCTCTATCTACCGTTCATCTTCATGCTGTTCGGGCTCGTGATGCGCGGCGTCTCGTTCGAGTTTCGCTTCAAGTCCACCCGCACGCGTGCCTTCTGGAACCGCGCCTTCCAGGGCGGCTCGGCCCTGGCGGTGATCGCGCAAGGCGTGGTGCTGGGCGCCTTCGTGCACGGCTTCGACATGGACGGCTTCGTTCATCGCGGCGGAATGTTCGTCTGGCTCACGCCGTTCGGTCTGCTGACCGGCGCCGCGCTGTTGGCTGGCTATGCGCTGCTCGGCGCCACCTGGCTGATCCTGAAGGCGCCCGGCGAGCTCGAAACCTGGGCGCGTCGGATCGCGCGACCCTTGCTGATCGCGGTACTCGTGTTCATGGCCTTGATCAGCCTGTGGGTGCCGTTTCTCAGCGACGTCATCGCGCAGCGCTGGTTCTCGCTGCCCAATCTGCTCTATCTGTCGCCCATTCCCCTGCTGACCGGCGCCACCGGCTTGCTCTGCTGGCGTGCCATCGCCGGACAACAAAAATTGCGGCCGTTCCTGCTTGCGATGGCGCTGTTCACGCTCGGCTACGCCGGCCTGGGCATCAGCCTCTGGCCAAACATCGTTCCGCACACCATTCCGTACTGGCGGGCGGCCGCGCCGGCTTCGTCGCAGGGTTTCCTGCTCGTGGGGGCGATGTTTGCCGTGCCCGCACTACTCGCCTATACGGCCTATTCGTACTGGGTGTTTCGCGGCAAAGTCGAGCGCAATGGGGAGTATTGATGCGCGCGCGGGTCAGTGCGCAGCTTCTTCGCCCGCCACGAATACCGCCACCGGTGCGTCTGCCAGCCACTCGGCCAGGTCGATGCTTGCCGCCGGTCGCGCCTCGGGTTCGTGCACCGGGCGCCAGCCGGCGCCGCAGTCCTCGGGCGGTGGATCGATGACCGCGCCGGTCAGCAGCGCGCGCCGCGCGGCCGGGTCCTGGTATCGATCGACCACCGCCACGGCCATTGCCGCGCCCTCGATGTGGCGGGTGAACGCGAACACCGGCAGGTTTTCGCGCAAGCCGCTCACCGGTTGATAGGCGCCGTGCGCGAACAGACTCGGCATCGCGCGTCTGGCCTGCAGCAGACGCCGGATCAGCGTCTGCTTGGCGCGTCGGCGATGGTGTTCGCCCGAGCGGGCATCACGTTCCGAGCGCAGACCCTGGGCATCGATCGGGCGCCGGTTGTCCGGGTCGACCATCGAGAAGTCGAAGCGCTCGGTTCCGTCGTAGATGTCCGCGACCCCCGGCAACGTCAACTTCAAAGTAAGCTGCGCCAGCGAGATCTCGCGGCAACCGCGAGCGTGGCTCAACAGATACTGCGTCACCCGCGTGCGGAACTGGTCGTCGCCCAGCAAGGCGTGCATGAAGTCGATCACCAGGCGCTCGTACTCCACGTCGGGCTCCAGCCAGCTGGTGCGCCGCTTCGCCTCGCGCAGGGCCTTGACGACGAAGCCGTCGACGCGGGCGCGGAAGTCGTCGAGTTCGACATCGTTCTCGCCGGGTTGCGGCCAGGCACCGAGCAGCGATTGCATCAGGAACACGAGCGTGCATTCGTCGGGCTCGGCCGCGAAGCGGTGCCGGGTCGCCAGATGCATCCAGGCAGCGAACTCGTTCGGCCAGTCGGCGTGCGCGTGGGTGATCAGTGCGAGTCTTGCCCGTGCGTCTTCACCGCGCTTGGTGTCGTGCGTGGCGGTGGCCACCAGGGCACCCGGACGCGTGAGCGCACGATCGCCGAACGCCTGGTGCAGCGCCTTGACATCGAGAGGGGGGCGACCCGGTTCGCTGCCGACCTCGTTGAGCACCAGCGCCGGTGTGTAGCGATAAAAAGCGGTGTCCTCCATCGCCTTGGCCATGGCGGGCGCCGACAACTGTTCGAAGGCGGTCCTCGCCCAGCCGCCGGCCGGCATCGCGGCGAGCAGGCTCGGCGGCAGGCCCGCGGGCAGATCCTTGAAGTCGGCGCGCGACCAGGCAGCCTCGAATGCCAGTGGCTGTTCGTCGCCGTAGGCACGGTAGCGGTCGGTCGCGACGATCAGCCGGATCAGCGCCTCCCGCACGTCGGCGGGATCGGCATCCAGGATCGGCGCCGCGACCAGGCGCATCGTGAGCCGCTCGAGCTCGGCACGTAGTTGGTTCGAGAGGATCTCGCGCTTGGCGGTGGCGAGCGTGTGTTCGAAGGCGCCGGACTGCCCACCGCAAGCGCGCCAGAGCGACTGCATCGGCACCAGACCGGCCTTGTCGACGAACACCGCGGTGATGCGCGACATCGTCTCGTAGCCGGTGGTGCCGGCCACCGGCCAGGAGTCCGGCAGGGCCTCGTTCGGCGCGAGGATCTTCTCGACCACGATCCACGGTTCGTCGGCCCGACGCTCACGCCAGGCGTTGTCCAAGCGGCGTAGATACGCACCGGGATCCGCCATCCCGTCGACATGGTCGATGCGCAAGCCCTGCAAGACGTCGATATCGAACAACTCCAGCAGTTTCCGGTGGGTGGCATCGAACACCGCCGGGTCGTGCTGACGCAGGCCGGCCAGCGTGGTGATGTCGAAGAAGCGTCGCCAATTGAGCAGGCGGTTGCCCACCCGCCAGTGCGCAAGACGCCAGTGCTGCCGCTCCAGCACGTCCATGAGCGGTCCCTCGGCACTGTCCGCCGCCAGCGGCAGAATGTGATCGAAGACCCGGGCAACGCCGGCCTCGCGGTCGATCGTGATCAGACCCTCGGCCAGCGCCTCGCGCCATGGCCGATCGAGGATCGGCAGCAGCAGCTTGCCGGGCGTGCCGCCGGCGATGGCCTGCCAGTCGACATCGAACCAGCGGGCCTGATCGGCCGCCGCGCCCTCGCGCAACAAGCCCTGCCAGGCGGCATTGCCCGCGCCGATGCCCAGATGGTTGGGCACGATGTCCAGCAACAGGCCCAGCCCGGCCGCGCGCATGCGTGTGCAGAGATCGCGAAAGCCGTCCTCTCCGCCCAGCACGGGATCGATCTCGTTCGGATCGACCACGTCGTAGCCGTGTGTCGAACCGGTTGCGGCGGTGAAGATCGGCGACAGGTAGAGATGCGTGATGCCCAGCGAGCGCCAGTAGTCGAGTCGGTCGGCCACCGACGCGAAGTCCACACCGCCACGCAGCTGCACGCGACAGGTCGCGCGTGCGCCGATGGGAACGGTTCGTCGGACGTCAGTCGTCATTGCCGGACTCCGTGGATCGGCCCGAGCGGAACGCCAGTACCGTCCAGGCCGCCAGCTCGCCGCGCGCGAGATCGCCGGTGTCGGTGGGGCGGCTCGCGAACACGAGTTCGCCCGCCGGCCGCTGGAAGCCCGAAATCGGCTGATCGCCGAGCACACCGATCAGCACCCAGGTCGCACCCGAGGCCAGCCGCCAGGAGATCTCGAATCCCCGTTCGCCAATCGTGCGCCGCCGCGCGCTCGCGCTGCCGGCCGGACTGAGCAGCGGAACGAGTTCGCGCTGGCGCGTGCGAATCAGCGTGGCGATGTGTTCCGATACCGCCCGCGCCCGGTCTCGCTCGGATTCATCGAATTCGTCCACCGATGTCTCGACGTGGCTGCGTTCGAAGGTCTCCGGGCTTTCGGGATCCGGGATCGATGCCGGTTCGCCCGCGAACGCACCGAAGCGGGCGAACTCGCGTCGGCGTCCGTCGCGAACGGCCTGGCCGAGTTCGCCGCCGAAGTCGGTGAAGAACTGGAACGGCGCACGGCTGCCGAGTTCCTCGCCCATGAACAGCATGGGGATCTGCGGCGCCAGCAGCACCACCGCCTGCGCCGCACACACGGCCTCGGCGCTGGCGAGCGCGCCGATGCGTTCGCCAAACGCGCGGTTGCCGACCTGATCGTGGTTCTGCAGGAAGGCCACGAAGCGCTGCGGTGGCAGGGCGCTCGAATCGCTGCCGCGCGGGCGCCCGTCGCGGTAGCGCATGGCCTGGCCCTGATAGACGAAGCCCTCGGCCAGGCCGGTCAACAACATGGCCATCGTGTCGTCGGCGTAGTCCGCGTAGTAGCCGTCCTGCTCGCCGGTCAGCAGCACGTGCAGGCAATGATGGATGTCGTCGTTCCACTGGGCGGTGTATTCCTCGCGCAGCAACCCGGCATCGTTCTCCTCGTTCTCGACGATCAGGTGAACATGGCGTGAGTGTCCGAAGCGTTGCCGTACGGCGAAGCCCAGCTCGTGCAGAAACGTGCTGCGACCGTCGGCCGGTATCGCATGGACCGCGTCGAAGCGCAGACCATCGAGTCGATACTCGGTCAGCCAGAACAGCGCGTTGTGCACGAAGAACGAACGCACCAGCGCATTCTCGAAATCGAGCGCCGCGCCCCAGGGCGTCTCGGAGTCGCGACGATAGAACTGCGGCGCGTAGCGCATCAGATAGTTGCCCTCGGGTCCGAAGTGGTTGTAGACCACATCGAGGAACACCTGGATGCCCAGTCGGTGCGCTTCGTCGACCATTGCCTTCAGCGCCGCCGGAATGCCGTAGCCGTGGTGTGGGGCGAATGGCAGCACGCCGTCGTACCCCCAGTTGCGCTCGCCGGCGAAGGCCCCGATCGGCATCAACTCGATCGCGGTGATGCCCTGCTCGGCGAGCGCGGGCAGGCGCGCACGCACGCCGTCGAACGTTCCCGAGCGCGAGAACGTGCCCACGTGCACCTCCAGGATCACGGTCTGCTCCCAGGGCAGCCCCTGCCAGCCGCTGTCGCGCCAGCGATAGTCGGAGGGATCGACGACCAGCGAGTAGCCGTGCGGGCCGTCCTGCTGCGCGCGTGAGGCCGGATCGGGAACCGGCGTGTCGTCGTCGACCCGGTAGCGATATCGGCTGCCGGGTCCGGCTGCATCGGTCACCACCTCGAACCAGCCCGAATCGCCGACCGGCAACATCGGCAGCGCCCGGCTGCCGTCGCCGTTGCCATTGCCGAGCAGCAGGTGCGGTGAGCTCACCGCCGGCGCCCACAGGCGAAAGCGCGTCACCCCGCCCTCGAGAACCTCGGCGCCGAACGGCATCGTGTGCCGCACCCCGGCCGCGCGCGAGCGCCGTCCGGCGCGGAACACGCTCAATGAGCGCCCCGGCAGATGGAAGCACTCGATCTCGCGCCACAGCCGGGCGCCCGTCCGGAGTGTCGGCTCGGACGTGTCCAGGACACGTTGCCAGCCGTCGCTGATGCTCTGGCCCGGCATCGTGAATTCGACCGATTCGGCGCCACCGTTGAACAACAACAGGAAGGTCTCGTCGTCCTCGGGTGGTCCTTCGGGCGGCAGATGCACGCCCGCGTGGCCGGTCAGCATCATGCCGAATGCGCGTCGCGCCGGATCCTGCCAGGCCTGCGTGTCCATCACGCCGCCCTCGGCGCGTAGCCAGAGGATGTCGGGCGTGCCCTGCGCCGAGCGCTCCTGGCCGTGCAGGAAACTGGCGCGTCGGAACACCGGATGGGCACGCCGCAGGCGAATCAGTTCCTCGACGAAGGCGGCCAGTTCGCGGCCCTCGCTGTCGATGCTCTGCCAGTCGATCCAGGTCAGCGGGTTGTCCTGACAATAGGCGTTGTTGTTGCCCTGCTGGCTGTGGCCGATCTCGTCGCCCGCGAGCAGCATCGGCATGCCCTGGCTGAGCAGCAGCGTGGCCAGCAGGTTGCGCTTCTGCAGTCCGCGCATCTCGATGATCTCGCGGTCGTCGGTCGGCCCCTCGGCGCCATAGTTGCACGACAGATTGTGGTCGTGCCCGTCGCGGTTGTCCTCGAGATTGGCCTCGTTGTGCTTGTCGTTGTAGCTGACGACATCGTGCAGGCAGAAGCCGTCGTGCGCGGTCACGAAATTGACGCTGGCCCACGGGCGACGGCCGCGCTGCTCGAACAGATCCGCCGAGCCCAGCAGGCGTGTCGAAAACTCGGCGGTGGTGGCTTCGTCGCCGCGCCAGAACGCCCGTACGGCGTCGCGATAGCGATCGTTCCACTCGCTGAATCCTGGGCCGTGCTGTCCGAGGCGATAGCCGTCGGGCCCGACATCCCAGGGCTCGGCGATCAGCTTGACCGTCTGCAGCACGGGATCCTGGCGGATCGCGGTCAGGAACGGGCTCGCCAGGCTCCAGGCCTCTTCGCCACGTCCGAGCGTGGTTGCAAGATCGAAGCGGAAACCGTCCACGCCCATCGTCCCGACCCAGTAGCGCAGCGAGTCGAGCACGAGCTGCAGCACGCGTGGATGGGACAAGTCGAGTGTGTTGCCGCAGCCGGTGTAATCGACGTAATAGCGCGGGTTTTCGTGCGACAGCCGGTAGTAGCTCGCGTTGTCGATGCCCTTGAACGACAGCGTCGGCCCGAGATGATTGCCCTCGGCCGTGTGATTGAAGACGACGTCGAGAATGACTTCGATGCCGGCGGCGTGCAGACGCGCCACCATGATCTGGAACTCGGTGAGCCCGCCATCCGCGCTCAGATAGCGTTGCTCGGGCGCGAAGAACCCGATCGAGTTGTAGCCCCAGTAGTTGGACAGCCCGCGCTGGGTCAGGTGGCGATCGTCGATGAAGGCGTGCACCGGCAGCAATTCGATGGCCGTGATGCCCAGACCCACGAGGTGGTCGATGACCGCGGCATGCGACAGACCGGCGAAGGTGCCGCGTTGCCGCGCCGGCACCTGCGGATGCAGCGCGGTCAGCCCCTTGACGTGCGCCTCGTACAGGATCGATTCATCGGCGCGGATGCCGGGCCGCGGATTGCGCCGCCAGTCGAAGGCCGGATCGACGACCACGCCCTTGATCATGCCCGAGCCGTTGTCGGCGCGGTCGAACGACAGATCCTCGCGGCCGCTGCCCACCCGGTAGCCGAAATGGGCGTTCGACCACCGCACCTGGCCGTGCAGCAGCTTGGCATAGGGGTCGATCAGCAGCTTGTGGGGGTTGAATCGATGGCCGGCCGCGGGGTCATAGGGGCCGTGGACCCGATAGCCGTACAGGAGACCGGGAACGGCATCGGGCAGGTAGCCGTGCCAGATCTCGTCGGTCATCTCGGGAAGTTCGAACCGGGCGACCTCGCGCCGGCCGCTTTCCTCGTACAGGCACAGTTGCACCGCGCTGGCATGCGCGGAGAACAACGCGAAGTTGACGCCGCGGCCGTCGAATGTCGCACCCAGCGGATAGGGCCTGCCGGCCCACATGCGCATGCGCCTCATCGTCGTCCCAGAAGCAGGGTGGCAAGCGGTGGCAGCGGAACCTCGATGCTGTGACTCATTCCGTGCAGCGGATGCTCGTCGGCCTGCACCTGCGTGGGTGCGGGCGCATCGGAGCCGCCGAACATCGCCGCATCGGTATTGAGCAGCAGGCGCCACGGGCCGGCGCCCGGCACGCCGATGCGGTAGCGCTCGTGCACCCGCGGCTGCAGATTCAGGATCACGAGGAGTTCCGAGCCGGGCTCGTCGGCGATCCGCAGCCAGCTGAGCACACTGGCGGCGCTGTCACGCGTGTCCACCCAGCGAAAGCCGTCGGGGGAGTGATCGAGCCGGTGCAGGGCGGGGCGCTCGCGCAGGCAGCGGTTCAGCTCCGCGACCAGGCGTTGCAGGCCGCGGTGGGCGGGATCGTCCAGCAGATGCCAGTCCAGGCTGTGATCGTGCGACCATTCGCGCTTCTGTCCGAACTCGCCCCCCATGAACAGCAGCTTCTTGCCCGGATGTGCCCACATCATGCCGAACAGCGCGCGCAGGTTCGCGAAACGCTGCCAGTCGTCGCCCGGCATCTTGCCGATCAGCGAGCCTTTGCCGTGCACGACCTCGTCATGGCTGAGCGGCAGCACGTAGTTCTCCGAGAAGGCATACTGCAATGCGAAGGTGAGTTCGTCCTGGTGCCAGTGGCGGTGGATGGGGTCGCGCGCGAAGTAACGCAATGTGTCGTGCATCCAACCCATGTTCCACTTGAAGGTGAAGCCCAGACCTCCGTGGTCGACCGGCCGTGACACGCCCGGGTAGGCGGTGCTCTCCTCGGCGATCACGACCGCGCCGGGGTGTTCACCGTGGGCGACTGTGTTCAACTCGTGCATGAACTCGATCGCCTCCAGGTTGTCGCGCCCGCCGAGCCGGTTCGGCACCCACTCGCCCTCGCTGCGCGAGTAGTCCAGATACAGCATCGAGGCCACCGCATCCACGCGCAGCCCATCGATGTGGAAGCGGTCGAGCCAATACAAGGCATTGGCGATCAGGAAATTGCGCACCTCGGTGCGGCCGAAGTTGTAGATCAGCGTGTTCCAGTCGCGATGAAAGCCCTGCCGCGGATCCGCGTGCTCGTAGAGTGCGGTGCCGTCGAAGCGGGCCAGACCGTGTGCGTCATTGGGGAAGTGCCCGGGGACCCAGTCGAGCAGCACACCGAGTCCGGCCTGGTGGCACCGATCGATGAATTCCGCGAACTCGTCGGCGGTGCCGTAACGGATCGAGGGTGCGAACAGGCCGATCGGCTGATATCCCCAGGAGCCGTCGAACGGATACTCCGAGACGGGCATCAGCTCCAGGTGGGTGAAGCCCATCTCGAGTGCATACGGAATCAGCCGCTCGCCGAGCTCGTGATACGAGAGATACCGGTTGTTGTGCTCGGGCACGCGCGCCCACGACCCCAGGTGCACCTCGTAGATGCTCATCGGTGCCTGTAGCGGATTGCGCTGCGCGCGTTCGGTCATCCACGCCTCGTCCTGCCATGGCCGCTGCACCAGGCCTTGAACGACCGAGGCGGTCTCGGGCGGATGCTGGGCGCGGAAACCCACCGGGTCCGCCTTCAGCATCTGCCCTTCGGCGCGCGGACCGGTGATCTGATACTTGTACAAGGCGCCCGGCGCCACGCCCGGGATGAAACCGGCCCACAGGCCGCTGCCGCCGTCGACCTGCAGGGGATCGCGGCCGCCCGCCCAGTCATTGAAGTCGCCTACGACGCTGACTTCGCTCGCATTCGGCGCCCAGACCACGAAGCGGGTGCCTTCGCGGCCGTCGATGCGCATCGGGTGTGCGCCCAGCAGCTCGTAGAGCCGCCACAGGCGCCCCTCGTTGAACAGGTGTCGTTCCAGATCGCCGATCAGTTCGCGCGGCTCTTGCCGGGGACGGTCATTCATCGTGGCTCTCCCAGAGGCGCTGCGTGGCTTCGCCATCGGATAGCAGCGCGGCGATGCCGGAAATCGGAATCGACAGCCAGCGCGGGCGATTGGCTGCTTCGTAGCCGAGTTCGTAGAGCGCCTTGTGCAGGACGAAGTGGCGCAGGACGATCGCCGACACTTTCGCATCCTCGGCAACGCCGGGGCTGCCGGCCGCGATCTCGCGATAGGCGCGCACGAATGCCCTCACGCATTGATCGTGCCAGGCATTCGTCAGGGGTTCGAGTCTGACCAATGCGTCCTCACGCTCGGCGTGGAAGCGCTGCAGCACCGTGCGCCGCAGATAGTCGAACGAACGAATCATGCCGGCCACGTCCTGCAGCGGACTCGCCTTGCGGCGGCGCGCTTCCAGCGCCCGGGCGGGCTCACCCTCGAAGTCGAGGATCATGCAATCGCCTTCGGTGACCAGTACCTGGCCCAGGTGATAGTCGCCGTGAACACGCGTCACCGCGAAGCCGGTCGGCAGGTCGGCGATCCGCTCGAGCTCTTCCTGCAGCAGGCGTGGCTCGCCGAGCATCGAATCGATCCCCTCGAGCTCGGCTTCCGGATGGGAGCGTTTCAGTCGACGTAGCAGCGAGAGCGCGTGCTTGTGTTCGGCCAGTGCGTCGCGGCGCCACTGTTGCAGGATGCGGCGTGTCACCGGCTGAGGGGCGAAGGCCGGATCGTCGTCGACGCTGGCCAGCGCCACGTGCATCTCCGCGGTGCGTCGACCGATGGTTGCGGCCAGCGCGGCATCGCGCTCGAATGCCAGATGCTGAACCCGCGTCGCTTCGGTCGGCTCGGCGCCGACGCCAGCCTCGGACAGATCGGGCGGCGCCGCGGTGTCCAGCGTGTGCTCCAACGATTCGCGCATCGCCTGCCAGGCATCGCCCTGGTTGACGACATAGCGAAACGCCGCGGCGATCGTGCTGCCGCCATCGTCGTCACGCCAGTGCAAGGCGCCCAACAAGGCCGGGGTGCGGTCGAAGGCGGTGCGCGAGGTCAGGAAGCGGCTGATCTCCACTTCGGGATTCACGCCGTCTTCGCGGCGCCGGTAGAGCTTGAGCATGATGCGCCCGCCGACGATCATCGATGTGTTGCTTTGCTCGCCGCTGAGGCGGGTGACATCGTCGCCCTCGTTTGGCGCCAGCTCGGCCAAGGCCTCGCCGGACTCGCCGACCAGCGGCGACTCGCCGCTGTCGCCGCGCCTCATCTGCGCGATCAGGGTGGCGGCGAACTCGGGCATCACGGTCGCGTCCACCAGCGCCCCGACCCGCGGGCCCGAGCGCAGGCGTGCCGCCACGAACGGTTGCAACGGTGTGCCGCCGGCGCTGGCCTGCTCATCCCAGGCGAGCGCCAGCGGCAGCCAGAAGCGTGTCTGCGTACCGTCGGCGAACTCCGCGCGCAGGGCGAGCAGACGTGGCGCCGTGCCGGTGCCGAGGGCGGCCGTCGCCTCCAGTTGCACGCGCGCGAGTTCACGGTGGTTTTCGCCGTACCAGCGCTGCGCGGGCAGGAAGCGCGCGATCGCCTCGCGCTCCAGTTCGCCGCGCGCGGCTTCGTCTTCCAGGAAGCGCCAGGGCGCACGTGTCACGATCGTCGGCATGTCCGGCACCGTTTCGGGCAGCACCTGGTGCCATGGCGGAGCGACCGAGTCGCGCTCGAGCAGGAACCAGTAGAAGCCATGCGCGGGCAGCGTGAGCAGATAGCGCAGCTGGCCGATCGGCGGAAAGGCATTGCGACCCATCAGTTCGACCGGCACGCGGCCTTCGAACTCCGACAGGTCGAGTTCCACCGGCTGCGCATGGCGCGAGAGATTGACCACGCAGAGCACGGTTTCCTCGTCGTGCTCGCGCAGGTAGGCGAGGATCTTGCGATTGCCGGGAAACAGAAAGCGCAGCGTGCCTCGTCCGAACGCCCGATGCGTCTGGCGGATCGAGATCAGGCGCTGCATCCAACGCAACAGCGACGACGGTGAGTTGCGCTGCGCCTCGACGTTGACCGCCTGATAGCCGTAGATGGCGTCCATGATCGTGGGCAGGTAGAGGCGCTGCGGATCGGCCGAGCTGAAGCCCGCGTTGCGATCCGGCGACCACTGCATCGGCGTGCGCACGCCGTCCCGGTCGCCCAGATAGACGTTGTCGCCCATGCCGATCTCGTCGCCGTAGTAGATCACCGGCGTGCCCGGCATCGACAACAGCATCGAGTTCATCAACTCGATCTTGCGACGGTCGTTACCCATCAGGGGCGCAAGGCGGCGCCGGATGCCGAGATTGATGCGCATGCGCCGATCCGAGGCGTAGGTGGTCCAGAGATAGTCGCGCTCCCGGTCGGTGACCATCTCCAGCGTGAGCTCGTCATGATTGCGCAGGAAGATCGCCCACTGACAGCCCTCGGGTATCGGTGGCGTCTGGCGCATGATGTCGGTGATCGGGTGACGGTCCTCGCGTGCCATGCTCAGGTACATGCGCGGCATCAGCGGAAAGTGGAAGGCCATGTGGCACTCGTCGCCGTTGCCGAAATAGGGGCGGGTGTCTTCCGGCCACTGATTGGCTTCGGCGAGCAGCATCCGGTCCGGGAAATGGGCATCGATCTCGGCCCGTATCCGGCGCAGGACATCGTGCGTCTCGGGCAGGTTCTCGCAGTTGGTGCCCTCACGTTCGATCAGGTAGGGCACCGCATCCAGCCGCAGTCCGTCCACGCCCATCTTGAGCCAGTAGTGCAGGATCGAGATCACCTCGTCGACGACACGCGGATTGTCGAAATTCAGATCCGGCTGGTGGCTGTAGAAGCGGTGCCAGAAATAGGCCTTGGCAACCGGGTCCCAGGTCCAGTTCGACGTCTCGGTGTCCAGGAAGATGATGCGGGTGTCGCGATAGCGCTCATCGTCGTCGGACCAGACGTAGTAGTCGCGATACTTCGAATTCGCGGGGGCCCGGCGCGCGCGCTGGAACCACGGGTGCTGATCCGAGGTGTGGTTGATGACCAGTTCTGTGATCAGGCGCAGGCCGCGCTCGTGCACGGCCTTGACCAGCTTGCGCATGTCGGCCATGCGCCCGTAGGAGGCATTGATGGCCCGATAGTCCTGGATGTCGTAGCCGTCGTCGCGTAGCGGCGACGGGTAGAAGGGCAGCAGCCAGATCGCGGTCGCGCCGAGCTCGCGAATGTGGTCGAGCTTCTCGATCAGGCCATTGATGTCGCCGACGCCGTCGCCGTTGCTGTCGTAGAAGGCCTTGATATGCGTCTGGTAGATGACGGCGTCGCGATACCATTGCGCGTCGTCGAGCGTCGCATGGGGCGCCGCCTCGAGCGGGCCGGCCGGCAACCAGTCGTCGTTGCCCAGCGCCGTGCGCGCGGTCATCGTTCCGTCTTCTGTCGTCATTGCACGCTCCCGCTGACGCCTCCCGCGCTGGCCGAGGGCGAGAGACGCCAGATGCCGATCGGATTGCGATCGGGCTCCAGATGAATGTGCTGGCGCTTTCCGTGCCAGAAGAAGTCCTGGCCATCGATCAGATCCGCCACCCGCATGCTGTCGTGATCCGACAGACCGAAGCGCCACAGCGGGATCTCGATGTCACAGCCATGTGATCGATGAGGGTCGAGATTGACCGCCACCAGCACGAGGTTGTCGAGGCCGTCCGTCCATTTCGAATAGGCGATCACCTGCGGGTTCCCGGCCTGGTGGAACTCGAGATTGCGCAACTGCCAGAGCGCCGGATTCAGTTGTCGGATCCGGTTCAGGCGGGTGATCTGCGCAATGATGTTGCCGGGCGCATTCCAGTCGCGGGCGCGCAACTGGTACTTCTCGGAATCGAGGTACTCCTCGCGCCCCGGCAGAGGCTCCGACTCGCACAGTTCGTAGCCGGCCAGCATGCCCCATGACGGCGACAGCGTCGCGGCCAGGGTCGCACGCACGATGAAGCCCGCGCGCCCGCTGGTCTGCAGAAAGATCGGATTGATGTCGGGCGTGTTCACGAAGAAATTCGGCCGCATCGTGTCGACCAGCGGCGCATGGGTCAGCTCGGTCAGATAGTCGGTGAGCTCGTTCTTGTTGTTGCGCCAGGTGAAGTAGGTGTAGGACTGCGAGAACCCTGCCTTGGCCAGCCGCGCCATCACCTTCGGGCGCGTGAACGCCTCGGACAGGAACAGCGCATCCGGATGCTCGGCCTGCACCGTCTCGATCAGCCACTCCCAGAACGGATAGGGCTTGGTGTGCGGATTGTCGACGCGGAAGATCTTGACGCCATGTCCGATCCAGAACTTCACCACCTCGCGCAAGGTCAACCACAGCGAAGGCATTGCGCCCTCGGCGTAGAAGTTGACATTGGTGATGTCTTCGTACTTCTTCGGCGGGTTCTCGGCATAGCGCAGTGAGCCGTCGGGCCGCCAGTCGAACCACTCCGGATGCTCGCGCAACCAGGGATGGTCCGGTGAACACTGGATCGCGAAATCGAGCGCGATCTCCATGCCGTGCTCTGCGGCCGCCGCCACCAGCCTGCGGAAGTCGTCGAGCGTGCCCAGTTCCGGATGGATCGCATCGTGACCGCCTTCCTGCGCACCGATCGCATAGGGGCTGCCAGGCTCGTCGGCGCCCGCGCTCAGCGAGTTGTTGCGCCCTTTCCGGTTGGTGCGCCCGATCGGGTGTATCGGCGGGAAATACAGCACATCGAAGCCCATCGCCTCGATGGCGGGCAGGCGTGCGATCACGTCGTCGAAGGTGCCGTGGCGGGACACGTCGTCCGCGGCCGAGCGCGGAAAGATCTCGTACCAGGCGCTGAACATCGCCCGCGCGCGATCGACGGTCAGGCCGTGAATGGTTTCATGCACGGTCACGGACTCGCGCTGGTCCAGGCGCTCGAGCCACTCGGCACTCGAGCCGTCGAGCAACTCGTCGATCCGCGCCGCTGCGCCGCAGCGGCAGGTCGCGAGCGAGGCAATCGTCTCGTCGATGCGCGCATGGTCGGCTTCGAGTTCGGGCGTGTAGGCCTGCGCGAGCAGGCGCTTGAGCTCATGCCGCTCCAATGCCAGATCCTGACCGGCGGCGCGCTTCTTGCGCGCATCCGCGAGCCAGGTCGCGACCGGCGCACGCCAGCCCACCACCGTGTACTCGTACTGGCCGATACGCGTCAAAGGACCTGCGCCCGCCAGCGGTCGTTGCCGATCGGCGCCATCGCCACTTCCGGCGAATTCCGACTGGCTCGAGTGGCGGATGCGCAGGGCGGCGCGCACGATGTCGTGGCCGTCGCAGAACACATCGGCATCGACTTCGAGCACGTCGCCGATGACACGCTTGACCGGGAATCGTCCGTCGTCCAGGCGCGGACTCACGTTCTCGATCGCGACCCGCTCGGGGGCGAGTTCCTCCAGGCGCCGCAGCAGCAGGTCTTGCTCGAGCGGCTCGGCACGCGCTGCATCCGCGTGCACGGCGAAACATCGCAGCTGGCAGGCGGCGAGTTCGATTGCGGTGTCGTCGGCGTCGTCGTCGGAAACGATCATGTGCGCGCCGGATCTCATCGGCGCCGGTGTGCACTCGGAGGCCCCTGCGATACCCGTGTCTCCCGCGAAGGCAGCCCCTTGCAGATCGGCTTCGATCAGGCCTTCGGCCCGGGAGCCCGGCTTTCGCCGCAGCACGATCATCGCCGTTGCCGACGCACCTTCCCCCGTGCGATGCAAGGCCTGGACCGCATGCGGGCCGGCCGAACTGCGCACCGGCAAGGGCATGATCCGTCCCGGCGCGTCGAACACCGGGTGGTTCAGCATCGCCGCATGCAACTCGGCGAGCGATTCCTGCAGGTCGATCTCGGCGCGAGCCTGCGACCGCGCCCAGTCGCCAGCACCGAGCTGGATGCCATTCAACGGCAGAGCGCTCGCATGTTCGAAGCCCATCGGGGTGATCACCCCGTGGCTGCGGCACAGCGCCCAGGCGTACTCATTGGCATAGGCACGGGCGAGATCGACGACCGGGTGGGCCGGCAGGCGCGCGCGCAGACGTCCTATCGATGCATCTTCGATGAATGTCAGCGGATGGCAGAAGCGTGCCAACGCATTGCGTTGCTCGAGATACCACGGTGCTTCGCCGTCCCACCAGGCACCGCTGTCGATGATGGCGTCGAATCCGGCCACGGCCAGTGCCAATCCCTCGCTGGCTGGCGCGCCGATCGCGTCGGCGATGCACAGCAGCGGTGAATCGCCGTCGTGCCAGCGTGGCAGAACCCGCTGCCACAGGCTGGTCGACCACGCACTCGCCGCCAGTACCCGTACGCCCTTCCATCCGAGGTCGCGCAGGCGTTCGCCGTCCGTCGTCAGCGCCTCGGGGTCGTCGACACTGCGCGTGTCCAGGTGGCAGAGGGGGCGCAGGCCGTTGCGGGTCGCCGCCTCGCAGAAGCTTCGTGCGGCGTCGTCCGCATGGCCGGCTTCACCGGCCACCAGCACATGGTCGAAGCCCATCGCCGCGACGCGGGCCAGGTCTTCGGCACAAGCATCGAGTCCTCCGATCATGCTCGGATGAAGCTTGTAGACAAGCATCGGTCGACGCTGTGCTGACAGCGTTGGTGGCATTCGAACTCCCTCGATCGCGATGAACGCAGTGGTGACCCGTCGCGCTCGTAGCGCGACGGTCCCCGTTCACGGCAAATTCCGGGCCCGGGTTCGATGCCGCCAAAACCGGGCACGAGAGATGCTCGGCAGCCATCCGGATCTCGATCTCCAACCGACCTCCAAGGGGGACTTCTTGCGTGCTGGTGGCGTTCTTCTGCATCCGACCGCATTGCCTGGCGAAGGCTGGGCCGGTGACTTCGGGGATGTACCGGCGTTCATCGACTGGCTCGCCCGGCATCGAATGTCGTTGTGGCAGGTTCTACCGCTCTCACCCCCGGGGCCCGGACATTCGCCGTATACGAGCGTGTCGTCGCACGCGGGCAATCCAAGCCTCGTCGATTTGAAGTCGTTGATTGCCGACGGGCTGTTGGAGCCGGCGGAAATCGAACGATCGGTTCGCGAGACATCCGCCGCAGCCGACGCCCATCGACGCACCGGGACGGCAGGCATGGCCGATCTGGGGCGTGCGGCGCGCGCCAAGATGGACGCCCTGACGCTCGCTGCCGACCGATTTCGCCAGGGGCGCGGCCAGCAGCACGAGGTCTTCTCGGACTGGTTCGAGCGGCACAGCGGCTGGCTCGATCTCGATTCGGCCTTTCACGCCGCGAGCGTGCATCACGGGTCGACCGACTGGCGGCGCTGGCCGCACGCGCTCGCCCGTGCCGAGCCCGACGCGATCGCCCGGTTGATGGCCGAGCGTGCCGATCTCGTTCACCGGTGGCGATTCATTCAGTGGCAGTTCGACCGCCAATGGCGGGCTCTGCGCGAACGCGCGCGCATCGCAGGCATTCGCATCGTGGGCGATCTGCCGATCTACTGCGCGATGGATTCGGTCGATGTCTGGGCGGACCAGGATCTGTTCGAGCTGGATGACGCCGGGATGCCGACCGCGGTCGCGGGCGTGCCTCCCGATGCCTTCAGTGCGACGGGTCAGCACTGGGGCAATCCGCTCTATCGCTGGCCCGAGCACGCGCGCAGCGGGTTTCAGTGGTGGCGCTCGCGGATCGACGGCGCGCTTGCGCGCTGCGACCTGCTGCGCCTCGACCACTTCCGCGGCCTGGCCAGTTATTGGCGCATACCGGCGGGCAGTGCCGACGCCCGCATCGGCACGTGGGAGCCGGGCCCGGGCCTGGCGTTGTTCGAGGTCTTGTTCCAGCAGACGCCGCGCGAGGCCTTGATCATCGAGGATCTCGGCATGCTGACCGAGGATGTCTTCGCGCTGCGCGAGGTGTTGCGGCTGCCGGGCATGCGGGTGCTGCAATTCGGATTCGGCCGCGATGGCGATCCGCACCACCTGCCGCACAACTTCACGCCGGACTCGGTGGTGTACACCGGCACACACGACAACGATACGACCCTGGGCTGGTGGCAGAGCGCCGACCCGTCGGTGCACTGGCATCTGCGCGACTATTGCGGGCGCGTCGGCAAGCGTGCCGACCGTCTGATGATCCGGCTGGCGTTCGCCAGCGTGGCCGATCTGGCCATCGTGCCGATGCAGGATGTCATCGGCGCCGGTGGCGAGGCGCGCATGAACCGGCCCGGCGAGGCCGATGCGCAGTGGTGCTGGCGATTGCAGGAAGGACAGCTGCGTGAAACCGACGGCCGCTTCCTGGCCAGGCTGGCCAGGCTCTACGATCGCGCGCCGCCGCGCCCCGCCACGAGTCCGCTTTCGGACCCGCCGGCCGGCTCCGATTAGACTTCACGCTTGTCCGAGCCCGGACGTCCCGATTCCCATCCGAGACAGGAGACCGCCCGATGACCATTCGGGGCAAGGCCGCGATCGTCGGCGCCTATGAACACCCGACACGCAAGGCGCCGGACAAGACCGTCGCCCAGCTGCACATGGAGTCCGCGGCCGGCGCACTGGCCGATGCCGGTCTGACGTTCGCCGACGTCGATGGCTATTTCTGCGGTGGTGACGCGCCGGGGCTGGGCATGCTCAGCATGGTCGAGTACATGGGGCTGCGACCGCGCCATGTCGACTCCACCGAGACCGGCGGTTCGTCCTACATCATTCACGTGGCGCACGCGGCCGCCGCGATTGCCGCCGGCAAGTGCGACATCGCGCTGATAACGCTGGCCGGCCGGCCTCGCTCGGAGGCCTCCAGCGGCCTGCAGGCGCGCAATTTCGGCGTCAACATCCCGGACTCGCCTTTCGAAGCACCGTACGGCAATGTCACGGTCAACAACTACGCCTTAGTCGCCGCGCGGCACATGCACGAATTCGGCACCACCAGCGAGCAACTGGCCTGGATCAAGGTCGCCGCCTCGCATCACGCCCAGCACAATCCCGACGCCATGCTGCGCGAGGTGGTCACAGTCGAGGATGTCGTCGGCTCGCCGATGATCTCCGACCCCCTGCACCGGCTCGACTGCTGTGTGGTCAGCGATGGCGGCGGTGCCCTGGTCGTCGCGCACCCGGAGATCGCGCGTGGCCTGAAACGCCCGCTGGTCATGGTGCGCGGCGCCGGCGAAGCCACCAAGGACGGCATGGGCGGCCGTGTCGATCTGACTTACTCCGCGGCCGCCCGCTCGGGCCCTGCGGCGTTCGCCGAAGCGGGGCTGAGTCCGGCCGACATCCAGTACGCCTCGATCTACGACAGTTTCACGATCACCGTGCTGCTGCAGCTCGAGGATCTCGGTTTTTGCGACAAAGGGCAGGGCGGCCGCTTCGTCGCCGATGGCAACCTGATCTCGGGCAGCGGCCGTCTGCCCTTCAACACCGATGGCGGCGGTCTGTGCAACAACCACCCGGCCAATCGTGGCGGCATGACCAAGGTGATCGAAGCGGTGCGCCAGCTGCGCGGCGAGGCCCATCCGGCGGTGCAGGTGCCCGGCTGCCAGTTTGCGCTCGCCCAGGGCATCGGTGGCCAGCTGGGCGCGCGGCACGGCAGTGGCACCCTGATCCTCGAGAGGCAGTGAGACGATGAGCACCCCGTATCAAGAACGCACGATTCCCGCCCCCGTCGTCTATCCCGACAACGAACCGTTCTGGGCCGCGGCCCGCGAGGGCCGCTTGCTGGTCAAGCACTGCCTGGCCTGTGAGGCGCCGCATTGGTATCCACGCCCGCGTTGCCCGCACTGCGGCAGCGATCGCACCGAGTTTCGCCAGTCGGACGGCACCGGTGCCGTGTATTCGGTCAGCGTCACGCGCCGTGCCGGGCCGCAGGCCTTCGCCATCGCCTATGTCACACTCGACGAAGGCGTCACCATGATGACCCAGATCGTCGATTGCGATCTCGACGAGGTGCGCATCGGCGACCGTGTCCGGGTCGTCTTCAAGCCCACCGACGGCGGCCCGCCGGTGCCGATGTTCACGCCGGCCCGCTGAGGTCGCCGGTGGCGCGCGCGGCCCGGGGCCGCGCACCGGATCTGTCCGTTCCTTCTGCTCAGGATGCACGTGATGACCACCCAGCCCCTCGTACTGATCGCCGGCGGCGGCCCCGGCGGCATGGCCACCGCGCTCACCTTGCACCAGATCGGCGTGAGTTGTCTGGTCTTCGAGGCCGTACCCGAGTTGCGGCCCCTGGGGGTCGGCATCAACCTGCAGCCCAACGCCGTACGCGAACTCTACGATCTCGGTCTCGGCCAGACCCACCTCGATCAGATCGGCCTGCCCGCGCGCGAGTGGGCGCTCGTCGGTCTGAACGGCAAGGAGATCTACAGCGAGCCGCGCGGCCTGCTGGCCGGCTATCGGTGGCCGCAGTATGCGGTTCACCGTGGCCGCCTGCAGATGCTGCTCTATCAGACCGTGCTGGACCGGCTGGGACCGCAGGCGGTCCGGCTGGGCCAGCGCGTGGTCGGATACGAGCAACGGGGCGATGGCTCGGTCACGGTCAACCTCGAGCATGTCGACGGCAGCCGCTCGAGCGAGACCGGCAGTCTGCTGATTGCCGCCGATGGCCTGCACTCGGCCGTGCGCGCGCAGATGCATCCGCAGCAGCCGCCGATCCAGTGGGGCGGTGCCATCATGTGGCGCGGGTCCAGCCTGGGTCGGGCGATTCGCAGCGGTTCGTCGTTCGTCGGCTTCGGCACGCACAGGCATCGTGTCGTGTTCTACCCGATCTCGCATCCCGACCCGGTTTCCGGCCTGTCGACGATCAACTGGATCGCCGAGGTCACGGTGGACAACTCCGCCGGCTGGCAAGGGGGCGACTGGACCAAGCGTGTCGCCTTGAGCGATTTCGCCCATCACTTCGCCGACTGGAAATACGACTGGCTGGATGTGCCCGCCATGCTGGCCGGCGCCGATCCGATCTACGAGTATCCGATGATCGACCGCGATCCGGTGCCCACCTGGCAGGACGGTCGTGTTGCCTTGCTCGGCGATGCCGCCCACGTGATGTATCCCACCGGCTCGAACGGCGCAAGCCAGGCGATCGTCGATGCCCGGGTGCTCGGCGCCTGTCTGCTCGAACACGGCGTCACGCCGCAGGCGCTCGCCGCCTACGACGCCGCGCTGTGCGAGAAAATCTCGGCCGTCGTGCTGCGCAATCGCGGCGCCGGGCCGTTCGGCCTGCTGAACCTGGTCGACGAGCGTTGTGGCGGCACCTTCGACGATATCGACGACGTCATTTCGCCGCAGGAGCGGGCGGAATTCATGGCGCGGTACAAGGCGGCGGCGGGCTTCGCAATCGAGCAGTTGAACAACGCGGCACCGACCATCGCAGCGGGCGCGCGGCTCGACTGAGTCGTCGGATCGCGCCGCGCCGCACCGCGGCTAGGCCGCGGCTAGGGCCGCCGATTGCGCTGCAGGCCGTCCAGCAACCGCAACAGACTCTGGATATCGATCGGCTTGGTCAGGTGGACGTCGAAGCCGGCCTCTCTGCAACGCTGCTGGTCGTCCGGCCGGCCATAGCCGGTCAGCGCGATCAGCCAGGTGCCGCCGACGTGTTCATCGGCGCGCAGAATCCGGGCGACATCGAAACCGCTCAAGTCACCCGGAAGGCCGATATCGCTGAGCACCACGTCGGGGCTCTGCGCGATCGCCATCTCGATGCCCTGGTGCGCATCGGTTGCGAGCGAGACATGGTGACCGGAGCGTTCGAGAACCTGCTTGAGCATCTCGCCCGAATCGAAGTTGTCCTCGATGAGAACGATGTCCAATGCGCCGGCGAGAAGACTGGTGTCGTCGGGCCGCTTGCCGGCCGTGCGCGAGATCGGCAGCCAGACCTGAAACTCCGCGCCCTTGCCGGGTCCCTGGCTGCGCGCCTCGACCCGCCCGCCATGGATTTCGGCCAACATCTTGACCAGCGCCAGGCCGATGCCGAGCCCGCCATGCGAGCGATCGAGCTTCTGCTGCGACTGTCGGAACATCTCGAAGATGTGAGGTAGCAGTTCGGCGTCGATGCCCATGCCGTTGTCGCGCACGGTCATCACCGCCATGTCGTCCTCGCGTCGGAGCGACAGCGTGATCAGTCCGCCCTCGGGCGTGTGTTGCACCGCGTTGGAGGCGAGATTGTCGGCGATCTGCATGATCCGGACGGGATCGGCCTCGATCCATACGGGCTCGGCGGGTATCTCCGTGCTCAGATCGACCGAGCCGCCTTGCAGTCGCTCGCCAATGTCGACTGCAAAATCGCCATAGAGCTTGGCCAGGTCGATCGTCTGCAGGTCGAGTTGGATCTTGCCGCGCATGATTCGCGACACGTCGAGCAGCCCATCGAGCAGTTTGCCCATCTGCTGGCTCTGTCGCTCCAGGACCGTGTGGATCCGCTCGAGCCGCGAGTCACCGCCGCGGGTGAGTCCGAGCAGTTCGGCCGCGCTGCGGATTGCGGCAAGCGGATTGCGCAATTCGTGGCCGAGGGTGGCGAGAAATTCGTCCTTCTGCCGATCGGCCTCGACCAGCCGGTCTTCGGTTTCCTTGAGCAGTGTGATGTCGCGATCGGTGGATGTGATGCCGATCACGCGGCCGCGCCGGTCGACGACCGGTGAACTGCGCTCGGACACATGGACGACACGTCCGTCGCGGCAGATCCGGGTGGTGTTGACGGGCTCGACGATCTCGCCGGCCTGAATGCGTTTGTTGATCGACGATAGCTCTCGGCGCCGATCCTGTGGAACGATTCTCTCGATCGAATGGCCCACCATGTCGTCGCTCGTGTAGCCGAACAATCGCTCGGCGCCGGGCAGCCATTCGGTCACGGTGCCGTCGAGGCGGTAGCCGACGATGGCATCGTGTGACGATTCGGTGATGGCGGCGAGTTCGCGCATCCGGCTCTCGACCTCGGCGCGGGCAACGAAGTCACCGATCGATCGGCCCACCGCGTCCAGTCCGCGCAACAGTCCGTCGTCTGCCGACAGGGTTCTCGTGGACAACAGGGTCATCACGCCGAGCACCTCGCCCCCGGTACAAATGGGCAGACCGAATGCGGACGTCAGGCCGAGCTCGAGCGCTGCATCGAGCCTTGCGACCAACGCGGGTCCGGCAAGGGTGGTACGCCAGGCCGAACTACCGTCCTCGTATACCCGTCCGACCAGACCCTCGCCCGGCTCGAACCATGGCTTGGCGAGCTTTCTCTCGGCCAGTTCGCGATCGATTCCGCTCGTGTGCAGCCAACGTCGATAAAGCCGGCCGTCGGCGTTCTTCCACCACACCTCGGCGACCGTGGCCGGGAACTCGGGCGCCATCTGCTCGAGCAGACGCGGCATGGTGTCTTCGAGATTCGAAGCGTCCGCCAGTACCTGGGCGGCCGCGAGTTCCACCCGGTTGCGCATGCGGCTCTGGAAGCGGGAAATCGCCGACCCCAGCGCATCCGCGACCGCCTGCAGGAAGACCGTGTCTTCGCGCGTGAACGATCGCTGGCGGCGTGAGTAGACACCGATGACGCCGTAGGGCTGCTCACCGTTTCGGATCGTGCACGACAGACCGCTGGTGACCCCGTGGGCAAGCAGCAAGGCCGATGGCGCAAAGCGCTTCTCCTCGGCGAAATCTTCGACCAGGATGGCCTCGCCGCTGCGCAACGTATAGCCGGCAACCGTGTCGGTGTCGGCCGTCACGTCCTCGCTGCCCACCATGCCGGGCCCCCATCCCACGCCGGCGATCAACAACATGCGCTGCTCGCCGGGCTGCAGCTCGAGGATCTTGCACATTTCGGTCTCGAGCGTCTGCTGGACCACGAGCACCACCTGCTCGAGATAGCTTCGCAACTCCGTTTCGCGCAGAGCCAGAAGGCCCATGCGGGCGATCGCGCCCTGTTGGCGCTCGCGCAGCGCGAGTTGTGCGGTGGTGGATTTCACCGCAGTGATGTCCGTGAAGGTGACGACGATGCCCTCGATGCGTTGTCCTTCGGTGCGGTAGGGCAATACCTCGCGCAGTATCCAGCGTCCGTCGCTCAGGTGCAGTTCCTGTCGGCGCTTGCCGAGATCCTCGAGCACGCCCCGGGCGTCACGTTCCAGGCCGTTCTGCAGCAGTTCGCGCGCGATGTCGCCGACGAAGCGCCCGACGTCGGCCTGATCGATGCCGAGCAGATCGCGGGCGGTGGGGGTGAAGCGCTTGATGCAAAGGCGTTCGTCGAAGAAAACCGTGGTGATCTTGGTGCTGGAGAAGAAGTTGTTGAGGTCGTGGTTCGTTTGCTCGAGCTGGGCGATCTTGTCCTGGAACTGGGCGTTGATCGTGGTCAGCTCTTCATTGAGCGAGCGAAGCTCTTCGGTGGTGGCTTCGAGCTCTTCATTGGCCGATTGCAGTTCTTCGTTCATCGACATCGATTCTTCGTTCGATGTCCGCAGCTGTTCATTGGTGGTCTCGAGCTCCTCAACGGTGTTGCGAAGGTCTTCGCGGGTAGCCTGCAGCTCTTTCTCGAGTTGATCGATGATCGCTTCCTGCTCCGGGTTCTCGACACGGGCCGGCGATTCCTGACTGAGCCCGCTTCCGATGGATTCGAATGAAAGCATCACCACATCGTCGCCCATCGACGGCGCCGGCCGGGCATGGATCTGCGTCCGTGCCCCCGTGGTATCGGGACTGGCGAGAACCGAGACGGGCGCCTTGTCGCGTCGGCACTTGTACAGGGCGCCGCGCGCTCGCGTCGCAATCTCGGGCCGCAGCACCGAGCCGATCTCGAAGCGGAGATTGTCGCCACGGGGCACGCGCACGAAGCGTTCGAGGTCGCCGTGGGCATATACGACGATACCGTCCGCCCTGACCACCAGGGTGGGCGGCGCGTAGGTGTCGGCCAGTGCGTGTCGCACCAGTTCGCTCACCGCGCCACCCTGGCGATCCGCCAGCCGGGTCGGCGCGCCGTGATCATCGGCGGCACGTTCGGCTGGCGGGCGATGGCGCGAGCGGGCCATCGATACCGGCCGTGAGACGCCGACTTTGCGGTAGATGCGCTGCGATTTCGAGATGGTTTCGAAGTAGTCGCGCGCGGCACTCGTGGACTCGGACGTGCTCAGAAACAGGTGTCCGTCCGCCTCGAGCGCGAAGTGCATCACCTTGAGCACCTGCTGCTGGGCGAGCGCGGTCAGATAGATCAGCACATTGCGGCAGCTGACCAGATTCATGTGCGAGAACGGCGGATCCTTGGTGAGATCGTGCGTGGCGAACGACACCACGCCCCGAAGCGAAGGGTTCACCTGATAGCCCTGGCCGTCGATCCGCTTGAAGTGGGTTCGCAGACGGTGCTCGGGTATCTGCTCGACGATGGATTCCGGATAGACGCCCGCCCGGGCGACCGACAGCGCCTGTTCGTCGACATCGGTCGCGAAGATCTGCAGCCCCAGACGCTTCTTCTGGTTGTCGATGGCGTCGAGGATCTCGATCGCGATCGAGTAGGCTTCCTCGCCGCTGGCGCAGCCGGGAATCCAGGCGCGCAAGGTGGCGCCAGCGGGTGCCGCCGCCACCATCGGCTCGACGACCATCTGGCGCAGGGCATCGAATGCCTGCGGGTCGCGGAAGAATTCCGTGACGCTGATCAGCAGATCGCGCAACAACATCTGTTGCTCGGCCGGCTCGCCGCGCAACAGCTCGAAGTAGGCGTAGGGGTCGTCGAAGTCGGACAGCGCCATGCGTCGCAAGACGCGGCGTTCGACCGTGCCGGGCTTGTAGACACGCAGGTCGAACTCGGATTCTGCCTCGAGTATCTCTGCCAGGCGGTCGAGTTGCTGCTGGGTCAGATTGCGCAGGCGTTCGACCCGTTCGCCGCCGGCGAGTTCCTTGGCACGATCGATACGGCTGTCGGCCGGTATGCTGGCGAACCTGGCCAATGCCGGGGGCATGTCGCGGATGTCGAGAACCAGATCGACGACGCCCGTTTCGATGACGCTGCGCGGCATGCCTGCCTGGCCACAGGTGTCGGGCTCCTGCGCAATATTGAGCCCGCCGACCAGCTTGATGTCGCGCACTCCGCTACTGCCGTCGCTACCCGCCCCTGAGAGAACGATGCCGACCGCTCGTGAACCGTATTCGTGAGCCAGCGCGCGAAACAGATGGTCGACGGGCAGGCGCACGCCCCGGCGTGTCGCGCGTGGTGACAGCGCGAGGCGTCCGTCACGAATCGAGATCGTGGTCTTCGGATGGAGAATGTAGACGGTGTCGGGTTCGATGACGGCGCCATCGTCGGCATCGCGCACGGGCATGGTCGTGCACGGCGCAAGCAAGTCGGCCAGCCGGCCTTCGTGCGCCGGATCCCAGTGCTGGACGAGCAGATAGCTCATACCGCCGTCGACCGGCAAGGCTCCGAGCAGCCGCCGGAATGCGTCGAGCCCGCCGGCCGATGCACCGACGCCGACGACGAGCCTAGGCTGCCCAGGTCGGGCTGTCATTCGAATCCTCCGTGAACCGGGCGCGCTCCTTGGCGCTCGAAGAATTGCCAGGGATGGTCGCCCGGACAGATCGACGTCGCAAGACGGGGCGGGGTAGGGACATCGTGAACGGGCCTGCCGTTCCGGCGCGCGCGACGTAAGGGCGGATTGTCGGCCAACCCGAAAAGAACTACCGCGAACAGGGTCTCGTGCCGCCGGCCCGCCACTTTAACCCACCGATCTTGCGCGCAGCCTTGCCGAGACATGGTCCCACACCTGGGGATTGATCAGGCAGGGAGGCCGGATCCCTCGAACCAGACCTGAGATTTGCTCCGCTGCCATGGCGGCGACGGCCCGCCGCGCCTCCCGGGACACCCCCGCGGTGTGAAACGTCGCGACGACGTCGGGCCGGGCCAGTAACGGATGCTCGAGCGGCGGCGGCTCGGTCTCCCAGACGTCGATTCCGGCGCCCATCAGATGACCGTCGGCGAGCGCGGCGGCGAGCGCAGCTTCGTCGTGAATGCCGCCCCGTGCGGTACTGATGAAGATCGCCCCGGATCTCATGGCCGCGAACCGCGCCGCGTCGAACATCCCGAGCGTGCCGTGATCGCGCGGGCAGTGCAGGGAAACGATGTCGCTCTCGGCCACCAGTTCGTCGAGTGGCACCGGCTCGGCGCCGCGCGCACGGATCTCGTTCGCGCCGACGTAGGGGTCGGTTGCCAGCACGCGCATGCCGAAGGCGGCTGCCAGCCGCGCGGTTGCGGTGCCGGCATGGCCGATGCCGACGATGCCCAGGGTCTTGCCGGCGAGCTCACGCCCCATCAGGGCCTCGCGCGAAAAACCGCGCTGACTGCGCAGGCGACGATCGGACTCGGCGATTCGACGTGCCACCGCCAGCATCAGTCCGATGGCCATCTCGGCCACCGAATGCGCATTGGCGCCTGCCTGGTGAACGACCGCGACGCCGGCACGTGTGCAGGCGTGGACATCGATGGTGTCGTAACCGGCGCCGGCGCTGGACACGCATAGCAGCCCGGGGCAGCGCGCGAGCAGCGCCGCGTCGGCATGGAACTGGCGGGGCAACTCGTCCTTGGCGGCCGAGATCTGGTAGATGTCCGCGCCCGACAGCATCCGCCAGGCACGCTCGTCATCGCCCCGGCTTGGCGCGATCGACAAAGCGATCGCGGGCGTCTGGCGCATGCGTTCGTCGAACACCGGATCGAGCCAGAGATCGAAACGGACGAGTGCGAAGGAAGCGGGCGTCTGCATCGCAGCCATGATAGCGGGACATCGCGGCGGCGGTGCCGGCTGCCGAAGTCTCGACCGCTGGCGGGGCGATGGAATCCCGGCCCGTGCCGACGCTCGTCGCGGGAGTGTCGGCTCGTGGCCTCGCGGACCCGTTCCTCGAGCATCGTGAATCGCCCGGTATCCTGGGCAATCGCAACGGTGCAGGAAATGCGCCTGCGTTCAGGGTCTAGACTGGCAGGCATCACATCGGACGGCTTGCAATGGTTCACGGTCAACGACTACACGATCATGGGCGCCTGGCCGCTCGGGGCGGCGAGCCTCACGGGCATGCGCACGATTCCGGCCTGTCGCACGGTTTACGTCGCGGACACGGCCACGGCCACGACCACGGCCACGGCCACGGCCACGGCCACGGACGTGGCCACGGTCATGCGCACCTCGACCCCGCGGGTGGCGACCGGCGCGTGTCCATCGCGATCTGGGCCAATGCGCTGCTCACCGTCGCACAGATCATCGGCGGCATCGTCTCGGGCAGCCTGGCGCTGATCGCCGATGCCATCCACAATCTGTCCGACATGGGCGCGCTGGTGATCGCGTTCGTGGCGCGCAAGGTGGCGCGGCGCCCGGCCGACGAGGCGATGACCTTCGGCTACGGGCGGATCGAACTGGTGGCGGCGCTGATCAACTACACGACGCTGATCATCATCGGCCTGTACCTGATCATCGAGGGCGTGCAGCGTTTGATCGCGCCTCCCGAGGTGGGCGGTTGGACCGTGGTCGCGCTCGCCGGGGTCGCATTGCTGATCGATACGTTGACCGCGCTGCTCACCATGAGCCTGCAGCGCGACAGCGCGAACATGCGCGCGATGTTCCTGCACAACCTCTCGGACGCGCTGGCGTCGGTGGCGGTCATCGCCGGCGGGGTGTTGATCCTGCTCTACGACTGGCGCATCGTCGACCCCATCATCACGATCGGCATCGCGGCCTACATCCTGTGGCTTGCCGCGGCCGAGATCGGTGGCCCGATCCGCACGCTCATGCTCGGCAGTCCGCCGGACATCGACAACGCCACCGTGGTGGCCGCGATCCGCGAAATCGACGGCGTCGCCGATGTCCACCACATGCACCTCTGGCAGATGCAGGAGCGGGCGGCGGGTCTGGACACCCACATCGTGCTCAGCGCCGACGGCTGGGAGCGCCAGGAGGCCGTCAAGACCAGCATCAAACGCACGCTGCTGGAGCGCTTCGACATCGCCCACTCCACCTTGGAGTTCGAGCACCGAGAGCGCTGCCACGAGGGCATGGCGCTGTACGGCTGCGGCAGCGGCAACGGTTTGACGCAGCCGCGCTGAAACGCGCCGGCGGGCGTGCCGCGCTTCAGTTCATCAGCAGATCGGGAAGCCAGGTGGCCAGCCCCGGAAACACGCACAGGATGACGATGGCCACCACCATGCAGCCCATGAAAGGCGCCGCGCCCTTGAGGATGGTCGGCAGCTTTATGTCCGGCGTGATGCCGTTGATCACGAACAGGTTCAGGCCCACTGGCGGCGTGATCAGGCCGAGCTCCATGTTGATGGTGAGCACCACGCCAAACCAGATCGGGTCGAAGCCCGCCGAGGTGATGACCGGCATCAGGATGGGCGTGGTCATCAGGATGATCGCCGCCGGCGGCAGGAACATGCCGGCCACCAGCAGCATGAGGTTGATGGCCGCGAGCACCACCCACCGGTTGACCTGCATCTCGGCGATGGCCTCGGCCACCGCCTGCGTGACCTGCAGCGACGACATCATGTAGCCGAACAGGATCGAGGTGCCGATGATCAGCATCAGCATGCCGGATTCGCGCAGCCCGTCGCGCAAGATGGCCCACAGCGCGGTGGGTGTCCAGACGCGGTAGATGATGATCACCATCACCAGGCACAGCAGGGCGCCGACACCGGCGGCCTCGGACGGCGTCGCGATGCCGCCGTACAGCGCGTAGACCACGCCGACGATCACGACGATGAACGGCAGCAGCCGGGGCAATAGTTCGAGCTTTTCGGCGAGCGTGAAGACGCGGTCGGCATCGGCCAGGCGGGTGCCGCGCCGCCAGCTCAGGAACAAGGCCCACGCCATGAACAGCCCGGTCAGCAGCAGGCCGGGAATGACCCCGGCGATGAACAGCCGCCCGATCGAGGTCTCCGACGCGATGCCGTAGAGGATCATGGTGATCGACGGCGGGATCAGGATGCCCAGCGTGCCGCCGGCTGCGATTGCGCCGGTGGCGAGGTCGGCGTCGTAGCCGCGGCGGCGCATCTCCGGAATGCCCATCTTGCCGATGGCCGCGCAGGTCGCCGGCGACGAGCCGGTCAGCGCCGAGAACAGCGCGCAGGCGCCGATGTTGCTGATGACCAGCGAGCCCGGCACCCGGTGCAGCCAGCGGGCCAGCGCCTCGTAGAGATCGCTGCCGGCGCGCGAACTGGCCACCGCCGCGCCCATGATGATGAACATCGGCAGCGACACCAGCGTGAAGTCGTCCAAGCCGGCGAACACCGTCTCGGGAATGAACGCGATGCTGTCCAGGCCATCGAAGCCGACCATGAACACCAGTGCGGCCATGCCCAGTGCGAGTGCGATCGGCATGCCGGTCGCGAGCAGCGCGATCGTGACCAGGAAAATCAGGATGCCGATGGTCAAAGGGGTCATGAGCGGCATCCGCCAGAGTGGTGGCGGGCATCGTCGCCCGCCGTCGCGCAAGCCGCCGTCATCAGAGGCGTTCGTCGGGCGACAGGCCGAACGGGTGTTCGCGGCCGCTGATCACCAGCCACATCTGCGCAAGCAGTTGCAGGCACAGCAGCCCGAGCCCGACCGGTACCGCCAGATACGGAATCCACAGCTCGACCCGCCAGATGGACGGGGTGGTGAGGCCGGTCTCGAAGGCCTCGTACCACCATGGCACCGCGGCGTAGAAGAACGTCAGGCAAAACACCAGTGCAATGCTGCTGCCCAGCAGATAGAGCACACGACGGAGCCCCGGCGCGGCCATCAGCGGCACCACGTCGACATTGACGTGGCCGCGCGTTAGCAGGATGTAGGGCGCACCGAGGAAGGTGGCCGCGATCAGGCAGTAGGTCACGAACTCGGTCTGCCAGATCGAGGATTCGTTGAGCACGGCGCGCACGAACACCATGTGGCAGATGACGCCGATCGATAGCGCGATCAGGCCCGCCGAGAACACGCCGAGCACCCGCGAGACGAACTGGATCGCCGCCACCCAGGAGGGTGGCGGCGTGCCGGTGTTGGCAGACTCGGTCATCGGTGCAGGTGGTGCGCGTGCGGCGTCCGGCGGCGTTTACTTGACCGCCAGCGCCTTCTCGATCAGCTCGCCGCCGCCGGGCACCTTCTCGGCAAAGGTCTTGTACGAGGTGTGCTTGGCCACCGCGCGCCAGGCGTCGGCCTGGGCGTCGGTCATTTCGACGACCTCGGTGTTGTTCTTCTTGTAGACGTCGACCATCTTGTCGTCCAGGCCCTTGGACTGGCCGGCGAACCAGTCCTCGGCCTTCTTGGACGCCGCCATCAGCGCCTTGCGCTGGGCATCGTCGAGCTTGTTCCAGGCCTTCTTGCCGATCAGGACCGGCTCATACATGAACCACAGCGCGTTCTCACCCGGCGCGGTCACGCACTTGAGCTGCTCGTACAAGCGGAACGACACGAAGCTGCCGGTGGAGGTGTCGGTCGCCTGCGCGACCCCTTGCTGCAGCGCGTTGTAGACCTCGTTCGACGGAATGGACACGATGGAGGCGCCGGCGCCGGCCCACATCTCGGCGAACGTCGAGCCGGCCGAGCGCACCTTCAGGCCGTTGGCATCTTCGGGCACACGGATGCATTTCTCCTTGCCGCCGAACGCACCGGCCAGCCAGGCGTCGGCCAGCACCATCACGCCGCCGTCCTCGATGATCTTGCGGATGTCGTCCATGAAAGGGCTGGCGTTGATACGCTTGGCGTGGGCATGGCCTTTGACCAGGCCCGGCATCAGCGTGGCGCCGAACTGTGGATGAAAGCCCGACGCATAGTCGAGCGGGAACGAGGTCATGTCGATCTGGCCGGTGAGCATGGCCTTCCATTGCTCCTTGGCCTTGACCAGGCTGGAACCCGGGAACACCTTGATCTCGAGACCGACATTGGCGGCCGCCACTTCCTTGGCGATCATCTGCACCATCTCGTCACGCGGATCGCCCTTGCCACCCGGGAACTGGTGCGAGGCCTTCAGCGTGACGTCCTTGGCCAGCGCCGACGAAACCGGCGCCGCGGCGATCAGCAGACCCGCGAGCGCGGCGGCAATGGAACGGGTTCTCATGAGGAGTCTCCTTCGTGGCTTGATTGGTGTTTCCGACCGGCTGGCCGGCTCAGTGGCCGATTATGACGCCGGTCGGACGGCTTGGGAAATCGCCTCGGGTGCGTCGGGTGATCGACGGTGTGGCGGGGCGGACCGGCCCGCGGCCATGCGATACTCGCGGCGCAACCGTGCGCGTGATCGCGATGACTCCCTTTTCTTCCTGGCGTTCGTTGTCAAGACTCCATCGGCGACCCTTGGTCGCATGGCTCGTGTTCGCGCTGGTCGTGCAACTGTTGGGCGCCGGCGTGCGCCTGTCGGGCGCCGCCGGGGTCGATGTCTTGGTGAGGCAAGCTGACGGCGGGCATTCGGCGCACGCCTCGTTGATGCATGTGCCCGATCGTCGCCCCGCGGTCAACGACGCAACGCTCGCTGACGCGCGACTCGGCAACCTTGCAGCCTTGCCGTCGACCGCAGGCCTTGTCGACGACCTTTCGCATCACGGGCACCACGCGAATCCCGTCTGCGAGGGGGTCTGCGCGCAGGGCGCGATTGTCCGCGCCTGGCGTGTCGTGGCACCCGCGCTCGTCAGCGAGTCGCCGCCGGTTTGGCAGGCGCCGATCTACCACGATCCCACGCTGCTTCCGCTGCGCCGCCCGCCGCGCGCCTGATCCGGCCCAGGTGGCTCCGATCGGGCATCGGGTGTGGCCCGCGCCGACGGATCACCGCCGAGCCCCGAACGGCCCGCATGCGGGCCCGAAACCCAAGCCCCGTCCGTTCCGCGCCTGCGGGCCGGTCTTTGTAGCGTGCGCGCTCGCCCCGCCAAGCGCGGCCGGATTTCATGTCGCGCGACGGCAACCGGCATCAGTGCAATGACGTGCCGGGCCACGCGTGCCACACCAATACCAGCGAAGTAAAAAATGCCCAACCCGCTTCCATGTCTTCTGATCGCCTTGGCCCTGGCCGGTGCCAGTGTGCCGGTCCGGGCCGATCCGTTCACGCCCGGCGCGGCCGACGAGCCGCGCTATCGCTCCAGCTTCCACGACTTCCGCCCCGACGAGGACGTCGCGCCCGACGATTGGCGCGCCGTCAACGACCGCGTCGGCCGCATCGGTGGCTGGCGCAGTTACCTCGGTGAAGCCGACGCGCCGCCTCCGCGGCCGCAAGGCGCGGCGCAGGGCGGCATCGGCCTGCTCGAGCGACCGTCCGCGGTCGGCGAGCGGGTCGCACCCGCCGCGGGAGACGCGCGATGAGCCGGGCCGCCACGACCAGGAATTCACCGCTTCGTCGCGGGCGGCGTGCGCATCACGCCTTGCTGGCGCTGATCGCGGCTGCCGCGGCCGGTTGCGCCACCGTCGATCCCGAGCAGACCCTCGAACCGGTCAGGACTCTCGCCGGGCCCGCGCTCGGACCGTCGCTGCAGTGGGCGCGCGATGACGATGCGCGGGCCGCGCTCGACACCCGCGTCGGCGAGTTGCTCTCGGCGCCCCTGTCGATGGACGCGGCCGTGCAGGTCGCGCTGCTGAACAATCGCGGCCTGCAAGCCGAATTCGATGCGCTGGGCATCTCCGAGGCCGAGCGCCTGCAGGCCGGCCGCCTGCCCAACCCCGGCTTCTCGTTCGCCAGACTGCGGCGCGGCGACGAGCGCGAGATCGAGCGCTCGTTCCACTTCGATCTGGCGCGGCTGATTTTCATGCCCACGATCGGCCGGCTCGAGGCACGCCGCCACGCCCGCGAGCAGCGTCGCGTCGCGATGGCGGTTCTCGATCTGGCTGCCCGCACCCGTCAGGCCTGGGTCGATGCGGTCGCCGCCCGGGAGGCCCTGGCCTATGCGGACCAGGTCAAGCGCACCGCCGATACCAGCGCAATGCTTGCCAGGCGCATGGCGCAGGCGGGCAATTTCAGCAAGCTGCAACAGGCTCGCGAACAGGGGTTCTACGCCGACGCAGCGATCAATCGCGCGCGCGCCGAGCTGGCCGCCACGATCGCGCGCGAGCAATTGGTGCGTCTGCTCGGCGTTCACGGCGAGCAACTCTCGTTCACGTTGCCTGCGCGCCTGCCCGATCTGCCCGACGAGCCGCGCGACATTCCCGACGTGGTCCGTACGGCGCTCGCCCAGCGGCTGGACGTGCAGGCCGCACGGATCGCCGTCGAACAGCTGGCCGAGAACCTGGGCATGGTGCGCACCAACCGCTTCATCGAGGTGCTCGAGGTGGGCGTGATACGCAACGGCTCGAACGAGGCGCCGACCCAGACCGGCTGGGAGATCGGCCTGGAACTGCCGCTGTTCGACTGGGGAACGGCGCGGGTCGCCCGTGCCGAGGCGGCCATGCGCCAGGCGACCAACGCGGCCGCGCGTACGGCGATCGAGGCACGCTCGGAGGTGCGACAGGCCTATGTCGCTTATCGCACGGCCTACGACATCGCCCGTCAGTATCGCGACGAGATCGTGCCGCTGCGCCAGCGCATCGCCGAAGAGAACCTCTATCGCTACAACGGCATGCTGATCGGCGTGTTCGAACTGCTCGCCGACGCGCGCGCCCAGGTGGGGGCCGTCGAGGCCTACATGCGTGCGCTGCGCGACTTCTGGGTGGCGCAGGCCGACCTCGATGCGGCCATGATCGGCCGGCCCGCGTTGACGCCGGTCGGCGATGCGCCGGCCGCGATGAATGCCGGCGCCGATGCCGGCCACTGAACCAGGCACGAGAGATCGATCGTCATGAATTCACGCAGAAACCTCTTTCGCCGCGCCGCGGCAGTCGGTGCCGGTGCGGTTGCCGCATCGGTCGGCCGCGCGTCGCTGGCCGCGCTGCCCGAACCCGTCGTCCAGTCCAGCGCGGCGACCATGCCGCCGCTGATCCCGGAGAGCGGGCGGCCCTACAAACCCGTGGTCACCTTGAACGGCTGGTCGCTGCCCTGGCGCATGAAGGACGGCGTCAAGGAGTTCCACCTCGTGGCCGAGCCCGTCGTACGGATGATGACCGACGATTTCAAAGCGCACCTGTGGGGCTACAACGGCCAGAGCCCCGGGCCCACGATCGAAGTGGTCGAGGGTGACCGGGTGCGGATCTTCGTCACCAACCGGCTGCCCGAGCACACCAGCGTGCACTGGCACGGCCAGCGTCTGCCCAACGGCATGGACGGCGTCACCGGCCTGACCCAGCCCGGCATCGCGCCGGGCAAGACCTTCGTCTACGAGTTCGTCGCGCGTCGGCCGGGCACCTTCATGTATCACCCGCATGCCGACGAAATGACCCAGATGGCGATGGGCATGATGGGCTTCTGGGTCACGCATCCGCGGCGCAAGGAGGCGCTGATCGCCGACGTCGATCGTGACTTCTGCTTCCTGCTCAATGCCTTCGACGTTGAGCCGGGCAGTGCGACGCCGCGCATCATGACCATGCTCGACTTCAATCTCTGGGCCTGGAACAGCCGGCTGTTTCCCGCCATCGATCCGCTCGTGGTCCGCCAGCACGACCGCGTCCGCATACGCATCGGCAACCTGACCATGACCAATCACCCGATCCACATCCACGGCCACGAGTTCGCCGTCACCGGCACCGACGGCGGGCCGGTGCCCAAGGCGATCCGACAGCCCGAGGTCACCGTCGACATCGCGGTCGGTCAGATGCGGCAGATCGAGTTCATCGCCGACGAAGCGGGCGACTGGGCCATGCACTGTCACAAGAGCCATCACACGATGAACGCCATGGGCCACGACGTGCCCACCATGATCGGCGTCGATCACAGCGGCGTGGTCGGCCAGCTGCGCGACCTGGTGCCCGATTACATGGTGATGGGCGAGCGCGGCATGGCCGACATGACCGAGATGCAGATGCCGCTGCCGTTGAACACCGCGCCGATGATGGCCGGCAAGGGGCCGTTCGGCTCCGTGGAGATGGGCGGCATGTTCAGCGTGCTCAAGGTGCGCCGGGGGCAGCCGGCCGACGACTACCGCGATCCCGGCTGGTACCAGCATCCGCCCGGCACGGTGGCCTATGAGTGGACCGGGGCTCTACCCGAGGCGCCGCGCGCCGCGGGCGCCGGGCCTGGCGCCGCGCCCGGGGCACGAACCGGCGGCACGCCGGTCGAGGTGCGTGCGCGCAAACGCGGCCGCGGCCACGGGCATGGCTGAATCACGATCAACCCACGAAGGAGCAACGAAATGAACACAATCACGCAGACGCTGGCCGTGGCGGCCGCGCTCACGATCGCCGGCGCCGCACTCGCGGCCGACGATCACGCCGGGCACGGCCAGGCGCACGGTGCGGGCGGGAGTCACGCCGCCGCACCGGCCGGTCAGTCGACGGACACGGTCGAGGGCGAGGTTCGCCGCATCGACAAGGCGGGCGGCAAGCTGACCATCAAGCACGGCCCGATCCGGCATCTGGACATGCCGCCGATGACGATGGATTTCACGGCGCGCGACCCGGGCCTGCTCGAGGGCGTGCGACGGGGTGATCGCATCCGTTTCACCGCCGACGAAATCGACGGCAAGCTGACGATCACCGGCATCGAACGGGGTCGCTAGCGGGCGCTCGGCGGGACGCTGCACCGGCACGGTGATGCCGGCTCGCAAGGGCCCGGCCGTCGCCGCGGCCGGGCCTGCAGACGCCCCGCCGTTCACTCGCGCATCACGCGCCAGTAATCGACCTTGAGCATGATGGCGGCGCCGACCACGATCGCGGCCAGCGTGATGAACGAACCCAGCGACAAGGTGGAGATGCCGGTCAGGCCCTGGCCGATCGTGCAGCCCAGGCCGGTGACGCCGCCCACGCCCATCAGCGTGCCGCCCACCATGTGGCGTTTGAAGTCGCCGGGGTTGGGGAAGACCTCTTCGCGGTAGCTGCGCGTCATCAGCGCCGAACCGATCGAGCCGACGATGATGCCCAGCGCGGCGGCCACGCCGAACGACAGAAACTTGCTGGCATCGCTCCAGAACATCAGCAGGTCGAGCAGCTGCGCCGACGGGGCGACCAGCGACAGCGATTCGGGCCGGTTCGACAGGGTGCCGATGTAGGCCGACTCGAGAGTCTCCGGATGCTCGGCCACGAATGCGATCTTGCCGGTGACATACCAGCCGCCGACGATGGTCAGGCCGATGACGATGCCGCCGAGCAGCGAATCGAAGCGGCGCGCCTCGCGGCTGGCGAACACGAACACCAGCAGCAGCACGCCCAGCAGCAGGGGCAGCCAGAGCGCCAGCGTGGCGGGCGCGATGCCGGTGGAAGCGCCGAGCATCGAGGGCAGATCCTGCGTCGTGGAGAGATCGATCGCGACCGTGTCGACCGTGCTTACGCGCCACACGCCGAACAGGCCGCGCAGCGTCATGAACGCGGCCACGCCCATCACGATGAGCACCAGCACCGATTTCAGATTGCCCCCGCCGATGCGGATCAGCGTCTTGCTGCCGCAACCCGAAGCCAGCACCATGCCGACCCCGAACAGCAGACCACCGACCACGTGCGACAGCCAGGTCAGGCGCGCGCTGCCGTAAATCGATTTGCTGACATCGACGTCACCGGTGGCGGTGAGCAGTGCCACGCCGATCAGCGCCACGGCGATTGCCAGCAGCCACATGCGCATGCGGGTCCAGTCGCCCATGTTCACGATGTCGGAAATCGCGCCCATCGTGCAGAAATTGGTCTTGTTACCGACGAAACCGAACACCGCGCCCAGGCCGAAACCGAGCGCCGCGACCGTGTTGGTCGCGATCAACGCCTCTTCCATTGACTTCTCTCCCGTTCCCTTGCGGCGATGGGCCGCGATTTTGTCTCAGTTTTTCGTTTCCGGCATTCGTCGGCCCGGCATCGTCGCAGATACCGCATGACGCGGACGCCATCTCAGGCGCTCGGACGCTCCGTCACCCGCCCACACGGTCGAGATAGCGGGCGCGCAGAACCCTGCGTTGCGCGCCCGCCGCGTCGTCGAATGCGCTGCGCGTGTGCAGCACGTTGTTGCAGATCAGTCCCATGCCGGCGTCGAGCCGCACGTTCAGAACGCGATCGCCGTCCGCCAGCACCGCCTCGAGTGCCGTGCGTGCCGCCTGCGTGGCGGTGTCCGCGCGCCAGACGATGCTGCGGGTGCGGGCCGTATAGCGCATGCGCAGCCTGCCATCGACCGGACCGCGCCAGAACACGGGCCCCGCCTGCT
>JAWKYD010000015.1:0-191301 GCA_041396685.1 Burkholderiaceae bacterium
CCGGCCCGTGAGTTCACCGCCGCGCTCGAGGCACGGTTGGCAAAACAAACCGGCGTCGCCGTCACCGGCAAGATCTACCGCATCAATCGCGATCTTCGATTCGCGCGGGACGCGGCGCCCTACAACACGCACATCCATATCGGCTTCTCCGATCCGGCGACCGGTGCGTCCTGGATGGTCGGGCTCGAGTTGGATCAGGTGATCGTCGGCTACGGTGCATTCGCATTCGACGATGCCCGCCTCGCCGCCTGGCGCGGCGCGGTGGCGCAAGCGGCGGGGGACAAACTTGCGCGCTTGCTCGTCAAGCTCACCGGCGCCGGCCACCGGCTCGACGCGCCCGAGCTCAAGCGCGTGCCCTCGCCCTGGCCGCAGGATCACCCCCGGGCCGCGCTGCTCAGGCGCAAGTCGCTGGCGCTCTGGACGGACGGCCTGGCCCTGGACACCATCTACGGCGAGGCCGGGCCCGCGCGGATCGCGCAGGCCCTGGCGGCGTTTCGACCCCTGCGCGCCTGGTGGATCGACAACCTCTGATCTGCATCAAGAGAACGCCTCACGGGCCCCTGTTCAGCGCCTCCGCCCCGGCGCAGACTGCGACAGCGTGCGAGGCCACGGGTGGCCGCGCGCCGTCGGCGTGGGTCGGCATCGGCCTGCCCGCGCGATCGCGGAGGGCGGGCCGTCTGGCGGCCGCGACCACCGCTTCACCGAGACACCGGACATGAGCACCATCGATATCCCGGGCACCATCCTCTTCGACGGTCGGCAGGCCCGCAAGGGTTACGCATTGAACCGCATGTGCTTCTCCTTCAACGAGGCCGTCAACCGCGATGCCTTCAAGGCCGACGAACGCGCGTACTGCGAGCGCTACGGCCTGAATGCCGAACAGACGCGCGCCATCCGCGAGCGCGACGTGCTCGGTCTGCTTCGCGCCGGCGGCAACGTCTACTACCTGGCCAAGTTCGCGGGCATCCTCGGGCTCGACGTCCAGGACCTCGGCGCCGCCCAGACCGGCATGACCAAGGACGAATTCAAGGCGAAGCTCGCCGCCGCGGGGAACTGACATCATGGCCAGGATCATTGGCGCCGTCGGCATGTCGCACGTGCCCGTGCTGGGCAAGGCCATTGCCCAGAAGCTGCAGCAAGACCCGTACTTCAAGCCCTGGTTCGACGGCTTCGCGCCCGTACACCACTGGCTTGACCAGATGAAGCCCGACATCGTGGTCGTGTTCTACAACGACCACGGGCTGAACTTCTTTCTCGACAAGATGCCCACCTTCGCGATCGGGGCGGCCGAGCAGTACCGCAACGCCGACGAGGGCTGGGGCATTCCCACGCTCGATCCATTCCGTGGTGCAGCCGATCTGTCGTGGCACATCATCGACCAGGTCATCCGCCGTGATTTCGACCTGACCACCTGCCAGGAAATGCTGGTCGATCACGCGTTCACCCTGCCGCTGGCGATGCTGTGGCCGGATCAGCCCGCACCCAGGGCGGTGCCCATCGCGATCAACACCGTGCAGTACCCGCTGCCGAGCGCGGCGCGCTGCTATGCACTGGGCGAGGCGGTCGGCGACGCGATCCGGTCGTGGCCCGAAGACGCGCGCGTGCTGCTGCTGGCCACCGGGGGTCTGTCGCATCAGCTCGATGGCGAACGAGCCGGTTTCATCAACAAGCCCTTCGATCTGAAATTTCTGGACAGCCTCAGCCAGGAACCCAAGTGGGCGACGCGTTACTCGATCGAGGAACTGGTCGAGCAGACCGGGACGCAGGGCGTGGAACTCATCATGTGGCTGGCCGCGCGGGGTGCGCTCGGCGGCCCAGCCGCCGAGGTGCATCGCAACTATCACATTCCCATCTCGAACACGGCCGCCGGGCTGATCGCGCTGGCGCCGGCCTGATCGGCGGCCCGGCCGGCCGTCGCTGGCCGGGCGCGGCGACGGTCGCGAGCCGATCGGCGACCTGCCGCCGGCCCGCCGGCCCGCCGGCCCGCTAGCCCGCTAGCGCGTGTACACCACCGGGAACTCCGGCGCGTCGAAGGGCGCGCCGTCCGCAATGCCGAGGTCGCGGACGGGTGGCGAAACCTTGCCGCTGCGCCGCCGATAGACCGCATCGTCGCCCACCCAGCGTGCCGAGAACACCCGCCGAACGATCGCCGAGTGATTGCCGGGCGCGGCATGCAGGGTGCGGAAGTTGAACGCGATCGCATCGCCCGGATCGAGCGCCCAGGTGGCGATGTCGTAGTGCGAGCGGTCGGCGTCGATGTCCGGCATCGTGTCGAACGGATCGACGTCGTTCAGTGGCTGACCATTGAAACGCATCGGCTTGAACTCGCGCCCCCATCGGTGCGAGCCGCGAATGCACTGCATCGCGACATCTTCGGCCACCGGATCCAGCGGAATCCAGAAGCTCACGCTCTGCTCGGCCTCCAGACAATAATACGGATGGTCTTGATGCCACGGCGTGACCGTGCTGCCGCCGGCGCGTTTGACCAGCACGTGATCGTGAAAGAAGCGGGCCCGGCGCGAGCCCATCAGCCGGGCAGCGAACGCTGCCATCGGCGAATGCAGCACGAACGCGCGAAACGGCTCGAAACGATCCCAGTTGCAGAGGTCTTGGAAGAACGGCGCGGAACCATCCTCGGGCACCACGGTACGTTCGCGCGGGCTCGGGTCCGCCATCAGGCGCTCGACGCCGTCGCGCAGCGGTTCGACCCACTCGGAGAACAGGCCGCGCAAGATGAGGACGCCGTCGTGCTGATAGCGATCGACCTGTTCGTCGGTGATCAGCGACTCGTCGGTTCGATTGGGATGAGCGTCTGCGGACATGGTGGCTCCTGACGGCCTGGGGACGGATCGGTGCGCGGCACGACCTTCGTGACCGGAGCCTTCGGCAAGGCGATCCGGGAACGGCGCGGCAGCGGTAAGCGGGCGCGACAGAGGAAATATAGCGGCAGACGCCCGCCTTGCGACATCTTGGCGAACCCGTCGTACGCAGTGAATCGGGGGGGGCAGCGAACTCGCGCACGGCGGCTCATCCGGAATCGACACGCGTGCCCGTGCCTCGGCCGGCGCGCCGGCCGGCATGGCGACCGTCGCCGCCCGTCCGCCCGGGCTATGATCCTCGCGACCGGCATTCGCAACACGACGAGGAGACCGCATGGCCGCCCTGCACGAACGTTCGACGCATCTCGATCTGATCCTGTCCTCGCTGCGCCGCTTCGCCCCCAAGACCGCATTCGTGGCGGACAACGAGACGCTCACCTATCGCCAGAGCGGCGAACGCCTGGCGCGCTGGGCCAGCGCCTTGATCGCGCTCGGTGCCAAGCCCGGTGACGGCTTCGGTCTGCTGTCGCCGAACCGACCCGAGGTCTGGTTCGGCCAGACCGTGCCGGCGCTGATCGGCGCGCGCTACACCGCCCTGCACCCGATGGGCTCGCTGGACGACCATCTACACATGTGCCGCGAGGCCGGCCTGCGATTCCTGTTCGTGGATCCGGCCTACGCCGAGCGGGCGCAGGTCCTGCTCGACCGATCCGGCACGCTCGAGCACGTGCTCAGTTTCGGGCCCGGCGAGTGTGGGCTGGACATGCACGCGCTGGCGGGACGCGCCGACGCCAATCCGTTGCCGACCACGGCCGGCCGCCCCGAGCAACTGAGTTGGCTGCTCTACACGGGCGGCACCACCGGCGTACCGAAATCGGCGATGCTGCCCGAGCGCTCGCTCGCGCAGATGGCGTTCAGCGTGACCACCGGCTGGGACCTGCCCAGGGAGCGCCGCTATCTGGCCGTGGCGCCGATCTCACACGCGGCCGGCATGATGGTCGTGCCCACGCTGATGACGGGCGGCACGGTGATCCTGCACAAGGGCTGGGATCCGCAGCGCTGGCTCGACGGCGTGCGCGAGCACCGCGCCACCATGAGCCTGCTGGTGCCGACCATGATCTATTCGCTGCTCGATTCACCCGGGCTCGACGGCGCCGATCTCTCGACCCTGCAGACCATCATGTATGGCGCATCGCCGATGGCACCGGCGCGTCTGATCGAAGGCATTCGCCGCATCGGCCCGGTGTTCAGCCAGCTCTACGGCCAGACCGAGTGCGCCGGCATCACCACCTGTCTCTGGCGCGAGCAGCACGATGTCGACGATGAGGCCCGCCTGCTGTCGTGCGGGCAGGCAATGCCCGGTGCGCGCCTGGCGATCCTGGACGACGGCGGCAAGGAACTGCCGGCCGGCGAAGCCGGCGAAATCTGCGTGCAGGGACAGACGGTGATGGACGGTTACTGGCGCCGCGACGATCTGACCCGCGATACCCTGGTCGACGGCTGGCTGCGCACGGGCGATATCGGCATCCTGGATGGCGATGGTTTCCTGACCATCGTCGATCGCAAAAAGGACATGATCGTCTCGGGCGGCTTCAATGTGTTTCCCCGCGAGATCGAGGACGTGATCATGCGCGACCCCAGCGTGTCGGCCGCCGCGGTCGTCGGTGTCCCCGACGACAAGTGGGGCGAGGCGGTCAAGGCGCTGGTCGTGGCCAGACCCGGCCAGCAGATCGACCCCACCCGCATCATCGAAACCGTGCGCGAGGCCAAGGGTTCGATCTACGCGCCCAAGAGCGTCGAGATCGTCGACGCCCTGCCACTCACGGCGGTGGGCAAGCCCGACAAGAAAGTGCTGCGTGCCAGATATTGGGCCGGCAAGAGCCGGTCGGTGAACTGACGCCGTGGCGAGCGGGCAAGTGTCGGCGACCTCGAACGCCAGCGTGGACGACGCACCGAGGCCGGCGGCTACGACACTGCCGGTCATCGCCGCGCCGATGTTGCTGGTGTCCGGTATCGACTACGTGGTCGGCGCCTGCGCCGCCGGTATCGGCGGCGCTTTTCCGACCGCGAACTGCCGCGACACGGACGAACTCGATGACTGGTTGCGCACCATGCGTAGGCGGATCGATTCGGGCCGATCGCTGGGCGGCGGGGCCACCGGCGACATCTGGCCGAATCTGATCGTGCATCGCTCCAATCCGCGTCGCGATGCCGACTTGCGCGTGTTGCTCGATCACGGCGTCAAACGAGTGATCACCAGCGTCGGTGCGCCGGATCCGGTGCTCGGGCCATTGCACGACGCAGGCTGCAAGGTCTATGCGGACGTGGCCTCGCTGCGCCACGCGCAACGGGCGATCACGGCCGGCGTCGATGGTCTCATTCTGCTGACCGCGGGTGCCGGTGGCCAGACGGGCTGGGCCAATCCGTTTGCTTTCGCTCGGGCGGTGCGCACCATCTGGCCGGGCCCGATGGTGCTGGCCGGTGGCGTGGCCGACGGTCGGGCGCTGTTCGCCGCGCGCACGCTCGGCTTCGATCTCGCCTACATGGGCACGCGCATGATCGCCACCGCCGAGAGCTTGGCCAGCGACGACTACAAGCGCATGCTGGTGGACAGCTCGCTCGACGACATCGTGCTCACGCGCGCCTTCACGGGCCTGGAGACGAACATGTTGCGAGCGTCGATCGTGGCCGCCGGCCTGAACCCGGATGCCCTGCCCGCACACGGCGGGCTGGATGCCGGTCGCGATCTCGACGCGAACGCGCGCCGGGACCCGACCCGACCGAGACGCTGGCGCGACGTCTGGAGTGCCGGCCACGCGGTATCGTCGGTGAACGAGGTGCCGCCCATGGCCACACTGGTGGCCCGGCTCGACGCCGAGTACCGGGCGGCGGCACGCGATGCGGCCGCCATCGCACACCGGCTGGCGGGCTCCTGAACATCCGCGTCGCCCGCCAGCCGGCATTCCCGGTGACCGTGATCGCGCCGGTCGGTACGAGCCCTGGCGGGCGATCGGATCACCCAGGTCGCCGCGGATCGAAACGATGCCGCGGCGACCACCCCTGGCTTATTCGAGCCCGATCAGCTCGACCTTGAAATGCAGGGTCGAGTTCGGCGGGATGCCGCCGGGCGAACCGCGCTCGCCATAGGCGAGTTCCGGCGGAATCACCACCTCGTAAGTGGAACCAGCCGGCATCAGCTGCAACACCTCTTGCCAACCGGGAATCACCTGGCCGACACCGAACACGGCCGGCTCGCCGCGCTTGTACGAGCTGTCGAACACCTTGCCGTCGATCAGCTTGCCCTCGTAGTGAACCTTGACCCGGTCGCGGGCCGTGGGCTTCTTGCCCTTGCCTTCGTCGAGCACCTTGTACAGCAGGCCGCTGGAGGTCTTCTGAACGCCGTTGCCCTTGGCGAATTTCTCGCGATAGGCGGCGCCGGCCTCGGCATTGGCCTTGCCGGCCTCCGCCTGCGCCGCCATGCGCTTGCGATTGGCGGCATCCATCGCCGCCTGCATCTGCTCGTTGCTCAGGCGCAGCTCCTTGCCCTGCAGCACGTCCTGGATGGCGGCCAACAATGCGGCGCTGTCGACCTCGAGCCCGTCCTGCTCGAAGCGGCGCTTGAACTGGTTGCCGAAATGCACACCGAGCGTGTACGAGAACTGTTGCAGCTCGCCCTTGGGCGCGCCCTCGAGCACGTCAGCCGCGTGCGCGGCACCGCCGAGCGACGCTATCGTCGCGAGCGATGCGACGAGGACTGGAAATGATCGTTTGAGGAACACTGGCAATCTCCGGGAGAAGGGTAGGCGGTCTTCGCCACAGAGGCGTGGCCGGCTTGCTACATTATGCGGGAGCCGTCCCCACCGGTCGGCAAGCCCCGCCACAGCACAGGACTCCGCGATGTTGCCGCTCTCGATCCTCGATCTGGTTCCCGTTCGCGAGGGACAGACCCCGGCCGATGCCCTGCCCACGGCGCTCGATCTGGCCCGCCACGCCGAGCGCTGGGGCTACCAGCGCTTCTGGGTCGCCGAGCATCACAACATGACCGGCATCGCGAGCGCCGCCACGTCGGTGGTCATCGGCTACCTGGCCGGTGGTACCTCCAGCATCCGCGTCGGCTCCGGCGGCATCATGTTGCCCAATCACGCACCGCTGATCATCGCCGAGCAGTTCGGCACGCTGGCTTCGCTGTATCCGGACCGCATCGATCTCGGCCTCGGCCGTGCGCCCGGCACCGACCAGCTGACCATGCGTGCCTTGCGCCGCGACCCGCGCTGGGCCGAACACTTCCCCGAAGACGTCCAGGAGCTGCGCGCGCTGTTCGGCCCGTGTCAGCCCGGGCAGAAGATCCGCGCGGTGCCCGGCACCGATCTGAACGTGCCGATCTGGATCCTCGGCTCGAGCCTGTACGGCGCCCAGGTCGCCGCGTATTTCGGCATGCCCTATTCGTTCGCATCGCATTTCGCGCCGGATGCGCTCGACGACGCACTGCACGAATACCGGTCTCGCTTCCAGCCGTCCGAACAGCTCGCCAAGCCGTGGGCGATGCCGTGCGTGAACGTGGTCGTCGCCGATACCGATGCCGAGGCACGCCGTCTGTTCACCTCGCTGCAGATGCGCTTCGTGAGCATGGTGCGCAATCAGCGTGGCCTGCTGCAGGCACCCATCGACGACATCGAAACCTACTGGACACCGGCCGAGAAAGCGCACGCGATGCGCATGCTGACCTGCTCGTTCGTCGGTTCGCCGGACACCGTTCGCGCCGAGTTGCAGCGCTTCATGACACGCACGGCCTGCGACGAACTGATGGTTAGCGCAGCCATCTTCGACCACGATGCGCGTCTGCGCTCTTATGAGCTGCTCGCCGAGATCGGTCGGCAGCTCGAGCCGGTGCCGGCCACGGTGCCCGGCAACGCCTGACCGCGCCATACCCGGCGCTTCGCGGGGCAAATGCCCCGCCCCTGGGTCACCAGCCCCGGCACGACGGATTCGCGTCTTTGCGAGCGCATCGTGAACGGCTATTGTCGTGCCCCCGACCCGTGCGTCTGTCGAGATCACACGGGTTGCCGCCAATCCTGCTTCATCGCCGGAGCCGTTCGTGATCGAGCATGCCGTCGACATCTGGTTCTGCGCGACCGCACGCAGCGGTCTCGGCCATCTGATGCGCTGTCACACGATTGCGCGGGCATTGGCCGCCCGACGGCCCGATCTTCGCATCGGCATGATGACCAATGCGCCGACGATCGCGTTCGAAGACCCATCCGAAACCGTGTTCGCGGAGCACATGATCGTCGAACGCGACGCGATGGCGGCGGCGCTGCAAGCGCGGCCCGCACGCTTGATGGTTGCCGATACCCTGATCATGCCCGGCATCGACACCCTCTCGATGCGTCGCGCATTGATCCTGCGCGAGATGCCCGAGCAGCGTATCCCGGATTTTTCGTGCGGCTCGCGCGCCTGGGATCTGGTTTTGATACCGAATCCGCCGCTGGCGTGGCAACCGACCATCCCCCCGACCTTCGCCGAGCGAATCCTGCATGTCGGCTGGATCTATCGCCCGACCCCTATCGTCCCCCGGGATCCGGCCCGCACGCCGATGGCGCTGGTGACCTTCGGTGGCGGCGGCAATGCCGCTACCCGGCAAGCGCTGCGAGAGCGGATCGAGCCCGTCCTCGCGGCCGCTCGGAACCTGTCGGAGCGCGATTTCGAGGTGTTTCAGGTACTGGGACCGCGCGCCTCCGAGGACGACCGACTACTCGGCTGCGATCATGTCATCGAAGTCGGTGGTGCGCTCAACCAGTGGCTTTCGAAAGCCGACGTCGTGATTACGACCGTCGGCTACAACACGATCCTCGAGCTGGCCCAGACCGATGTGCCCGCCATGTTGGTGCCGATTGCGCGCAACATCGACGACCAGGATCGTCGGGCCCGACACTGGCAGGCGCGACTCGGACATCGCCACGTCGTCGGCGAGCACGAGCATTCGGCCCGCTGGCTGGCCGAGCAGCTCGCCCGGCGCGAACGGCGTGCGCCCGTCGATCTCGGACCGAGCGGGGAAGGCGCTGCCGCGGCGGGGCTCGAACGATGCCTGGCGACACCTTGAAGCCACGCATCGCGTTCTCCGCGAACACGGTGCACAAGCGCTTTGCGTCACCCGCCCTGGCCGAGCGCGCGGCGGCTCGATCCCGCGCGCTGGCGACCGCCGGGATGTCGACGCCGGTCGGTCGGGTCGACGCGCACGATCGCTGTCTGCTGCACTTCGATCGTATCGACGGGCCCGCCCTGATGCCCGGCGAGCTTGCCCGGTCACCCGCCCGGCTGCGCGCGATCATGGCCCTGATACGCTCGCTGCACACGCTAGACGAATCGTTCGGGCTTCGTCTTGGGCCGGTCGACCCCCTCGAGCGAATCCGCCCCCGCTTTGCCGCCCATGGTGGTGACTGGATGGTCGCCGTCATCGCCGAGACATGCGCACGCCTGGATCGATCACCTCAGTCTGGCGGGCTCGTGCACGGCGACCTGCACGCCGGCCAGTTCATCATCGACACCGATGGCGCGCTCTGGATCGTCGACCTCGATGACCTCGCGATCGGACCGCCGGAGGCCGATCTGGGCAACTTCGCCGCACACATGGCAACCGTTGCCGAACACGCCCGGTGCGGAAAACGGATCGCCATCGAAACATCGTTGGCGCGGGTCGAGCGGGCATACGCACCGGGGCCGACCGCCATCGACCGGACACGTCTACGCGACTACGCCTGTCTGGCACTGATCCGCCGTGCGCTCAAACGTGCCGAGCACGGCGACGCCGACCTCGCCGATCGCCTGGCGTCGTGGTTGCCGTCATGGTCGGCGCGACCGGCCTGAGACTACTTGGGCAACAAACCAAATTTCTCGATTCGGTAGCGCATGGTGTCGCGTGAGATGCCGAGCAACGCTGCGGCTCGCGTCACATTGCCGTTGGAGCGCTCGAGCGCCTGGCGCAGCATGGCGACTTCCATGCCTTCGAGCGTAGCCGCCGGCGCCGCCTGCACCTCGGTGACCATGATGTGGTTCGCGCGAATGTCGTTGCCGGGGCCGGCCAGCACCACCGCCCGCTCGATCACGTTGCGCAGTTCGCGCACGTTTCCCGGCCACCGGTGCGACAGCAGGCGGGCCCGCGCATCATCGGTCAGCCGCCGCGGCGTGCCGCCGTAGAGCGCCGAGAAGCGTCGCACGAAGGACTCGGCGAGCAGCAGGATGTCCGCGTCGCGCTCACGCAGCGGCGGTACATCGACCCAGAGCACCTGCAGGCGGAACATCAAATCACCGCGGAAGCTGCCTTCGGCGACGAGATCGGCCAGATGGCGATTGGTTGCGGCAATCACCCAGACGTCGACGGGCCGGGCCGCACTCGAACCGACCGGACGGATGACGCGTTCCTCGAGCACTCTCAGCAGTTTCGCTTGCGCAGCCAGCGGCATCTCGCCGATCTCGTCCAGGAACAGGACACCGCCGTCGGCGCTGGAGAACAGCCCGTCACGACGCTGGTGCGCATCGGTGAAGGCTCCGCGCTCATGCCCGAACAGCTCCGCCTCGACCAGATCGGACGGCAGGGCAGCGCAGTTGACGGAAACGAACGGCCCGTCGGAGCGCGGGCCATCGGCATGCAGTGCTCGCGCCACCAGCTCCTTGCCGGTACCGGATTCACCGGTCACGAGAACGGAAGGCAGATTGCGGCGCAAGTCTCGTGTCGCCTCGATGATGCGCTCGACGTTCTGGCGCAGCCCCTGTGCCAGCGGCGAGCGCCCGAGCATCGACGGCACACCCGACGATGGTTCGGAATCGCCGCCCCCCGGCGGGTCGGGCTTGGTCAGATCGGCCGCGAGCCGGGCCAGATTCTCGAGCGGCACCGGCTTGGTCAGGAAATCACGCGCGCCGCGCTTCATGGCGCTGACGGCGACATCGACATCGCCATGGCCCGTCATCATGATCACGACCGTGCGCGGCGACAGCTTTCGGAACGCATCGAGCAGATCGATGCCACTGGCGCGCCCGATGCGGTAATCGACGAACGCCACATCCGGACGAAAACCCTCTTGCAGACGCTTGTGCCCATCGGCCAGCGAGCAGACATACTCGGCTTCGAAGTCGCGCTTGTTCAGGTAGCGACATATCGTGCGCGCGAGGATCTCCTCGTCGTCGACGACGAATACCGATGCAACCATCTTCATCCCCGTACGGCAGGCACCAGGACACGCACGATCGCGCCGCGTTCCCGCCGGTTGGCGAGTTCCATCGACCCGCCGATTCTCTCGATGATGCGACGCGCCAGCGCCAGTCCGATGCCCAGACCAGACGACTTGGTCGTGACGAACGGCGTGAACACGCCCCCCGCGATCGACTCCGGGATGCCCGGACCCGTATCCGTGATGATCACGCAGATCATGCCATCGGCATCCCGTTCACGCGACACCGACAGCAGTCCGTCTTCCTTCATCGCCTCGATGCTGTTCGAGACGACCGAGTTCAACACCTGATTCAACTCGTTGCGGGGCGCGTACACCAGCGGGCTGTCGCCGCTCGAATCGAATATGGCCTGAATGTTGCGCGCGCCCAGCTGGGCCGCGAAGCCGGCCAGGCACTCGCGCACGACCTCGTCGACCGCGATGATCTCGGTGGGCGTCTCCCCATCGCTACGCGCCCGTCGCAAGAAGCTGCGAATCCAGCCCTCGAGCCGGTCGCTCTGCGCGACGATGTCGCCGATCGATTCACGGCTCTGATCGCTGAGCTGGTCGTCGAGCGCAAGCTCGGCACAGGAGCGGATCGCGGCCAGCGGATTGCGCAGTCCGTGCGCGACGGCGGACGCCATTTCACCCACCACGGCCAGTCGCTCCATCTCGACGTTCTGAGCTTCCTGTTCGCGCAGCACGCGCTGCGCATGGGCGACGACCAGACCGAGCGCGGCATAAAGGATGAGCGCGGCCACCCCCGACCCCAGCCAGACATACATCTGGCCGGTATGGATGGCACTCAGCAGCTGGGTGGGGTGCTTGTAGATCTCGACGGCGCCCACCACGCTGGCACGGTCTTCCGACCATATCGGCAGGTAGTTCTCGATGTAGCGATCGATGCCCGGCGGGAAGTTGACATGCTCGGGCTTCTGGCCTCGATCGACCGACTCGATCTCCGGCTCCAGCTCTCCTCGGAACGTGGCTTCCAGCTCATCGTTCTCCGTGAAGCGGCGCCCGATCAGCGCCGGATCGCTCGACCACAGGACCGAGCGGTCCTGACCGTAGACATTGGCACGAAAGACGCCGGGCAGGCTCGCCACATGGCGAAAGAACTCCTCCATCTCGGGCGTCGACGGATCCATCGACTGACCGTGGAAATACGCACCCGCCCGCTGCACGCGCACGATCGAATTGACGAACTCCATCGCCACGGTGACATCGCGCTCGAGCATGCGGCGCTCGAGAAAACCCGCCAACAGCCATGAAAACACGGCGCTGTTGATCACGATGATCAACAAGCTGAACGCCATGAACCAGCGCCAGAAGCGCGAACGGCCGCGCGAATGAGCGGCCGGTCCTGCCGCGCGCGCGCGCATCGGCCAGAGCGATCTAGCAATCTCCATCGAACGTCACCCTCTCGACATGTCACCGCCGCAGGCACGAAACGACGCCGAACGCGTGCTCGAACCAGGCCATCGCCCCAAGCATAGCCTTCGCGTGACGACTTCAGAAGATCCCGTTCGCGACGCAATGGGGGATTTGCCCCAGCCGGCTGGGCATTTGACGCCGATCCGACGCCCCGGTCGACGACCGCTTCGCCCGCACGACGCCGTCCGAGCCCACCAAAGGCGGGCCGGTCGGAGGGCTCGTGGACGACGAATGCCAGCTGGCGCGGCTCTTGCAAAGGAGGGTTCCTGACCCAAGGGGCTGTCATGAAACCTTCCGTTTTGATCGTCGAGGACGAAGCCATCCTGGCTCGCAACCTGGCTCGTTCGCTGCAGCGCCTGCAGGTCGGCGTGCGAACCGCGGGCTCCTTCGCCGAAGCTTGCGCCGCGCTGGACGGCGCCACGCGGGTTGCCGACCTGGTCTGTGTCGACATCAGCCTTGGCGATGGCAACGGACTGGAGTTCGCGCGCCGGGTTCAGGCCCGCGACCCGCGCATACCGGTGATGGTGATGACCGGTCAGGACAGTGTGTCGAATCGCTCGATCGCCGAATCGCTGAACACGATCGCCTTCCTGTCCAAGCCATTCTCCCTGTCGCACTTCCGCGAACTCGTCTGCGCGCTGCTGATGGATCAGAAGGACAGCGCCACGGCAGAGCAGGGTCGCGGTCCGAAGGTGATGATGTACTCGCATGACTCGATCGGACTCGGTCACATGCGGCGCAATACGACCATCGCCCATCGGCTTCAGAAACTGATTCCGGATCTCAGCGTGCTCATGGTCGTCGGCTGTCCGGGCGGCGCCATGTTCGAGGTCGGACCCGGCATCGACGTGATCAAGCTGCCCTCGGTGACCAAGATCGGCCGCGACCGCTGGCGCCCGGCGAGCCTGCGCATCGGATCAGACGAGCTCTATGCGCTGCGCAGCGGGCTGATCACGCGCGCCTACGAAGCCTTCGCACCCGATCTGATGCTCGTGGATCACGAGCCGGCGGGTGTGTGGAACGAGCTGACACCACTGATCGAGGCGCGCGGCCGAACGGCGCCCGACGCGCACTTCGTGCTCGGTCTTCGCGATATCCTCGACCGTCCTGCCGCAGTCACCGAGCGGTGGCGCAAGGCCGGCGTCGACAAGCTGCTTGGCTCGGCCTACGCCTCCGTGTTGATCTACGGCGACGAGAAGATCTACCCGAGCGCCCGGCATTACGGCCTCGATCGAATCACCGGGCTCGAGAGCCATTACTGCGGCTATGTCGGTGCGAACGTGACGACGGCCTCGCGCGTCGGCGATTCGCGTCGCGAGTCGCCGCATGTCCTGGTGTCCGGCGGTGGCGGACGAGACGCCTACCCGATGATGGCCGCCGCCCTGCGGGCGATTGCACGCCTGCCCGCCGGGCGACGCCCCGACGTCACCGTGATCGCCGGGCCGTTGATGGACAGCGAACTCGCCGGACACCTGGAACGCGCGGCCGAACGGATCGGTGTGCACTTCATGAAGCACACGACCCGCATGCCGGAACTCCTGCGGGAAGTCGACCTGCTGCTCTGCATGGGCGGCTACAACACAGTGGTCGAAGCCATTGCCGCCGGCGTTCCGACCCTGGTCGTGCCACGCCTGGGTCCGAGCCTGGAGCAGATCATGCGCGCCGAGATTTTCACCGGGCTCGGACTGATCGAAAGCGCCTCGCTCGAAGAGGATCTGGTCGACAGGCTGACCAGGCGATTCGAATCGCTGCGCGTTCGTGGCGGGACACCGCGCGACACGCATGCCCCCATCCGCCTCGACGGCGCTCAGTGCGCGGCGGCCCATATTGCCGCGATCCTGCACGAGAGAAAGCCGACACGGCGGACATCGCAACGGAGCTTGCAGGATGCTTGATCGTTCCAGTTTCCGCGTCGGATATGTGCTCAAGCGCTTTCCGCGCTTCAGCGAGACCTTCGTCGTCAACGAGATCCTCGCGCTCGAACGCGCCGGCGTGCACGTCGAAGTGTTCTCTCTGCGGGACCCCGACGAGCCCATGCGCCACGAGATGCTCGACGAGGTGCGCGCACCGGTTCATCGACTGAAAACCTACGACGGTCGCGATCCATTGCATGATCTCGAACCGTTCGACGATCCGCATTGGCGCAGCGCCCTGAACGCCGAGCCCGACGCCCATCCGATCTGGGCCGCCCATTCGGGTTCCGCCATTCTCCGTCTGCGTCGCCAGGCCGGCTGGATCGCGCGCATCGCGCGCGAGCGCAGGCTGGCTCATCTGCATGCGCACTTCGGCTCGGATGCCGCGACCGCCGCCATGATCGCCGCGCGCGCCGCGCGAATCGACTTCTCGTTCACCGCGCATGCGCGCGACATCTATCACTGCTACGTAGACCCGGAGACCGATGCTCTCGCCCGGTGTCACAAGATGGCGGCCGCCAGGTTCGTGTCGACCGTGACCGAGTTCAACCGCCTGCACCTCGAGTCACTCACGGCCGGCACGGCGGCGGATATCCGGCTGCTCTACAACGGGGTCGATCTCGATCGCTTCGCGCCCGGCCCGGTGTCGGCGCAGGCAGACAACCGGATCCTGGCCATCGGCCGTCTCGTTGCCAAGAAGGGGTTTTCGGACCTGATCGACGCCTGCGCATCGTTGCGAAGCCGGGACCTCGCCTTTCGCTGCGACATCATCGGTGAGGGCCCTCTTCGCAGTGCCCTGCAGGGTCGGATCGACGCGATGAAGCTCGACGACTGCGTTCGCCTGGTCGGGCCGAGAACTCAGGCCGCCTTGATCGAAGAGATTCGCAGCGCGACCGTGACCGCACTGCCCTGCGTGGTCGATGACAGTGGCGACCGCGACGCCTTGCCCACCGTTCTCATCGAAAGTCTGGCCATGGGTGTGCCGGTCGTGACCACGCGGGTCAACGGCTGCCCGGAGATCGTGGGCGACCAAGAGGCCGGCTGGCTCGTCGCGCCCAACGATTCGTCGGCGCTCGCCGATGCACTCGCCGACGCGTTGCTGGACGCGCCGGAGCGGGCGGCCCGCGGACGTCGCGGACGGCAGCGCTGTGCGCGACGCTTCGATGTCCACCGCAATGCGCGCCTGCTCGCCCAGTGGTTCGGCGTCAGCGCGCTTCCCAACCCGACTCGTGCGACTCCGATGGTAACCAACTGATGCGTATCGCCTACGTGAACTGCGACCACGGCATTGCGCTCGGCGCTGCCAAGGGTGCCACCACACATATCGTCGAGCTGGTCAGGGCGATGACCGATGAGGAAGCCGCACTGCATGTGCTGAGCGCCAGGGTCGAGTCGATCCCGCCCGGCCTGGTCGATGTCCCGGTCATTGCGCTGGACGAGGCTGCCGGCATCGACGCGCGGAAAAGCAAGGAGCAGGCGCGGCGCGAACAGTCGCAGATGATGTTCGAGCGATTACTCGAGTTGCATCGGCGCTGGCCGTTCGATGCCATCTACGAACGCTACTCGCTGTGGTCCGATGCGGGTGTGCGGGCTGCCAGGCGACTCGATGTGCCGGTGCTGATGGAAGTCAATGCGCCGCTCGTACGAGAACAGCTCGCGTATCGCCGTCTCGTCGACGTCGAACTGGCCGCCGAGATCGAGCGGCGCGTGTTCGATCAGGCCGATCATCTGTTCGTGGTGTCGGGAGCGTTGCGGACCTGGCTGCTCGGAAAAGGCGTCGAGGCCGGGCGGGTTTCGGTGCTCGGCAACGGTGTCGACCACGACATGTTCTCGCCAGGATCGGATCTTCGCAAGCACGCCAATACCATCGGTTTCACGGGCAGCCTCAAACACTGGCACGGCATCTTCGAGCTCCTGCAGGCCTTCAGAAGCCTGCACCACCTGCGTCCGGACACACGGCTGCTGATCGTGGGCGACGGGCCGAAGCGGGATTGGATCGATGGCTTCGTGCAGGGCGCCGACATCGCTGACGCCGTCACGGTCACCGGATGGGTTGCGCATCATGCATTGCCCGAGCTGATCGGCCAGATGGACATCGCCGTAGCCCCCTATCCCGCGGCCGAGGACTTCTACTTCTCGCCCTTGAAGTTGTTCGAGTACATGGCGATGGGACGACCGATCGTGGCAAGCCGGATCGGTCAGGTCGCCGAAGTCCTGGAGCACGATCGGAACGCGTGGCTGACGACACCCGGCGACCCCGATCGACTGGCCGATGCGTTCGCCCACCTGCTCGACGAGCATGACTTGCGCACACGCCTTGGCGCGGCTGCGCGGATTGCCAGTGCCGAACACAGCTGGCGTCGCAATGCGCAGCGGGTGCTGGCCAGGGCAATGGATCTACGCTCCCGAACCGGAGCCAGCGCATGCTGAAGGCGATGGAATCGATCGATGCCGTCTCCGTCAGACGCTTGGTCGGACTGCTCGGGAGCCATGTCAGGCGGCATCGACGCACTCTCGCGCTGGGCACGATGGCGATGATCGTGGCGACGGCGGCGAGTCTGCTGGCCCCCTGGCCGCTCAAGCTGGTCTTCGACGGGCTGCTGATCCCGCAGTCCGATCCCGATCCGGTCACAGCCTGGGCGCTGCGACTGACCGGCGGTGGCGATACTTTGTTGATCGGCGCATCGGTCGCCATTCTCGCCATCGCGCTGATCGCCGGCGCGGCCGGCTACGCCCAAGGCGTCCTGATCTCCGGCGCCGGTCAGCGCATCGTCGCGGACATCAGGCTCGACCTGTATCGGCACATCCAGCGCCTCTCTCATTCCTTCCACGATCAGGCGAGCAGCGGCGACCTGCTGGCAAGACTCACCGGCGACGTGCGCATGATGCGCGACCTGCTGGTCAACGCGGTCATCTATTCGAGCTCGCAAGGGCTGATCGTGCTGGCGACCATCGGCATCATGCTGTGGCTGGACTGGCGGCTGACGATTGCCGGCGTCATCATCCTGCCCGCTCTGATGGCGGTATCACGTCACTTCGCCGGCCGTATCCGCGGCGCCGCGCGTCGTCAGCGGCGCAAGGAAGGCCGGATCGCGAATGTGATGAGCGAGAACCTCGGCGCCATGGCCGTGGTCAAGGGCTTCGCCCGCGAGGCTCATGAGGAGGCGCGCTTCGCGCGCCAGAATCATGCTTCCACCGAGGCCGGCCTGGTGGCGACGCGTCTCGAGGGCCACATGGACCGGCTCGTCCAGGTCATTCTGGCCTTCGGAACGATGATGGTGGTGTGGTACGGCGTCAAACGCGTCTATGCAGGCGCGATCTCACCAGGCGATCTGCTGGTCTTCACGGCCTACCTGCGGTCCTTGTACAAACCGGTACGCAAGCTTGCCGGCCTCACGGGCCGGGTCGCCAAGGCCGTGGCCAGCGGCGAACGCCTGCTCGAGGTGTTCGATCTGCGCCCCGAGGTGGATCAACGCGCCGACGCGCGTCCGGCACCGTCGTTCCGCGGCGATGTCTGCTTCGAGTCCGTGAGCTTCGACTACGGCGGTCGCCGCCCGGTCTTCGATCGCGCTTCGCTGCAGATCGCGGCGGGGGAGATCGTCGCGGTCGTCGGCGACAGCGGGGTCGGCAAGTCCACGGCGATGCAACTTCTGTTGCGATTCTACGATCCGGCCGAAGGTCGGGTGCTGATCGACGGTGTCGACATCCGTGACCTGACCCTCGACTCGCTGCGTGAGCAGTTCGCCATCGTTCTTCAGGACACGGTGCTGTTCGGCACCACCATTCGGGAGAACATCGCCTATGGGCGGCTGAACGCCGACGATGATGCGATCGTGGCAGCCGCCCGGATCGCAGGCGCCGACGATTTCATCTGCAGGCTGCCGGACGGCTATGAAACGGTGGTGGGTGAGCGGGGCAAGACGCTCTCGGGAGGACAACGACAGCGCATCGCCATTGCCAGAGCCGTGGTGCGCGACGCCCGCATTCTGATTCTCGACGAACCGCTGAACGGCCTGGACGCGACGACCGCTGCGGAGGTCTCGCAGGCTCTCGCACGCGCGGCCAGGAACCGCACCACCTTGATCGTCACACACGATACCGCGTCGCTACCCTTCGTCGATCGCATCGTGCGTGTCGCGGACGGCCGCTTCGTCGACGAAGCGGCCGCCACTCGCACCCTGCTGACAGATACCGCCACATGAGCCCGGTATACCGCGACGGCCCGCCCGATGCAGTGGCGTCGAGTACACGAAGACCAAAGGTGGACCCCCTCGCAGCCGCTCTCGATCTCGATCGCCTTCGGGAACCCATCTGCGAGGCCTTGCGACAGTGGGGATTCGACACTCCGCGCAGGGTGACCGTCGAGCGCGTGCATTTCGGCAAGCGCGGGGCTACCGTGGTTCAGTACCGCTGCGACGACCTCCACGGCGACCCTCACCTGACGCTGCACGGCGTGCCCACCTTCGACGATCCGGCACGGGTGGCCGCGGACGAATCGCAGCGTCTGCGCAAGTCGCGCCGTGCGCAGGCACATGCCCGCGACCCCGATCCGGTTGTACCGCTGCCCGGATCGCCGCTGACCATCCGATTGGCGGGCCGTGACGCCGCGCTGCCCGGCTTGCGCCTGCTGCGCGACCCGATGGCCGTACGCGACATGATGGACCGTATCGGCGAGCCGGTGGCCGGCGATACCGAAGTCGCAACGCGGCTACATGCCCACCGCCTGGGCAAGCGGGCAGTGCTGAGCCTGGATGGGCGTCATGGTCACGACCCTCGCCGGCGATTTCTCCGGCTGGCACCGGTCAGCCATCCGGGGGCCAGACTCCGATTCGATCAACATCGCCGAATCGCAGCGGCATTGAGATCTGGCCGCACGGCCGCGAGCGTGAACGTGCCGACGCCCATCGCATTCGACGACGTACTCGGCGTCGCGGTCTTCGACGCGCTGCCCGGCGCCGCGGCGAGCGATCCCGATCACGCCTGGTCTGCGCGCATCGATGCCGGGTTGACGATACTCGCCGGCCTGGCGGCATTGGGCGGGGTCGAAGCACCGCGGCACGACGCGCGCAAGGAGCTGTCTCTGCTGCTCGACTGGCAGACGCGACTCGCCCGCTGGCGGCCTGAGCTGGCATCGCCGTTCGAGGGCAGGGTGCGGCAGCTGTTCGTCGACTTCAGCGGTCTGGCACAGATGGCGGATTCCCCCTGCCATCGCGACCTGCACGAAGGGCAGATGCTGCTCGGTCCGGACGGACCCGGCCTGCTGGACTTCGACACATTCTGTTTGAGCGACCCCGATCTGGACGCGGGCAATCTGCTCGCCCACCTGCGCTGGCGCGAGTGCCTGGAGGACTCTCCCGGCGTGGATGCCGCGGACGAGTTCGCGCGACGCCTCGAACACCGCTGCGGCAGCGCTCGCTGGTCGCGAATCGCGTTCTGGGCGCGGGTGTCGTTTCTCAGGGTCCTCGCAATTCACGCCTTCGCGACCGACACCGAGGAGACCGTGCAGGACTTGTTGCTCGGGTCTGCTCTCTGATGGCCGAGCAGTTCATTCATGATCCCGCCATGCCCGGGCTCGCCATCGCCATGCATCCGGCACTGTTCGAGGACGCGCTGGCCACCGCGATGCGCGATGCAAGCGCCGGCAAGTGGACGATCTCTTCGGTTGAGAGGGTTCGATTCCGCTACCGCGTCGGTCGACGTGCGGTCATTCAACTGCGAGTCGTCGTGACGGGACCATCGGGTGCACGCCGATGCGAGGCGGCGGCCTGGCTGCATGCCGACCCGCGTCAGCGTCGCGACCCTTCGATGCCCGAAGCGCAGACACACGACGAGGCACATCCGCTCGAGCTGGTCGAACCGGTGACAGGCGCCAGGCTGGCATTGCTGCCACGCGACCATCGTCTGCCGGGCCTGCGACACTGGCTGGCGAAGGGCGACGAGTTGCCCGCCGGGGCAGACGCTCCAACGTCATCCACAGAGTTGGTCCGCTACCGACCAGGAATCAGCGCAAGCCTGCGCGTGACGCGAGCCGATGGTGAGCAATGTTTCGTCAAGCTGGTGCCCCCGGCGGAGCTGACGGACCATGCGCAGCGCTGGCGCCGCTTCGCCGACGGCATTCGCGACCGGGAGATGCGCGTTCCGCCCTTGCTCCGCGCCGACCCGGGCGACGGCTCGATGACGCTCGCATGTGCCGACGGCCATGATCTGAGCGCCTGGCTGGCCGGCAAGGGGCGCGCCGTACCGGACGACACCATAAGAATCGGCTTGCTGGAGATTGCCGGCATTGCTCGGCGCGGCTTACGCCTCGAACGCGAACAGACGGCGCACGCCATGGTCGCCCAGGCGCACCAGGCCGCAGAGCTGATCAGCGCGGTGCATCCGGGAATGGCCGCGCGCACTCGTGAGCTCGTGAGCTCGCTTCGAGACAGCGCGCCGACATTCGACAGCGTTCCGTGTCATGGCGACATGAAGCCGGACCATCTTCTATTCGGCGAAGGCTGCATCTGGTTGCTCGACGTCGACCAGAGCTGCCGTTGCGACCGCCTTCTGGATCTGGTGATGTTGGAGACCCGCGTCCGCGACGGACTCCGACTCGGAGCGTACCGACCCGATCGCGCGCGCCGTCTATCGGCCTGGCTGGACGACGCGATGCGATCCGATTCCGACCGTCCGCCGTCGAAGCACACGATGCAACGTCGCCGCTGGCTGCGCAGTTGGTCGGCGCTGATGCTGGCGCGACATCATGCACAAACGTTCAGCCCTGACTGGGAAGCGCGCCTGGGCAACGCACTGGCGCTTGGTGAATGCGATGACTGATCGCGCCCGCATCCGTTCCCGTGACGCGCTGGCGGAAGGCCGACACGGATGGCTCGACCCGGCAATGCGCCGAGTCGGTCGCGTCGCCGTTGCAGCGACCATTGCGGCGCTATCGCTGTTGCCGGTCCCGGCGCCGGCGATGGAGGACTTCGACCTGGCGGAATCCAACGATTGGGAGGACCGGGACTTCGAGCGCCAGTTTCAGCCGCTTTGGCCCGCCCCGTGGGGCGCGCAGTGGCACCTCGGTCGAACTGCCGAATTGGAATGGGACGACCGTCGCAACGAGAACCTCGATCGCGCGGACGACGAAGACCGCTCCATCAGGCGTGCCCAGTTCGGCCTGGTCGGCAATGTCTTCCTTGGTCGGCATCATCGGCTCGAGGCCACGTTGGAACTCGCCGACAACCGGCGCCAGCGCGCCGACAGGGCCGGCAGTCACGCAACCGAACTGAAGATCAAGTCCCTGTTCTGGCAGTGGCGAACGGACAACCCCGCCGCGCTGCTCGTCGTTGGCCGACAGACCGTGAAGGACGAGCGCGAGTGGTTGTTCGACGAAGAACTCGACGGCGTCGGGCTGGCCTGGCGCGGCGACGGATTCGGCCTGCTGGGTTTTCTCGGTCGGCAATCGTGGTTCAAGGACGATCTGCTGGCACCGCGTGATGATGGCGGACCGAGGGTCGGCTATCTGCGTTTGTATCGGGCGTTTCAAGACCGGCGTCAGGCAAGCATCTACTGGGTCGGCGTGGACGAACGCGGATTCGACGATCAAGAAGAGCTCGACTTCTTCGGTGCGCGTGCCATGGGACGCCTGCCGGCGAAGATCGATTTCTGGCTCGAAGCCGCGCTCGTGCGCGGGCGGGCTCAGCACCGTCCGATATCGGGCCATGGCTTCGACGTGGGCGTCACGAGAGCCTTCAAGGAGTTCTCGTGGCGACCGTCCCTGACCATGGCGCTGGCGCTCGGCAGCGGCGACGACGGCAGTGGCGATGACCATGCTTTCCGACAGACGGGCCTGCAGGGAAACACCGCGCGACTGGACGGCGTCGCATCGATCGACTACTACGGCCATGCGCTCGATCCCGAGCTGAGCAATCTGACCATACTCACCCTCGGCGCCGGTGTTCGGCCGAGTCCGAGCTGGTCGATGGATCTGACCTGGCATCGATATTCGCAGCAGCAGGCGTCGACCCGGCTTCGCGACAGTCGGCTGGATTCATCACCCGATGGCATTCATCGCTCGCTGGGCTGGGGGGCAAACCTGACACTCGGAATGCGCTACGGACGCAACATGAAGTTCGAAGCGGTGTTCGGCTATTTCAGCCCGGGCGCCGCCTTCGACGCCGACGCCAGCGCGATCCGGCGATTCGAGCTGGTTGCCAAGTTCCGCTACTGACTGCAATGGCCCTTCAGTGCAAGCGACCGCCGCGCCCGTCAGCCGGCAGGGCGAAGACTTCGTCGTAGCTGGCGCGCTCCGGTTGTGCGCGAGATGCCTGCGGATCGATGCTCGTGATGCGGTCCGTTCGGTCGCAACGGTGAGCATGGCCGCACGTTCGGCGGAGCCGGGAATGGTCGTGCGTCTGTGGCTGCCGTCGGGCCGGTGGTATGCCTGGCGACGGCACACGGCGGGCGACCCGCGGCGCAGGCACCGGCATAGGCAGGCTGGCCCGCCGCGCGTATGCTCTGCGAACCCGCGCGGGCACGGCCCGGCCGGAAAGGACTTGCTTTGGACGCCTTGATTGCTTCACTGCTGATCTGGATCGGCTCGCACTCGGCTCTCGAGGTGGCGGGACTGCCGGCGCCCACGATCGTCGAGATGACGCCGCTCGAGATCACCCGGCAGGTTCACAGGCTCGCAGGCATGACCCTGGCTCCCACCGTTGCCGATACCCGCCTGTTCGGCGCCTACGATCCGCACGCGGGCGAGCACGGCACCATCTATGTGGTGCGGGCAGAGTCGGCCCCCTACGCCGACGAGTTCGCCAACCATCTCGACAATCCATACTTTCACGAGCGCCTGCTCCACGAGCTCGTGCATCACGTGCAGTTTCGCAGCGGCGCGATCGACCGGCTGCCGTGCCCGGCGGCAGCCGAGCGCGACGCCTATCGGCTGGCAGGTATGTTCGTTCGCGAGCGACACCTGCGCGATCCGCTGGCGCATCGCGCGTCGCTGCTACGCATGCTGGACGGTTGTTGAAATCGCGGCACGCCGCAGCACGCTCGATAGAACCCGCTGGTCCGCTCGCCGGGCCGACCGCGATCATCCGCGCTCCCCGTTGACGAGTGCGGCGGGCGCTACGACCATAGCGTCCCGCATGCGAACACACGCACCCGATCACCCACGCCCGAGGAGACCCCCGCCGATGACCACCAAGACCCTGACCGGAAGCTGCCTGTGCGGCGGCGTGCGTTACACCGTGCACGGCGAACCCAGGCAGCTCTACCACTGCCATTGCTCACGCTGCCGCAAGGCGACCGGCACCGGACACGTCTCGAACCTGGTCGTCGCCGGGACGCTCACCTGGGACGCGGGCGAGAATCTCATCCGCCGCTACAAGGTGCCCGAGGCCGAGCGCTTCACCAATGTGTTCTGCGTCGAATGCGGCGGCCGGGTGCCGCGTCTGTCACCACAGGGTGATTCGGTGAACATTCCCGCCGGTTCTCTCGACACCGACCCCGGCGTGAGTGCGGGCGCGCGCCTGTTCATGGGCTCGCGCGCGAGCTGGTCGTGCCACGGCGACTCGGTACCGGCCTACGACGAGCTGGCCGGCTGAGATTCCAGGGCGAGGCGCCGCGCCGATGGCAGGCGGGGCGCCTCGCCAGCGCCGCCACCCACCGGGCACGGGTGCCAACGCTCCCGACCCACGCGATCAGACGAAGCGCTCGAACACCGCGGCCAGACCCTGGCCACCCCCGATACACATGGTCTCCAGCCCGTAGCGGGCCTGGCGCCGCCGCATCTCGCGCACCAGCGTGGTCAGGATGCGCACCCCGGTAGCACCCACCGGGTGGCCCAGCGAGATGCCGGAGCCGTTGACGTTCATGCGCTCGAAATCGCCGGCGCCGAACTCCCAGGCGCGCGTGCAGGCGAGCACCTGCGCGGCAAACGCCTCGTTGAGCTCGATCAGGTCGATGTCCTTGAAGGTCAGCCCGGCGCGTTCGAGCGCCTTGTTGGTGGCCGGCACAGGTCCGATGCCCATGCGCGCGGGCTCGACCCCGGCCACCGCCCAGGCCTTCAGTTCCGCGTACGGCTGCAGGCCGAGCGAAGCGGCCGTGTCGGGATCGGTCACCACGCAGACCGCGGCGCCGTCGTTCTGACCGCTGGCATTGCCGGCCGTGACCGTGGCGTCGGGGTCCGAGCCCTGCAGGATCGGCTTGAGCCGCGCCAGACTCTCGAGCGAGGCGTCGGCACGCACATGCTCGTCGCGATCGAGCACGGTGTCGGGCTTGCCGCGCTTGCCCTTGACGACCACCGGCACGATCTCCTCGGCGAAACGGCCCTCGGTGATCGCCGCGGCGGCGCGCTGGTGCGAACGCACGGCGAGTTCGTCCTGCTCCTGGCGCGGCACCGAATAGTCACGACGCAGATTCTCGGCGGTCTCGAGCATGCCGCCCGGCACCGGATGACGAAAGCCGCCGGCCGTGACCCGGCCGCGCGCGAGCCGGTCCTGCAGCTGCGCCGGACGTCCCTTGGTGCCCCAGCGCATGTCCTCGGTGTAGTACTCGGCGCGGCTCATGCTCTCGGCGCCGCCGGCCAGGACGATCGAGGCCACGCCGGTCTGCACGCGCATCGCCGCATCGAGCACCGCCTGCAGACCCGAACCGCAGCGGCGATCGAGCTGCAGGCCGGGCACGGTCACCGGCAGGCCGGCATCGAGCGCGGCCACGCGGCCGATCGCCGGCGCCTCGCCGTTCGGATAGCACTGGCCGAAGATCACGTCGTCGAAGCGCTCCGGGTCGATGCCGGTGCGCTCGAGCACGGCCTCGATGACCGTGCGCGCGAGCTGGGTGGCCGGTACGTCCACATACATGCCACCGTAGCCGCCGACGGCGGTTCGCAAAGGTTCACAAATGACGACGCGCTTCATGGCGGAGACCTCCCGGTCGAATCGGTAAAACGACGATTCTCGCAGGAACGGGCCGCGCCGAGGGCCGAGGCCCCGAATCGGCATGCAGCGGAACCGGCGAGCGGAACGTGGTGAGGCGCGTGTCGTGCCAGCGCGGGCCAGACGGACCGGATCACCGACGGCCGCCGTCAGCTCGCGAGCAGTGCCAGCGCCTCGTTCCAGACGCGCTCGACCAGGCGCGCGGCAGGCTCGGCGACGGCCAGTCGCGCCGATTGCCCGGCCCATGCCTGCATCCGCTGCAGATCGCCATCGCGCTGGGCCTGGGCACGCATCGGCCCGGTGAGCGCGCGCTGGATCGGATAGGGAGTCGGGGGTGGCGCGTCGGGGGTCGCCGCCGCGGCGACGAAATCGGTCGCGAGCGCGCGACCGAGGCGGCCGGAGAATGCCCGTGTCAGACGGGTCTGGTCCGGCCTGACCGTGGCCAGCGCGTCGGCCCAGGCCGGATGGATGGCGGCCTCGGGACAACGCAGCAGGCCGGTGCCGATCTGTACCGCACTGGCGCCCAGCATCAGCGCCGCGGCGATGCCGCGCGCATCCGCGATGCCGCCGGTGGCCACCACCGGCACCGAGACCGCGTCGACGATCGCGGGCAGCAGCGCGAACAGACCGCTTGCGCTCTCGTGCGCCCGGCCGGCGTCGAAGCAACCGCGGTGCCCGCCGGCTTCCGCCCCCTGGGCGACGATCACGTCGGCACCCGCGCGTTCGGCGGCCACCGCCTCATCGACCGTCGTGGCCGTGGCGAACCAGGCGATGCCGGCCGCCCGCGCGGCGGCCGCGACGGCGGGCGGGAACAGGCCCATGATCGACGAGATCGCGCTCGGTTCGGCCTCGAGCAAGGCGTGGCATTGCGCATCGAAATCGGCGAGCGGTGCATTCTCGAACGCGTCCTCCGGCACCGCGGGGCCGAAGCCGGCAAGGAAGGAGCGCATCGCCGCCTCGGCGGCCAGATCACGAACGGGCGCCGGATCGGGTATCCAGAGGTTCAACTGCAACGGCCCGCCGCCCAGGGCACGAAACTCGGCCGTCCACTTGGCGATGCCCGCGGCATCGAGCAGCAGCGCGCCCGCGGCACCCATGCCGCCGCCGGCCGCCACCGCCGCGGCAAGCGCGGGCGGGCAGGCCCCCGCCATCGGGGCCATCAGCAGCGGGTGTGTCAAGCCGAAGCGCGCGGTGAACGCGTCGCTGCGGCGTTGCCAGTTCAGTGGTTTGACAGGCATGTCTTCTCCGGGGCGGGATCGGGTCGGCGAATGGTCGGGCGCCGGTGAACGATCGGGTGTCGGTGAACCGGCGGACGCGGGCGAACGAACGAGCGTCGGCGAACCACTGCGCCCCTCGGCTCAGTAGTGCGGCGGCAACTCGTCGCGCGCGCCGGACGGGGTCTCGCCCCGCGATCCGGCCTGCTGCTCGCGCAGGCGCCGGATCTCGCGCAGCAGGGTTTCGATCAGCTCGTGCTGACGCGCAACCTGGGTGTTCAAGGCCTCGAGCAGATCCTCGGCATAGGCGGCCTTGATTTCGAGTTCGGTCAGCCGTCGCTCGGTATCGTGCGACTGGCGCGCATCGGCCCCCCGGAGATCATCGGGGTAGTTCGGCAACTCACCCATCGCGACGTCTCACATGCTGCGCCGATACTGTCCACCCACCTCGAACAAGGTCGCGGTGATCTGCCCGAGGCTGCACACCCGTACCGCGTCCATCAGCACCTCGAACACATTGCGATTGTCGATCACCGCCTGCTTGAGCCGCGCCATCATCGCCACGGCATCGTCCGCGTGACCGCTCTGGAAGGTCTGCAGCCGCTCGAGCTGGCTTTGCTTTTCGGCCTCGGTGGAACGGGCCAGTTCGATGGTCAGCGGCGGCGCGTCTTCGTCCGGGTTGCGGAAAGTGTTGACGCCGATGATCGGCAGCTCGCCGGTGTGTTTGAGCATCTCGTAGTGCATGCTTTCGTCCTGGATCTTGCCGCGCTGGTAGCCGGTTTCCATCGCGCCCAGCACACCGCCACGATCGGCGATGCGTTCGAACTCGGCCAGCACCGCCTCTTCGACCAGTTCGGTGAGCTCGTCGATGATGAACGCGCCCTGGTTCGGGTTCTCGTTCCTGGCCAGCCCCCACTCGCGAGTGATGATCAACTGAATCGCCATCGCGCGGCGCACGCTCTCCTCGGTGGGCGTGGTGATCGCCTCGTCGTAGGCATTGGTGTGCAGGCTGTTGGCGTTGTCGTAGGTGGCGATCAGCGCCTGTAAGGTGGTGCGGATGTCGTTGAACGAGATCTCCTGCGCGTGCAGCGAACGGCCGCTGGTCTGGCAGTGATACTTGAGCTTCTGGCTGCGCTCGTTGGCACCATAGCGCTCCTTCATGGCCACGGCCCATATGCGCCGCGCGACCCGGCCGATCACCGTGTATTCGGGGTCCATGCCATTGCTGAAGAAGAAACTCAGGTTGGGCGCGAAATCGTCGATGTGCATGCCGCGCGCCAGATAGGCCTCCACGAAGGTAAAGCCGTTCGAGAGCGTGAACGCCAGCTGGCTGATGGGATTCGCGCCGGCCTCGGCGATGTGATAGCCGCTGATGCTCACCGAGTAGAAATTGCGTACGTCGTGGTGGACGAAGTACTCCTGGATGTCGCCCATCACCTTGAGGCTGAACTCGGTCGAGAAGATGCAGGTGTTCTGGCCCTGATCTTCCTTGAGAATGTCGGCCTGCACGGTGCCGCGCACCGTCGACAGCGTCCACTCGCGAATCTTGGCCGCTTCGGTGTCGGTGGGTTCGCGGCCGTTCTCGCCGCGGAATTTGTCGGTTTGCTGGTCGATCGCGGTGTTCAGGAACATGGCCAGGATGGTCGGCGCCGGGCCGTTGATCGTCATGCTCACACTGGTACTGGGGCTGCACAGGTCGAAGCCCGAGTACAACACCTTCATGTCGTCGAGCGTGGCGATGCTGACCCCCGAGTTGCCGACCTTGCCGTAGATGTCGGGGCGCCGATCGGGGTCGTGTCCGTACAAGGTCACCGAATCGAAGGCGGTCGACAGGCGCTTGGCCGGCATGCCCTCCGAGAGCAGATGGAAGCGCCGGTTGGTGCGGAACGGATCACCCTCGCCCGCGAACATGCGTGTGGGATCCTCGCCCTCGCGTTTGAATGCGAATACGCCGGCCGTGTACGGATAAGAGCCCGGCACGTTCTCGAGCATCAGCCACTTGAGGATCTCGCCCTCGTCCTCGTAGCGTGGCAAGGCTACCTTCGGAATGCGGGTGCCGGACAAGGAGGTATGGGTGAGCCGGGTACGAAGCTCTTTGTCGCGGATGCGCACCACGTATTCATCGCCGCTGTAGGCCTCGCGCATCGTCGGCCATTGCGCGAGCAGTTTGCGGGCGTCGCCGTCGAGGCGGGCTTCGCGCACGTCTTGTTGCTCTTTGAGCGCGTCACGCGCGCGATGCTTCTCGGGCACCGCCTCGAACAACATGCGCTGGCTCTCGCGCAATTGCTGCACCTCGCGCGCGACGCGCGCATTGCGCAACGCTCGCGCCTTGTAGCCGCGCACCGTGTCGGCGATATCGGCCAGATAGCGCACCCGCGCGGGCGGCACGATCGCATTGATGCCGCTCGAGGCGCGCGTGTCGGGCGTCGGCAGGCATCCGTTGCCCGTCTTGCCGGCGAACGCGGCGCTGCGCCCGCTCAGGCAGGCCTTCAATGCCTGGTAGAGCGCGGTCACGCCGTCGTCATTGAAGCGCGAGGCCTGGGTCCCGAAAACCGGCATCGTCTCCGGCGCCTGCGTAAAAGCCTCGCGGTTGCGCTGCACCTGCTTGGCCACGTCGCGCAGGGCATCGGCAGCGCCCTTGCGGTCGAACTTGTTGATCGCGACCAGGTCGGCGAAGTCGAGCATATCGATCTTCTCGAGCTGGCTGGCCGCACCGAATTCCGGCGTCATGACGTACAGGGACACGTCGACATGGGGCACGATGGCGGCGTCGCCCTGGCCGATTCCCGAGGTCTCGACGACGATCAGATCGAAGCCGGCCGCCTTGCAGGCCGCGATCGCATCGGGCAATGAGCGGCTGATCTCGCTGCCGGCGTCGCGCGTCGCCAGCGAGCGCATGAAGACGCGCCGACCGGCATCCTCTGCGCGCGGCCAGGCGTAGATGGCATTCATGCGGATGCGATCGCCGAGCAGCGCACCCCCCGACTTGCGCCGGCTCGGATCGATCGAGATTACGGCCACGTTCAGCGCATCGTCGAGATCAAGGCGCAGTCGGCGAATCAACTCGTCGGTGAGGGAGCTCTTGCCGGCACCGCCGGTGCCGGTGATGCCCAGCACCGGGATATCGGCGCCATCGGCCGCGGCGCGAACGGCATCGCGCAGGCTCGCCTCGCCGTTCTCTAGCGCGGTCAGCAACTGTGCAAGCGCTCGCCAGGCGGCATCGCCATGGCCCTGGATCGCCGTCAGCTCCGTCGGCGCGTACGACGACAGATCCGCGTCGCAGCGCATCAGCATGTCGCCGATCATGCCTTGCAGGCCCATGCGCTGACCATCCTCGGGCGAGTAGATACGTGTCACGCCATAGGCATGCAGATCTTCGATTTCGCTGGGCACGATCACGCCACCGCCGCCGCCGAAAACCTTGACATGCGCGGCACCTTGCTCGCGCAGCCGGTCGATCATGTACTTGAAATACTCGACGTGGCCACCCTGGTATGAGCTGACCGCGATGCCATGTGCATCTTCCTGCAAGGCACAGCTGACGACCTCGTCGACCGAGCGGTTATGGCCGAGGTGGATCACCTCGGCTCCCATGCTCTGCAATATGCGCCGCATGATGTTGATCGATGCGTCGTGGCCGTCGAACAGCGAAGCGGCGGTGACGAAGCGGACCTTGTTGACGGGGCGGAAATCGGCCAGTTTCTTGGCTTCGGATAGGTCGGTCATGACGGCGAAAATCCTGAACGGTCAGGCTGGGACGGCAGGGGCGGCGTGGTCGGCCCATGAAAAGTCGATCGATCGAACTCTTGGAAGTATGCCTCCTGACGGCGCCCTGGCCCGTGCCGATTGCCACCTCCGGGCGAACCTGGATCCCGGGGCGGCAATGCGCCGCGGAGGGCATGGCCCGGTGTTTCGTCGAAATCGGGACACTCGCGTGGCATCGATGCCGACGGCTGCGGCGGATATGCCGCCGATGGGCCCGCGATCAGGGGTGGATGCAGCATAATTGTGCACATCCGGCCGCGCGTTCGCGCGGGCTGACCGGTCGAAGAATCGCCCGAGCGCCACGAGCAATGCTGCGCCGATTGTTGATTGTGTTCGCTGCCCTGATCGGCCTGGTCGTGCTGGCGGGTTTTCTGTTGCCGGCCCGCCAGGTCGTGGAACGCAGCCTGACGATGACACATTCGCCAGAGCGGGTCTGGGCGGTGCTGGCACAACCGGTTGCGTGGAATCGCTGGTCGCCCTGGTATGCGCGCGACCCGGCCATGAAGATCACCTACGACGGGGCACCCAGCGGCGTCGGCGCGCGCTGGCACTGGGTGTCGCAAAGCGAGGGTGACGGCCAGCTTCAGATCGTGGCGGCAACCGAGCCGCGGCACCTGGACTACGTGGTTTCTCTGGGCAACGGCGGCAACGCGATCGGGCGTTTCGTGCTCGAGCCGATCGACAACGGTACCCGGTTGACCTGGCGCCTGCAGTTCGATGCCGGTCTGAACCCCATCGAGCGTTGGTTCGGGCTGATGCTCGAACGATGGGTGGGACCGGATTTCGAACAAGGCCTGCGCAACATCAACCGAATACTGACGCGGTCGAACGGCGGCGGCTGACGGCGGCGGCTGACGGCGGAGGCTGATGGCGGCTGGCGACCGACCGCCGCCTGACTGACCGGCCAGCGCCTGGTCCTTACCAGCCGGCGCTGCGCCGTAACTCGAAGGTGCCTTCGTCGCCGTGGCGCATCAGCCGCCAACGCACGGTCGGCGACCCGGGCCGCGCGCCGATCGCGATGTCGAGACGGTGGCGCCAGCCCTCGGCTGCCTGGCTCAGCACGGCCGGGGGTATTTGCTCGCGCAGATCGAACTCGATCGGTGGCATCGGCGTGCCGCCATAGAGCACCTGACCGGGCGCGGCCGGCTTGCGCCAGCTAAGGCGCACGCGCCATGGCACGCGATGCCCGATCGGCGCCAGCGCGAACGCGCCGTCCATCGGACGGGGCAGCGCCAGCAGTTCGTCGCCGTCGGGGGTCGAGACCGGCGCGCGGGCCTCCTGGCCCGGCCGCGGCAAGCGCCAACCGGGCGCATAGGCCTGCAGGTTCGCGTACAGGACCTGGCCGTCACCGAGCGCATGCAGCTCGGGCCGCTCGATGATGTCGTTGCCGGTATCGTTCCAGACGTGGTAGGCGACGCGCTCGCCAGGCCCGAAGGCAGCGAACGGCGCATTGGGGCCGGCACATGCCGACAGGCCGGCGATGGCGACGAACACCAGTGACGCCGTTGCCGCGCGCGCGGCGGCACGGATCGGATTGGCGATATCGGACATGGGCGACCCCGGTTGCGCATTGGACGAGCGCAGAATCGCACACCGCTGCCGTCTCCGCGCGCCGCGTTTAGACTGCCGGGATTAACCCGGAAGATCCGGCGACCACGCCCCACGCCCCACGCCCCGATGGCCCACCTGGACCCTGCCCGCCTGCTCGTTCGATACCGCGTGGGCGACCCGCGCAGAACCGAGACGTTCGCAGATGCCGACGCTCTCTACCGGCGCGCGCAGGCAATCGCACTCGAGCAAAGCATCGAGATGCCATTGTCGGGCGTGACCGACGAATCGGTCCGCGTGCATCAGGTCGGCCGCGTCCACTCGGTGCATGCCGGCTCGGGCGAGATCACGGTCTCGCTGCACATCGGCACCTTTGGCCGCGAACCGGGCCAGCTGATGAACATGTTGTTCGGCAACGTGTCGCTGCAGCCCGATGTCGAATTGCTGGACATCGAAGCGGACGAAGACTGGTTGAGGGGCTGGCCCGGACCGGCTCATGGCATCAACGGGCTGCGCACCGCCACCGGCGCCGACGCCGGGCGCGCACTGACCTGCAGTGCGCTCAAACCGCAGGGCCTGCCGGCGTCGCGACTGGCGGCCCTGGCCGGCGAGTTCGCTCGTGCCGGCATCGACGTAATCAAGGACGATCACGGCATTGCTGATCAGGCCAGCGCCCCGTTCGCCACGCGGGTGCCCGCGGTGCAAGCGGAGATCGAGCGCGCCAACGCACTGCGCCGTGACGGCGGCCGAACCCTGTACGCGCCCACGATTTCAGGCGCGCCCAGGCAGGTGCGGGAACAACTGGCGCTGGCTCGCGAGCACCACGTCGGCGCGCTGCTCGCCTGCCCGATGTTGCTCGGCGTGGCGGGTTTCGCCGAGCTCTGTGCGCAATCGGACGTGCCCGTGATCGCGCACCCGGCGCTCGCCGGTGCCACCCGCATCGCGCCGGCGCTGTTGCTTGGCCGCCTGTTCCGGCTGTTTGGTGCCGACGCGAGCGTGTTTCCGAATTCGGGTGGCCGGTTCAGCTACGACCCACCGACCTGCGAGGCGATCGTGGCCGCCTTGCGCGGCCCGATGGCCGGCCTCGCACCGGCCCTGCCGGTGCCGGCTGGCGGCATGACGGTGGCACGCATCCCCGAGATGATCGAGCGCTTCGGCCACGAGCAGATGTTGTTGATCGGCGGCAATCTGCTCGAGGCGCCCGGCGAGATCGCTACACGTGCGCAACGCTTTGTCGAGGCGGTTCACGCGGCCACCACGTCCTGAGCGCGATATCGGGCTCGCCCGTGCATGCGCCGGCTTCCCGCGCCAGCGCGTGCGCCGATCCCCGTGCGTGTTGCGTTCTCGACGTGTACGGGCGCAGTCCGATGCGGGCATGTCGACAGCGCATTGGCGATGGTCACAGCCGCGGGCCGGTTCTGCACCTCCTACAATGATCGTATGAGTACATCATCATCCGACGAGTCGTCATCCGAAGAGCTGGTTCGTCGTGCCGGTTCGGAATTCGCCTGGCAGGGCGTCACGCGCATGGCCTACAAGGCCGACGGCGAGGCGCCGTTTCGCGATGTCAGCCGTCAGGTCTTGTTCGACGACGCGTCGCTGGGTTGCCAATGGCGCTACTTCGAAGTCGGCCCCGGCGGGCACAGCACGCTCGAACGCCATCAGCACGTGCATGCGGTCATGATCCTGCGCGGCGCCGGTCGTTGCCTGTTGGGCGATCGCATCCACTCGCTCGCCACACACGATCTGGTCTCTATCCCACCCATGACCTGGCATCAGTTTCGCGCCGATGCCGACCGGCCACTCGGCTTTCTCTGCCTGGTCCGCCAGGATCGCGACCGGCCCCTTCTTCCCGACCACGCCGAGCTCGCTCGACTTCGCAGCGACCCGGCCATCGCGGCATTCCTGGACGAGTGACATGACCGAGACGTGGCGCATCCTCCCAGAGCTTGGCGAGGGCGAGCCCATCGCCGCCCACGACGGCGCGCCACGGCTGGTGCGCGACGCCCGTGGCTGGCACCTGCGCCTCGACCGGCCGGCCGAGCACAATCGTCTCGATCCGGCCGATGTCGATGCCCTGACCGACCTGTTCGCCACGCTGACGGCGAACAACGCACCCCCGTCCATCGTGATCAGCGGCACGGGCGGGCGCAGCTTCAGCTCCGGTTACACCTTGAGCGCGATCACCGAGCAACTCGACGACCGCTTCGAGACCATGCTCGATACGCTCGAAGGCCTGCCGTGTCTGACCATCGCAGCGCTCAACGGCGGCGTGTACGGCGGTGCCACCGATCTGGCCTTGTGTTGCGACATCCGGCTGGGCGATCACGAGATGCGTATGTTCATGCCCGCCGCCCGTATCGGACTGCACTATTACCCCGGCGGCCTGCGTCGTTATGTCACCCGACTGGGCCTGACTGCGGCCAGCAAACTGATGCTGACCAGCATGACCGTGCAGGCCGACGAATTGCTGCGCATCGGCTTTTTGACCGAACTGCTGGCCGCCCGGTCTCTGGCGGCTCGCGTGGCCGAGTACCGCGACGCCGCAGCGGCCAACGCGGCACCGGTGGTGGCGCGCATGAAGGCCCATATGCAGGCAATCGCACACGGTCTCGCGGCCGACGATCCGCGTTACGAGATCATGCGTGCCGATTACGCGGCGAGCACACAGTCGCATGATCTGCGCGAGCGGCTCGCGGCAACCCTGAAGAAGCGCTGAGCCGCGACCTCGAATCACGCCTCGGACAGGTTTCGGTCAGGCCATCCGGCGCCTGCGACCGGCAGTGCCTCCGGCGCAAAACCCGCGTCCGGCCGCCGACCTGCCCGAGCCACTCGAGCGCCGGAACGAGCCGTCCGGCGGCCGCCCTGTGACCCTGGTCCGCCCGAGGCTGCGCAGGCCGGGTCGGGCGTGCAACCTATGGACACGATGTCTTGCGGACGCCTCCGACTGCGGCGGGCACCGCACAGACTGCCCACGCCGCATCACTCGACTGAGACAATGCAGGAGAACCGAGGCTCAATCGCCGCACCCATGCCCGTCAAACCCCGTGCGCCCCTCGTTTTGGTCGTCATCGCCGCGATGCTTTGCGCCTGCAGCGCCGGCCCGGAGGCCATGTCCGCAGGGGCGCCGATCGAAGCCATCAGCGTGGCCAACGACATCGGCGGCGCCGCGACACCGGCACCGCCGTCGGCCGATCCACCTGCCGTTGCCGCCGCGCCCGTTGCCCGCGACGAAGCCGAGAAGGCGATCATCGAGGCCGTGCGCGAGGCCGCCATGCCGCTGCCGACGCGCGACCGTATCCGGGTGGTCACGCTGACTGACAAGCTCGACCGGCCCACCGCCATGGTGTTCATGGCCGACGGCTCGCTGCTGGTGGCCGAGAAAAGGGGCCGGATCCTGCCGATCACGCGCGACGGCGCGATCGGCTCCCCGATCGGCCGGGTGCCGCGCGTCATGGCCCAGTCGCAGGGCGGGCTGCTCGATCTGGCCTTGGACCCCGATTTCGCGAGCAACCAGCTCGTCTACTACAGCTATGCCGAGCGCCTGAAGGACGGCACCGCACGCACGACGATCGCGCGCAGCACCCTGAAGGACGGCAGATTCACCACCTGGCGAAAGCTATACCAGCAGCATCCGAGCGTGACCGATGGCATTCACTTCGGTTCGCGCGTCCTGTTCGGTCCCGATGGCAGGCTCTACGCGACGCTCGGCGAGCGCAGCCATCGCTCGGCCGCACAGCGTCTGGACAACGGCCTGGGCAAGGTGATCCGCATCGAGCCCGACGGCAAGATCCCGTCCGACAACCCGTTCGTGGGTCGGGCCAAGACCAATGACGCGATCCTGTCCTACGGCCATCGGAATCCGGTCGGCGCGGCCTTTCATCCACTGACCGGTGCCTTGTGGATCAGCGAGAACGGTCCCCAGGGCGGCGACGAGATCAATCTGATCAAGGCTGGTGCCAACTACGGCTGGCCGCGCATCACCTACGGCCGCGAGTATGGCAGTGGCGACCCGATCGGCGAAGGCACCGAAGCGCCGGACGTCGAGGCGCCACTGTTCTACTGGGTTCCCTATTCGATCGGGCCCTCTGGCATGGTCTTCTATACCGGCGACAAGGTTCCCGCGCTGGCCGGGTCATTGCTGGTCGGCGCCACGGACGGCCGGGTGCTGATCCGCATGACGGTCACCGAAGACAAGATCACCGAAGAAGAACGCCTGCTCGACGATCTGCGCGAACGCATTCGCGACGTCGCCCAGAGTCCCGACGGCTATCCGTACCTGCTCACCGACAGCGGCCGCCTGCTGCGCATCGAAGCGCGCGTCAGCGCCGCCGAAAACGATACACGGCCTGGGTCGCACGGTAGAGTGGAAGCCGCAGGATCGGCCGACCGTCGGTGAAATACGCGCGCGCGGTGATGACCATACCGTTGTCGCGCAGGAAATCCTCGAAGTCGAGCACGGTGGCCAGGTGCAGGTTCGGGGTATCGAACCACTGGTAGGGCATCTCGCGTGAGACCGGCATGCGCCCGCGCATCAACGACCAGGCGTGAAACCAGTGGCCGAAGTTCGGAAACGACACGACGCACTCGCGGCCGACATCGGCCATCTCGCGCAACACGTATTCGGTGCGATGGGTGGCCTGGATGGCCATCGAAAGCACCACCACGTCGAAGGTGGAGCGCTTGAACATGTCGAGGCCGTCTTCGATGTCGCGCTGGATCACGCTGACGCCGCGGCGCACGCAGGCGAGCACCGCGGCGTCGTCGATCTCGACGCCGTAGCCCAGGCAGGCCTTGGTGCTCTGCAGGTGATGCAGCAATTCGCCGTGGCCACAGGCAAGGTCGAGCACGCGCGCGCCGCGCGGGGTCCAATCGGCGATCAGGGCCAGATCGGGCCGCAGGCCGTTGGCATCACCAGCGTGATTGCCGATGTCGGCCGGCAGGGCCCGATGGCGGCGCCGGATCATGACCGCGCTCCAACCGATGGCAAACCGCCGATCTCGGCGGCGATACGATCGAAATAAGCCCGTACCACCGCGTGATACTGCGGATCGTCGAGCAGGAACGCATCGTGGCCGTGTGGTGCCTCGATCTCGGCGTAGGTCACCGCGCGGCTGTTGTCGAGCAGCGCCTGCACGATCTCGCGACTGCGCTCGGGCTCGAAACGCCAGTCGGTGGTGAACGAGGTCACGAGAAAGCCGCAGCGTGCGGCCGCCAGGGCCTTGCCGAGATCCCCACCGTGGCTGCGCGCCGGATCGAAGTAGTCGAGCGCGCGCGTGATCAGCAGATAGGTATTGGCATCGAAGTAACCGGCGAACTTCTCGCCCTGATAACGCAGGTAGGACTCCACCTCGAAGTCGACGTCGAAGCTGAACGAGTAGTCGCCATGACGAAGCACACGGCCGAATTTCTCGGCCATGACATCATCCGACAGATAGGTGATGTGGCCGATCATGCGTGCGACCGTGAGACCGCGGGCCGGCACCACGCCGTAGTCGTAGAAATTGCCCTGATGGAAGTCGGGGTCGGTGATGATCGCGCGCCGTGCCACCTCGTTGAATGCGATGTTCTGGGTCGACAGATGCGGCGCAGAGGCGATGACGATCGCGTGGGCGAGCCGCTCGGGGTAGCGGATGCTCCAGGCCAGTGCCTGCATGCCGCCGAGGCTGCCTCCCATCACGGCGGCGAAGCGCTCGATGCCGAGTCGATCCGCCAAGCGGGCCTGTGAGTCGACCCAGTCCTCGACCGTGACGACCGGAAACGTGGGGCCATAGGGTTTGCCGGTGGCCGGATCGATGCTCGCCGGCCCCGTGGAACCGAAACAGCTGCCGAGGTTGTTCACCCCGATCACGAAGAAGCGGTCGGTGTCCAATGGCTTGCCGGGCCCGACCATGTTGTCCCACCAGCCGACGTTGTTGGGATCGACCGCATAGTGGCCGGCGATGTGGTGCGAGGCGTTCAACGCATGACAGACCAGCACCGCGTTGTCGCGCGCTTCGTTGAGCGTGCCATAGGTTTCGTAGACGAGCTCGTAGGGACCGAACGCCGTACCGCGAGCCAACGGCAGCAGTTCTTCGAAGCGCTCGCGCTGCTCGATGACGGGTCCCACGGAAGTGGCCGTTTCGCTCATGCACGCCCGCCGACGGCATCGAGACGCGCCAGACTGCTGGCGACCCGCTCCGGATCGAGCGTGCGGATCAGGCGGCTCACCGGCGCCTGCAGCTTGCCCACCTCCGACAACAGTACCTGACGCTTGACCTTGAGCAGATTGACCGGATGCATCGACAACTCCTGCAGACCCATGCCCAGCAACAGCCGGGTGGCGCGTGGGTCACCCGCCATCTCGCCACAGACGGAGATGGGCTTCTCCGCCTTGCGGGCCGCGTCGATGGTGCCGGCGATCAGGCGCAGCACGGCGGGATGAAAGCCGTCGTAGAGATGCGCGACCTCGCTGTCGGCGCGGTCGATCGCCAACGTGTACTGGATCAGGTCGTTGGTGCCGATCGAGAGGAAGTCGAGCCGTTGCAGGAATACCGAGGCCGACAGCGCCGCCGCGGGCACCTCGATCATGCCGCCGATCGGCAGGCGTTCGGCCATCGGCATGCGCCGGCTGCTCAATTGCTCGCGGGCACGATCGATCAGCCGCAGACTGGCGACGATCTCGTGGGCATGGGTGATCATCGGCAGCAGCAGGCGCACCGGCCCGAAGGCGGATGCGCGCAGGATCGCGCGCAGCTGGGTCAGAAACATTTCGGGGTGGGTCAGGCAGAAGCGAATCGCGCGCAATCCGAGCGCCGGATTGACCACCGAACTCGAATGCGCCCAGGGCAGCGCCTTGTCCGCGCCGACATCCAGCGTGCGAATGGTCACCGGGCGTCCGTCCATGGCCACGACCGCTGACCGATAGGCCTCGAACTGCTCGTCCTCGGTGGGCGGCGCGGCGCGGTTCATGAACAAGAATTCGGTGCGAAACAGGCCGATGCCCTGGGCGCCGTTCTCGAGCGCGAGCTGCGCCTCCTCGGGCAGCTCGATGTTGGCCATCAGCTCGATCGGCTCGCCGTCGAGCGTGTGCGTGGGCACGTCGACCAGGCGGCGCAGCTTGGCGCGCTCGAGTTCGCGGCCCGCCTGCCGATTGCGGTATTCGGCCAGCACCGATTCATCGGGCGCGCAGATCATGATGCCGGCATCGCCGTCGACCACCACCCAGTCGTCGTCGCGGATCAGCTCGGCGGCATTGTGCATGCCGACCACGGAGGGCACACCCATCGAGCGCGCGAGGATGGCCGTGTGCGATGTCGTGCCGCCCAGCTCGATGGCAAAACCCGCGCCGTGCTTGAGACGCAGCATGTCGGCCGGCGCGATGTCATCGGCCACGAACACCAGCGGCTCGCCGGAGTTCGCCACCGGCACCTGTCCCGATCCCACCAGCAGCGCCAGGATGCGATCGGTGACCTGACGGACATCGCGGCCGCGCTCGCGCAGGTAGGCATCTTCGATCTCGTTGAACTGGGCGACCAGTTTCTCCATCTGCGAGACCAGTGCCCACTCGGCATTGCGCAAGTCCTGGTGGATGGATTCGACGGCCGCCGGCACCAGCATCGGATCGGCCAGGATCATCAGATGGATGTCGATCAGGGCGAGCGCCTCCTCGGGAGCGGTCGCCGGCAGATTGTCGCGCAGGGTGGCGAACTCCTCGTGCACGATGTCCACCGCCCCGTGCAGACGTCGGACCTCGCGATCGGCCTTCTCCGAGGCCACGTGATAGCGGGCGACGTCACCGATCTGCATCGCCAGGCGACGCGCGCGCCCGATCGCGATGCCACCGCCCAGTCCGGTTCCATGCAGCGAGAACATGGCCGGCTACTCCAGCGACTCGCCGAAGCCACCGGCGAACAACGCCTGCAGCGCGGCGGTGGCCTCGAACTCGTCCGGGCCGTCGACCTCGAGCAGCAGTTCGCTGCCCTTGGAAGCCGCCAGCATCATCACGCCCATGATGCTCTTGGCATTGATGCGCCGCCCCTTGCGGGTCAGCCAGACCTCGGACTGGAAGCCGGTCGCGACCTGGGTGAGCTTTGCCGACGGCCGGGCATGCAGGCCGAGTTTGTTGACGACGGTGACTGTGCTGGTCTGCATGGATGGCTCAGCCTGCGCTTCCTGCGGCCTTCGGTGCCGGTGTCGGCCGGCGTTCGTCCTGCTCGAATTCTTCGGGCGACATCGATTCGATGGCATCGCGCGCGGCCGGCAGTAGCATGTCGACCAGGGTGTCCAGGTCGCGGCCGCGGCGGTAGTTCATGGCACGCAGCAACAGCGGCAGGTTCGTGCCCGCGACCACCACCACGCGTCTGGGCTCGGCGAGTTGCACCGCGATGCGCGACGGCGTCGCGCCGGCGATATCGGTCAGCACCAGCACGCCCGAGCCGTCGTTGATGCGGTCGACCAAGGTGCGCGCGGACTCGTAGGCCAGCACGGGATCCTCGTCGGGCACGACGTCCAGCGCGGCGACCTGCGGCATCAGCCTGCCGTGGACATGGCGGGTGCAATGCAGCAGCGCGGTCGCGAGCGGTTCGTGTGCGACGACGAGGACACCGATCATCGCGGCCCAACCGCGAACTCGAGCCGCTCGATGAACATGCCGGCGACATCGAAACCGGTCTGCGCGGCGATCTCCTGGAAACCGGTCGGGCTGGTGACGTTGATCTCGGTCACGCAGTGACCGATGACATCGAGCCCGACCAGGAACAGACCACGCTCCAGAAGCAGCGGCGCCAGCCGCTCGGCGATCGCGCGGTCGGCGTCGGACAGTGGCTGCGCCACCGGTTTGCCACCGGCGGCCATATTGCCCCGCACCTCGCCCTGGGCCGGAATGCGTGCCAGGGCATGCGGCACGACCTGCCCGCCGATCAACAGGATGCGCTTGTCGCCATCCTTGATCTCGGGCAGGAAGCGCTGCGCCATCACGCTCTGCCGGCCGAAACGATTCATCGTCTCGATGATGACCGACAGATTCGGGTCGTCGGCGCGCGCCTGGAAGATCGACATGCCGCCCATGCCGTCGAGGAGCTTGAAAATGGCCCGACCGTGCTCGAGCACGAAGGCGCGCAGACGCTTGGCATCGCGCGTGATGATGGTGGGCGCGGTCAGCTCGGGGAACTCGGCGATCGCGAACTTCTCGTTGTGGTCGCGAATGGCGCGACCGCGATTGAAGACATTGGCACCCTGGGCCTGCGCCCGGTCGAGCATGTAGGTCGCATAGACGTACTCCATGTCGAACGGCGGGTCGGTGCGCATCAACACGGCATCGAAGGCGGCCAGCCGCGTCTCGACCGGCTCGGCCAACGTATACCAGGGCGAGGCCGCCGGTTCCATCGTCAATTCGCTCGACCGCGCGCTGACCGCACCGCCGGCGGCGCTGTCGTAGAACAGATCGCCGATCTGGCAGACATGAATCGCGTGACCGCGCGCTCGCGCGGCCAGCATCATGGCGTAGGTGGTGTCCTTGTAGGTCTTGATCGACGCCAGCGGGTCGAGAATGATCAGGATCTTCATGGGCGCATGCATGGGCGGACGAGTCGCCGATGATCGGGTCGCCGCGGGTTCGCGGCGACAGGCGGAACCGTGTCGTGCAACCTTGCGCCAGCGGGGATCTCGGTGCGTTTCGGACCAGGGGCCGGTCGAACATCCAGGCCGGCGGACCGGAACGGTCATTGTAGCGGGTGGCCGCTACGGTCACGGCGCCGGCGGACTCCCGACGGCTGTCGCCACCCTCGCCCGACCAAAAAAGACGGCGAACCGCTTCGGTTCGCCGTCCGGACAACCCGGCCCTTGACGCGCCCACGGCGCGCCGGACCTTTCCTTCACCCTCGTTACCGCACGTAGGCCTGCTCGCCGTGGGTCGTGATGTCCAGACCCTCACGCTCGGCGTCCTCGGCCACCCGCAGGCCGACCACCCAGTCAGCGATCTTCAGGGCGATCAGGGCCGCCACTGCCGACCAGCCGATCGTGATCACGACGCTCTTGAACTGGATCCATACCTGGGCCGCCATGTTGAAGTCGGCCGCACCCGTGCCACCCAGACCGGGCGCGGTGAACACGCCGGTCAGCAACGCACCCAGGATGCCGCCGATGCCGTGCACACCGAACACGTCGGCCGTGTCGTCGGCCCGCAGCATGCGCTTCAGACCCGTGACACCCCAGAAGCAGACGAAGCCCGCCAGCAGACCGATGATCAGCGCACCCATGGGGCCGACCGAACCGCAGGCCGGGGTGATCGCGACCAGACCGGCGATCGTGCCGGAGGCGGCACCCAGCATCGAGGGCTTGCCCTTGATCAGCCACTCGGCGATGGTCCAGGCAACCGTGGCGGCAGCGGTGGCAAACAAGGTGTTCACGAAGGCCAGACCGGCGCCGCTGGTGGCTTCCAGATTCGAGCCGGCATTGAAGCCGAACCAGCCCACCCACAACAGACAGGCACCGACCATCGTCAGAGTCAGCGAGTGAGGGGCCATCGCCTCACGGCCGAAACCGATGCGCGAGCCGACCAGATAGGCACCGACCAGGCCGGCGACACCGGCGTTGATGTGCACCACCGTGCCGCCCGCGAAGTCGAGAGCGCCTTCACCGAGCAGATAGCCGCCCGGACCCCAGACCATGTGGCAGATGGGCAGGTAGCAGAGCGTGAACCAGAGAACCGAAAAGATCAGCACGGCACTGAACTTGATGCGCTCTGCGAATGCGCCGACGATCAGCGCGCAGGTGATGCCGGCGAACGTGGCCTGGAACGACACGAACACGAACTCGGGCAGCTTGACCGTATCGGTGAAGGTATCGGCCAGGGTGTCGATCGTGACGCCCGACATGAACAGTTTGCTCAGCGAACCGATGTATGGCGTCGATTCGGTGAATGCCAGCGAGTAGCCGTAGACCGCCCACAAGACGGTGATCAGCGAGAACACCACCAAAACCTGCATCAGCACCGAGAGCATGTTCTTGGAGCGCACCAGGCCACCGTAGAACAGTGCCAGGCCGGGCACCGCCATCATCACCACCAGCAGGGTGGAAACCATCATCCAGGCCACGTCGCCCTTGTGCACGGCAGGGGCTGCCGCATCCTGCGCGTAGGCCAAAAGTGGGCTTGCCAGCAGCAGCGGTGCGGCGAGCGCGTGAATCAAGCGTTTCATCTCTCGGTTCCTCCGAATTGAGTTTGGGTCAGAGCGCGGACACGCCGGTCTCGCCGGTGCGGATTCGCACCACCTGCGACACTTCGTTGACGAAGATCTTCCCGTCGCCGATCTTTCCCGTCTTGGCGGATTTCTCGATCGATTCGACGGCCTGGTCGACGAGCGCGTCATCGACGGCGACCTCGACCTTCACCTTGGGGAGAAAGTCGACGACGTATTCGGCGCCGCGATAGAGCTCGGTGTGACCCTTCTGGCGACCAAAGCCTTTGACCTCGGTGACCGTGACGCCCTGCACGCCGATTTCCGACAAGGCTTCGCGCACCTCGTCCAGCTTGAAGGGTTTGATGATGGCGGTGATCATTTTCATGATGGCTCCAGAACTTCGAATGCCGCCGAGTCGGGCTCGCACGGCCGGATTGCCGACAACGATATCCGGCGCCCGGCCGGAATCCGCTGCTTGCTGGTGGTCCATCAATGCACGAGGCATGCCAGCCCGCGATCGAGGGTTCCGGGGGGCTGCAACCGACGAAGCAAGGCCATATCGCACCAAAGTCGTGCGCAATCGGCGGTACGCTCTTGCGCCGCGCCCCGGCTTTGTGCGCACCATATAGGTGCAAACAAACGCTGCGGATAGCCATCGGGATTGGTACGATGGCAGGAGGACATCGGGAGAACGCAACATGGCAGACCAAGATTCGGCGTCGCGATCCAGTGCACGTCCACCCTTCGGATTCGGTGATCTGCCCGACCGGATGCTCGAAATGCTGCGCGCCAGTCCCGCCGGCGAGATCGAGAAGCACCTGCGCGCCGGCCTGCAGCAGGGCATCGAGCGGCTGGACCTGGTCACGCGCGAGGAATTCGAGGTGCAGCGTGACATGGTCGAGCGTCTGCGGGCACGCGTCGAGGCGCTCGAGGCACGGCTGGCCGAGCTGGAGCACCGGGGCGACGAAGAGGCCTGAGGCCGGGCAATCGAGCGCAGCAAGCCCTTACTTCTGGTTGCTGTCATCGGCCGCCGGCAGCGGCAGTCGTCGACGCCGTCTGTCGGCGATTTCGAGGACAGACAACACGGCCGAAGATTGGCACGATGGGCCTCCCCACGATTTTCCGAGGAGACCCGAATGGATATCCGGACCCTGGCGTCGGCTGTCGCCGGCCTGTCGCTCGCCGGCCACGCCGGCGCCCAAGCGCCGTCCGAGGTAGCCGCCATGGCCGCCGCCGTTTGTTCGGGCAAGCAATCGAGCCAGCAGCTCGTCGAACAGGCGCTCGCACGCGCCGCGAACGCTGAACGACTGAATGCATTCGTGACCGTGGACGAGGCCGGCGCCCGCGCCTCGGCGCAGGCGCTGGATGCCGGTGCAAAAGACGATCGCTGCCGGCCTCTGGCCGGCGTTCCGATCGTGGTCAAAGACAACATCCACGTGGCGGGCCTGCCAAGCACGGCCGGTACACCGGCACTGGCCGATTTCGTCCCCAAGACCGATGCTCCGGTGGTTGCGAAACTGCGCGATGCGGGCGCGATCATCCTGGGCAAGACTCAAATGCACGAACTGGCGTTCGGCATTTCCGGCTACAACCCCGCCTTCACCAAACCCGATCATGTCGGGGTGCGCAATGCCTACGACCCGGCGCGCGCTGCCGGCGGTTCCTCGTCCGGTTCCGGCGCCGCGATCGGCGCGCATATCGTGGCGGCCGGTCTGGGTACCGACACCGGCGGCTCCGTTCGCATTCCTTGCGCCTTCAATGGCTGCGCCAGCCTGCGCCCGACGATCGGCCGCTATCCGGCGCAGGGCATCGCACCGATCTCGCACACGCGCGACACCCCCGGTCCGATGGCCTTGTCGGTCGCCGACGTCGAATTGCTCGACCGGGTCATCTCCGATGCGAAGAGCGCCTCGGCGGCCGATCCGAAGGGACTGCGCCTGGGCCTGGTAGACACCATGCTGCTCAATCTGGACGACGACACCCGGCAGGTGTTCGAGGCGGCACTCGAGAAGTTGCGCCAGGCCGGGGTCGAGATCGTGCCGATCTCGGCGCCCGAGCTGATGGCCCTGAATAACGTGGTCAGCTTCCCGATCGCGCTCACCGAAGCGCGCACCGACATGGTCGACTACCTGGCGCGCTACGAAACCGGGGTCGGCATCGAAGCGCTGACCGCCGCGATCGTCAGTCCCGACGTCAAGGGTACCTACCAGGGTCTGGTCCTGCCCGGCAAGCTGCCCGGGCCGGACAACACGGTGGTCGATGCGCAACCCATCTACGAAACGGCCGTCGGGGTGGGCCGGGACAAGCTGCGCGATCGCTATCGTCAGCTGTTCACCGAGAATCGCGTCGAGGCATTGGTGTTCCCGACGGTGCCCGTCGTCGCCCTCGCCGCCGGACCCGACTCGAGCAGCCTGGAAAACTTCGGCCTGGTCATCCAGAACACCGACCCCGGCAGTAATGCCGGCATTCCCGGGCTGCAGATTCCGGCCGGGCTCGGGCCCCGCACCGGCCTGCCGGTGGGCCTCGAAATAGACGGGCCCGCCGACAGTGACCGCCGCCTGATCGAGATCGGTCTGATGATCGAGTCGAGACTGGGCAGATTGCCGGCACCGAAACCCTGAGCGCGCAAGCGTTCAGAAATCGTGTCTGCCGGGCCCATCCCCGCCCGACGGCTCGTTGGCAGCCCACCGGGCAAGACCGGCCCGACGGTTCGCGCCGGTCTTTTCGAACAGCCGGTTCAGGTAGGTTCGTACCGTACTGGTCGAAATACCCAGTCGAGCCGCGATCTCCTTGTCGGTCAGACCGCGCAACACCGCCCGCGCGACCTCGCGTTCGCGCGGCGTGATGCTGCTCGACCGAGGATGATCACCGACGACGGCGTGCGCGCGGCGCAGCGCACCGACCAGCGAGGGTTCGATCAGGTCGAGCAACTGCTCGTCGTGGGTCGTGAAATCGCGGCGGCTGCGGTCGCGCCAGATACGCAGATCGCCGAGCGCGCGCGCACCGTCGAAGACATGCAGGTTGATGCCCCAACAGAGACCGTCGCGGTGAAGGAAGTCATTGAAGAACTCGGTTCGCTCGAGTTCGCGGTGCGGCATGATCTTGCTGACCGCGGTGGCCCGTCGGCGGGACTGCAGGGTGAACGTGATCGGATCGCGAAACTGATACCAGGCATCGTATCGGGCGAGATTGTCGGCCGACATGTTCAGCCAGACGCCGTCGCCGAAACGGGCCGCCTGGGCGTCCCAGACGAACGACGCAAACTGGTCGGCACGCAGGAGATCGAGCAAAGCCCGCCCCAGCGCAAGGCGGACCTCACGCTCGTTCAGGTCATCGGCCAACACGGCGAAGACTCGCCGCAGGGCCAATCGCTCAGCGCCCGAGACGTACATCGACCAATCATAGTGCGAGCCCGGGCAGCCGCGCGGAATTGACGGGCTTTCGAATGCCCTTGCCGTACCGTCGACCGCGCGCCATCGCCGCGTGCTCGCAAGAACGCCGGGCACTGTCGGCCGTGCTGACACCACGGTCCCGATTTGCGTCCAACCCAACGGACCGGTCACGAATGTCCCGCCCAAGCCTCGGCGAATGGTGATCGCGACGCACTGCCGCATAGAATCTTTTTTCTCCGCCCGGATTCGGCGAACTTCCCGATGTTCAAGAAAATTGCCCTCACCCTGATCGGCATCGTCCTCGTCGTGGGCGGGCTGGCGTTCGCCAAGCTGGGACAGTTCAAGGCGATGGCGGCGGCCGCCGAGCAGATGCGACCACCGCCGGAGACGGTCACCGCCACCCCGGTTCGCCAGGATCGCTGGGAGCGCACGATTTCGGCCATCGGCACGATGAGCGCCGTGCGCGGCGTGACGGTCTCGGCCGAGACCGGCGGTCGCATCCAGCGGATCGCGTTCGAGTCGGGTGCCGCCGTCGAGGCGGGGCAGGTTCTCGTTGAACTGGACACCTCGACCGAAGTCGCCCAGCGACGTTCGGCCGAGGCCGCCGCGGCGCTGGCCACGGCAAACCTGCAGCGCACCACCGAGCTGGCCAAGCGCAAGCTCGTCTCGCCGGCCGAGGTCGATACCGCCCGTGCGCAGGCGCGCGAAGCCGAGGCACAGGTGCAGATCGTTCGTGCGGCGCTTGCGCTCAAGACCATCAGGGCGCCGTTCGCAGGCAAACTCGGCATCAGCCAGGTCCAGCTCGGACAGGTGTTGCGTCAGGGCGATCCGGTGGTTGCGTTGCAGACCGTCGATCCGATCCACGTCGATTTCGCGTTGCCACAGCAGGCGCTGGCCCAGGTCGCGGCCGGCCAGGTGGTGCGGGTGACCACCGACGCCGCGCCGGGCGAGCGTTTCGAGGGCCGCGTCAACGCGGTCAGCCCGCTGGTCGACGAGGTCAGCCGCACGGCGCGCGTGCAAGCACGCGTGCCCAATCCGGCAGGGCGGCTGCGCGCCGGCATGTTCGTCAATGTCGATGTCGTGCTGCCCGACCCACGCGACGTTCTCATGGTGCCCGCCACCGCGGTCAATTTCGCACCCTTCGGCAATTCGGTGTTCGTGATCGAACCGGCCCAGGAGGGCGGCGACAAACCGCGCACTCTGCGGCAGCAGTTCGTGCAACTCGGCGAACGACGCGGCGATTTCGTCGAGGTCCTCGGCGGGGTGAAGGCCGGCGATGAGGTGGTCACGAGCGGCGTGTTCAAGCTGCGCTCCGGAATGCCCGTGCAGATCGACAACACCCTGGCGCCCAAGCCCGAGCTGGCCCCCAGGCCGGCCAACACCTGAGCGCCGGAGGCGACATGCGCTTCACCGATCTGTTCATCGGACGGCCGGTACTGGCGATCGTCGTCAACCTGATCATCGTCGTGGCCGGTCTGGCGTCCTGGTATTCGCTGAGCGTGCGCCAGTATCCACGCAGCGAAAGCGCCACCGTGCAGGTCAGCACCGCCTACGTGGGCGCGAGCGCCGAACTCGTTCGCGGTTTCGTGACCACCCCGCTCGAGCGCGCGATCGGTTCGGCCGAGGGCATCGACTATCTCGAGTCCAAGAGCCTGCAAGGCTTCTCGATCATCAATGCACGCCTGAAGCTCAACGTCGATTCGACCAAGGCGCTGGCGGACATCACCTCGAAGGTCAACCAGGTCCGCAACGATCTGCCCACCGAGGCGCAGGTACCCTCCATCAGCGTGCAGTCGGCCGATTCGCAGTTCGCTGCCGCCTATCTGAGTTTCGTGTCCGACATCCTCACGCAACAGGAGATCACCGACTACCTGAGCCGCGTGGTCCAGCCCCGCCTGGGCGCGGTGGCCGGGGTGCAACGCATCGAGATCTTCGGCGCGCGCACGTTCGCGATGCGGGTCTGGCTGGACACCGCGCGCATGGCTGCGCTCAATGTCACGGCCACCCAGGTGCGCCAGGCGCTGGTGGCCAACAACTATCTGGCCGCGATCGGCTCTTCGAAGGGCGCGCTGGTATCCACCAACCTGAATGCCAATGCCGATCTGCATACGCCCGAGGAGTTCCGTCGGCTGGTGATCTACCGCCAGGGAGACACGCTGGTGCGGCTCGGCGATGTCGCGCGCGTCGAACTGGGCGCAGAAGACTACGACACGGTGGTGCGCTATTCGGGCCGCACGGCGGTATTCATCGGCGTGTTTCCGCAACCCAACGCCAACATCATCGACGTCATCGATGCGGTGCGCGAGGAACTCGGCTATCTGCAACGCGATCTGCCCACCGGGTTGGAGGCGAGCATCGGTTACGACGCCTCGGCGTACGTCAGCGACGCGATCGAAGAAGTCACGGGCACCCTGGTCGAGACCTTGCTGATCGTGGTCGCGGTGATTTTCGTGTTTCTGGGCACGTTCCGCTCGGTGCTGGTGCCTGTAATGGCCATTCCGGTGTCGCTGATCGGCGCGATCTTCCTGATGCAGGTGTTCGGCTTCACGTTGAATCTGCTCACCCTGCTGGCGATCGTGCTGTCCGTCGGCCTGGTCGTCGACGACGCGATCGTGGTCGTCGAGAACGTCGAGCGCCACCTGCGCGAAGGACTGTCGCGGATCGAGGCGGCCAGGCTCGGCGCACGCGAACTGGTCGGCCCGGTGGTGGCCATGACCGTGACCCTGATCGCGGTCTATGTCCCGATCGGCCTGCAAGGTGGTCTGACCGGATCCCTGTTCCGCGAGTTCGCGTTTACCCTGGCCGGCGCCGTGACCATTTCGGGCGTGGTCGCCCTGACCTTGTCGCCCGTCATGTCGTCGCGGCTGCTGCAGGCCGACGGCGGCCACGCACGCGGCATTGCCGGCTTCGTGAACCGCACGTTCGACCGGCTGCGCGACGCCTATGGTCGCGCGCTCGCCGCCACCTTGCGCGCGCGCCCGGCCATGTACCTGCTATGGGTCGTCATCGCCGTCTGCACGGTGCCGATGTACATGTTCTCGCCCAAAGAGCTCGCGCCCACCGAAGACCAGAGCGTGCTGTTCGGCATCATCAACACCGCGGCCAATGCCACGGCCGAACAAAACGGCATCTATGCGCGCGCCACCGAGACCACGATGCTCGAAACACCCGAGGCGGAGCTGACCTTCCAGTTCCTGTTTCCGCCCTCCATTGGCGCGACGCTCGGCGCCGACGGTTTTTCGGGAGTGGTATTCGAGCCCTGGGGTAAGCGCACGCGCACGGTCAGCCAGATCCTGCCCGAGGTCCAGGCCAGGCTGAGCACCATTCCCGGCATCCAGATGTTCGTCACCCAGCCACCGGCCTTGCCGGGTGGCAGCAACTTCCCGGTCGAATTCGTGCTCACCTCGACCGGCGACGAAGGTCAGCTGCTCCAGGCCGCTCAGACGCTCCAGCAGAGGGCGGCTCAGAGCGGCTTGTTCTTCTTTCCCCCGATCATCGACATGAAGTTCGACCAGCCGCAGGCCACGGTCATGATCGACCGCGACAAGGTTGCCGCGCTGGGGCTGAGCCTCGCGCAGGTCGGCGCCGACATGGCCGCCGCCATCGGCGGCAACTTCGTCAACCGATTCAACATGGATGGGCGCAGCTACAAGGTCATTCCGCAGGTGCAGCGCACCGACCGGCTGAACCCGGAGCAACTCGAGCGACTGCATGTCCGCGCGCCCGACGGTCGCATGATCCCGCTGTCCGCGGTCGCCCACATCGAGCACTCGGTGGTACCGCGATCGCTGAACCGCTTTCAGCAACTCAATGCCGTGCGGCTGTCAGGTATGCCTTCGCGTACCCTCGACGAGTCGCTCAACTTCCTCGAGAAGACGGCCCGTGAGGTGCTGCCGCCGGGCTTCGGCGTCGACTACGTCGGCGAGTCGCGCCAGCTGCGCACCGAGGGCAACAAGTTCCTGCCGGCGTTCTCGATGGCGGTGCTGCTGATTTTCCTGGCGTTGTCGGTGCAGTTCAATTCGTTTCGCGATCCGTTCGTGATCCTGGCCGGGTCGGTCCCGCTAGCGATGTTCGGTGCGCTGATCTTCACCTTCCTGAAGATGCCCGATCCGAACACGCCCTACTGGACCAGCGGCTGGACCACGACCATGAACATCTACGCCCAGGTCGGGCTGGTGACGCTGGTCGGTCTGATCGCCAAGAACGGCATTTTGATCGTCGAGTTCGCCAACAAGCTGCAGGAGCAGGGTCAGGACAAGATCGGCGCCGTGCACGATGCCGCGATGACGCGGCTTCGGCCCGTGCTGATGACATCGGTCGCCACGATCGCGGGTCACTTCCCGCTCGTGCTGGTGAGCGGCGCCGGCGCCGCTGCGCGAAACTCCATTGGTCTGGTGCTGGTGGGCGGCATGGCGATCGGCACTTTGTTCACCTTGTTCATCGTGCCGTCGCTGTACGTCCTGCTGGCACGCGACCATGGTCGGGCGCGTGCGGCTGCCCCGGGCGGTGACAAGGGCGCTACGACCGGCCAGGGCCTGGCGGCCGACCAGCACTGAACCGAGCCGAACGGCAAACAGGCGGGCATTGAACCCGTCTGCGGCGCGATGCGACCAAGGGTCATGTCCGGCCCATCCCTGGCCGGTGAACCCGCCCGGCGAACCGGGCCAGGATCCGACCATGAGCCGCCCGCGCCCCCGTCAAAGCGCCACAATCACCCGCTTGGTCGCTGCCGCATTGATCCTGATCGTGTTCATCGGTGACCGCGGTGTGCGCCCGCCCCGCAGGCTGACCGACGAAACAGCGAGCGCCGTCACGGCAAGCGAATCGTTCGATCCGAACGCCGCCGGCCACGGCGACTGAAGCAACACTGCCATCGGCCTGCCGGTGCACCGTCGGGCGATATGCAACCGGGCGCCGCGATTTGTCGTGCGCTGATTCGCCGGCCGCGAATGTTGCCGCTCGTCGAGTCATTTGATGCCCTCGATGCAAACACCCGCGAAGAATTCAGGTGCACCGGCGCGATACCCGGGCGCCACCATCACCCACCGGACGGGCCACTTGCCCCCGAAACCGTATATGCGCAGCCACCCGCCAGTCTCGTTCACGATTCACGGCTGAGAATTGGATACCAGCGTCCGCCGTGACGCATCGCGAGCCGGCGAGTGACCTGAATTTCAAACCCTACGCAGCCGGGACTCTACACGGGCGCGGTCTCCCTAGGCATATACGCCGTGCATGAGGTAGTACGTGAAGGCCAATGCAAGCGCGCAGAAAATGGCAGGCGGTATCCACCTGCGATCACGACGAAGAACGCGGTCACAGGCCGAGCAGTAGACGGAGTCCGGCCAGAAATTCCCTTCGTCGTAGCAACCCTTGATGACGGGTTGCATCGTGGTCCGGCAGTGACGACAGGTCTCACTGAAATGGGCGGAGTGGCTAGTGCGGATGGCGGTCATGACAACATCTCAGAGAACGGAGCGGGCAAGTACATTACCCGCACTCGTTGCGCAGGTCTACCCGTCGGACCGAAGACGGTGGATAGAATTTTCCACTCCGAGGAAAGTCGGCCGTTCAGAACAAATAGTCTGAAAACCCCAGGCACGTCGACCGGATAAATAGGGCAAGCGCCTACCATGTAATGCTTCGACGACATATTGGGAAAAAGCGCATTTTGATCCACACCGTGAACTGGAGCTTCGGCAGGCTCTGGGGAATACTGTCCCGATTTCCTTGTCGGCGCACTCCTTCAGTACTCGGGTGGTTGGGGTGAATGAAAAACCGCCCTGACACCACACCCAGGGTGAACAAGATCGCCGTGTACATCATCATGCACATCTTTGCGAACGTGGCGGCGAGCCCGGGCCTCACCGTTATCCAGCCATAGCTGCCGTTCCAGCCAATCGGTGGTCGTCGTCGAAAAGGGCCGCCTCATACGGCCTGCTTCTTTCCTGCTAAACGCTTCATTTCGGTATTTAGCCTGCGCCCACCGAATTTGCCTCACCCGGCGCGAAACCGGTTTCGTCCGCGATCGAATATCGGCCTGTCGCGACCAGCTCGCGATATGGTCCTGATTTGTGGGCGACCGTTGCGTTGCTCGAGGGGAAGCCGGACGTCGGCACTCGAAGCGACGAGAGCCCGGGCGGCCGCCGAATCCGTCGGACCCTGCTCTTGCGACCCGGTAGCAAGGTTCCGCCAGTCGGTTCGCCGTCACCCGAGCGCTTCCGCAGGACAATCTTCTTGGACGACTGTGTGCGACCACTTACTTTGCTCGCAACAACCGTCAGCAGGCTTTCTTTCGGCCTGGACCGCCATTCCCGGGCCGCGTCTGGCTCCGTCGTTCGGGCCACCTTGGGAGGGACGTGATCACCACACGAGCGGAGCCCAATGGCCGTCCAGGCGCCCACGGGTGCCGCGCCTTTCTCCTTTGACGATTGGCCAACGGATCACGACCGTTGAATCGACGCGCAGCAGCAGCAGTAATGCACCGTCAGCGATTGCTCACTCTCGTCAAGAAGGCTCAATTTCTGCCTCATCGCTCGAGATGATCGCGCCCAACCCGCCTCGATGCAGAACACCCTGCCATCGCTGCCGCTCGGCCACGAGCGCGGTCCCATCAGACGTCGCCAGAAGGCGGTTGCCTTAGCGCCGCCCTGTGACCCGAATGCGGCATACTGCCCGTATCGGTCGCACACACTCTCCTGCTTCAGGGTCGGGTCGAGAGCGGTTGCACGTCAAGGTATCTGCCTGATCGGACTGTCATGGAAGACTCTCCGCCATCGAATATCCGCTCCGCGGACCCGCCGGATCGTTCTGCGCTCGAGCGCGCGTACCGTGATGATGCGGCGTTTGTCGTCTCGATCGCTCCGTGGATGTTTGCGATCGGAATGGCGACCGAAGCCGCTTTGCACTGGGGAAAAGGTCCAGGCTACATTTTCTGGGCACATGCGGCGATGGCGATTGTCAGCTTCGGCTTGGCGTTGACCAATCGCCTGCATCCGAAGAACTGGCACCATCCTGAAATTGGCCTTCTTTGCTTTTGGCTGTTCATGCTCACGAGTGTGATCGTGCACACCGCAGCGTACTATCCCGATCGATTGCGCCTGCCACAATTGGTTATGGCGGTGACGGTAGTCGCGACGGGTGTTTTGATTCTGCCGACCGTGGCCGGCTGGATCGCACTGATTGTTAGCTCGATCGCTCTGTTGTGGTTATTCGTTGCCGAGTATTCGTTCGCGGCGATCGAGAACGCATCGATTCCACTGGTTGTTTTCTTCATGGCTCTGCTGGCCTTTCTTGCACGCCGCTGGGTCGTTCGCCAGGGTTTCGAGAAACGTGAGCTGGACAGAAGGCTCACCCTCAGTATCGCCGAGGCCGAGACAGCGAAGCGTGTTGCCGAGCATTCCATGCGAATCAGTTCGGGATTCTCCCATCATTTCAATAATCAATTGCAGAGCGCCTTGATCGGTGCCGATGGCGTGCGTCGAATTCTGGGCGATGAGCACGCCGCAGGCGAATGGCTCGACATCATTGAAATGTCGCTCAGGCGCGGGATCGATTTGACGGGCGAACTACGCCGCTACGCGCAGCAAGCGCCACTGAAAACGAGGTCACTATCGGCGGTCTCGTTCATCGCCGGACTCGATCCTGCCGGTGAGGTCCTCGGCAAAAGAATTCTGCATCGATCTGCCGATGACGTATCCTTTATCGCCGACGAGGAGCAACTCGGATTCGCCATCACCGAGTTGCTGCGCAACGCCGACGCGTCCATGAGAAGCAACCTGGATCCGGTTCGCCTTGAGCTGACGGATTCCGACGATTCGGTCATCGTCTCGGTTTCGGATACCGGCACCGGGTTTGTTAAATCTCTCGCGGGGCCGCCGACCGAGCCGTTCGTCACCAGCGACCCGGTCAGGCGGTTCGGCCTGGGATTGTCGATCGCCGCCCGTATCGTGCATTTGCACCAGGGTACGCTCGAGTTTCGACACGGGCCGGCCGGTGGCACCATCGCCAGTATCCGAATCCCGAAATCGCTTGCTGCGGCCAAGCCGGGCTGATTCGAGAGCCGGCACTTTTGCGACCGATTGCAACGAGACTCGCCAGACATGGCCATCAGCCGGGCGATCACGGTCAGCAACAACGCATGCAGCTCGTCGTCGGTGAGCGCAGCCGCCTCGTTGAAGCTCGGCGCGCCGTCCGCGTCGCACCGGTACACGCCCTCCATGGTGGGCGGGCGATGATTTCCGTCGGGCAAACTGCGCCGGTTGGGCGTGCCTTTTCCAGCGTCGCCGACCGCCCATCGGCATTCGGGTACTTCGCCGATAGCGCTTGAAATCCCTATTGGCCAATGCAATGCCGATCACGAACATCAGCGCGGTGGCGCCGAACAACTCGCGCAGCCTCGCCACGGCGATGAAGCGAAAGAGCGGGCCGGTGGGGAAGGTGCTCCAAGTACCATCAGGGCGATGGCGGGGGCCGTCACCAGCGCCGTCTGCCAGCCGCTGAGCAATGTGTTCGCGGTGCTGATGGGTGCGGTGCGCGTGTGCTCGCTGGGGCGGATTGCGAGTGCGCTGTTCGAGGTGGGCGGGCGCTATCGGCGCAGCATGGGATCGACGTGAGGCCGCCGCGCTCGCGGCGCGCGACGAAGCGGACAACCATCTCATTGAACTCGCAGTTGCCGCGCAGGCCGATGCCATCGTGACGCGCAATCTCCGCGATATAGCTCATGGCGAGCTGAAGTTCCCATCGCTCAGGGTGCTGACGCCTGACAAATGCCTGGAGGTATTCCCATGGCCACGTCAACGATCCGCCTGCCCGACGACAAACACGAGCGCCTGAAGGCGCTCGCACGATCCAACTCGGTCAGTGTCAACAAGCTGATGGACGAGCTCGCGACGGTTGCCTTGGCTAATTACGATGCGCGGGTACGTTTCGAGACGCGATCCGCGCGTGGTGATCCCAAGCGCGCGTTGGCGCTGCTGGACAAGCTCGATCACGCTGAGCCCTGAACGGCCTGGTCGTCACGAAGGGCGGCCCCAGCCGCATGGGATTGACATGATGTGATGTAGAGGCCACATCATGTCCATGTATCTTGCTTAGCGTGACCGCGCGCTCTCACGCGGCGTCCAGATGCCGGACGCCGCCACGCGGCGCGCGACGAACTCGAGCACCGGCTGATGGAGCTCGAGATCAAGGCCGCCTATACCGAAGACCTGCTCGAGACTCTCAATGCCCAGGTTGCGCGCCAGCAGGAAGTCATCGAGACTCTGGTGCGTGAGATTCGGCGTTTGCGCGAGCAGCAGGGCTGGCAATGACGGGCCAGCGAGACGATTTGCCGCCGCACTACTAGTCGGCCGCGTCACGTGTAACGATGAGCCTTATTTCGGCACCCAGAAGCCAGGCGGAGAAGTCAGCGAAGCGGACTGGGCGCGATTCTTGGCAAAGCAGGTGACGCCCCGTTTCATCAGCGGCTTCACAGTCTGGACCGCATTCGGTCGGTGGCGGTCGGCGTCCGACAGCATCGTGCGGGAGGGATCAAAGGTGCTGCGCGTCCGCTCTGGGATTTGCCTCTCTTTCTAGGGTGGGTCAGCGCGAAAGAATTTCAGAAGCCCGGCGCGCAACCTCTCTCGGAGACTGAAGGAAGCTCGGGGCGGGCCAGTCGCCACTCACCGACCCATCAGGCGCATCCGTTCGGCCGAGATCGCATGGCAGGTGTTCAGCGGCCGCGGCCTACCCTTGCCCGATGCCCCTCGCACGTGTCCTCAGCCGCGCCTTGGTCGGTATCGACTCCCCGCTCGTCGAGGTCGAGGTCCATCTGGCCAACGGCTTACCAGCGTTTCATATCGTCGGCTTGCCCGAAGCGGCCGTCCGCGAAAGCCGCGAACGGGTGCGCGCGGCATTGCTGCACGGTGGCTATGACTTCCCCAACCGGCGGCTGACCGTCAATCTGGCGCCGGCCGATCTTCCCAAGGATTCCGGCCGATTCGATCTCCCGATCGCGATCGGTGTGCTCGTGGCCAGCGGGCAGATTCCTGCCGAACGCACGGCCGGCCGCGTCTTCGTCGGCGAACTCTCGCTCAGCGGCGAACTGCGTCCGATTCGTGGTGCGCTGGCGATGGCACTGGCCATGGCGCGAGAAGCAAGCCACGGAGACAGGAAAACTGCCCCACCGGATCTTGCTTCCAATGTTAGCGGGAACGCGGATCGCATCAGTGCCTGTGCGGAAGCGGATCGGGACGCAGATGCGAATACCGACGAGGCCGCCGATGCGGATGCGGATGCCGATGTGCGTGCTTGTGCAAGTGTCGGCGCGGATATCGACGCGGGTGCTGATGCGGGCGATCCCGCGCGCACTAGGCTCGGCGATCCCACGCATCTCGCAGTCGGTGCTGCACAGGCTCTCGTGCTGCCGGCCGGCAACACGCCGGAGGTGGCACTGGTTCCGGGCCTGACAAGCGCTCCGGCCGCGACCTTCGAGCAGGTTTGTCAGGATCTGCGCGGCGATCTTCGGCTTGCGCAAACCGATGGTCGCCATGCGCCTGGCGGCGACGAGATCATGCTGCCGCTCATCGACGACATGGCCGACGTGCGCGGTCAGCCGTTTGCCAGACGCGCGTTGGAGATAGCCGCCGCCGGTGGTCATTCACTGCTGTTGGTGGGGCCACCGGGTTCGGGCAAGTCGATGCTCGCACAGCGGCTGCCCGGCATCCTCCCGCCGCTATCGGACGGCGAGGCCCTGGAGACCGGTGCAATCGCCAGTCTGGCCGGCCACTTCGATCCAAGATGCTGGCGGCTACGGCCCTTTCGGGCACCGCATCACACCGCCTCGACCGTGGCGTTGATCGGCGGCGGTTCGCGCCCACGGCCGGGCGAGATCAGCCTGGCCCACCATGGCGTTCTGTTCCTGGACGAACTTCCGGAGTTTGGCTCGCGTACGCTCGAGAGCCTGCGCGAACCATTGGAAACCGGGTTGGTGCACATCGCAAGAGCGAATCATCGGCTCTCACTGCCGGCCTCGTTTCAGCTCGTGGCCGCCATGAATCCCTGCCCCTGCGGCTACCTCGGCGAGCCCCGCTGCCGCTGCACGCCACCGGTCATCGCTCGCTATCAGCGGCGCCTCTCCGGACCCTTGCTCGACCGGCTCGACATGCACCTCTGGATCGCACCGGTATCGGCGGATGCGTTGGTGGCCGCCACGCCCGGTGAGACGAGCACGGCAGTTGCGGCGCGCGTCGCCGCGGCACGCGACATGCAGATGGCCCGGCAAGGCTGTATCAACGGCAAGCTGCCTGCGGCCCGCATCGACACGGCCTGCACGCTCGAGCCCGGCGCCCGCGAGCTACTGATCAGAACCGCCTCGCGAATGCAGTGGTCGGGCAGGGTCTTGCACCGGGTCATCCGGGTGGCACGGTCGGTCGCCGATCTGGCCGGGGCCGCAGACATCGATCCCGCCGCGGTGGCCGAGGCAATCGGCTTGCGGCGCGCACTGTTCGAGCAGCGGCACGAGGCCTGAGTCACCGTCGGCCCATGGCACACTCCGTTGTGATTCGGCGCGAGCGCGCGTGACGTTCCGCTCAGCGCCAGTGAAAGACGCGGTCTGTCGCCATTTGCCGTCGATCCGCCTCCAACCGGCGGCTCGTCACACGGACGCGCGGTGCGCTATCCACGACCCCCTGGAGATTCATTCGATGCCTGAAACCAGCCCCGCCCCCTCTGCCCTGCCGCTCACCGGCTTGAAGGTCGTCGAGCTGCACGCGATCGGCCCCGTTCCCTTTGCGGGCATGACCCTGCGCATGCTCGGCGCCGACGTCATCCGCGTCAGCCCACCCACCGACCCCGGTCTGGGCGTGGGCATGGACCCGAAGTTCGACCTGCTCAATGCCGGCAAGAGGCCGCAATACCTCGATCTCAAGAATGCCGATGGCCAGCAGGCCGTACACGCGCTGCTCGCCGATGCCGACGTGTTGCTGGAGGGCTTTCGCCCGGGCGTGCTCGAGCGCCTCGGGCTGAGCCCGCAGGTGTTGCGCGACAAGCATCCGCGGCTGGTGCTCGGCCGCTTGTCGGGCTGGGGCAGCGAGGGTCCGCTGGCGGCGCGGGCCGGTCACGACATCAACTATCTGGGCCTTTGCGGTGCACTGCATGCCATCGGCGATGCCGACAAGCCCGGCATCCCGCTGAACCTGGTGGCCGACTTCGGCGGTGGCGCGATGCATCTGCTGCTGGGCGTGATGGCCAAGCTGATCCAACGCGGCATCACGGGCACCGGCGGCGTGGCCGAGACCAGCATCGAGGCCGGCACCATCGGCTTGACGCCGATCTTCTACGGCATGATGGCCGCGGGCCGATGGACCAATGCGCGCGCCACCAATCTGCTGGACGGCGGCGCACCGTTCTACCGGGTGTACCGCACGGCGGACAAGCGCCACATGGCGGTAGGCGCGCTGGAACCGAAGTTCTTCGTCGAGTTGTTGAAGCTCACCGGGCTGAGCGACAAGTTCGACGCCAAACGCCAGTACGACCGAGATGTCTGGCCCGAGCTTGCCGGACTGCTCGAGCAAGCCTTTGCCACCCGCAACCGCGACGCCTGGGCGGCCGATGCCTGTCGGGTGGATGCGTGCACGACGCCGGTGCTGGATTTCATCGAGGCCACGCGCGAGCCGCACAATCTGGCCAACGGCTGGTACACAGACGACCCGTTTCCGAAGCCTGTCGACGTGATCCGCTTCTCCTAGGGAGACGCCCATATAAGCGTCTCCCTGGGCGGTGCCGGCGCCCGAGGCGGCACGATAGCGGCCGCGCGACGACGCGGCGCACACGCGCGGGCGCCCACCGTCGCGGGTGTCGGCAGCGACGAGCGGGCCAGGGTCGACACAGCCGCTAAGACGCGGAATGCGCGGCCGGCTTGGGCGGCCCGACACGGAAGACAAGCATCCACGCGAGTCCCAGCAGCTCCAGCCCGATCCAGATCCGCAACGCGTAGCGGTAGGCGATCGCCTCGGTCGCCGCAAAGGTCGAACACCAGTCGATCAGCACGCCGAACACCCATTGCACGAGGAACACGCCGCCGAACAGGAACAGGTTGTAGGCGGTGAACGCTCGGCCGGTCATCGACTCCGGAAAGCTCAAGCTGACATGGCTCTGCAGCAACGTGTACGGCGTGGAGATCAGCGCGTAACAGAGCCAGATCACGACACCGGTGAGCGGCGACTGGTTGAAGCTCAGCCAGACATGCAAGGCGATGATCACCAGCGACGAGACGATGCACATCTGCACGATGGAGATGCCACGGGCGGTCAGCCAGCGCACCGTGACGCCGAGCGCCAGAAACGACAGCATCAGTACGAGATTGAGCGCGAACAAGGCCTGACCCGCAGCGGCCGGCGTCATGCCCAGAACCTGGGTCAGCCAGGGGCCTGCCCACAGGCTCTGAAACGCGACGAAGCTCGCGTGCAAGGTGAGCGCCAGCAATGCAAACCGCCAGAAGTACGGATGACCGTAAAAGTGCAGGTAGCCCGCGAAGCCCTTGCCGCCGGCATCGGCGCGGGCGCGCGCAGACTCTGGTTCGTGCCGTGGCAGAAACGCGAAGATGGCCGCGCTGGCCAGGATCAGACCGACGCCGGTGACCACGAACAGACCACGCCAGCCGATGATGGGCAGCAGCAAGCGGCTGGGTGCGGTGGCCAGCAGCGCCCCGATGGAGCCTACGACCAGCATCATCGCGAGCAGTTGCTGTTGACGGTCGGCCGGATACCAGAAGCGGAACACGCGTAGCGACGACATCAGCGCGCCGGCCAGACCGGCGCCGATCAGGCCGCGGCCGATCCATAGCCACGTGGCGTCGGGCGCCTGCGAGAACACGAACGAGCCGAGTGCGGCCAACAGCAGCAGCGTGGCATTGGTACGGCGGGTACCGAAGCGATCCAACCAGACGCCGAGCGGCAACTGCATCGCGGCGAAGGCCAGGAAATAAGCGCTCGACAATGATCCGAGCTCGGCATTGCTCAGGCCGAACTCGGCCACCAGTTCGGGCGCGATCGCCGCATTGATCGCGCGCAGTGCATACGACAGCAGATAGGCGGCGGCCAGACAAGAGAACACTCGCAAGGCGGCGGTGGCCGGCAATAGCCCACGGCCGCTGGCATCGGGCACGGGTCGTTCGTCGACGTCTCCGGTGGCCACGGATCAGCCACCGCTCGCCGGCAACACGACCAGCCTGATGGAATCGAAGAACATCTGTGCCGCCTCGTCGTTGATATCTGCACCCATGACCACGAACTGATGCGCCTGCGCCGGCAGCATGGCGAACAGGGCGCGCATCTGCATCGGCCGGCCATCGACATTGCCACTGGCAATCACCTGGCGTGCCAGGACCATGCGCTTGCTGCCGTCGTGCTGCGAGATCGCGACCAGTTCCACCTTCGAGTCGCGTTGATCGGTGGCGCCGATATTGCGCAACATGCCCTGCACCATCGCCTCGAGCACCGCAGCACGGACGCCGTCTTCGCCCGGCCCTTCGTGGCCGTGCAGATCGACCCAGGCGGCGGTGAAGATCTGCTCGGCCGCGCGCGCACCGAACATGCGCATCGGCAGGTCGTGCCCGGCCAGTCCGACCTGACGCTGCATATCCGACGGGCGCGCGGGCAGCATGAAAATCATCGGCGCATCGGCCGGCTGCAGCTCGCGCCAGTCGAAGGTCGGCGTGCAGGCGCCAAGCAGCAACCCGGACCCGAACACGAACAGCGCGCGCCCGACGATGCCTCTGCGCCACCATCGCGGCGCGATGCGCAGCAATCGCCGCGGCGGGCGTGCATGCATTGCCCGGTCGGTTCGAAGGCGGGAGATCATCGGTGATCGGCTGTGCTAGATTGAAACATGCCCGGCCATCGCGCCACGCACGTCCCGGATGCGTCGTACGGGGCGGCGGCAAGATCTCGAGCGCGTCCAACCGTAGTCAACGGAGATCCGCATGCTATATGAATTCAAATCCCGTGCCACGGGCTCGGTGGTCATGACCGGGGACGTCGGCGATCAGGTCATGAAGGCGCTGGGCCGCGAACCTGCCGAGCGCGGCGTGATCACGGTCGATCAGATGCCGGGCGCCATCGCCAGGCTCAAGGCCGCCAGCAAGAGCGAGCCGCCCACGCCGGTGGCGGGCAAGACCGATGACGACGACGGCGACCCCGATGTGATTGCGTTCGCGGCCCGCGTCTTGCCCCTCATCGAGATGCTCGAAGAAGCGGGCAAAGCGGGCAAGGACGTCACCTGGGGCGTTTGAAACTCCTGCGACCATGGCCGTACTCGAACCCTACGCCAAGCCGCCGACCACGTTCGCGGGCTTCCTCGACGACCTCAATCCGACCGCGCTCGCCAATGCGCTGATCGGTTTCATCTTCGCCGCCACCGGCCCGGTGGCGATCATTCTCACGGTGGGTTCGCGCGGCGGCCTCGATCAAAACCAGCTCGCCTCGTGGGTGTTCGGTTCGTTCTTCATCAACGGCCTGCTGTCCATCTTCGCCTGCTGGCGCTACCGCATGCCGTTGGTGTTCTTCTGGACCATCCCGGGCACCGTGCTGGTGGGCCCGGCTCTCACGCATCTGAGTTTTCCCGAGGTGGTCGGCGCCTTTCATGCCACCGGCCTGCTCATTCTCCTGCTCGGATTCAGCGGCTGGGTTCGGCGCACGATGTCGGCGGTACCGATGCCGATCGTGATGGGCATGGTCGCCGGCGTGTTCCTGCAGTTCGGCACCGACTGGATCGTCTCGCTACGCACGGACCTCGCCATGGCCGGCCCGATGACCGCGGCCTTCGTCCTGCTTTCGGCCGTGCCGGCCCTGGGCCGCCGCATGCCGCCGCTGATCGGTGCACTGATCGTCGGTGCCATCATGATCGCCGTCGGCGGTTCGGCGGGTTCGGTCACGCCGACCGGGCAGTGGTTCGGCGGCCCGCAACCGATCATGCCGGTCTTCTCGTGGCAGGCGATGCTCGAGCTGGTACTGCCGTTGGCCATCACCGTGCTGGTCGTCCAGAACGGCCAGGGCGTGGCGGTTCTGCACGCGGCCGGGCACTCGGCGCCGATCAACCGCATCACCGTGGCCTGCGGTCTCTGGTCGATGCTGGCGGCGGTCGTGGGCACCTCGTCCACCTGCCTGACCGGCCCCACCAATGCACTGATCTCCAGTTCGGGCCGGCGCGAGTCGCACTATGCGGCCGGCGTCATGGTCGGGGTGCTGGCGCTCGTATTCGGTATGTTCTCACCGGCTTTCACGCACGTGCTGCTGGCCACGCCGCCAGCCTTCATCGCCACCCTGGCGGGCCTCGCGATGCTGCGCGTGCTGCAGGCCGCCTTCGGCGCCGCCTTTGGCGAAGGCTTTCGCCTCGGTGCCCTGATCACCTTCCTGATCACGGTCTCCAAGGTCAGTCTGTGGAACATCGGTGCACCCTTCTGGGGGCTGGTGTTCGGCTTTCTCGTTTCCTGGCTGCTGGAGCGGAGCGATTTCACGGCGGCGCGGGCTGCCCGCGAGGCGGCGCGCGCCGAAGCCACACCGGCCACGACCGAACCCGTGCGCCCCACTGCCGCATCCAAGGCTGGCTGAACCACGGCAGTGGCGTGGCCGACCGGCGGCGACAGGTATATTCGGCGCGCGCGATCAACTTCCGGAATGCAACCCCGACATGATTGAACCCTATGACCTGTTCGTGATCGGCGCGGGCTCGGGCGGCGTGCGCGCGGCGCGCATCGCCGCCGGTCACGGCGCCCGTGTGGCGATCGCCGAGGACTACCGTTACGGTGGCACCTGCGTGATCCGCGGCTGCGTGCCCAAAAAGCTGCTCGTGCTGGCCAGCCGGCTGCGCGACGAGTTCGAGCGCGCACCCGCCTATGGCTGGCACCTGGGCGAGGCCCGCTTCGACTGGCCGCGCCTGCGGGCCGCGAAGGACCTCGAGATCTCGCGGCTGGAAGGCATCTACCGCCGCAATCTCGAGAACGCCGGCGTCACCCTGTTCGGCGACCGCGCCGTGATCGACTCCGCCGACACGGTGACGCTGCAATCGAGCGGTGAAAGCATTCGCACCAAGCGCATCCTGATCGCCACCGGCGGCTGGCCCTACAAGCCCGACATCCCGGGCGCCGATCTGGCCATCACGTCGAACGAAGTCTTCGACCTGGCAGAGCTGCCGGAATCCATCGTCATCGAGGGCGGCGGCTACATCGGCGTCGAGTTCGCCTGCATGATGCAGCGCATGGGGGTGAAGGTCACCCTGCTCTACCGTGGCGACAAGATCCTTCGCGGCTTCGACGACGATTTGCGCGATCACGTCAGCGAGGCCATGCAGGCCGCTGGCGTCACGATCCGCCTGCGTTCCCAGATCAATGCCATCGCCGGCAGCCACGGCGCACTCGAGGTTCGCTGCGACGACGGCGCCAGCCTGCACGCGGCCCAGGTCATGCTGGCCACCGGGCGGCGACCGAACACGCGCGCTATCGGCCTCGAGACGGTCGGCGTCGAGTGCGACGAATGGGGTGCGATCCGCGTCACGGCCGACTCGCGAACCAACGTCGAGGGCATCTGGGCGATCGGCGATGTCACCAACCGTCTGGCGCTGACCCCGGTCGCCATCCGCGAAGGCCACGCGTTCGCCGACACGGTCTTCGGCAACCGGCCCTGGGTCTGTGATCACGACGACGTCCCCGCGGCGGTGTTCGCCACCCCCGAGATCGGCACGGTCGGCCTCAGCGAACAAGGTGCCCGCGAGCGAGGTCACGACGTCGCCATCTTCCGCTCGCGCTTTCGCCCGATGACCAACGTGTTGTGCGAGGTGCCCGAGCGCATGATGATGAAACTGGTCGTCGACAAGGCCGACGACCGGGTGCTGGGCGTCCACGTCTGTGGCCCGGATGCCGCCGAGATCGTACAGATGGCGGCGATCGCGCTCAAGATGAAGGCCACCAAGGAACAGTTCGACCAAACGGTGGCGCTGCATCCGTCGGCGGCGGAGGAACTCGTCACGATGCGTGAACCGGTCGCCTGAATGCCGACGTCCGAGTTGCAGACGCGGTCGCGAGCACCATGACCGCACGCTCGGGCGAGCGTTTCCAAGACCGCGCCAACGAACACCAAAGGCACGCCGATCGACGAGGCGGCCGGACGCCGCCGGTCAACGCTCGGCGAGGGGCAGGTATAGATCCGTGATCGCCTCGTGCTCGGCAACGTCGGGAAAGAACCGCACCCGCTGACAGAACAGGGGTCCGGCGGCGACCTCGTCGCGATGCGGCAACCACGTGCGCAACAAGAAATCGGCAGGGGCTTCGAGATCGTGCCCGCCACCCACCACCCGCAGCCGGGCGCAGCGACCGCCGGGAATCAGGCCGGCCGTCACGCCTTGCGGGTCGTCGTCGATCCGGTTGGTAGTGGCGGCGCACAGATCCAGTCGGTACCGTTCCGGCGGCGTGCTGCGCGGATCGCAGTGAAAGACGTTGTAGGTGTCGCTGACCTGCGGGCTCAGACCGGCAGCACGACGCCAGGCGATGAACCGGCGTATCGAGTCGCCGAGCCGCGCCGGGTCGCCGACGTGGGAGAGCACGGCGACGGCCACCGGCTCACGCGTGACGACGCTGACCTCGTCGATCGAAAACCTCTGTGGCATGTGTTTGCTCCTGACGGCATCCAACGGCGCGAGCGCGACTTGCCAGCGTTGCCATTCGGGTTGCCGCCGAAAGCCCGACGGGCTCTGGCCGAAACGCTTCGAAAACGCTTTGGCGAAGGCATCCGGCGCCGAGTACCCGGCGTCCATCGCCACCTCCGTGACGGAGACCGACCAGCGAAAGGCGAGTTGGTAGGACGCCCGCTCCAGGCGCAGCAACTGCGCGTAGCGTCCGACCGGCAGGCCGAACAGCTGTGTGAAGCGGCGGTGAAAGTAATAGGGTGAACAAGCCGCCGCGCGACTGATCTCGGCGAGCCTGGCCTCGTCGGGCCGCGCGGTCACGGTGCCGAAGGCCGTCGTCATGCGCATGCGAAAATTGCTCGTTCCGCCACGCCGGATCGTTTCGCCGGGTTCGTTCATGGCGCCGATGATAGCGACGCTCGGCCCCCGGCGCCCGACCGATCTTGCGCAATGGGATGCGCGCGGCGGCGACGGGCGCACGGGCGTACGTTCAGCGCGGATATCGGCACCGGAGCCGCCCGCCCACCGCCTTTCAGTCGATCACGCTCGCCGGCAGCGATGCACGCAGTTCTTCCTCGCTGCGCCCCCACCGCGCCGCATAATCGCGCAGCTGGCCCTCGCCGATTCGCCCGACGTTGAAGTACTCGGCCTTCGGGTGGGCGAAATAGAATCCCGACACGCTGGCCGCGGGCATCATCGCCAGCGATTCGGTCAGCCGCATGCCGATTGCCTCGCAATCGAGCAGCTCGAACAACTCACGCTTGACCGAATGGTCTGGGCAGGCCGGGTAGCCCGGTGCCGGGCGTATGCCTCGATAGGCTTCGCGGATCAATTCATCGTTGCTCAACGACTCGTCTGCCGCATAACCCCAGAACTCCTTGCGTACGCGCTCGTGCAAGCGTTCGGCGAAGGCCTCCGCCAGCCGGTCGGCGATCGCCTTGAGCATGATGGCCGAGTAGTCGTCGAGCAGGCGCTCGAACTCGGCCGCCTTCTCGTCTGCGCCGATGCCGGCCGTCACCGCGAACAGGCCGATGTAGTCCTCGATCAGCGAGGGCTTGCCGTCGATGGCACGCGGCGCGATGTAATCGGCCAGGCAACGATTGGGCAGCCCGTCGCGCTTCTCGGTCTGCTGACGCAGATTGCGCCAGACCATCGCGACCTCGGTACGGGATTCGTCGCTGTAAATCTCGATGTCGTCGTCGTTGATGCTGTTGGCCGGCATCAATGCGATCACCGCATTGGCCTTGATCCAGCGCCCGGCGATGATGCGCTCGAGCATGGCCTTGCCATCGCTGAACACCCGCCGCGCCGACTCGCCCACGGTCTCGTCCTCGAGAATCGCGGGATAGCTGCCGTGCAGGTCCCAGGTCTGGAAGAAGGGCTGCCAGTCGATGGCACGGGCGATCTCGGCGAGATCGTAATTGCGGAACTCGCGTCGGCCGATGATGCGCGGCCTGGGCAGTGCCACGGGCACCATCGGGTGCGGCCCCTCGCCCGGGTGATCGTCGGCGCGCACCCGCCATTCGATCGGCGTGCGATTGGCACGCGCCTCGGCCAGCGTGATCAGCTTCGGTCCCTTCTTGCCGGCATGCTGCGCGCGTACCTTGTCGTACTGGCGCTGGGTGTCGAGCACGAACGCGGCGCGAGAATCTGGCGAGATCAGTTGCTGGGCGACCGGCACGGAACGCGAGGCGTCGACCACGTGGATGACGGGGCCCGAGTAGTTCGGCGCGATCTTCACTGCCGTGTGCACGCGCGAGGTGGTGGCGCCGCCGATCAGCAACGGCGTGCCGCGCTCTCGGAACCAGGGGTCGCGCTCCATCTCGCGCGCGACGTGACTCATCTCCTCGAGCGAGGGGGTGATCAGGCCCGACAGGCCGATGACGTCGGCATGCTCTTCCTTTGCCTTGGCCAGGATCTCGGTCGCCGGCACCATCACGCCCATGTTGACGACGTCGAAGTTGTTGCACTGGAGCACGACGGTGACGATGTTCTTGCCGATGTCGTGAACATCGCCCTTGACCGTGGCCATGACGATCTTGCCCTTGGCCGTGACATCGCCGCCCGCGGCCGCGATCTGCGCCTTCTCGGCCTCGATGTACGGAATCAGGTGTGCGACCGCCTGCTTCATGACACGGGCCGACTTGACCACCTGCGGCAGGAACATCTTGCCAGCGCCGAACAGGTCGCCGACCACGTTCATGCCGTCCATCAGGGGGCCTTCGATGACCTCGATCGGACGACCGCCGCGGGCGGCAACCTGCTGCCAGGCCTCTTCGGTGTCGGCGTCGACGAATTGCGTGATGCCGTGGATCAGCGCATGCGTGAGCCGCTCGGCCACCGGCCGCGGCGCGTCCTCGGACCCTCGCCACTCGAGCGAATCCTGCTTGCGCGCCGCCCCGCCCTTGAGGCCGGCCGCGTACTCGATCATGCGTTCGGTGGCCGTCTTGCCGCGCTCGGGCGACTCTGCCGGCAGATCGTCGGGCAGGCTCGGCGGCCGGTTCAGCACGATGTCCTCGACCCGCGCGCGCAACTCGGGATCGAGCTCGTCGTAGACGCCGATCATGCCGGCATTGACGATGCCCATGGTCAGGCCGGCACGGATCGCGTGATAGAGAAACACCGTGTGAATCGCCTCGCGCGCCGGCTCGTTGCCGCGGAAGCTGAACGACACGTTCGACACGCCGCCGGAGATCTTGGCGTGCGGCAGATGCTCGCGGATCCAGCGCGTGGCTTCGATGAAATCGACCGCGTAGTTGTCGTGATCCTCGATGCCGGTGGCGATCGCGAAGATGTTCGGATCGAAGATGATGTCCTCGGGCGCGAAACCGACGGTCTCGGTCAGCAGCGTATAAGCGCGCGCGCAGATCTCGGTCTTGCGCGCGAAGGTGTCGGCCTGGCCGCTCTCGTCGAAGGCCATCACCACCACCGCGGCGCCATAGCGCCGGCACGATCGGGCCTGCTCGAGGAACGACGCCTCGCCCTCCTTGAGCGAAATCGAGTTGACGATCGCCTTGCCCTGCACGCACTTGAGGCCCGCCTCGATCACCGACCACTTCGAGCTGTCGATCATGATCGGCACCCGCGCGATGTCGGGCTCGGACGCAATCAGGTTCAGGAAACGCTTCATCGCCGCGGCCGAGTCGAGCATCGCCTCGTCCATGTTGATATCGATAATCTGCGCACCGTTCTCCACCTGCTGGCGTGCGACCTCGAGCGCCTCGTCGTACTTTTCGCCCAGGATCAGGCGGGCGAAGGCCTTCGAACCGGTGACGTTGGTGCGTTCGCCCACGTTGACGAACAGCGAATCGCCGTCGATGTTGAACGGCTCGAGCCCGGCCAGACGGAGCACCCCGGGCGTCGGTTCGCGCGGCACACGCGGCGCCATACCCTCGAGCGCGCTCGCGATGGCCGCGATGTGCTCGGGCGTGGTGCCACAACAGCCGCCGGCCAGATTGACGAAGCCGGCCTGCGCGAACTCGCGCAGCAGCGCAGAAGTGACCTCAGGCGTTTCGTCGAAGCCGGTCTCGGACATCGGGTTGGGCAGACCGGCGTTCGGATAGACACAGACGAAGGTATCGGCCAGTCGCGACAGCTCCTCGATGTAGGGCCGCATCAGCGCAGCGCCGAGCGCACAGTTCAGGCCGATGCTGATGGGCCGCGCATGGCGCACCGAATTCCAGAACGCCTCGACGGTCTGGCCGGACAGGATGCGCCCCGAGGCATCGGTGACCGTGCCCGAGATCATCACGGGCAAGGGCTCCAGACCGGCCGCCTCCCGCGTCGTATTGACCTCGTCGATCGCGAACAGCGCTGCCTTGGCGTTGAGCGTATCGAAGATGGTCTCGACCAGGAACAGATCGACGCCGCCTTCGACCAGCGCGCTGGCTTGCTCGTGATAGGTCTCGCGCAATTCATCGAACGTGATGTTGCGTGCGGCCGGGTCGTTGACGTCGGGCGAGATCGAGGCGGTCTTGGGCTGCGGGCCCAGCGCGCCGGCGACATAGCGCGGCCGATCGGGCGTGGCGAACCTGTCACAGGCCTCGCGCGCCAGCCGCGCCGCCGCGCGATTCATCTCGGCGGCCATGTGCGCCAGCCCGTAATCGGCCTGGGCCACGCCGGTGGCACCGAAGGTGTTCGTTTCGATGATGTCGGCACCGGCCGCCAGGTAGGCCTCGTGGATCTCGCGAATCACCTGCGGCCGGGTCAGCGACAGCAACTCGTTGTCGCCCTTGAGATCGCTGTCGTGATCGGCGAAGCGTTCACCGCGGTAGTCGGCTTCCGACAGCGTGTAGCGCTGGATCATCGTGCCCATGGCGCCGTCGAGCATCACGATGCGCTCGGACAGGGTGGCGCGCAGCTGCTGCGCCAATCGGCTTTCGGCGGGCATGTTCTGGCCTTCGGTATCGGGGAGGTATGTCATTGATTCATCTTAACAAAGGGTACAGGCCCGGTGATTGCCGGCGGTTCGCCCGGCCGTCGAATGGTGTGCGGTCCGACCGATGGGCGCAGGCCGTGGCAATACCGTCGCAGCGCCTGCACAATCCGCGGGCCCGCGTGGGATTGCAGCCGCGTGTCGGCGGCCTGTTAAAGTCCAAGCCTCGCGAAATCCCACTGGAGACACCAGCATGTCGAGCCTCGCTTTCGATGCGCCCGCAGTCGTCGTCGTTCCGGTCGACGACGGTTCAGGCTTCCCCGTCCGGCGCGTCTATTGCGTCGGCCGAAACTATGTCGAGCACGCCAAGGAGATGGGCTTCACCGGCCGCGAGCCGCCGTTCTTCTTCCTGAAACCCGCCGACGCGGTCATGGTTGTGCCCAAGGGCCAGACCGGCGAAATGCCCTACCCGCCCGGCACGCAGGACCTGCATCACGAGATCGAGCTGGTCGTGGGTATCGGCAAAGGCGGCGCAAACATCAAGGCGGCCGACGCCCGTGCGCACGTGTTCGGCTATGCGGTCGGCCTGGACATGACCCGCCGCGATCTCCAAGGCGAGGCGAAGAAGCTCGGCCGGCCCTGGGAAATCGGCAAGGCCTTCGACCTGTCCGGTCCGATCGGCCCCATGGTGCGCGCAGCGGCGGCCGGCGCCGTCGACAGCGCGCCGATCACGCTCGCAGTCAACGGCGAGATACGCCAGCAGGCCACGATCGCCGATCTGATCTGGAACATCGACGAGATCATCGAGCATCTGAGCACGTACTGGACCCTGGCGCCAGGCGATCTGATCTACACCGGCACGCCGGCCGGGGTTGCAGCGGTCGGCCGCGGCGACCGGCTCGAGGGCGCGGTCGGTGGCGTCGGCGAGCTTTCCATTGTCATCAAGTAATGGACTGCGCGGGATGAGCGAATTCCTGGCCCCGACCGGCAGGCTCCATCGATGGGTGGTCGATCTTTTCGAGACCGCCGGCTCGAGCGCCGCCGAGGCCGGATAGGTCGCCGACCATCTGGTCGGCGCCAATCTCGCCGGACACGACTCGCGCGGCGTCAACATGATTCCGCGCGACGTCCTGTCGCTGCTCAATGCCGAAATGGCGCTGAACCGCAACGCCGAGGTGGCGCTCGACGCGGGCTCGATGACCCTGCTCGACGAGGCTGCCGCCCGGTTCGCCGCCCACGACGGCAGGGGTCCGGGACCACTGTCGGCGCTTTGCCAGCGCGGCTGAGACGAGCCTGGCCCGCCTGCGGGGAGGCTCGCTGCCCGCATCGGATCACGGTTTCGAAGAGCGCTTGCCCTGTCCGCGCTTGGTTACCGGGTGTGCTGTTTGATCAGCGTGCGGGCGCCGTCGAGCAATTGCTGGCCGTCGAAGCCGCGTGCCTTTACCCCTGCCAGCCACGCGTTCTGCACTTTGGCTGCAGCCGCCCGCAGGCGGTCGTACTCCTCGAGAGAGAACTGTCGGCTGGTCTGGCGCTCGAAGCCGTCGCGGGCTTGCCGCTCGAGCGCCTGAACCGCAGCAGCGAACCATAGCGACGTTCCCGCGCTGAGCGAATCATCGAGCAGGCCACGCAGATCGGCCGGTAGCGCCTCGTATGCCGCTGGGCTCATCGCCAACATGTAGACGCGAGTCGAGAGCACCGCCTGATCGGAGGCCGATTCTAGGTGCGTCATCGGCGGCACCGCGGCCGCATCGGCGCCCTCGAAAGAAGAGGCCAGTTTCGTATACGACTGGGCAAAGGCCTGCGGCGGGATCACCGACGGTTCGGTCGACGACGCATCGGGGGCCGGCTTCTGCACCGGTGGCGGGCAGTCGAGAGCCTTGAACAAACCTTCCAGCACGGCGGACGAATCCGTATCGATCGGGCGCACGCACAATGCATCGGGCGACGGGCTGGGCGACTGCACCAGGTGCAGCTGCGCGGGCGCCTGGACATGCATGCCCACCACCCGTACGTCCTTGAATTCGTCGATCGCATAGACGTGCATGAACTCCCAGAGCGCTCGCGACGCCGCACGCGTGTCCTTGACGAGCATCGGCAGTTCGAACACGCTGAGTCGCGGAAACGCGCCGGCCATGTCCGTCGGCCGCATCCACACCAGATCGGCGCGCCCGTCGCCCAGGCGCTGCAGTAGCCCCTGTTGATCGGCGACCGGTGGCGGCGAGCGGCTGTTGCCCGGCGTCGTCGGTGGGCGCAGCGGTGTTTCGTCGCGCGCCGGCACGAAACGCAGGCGCCCGTTCGAACGGGCCTCGAGTTCATGCGTCCAGGCAACGAAAACCGCGCTCAACAGGTTGGCGTCAGGACCGTCGAAGAGGCGGTAGCGCAGGGTCACCGCCTGCGGCTCGGCGGCGCTCATGCTGGCGCCCGAGACCAGCAGGAAGACCAACCCCAACAGGGCGCTCAGCGATCTCAGGACGAAGCCACCTCGCACATGCCGTCCGTCTCGCGGCCAACGCTTCCCGTTCGCCGGGCGAGGGCTTCGATCACGAGACGCAGCGGCAACCACGGAGCAGCACGCTTCAGCCCCGACCGTCAGGACTGGGTCGGCGGCATGACGACGACGATGCCGGCAAGCGCGTCGGTCATTTCGATCTGGCAGGACAGCCGGCTGTTGCCACGACGCTCTGACGAGGTCTGTTCGAGCATCGTCAATTCGTCCTCGCTAGGGGGCGGCAGCTTGTCGACCCAGGCCGGATCGACATAGACGTGGCAGGAGGCGCACGACAGGCAACCGCCGCACATTCCTTCGATGCCGTCGATGCCATCGAACACGGCGGCCATCATCAACGAGTTGCCCAGCTCGACGTCGAGCGTGGTGCGGGTGCCATCGTTGGCGATGTAGGTGACTTCTGCCATGGTGATTCAGAACATGTCGAAATATTCGCGGTGCTCCCAGGCAGACACTTCGGCCCGGAACCGGCTCAACTCTGCGCGTTTAATGTGGAGATGGTAATCGATAAAGTCACGGCCCAACGCCTTCGACAAGGCTTCATCGACATCGAGCGCGCCAAGCGCCTCGTCGAGCGTACGCGGAAGCCGCGCGTGCTCACCGGCATAGGGACGATCGACCGGCTCACCCGGCGCCAGCGCCCGATCGCAGCCGTCGAGGCCGGCGGCGATCTGCGAGGCGAAATACAGATAAGGATTGGCCGCCGGCTCGCCGATTCGATTCTCGATGCGGGTTTCGCCGGGTTTCGTGCCGCGGATGACGCGCAGCATCGCCCCGCGGTTGTCCAGGCCCCAGGTGACGCGATCGGGTGCAAGCGCGTTGGGTCGGAACCGGCGGTAGCCATTGACCGTCGGTGTCGAGAAAGAACAGCAGGCAGCCGCGTGCGCGAGCAGGCCCCCCAGATAACCCCGCCCGGTCGTCGACAACGGATGCGCCTCGTCGCCGGCCGCGAAGAGATTGGCGCCGTCGGCCTCGACGAGCGACTGATGCAGATGCCAGCCGCTGGCCATCAGGCCCGGCAGATTGGGAAGACACATGAAACTGGCCAGATAACCGTGGCGGCGCAGAAGCTGCTTGGTGGCGTGCCGAAACAGGATCATGCGATCGGCAGCTTGCAGTGCCTCGGCGTGCGAAAAGACGAATTCCACCTGGCTCGGGCCCAGTTCGATCTCGATCGACTCGATCGGCAGGCCGAGCGCGAGCAGCGGTTTGCGTACCAGTTCGATGACCGGCTCGAGCGCGTCGAAGCGCTGCTCGGTCAGAAGCCGGTAACCGCTGTTGAGCAGCGCGACCGGTGGTGCAACCGGGCGGCCCAGAGCGGCGGGCTCTACCGGCGCATCGAGGAGGCGGAAGATGTGGAATTCGACCTCCAAACCCATGCGCGCCCGCCAGCTCCGCTTCGCGAGCATCGCGAGCACGCGACGCAGCAGCGCCCGGGTGTCGTAAGGCGCGATCCGGCCATCGGCGAGATGGGCCTCGCACAGTACCCAACCGGTGCCAGGCGACCAAGGCAGAGTCACGAAGGTGGTCGGATCGGGCACCAGCGTGAGGTCGGACGCGCCCTCGAAATCGCGCGAGCCAAAGCCGGCGCCAGGCTCGAAGACCGGCCACGCCGTCATGTCGGAACTGTCCTTGAGCATCGTCGTGCCGACGATGTTCAGGCCGTCGTCGAGCGCACGGCGGGCACGCGGATCGAGCAGGGTCTTGCCCCGCACCAGGCCGTGCTGATCGACCCAGGCGTAGCGGATGCGGTCGAGATCGCCGCGCTCGAGCCGTTCGCGGATCTCTCGCGCCGACGCCTGAGCCTGGTCGTCCCAGTTGCCGAGGCTCGCACACGAACCGTTGCTCACGCCGACGCTCCCAGTGCCGCCATCGGCCCGCCGGCCCACGAAGCACCGCCCCGCCGCCGCGCGTCGACCGCGCGCCAGAACGCTTCGAGCGCTGCCTCGTCACCCTGCGGACAGACTCCGTCCATGGTCATCGGTCCGGTGACAGTGGCCGCCTGGGCGTCGTCGAACACCGCCTTGGGACGCTCGCCACGCTCGACGGCCTCCATTGCCGTCAGCAAGGCGCGACGATGCGCGATGATCGCCTTGTCGGTGGTGCCCAGATGCTCCCGCGTGCGGTCCTGCACCGCGCCGAGCGATTCAACGGCCCACTGGTCGTGCACATTGATGTCGGTACCCAGACCCGTATAAGTGTCCTTGTGCTGATCGGCGGCAGAAAAGCCATAGCGGTTGGCGGCACCGGTGGTCGGCACGTAGCCGGGCAGCGTGTGTGCCCGCAGCCGCTGCTCACGCATTCGCGCATGATCGATCGGCGAATCGAAACTGGTGAACATCGCGTGCCAGTAGTTTTGCCGGTCGTCGACCGGCAGGTGCCATTGCGTGATGGTCATCGTTTCCGACAGCGGAATCGTGAACGCGTTCGGAAAGATCTGATTGGTGACGCGGACGTGGGTGCCGGCGTCGCCCATCGGGCGCAGCGTGATCAGCCGCATGCCGAAGTCGGTTGATTCGAGGCGGATCTCCGGACTCGTGAACTCGCGCAACACGCGCGTCATCGGCATCTCGGAATTGGCCGACGCACTGCGGAACTGCCGCCCGTAGGCCTGCGAGGAATCCTCGTCCTCGAAAAAGCGATGCAGGAAAGACGCGTGCACCGGATCGATCCCGACCTCCAGGGCCTGCAGCCAGTTGCACGCCCACAGGCCCTTGAACGAGAAACTGTGAGAATTCGGCGCGATGAAGCAATCGAGCGCGGGCAGCGCGGGCGGATCACCGTCGCCGAACCAGGCAAACACGCTGCCATTGATCTCGCGCACAGGATAGGCACGCTGACGGATGCGCGTATGCAGGCGTGAGCCGCATGGCTCGCCCGGCGTTTCCAGGCAGCGCCCCTCCCCGTCGAACAGCCAGCCATGGAACGGGCAGCGAAGGCCGCCGTCCTCGAGCCTGCCATAGCTGAGATCGGCGCCTCGGTGCGGGCAATCGCGATCGAGCAGACGGGCCTGGCCCGTGCGGTCGCGAAACAGCACGAAATCCTGACCCAGAGCACGCACGGCAACGACCGGGCGCACGACCCCGCCCTGGCTGGCGTCCAGTTCCTCGACAAGAGCGATCGGGTGCCAATACTGACGCAGCAGCAGACCACCGGCGGTTCGAGGCCCGACCTGCGTCAGGCGACGGTTCTGTTCGGCCGAAATCATGACGACTCCCTAGGTGAATCCTTATGCAACAATCATGGCACGGCGTGGCGCCGTCAACCGCGTCGGTGACACACGCAGCGCCAGGCTCTCCGGCGCTCTCGCGGCTACCTTCGTCATTTTCCGCCATGCAGCATCTCGACCCCGCCGAGGCGAAAGCCTTCCTCGATGCCACGCCCGATGCATTGTTCATCGACTGTCGCAGCGATGCCGAGCATTTCTTCGTCGGTCACCCGGTCGGGGCGGTCCATGTCGCTTGGCTCGACGGCGCCGATTGGGAGCGCAATCCGCACTTCGAAGGCGAGATCAAACGGCTGGCAGGTCACTCACAAGACCGGCCGGTGGTACTCATCTGCCGCAGCGGCCGCCGCTCGGTCGATGCCGGACTGGCGCTCGAGGCAGCAGGGTTCACCAGAATCTTCAACGTGCGTCACGGCTTCGAGGGTGACCTCGATGACAACCACCAGCGCGGCAGGCTCAATGGCTGGCGGTTCGCCGGCCTGGCCTGGCAACAACTCTGATCGTCCGCGGCGACGCCTGGCTACCGGTCGCGACCGGCGGTCGCGCGCTTGTCGGCCAACAAAGCATCCTGCGCCGCGCGTGGGTGCTTACTAACCGACGGCTGGCATACCGCTCCTTCCCGCTGCCGTCCGCCACCCCGTGCGAGGGTCCGGAATATCTGTCCGGATGTGCGCATGCGCCCCCCGAGCCCGATCCGCCGGTTCAGTGCACGGACATGGGCTGCTGCATCAGGCTCTGGAACGTCGCCAGATAGTCGTCGATATCTTCGATCGAGGCGTCGCCATCACCGGCCAGCTCGGCCACTTCCTCGCGAAAGCGATCTGCCAGCGCGCCGTCGATGTAGATCTCGCGGCGCGATGCCTTGTCCATGATCTCGAAGCCGGCACGCCGATCGGGGCCGAGCGCTTCGGCATGAATCTCCACCACGCAAAAAGTGCTGCTGTTGTAGATCATTTCCATCGCTGGTCACCTCTGGGATCGGACATCCGGTGGTCGCTTGCGCACCTCCTGCATATCGGCCGCGCCCGACCGGGCATGAGGGCCATGCATCGGCAAATTCAACGACACACGCCGATACGATAGCCGCCGTCGTCGATTCGCCGCCCTAAATCACATCGGTCGCGAACGGACACTCCTATGACGTTCGAGCGACGATGCCGGTTCACACGAACTCAAGAAATGCGCGTTCTCGAGCCGCGCCGACCGATTTCGAAGCGCCGACAGGTGCGACCGCCCCGGGAACTTCGTCCTTTCGCCCGGCACCATCGAAAAATGCCGGAAACGCGCACCAACCCGTGAGCGGCTCGCGACAAGGCGTTGGCGAGGATCAGTGACCGCCGCGGCTGCGATAGGCTCCACGCGCAAGATCGATGCCCAACTGTTTGAGCTTGCGATAGAGGTGCGTGCGTTCGAGGCCCGTCTTCTCGGCGACACGGGTCATGCTGCCGTGCTCGCGGGTCAGATGATGCTCGAAATAGACACGCTCGAACGCATCGCGCGCCTCGCGCAGCGGGATGTCGAGCGGCAGGTCGAGCGCGGCCACCATGCCCGGCCGGCTGTTGGGCAGGTTCGGATTGCCGTAGTGCATCGGCTCCATGCCACCGTAGCCGCCCATGCCCTGCAGTGCGCTCGGCTGGCCGGTGGGCGAGCCGGGCTGCGTAACCGTGACGACCTGCGAAACCGTACTGCCAGTGCTGCGCGGCTGCACGTTGGCGGCCATGTTCACCGGCGGATACGGCCGCGTGTACATCCCGTTCGCTATCGCCGCCGGATTGGGCGCGCGATTGCGCTGCAAGCCGGCCTCGACCGCGGACAGCAGCTTCTGAAGGGTGATCGGCTTCTCGAGGAAATCGAGCGCACCGATGCGGGTGGCCTCGACCGCGGTATCGATCGTGGCGTGGCCCGACATCATGATCACCGGCATCGTCAGATGCCCGTTGGTGGCCCATTCCTTCAGCAGCGTCACGCCGTCGGTGTCTGGCATCCAGATGTCGAGCAACACCAGATCGATCTTGTGCTGCTCACGCATCGCGCGAGCCTGGGTCGCGCTGTCGGCAAGCAGAACGGAATGACCTTCGTCTCCGAGGATCTCGGAGAGCAGCTCACGGATGCCAATTTCGTCGTCGACTACGAGTATCTCGGCCATGCATCGTGCTCGTGGGTGTCTCGCGTCGGATCAGGCGGCGACGTGTCGGCGCTCTCGGCGAGTTTGGTGAATGTGATCGTCACTTGGGCGCCAGCCACGGTCGTGACCTCCTCCGGGCCGTTCTCTGCGGCCAGATCGGATTGCTGTCCTGCAGGCAGATTGATCGTATCAATTCTAGCCCCATGTTCGTCGGCGATTTTCTTGACGATGGCCAGCCCCAGGCCGGTGCCCCTTGGCTTGCTGGTCACGTAGGGTTCGAACAGCCTGCCCTGCAGCCGATTCGGGAACCCGGGACCATTGTCGCGGATGATCAGCCGCACCGCATGCACCGCATCGGCGTCGGCGCCGGCGCCGAGCTCGGTGGTCACGAGCACCTGAGGCTCGGGCGCCTTTTCGATCGCTTCCTGGGCATTCTTGACCAGATTGTGGATCAGCTGGCGCAACTGCGTGCGATCACCCATCACCATCGGCAGCGATTCCCCGAGTCGCAGGGTCGGTCGCACCACGCCGGAACCGCTCGCCTGGTACAGACCGATGACATCGGACACCAGACCATTGAGATCGAGCGGCTCCAGCCGGGCCGCGGGCAGGCGGGCGTACTCGCGGAATTCATCGACCATCAGCTTGAGCGCGCCGACCTGATTGACGATCGTGGTCGCGCTGCGCTTGAGCAGCTCGGCGTCCGCGTCGGCCAGGCGGGGCGCCAGTTTCACCATCAGACGCTCGGCCGAGAGCTGGATCGGCGTGAGCGGGTTCTTGATCTCGTGCGCCAGGCGGCGCGCCACCTCGGCCCAGGTATTGGCGCGCTGGGCGGAGATCAGCTCGGTGATCTCGTCGAAGACGATCACGTATCCCACCCGCCGCTCGGGCAGAATCGAGCCGCGTGCCACGATCGTCCGTCCGGCGCGCAGGTTGTAGTCGCCGCCCTGCACCACCGGTACGTCGTCCAGCGTGAACTGGCGCTGCCAGCTCGCCGCACCGGCCTCGGCCTGCTCGGTGAACGCCCGCCGTATCTCCGGCGCGATACGCTCCAGCGGCGCGATCTCGGCAATCGGAGCATCCACGTGCTCGAAGGTGCTGATGCCCAACACACGCTCGGCGCCCTGATTGGCCAGCACCAGGCGGAAATCGGAATCGAGCACGAGCACGCCGGCGGTGAGATTCGACAACACGCTCTCCAGACGCGCATTGACCTGCTCCAGCTCCCGTCGGTTGCGATCGACCAGGCTCTTGGCGTCCTGCAATTGACGGGTCATTGCATTGAACGACTGGGTCAACACGCCGAGTTCGCTGCGACCCGAGTAGTCCTTGACCTGGCGATAGTCGCCTTCGGCCACCGCGCGCGTGCCGGCCGCCAACATCGACAAAGGCCCGGTCAACCAGCCCGAGAGCAGGAAGGCCGCGGCAATCGCCGCAAACGCCGTCAGAAAGAAGATCAGGGTCAGGGTCACGCTGAACAAGCGCTTCAGACCGATGCGCGAGGCCATCAGCTGGCTGTATTCGGCGCGGCCGCGCGCGATGGCATCGGCGCTCTCGGCCAGGGCCGGGGGCACCGGCTGCATCACCTGGAGGAAGTAATCGTTGCTGAGTTGCGCCTCGCCGTTGGAGATCGGCACCAGCACGCGCAGGCGCAGCCCGTTGCCACCGTCATCGGCGACAGGCTCGAATTCGGCATAGAGCCGCGACATGCGAACCTGGCGCAATTGATCGGCATCGGGCAGATCGGGTACCAGCGGCGCGCTGAGGCCGCCGGCCACGGCAACGATCTTGCCGCGTCCGGTGACGATCGCACCTTCGTTCACGGCGGTTCTCTCGCGCAGATCGGCAAGCGCTTCCGGCCAGCGCGATGAATCCAGGTCGCCGAGATCGAGTGCGATCGAGCGGGCCTTCTGAAGGGTATCTTCGCGCTGCGACTCGAGCGCCTCACGGCCCATCGTCAGTCCTGATTCGAGCGCGCGCTCCAGCGGCACGTCGAACCACGACTCGATCGAGCGGCCCAGGAACGCCACGGCCACCAGATAGATGAGCAACACCGGGATGAGCGTCATCAGGCTGAATGAAATCGCCATGCGCGCCATCAGGCGTGTGCCGAACAATCCACGCCGATAGCGCTGCACCAGGCGGCGCAGCATTTCCAGGACCAGGGCGAGCAGGCTCAGCGCGACCGCCACCGTCGCCCAGAACAGCACGCCGTAGGCCTGCTGAAAATACTGGGTGTTCGCAGTTGCAGTGGCGAGCAGCGCGAGCAGCACCAGCGCCAACGCGCAGGCGCCGATCAGGGCGACACGCAACAGCCGGCCTACCGCCCGCTTGTCGCCTTCGCCAAGGTCACCGGAAAGCGTTTCCATTCGCTCTCGAGATCCCAATCACGGTTGGTGAACAGATCGATCTGCAACGGACCGGGCAGCAGATCGGTGTCGAGCCGCATACGCACGGCGGCCTCGTAGGTGACATCCGGGTCCAGCGCCAGTGTGGAGACCACCGACCAGCCGCGCACGTGCGTCAGCGAGGCGATGGCCTGATCCAGACCCACGTAATCCTGCGGGAAACCGAACCGCGAGACCCGATAGCGCCGCGTGACCGGATGATAGGACAGTCGATAACGTTGCTCGGCGGAGGTCACGCGCTTGTCGCGCCAATACCAGCGCGGCTCGGTCAGTCGGAACTCGAGCACGAAGTGCAGCGGGACCCCCAATGCGAGCACGTCGCGCATGCGCGAGGTGACCGGCAGATAGACGTCGGCCGAAAGCTGGAGCTCCGCGCCGACGACGCTCTTGACGAGCTCGGCCCGGGTGACCTGAATCGTGCCAGCGGCGCGCGCCTGCGGCCAGACGCCCAGCAGCATGGCGAGCATCGCCACGGCCGTAGCAACGCGGGCGATCACCTCAATTTTTCTATCAGCGCATAGTAGAAACCGTCGTGCTCCCGCATGTCGGACGAACAGGGCAGAAGCTGGTCGACGGGCTGCCGCGAACCCCCGATGACCGCCGTCAACGGCAGCCTCCTCGCAGCGGGATGGTCGCGCAGAAAAGCGTCGACGATGTCGGCACCTTCGGCACCGAACACCGAACACGTGGCATAGAGCAATGTACCACCGGGCTTCAGCGTCGGCCAAAGCGCGGCCAGGATCTGTGACTGCGACGCCGCAAATGTCGCGATATCACGACGGCGCCTCAACCAACGAATCTCGGCGTGGCGGCGGACGATGCCTGAGGCACTACAGGGCACGTCGGCGAGAATCGCATCGAAGGGCTCGCCATCCCACCAGGCGGACGGTTCGGCCGCATCCGCCGCCATCACCTTGTCGGGCTCGAGGTGCAAACGCTCCATGTCGGTGCGCAAGCGATCGAGCCGTTGCTCGTCGCGATCCAGGCAGACCAGCCGCAGGTCGGCGCGTTCGAGCAGCGCCGCAGACTTGCCGCCAGGCGCCGCACAGGCGTCCAGTACGCGCTGTCCGTCACGCACCGGCAGCAGCTGCGCGGCCAACTGGGCGCCCGCATCCTGAACCGAGGCCAGACCCGCCTCGAAACCAGGAAGGCGACCGACCGGCACCGCCTGCGCCAGACGCAATGCCTGGCCACCAAGGGGGGCGGAGTCGATTCCGGCCTGCGCCAGAAGGGCGCGATAGTCTTCCACGGTCGTGCGACGCGCGTTCACCCGCAGGGTCAGCGGCGGCGGGCGGTTCGCCAGCGCGAGCATCGCCTGCCAGTCATCGGGGTACTCTTGCCGCACCCGGTCTATCCACCACGGCGGGAAGTTCCATCGGGCCTGTGGATCGTCGGCCACCGCCGCCAGCAGTGCCGGGCGCTCACGCACGAAGCGACGAAGCACGGCGTTGACGAGTCCGGCCGCTGCACGGGTGTCGGCATTGGCGCGCGCCGCTGCGACCGCCTGATCGACGACCACGGCTGCCGGACGGCGGCCATCGAGCAACTGGCCGAGCGCCGCCACCTGCAACGCCAGGACCGGCGCGTCCGGTGAGCGACGATTGAGCAGATTGAGCAGGGCGCGCAGGCGGCCCAGATCGCGCACGGCGGCGTAGGCCATGTCGCGTACGGCCGCGCGCGAGGCCTGCGGCAGAGCCGGGCCGCCAGGCTCTACCGGCAGATGGTGACCGGCCAGCACCTGCGCGACCGAATGCGCGACCAGTCCGAGTTCCTCGGCCAGCGACGATCGGTTGGCAGCGGGTCGCACCACGGACGGCGCCGTGCCGGCCTGTCCGCGCACCGCCGCACGGTCGGACGGGCGGCGGCCGTCCGCCTCGCGATACGAACGATTCATGCGAACGGGCTCCCAAGATGGGAGCCCGTTCGTGCGTTTGCGGCAGCGCCGGTCACGCGGTCCCGCGAACCATCGCCATCAGGCGCTGGATTCGCTCGGCGGTGTCGGGGTGGGTGGAGAACAGGCCGCGCAGCCCGCCGCCCGACAGTGGATTCATGATCATCATCTGCGCAGTTTCCGGATGGGCTTCGGTCGTGTGCAACGGAATACCCTGCGCATAGCGGTGGATCTTGTCCAGAGCCGAGGCCAGAGCCTGCGGATCACCCGAGATGTCGGCGCCACCACGGTCGGCCTCGAACTCACGGGCGCGCGAGATCGCCATCTGGATCACCATTGCCGCCAACGGTGCCAGCAGCGCCACCAGAATCGCCACGATCGGGTTGCGGTTCTCGCCGTCGCGCCCGCCGAAGAACATCGCGAAGTTGGCGAGCGCCGAGATCGCGCCGGCCATGGTGGCCGAGATCGTCGAGATCAGGATGTCCCGATGCTTGACGTGGGCGAGCTCGTGCGCCATGACACCACGAAGTTCGCGTGCTGACAGGATCTCGAGCAGACCGGTGGTCGCGGCGACCGCCGCATGCTCGGGGTTGCGCCCGGTAGCGAATGCGTTCGGCGCCCGCTCGTCGATCAGGTAGACGCGCGGCATCGGCAGCTGCGCGCGCTCGGCCAGATCGCGGACCATGGCGTAGAACTGCGGTGCCGAGGTGTCGTCGACCTCCTGCGCGTTGTACATGCGCAGGACCATCTTGTCGGAGAACCAATAGGCGAAGAAATTGCTGATCAGGCCGAAACCGAGCGCGATCACCATGCCCTGCTGGCCGCCGATCGAGGCACCCACGACACCGAACAGTGCCATGATCGCCGCCATCAACATGCCGGTCTTCATCCAGTTGAACATTGCCAGACTCCTTGGAGTGCGCACCCCGCGCGCCGTGGCCGACATCGGCTGGCGAATGCGGGACGCCATGTCGTCAAGATGAGGCCGAGAAGGTCCTCGCGCAAGTATTGTTTATACGAAAAAATCGCATTGTTTATTCATAGTCTCAGGTAAAAATATCCTCAACCGTGATCGCGCGACCGCGCTGGAAGTCGGCTACGGGCAGGCGACGCGCGCCCGGGCGCTGGATCTCGGTCAGCGCCAGGGCGCCTCGGCCGGTGGCGACCACCACCTGCCGTTCGTCGGCAACGAGAACTTGGCCGGGACGCGCGTCCGAAAGGCGCGACGGATCCCCGACCAGACGGCTGGCCCAGACCTTCAGTTCCTGCGGTGGCTCGCCACCCAGGATCCCGAGGCAGCCCGGCACGGGATCGAAGGCGCGAATGCGATCGTGCAGCTCGGCAGCGGTTCGGGACCAATCGAGGCGGCGCTCGGCGGTTTCGATCTTGCGCGCATAAGTCATGCCGGTTTCGGGCTGCGGCACACTCGGCAGATCGCCGCGCTGCAAGGCATCGAGGGCGCTTACGATCGCCGTCGCGCCCAGCGCGGCCAGCCGGTCGTGCAGTTCCCCGCCGGTTTCCTCGTCCCCAATGGTGATGGTATCGACCCGGCGCATCGCCCCGGTGTCCAGGCCGGCGTCCATCTGCATGATCGTGATGCCGGTCTGAGCGTCGCCGGCCTCGATGGCACGCTGGATCGGCGCTGCGCCGCGCCAGCGAGGCAGGATCGATGCGTGGATGTTCAGGCAGCCCTGGGTCGGCACATCGAGCAGGCCCTGGGGCAGGATCAGACCATAGGCCGCCACCACCATGACCGTCGGATCCGCTGCCGCGACCGGTGCCCAGGTCGCCGGATCGCGCAGCCGCTGCGGCTGGTAAACCGGAATACCCGCAGCCAGGGCGGCGCGCTTTACAGGACTTTGACTGAGCCGCTTTCCGCGACCAGCTGGCCTATCTGGCTGAGTAAGTACCAACTTGATTTCGTGCCCGGCATCGATCAAAGCGCACAGCGCACGCTCGGCGAACTCAGGCGTACCGGCGAATACCAGTCTCATGCTCATGCGATTGGGTCGTGGGAAGCCGTCATCCGGCGGAGTCGCTTCGAAAAGAGGCCATCGACGTGGCAAGGAGCCCCGCCGTCGCTGCCCGGCCCGCCGCCAGGCCGCCTGGCTGGGTCAACGGGACACCCGGCCCGACTAGGCTTCCTGCCGGTCGCGCTTGAGCAACTTGGCCTTGATGCGCGACTGCTTCAACCGGGATAGATGCTGCACGAACACCCTGCCGTTGAGATGATCGATCTCGTGCTGGATGCACACGGCGAGCAGGCCCTCGCAGTCGAGGGTGAACGGCTTGCCGTCGGCATCGAGTGCGCGCACCGTGACGTGATCGGGGCGCTCGACGTTCTCGTAGATTTCGGGAACCGACAAACAGCCCTCTTCGAATCGTGCCAGCGTGTTGCTCGCCGAGACGATCTCCGGGTTGATGAATACCCGCAGCCGCGACCGGTCTTCGGAGATGTCGATGACCAGCAATCGCTGGTGGACATCGACCTGGGTTGCCGCCAAACCGATGCCGGGCGCCTCGTACATCGTCTGCGCCATGTCATCGATGAGCCGGCGCAGGCGCGCGTCGAAGACGGTCACCGGCTTGGCAACCGTATGCAGGCGCGGATCGGGAAAGCGGAGGATTTCGAGAACAGCCATACGGGGCACGTCGTCCGTTCGACGGAACGGTTCAATGATTGTTGCAGGATCAAGACATTACCGGCAGAATCCCGTGCAATAAATCACCACAATCAAGACTCCGGAGCCTCGCCGGCCAGCCAGGATTGAGCGTACAGGGTACTGCGTTGGGGCCCGCAGGTCGGAGTGTGTCGTGGGTCGAGATTTCAGCCCGATAACCGAGGCGATGACGGCGAGCGCCGTCTCGAACGGCAATCGGCGCGGCTTTCGGCGCGACCGAACCAGCCCAGAATCGGACTGATGCTATGAAAAAGTGTATCACGCGGGTTGCGGCGGCCTGCGCCGGAATGCTTGTCGCGCTTGCCGCGCACGGGGACACCCTGCGCCTCTCGAAGACGGCGCCCGACAGCTATGTCGTGGTCAAGGGTGACACCCTCTGGGACATCTCGGGCCGCTTCCTCGAGCAACCCTGGCGGTGGCCCGAGATCTGGAATCTGAATCGCGAGTCGATCAAGGATCCGCACTGGATCTACCCAGGCGACGTCATCTACATGGACAACTCCGGTGAGCGCCCGCGCCTGCGCGTCGGTAAGCGGATCGGGGGTGGCAACGACGGCGGCGCTGGCGGCGCCCGGGGAGCCGGCTCGGCGACGTTCAACGGTACCCAGTTCGACAAACGCACCCCGATGGTGCGCTCGCTACCGCTCGACGAGAATGCGATCCCGACCTTGAACATGGCCGCGATCGATCCGTTCCTGAACCGGCCGCTGATCGTCGAACCCGGGGACCTGGCCAAGCATCCGCGCATCGTCGCGACCCAGGAAGGACGCGTGTTCCTGGGCCGCGGCGACACCGCCTACGCGCGCGGCATCGCCGACGAATCGATCACGGAGTGGCATGTCTATCGGCAGTCCCGCCCGTTGCTCGATCCGGGCACGCGCAAGCCGATCGCGTTCGAGGCGCTCTATGTCGGAACCGCACGACTCGAGCGTGGCGGAGATCCGGCCACACTGCGCATCGTCAATACCAGCGAGGAGGTCGGCGTCGGCGATCGTCTGATGCCCGCCGAGCGCGCGGCAATCATGAACATCGCACCGCACGCGCCCGATCAGGATGTCGGCGGTCAGATCATCTCGGTCTATCGCGGCGTCAGCCAGGTCGGCAAGAACTCGGTGGTCGCGCTCAATGTCGGCCGCGCCCAGGGTATCGAGTCCGGCCACGTCCTGTCGATCAAGCAGCTCGGGCGCACGGTCATCGATCGCGAGACCCGCGAACCGGTCAAACTTCCGGACGAGTCCGTCGGCTACCTGGTGGTCTTCCGCACCTTCGACCGAATCTCGTATGGTTTGGTGATGGAAGCCTCGCACTCCATCTCCGTTGGCGACACCGTCACCCGACCCGAGTAACGACACCCGGGCCGCCGAGCTCGGCGCCTGGCTGCGGCTGGCGCTGACGCCCGGTCTCGCTCACGCGGACCGTCTGCGTCTGCTGCAGTCGCTTGGCCCACCCGAAGACTGGCTCGACGGTGGCAGCGCGGCCACGGTCCGGCTCCTCGGCCAGGCCGCGGCATCACGCCTGCACGGGCCGGACGAACACACGGTCGCCGCCGTCGACGCCGCATTGGCCTGGTGCGAGCAGCCGGGCTGCCACCTCGTCACCCTCGCCGACGCAGCCTATCCGCCAGGACTCCTCGATCTCGCCGACCCGCCCCTCTTGTTGTTCGTACGTGCGCACTCACTCACCGTTCTCGCCCAGCCAGGCCTGGCGATTGTCGGTAGTCGCCATGCCACGGACGCCGGGCGCGGAATTGCCCTCGGTTTCGCTCGCGTGCTTGCCGAGCACGGCTTCTCGATCATCAGCGGACTGGCTCAGGGCATCGATGCGGCCGCCCACGAGGGCGCGCTCACGGCACCGTTTGGCCGCACGATCGCGGTCATGGGCACGGGTATCGACCGCGTCTACCCGGCCGGACACCGCGCGCTGGCGCATCGAATCGTTGCACTCGGCGCACTGGTCAGCGAACTGCCGCTCGGCGCGCCGCCGGTCCGTCATCACTTTCCGCGCCGCAACCGGTTGATCGCAGCGCTGGCGCGCGGGGTGCTGGTCGTCGAGGCCGCCCGTCAGAGCGGCTCGTTGATCACCGCAAGACTTGCGGCCGAAACGGGCCGTGAGGTGTTCGCGGTGCCGGGTTCCATTCATTCCCCGGTCAGCCGCGGCAGCCACCTGCTCATTCGCCAGGGGGCGAAACTGGTCGAATCAGCCGAAGACGTCCTCGAGGAACTTCCCGCCGCGGTGCGGGCCAGCGTGGCGCAATTGCGCCAGGATGAACCCAACGCGCCTGCCAGGGGCGGACAGTCGAATCCTGCCGGCAGCGGCGGTGTCGGCATGGCGACCGACCCGCTGCTGGAAATCATCGGGTGGGCGCCTGTTAGTATGGACTCACTCATGGAAAAATCCGCACTTTCCCACGCTGAGCTCGCCGAGCGCCTGCTCGAGCACGAATTGGCGGCGCGCATCGAGCGCTTGCCTGACGGCCGCCTGGTTCGCACCCGGCCGGGCACGGATCGATGACCGGCACGGGGCCGGTAGCCGAGGACCAAAGCCCCGCGCAGGCGTCGCCGCGACGGGCGCCGCCGAGCCGTCGCGGCGCGCGGCTCGACCCGCAGACGGCGACACTGGCGAGCACGAGCCGGCTTGCCTCGTTGCAAGACGGTCCTTATGATGAGCGCCCATCCATCGGCGGCGGGCTGCTCTTTGCGGCCTGCCCCGTCATATCCGGACCCCCACGTCGGTCCGTTCCATCCAAAACCTGATAGGAGTCGCGCCGTTTCAGGCCGCGCAATGGGTAAAGCACTGATCATCGCCGAGAAGCCCTCGGTCGCGGCCGACATCGCCCGCGCCCTGGGCGGGCTCAAGCGCGAAAAAGACTACTTCGAGGGCGACGACTACGTCGTGTCGTCCGCCGTCGGCCACCTGGTCGAAATCAAGGCGCCCGACTCGGTCGAGGTCAAACGCGGCAAATGGTCGTTCGCGAACCTGCCCGTCATCCCCGGGCACTTCGATCTCAACCCCATCAGCAAGACCGAGGACCGCCTCAAGCAACTCGCCCGCCTCATTCGGCGCAAGGACGTCGACCGGCTGATCAACGCCTGCGACGCCGGCCGGGAAGGCGAATTGATCTTTCGGCTGATCGTCCAGTACACCAAGGCCAAGCAGCCGATTCAGCGGCTCTGGCTGCAATCGATGACGCCCAAGGCGATTCGCGAGGCATTCGACAAACTGCGGTCCGACGAAGCGCTGCTGCCGCTGGCCGATGCCGCGCGTTGCCGTTCGGAGGCCGACTGGTTGGTCGGCATCAATGGCACCCGTGCGATGACCGCGTTCAATTCCCAGGACGGCGGCTTCTATCTGACTCCGGTCGGCCGGGTGCAGACGCCGACGCTGACGATCGTGGTCGAGCGCGAGGAAAAGATCAAGCGCTTCGTGCCCCGCCCGTACTTCGAGGTGCGCGCGGAGTTCGGCGTCGCCGCCGGCCAATACGAAGGCCGCTGGTTCGATGCCGAATTCAAGAAGGACCCGGACGATGCCGAGAAGCGCCCCGAGCGGCTCTGGGACCGAGCCCGCGCCGAGGCGATCGTCGCGGCCTGCCAAGGGGGCTCGGGCTCGGTCACCGAAGAGACCAAGCCGGCCACGCAGAGCGCACCGCAGCTGTTCGACCTGACCAGCCTGCAACGTGAGGCCAATGCTCGCTTCGGTTTCTCGGCGCGTGCCACGTTGTCGCTGGCGCAGGCACTCTACGAACGTCACAAGGTGCTGACCTACCCGCGTACCGACTCGCGCGCGCTGCCCGAGGACTACATCGACACGGTGCGCGAGACCATCGCGATGCTGCGCGACGAGGGCGGGCCACGGCTCGCCGAACTCGACACGGGCAACAACAACCCGGTGGCACCGCACGCGGCACGCGTGCTCGACAAAGGCTGGGTGCGCCCGAACAAGCGGGTGTTCAATGATGCCGCGGTGTCGGACCACTTCGCGATCATTCCCACGCTGCAGGCGCCGCGCAACCTGAGCGAGGCCGAGACCAAGATCTACGACCTGGTGTTGCGCCGCTTCCTGGCAATCTTCTTTCCGCCCGCCGAGTACCGGGTCACGACCCGCATCACCACCGTTGCCGAGCACCGCTTCAAGACCGAGGGTCGGGTGCTGGTCGAACCCGGCTGGTTGGCCGTCTACGGCCGTACGCAGACCGGCGACGATCTGGTCGCCGTAGCCGACGGCGAAGGCGCCGAGACGCTGGCCCTGACCATTCACGACCTGTCCACCCGGCCGCCGCCGCGCTACACCGAGGCGACCTTGCTGTCCGCGATGGAAGGCGCCGGCAAACTGGTCGAGGACGATGAACTGCGCGAGGCCATGGCCGGCAAGGGCCTGGGCACACCGGCCACGCGCGCGTCCATCATCGAAGGGCTGATCGGTGAGTCATACCTGCTGCGCGAAGGCAAGGAACTGATCCCGACCACCAAGGCGTTCCAGTTGCTGACGTTGCTGCGCGGGCTTGGCGTCAGCGAGTTGACCATGCCCGAGCTGACCGGCGAATGGGAGCACAAGCTCGCCCAGATCGAAAAGGGTGAACTCGACCGACAGTCGTTCATGGGCGAGATCAGCCACATGGCCGAGCAGATCGTCGCACGTGCCAAAAACTACGGTGCCGCGAACGTGCCCGGCGACTACGCCACACTGAGTACGCCTTGCCCGGTCTGCGGCAGTGTCGTCAAGGAGAACTACAAGCGCTTCGCCTGCACGAGCTGCGAGTTCTCCATCACCAAGATTCCCGGTGGACGTCAGCTCGAGGTGGCCGAGGCCGAGGCCTTGATCTCGACGCGCGAGATCGGCCCCTTGCAGGGATTTCGCTCGCGACTGGGGCGACCGTTCGCGGCCATCCTGCGCCTGAGCGGCGAGAACAAGCTGGAGTTCGACTTCGGTCAGAACGATGACGACGATCAGGCCGAGGCCGTCGATTTTTCCGATCGTGATGCCCTGGGCCAGTGCCCGAAGTGCGGTGGCAGTGTGTACGAGCACGGCATGAGTTATGTCTGCGAGCGCTCGGTCGGGCCGGACAAGAGCTGCGACTTCCGCTCGGGCAAGGTCATCCTGCAACAGGAGATCGAACCATCGCAGATGCGCAAGCTGCTTTCCGATGGACGAAGCGACCTGCTGACCGGCTTCGTCTCGTCACGCACGCGCCGTAAGTTCAAGGCCTATCTGGTACGCGGCAGCGACGGCAAGATCGGTTTCGAGTTCGAGGCGCGCAAACCCGCCGGCGACAAGACCGACAAGGGTGCCGACAAGGCGTCTTCGAAAACCGTTGCCGCCGACGCACCGCGTCGGGCGACCGCCGCACGCAAGGCAGCGGGCACACGCAAGGCGCGCGCCTGACGCATCGATCGCTCGTGCAAAGGTTGGTGATCCGTCAGGGCTCGGGCCGCCACCAACGCATCAGTGCCTCCCGCTCGGCGGGAGGCAGCGAATCGGCATCGAAAGCGGAATGGCGACGATAGATCAGCTCGCCATAGATGGCTGCCAGCGTGCTGACATCGCTCGACAAGCGAGCCTCCGTGCCCGAGGCCGGTTCGTGGCCGCGGGCGCGGTTGATGGCGATTTCGAGCTCGCGGATGCGGATCGGGGTCATGCGGTGACAACTTGCGGTTGAAGATGGTCGCACGTGGCAAGGGGCGGCAAGCGTACCAGGCTACAGAAGAACCTCGCGCGCTCATTATTCACCCGCCGGGCACAGCCCGGCACGCACGGCAGCTCGACGGCCTGCTCGCGGTGTCAGGGCAGGCGTCCCGCCGCGCCGACCCGTGCTGCCGAACCCACCGTGGCCACCCTGCTATGCTTGGCCGCGACGGATCGGTGATCGGGCTGGCGGCCGGTCGGTCCGCAGCATCTGGTCCGCCGGCGATCCACCATCCATGAGCCTGTCCCGCGAGCATCTCGAATCCGGCTACTTCCAGCGCCTGGCGGCCGAGCTCGTGCACACCGGCCGGCCTGCGCCATTGACGGCCGAACAGCTCGATGCCTCCTTGCTCCGGACGCTCGACCTCGCTCCCTCGAGCGAGCATGTCTGGGTATTCGGCTACGGCTCGCTGGTCTGGAACCCTCTGCTCGATTTCGACCAGCACGAGCGGGTCCGGCTGCACGGCTATCGCCGCCGCTTCTGCCTGCGCACCGAGCTTTCGCGTGGCTCGCGCGAGTATCCGGGCCTCATCCTCGGGCTCGAGCCGGGCGGCTGCTGCCAGGGCGTTGCCTACCGCTTGGCCGGGCACGGCCTGGTGGATGAATTGAGACTGCTTTGGAAGCGCGAGATGGTCACAGGTGCCTATCATCCACGCTGGGTACGCCTGCGTGGCGAAAGCCGCATGATCCGAGGCCTGGCATTCGTGATGAACCGCGACTACCCGTTCTATGCGGGCGGCCTCGACGATGCCCAGACGGCCACGATGCTCGCCACCGCCCGCGGCCCGCTGGGGACCTGCGCCGAATACTTGTTCAAGACCCACGAGGGGCTGCTCGCGCACGGCATCCGCGACACGCATCTGACGGAGCTCGTCAGGCGCGTGCGCGCCCTGGGCTGTGCGTTTGAATGACATGGATCCGAGATGAACGACGATGATGACGCCGGTCGGCTTCGATTCGACGACGGGGTCGAGCCGGCCATCGTGCCAGCGGGCCAGGCGCTCGACACCGAATTTGCCGGCCTGCCGATTGGTCCCGACGACATTCGGGCCGCAGCCGCACGTCTCGCCGGCGTCGCCCACCGCACGCCCGTCATGCGTTCGCGTTCGGCCGAGCAGCTCACGGGTGCCCGGCTTTTCTTCAAGTGCGAGAACCTGCAGCGCGTGGGCGCATTCAAGTTCCGCGGCGCCTACAACGCGCTGGCGGCGCTCGATGACGCGCAACGGCGCGCGGGAGTGGTCGCGTTCTCGTCGGGCAATCATGCGCAGGCGGTCGCGCTGGCCGCGCGCGAACTCGGCACGCCCGCGACGATCGTGATGCCGGCCGATGCGCCGGCCGGAAAGCTGGCCGCCACGCGGGGCTATGGCGCCGAGGTCGTCATCTATGACCGCTACACCGAGGATCGCGCCGCGATCGCACGCCGGATGGCCGATGAGCGCGGTCTGAGCCTGATTCCGCCGTTCGACCATCGTCTGGTCATGGCCGGACAGGGCACGGCGGCACTCGAGCTGCTCGAGGAAACCGGACCGCTCGACCAACTCTTCGTGTGCGTCGGCGGTGGCGGGCTGATCTCGGGCTGTGCGGTGGCGGCGCGCATGCTGGCACCGGCCTGTCGGGTGGTGGGCGTGGAGCCCGCCGCTGGTGACGACGTGCGCCGCTCGCTGGCCGCCGGCGCGCGCGTGAGCATCGAGGTACCGCGCACGATCGCCGATGGCGCCCAGACCCAGTCGCCGGGTGAACTGACCTTCGCCGTCATCGCCCGTCTGGTCGATCGCATCGAGACCGTCGATGACGATGCGCTGGTGCGCACGATGCGCTGGTTCGCCCAGCGCATGAAACTCGTGGTCGAGCCGACCGGCTGCCTGGCGGCGGCCGCGGCGATGGCCGACGACAGTCTGCGCGGGCAGCGCGTGGGCATCATCATCAGCGGCGGCAATGTCGATATCGACCGCTACGCCGCGCTTCTGAGCGACTCGACATGAGCGGACCGCTGAGCGGGCTGAAGGTTCTGGACATCGCGACGATCATCGCCGCACCGTCGGCGGCATCGCTACTGGGCGATTACGGCGCTGAAGTGGTGAAGGTGGAACTGCCCGGCCGTGGCGACGGCGCGCGCGGCTATCCGCCCTTCAAGGACGGCAAGCCGCTGTGGTGGAAGGTCATCAATCGCGGCAAGCGCTTCGTGACGCTCGATCTGCGCACGCCCGAGGGGCAGGCGCTGTTTAAGCGCATGCTGCCGCACTTCGACGTGCTGGTCGAGAACTACCGACCGGGCACGCTCGACCGCTGGGGACTCGACCGCGACACACTCTGGAGCATTCACAAGCGGCTGGTCATCCTGCGCGCATCGGGTTATGGCCAGACCGGTCCCTATCGCCGACGTGCGGGCTTCGCGCGGCTGTTCGAGTCGATGGGCGGTCTCACCTACATCACCGGCGAGCCCGACGGTGCACCGACTCATGCCGGCTACCCGATCGGCGATGCGGTCGGTGGCTTGTTCGGTGCGGCCGGCATCCTCGCAGCACTTTGGCGCGTCGCCCGCGATCCCGACGCACCCGGCGAGGAGATCGATCTCGCGCTCACCGAAGCCAGCTTCAAGATGCTGGAGTTCCTCGCGATCGGCTACGACCAGCTCGGCAAGGTCCATGAGCGCAGCGGCAACACCAGCCAGTACTCGGCGCCGTCCGACGTGCTGCGCACGCGCGACGATCGTTGGGTGTCGTTGTCGGGCAGCACCGACGGGCTGTTCGCCAACAACTGCCGCGCGATCGGCAGGCCCGATCTGATCGAGAGCGAGCGTTTTCGGACCAATGCCTTGCGCGTTCAGAACGCCATCGAGCTGAACGGCATCTTTCGCGACTGGGCAGCACTGCGCACGCTCGACGAGGTCATGGCTGCGGTCGAGGAGCACAACGGCTCGATGGGCCCCGTCTACTCGATCGATCAGATCTTCGACGACCCGCAGATGAAAGCCCGCGACATGATCTGCGAGGTGCCCGATGGTGACTTCGGCAGCGTGCGCATGCAGAACGTCGTGCCCCGCTTCACCAATGCGCCCACGCGCATCGAACGCTCGGCGGGCGCGCTGGGCGAGCATAACGAGCAGATCTACGGCGACTGGCTCGGCATGAGCGCCGATGAGCTCGCCGCGCTACGCGCCAAGGGCGTGATCTGACGCGGGCTGCATCGCCTGCGGCCGTCAACAGCCGGCTAGGCCGGCCATCGGGTTCGCCGGTCGTCGGTCGCCCGTCCTCCTTGCGCCGACCCGCGACGGTGTCGACGGCAGGAGCAGGCCATCGCGAACTTGGCTCTGCCGGGGCGAGCGCCCGCCCGTCCCGGCCGCAGCCGCTCAGAGCTTCGCGCCCGGGTCTCGCGGATGGTGCGGTTTGACCTCCTCCACGAACGGGAACCGCATCCGGGACTTGGTGGCCGTGGTGTTCGGATCGACCGCACCACGCACATAGCGGCGCGCGGGGTCGGGGCTGGGATCGTAGTCCCAGGACGTGAACCGACCGCGCAGCAAGGCCTCTTGCGCGAACAGGCGTCGCCGCTGCGATTGAAGGATCTCCTGTTCGATGCGATCGTAGTCCCAGCGGCGCATGACTTCGGCATGCATGCGCTGCTGCGTGGCCGCGTGCACTGTCTGGCCGGCCAGATTCTCGAGCTCGTTCGGATCGTTGTTCAGGTCGAACAGCATCGGCGGATCGTGCCGGCAGTAGACATATTTGAAACCGTCCAGGCGCAGCATCAGCGCCGGCGCGTAGACGCCCTCGCCGAGGAACTCCATCATCACGTCGTCACCGCGCTCGCGATCTTCTCCGTGCAGCATCGCGGCGAAACTGCGTCCGTCGATGGGATCGATCGGCTCCATCCCCTTGCCGTCGGTGACCAGGTCATTGAAGGTGGGTAGCAGGTCCATCAGCGAGACGCCCCGCTCTTCGACGAGGCCGGCACGCACGCCCGGCCCGGCGACGATCATGGGCACCCGCACCGACCACTCGAACGGCTGGAACTTGAACCAGGCGCCTCGCTCGCCCAGCATCTCACCGTGATCGGAGACGATGAACACATAGGTGTCGCCGCCGCGGCCGGTCGCCTCGAGCGTGCGCAGCAGACGCCCGACCAGTGAATCGAAGTACGAGGTCATCGCATAGTAGGCATGACGTGCCGTGCGGATGTGCTCCTCGCTGATGTCGTGCTCGTCGCAGCGGATCGTGTAGGCATAACGACGCGACCAGGGGTCTCGCTGGTCGATCGGGATGAAGGGCACGGTCGGCATGTCGATCGCCGCATGCTCGTACAGGTCCCAGAACGGCCGGGTGGTGACGAACGGATTGTGCGGATGCGTGAACGAGGCCCACAACATGAACGGGCGTTCGTCGGCGCTGCGGACATGGTCCCAGAGCCATTGCTCGGCGTGGTAGCAGACCTCCTCGTCGTAGTCGATCTGCAGGTTGCGCTCGCAAAGGCCCGCCTCGACGATGGATCTCAGGCTCATGCGTGAGGGCGCATAGGGCTGGTCGGTCTGCGACCAGTCGGCGGTCCAGCCGAAATCGGACGGGTAGATATCGGTCGTCACCCGTTCCTCGAAACCGTGCAACTGCTCGGCGCCGGTGAAATGCATCTTGCCTGACAGGCAGGTCCGGTAACCCTGATAACGCAGATAGTGCGCGAGTGTGAGCGTCGACGACGGGAAGTCGCCGGCGTTGTCGTAGCTGCCGACCGCCGACGACAGCCGCCCGGTGAGCATGGCGCCGCGCGAGGGCCCGCATACCGGGTTGTTGCAGTAGCCGTTCAGGAACGTGACACCGCGTTCGGCGAGTGCGCTCAGGTGCGGCGTGCGCACCAGCGGATGGCCGTACATCGGCAACACCTTGGCGGTGAGCTGATCGGCCTGGATCACGAGGATGTTCGGTCTGCTCATGGCAGCGGGATCTCCAGTTGGGCTGAGGCGCGGGGCATGCGCCGGGATGGGGTCATGTCCGCCGGATGTTCATCGGGCCCTGCGGGCGCGGCGTCGGGTGCCGGTTCGCGCGATACGCGCCCAACACCGACCACTCGAGTATCTCGGCCACGGCCCGATCGCGGCGCGACGCAAACGCCGGATCGTGCCAGCGGTTACGCGTCTCGTCCGGATCGTCGCCGAGATCGTAGATCTCGCCCTCGGTGGTGCCCGGATAGATCACGAACTTCAGGTTCGCATCACGGCGCATGATCACGTGCTCGGCCGACGACTGGATGTGGTCGCGTCCAAGCTCCGCGTAGACATGCTCACGAAAGCCGGCGGCCTGCTCATCGCCACTCGTGAGCATGGTCGCGAGCGAACGCGCCTCCCAGTGCGCCGGCGGCTGGATACCCGCGAACTCGAGGATCGTCGGCGCCAGATCCATCATTTGCACCGGACGGGCGCAACGCAGGCCACGGGGCGCGGAACCGTGCTCGCCGAGCATCGAATGCGACGGCAGGCGGGCGATCAGCGGCACGCGGTTCACGCAGTCATACATGGTCCACTTCTGGATATGGCCGTGATCACCGAGCGCATCGGCGTGATCCGAGGTGAACAAGACCAGCGTGTCGTCGAGTTCGCCGCGTGCCTCGAGCACCCCGAGAATGCGCGCGACCTGCGCATCGATCAGCGACACATTGGCGAGGTAGTGGCGCCGGATCCGCAACAGCTCTTCGCTCGCCAGGTCGTCGCGCCAGGCGACCGAGTCGATGTTGAACCGCTTCATCGTGTCGCGCAGCGCTGCGTGCATGGACGGCTGGCCGGCGAGCTCGGCGGCGTCGGCGGGCACCAGCGGCAGATCGAGTCGCGCATAGCGCTCGAGCCAGCGCGCAGGCGGATCGTAGGGCGGATGCGGCCCTGGAAAGCCCACCTGGAGGAAGAACGGCGACCTGGCCTTGCGGTCCTGCAGCCACCAGGCAGCGGTCTCGCCGACGAACACATCCGGATGGAGTGCCTCCTCGAGCTCCCAGGTGAAGCACCCGAGCGCGCTCAGAAATCCCGCCGGATCGGCCTGCGAGCGCGTGTAACGCGAGGGCTTGATCTGGCCATGCGCCTTGAGCGCCTTGTCCCATTCGTCGTAGAACGCGCGCTCGTGCTCGTCGAGGAAAAGCGGTCGGTCCTTGTTCTCGACCACGAAGCGCTGGTGGAACCCACCCGCGGCGTCGTACGGGTTGATGTGCATCTTGCCGATGTTCACGCAGTGATAACCGGCGTCGGCCAGCGTGCTCACCCAGCTCGGCTGCCAGGGCTCGAAGTTCGTGTAGATCTGGGTGCCGTGTGGATACACGCCCCTGAACAGACTGGCCCGCGATGACACGCACACCGGCGATGTCACGAAGCATTCGGTAAACGACAGGCCCGCGGCGGCCAGTGCGTCCAGGCACGGCGTGTGTGCCCACGGGCTGCCGAGCGCGCCGATCGTGTCGGCGCGCTGCTGATCGGTCATGATCAGCAGGATGTTCGGACGCTCGGCCATGCTATTTCGAGGTGCGCTTGACGAACTCTTCGATGCCCGGCACGCCGATCTCGCGGTAGTAGCGCAGCGCGCCCGGATGCAGCGGCGCGGCGAAGCCGTTGAGCACCGTTTCCTTGGACACGCGCCCAAAGGCGGGATGCACACCCTTGAGTTTGTCGAGGTTCTCGAACACGGCCTTGGTCATCCGGTAAACGAGGTCGTCGGGCACTTTCTTGAGAATCACCAGGCCGTTCGACAATCCGAAGCTGGGCGTGGCCGCGTCGACACCTTGATAGGTCTTGGCCGGGATGTCGACGCGGAAGTATGGCGGATTGGCCGCCTGATGCTTGGTGAACACCGGATCCGGAATCGGCAGCAAACGGATCGGGCGTTCCGCGGTCAGTTTCTTGACCGGCGGCAACGGATAGCTGCCGTTCCAGATCGCCACATCGAGATTGCCGTCACCGAGCATCGAGGTCATGTTGCCAAGTCGCACGCGGAAAGGCTTGAAATCCGTGTCCGGCGCCAGACCGATGGTTTCCATCAGTGCGTCGGCATCGAGCATCGAGGTGCCGCCCGGCTGTCCCATGCCGACCCGCTTGCCCTTCAGATCCGCAAGCGATTTCACCGGACTGTCGGCAAGCGTGACCACGTGCATGACCACCGGCACGATCGCCATCCAGCTCAGGATCTGCCCCTTCTCGCCATCCTTGAAATTGCCGGTGGCCGCATAGGCCTGGTAGGCCGACAACGAGGTCGCCATCGATGCTTCGAGTTCGCCTCGCTGCAACAGCTTGACGTTGACCACGTAGCCCTTGGTTTCTTCTGCCGTGACGCGAACGCCTTCGACATTGCGATTGATGACGTCGGCGATACCGGCTGCCCAGGTGTAGGCGGTGCAACCCACCGGGCAGGAGCCAACCGAGATATTGACGTCGGCCGCTTGCGCTGCGCTGACCGAGGACATGGCCATCACCGCGGCCACCAACAGCTTGCGGCGTTGTCGCATGAGAAAGTTGTCGTGCTTCATGTCTGCCTCCTTGTCGGGCCATGAATGGCCACTATCTGAATATCCGCGCGGCTCATTCGGCCGCACCTACCCTGCCCACAGATCTATCCGTGCCGCCGCTCCAGGGTCTCGGCCACGACCGCGGCGCGATCGCGCTGCAGCCACAGCAGGACGGCCAGCAGCGCGAAACCGGCCAGATCGGTTTTCCAGGTTGCATTGATCAGTAGAACGGCGACGCCCAGATAGGCGACACGTTCGATGATCGTCAGACGGCGCCGCACCCAGCCCTGCAACGCGGCTGCCAATGCCAGGCCGCCGACGATCGCCGTCAGGCCAGCCAGGATGGTCATCGTTGCCGACACGCCCACGCCGAGCATCGCCGGGTTATAGGCGAAAAAGAACGGCACGACGAATGCGGCCGCGCCAAAGCGGCAGGCCATGAGGGCGATGCCGACGGGATTTTCGTTGGCGATGCCGGCCGCCGCATAGGCGGCCAGTGCGACCGGTGGCGTGATCGAGGACAGCATCGCCGCGTAGAACACGAACAGATGCGCGGCCAGCAGATTGACACCCAGCTCGACCAGGGCCGGTGCGACCAGCGTCGCCACCAGGATGTACGCAGCAGCGGTCGGCAAGCCCATGCCGAGCACCAGCGACGCCACCATCGTGAGGATCAGCGCCACCAGCAGACTGCCGCCGGACAACGTGACCACCAGCGAGGAGAACTTCAGGCCGAGACCGGTCAGGGTGATGATTCCGATGATGATGCCGGCGGCCGCGCAGGCCGTCGCCACCGGGATGATCGCCTCGGCCGCGGCCACCGCCGCGCTGACGATGCGGGTCGGTGTCAGCCAGTCTGCTCGCCGCACGAAGCTGAGCACGAAGGCCGCCACGATCGCCCAGAACGAGGCATACATGACCGAGTAGCCATCGACCAAGAACCACACGAAGACGACCATCGACAGCAGCAGGTGGCCACCATGCAGCAGGGCCTTGCGCACCGATGGCAGGTCGTCGCGCTCGAGCACGCTGATGTCGTGCTTGAGCGCCTCGAAGTGCACGACCGCGAACAACACCGCGTAGTACACCAGGGCCGGCGCCAGCGCGGCCGCGGCGATGTCGAGGTAGTCGATCTCGGTGATGTCGGCCATCAGGAATGCGGCCGCGCCCATGACGGGCGGCATCAACTGACCGCCCGTCGATGCCACGGCTTCGACGGCGCCGGCCGTGCGGGCGTCATAGCCGTTTCGGCGCATCAAGGGAATCGATATGGTCCCCGTGGTCAGCACATTGGCGACCGCGGTGCCCGAGATCATGCCCATCAGGCTGGAGCCGACCACTGCCGCCTTCGCCGGGCCGCCACGGGCGCCGCCGGTGAGCCCGGTCGCGATGTCCATCAGTGTGCGACTCGCGCCGGTGACCTCGAGCACCGCGCCGAACACGACGATCAGGATCACGAAGGTGGCCGATACCCCAAGCGGTGTGCCGAAGATGCCGCTGCCGCCGAGGTAGAGCTGCGCAACGATGCGCTCGACCGAGTAGCCACGGTGACCGGCCAGACCCGGCAGCAGGTCGCCGAAGTAGCCGTAGGCGAGAAAGACCAGTGCCAGGATCACGATGGCCGGGCCGATCGTCCGGCGGGTGGCCTCCAGCAGCACCACGACTGCCACGATTCCGAAGGCGAACTCCAGTCCGGTGAGCTCGCCAAAGCGGGCGGCGATCTCGTCGTGGAAAACGACGTGGTAACCCATGGTCACGATTGCCGCGATCAGCAACAGCAGTGCGACTGCGCGACGCAGTGGCGTCCGATTCGAGTGGGGTGCGAACAACGCGACCCCGAACACCAGGGCCAGCACCAACCCCAGGTGCAGCGGCCGCTGGATCATGTCCGAGAGCACGCCGAAGTAGGCCGTGTAGAGGGAGAAGGCGATCAGAAGCAACGAGATGCCGGCCGACCAGGCTTGGACGGGCGATGATCCGCCGGCGCGAGGGGGTGATTGGTCACCGACTGTCGCTGCGGGCGGGCGCGGTGTCTCAGTCATCGTCGTGGACCATGTGGCGGCGCTCGACTGCCGGCTCGTCGCGCAAGGCGTGCAGCGCCAGCGTCGGCGACAGCACGTGATCGAGCAGGCCGATCAGCGCGGCGGAACGCCCCGCCAGCATTGCGCCCCGGTTCGTCTTGAGAGCCAGGTCGGCACCGGCGCCGCCACCCCGTTGAAGGCCTCGCAGCACACCGCGGAAATAGCTGTCGTTGCGTGCCAGCGAGCCGGCGAGGATCACGACGTCGGGATCGAAGGCGAGATCGACATAGGTCAGGCCGCGCGCCAGCGCGACGCCGGCCTCTCCGAGCAGACGGCGACGGCGAGCGGCCTGGGTGCCGTCCGCCGCAGGTGACTCGATCAGGCCGTGAATCGCGCGAGCATATTCCTGCACGCGCGCCGGCGAGTAGACCGACCCGACTCCGGTCTGCAGACGCGCCAGTACCGACCAGCCAGAGGCCAGGCAATTCAGACAGTCGGACTGACCGCACGAGCAGATCAACCTCGTCGGCCGAATCGGGAAATGACCGATGCGGCCGGCGTGAAAACCGGCACCGCGCATCAATGTGCCGTCGAACCACACGCTGAGACCCAGCGTCGTCGCGGCATGGACCAGCACGACCGCGCGCGCCTGTGCGGCGCAACCGCAGAAGGTCTCGGCTCGAAGCAAGGCATCGGCCACCCGCTCGAGCGAAACCGGCAGACCCAGGCGGCCGGCGACGCGAGCACGCAGATCGAACGCACGCCAACCGAGATAGCCACCACCGAGCACCGCTCCGCGTGACGGGTCGACATTCACGGCGACGCTGAAGCCCACGCCGGCGACCCTTGCCGCATCGAGTCCGAGCTCACCGATCAAGGCGCGCACGGCGTCGCAGGCGCGGTCGACCGCATGTTCACCATCGGCGAGATCGTCGATCTCGATCTGCCGTGACGCGACCAACGCGCCCCGCAGATCGACGATCGCGACCTCCTGCGCGTAGGCGCTCAACAGCGCCCCGGCCGCGTACGCGCCGTCGGCCCGAAGCTCGAGCGAGGAGGCCGGCCGGCCCCGGCCCTGCGGCAGTGCACCACCGCTCGACTCGCGAACGAGCCCGGCGGCCTCGAGCTCGCGGACGATGCGGCCGATGGCCATTTGCGACAGGCCGAGCCTGTCGGCGAGATCGCCGCGCGAGATGCCGGGTTCGCCGAACACGCGGCGCAACGCTAGGCTGCGATGCACACGTCGCAGCGAGCTCGGCGTTCCCAAGGCAGATGAATTATTAACCATCGGTTGTTATATACGCGCGGCGTCATCTGCTGTCAACACGCGCTTCATTTCAGCAATCGTCGCCGCGCGGCAAGGCGCGGCCCCGTCGAAACCGCGTTCCACGCGCGCGGCTATGATTGGAACGAATCCTTGGGAGACACGGCCATGCCCGATCAACGACTCTGGCGCCACACACTCGGTGATTTGTTGCGCCGCACCGCCGCCCGCCTGCCGGACAAGGCGGCGATCGTCTGTGGCGACCACCACTGGAGCTACGCCGAGTTCGATGCGATCTGCAATCGGTTGGCCAACGGGCTGGCAGGCGCCGGCGTGCAAACCGGCGAGCGTGTCGCGGTACTGTCGCGCAACTCGCACGCGTTTGCTGCTCTGCGCTTCGCCCTCGCCAGGCTCGGTGCCGTGTTGGTGCCCATCAACTTCATGCTCAACGCCCAGGAGATCGCCTACATCCTGGGGCACTCCGGCGCCACGCGGCTGGCGGTCGGCCCCGACATGGTCGAACTCGGTCGCGCCGCCGGCGCTCTGGCAGACGATGTCCGGGAGCTGATCTGGCTGCCGGGAGAGCAGGCGGCGCAGGCGCCGGATGGCATGCGTGACTTCGATTCGCTGCTCGTCGACGACGAGCGAGAGCCGATGGTCGCCGTCGAAGGCGCGAGCCTTCTGCAGATCATCTACACCAGTGGCACGGAATCGTTGCCCAAGGGCGCGATGCTCACGCACGAATCCGTGCTCTGGCAGTACACGAGCTGCATCGTCGAAGGCGAGATCGACGAAGGCGATCGCATGTTGCATGCGTTGCCGCTCTACCACTGCGCGCAGCTGGACGTCTTCCTCGGGCCGGCCGTCTACGTCGGCGCCACCAGTGTGATCACCGGCGCGCCCACGCCCGAGAACATTCTCGGCCTGATTGCCCGCCACGGGCTGAATTCCTTCTTTGCGCCGCCATCGGTTTGGATCGCCTTGATGCGCTCGCCAATATGGGAGAAGACCGAGCTCGGCGGGCTGAACAAGGGCTATTACGGCGCCTCCATCATGCCGGTGCCCGTGCTGCTCGAGCTTGCCGAGCGCCTGCCGGCGTTGCGACTGTGGAACTTCTATGGTCAGACCGAGATCGCGCCGCTCGCCACCGTGCTCAAGCCGCACGAACAACTGACCCGCGCGGGCTCGGCCGGGCGCGCGGCGCTCAATGTCGAGACTCGCGTGGTGGACGCGGCGATGCGTGATGTCGCACCGGGCGAGATCGGCGAAATCGTGCATCGCTCGCCGCAACTGCTGCAAGGCTATTTCCACGACGACGAGCGCACGGCGGCCGCCTTCGAAGGCGACTGGTTTCACAGCGGCGATCTGGCCGTGCGCGATGCCGACGGCTACATCACCGTCGTCGATCGCAAGAAAGACATGATCAAGACTGGCGGTGAGAATGTCGCCAGCCGCGAGGTGGAGGAAGCGATCTACCGCTACGAGGCGGTTTCCGAGGTCGCCGTCATCGGCCTCGCGCATCCGTACTGGATCGAGGCGGTCACCGCGATCGTCGTGCCCAAGCCCGACGGCGGCTTCACCGACGAGGCCCTACTTGCACATTGTCGCGAGGCGCTTGCGCACTACAAGGTTCCGAAACGCGTGATCGTCACCGACTCTCTTCCCAAGAATCCGAGCGGCAAGCTGCTAAAACGCGAATTGCGCGAGCTGTACAAGAACCTGTACGACAACGGCGAAAGTTAAAGTGGTTGCGACGAATACGATGAACGTGCCGCTTCGGCATGCCCGAGCGGGGCCGCAGCAGGCAGGGCGCGCAAATGCCGCGCCGGGTCGTGGCGTGTTCAAACGCCGAAGCCGAGGCGAATGATCACCGCACGCGACGGCACATCGCTGGCGTCCAACGCGGTCAGCATGTAGTAACCAGGGGGCGCGAGCGCCGCGCGCGCAGGCAGTTCGACATCGAGCACTGCCCCGCGCTGCGTGAATGAAAGCGTCTGGCGACGTTGCCCGGAATCGAAACTGTGCGTCACATTGCCGAGACCGATCAGCGCAATTCTGCGGATCGTCGACGAGCCTGCGAGCGCGAGTTGCATGTGCGTTCCGTAGCCCGGTGTCAGCGTGCTCGCCGACTCGAGCACCGGGCGCTTGGCCAGCCTGACCGCGCCCCCGGCATCGCGGGCGAACAACCCGGGTGGCACGAAGACCTCTGCATCCAGATTGAGCACCGGGCCGGGCACGCCACCGCCCGCGGTCAGCACGGTGCCATTGGGCAGCAGCAGCGCGGTCGAGTGATAGACGCGGATGCGGCTGGCAGCGGCGGTTTCACGCCACGTGCCGGTGTCGGGATTCCAGATCTCGCCGTTGCGTACCGCATCGTCGCCGCCGTAGTTCGCATACCGGGTACCGCCGCTGACGAACACCTGGCCATCGGGCAGCACGGTCACGTTGTGCCACTGGCGAGGATGATGCATCGACGCGGTTTCGCGGATACTGGGCCGGGAGGGATCGCCGAAGTCGATGATCGTCGCCTGCTTGCTCGAGCTGGTCCGATAGGAGATCGTCGAATCGGCGGCACTGGTGTCACCATTGTGATAACCGTTGCCGCCCACCTGCAGGACCCGCCCGCGGTCGAACATCACGGCGGATGCCGTGACGCCGACGTTCGGTCGCGCCAGTTCATCGACCGGGCTCTTGAAGGTTCCGGTCACCTCGATACTGCCGGCGCCACTGTTGGCATCGGCGTCGAGCCGCCACAATGTCTGTGCCGACAGGCCGACGACGCTACCGTCCCCGGCGACCCAGGCACGCGGATACCAGTAGCGGTTGTAGTCCGGCCCGAACGCGTCGCGACTGGTGGCGCCGCTCAACTGGCGCCAACCGCTTTGCGGTGAATAGACCTCGGGGGTCATGGCGATCAGATCGCTGGACCCATCTGCGTTCAGGTACGCCGAAGCATTGATATAGCCACCGTCGGCGTAGGCGGCGGAGCCACCCACCATCAGCGCACGGCCGTCGGCCAACGTGAGCATGGTTCCGTACCAGCGGCCCGCGGCCAGCGTTGCCGCGTTACTGCTGACCCGCGAATCCGGGTCCAGGATACTGGTGGCGCGTTCCGAGTTACCGCCCGCCACCATGAGCCGGCCAGGTCCGATCCAAGCCGCCGACGCGCAAAAACTATCGACTCCTACCGCATTCGGGCTTTGCCAGTGGGCCTCGTCGCCCTGCCCCGCCACCGGATCCCAGATGTCGAAGATGCGACCGGCTTGGGCGGTGCCTCCCGTGGGCGACCCGAAGCTCACGACGCGACCATCGGGCAACAAGGCGGCGTGGATCGCCACCAATGGCCACTGGCTCGGTGGCAGCCACATGCCGCGCTCGGGAGCGTCAGCCGCGGGGGTCAGCCCGTCGAGAATCGGGTCGGGCACCGTGGGCAGGCGGAAGGGGAAGGACGCCGGCGGCGTGAACGCCATGGCCGAAGCATCGGATTCCGGCGCGGTCCCCCCGGTCGAAGTCTGACCGGCTGTCAATTCCACCGACGAATCGCCGGCGGACTGTGATGACACGGCGCCGTTCGGTCTCTCGGCATTGGTGCCGTCGATCGGCAATGGCGTCACCGATGTCACCGCGAACTGCGGCGCGTCTGTGCTGCTCGTGGCGGGCACCGCTTCGGACGATGCCGGCGCGACGCCCGCCGAAGCGGCCACGTTCGGCGGTTCGTTGATCTCGCTATCGGCGCCGACGCGAACGTCCGCCGTGGTGCTCGAACCGCCGCCGCAAGCGGCCAGCAAAACCGCCGTCAGCAGACTTGCGACGGCCCGACCAATCGACCAGGGGCTGGAGATATTCATGATCCTCCATCACTCATGATTCTCGGTACGGGAAAGCAGCATCACACCTTTGATTCTTGGGGCGACCCTCTTGTGAAACGCATGTTACCTCAACATACAAGTGTGACAATGACAGATGTTTGTCATGATGTCAGGCGTTTGATAAAGTCTCGGTCGCAATGAGAGAGTTCTATGGCCAAAGCCGACCAAGACCCCGGCGACAGGACCGCTTTCACGTCAATCGAGTTTCTGGCCGAGGCCACCGGCGGTCCGAGGATGCGGCTCGCCGCCAGCCTGCGCGACTGCACGCATGTCCTGGGTACCCTGGTCGAAAACCGGCTGCGTGCCGAACCCGATGCGCTGCCGTACGCTTACCTGCGCATCCTCGATGCCCTCGAGCAAAGGCCTCGCTCGTCGGGCCGACAGCTCGCACGCGCCGTGGTCGTCACGCCGCAAACCGTCGCCGCCATCCTCAACCGGCTGGAGGCCGCGGCCTATGTGAGCCGCGCGCCTCACGAAGAGAACCGCCGCGCCGACCGTTGGTCGCTGACCGAGACAGGCGCATTGCGCTGCCGTGAGCTTCGCGATGCGGTCGAGCGCGGCCTGGCCGACGTCTTTCGAGGAGTGTCGCGCCGCGAAATCGCCGACATTGCCAAGGCGATGAATCAATTGGCCGACATCGTACTGCGCGCCGCTGAAAGGTCCGGCGCACTCTGAATGCGCTTCACACTCTGGCGTTCGCGCGTGTCCGTGCGCCAGCGACAGACATCGGCGCCGACGCAGGCGCCGAGGAGCCGCCTTCGCGTCCCAGTCGGTCGAGAAGCCGCGACAGCCTGCGCGAGTGCCTTACGGTCAGGATCGTGAGCACGAGCGTGGGTACCATCACTGCCAGGAACGCGACGAGCTTCATGATTGCGCTCCACTCGGACATCGCGAAGATGTTCATGCCCAGGAAGCCGGTGCCGATCGTCGCTGCCATCCCGAATATGGTCACCACGGTCAGTCGCAGCACCGATTCGGACTGGCGCCGCACGTCGTCGCTGTCCAGGTACTGGCCCATGTCCAGTACCTCTTCGCGCACTTCATCGAACAATGCGTCGACATTCAGATGCCGACGCATCATCCGGAACAATACATCGAGCATCGGCTGGTTCGAGATCTCGTGAAACCAGTATCGGTGGTTGAAGCGCAGAAAGCTTTGCAGCGAAGCGCGCACCCGGCGCTTGAACTGGTTCACCGAGGCCGGATCATCGGGATCGAGTTGCGAGACGGCCAGCACCTGGGTGTCGGACTGCAGCACCAGCGCGGCACGATGGAAGTGCGCGACCAACACCACCAGCTTGATCTGGTTTCGGAAATCGGCCAGCAGGCCACCGTCCTGGTCCGTGAACGCTGGATCGAGCGCGGAACCCAGCAAGGTGGTTGCGTGACCGTTGGTGAGCAAGCGGGTCGATAGTCCGATTCGCCCGCTCTCCGGCGCCCAGAGCCTGTCGTAGGCGTGCTCGCTTCGCAAAGCGGCACGTGCGCCGGCACTGTGCGCGAGCGCCGATTCGGCGCCGAGTCCCATCGCCAGTCGAACGTGGTCCGACTCGTCGATCGCGAACGGATCGTCCACCGCGATGAAGCTCAGCGTCGGCATGCGCTGGTACTCGACCTGGCGATAGCGCAGCGGCCCTGGCAGCATCGAGAAGTGCAACACCATCGGGCTGAGCAACGCCGTCCAGTGCTCGGCCACCGCGGCGGCGCGATGCACGCGCACCGCCTGCAGATACTTGTCGGCGTCGTCGAAGTCGGATCGCCCGAGTTCGACGCCGTTCGCATCCAGCCAGCGAACCAGCCTGGCGCAGTGACGCGCCCGGCCATCGGCACCCCAACTCGACGGAAAGGCGCGTCCGAACCGGTGTTGGAGATCGATGACGCGTGCCAGCGGCAGATCGTCGCCGGCCACCTCCATCGTCAGGATGACGATGTCGACATCGAAAAAGAAATAGAGCCTGCAGTTGAGCACTGCCAGCGTCGTGCGCCATTCGCCGTCGAGATCGATCTCGACACGATCGATGTCCTTGCGCGCATAGACGCGTATCGGTGATTCGCCGTAACCGGTGTGTGCGCTGGGCGAGCGTCCCTGGCCATAGAGAAAACGCCTTACCGATGGCAGGAAGGCCATGAACTCGTGATAGCGACCGGCATCGAGCGGGCGCTCGGGCAGTTCGAACGCAGACTCTTCAGCGGTCCACAGGTTGTTGCCGTTCTGTGCTTCGAACAGTTCCCACCAGGGTTGTCTGCGCCGGAAACCCAGCGGCTCGATGAGCTGCAGCGGCCACATCAGGAAGTGACGAAAGTGGCGGACCGTGGGGGTGGTGGCATCGGTCATCGCATACGTTCCTGGTTGCCGCCGGGGGCCGGGCTTCGGTCGCCGCCGCACATCATCCCCGCGCGCCAAAAAAAACGGGGCGCCCTGTTGCGAGCGCCCCGTGCCGATCATGGCGCCCGGTCGAATGACGACCGGGTCTGACTCAAAAGCTCACTTGCCGTAGACCTTGCCGAAGGTCTCCCAGCTCTTGCCATTGAACTTGATCAACTGCTCGCGCTCGATCGGGAAGAAGTCGGTCGGCGACGTCTTCACGTTGATGCCGGGCATCAGCATGGGCGGCTCCATGTCGAGGTTCGCGGCCTGCTTCATGATATTGGCGCGTGAAAGATCGTTGCCCGCCTGCTTGAGCAGCTGCTCGGTGACCTGGCCCGCGTTATAGCCGAACACGTAGAAGGTGTTCGTGATATCCGCACCGGGCAGGTACTTGTTCAGCCAGGCCGTGTAGTCGTCCCAGGCCTTGCCCTTCTGCCATTGCGGATCGGTCGGGTCTTTCAGATAGGCAGTCGAGATGATGCCCACCGAATTCTCCAGACCCGCAGGCTTCAGCACCGAGCCCACCGACTGCGACACGTTATTCAGGTAGTGCGTGGGCTTCCAACCGATCTCGGCCGCCTTCTTGATCGCCTGTGCCGCGAATTTCGGCGTGGTGATGTTGAAGAAGGTGTCCGCGCCCGAACCCTTCAGCGACACCATCTGGCTGTCGATGGTCGGATCCGTGACCTCGTACGACACCTCGGAGACGATCATCGACTTTGCCTTGTCGCCCAACCCCATCTTGAAGCCTTCGAGGTAATCCTTACCGTAGTCATCGTTCTGGTAGAGGATGCCGATCTTGGCCTTGGGATTGTTCTCGAGGATGTGCTGCGCATAGATCTTGCCCTCGGACTGATAGTTGGGCTGCAGACCCATGGTCCAGGGGAACTTCTTCGGTTGGCCCCACTTGGTGGCGCCGGTGGCCAGGAACAGATGCGGCACCTTTTTGGCATTCATGTACTTGTGGATCGCCGAGTTGGTCGGCGTCCCCAGGCTCTGCACCATGAACGCGACCTCTTCCTGCTCGACCAGCTTGCGGGCCTGCTCCACGGTCTTGGCAGGGTTGTAGCCATCGTCGAGCGACACGAAATTGATCATGCGGCCGTTCACGCCGCCGTTGTCGTTGACGAACTGGAAATACGCAGCGAGCGCCTTGCCGATCGTGCCGTAAGCCGAGGCCGGGCCCGAGTACGGCATCGTGTTGCCGATCTTGATCTCTTTGTCGGTGACGCCGGGAGCGTTCTTGGCGAGCGCCCCGCCAGCCAAGCCGACCATGGTGGCGCCCACGGCGACAGCCGTCAGCGTCTTGCGAATCGAAAATGTCATGTCTTGTCTCCTCGGTGTTGAACCGGATGGGGTCAGGCAGGTCAGATGGTGCCTGTGTGAATCAACGCTGCCCTCGCATTTTGGCTGACAGCTTGACCAATGCACCGTAGATGCCAAAGGGCATGAGGTACATGAAAGCGATGAGGAATATGCCATAAACGGCCCATGGCGCACTCTTGGAAATGGCATCGGCCACGTTCGGCACGAACTGGATGAACAATGCCCCGAAGATGGCTCCGGGCAGTGAGGCGAGACCGCCGACCACGATGCCGACCAGGAAGGTGATCGACACGAAAATCGTGAAGCTGTCGGGCGCCACGAAGGCCACGACGATACCGCCCAAGGCGCCGGCCACCCCCGTAAATGCAGCCGACACGCCGAACGTGAGCGACTTGAACATGGCCAGATTCACACCCATGGCCGATGCCGCCGTCGGATGATCTCGAATGGCCACGAGGGCGCGTCCCACGCGGCCGCGCAACAGATTTCGGGCCAGCCAGAACATGAACACCGTCACGAGCAAGGTAAAGAAATAGAGATAGCGGTCGTCATTGAACGATTGCCCGAACAGCTCGAATTCGAACGGTGGCTCCGGCTTGAGCAGGACGATGCCCTGCACGCCGCCGGTCAGCTCCTCGATGCCCTTGTACTTGAGCATCTGCGGCGTTGCCACCCCCAGCGCGAGCGTGGCGAGCGCCAGGAAGTGGCCCTCGAGGCGCAGCGCGGGAAAGCCGACCAGGAAGCCGACGGTGAACGTGACCAGCGCCGCGGCGGGCAACGTCGCCCAGAACGGGAACTCGTAGTGTTCCATCAGGATGGCCGCCGTGTAGGCGCCGACCGCGTAAAACGCACCGTGGCCCAGCGAGATCTGGCCGTTGTAGCCGGTGAGGATGTTCAGGCCCAGAAGCGCGATCGCGTAGGCGAACACCAGCGTGAACTGGAACACCACGTAGTTCTTGACCAGAAACGGAAACAAACAGAGCACGACCGCCAGTGCCAGCCAGAACACGAAGTTCAGCGCACCGGCGCCACGCGATGCCCGCGCCACGCGAGACAGAGACTCGAAGGGGGGTTTCATACGCGGCTCACCACCACCTTGCCGAACAGGCCGTTCGGCTTGACCGTCAGAATGCCGACGATGAGCACCAGCGCTACCGTCAACTTGAGTTCGGTGCCGATCACATAGGCCCCGAGCAGGTTCTCGACCACACCGACGATCAGCCCGCCGATGGCCGCGCCCCAGGGATTGTCGATACCCCCGAGCAATGCACCGGCGAAGCCGTAGAGCAGGATGCCCGACATCATGTTCGGATCGAGGAACACCACGGGCGCAATCATCATGCCGGCCACCGCGCCGATTGCGGCCGCCAGTCCCCAGCCCAGTGCCAGCATCCACGACACCCGGATACCGACGAGACGCGCCGATTCCGGGTTCTGAGCCGCTGCGCGCATCGCCAGGCCCACCGGGGTGAGTCGCAGGAAGCCAAACACGCCGGCGACCACGATTGCCATGACCATGAACGAGCCGACGTCGTGCGCCGAAAAGACGTCGCTCGCGTACCAGGCATCCTTGTTGAACGGCGATTCGAATGACTTGATCGTGTGCTCGAAGATCCAGCCGGCCACAGCATTGAAGATGACCAGCAGCCCGATGAAGACGATGACGTTGTTCAGGACGGGCGCCTTCTCGACCGGGCGAAGGATCAGCCGCTGAATGATGACGGCGCCGATGAACGAGACCGCGACGGTGAGGAAGAACGCGACCCAGTACGGCATGCCGCCCTTGATCAGCCACCAGGCGATGAAGGTGCTGAACGTGGCCATTTCGCCTTGGGCGAAATTGATGTGGTGCGTGGACTGGTAGATCATGACCAGTGCCAACGCGATGGATCCGTAGATGGCGCCGCTGGCCAGGCCGGCGAACACCTGCTGCATGAATGCTTCCACGTCAAACCCCCAGGTAAGCCTTTCGTACCGATTCGTCGGCCTTGATCTCGTCGCTGCTGCCCGAAACCACCACCCGCCCGGTCTCGAGCAGATAAGCGTCATGCGCCAGGTCGAGCGCGATCGAGGCGTTCTGCTCGACCAGCAGCATGCTGACGTTGTCTTCGCGATTGATGCGCGCCATGATCTCGAAGATCTCGCGCACGATCAGCGGGGCCAGACCGAACGACGGTTCGTCGAGCAGCAGCAAGCGCGGCTTGAGCATCAGCGCACGGCTGATGGCCAGCATCTGCTGCTCGCCACCGGAGAGCGTGCCGGCCTGCTGGCGACGACGCTCCTTCAGGCGTGGGAAGCGCTCGTAGACATAGTCCATGTCGCGCGTGACCTCGGCTCGGTCGCGACGCGTATAGGCGCCCAGGCGCAGATTCTCCTCGACCGTCACCGCCGTGAACGTGCCGCGCCCGTCGGGCACGTGCGCGACCCCCATGCGCACGACCTGCTCGGTGCTCTTCGCCGTCACCGGCGTGCCATCGATCTCGATCGTGCCCTCGGTGCGCACCATCTGGCAGATCGAGCGCAGGGTCGTGGTCTTGCCGGCGCCATTGGCCCCCAGGATCGTGGTGATCCGACCGGCTTCGAGCGAGAAGCTGACACCGAACAGGGCCTGGGTCGAGCCGTAATAGGCGTTAAGGTCGCGAACCTCGAGCAGCTTGCTCATGCGGCGGCCTCTTCGTTGTCGGCCGGTGCGCCCAGGTAGGCGGCGATCACCTCCGGATGTGACTGGATCTGCGCTGGTGTGCCCTCGGCGATCTTCGCGCCGAAGTTCAGCACCACGATGTGATCGGACACCTTCATGACGAGGCTCATGTGGTGCTCTACCAGCAACACCGTGATGCCGAGTTCATCGCGCACCCGCAGGATGTTGGTGCCCAGATCCTCCAGTTCCTCGTGATTGAGGCCGGCTGCCGGTTCGTCCAGCAGCAGCAACTTGGGCTCGGCCGCGAGCGCGCGCGCGAGCTCGACCCGCTTCTGCAGACCAAACGGCAGATCGCCCACGGCACGATCGGCGACGTCGGTCAGGTGCATCATGTCGATCAGCCGGTCGGCATGCTGGCCAAGGCGTTTCTCCTCGGCCGAAACCGACGGCAGCCAGAGCGCGCTCGACAGGAAACCCGACGCGGACCGGCAATGCGCACCGACCATGATGTTGTGCCGCACGCTGAGGGTGCGGAACATCGCGAGATTCTGGAAGGTTCGACCGATGCCCAGGTCGGCCATGCGGTGCACGGGCGTATTGGTGATCGACTGCCCTTCGAAAAGGATGTCGCCGGACTCATAGCGATAGAGCCGGGAAAGGCAGTTGAAAAGGGTGGTCTTGCCGGCACCGTTCGGACCGATAAGACCACATACCCCCCCAAGGGGAACGTCGAAGCTCACGCGATCCAGCGCCACGATGCCGCCGAAGCGCACAGTGACGTCTCGAACGCTGAGCAGGGCATTACCGCTCACCGTGAATCCTCCTGATTGCGCCGTTGTTTCGCGTCGCTGGACGCCGGGCGCATTTTTTCCTTGCCGGTGTCCGGCCCAAGGCGCGCTAAGTGTAGCGGAAAGCCGTCATCACGATCCGGGCCGGCCGTGTCACAATCATCCGATGCTGATCACGCCACCCGAATTCGAGCCCGATCGTCTGATCGGATTGGACGATGATGTCGTCGTCCATGTCTTTTCGCGCGACAGGCTCGTGCTGCCCGGGCAAACGGCCGGCCCGCTCACCTGGCCGGTCTATCGTCAGGCCGGTTTCGAGCCGCGGCTGGTTCACGGCATCGGCCGGCTCGGTGGCATGCCGCACGTGGCCGTTTCGGTTGGCGATCCCGAAGGGCCTCTGCCAGAGGGCTTCTCGGCCACCAATCTGCGCCAGCTGTTCGGCGTCATCGACGACCAGTTGTTGGCCGTGGCCATGCGCGCCGTGCAGGTGCTGGAGTGGGACCGCACTCATCGCTTCTGCGGTGCCTGCGGCGGGCCGACCGAAGCGGTTGCGCACGAGCGCGCTCGCGAGTGCCGCCCGTGCCGGCTCACGTTCTATCCGCGTATCGCCCCGGCCATGATGGTGCTGATTCGCGACGGCAGTCGGCTGCTGCTCGGTCGCGGCATCAATTTTCCGCCCGGCCGCTACAGCGCGCTCGCCGGCTTTCTCGAGGCCGGCGAGACCATCGAGCAGGCGATCCACCGCGAGGTCTTCGAGGAAGTCAACGTGCAGGTCAGCAATCTGCGCTATTTCGGTAGCCAGAGCTGGCCCTTCCCGAACTCGCTGATGATCGCTTTTGTCGCCGACTATGCCGGCGGTGAGTTGCGGCACGATCCCAGCGAACTGGCCGACGCTGCCTTCTTCGAGCTCGACGAGTTGCCGCGCTTGCCGCCGCCGTTGAGCATTGCGCGTGCTCTCATCGACACCACGATTGCCGATATCCGCGCGGGTCGTTGAGCTGCCGAACAGGTGGTGACCTCGACCTGCCTATCCTGGCCTGGTGTTCACGCTGGCTCGTATTGCAATGCCCTTGCCGGATTCGCTGGCTCGCAGATGCATGCCGCGGACAGCGGGTTAACATTCCGGCCAAGGAGTGCGCGTCTTTCACGATTCGAATGGCGGCGCTGAAACAATTTCTTTGGGCGGCGTGTTTCGTTTTCGTCCCACGACCCGTCATCGCCAAGAGAACGACTCGATGCTCGACACGATCACCCGGCCACCGATCGACGTGTGTCCACCAATTGACTCGGACCGCCGCCGTCTGCTGATCGCGATCGCCGGCGGCGTTGCGCTCGCTGGTTGCGCCGCCACCGGCGATCACGCTTTCCAGTCCGGCCCGCTCGCCCGCGTTACCCCCAAGGACTTCGCCTCTTACGACCCGGCGCACATCGCCGCAGGTATCGACATCGATTCGCGCGTGCCCGCCGAGCTCAATCGTGGCATCGAGTTGGTTGCCGGCGTCATGCCTGTCGATCACGACGCCTGGCAGCCCGTTGGCGCACGCTTGCCGATGCGTCCGATGATGCTGCTGGGCGATAAACCCGACGTCGCAGCCGGCAAGCCGATGCACGCCTGGGCCGAATCGCCGGCAGGGGGGCGTCTGCGGCTGGCCTATGTTCTGACCGACGACGGCCGCGAGGAGATGCGCCGCCTTCAGGGTAAGTTCAGTGATTTGCTGGCCAGGCACCCGCCTTCGTCCGGCCATCGGGGTGCGCTGCGCTTGCGGGTCGACATGTACAGAATGCTGCCACCCAATGTCGCATCGTTCGCATCCAGCCGCCTGCAGAACTGGCTGCAACTGTCCCTCGCCGAAGGGCCCGTCTTGATCTGGGATGGCCGTGTCGGCGACATGCGCTGATCAGTAGCGATCGGCGTACTCGCTCGCGCCGGGATCTCGGAACCTACCCGGCCCGCTTGTCTGGTTCGGACGATCCGACCGTGTCGCCCTGGATGGTCATCTTGCCGGTGTTCATCTGCTGCAATCGCTGGGCGGTGTCGGCGCCAACCATCAGATCGCAGAAGAGCGTACGCTCGACTGCCAGCGCCTGCTCATCCGATCCGAGTTCGACATCCAGTCCTGAGCGCCGTATCAGGTGCTTGATATGGGCTCGGGCTTTCGCGGGGCGCTCGGCGATCGCCTCTGCCAGGCGCAGCGCGTGCGCCACGACGTCCCCGCGCACCACGTCGTTGACGAGCCCGTAGGCGCGCGCCTCGCGCGGGCCCAGGGTGTGGCCGAGCAGCATCAGCTCGAGTGCCTTGGCCTGACCTACCAGGCGCGTCAGCCTTTGGGTGCCACCCGCACCCGGCAACAAGCCGATGTTCACCTCGGGCAGACCGATCGGATAGTCGCCATCGCTGGCAAGGCGCAGGTCGCAGGCCAGGGCTAGCTCGTAACCCCCACCCATCGCAATCCCGTTGATGGCGGCAATGTAGGTACTGTCGCTGGCTTCGATCTGGCGGAAGACTCGATGGATGTCGGCCTCGGGTACGCTGCGCCTGACATCGAAGCGCAGACCTCGGGCCGCCATCTGGCGCGCACGCGTTTCGAGTACCAGGGTGTCATAGTGCCGGACGAACACCCCCGGTACGCCACCCGTGATCACGACCACCGAGATGCCGGCAGTCGATTCGAGCTGGTCGAGCGCCTTGACCAACTCGCGCTCGGTCGTGTCGTCCATGTAGCCATGCGGGGGATTCGCGATCCGCAGCACGGCGATGCCCGGCGCGGGGCTGTCGATCGACACATGCTTGCCCTGGTACATGTGCTCTCTCCTGGCTGTCGCTAGATGGAAAGATCTGGCACAAACGGCTTGTGCGTGGAAGGATTTCGAGTCCGCCTGGAGCGCCGGCGTCCGGCCCGGTGACGCAGCGGGTTTCGAGATTTCGCTCCGATCGAGCATAGCAGCGGCGATTGCCCGCGCCCCTGCTACCCGCGTCGATCGGGCGTCGGCACCCGTGACACGCGCCCGGTGGCAGTTACTGATGACAACAATTTCGACTGACCGAAGGAACTGGTCCGGTCAGCGCGATGGTGTCATCGATCGTTCAAACGTGGAGAGGGGTGCGACCCCGGCCCTGCGATGGGTCCGTTCGGGCTGCGCGCAGGTTGGGAAACCGGAAAGGAGCGGTAATGAGTGCGAAGAGACGAAAAGGACTGCTCGCCGCGGCGCTTGTCTTCGCGATCGGCGGTTGCGCGATCGTGCCCGCAGATCGGGTGTACGACAATGGCTACGGCGCCGCGGTCACCGTTTCACCGGCCGTCGTGGTGACACCGTTCGTCGTCTGGCCATTCGTGAGGCACTGGCGTGGAGGCCATCGCGGCCATGGACACCGCGGCTGGCGAGGACGTCACTGACGCGTCGAAGAATGCGCCGGTACGTCGAGCGTCGCACGACACGCAGGCTCCTGGCGCCAGCGGAGCGCCAGGGTTGCGAGGCAGACTCTGGCCGGTCGCAGACGGCCGTTGTTGCTCAGCTGAGCTTGTTCATGGTGCCGGTGGCTTCGGCCAGTAGATAGTAGAAGGTGACGCGGCTCTTCCGCCGTTCTGCCTTCATCTGCTCGACGACCTTCTTGATCCCGGCCTCGGCCGCAGCGGGCTCCAGACCGAGTTTCTTCTTGGCAAAGCCGTCGCGTACTCGGTCGAGTTCGGATTTGTCCGAACTGGAGACCAGAGAAGCATCGGTGCTTCGAAGTGCAATGCCACAGTATTTGACGATGCTGGTCACGGCGGCATCGTTGACGTTGGGCGAATACTTCTGGATATCGGCCTTGTAGTCCTGGCTCACGGCGGGCTCCGGTTCTTGGGACGGGTTCCACGACATTAGCAGAACTGAACCGGGGCGAGAAGACGGCGCCCAATGGCTTGCGAGGCAACCCGCGGGGTTTAGAACAACAGGGCGAGGATAAAGAAACCAATCGACAAGAATGTCAGCACGAGTTTGAGCACCACGCCCACCAGCATACCGATCCAGGTGGCCAAACCGACATTGCCGGCACGCCGCAGATCGCTGATCGCCATGTATTCACCCACCGCCGCGCCGATCAACGGAAAGAAGATCAGGCCCACGATTCCGAAGAAGATGCCAGCGACGGTACCGATCGCGCCACCGATGATCGCTTCACGTGAAGCGCCGACGCGCCGGGCACCCACCAGCCCCGACAGATAGTCGGTGATCCAGGCGAGCACCGCGAGGATGCCGACGATGACCACGGTGGTGACGCTGATCACCTCGAAAGAATCGATCCAGGCTGCCAGAGCGATCCCGGCGAACACGAAGATCGTACCCGGCAAGGCCGGCATCACCACGCCGACGGCACCGACCACGATCAGGGCGATGGACAAGAGCCACAACGCAATGGTTCCGTAGGGAACCGATGAAAGCGTGCTGGTGATCGTTTCGAGCATGTTCAACACGCGGGTTGGGTTTGCACCGGGCCGGGGCCGATTCGAATCGTTGCAAGGCTTCGCGGTCCAGCCGCTCAGACGTCGATATTGCGAGCCACCAGCGCATTCTTCTCGATGAAAGCGCGCCGCGGCTCGACCTCGTCGCCCATCAGGGTCGAAAAGATCTGATCGGCCGCGATCGCGTCTTCGATCTGGACCTTGAGCAGCGTGCGAGCCGAGGCATCCATCGTGGTTTCCCAGAGCTGCTCAGCGTTCATTTCACCCAGGCCCTTGTAGCGCTGACGACTGATGCCACGCTCGGCGTCGTTCATCAGCCAGTCGAGGGCCGCTCCGAAACGTTCGACGCGGGCCTGGCGTTGACGCTCCCCTTCGCCGCGCGCGATCGTTCCGCCTTCGCCGATCAGGCCGACGGTCAGCTCGGCCGCGTCGCGCAGCGTCTGGTAGTCGGCGGTGGCTACGAATGCCGAATCGAGAACCGACACCTTGCGGTTGCCGTGGAACATGCGCTCGATGACCAAGCGCCAGGTCTCGTCTCGGTCGATGTATTCGGGCCGTACGTCGAAACCCTGGGTCGCGGCGATCTCGTCGCTCGACAGGCGTCGCTGCAGATCGGCCGCGCTGTCGGCTGCCGAGGATTCGTCGCCAAGGTGCGGCACGAAGCCTTCGACGATTGCCTGCAGAACCGCCGTGTCCATGATGCGGGAGAGCCGGTCTATGACGGCACGCGCCAGCAGAACCTTGCGGGCAAGCTCTCCGAGCGCATCGGAACTGAGCGGCTCGGCGCCCTCGCGCGGCGTCAGCAACGCACTATCCAGTGCGTGCGCGAGCATGAACTGATTGAGTTCGTGATCGTCTTTGATGTAGCGCTCGTCCTTCTGATGCTTGATCTTGTAGAGCGGCGGCTGCGCGATGTAGATGTGACCGCGCTCGACCAGGGCCGGCATTTGTCGATAGAAGAACGTCAGCAGGAGCGTGCGGATGTGACTACCGTCGACGTCGGCGTCGGTCATGATGATGATGCGGTGATAGCGAAGCTTGTCGACGTCCAGCTCACTACCGATGCTGGTACCGAGCGCGGTGATCAAGGTGGCGATCTGCTCACTCGAGATCAGTTTCTCGAAATGCGCCTTTTCGACATTGAGCACCTTGCCGCGCAACGGCAGCACGGCCTGAAACTTGCGATCGCGGCCCTGCTTTGCCGAACCGCCGGCCGAGTCTCCCTCGACGATGAAGAGTTCGGACTTGGAAGGATCACGCTCCTGGCAATCGGCAAGCTTACCGGGTAGTCCGACGCCGTCGAGCACGCCCTTGCGTCGTGTCATGTCGCGTGCTTTCCGGGCCGCCTCCCGCGCACGTGCCGCGTCGATGATCTTCTGGCAGATGATCTTGGCGTCGGCCGGATGCTCGAGAAGGAATTCCTCGAGCGCCTTGGCGACGATTTCTTCGACCGGCGCGCGAACCTCGCTCGAAACGAGCTTGTCTTTCGTCTGCGACGAGAACTTCGGTTCGGGCACCTTCACCGACAACACGCAGGTCAGGCCCTCGCGCATGTCATCGCCAGAGGTTTCGACCTTCGCCTTCTTGGCGAAATCGTTTTCGTCGATGTACTTGTTGAGCACCCGGGTCATGGCCGCACGCAGCCCGGTCAGGTGAGTGCCGCCATCGCGTTGGGGAATGTTGTTCGTGAAGCAGAGCACCTGCTCGGCGTAGCCGGTGTTCCATTGCATGGACACGTCTACGCTGATGGTCAGGCCGAGATCGGTTTGTTTGCTACCGGTAGCCTGGAAGACCGTGGGATGAACGACGGTCTTGGTCTGGTTGATGTACTCGACGAATCCGCGTACACCCCCGGCGAATGCGAAGTCTTCTTCCTTGCCCTGGCGCTGGTCGACCAGCTTGATTGCGACGCCGTCGTTCAGGAACGACAGTTCGCGCAGACGCTTGGCCAGGATCTCGTAGTGGAACTCGACCTTGCCGAAGGTTTCGACCGCGGCCATGAAATGCACCTCGGTGCCGCGTTTGTCGGTATCGCCGACGACCTCCAGCTGGCCTTGCGGTTCACCGTGTCTGAACAGCAGCCGATGGACCTTGCCTTCGCGACGGATGGTCAGGCGCAGCCAGTCCGACAAGGCATTGACCACGGACACACCCACACCGTGCAGACCACCCGACACCTTGTAGCTGTTCTGGTCGAACTTGCCGCCGGCATGAAGTTCGGTCATGACGATTTCGGCCGCCGAACGGCCCAGTTCGTCGTCCTCGTGGGTATCGGTGGGGATGCCGCGGCCATTGTCGGTGACCGAGATCGAGTTGTCGGTGTGTATGGTGACGACGATCTGATCGCAGTAGCCGGCTAGGGCCTCGTCGACGGCATTGTCGACCACCTCGAAGACCATATGGTGCAGGCCCGTACCGTCGCCGGTGTCGCCGATGTACATGCCGGGTCGCTTGCGCACAGCCTCGAGGCCCTTGAGGACCTTGATCGAGCGTGAACCGTATTCTTCGTTTTCCATCGTGTATCCGGGTGAGGAGAACTGCAGGGGCGGATGGGTTCGAGCAAGCGCGCCCGGGCGGCCAGGCGCCCGCGCGTCGAGTCCCTTGGGGTCAGATCCGCATGGGCATGACGACGTAGCGAAAGCCCGGTTCGTCCTCGCTGGTCAGCAAGGCACTGCTGTTGGCGTCGCCGAAGGCGATCAGCACCTTGTCGGACTTGAGGTTTGCCAGCACATCCTGCAGGTAGCCGACATTGAATCCGACCTCGATCGGCTCGCCGTAGTAGTTCGCCGCGATTTCTTCGGACGCTTCTTCCTGGTCGGCATTGGTGATCTGGATGCCGAGCCCCTCGTCGGACAGCGACAATCGGATGCCTTTGAATTTTTCAGAGGTGAGAATGGAGGCCCGGGCCAACGCGGCGGATAACACCGTGCGTTCGATCTCGAGCTGATTCTTGTAGCCGTTCGGCATGACCCGTTGGTAGTCGGGAAACTTGCCCTCGACCAATTTCGTGATCATGTCGACGGCGCCGAATCGAAAGCGCGCCTGATTGTTGGTGAGTGCGATCTCCACGGGTTCATCGACATCGGCGAGCAGGCGCTGAAGTTCCAGCACCGACTTACGCGGGACGATGACCTCGTGCGAGGGCAACTCGCTGTTCTCCAACTGGGTTTCACAGGTGGCCAGGCGATGTCCGTCGGTGGCCACCACCCGGACTGTGCTGTCCTGCGTGACCAGCAGCAGGCCGTTCAGGTAGAAGCGGATGTCTTGCTGGGCCATGGCGAAGTGCACCATCTGAAACAGATGACGCAAGACCTTCTGCGGCAGAACGAATGCGGCCGACGGATCGGTCGCTGGCACAACGGTGGGGAAGTCAGCGGCATCGAGCGTCTGCAGCGTGAAGCGGCTCTTGCCGGCGGACAGCTGCGCGCGGCCGTTGGCCAGATTCAGCGTCACGGGGGCATCGTTGTCTTCCGGCAGCGCGCGCAGGATATCCACCAGCTTGCGTGCGGACACAGTGGTGGCGAGATCAGCATCGCCGCTGCCCAGCTGGGCGGCGGTCTCGATCTGGATGTCGACATCCGTCGCCAGGAAGCGGACCGTATCGCCTTCCTTGCGCATCAGGACATTGGCAAGGATGGGTAGGGTGTGGCGGCGCTCGACGATTCCTGCGACGGTCTGCAGTGGTTTGAGGATCGCGTCGCGGGTGGCCTTGAACAGAATCATAAGGTTTTATAAAAGAGCTGTTGTTGCTTGTTGTGCTTGGAAAGACTCTGGGGATAACCCCGTACCAAGCCCGGCCGGCGTGCTCCGGCAGGTTCTTCCGGCACTTGTACAACCAATCCAAAACCGTCGGACAAAGTCGAACAACGCGTGTTGGCGGGCGAGCCGGCAACAGTATGCGCCAACCCTTGCACAACTTGCTGATGGCTTTTCGACGACTTGTCCACAGGTTTCGGTGTTTTGGTCAGTGAGCGTCAGCTTCGGACGGTCTGTTCGAGCAGGTGGATCTGTTGATTCAGTTCCGCGTCTTGCTGACGCAGCTCCGCGATGCGTTTGACCGCGTACATCACGGTGGTGTGGTCGCGACCACCGAAGGCATCTCCGATTTCTGGGAAGCTCTTGCTGGTCATTTCTTTGGTCAGGTACATCGCAACCTGGCGGGCACGCGCGATGTTGGCCGGCCGGCGTTTCGAGTACATGTCGGCGATGCGCACCTTGTAGAAGTCGGCGACGGCCTTCTGGATCTGTTCGATCGAGACCGGCAGTTGATTCTGCTTGAGGAGATCACGGCTCGCCTCGCGTGCCACCTCGACCGACACCGGCAGGCGGCGAAAGTGAGCGAACGCCAACGTGCGCTGCAGGGCGCCCTCGAGTTCGCGCACGTTGCTGCGGACGTTGTCGGCCAGGAACTGGGCGACCTCATCGGTGAGTTCGGGCAGCTGGGGTCGGGTCTGCCTGAGTTGCTCGGCCTTGCGCTGCAGGATGGCAACGCGCATCTCGAGTTCGGGCGGTTCGATCTCCATGATCAGACCGCTGCCGAAGCGGGAGATCAGGCGCTCCTTGAAGGCACTCAGATGACGCGGGTAGGTGTCGGAAGTGATCACCATCTGCTTGCGCGCCGAGAACAAGGCCTCGAATGTGTAGAAAAACTCTTCCTGGGTGCGTTCGCGATTGCCGAGGAACTGGATGTCGTCGATCAGGAGCAGGTCCAGCGACTGGTATTTCTCTTTGAACGCCTGGGGGGTGCGCCGCTGGATCGCGTGCACCATTTCGTCGAAGTAGGTCTGGGCGTGGAGATAACCGATGCGTGCCCGCGGTGACTTGGCCAGGATCGCGTTGCCAATCGCATTGAGCAGGTGGGTCTTGCCCAGCCCGACCCCGCCGTACAGGAACAGGGGGTTGTAGGCGATGCCCGGTTGTTCGACGCACATCAGCGCCGCCGACACCGCCATCTGGTTGGACTTGCCGCGCACCAGTGTCTCGAAGGTGAAGTTGGGCACCAATTGGACGTAGAGGCCGGGGCGGCGTCCGCCCGCGTCGGCGCCATCGGCGGCGGCCGTTGGCCGGGCTGCCGGTGCCTCGGTCTCGGGGGCAGCGGCGGGCAGGATCTCGCGCGTGACCGACTGCACCGGTGCGCGGCCGGCGATGAGCTCGAGCAGCACCCGGGCATCGGGGTTGATCTGTTCGCGAACGGCGTTCTCGATGATGGGCAGAAAGTTCTCGCGCACCATATTGAGCTTAAGGGCATTCGGCAGGCCGAGGCGAAGTGTTCCCTCACTTTCGTCGTAGGCCAAGAATGTCAAAGGCTTGATCCACGGCGTGAATTTGCGTGACGAGAGTTCACTCTCGAGCTTTTCAAGACATTTTTGCCAAAGCTCTAGCATCGGTGGGCTGTCTGGCGGCCGGTTCGAGTCGTGCGGGGCGCTGGTGGCGACGCTCCCGGTGGTTCTTGCCCTGGTTCGATCGGATCCGCGGCCCGGCCGGGCGGTATCGAACAAGCCGGGCGGTGTCGAGGAATCCTGGGAAGTTGCCGGCACGAAGACATCGGCGTCGTGTCGGGCAAGCTGTCAACGAGAAGGTCCCGGGTCTCTGCCAGGGGCCAGGGCAACGGCCGTTTCCAGCCAGGGCGGACATTGTACCCGCTTCGCAGAAGGCGGCATCCTGTTCAGATTGACAGGGCTGCTACCAAAGGTGTGTAATTGAAGGCTTTTTACGGAATTTTGAGCGAGGCGTCATGAAACGCACCTACCAACCTTCGGTCATCCGACGCAAGCGCACGCACGGATTTCGCAGCCGCATGAAGACCCGCGGAGGCCGCGCCGTTCTCAACGCCCGCCGTGCCAAGGGCCGTCATCGCCTTGCCGTCTGAAGCCGCGCCGCTCCAGACAGGCGCTTCGCAGTGAGCACTTCGAGCTGATGGCGGTCCGCGCCGAAGCCGGATCGATCCCGGGCGGGTCGCGGCCGGAGTTGTGGATGGCCGTGCCCAAGCGCTTGCTGAAGCGGGCCGTCGATCGCAACGCGCTGAGGCGCGTGGCGCGCGAGCACTGGCGACAACTGCCGTTCAGCGACACAGACGAACGTGTGCCCGCGCGCAGGTATCTTCTGAGGCTCAAAGCGCGGCCGGTGGCGTTCGCGCAGTCGAGCCGGCCGGCGCGAAAGGCCTTCTGGCACGTCGAGCTGGCCGACCTGTTTGGCCGTCTCGTTCGCTGACGGCCGATGTCCCGCTTGCTGATCGCACTGGTGCAGACCTATCGGCTGATCATCAGTCCCTGGTTGCCGCCGCGGTGCCGCTTCGTGCCGACCTGCTCGGAATACGCGATCGAAGCCTTGCAGCGGCACGGCGCCTGGCGGGGCGGCTGGCTGGCCCTGCGACGCGTTTCACGCTGCCATCCGTTTGGCGGCAGTGGTATCGACGAGGTTCCGACACAGTGGCCTGTGCGCAAACCCCGATAATGTCGGCCGCGGCGCAGCCGATGCCGAAACCCTCCTAGTCACCGTTCTGGGCCGACTCACCGATATGCAGATGCAACGAACCATCCTCTGGGTGATCTTCACGATGTCCCTCGTACTGCTGTGGGACGCATGGCAAAAGCATCAGGGCGCGCCGGGAATGTTCCAGTCGGCGCCGAGGACTGAACAGCGCCTCGAGACCGCCGGTGGCGCGGCGCCATCCGGGTCTTCGGACGGGTCGGTGCCGGTCACCGCAGCGCCGGACACCCAAGCCGCGCAGACCGCACCGGTCGCCCAGCCCAGCATCGGTGAGAAGCAGCGCGAGATCGTCGGCATTCACAACGATCTGGTTCATATCGACGTCGATCTGCGCGGCGGAGTGCTCGTACGGGGCGAACTGCTGACCCATCGGGCAGCCGACGGTGACGGTGCGCTGCAGTTGTTTTCGTCGCAGAGGGATCGCTTCTACGTGGCGCAGTACGGGCTCATCAATGCGCCCGCCGGCGTCCAGTATCCGACCCATGTCACGCAGTTCTCGTTGGAGGGCGACAAGAGCGACTCCGCGATCACGCTGGTTGCGAACCAGGGTGGGCTGAGGGTCGAGCGACGTCTGTCGCTCAAGCCGGGTTCCTACGTGGTCGATGTCACCGATACGGTGACGAACGTCGGTGACAAGGCTGCTATGCCGGTCCTGTATCGGCAGCTGACGCGCGATGATCACAAGCCCGGTGGCGAGACCCAGTTCTATTCGACATTCGTCGGACCGGTCATCTACACCGACGCCGAAAAGTTTCACAAGATGAACTTCGGCGATGTCCTCGATGGCAGCGCGAAGCACGTGACCGATGCCAACGATGGTTGGGTGGGCGTCATCCAGCATTACTTTGCCGTGGCATGGCTGCCACCCGACGGCGTCGCGCGCACCTATTACACGCAGGCGTCGGGACCCGGGCTGATCTCCGTCGGTTACAAGCAGCCATTGGGTGAGCTCGCTCCGGGCGAGCAGCGCAGCACGAATGCGCGGCTGTTCCTCGGACCACAGGATCAGCGTCTGCTCGAGACGCTCGCGCCCGGGCTGGATCTGACGGTCGATTATGGCTTCCTGACGATCATCGCCAAGCCGCTCTGGTGGTTGCTGCAGACGTTGCACGGATTCGTCCACAACTGGGGTTGGGCGATCGTGCTGCTGACCTTGATCGTCAAGACCATCTTCTTTCCCTTGCAGGCGGCCAGCTACAAGTCGATGGCGCGCATGAAGGCGGTGGCGCCGCGTCTGACCGCCCTGCGCGAGAAGTACGGCGACGATCGGGTGCAGCTCAATCAGAAGATGATGGAGCTGTACAAGACCGAGAAGATCAATCCGCTCGGTGGCTGTCTGCCGATCCTGGTGCAGATTCCGGTCTTCATTTCGTTGTATTGGGTGTTGCAGGCATCGGTGGAAATGCGTGATGCCCCCTGGATCGGCTGGATCCACGATCTGGCCAGCCCGGATCCGTACTACGTGCTGCCGCTGCTGATGGCGATCAGCATGTTCGTGCAGACCAAGCTGAATCCGACGCCGCCCGATCCGGTGCAGGCCAAGGTCATGCTGTTCATGCCGATCGTGTTCTCGGTGATGTTCTTCTTCTTTCCGGCCGGCCTGGTGCTCTACTGGCTGGTCAACAACCTGTATTCCATCGCGCAGCAGTGGGTGATCACGCGCAAGATCGTCAAGCCTCATTGACGCAGCCATCGGGCGACGACCCGATCGTCGCTTTGGCCAGCGCGCCCGGTCGCGGCGCGATCGGTGTGATCCGGCTGTCCGGTCGTGATCTCGGACCGGTGCTGAAGCGGCTTTTCGCGGCGCCACTGCAGCCGCGGTATGCGCACTACGGGCCGTTGCGCGACGCCAGCGGCGACGTGCTAGACCACGGCATCGCGATTCACTTCCCGTCGCCGCATTCCTACACCGGCGAGGATGTCCTGGAGTTGCAGGCACACGGTGGGCCGGTGGTCATGCAACTGCTGATGCAGGCCTTGCTCGAGATCGGCCGGCCGATGGGTTTGCGCCTGGCGCGTGCCGGTGAGTTTACCGAGCGCGCGTTTCTGAATGGCAAGCTCGATCTCGCCCAGGCCGAGGCCGTGGCGGATCTCATCGACGCCGGCTCCGCCCAGGCCGCGCGCATGGCGGCCCGTTCGCTGGCCGGCGAGTTCTCGTCCGAGGTGGGCGCGATTGCGCGCGCGATGCTGGACACCCGCATGGTCGTGGAAGCCGGCCTCGATTTCCCTGAGGAGGAGATCGACATCCTTGCAGATGGCGATGTGCTTCGCCGTGTCGCCACCATCGAATCGGATTTACGAGAACTGCTGGCCACCGCGCGCCAGGGAGCGCTGCTGCGCGAGGGCATGGTCGTGGCAATTGCAGGGAGACCCAATGTCGGAAAATCTTCGCTGCTCAATGCGCTCGCCCGGGCCGAGGTGGCGATCGTCACCGACCTGCCGGGCACCACACGCGACCGCCTCAGCCAGACCGTACTGATCGACGGCGTACCGGTCGAGATCATCGATACCGCGGGACTGCGCGAGACCGATGATCCGGTCGAGCGGATCGGCATCGAGCGAGCGCGCGAAACCATCGGTCGCGCGGATGTCGTGCTGTGGCTGGTCGACGCGCGCGATCCGGATCAATCCGTGTCCGATCGGGTCGCCGCCGATGCGATCGCGGCCGCCCGCCAAGCCGGCGCCACTCAGCTGCAGGTACTCAACAAGATCGACCTCACCGGCGAGGAGCCGGGCGAGGGTGACGACGGCGGCATCCGCTTGTCCGCGAAGTCCGGGGCCGGGCTCGAGGTCTTGCGACGGCGACTGCTGGCTCTGGCCGGCTGGCAGGGCGCCGGCGAGGCGCGATTCATCGCCCGCGAGCGTCATCTGCAGGCCATGCAGGAGGCGGCCGCCCATCTCGAGGCGGTGCCGCAGGCTTCGCTGGCAGGGCCCGAATTGATGGCAGAGGAGTTACGCCTCGCGCACCGTGCGCTGGGCCGGATCACCGGCGAGGTGACAGCCGACGACCTGCTCGGCGAGATCTTCGGCCGCTTTTGCATCGGCAAGTAGGCGACACGAACGACGGTCGCGCGCGGCTGGCTAGAATCCTCGTTTTCACTGCCTGACCTGGAGACGATCGTGACACAAGCTTCGACGCCCGCAGCGGTTCGCGAGGCGCTGTTCCTGATGATGTGCCGGATCCGTGCGTTCGAAGAGGCCGCCAACCGGGCCAGCCAGGGAGGGGTGGCGGCCTTTGGTCAGAGCCTGGGCGGCAGCGCCAGCGTGCGCGGACCCTTGCACCTGTCGATCGGGCAGGAGGCCGTGTCGGCAGGCGTTTGCGCGCATCTGACGAGCGATGATTATCTGACGTCCACGCACCGTGGTCATGGCCACACCCTGGCCAAGGGTGCCGATCCTACGCGCATGATGCTCGAGCTCTACGGCAAGGCCGGGGGCTACTGCGGCGGCCGGGGCGGCTCGATGCACATTGCCGACTTTTCTGTCGGCATGCTCGGTGCCAACGGCGTCGTGGCTGCGGGCATGCCGATCGCGGTCGGCGCTGCGCATGCACTGAAGATCCAGGGCCGTGATGCGATCGCGGTGTCCTTCTTCGGCGATGGCGCGATCAATCGCGGCCCCTTCGGCGAGAGCCTGAACTGGGCATCTGCCTACGGTCTGCCGGTGTTGTTCGTCTGCGAGGACAATCAATGGTCGGCCACCACCCGCACGGCCGACATGTCCGCGGGCGACGGCGCTGCCGCCCGCGCGCGCGCCTACGGCATCGAGGCGGAGACGGTCGATGGCATGGATCTGCTGGCCGTTTACCAGACCGCCGGCCGCCTGATCGACGCAATGCGCGGCGATGGGCGGCCCCGCCTACTGCATGCGCTGACCTATCGCTTCACCGGGCATGTATCGGTCGATCCGGCCGTCTATCGCAGCCCTGCCGAGGTAGCGGCTGCGCGTGAACGAGATCCGATTGCGCTCGCGAAGGCGCGCTTCACGTCGGAGGGCATGGCGGTGGCGCATCTCGATGCACTGGCCGCACAGGCCGATGCGGAGATCGCGGCCGCCGTAAGCGCCGCCGAGCAGGCGCCGTGGCCCGACGAATCGGCCACCCGACAGGACGTTCAGGACCTGGCCAGCAACGATTGGACTTGAGACGATGACGCTTTCGACAATGACTTACGCGCAGGCGGCCGCCAATGCCCTCGATCGCGCACTGAGCGAGAATTCAGCCGTCGTGGCACTTGGCGAGGACGTCGGCCGCGGCGGCATCTTCGGTCAGTACAAGGGGCTGACCGAGGCTCATGGCAGCAGCCGGGTATTCGACACACCGATTTCGGAGTCGACGATCGTCGGTGCAGCGGTGGGCATGGCGCTCACCGGTTTGCGGCCGGTGGTGGAGATGCGGGTCGTCGATTTCGCCCTGTGCGCGATCGACGAGATCGTCAATCAGGCGGCCAAGAACCGCTTTATGTTCGGAGGCCAGGGGCGGGTACCGGTGGTATTGCGTCTGCCCAATGGCATCTGGACCGCCTCGGCCGCCCAGCACTCGCAATCGCTGGAAGCCTGGTTCGCGCACATCCCGGGTCTGGTGGTGGTGGCGCCGGCCACCGCCTCCGACAACTATCACCTGTTGCGTGCCGCGATCGCCTCGGACGACCCGATCGTCTACTTCGAGCACAAGGAATTGTGGGGCGAAAGTGGCGAGGTCGATACCGACGACGATACGCAGGCGGTGCTGGGCAAGGCACGCGTCGCGCGCGAAGGCAAGGACCTGACGCTGGTCAGCTGGAGCAAGGCCGTGTGTTGGTGTGAACAGGCGGCAGAGTTGTTGGCCGCCGATGGCATGTCGGTCGAGGTGATCGACCTGCGCACGATCTGGCCCTGGGATCGCGAGGCCGTGTTGGCATCGGCGCGGCGCACCGGCCGCATGCTGGTGGTGCACGAGGCGGTGCAGACCGCAGGTTTCGGCGCGGAGGTCGTGGCAACCGTGGTCGAGCGCGTGCCGCCGGGCTCTGTGCGCGTCGGTCGGATTGCGCCGCCGCGTCTGCCGGTCGGTTATTCACCCGGACTCGAAGCCGCGGTGCGCATCGATGGCGAGCGCATCGCCGAACGCGTTCGTGCCTGGATGTCGGCCTGAACGCGCGCCTGATGCAGTCGGCGCTGGAGACCATCGGCGCTACCCGTCGAGAGCGTGTCACCGTTCTGCGCACGCTCGTCGTCGCGTTGGCGGCCGGGGCCGTGTTTGCCGCCTTGAACAGTCCACTGCCCTGGTTGATCGGGCCCTTGCTGGTGACCGCGGGCGCGCGTCTGGCCGGTGTGTCGCTGAGCAGCCCGCATCCGCTGCGCTGCGCCGGGCAATGGGTGATCGGCGCGGCGCTCGGCCTTTATTTCACGCCCACCGTGATGGCGAGTCTGCTGGGACTCTGGTGGGGGATCGGCTTGGCCGTCGTGATGGCCTGGGCACTGACACTGGGCTTCGGCTGGGTGCTCAGGCGGTGGGGTGGTCTGGATCCGGCCACGGCTTTCTTCGCGGGTGCGGTGGGCAGTGCGACCGAGATGTCGATTCAAGGCGAACGCCATGGTGGTCGCTTCGAACTGATCGCGGCCGTGCACAGCGTGCGTGTGCTGATCGTGGTCGTCGGCCTGCCCTATGCGTACAAGTGGCTGCAGTTGCACGGGTCGGATCCGTACACGGCGTCGCGACTAGACGTTTTCTGGCCGGGCCTGCTCGCGTTGATCGCGTCGTCGGTCGCGCTTGCCATCTGGCTCGAGCGTTGGTCGGTCCCGAACATCTGGATGATGGCGCCGTTGGCGGTCGCCGCGACCAGCAGCGCGCTCGATGTCGCCCCGAGCGCGCTGCCGCCGTGGATGGTGATCGCCGGTCAGATTTTCATCGGCATGTCCTTGGGCGTTCGTTTTCGGCCCGAGTCGATGGCACACATCAGGCGAATCATGCCCTTGGTGGCGCTCAGCACCGTTGTGCTGATCGTGATCGCCGCGGGTGCGGCGACCCTGCTGGCCTGGTTGATGGGCCTGCCGCCGGCGACCCTGATCCTGGCCACCTCTCCCGGTGGCATCGGCGAGATGAGTCTTACCGCGAAGGTGTTGCAGCTGGGTGTGCCGGTCGTGACCGCATTCCAGGTTGCGCGCATGATCGCGATGGTATTGACGGTCGCCCCGATCTATCGGACGCTGGTTCGCCTGTGGCCGGCGCGCTGGGCCACGCCGTTGTCGGAGCTTGGCTGACGGAGCTTGCGGTGCCTACTGCGGGATCGAAACGGCGTATCGATCCGTCGGGTCGGTGCGCGGCATGACGAGGACACATCAATGACCGAACAATCGAGACCGATCGATGCGTCGGCGCAACTTGCGCTGGCGACTCACTGGCTGGACAGCTTGTTCGCCCCCTGGGTCAGGGACCTCGGTCTGCGGGTGCAGTCGATCGATCCGGGCGGCGCTCGTGTGCTTCTGCCGTTTCAGCCGTCGCTGTGTCGTGAAGGCGGCACGATCTGCGGCCAGGCGCTCATGTCTGCGGCCGATACCTCGATGGTGTTGGCGATCAGTTCGTTGTTCGGTGAATTCCGACCGACCACCACGGTCAGCCTGAACACCTCGTTCCTGCGCCCCGTGGCCGCCGGCGACGTGACGATCGTCGCGCGGGTGATCAAACCCGGGCGCACGTTGATGTTCGGCGAGATCTCGCTGTCGGGTGCCGACGGCAAGCTGGCAGCCCATGCGACCACCACCTATGCGATGGTGTGAGCGCCGCTCGCAAGCGGCAGCGTCAGGCGATGTCGGGCCCAGTCGTTCGGCTGGCCTCGAAGCGGCCGATCGCGCGGTTCTTGCGCACCTGACGCCAGTCGTGCCACTGACCGTGCATGGCCACGTAGACACCGATCGGCAGACATTGCGCCGCAGCCAGCGCGAAACCCAGATTGAACGCGGCATCGGATTCGTGCACCGAATGCGGCACCATCGCACCGGTCAGCACGATGGTCTTGCCGACGACACGTTCGGCGAGCACGGCGGCGGTTTCGACCATCGTGTCGGTGCCGTGCACGACCACCAGGCGGTCTTCGGTCACCCGTGTACACGCTTCGGCGACGAGCGCGCGATGCGTGTCGGTCATGTCGAGACTGTCGATCTGCAGCAGTTCATCGACCGGCAAGCGTGCTTGCGCCGTGGCGAGCAGGTCGGCGACGGCAGTGGTGCCGAAGGTCAGCTGGCCGGCGACGGGATCGTAGCGTTTGTCGAACGTGCCGCCGGTGGCGAGAATGCGAACGGTCACGGGGATCTCCGGCGATGGTGAACGCGACATTGTTCCAGAAAGCGGTGTTCGCCGGCGGTGGGCACCGGTGCTGGTGGCAGGCCGGTTGGTGGTTGCGCGTCGCGGCCGAGCAACCCCTTGCACCGACCCGCATCGCCGCTGTCTCGGCCGGCGCCGCCACGGCCTGTCTCTTGTATGCGAACACGCCCGAGGTAGCGCTCGAGCATTATCGCAGTGCGATCTTGCCTGGCGCGCGCAATGCCTACTGGAACCGTGCCTGGCAGCGTGGTCAGCGCGTGTTTCCGCACGAAGGCATCTATCGCCAGGCGTTGCTCACCCTGCTCGGCGGCGAGGCCTTCGAGCGACTCAAGCGCGATGCGCCGAGCATGCGCGTGCTCTACGCGCTGGCACCACGCGGTGCCGGTGCCATCGGGGGTTTCGCGCTGGGTGTGATGGCCTACAACATCGAGAAACACATCTTTCGCTCGCTGCACCCGCGTCTGGGGTCGCGTCTCGGCTTCGAGCCCGTGATCGGTACGCTGCAGGCCTGCGCCGACGTGCAGACACTGATCGATCTGTTGTTGTCCTCCAGTGCGACGCCGCCGTTCACGCGCCTGCAGAGTCAGGGTGGCCGCGGCATACTCGACGGCGGCATGATCGACAATGTACCGGTGATGGCGATCGATGATCCCGGCGAGGCGCGCGACCCGGCCGTTCCCGACACCCTGGTGCTGCTGACGCGGCGCTACGAGCGTTATCCGGAGCACTTCGTGCACGATGGCCGGGTCTACGTGCAGCCGTCGCGCAGGGTTCCTGTCAGTGGTTGGGACTACACCGTGCCGGCCGCGTACGAGGCCACCTATCGTCAGGGCCGCGATGACGGCGAGCGTTTTCTGCACTGGCTCGAGGGCCAATCATTCCAACGAGGGACGACATGACGACGACCACTGGCAAACGACCGCTGGCCTGGGTAACGGGGGGTGCCACCGGCATCGGTTTCGCGGCAGCGCAGGCGCTGGGCCGCGCGGGTTATGCGGTGGCCGTCTCCGGCCGCCGGCACGACAAGATCGAAGAAGCGCTTTCGATGCTGCGCGCGGATGACATCGAGGCCATCGGTTGCCCGCTCGATGTGGCCGATGCGCAGGCTGTCGCGACCGCGGCCGCGCGACTGCAGCGCGAGCGTGGCGCCATCGAAGTGCTGGTCGCGAGTGCCGGCACCAACGTACCCAAGCGCTATTGGCGCGATCTGAAGGCCGACGATTTCGCGCGCGTCACGCGCATCAATCTGGAAGGTGTGGCCAACGGCGTCTGCGCCGTATTGCCGGGCATGCGTGCGGCCGGTCGTGGCACCATCATCGTCGTTTCGTCGTGGGCCGGCTGGCGTTATCTCACGTTCACCGGTGCGGCCTATGGTGCGAGCAAGCAGGCCCTGGGTCCTTTGGTCGAGAGCATCAACGATCAGGAAGGCAGCCACGGCATTCGCGCCACGATGGTTTGTCCGGGCGAGGTGGCCACGCCGATTCTTCGCGCGCGTCCGAGTCCGCCACCCGAGGCGGACATCGCGCGCATGCTCAAGCCGGAGGACGTCGGCGATGCGATCGCCTATGTGGCCAAAGCGCCCGCACACGTCTGCATCAACGAGCTGGTGATCAGCCCGACCTGGAACCGCATATATCTGGGCGCCGACGATCTGGTCCCCGTGCGCTGAACGTCGCGTCAACCGTCGATGGTGGCGGGAATCGCGCTCGTGATCAGCGCTTCCCAGTCTTTCGTGTTGCCAGGCCATTCGCGTCGGGGGAGCGCATCGAGCCGGCGCAGGATCTCCGCCAGGTGCCAGGTGGGTGGTTGGCCGAGGGCCTCGGGCTTGTCGTGCCAGAGCAGCCTGATGGTGTTCTCGGTGACCTCGAAGCGGGCCGCCAGGGCCTCGATGATGGCGCGGTCCTGTCCGGTGTCGACCGCCTGCTTGAGGCGCCACGCGTGGGCGAGATTGTCGAGCCGCGCCGACCCGGATGCGATTGCCGCCAGATCGAACGCTGGCGCCTGCGGGCTGATCGCCTGGTCGCGATCGGCGTGTTCGTCGACGGTGCCGAGCGGCGTGTACAGGTCCTCGACGGTGCCGGGATCGATCTGCAGGGTTTCGATGCCGAGCAGGGTCTCCGCGAGGCTGGCTGCGAAGGCAGGAAGGCGCTCGAGGATGTGCGTGCGCTGGCCGGCGTGGTTCGGTGCGATTCGCAACCAGTTGTAGCAACCCAGGTGATGTCCGACACCGGCACGCTCGAGGCGTTCGAGCGTCGGTGCATCGAGTGCATCGGCGATGATGCGCATCGCACGCTGTTCGAACAACTCTTCCCGTTCGTCGATCGAACGCAGCACGCGGCCGTAGAACGGCACGTCGATGACGGCATCACGCAGCGCCTGCCGGCACGCATTCATGAAATCCGGCAGCCGGCTGGTGCGATCGAACAGACTCGCTGGCGCGCCGGGCTCGAGCCGATGGCGCACGTCGAGATGCCGCCCCCAGTCGTCGCGACGCTTCTCGAGCACGGTCAGCATGTCGCCCGCCAGGGTTGCGAACAACAGGTCCAGCGCATGCTCGGGTGATGCCGGGACACGCCGTGCAGCCAACGCACCCTGCGGCAGTTCGCGCTGGTCCTCGTTCACCAGCCAGTCGATGAGGGCCGCCAGCATACGGTCGCTGAGCAGCGATCGAAAGTCGTACAACATCGCATTGCGATCGACCCCGATCACGCGCAGATTCAATCCCCAGGCCCGTACCAGCTGCGTGAAAATGGGATTGGTCATCAGCGACAGACGCGAGACCAATGGCAGCAAGACGATGAACAACCGCCACTCGGACGACGGAGCATGAAACACCACCGCGCGCGGGCTGCGGCAATAGACATCGGCGAGGTGGGCGAATTCCGGGCCTACGCTGCCGACATCGCGTAGTTCATCGTCGATGACATGCCGATCGACATGCAGCGCGACACAGGCTTGCATGTGATGTAAGCGTCGCGCCGACCGGTCAGTCGGAACGCTTTGCGAGAATCAAGAGCCCGGTGCCAGCCGCAAGAATGGCGCTGGCAATGGCGGCACGCATCGCCGAGCCGCGCAGGAGCGCCTCGGTGACGAACAGGGCGCCGGCCATCAGCACGAAACGTGCGGTCGAAGCGGTGCGTTGGGCTGGGGTGGTGTCAGGCATGGATCAACGATAACCCATAAAGCGCTCGTTGCGGGGGAAGCTATCCGCCTGACGGTCGTTTTCGGTCGGCTTTTGAGACACGGGCGGCGGCAGTTGTCCGACGATCAGGACGGTTCGTCGGCTAGCAGGCTTCTAGATGCAGTCCGGCCAGACCCGGCAGACCCTCGATCTCCGTGCGCCAGAACTGGCCCGGGCTCAATGGTTGGGCGTCGGTGATGGTTCCGGTGGTGATGATGTCGCCGGCACAGAGTGTGGCGCCGTGGCGGCCGAGCTCGTTGATCAGATGGACGACCGCGTGGCAGGGACCGTCCAGCACGTTGGCACCCACCCCGCGGTCGCGGGCATCGGAATTGCGACCCTCGAACAGGGTCAGCGACAGGCCGGCCAGAGCGGACACCAACGCCGCCGGCCGGTCGGCGAGGCAGGAAGCGGGAATGCGCGGCCCGATCAGCAAGCGACCATGCAGTCCTTGTGCCGCGAACGACTGCGCGCCGCTGAAACGCCAGCCGGGGTAAGCGCTCTGCACGATCTCGAAGCCGTGCGCCACCCATGCGAGCGAACGCGCCACCGATTCGGCATCGGCGCGTTCAGGCGGCGCCGCCAGGCAAAGGACGATCTCCGGCTCGAGACGCGGTTCCAACAGACCGCGCAGCCGTACGCGGTGTTGCTCGGCGGCGAGATCGGCGACCGTCGTGTCGTAGATTGGCGCCCAAATCGGGTGATCGACACCGTAGAGCGGCCAGATCGTGCGATTGGTGAAGCCGATCTTGTAGCCTCGTCTGCGTTCACCGCGTGACACCCGCCGGCGCGCGATTTCGTTGACGATGGCGGACGCGACGATGGTATCGACGATCTCCGACAGCTCGACCGGATCGATCGGCTCGGCGCGGTCGTAGCTGGCCAGCAGGCGGGTGCTGGCATGGTCGATGAAACTCTCGGGCGGCAAGGAGGTCATGGGCGTTGAAATCAGGAAGCGATATCGATGAGCGTCGCTCACGGCGCGCAGAAAGTGTACGGCGGAAGCGAGTGCACTTATCTGGCGCGAGCCGTCGTGGCCGCGCCTTCGTGATTTTGTTGGGCGCTTTTACATGCCCGACATGGCAATCTCCCACTACTGTGCTGGCTGCGTGATCGTGTGAGACAATCAAAGGTTTTCCCTTACGGGTTTTCCGCCATGCGGCAAACCGTCGATGCGGATTTGTCTTTCCGCCTCCAAAGTGGACACCCGAGGGGCGTGGCCGCACGGTCGTGCGCGCCCTGCTCCACCGAGCGCGCGTATGTCGCAGCCGCTGGTCGTGTCGCGGGCATGAATACGTTCATGTGGCGCAGCGCACTGGCTGGCGCGCCGCCGCTCGTGGCGACCCTGCGGTCAGGGCCGGCCGCGACCGCCGCTCGTTCCAGGCGCCGGACCGCCTGACACACCGGTTTTTAATCCAGGAGAACCTCAGATGAACCAAGCACCGGAAGCGGAGCGCCTCGACATCGCCGCCCCGACCTACGTGCGTCATCGGAAGCTGATCGAGTGGGTGGCGTCCGTTGCCGCGCTCACCAGGCCCGATCGCGTGGTGTGGGCCGATGGCAGCCAGGAAGAATACGACCGGCTCTGTCAGGAGATGGTCGACGCCGGCACGTTGAAGCGCCTGAACCCGAAGCTGCGTCCGAATTCGTATTTGGCCTGGTCGGACCCCAGCGACGTCGCCCGCGTCGAGGATCGCACGTTCATTTGTACCGATGACGAGGCCGACGCCGGTCCGACCAACAACTGGGAAGACCCGGCCAAGATGCGTGCCACGCTCAACGGCCTGTTCGAAGGCTGCATGCGCGGGCGCACGATGTATGTCATTCCCTACTCGATGGGTCCACTAGGGTCGCCGATCGCGCAGATCGGTGTCGAGTTGTCCGATTCGCCGTACGTGGTCGTCAACATGAAGCTGATGACCCGCATGGGCAAGGCGGTCTACGACGTGCTCGGCGCGGACGGTGAGTTCGTGCCCTGCGTGCATTCGGTCGGTATGCCCCTGGTCGGTGCCGACGGTGGCCGGCGCGACGATGTCGCCTGGCCCTGCAACGACACCAAGTACATCGTGCACTATCCGGCCACGCGCGAGATCTGGTCCTTCGGCTCCGGGTATGGCGGCAATGCCCTGCTCGGCAAGAAGTGCTTCGCCCTGCGCATCGCCTCGACGATGGGTCATGCGCAAGCCGGCCAGGACGGCGTGGGTTGGCTGGCGGAACACATGTTGATTCTGGGGGTGACCTCCCCCGAGGGCCGCAAGTACCACGTCGCGGCGGCATTTCCGTCGGCCTGCGGCAAGACCAACTTTGCGATGCTGATCCCGCCCAAGGCCTATGCCGGCTGGAAGGTGAACACGATCGGCGATGACATCGCCTGGATCAAGCCGCGCATCGACCCGGCCACGGGTCGCACCCGACTGTATGCGATCAACCCCGAGGCCGGTTATTTCGGCGTCGCCCCCGGCACCAACGAGCACACGAATTTCAACTGCATGGCCTCGCTGCGCGAGAACGTGATCTTTACCAATGTGGCGCTCACCGACGACGGCGACGTCTGGTGGGAAGGTATGAGCGATGCGCCGGCGCACTGTCTCGATTGGCAGGGGCGCGACTGGACTCCGGAAATCGGCCGCGAGCAAAAGCGCAAGGCCGCGCATCCGAACGCCCGCTTCACGGTCGCGGCCGATCAGAACCCGGCCATCGATGCCGACTGGGACAACCCGGCGGGTGTGGCGATCGACGCGTTCGTGTTCGGTGGGCGCCGGTCCAATACCGTGCCGCTGGTGACCGAGTCGCGCAGCTGGGCCGAGGGCGTGTACATGGCCGCCACGATGGGCTCGGAGACGACGGCCGCTGCCGCCGGCAAGCAGGGTGTGGTGCGCCGCGATCCGTTCGCGATGTTGCCGTTCTGCGGCTACAACATGGGTGACTACTTCGCCCACTGGCTCAGCCTCGGCGAGAAGCTGGCGCAGCAGGACGCCGCATTGCCGCGCATCTTTTGCGTGAACTGGTTCCGCACGGACGAGAATGGCAAGTTCGTCTGGCCCGGGTTCGGTGACAACATGCGGGTGCTGAAATGGATGTTGGAGCGCATCGAGGGGTCTGGCCAGGGTAAGGAGCACGTGCTGGGCACGACTCCCGGCTTTGAGGACATCGATTGGACGGGCCTCGATTTCTCGCGTGAACAGTATGAGACGATCACCTCGATCGACGTCGGTGCCTGGACGCAGGAACTCGCATCGCATGCCGAGTTGTTCAAGCAACTCCATGCGCGTCTGCCCGCCGTGCTTGCGGGTATTCGCAACGATCTCAGCCAACGCCTGGCTGCCTGAGGCCACGTTATGAAGGCCGGCCCGTCGTCGGGGCCGGCCGCGGGTAGCGGCCTGGCCACGCCATCTGCTGTCGCGTCAGCCGCGCGGATCTCGTCCGACCGGCGCGAGGCCGTGCGTCAGCGCTCGATTGCGCGCTATTCGCGCCATGCGGCGCAGTACGACGATTCCTGCGCACGCACGTGGTCCATTCGTGAGCGAGCCGTGGCGAACCTTCGTCTGCAAGGTGCGCAGCGTGTGCTGGATGTGGGTTGTGGTACGGGCTTGAGCTTCGCCCTGCTGCGAGACGGTGTCGGCGAACACGGCGTGGTGATCGGGATCGAACAAAGCCCCGACATGGCGGCGCTGGCGCGCGAGCGGATCGCGCGCGAAGGTTGGCGCAACGTGCAATTGATCGAGTCGTCGGCTGTCGGTCTGACCTTGACCGAACCGGTCGACGCCGTCTTGTTCAACTACACGCACGACGTTTGCCAGTGCGTCGAGTCGCTCACCCGCGTGTTCGCCAACTGCCGCGAGGGCGCGCAAGTGTCCATTGCCGGCGTCAAGTTCATGCCCTGGTGGTGCGGCCCGCTCAATCTCTATGTCTATATGAAGAATGCGGCTTACAACGGCTCGCCGGGGGGCCTGCGGCGGCCCTGGCGCCATGTGCAGCGCTGGGTGCCAGATCTGACCGTGCAGTCGGCCCAATACGGTATGGGGTATCTCGCCCACGGACGCAAACGGACGCCCGTCGGCTAGTGTCGGTGCCGCGAGAAGCCGGGCCAGCGAACGTCAAGATTCTTATGGGACACGACACTAGCCGCTGATCGCCTGCCGGCCGATGGCCAGGTCGATGGCGGCGATCATGCTGGCCGGCTCGGCGACACCCTGACCCGCAATATCGAAGGCGGTGCCATGATCCGGGCTGGTGCGCAGATAGGGCAGTCCGAGGGTCACGTTGACGGCCTGGTCGAGGCCGTCGAGCTTGACCGGAATGAGGCCCTGGTCGTGATAAAGCGCGATCACCGCGTCCACCCACCGGTTGCCCATCGCGCGCATGAACACGGTGTCCGGCGGATGCGGTCCGTGCACATCGATGCCGGCCGCCCGTGCAACTTCGACGGCGGGCGCGACGATTTCGATTTCCTCACGCCCGAACAGGCCCGACTCGCCGGCGTGCGGATTCAATCCTGCAACGGCGAATCTCGGCTTGGCGATGCCCATGCGCCGCAGGCCGGCGTCGGCGATATGAAGCGTTTGTACGATGGCATCGTGGCCGAGCTGGTCGATCGCCTCGCGCAATGGCAGGTGGATCGTGACCAGCACAACCCGAAGACGCGGGCTCGCCAGCATCATTCGGACCGGACACCGGCCCGCACGGAAAGCGAGCAACTCGGTGTGTCCCGGGTACGGATGACCGGCCGCCTGCATCTGGGCCTTGGCCAACGGAGCGGTGGCGATCGCCTGGACCCGGCCGTCGGCGACCATGTCGGTGGCCTCGATCACGGCACGATAGGCTGCCTCGCCGCTGCGCGCCGATGGAGCGCCCGGCGAAAAGGGCTCACCGGCTGGCGGTTCGATAGCGGCGACCCGGGGTGGCATCGGCAGGCCGAGCGCCCGGGCGGCGACCTCGAGCATGCCGGCATCGCCGACGACGATGCAGTGGCGCGCACGGTCGGGGTCGGCGAGCGCCTTGACGACGATTTCGGGCCCGATGCCGGTGGGGTCGCCGAGCGTGACGGCCACGGTGTTGTAGTCGGAGTTGTTCACGATCGGGAACGGGGTCTGGGGCAACGGGCAGTGGCCGGATACGCGGTGCGCGATGAATGGCAGCGGTCGACGCAGTCTGCAACAATGCATGATTGTCCGCAAACCAAGGTATGACGGGAGAGATCGATGGGGACCACCGAAGGCGCGATGTTGAAGGCCACGCATGTGGGCCAATGGATCAATGGCCGTCCGGCCGCTGCCGCGGCAGACGCCCGCAGCATGCCGGTCTACGACCCCGCCCGGGGAGAGGTCGCACGCGAGGTTGTGTTCGCCAGCGACGCGCAGATCGACGAGGCGCTCGATGCCGCGCGTTCGGCGTTTCCCGCTTGGGCCGCCACGCCGGCCCTGCGCCGTGCACGGGTCATGTTCAAGTTCAAGGCGCTGGTCGAGGCGCGGGCCGACGAATTGGCCGAACTCATCACGCGCGAGCACGGCAAGGTGTTCAGCGATGCACACGGCGAGATCGTGCGTGGCCTCGAGGTGGTCGAGTTCGCTTGCGGCATTCCGCAGTTGCTCAAGGGCGAGTACAGCGAACAGGTCGGCACCGGCATCGACATGTACTCGATTCGCCAGCCGCTGGGTGTCTGCGCCGGCATCACGCCGTTCAATTTTCCGGTGATGGTGCCCATGTGGATGTATCCGGTGGCCATCGCCTGCGGCAACACCTTCGTGCTCAAGCCATCCGAGCGTGATCCGTCGGCCTCCTTGTTCATTGCAGATCTGTTGCGCGAAGCGGGCCTGCCCGACGGCGTATTCAACGTGATCCAGGGCGACAAGCACGCGGTCGACCGGCTACTGACCGATGCCCGCGTCGATGCCGTCAGCTTCGTCGGCTCGACGCCGATCGCACGCTATGTGCACGACACCGCCGGCAAGGCCGGCAAGCGGGTACAGGCGCTGGGTGGCGCGAAGAATCACATGGTCGTGATGCCCGATGCCGATCTCGAGCAGGCGGTCGATGCGCTGATCGGTGCGGCGTACGGGTCGGCTGGTGAACGTTGCATGGCGGTGTCGATCGCGGTCGCCGTCGGTGCCATCGCCGATCCGCTGATCGCGCGACTCAAGGAGCGCGTGCCGGCGATCAAGCTCGCCGACGGCATGGACGAAGGCGCCGAGATGGGTCCGCTGGTCACCGGTGCTCATCTAGAAAAGGTTCGCGGCTATGTCGATCAGGGAGTGGCCGAGGGCGCCGAGCTGGTGGTCGACGGTCGCGGTGTCGGTCACGGCAACGGCTTCTTTCTGGGCGGTTGCCTGTTCGACAAGGTCACCGACGCCATGCGCATCTACAAGGAAGAGATCTTCGGGCCGGTGCTTGGGGTCGTGCGTGTCGATACCTTCGAGCAGGCACTCGAGTTGATCAACGACCACGAGTTCGGCAATGGCGCGGCGGTATTCACCCGCGACGGCGATGCCGCCCGTGAGTTCGCGAGCCGCGTCAAGATCGGTATGGTGGGTATCAACGTGCCGATCCCGGTGCCGATGGCATTCCATTCATTCGGCGGCTGGAAGCAGTCGCTGTTCGGCGACCACCACATTCATGGGCCCGAGGGCGTGCGCTTCTACACGCGCTACAAGGCAGTCACGCAGCGTTGGCCGACCGGCATCCGCGCCGGCGCCGAGTTCGTGATGCCCACCATGAAGTAATGGCAGGCGCCCGACCGACAACTACATTCAGGAGCAAGCAATGAGTGTTTCCTTGAGCAAGACCGAGCTGCTGCGCCAGGACGGCTACATCGGCGGCAAGTGGACGCCCGCGGCTGCGGGCAAGCGCTTCGCGGTGACGAATCCGGCCAACGGGCAGACGATCGCCGAGGTCGCCGACATGGGTGCGTCCGAGACCCGCCAGGCGATCGAGGCGGCGCGTGACGCCATGCCGGCATGGCGCCGCAAGACCGCCAAGGAGCGCGCGGTCATCTTGCGGCGCTGGTTCGATCTGATCATCGCCAACACCGACGACCTGGCGTTGCTGATGACCACCGAGCAAGGCAAGCCCCTGGCGGAGGCCAGGGGCGAGGTTGCCTATGGCGCATCGTTCGTGGAGTGGTTTGCCGAAGAAGGCAAACGCGCCTATGGCGAGATCATCCCGACCTTCGCCGCCGATCGGCGCATTCTCGTGATGCGTGAGCCGATCGGGGTGTGCGGTGCGATCACGCCTTGGAACTTTCCGATCGCGATGATCACGCGCAAGCTGGCGCCGGCGTTTGCAGCCGGATGTACGGCCGTGTGCAAGCCGGCCGAGGCCACGCCGTTGTCGGCGCTGGCGCTCGCGCAGTTGGCCGAGGAGGCCGGATTTCCGCCCGGAGTGTTCAACATCGTCACCGGTGCTGAAGCCAAGGCGCCCGAGATCGGCAAGACGCTGTGCGAGAGCCCGATCGTGCGCAAGATCTCGTTCACCGGCTCCACCGAAGTCGGTCGTATCCTGCTGCGCCAGTCGGCCGATACGGTCAAGAAGTTGTCACTGAACTGGGCGGCAATGCGCCGTTCATCGTGTTCGACGATGCCGATCTCGATGCCGCGGTCGAGGGCACCATGGCCTCGAAGTATCGCAATGCTGGCCAGACCTGCGTCTGTGCGAACCGCATCTACGTGCAAGATGCCGTCTACGATGCGTTTGCCGAGAAGCTCGCCGCCAAGGTCGCCGGTTTCAAGGTTGGCGCCGGCACCGAAGAAGGCGTGACGATCGGCCCGTTGATCGATGAGGCCGCGCTGAAAAAGGTCGAGTCACACATTGCCGATGCGACCGGCAAGGGCGCCAAGATCGTCACCGGTGGTGCGCGCCACGAACGTGGCGGGCTGTTTTTCCAGCCCACGATTCTTTCGGACGTGACTCAGGACATGCGGGTGGCCTGCGAAGAGACTTTCGGCCCGGTGGCGCCGTTGTTCCGCTTCAAGACCGAAGAGGAAGCCGTTGCGATGGCCAATGCGACCGAGTTCGGCCTGGCATCGTATTTCTATGCGCGCGACATGGGCCGTATCTTCCGCGTGGCCGAGGGTATCGAATCGGGCATGGTCTGCGTGAACAGCGGCATTCTTTCCACCGAGGTGGCGCCGTTCGGCGGTGTCAAGCAGTCGGGCCTCGGGCGTGAAGGTTCGCACCTGGGCATCGATGAATATCTCGAGGTGAAGTACGTCTGCCTGGCCGGCATGTAGTCGCTATCGTGACCGGTGCCGGCAGCGGCTGGCACGCGTGACGCGCCACCGCTTCGCGATCCGATAGACTCGGACGGCGCGGGCGAAGTCGACCGTCCGGCTGCGTGTCACGCGCCGGGCGCTCGACAAGGAATGGCCGTGCGACACCGATACGGGAGGGTTCGTCATGGCCGAGCAATTCGACACCATCATCGTGGGCGCCGGTACGGCTGGCTGCCTGTTGGCGAATCGTCTCTCCGCCGATCCTGCACATCGTGTGTTGTTGCTCGAGGCTGGCGGTGCGGACGACTATCTCTGGATCCGCATACCCGTCGGCTATCTGTACTGCATCGGAAATCCGCGCACCGACTGGCTGTTCGAGACGCGCAGCGAGCCCGGGCTGAACGGGCGCAGCATCAAGTACCCGAGAGGCCGGGTGCTTGGGGGCTGTTCGTCGATCAACGGCATGATCTACATGCGAGGCCAGCGCGGCGACTACGATCGCTGGTCACGAGACAATCCAGGTTGGGGCTGGGATGACGTCCTGCCCTACTACGTCAAACACGAGAACTATCACCGGCTGGATGACGGGTCGACGGATCCTTTGCACGGCCACGGCGGTGAGTGGCGGGTCGAGAAGCAGCGCTTGCGCTGGGACATCCTCGATGCCTTCCGAAAGGCGGCCGAGCAGGCGGGTATTCCTCCGGTCGAGGACTTCAATCGTGGCGACAACTTCGGCTGCGGTTATTTCGAGGTCAATCAGAGCCGTGGAACGCGCTGGAATGCTGCCCGGGGATTCCTCCAGCCGGCGCGCGCACGGGGCAATCTCAAGATCGTGACGGGAGCACATGTCGAGCATCTCCTGCTCGAGGGCGGCGAGCGCCTTTGCGCGCGCGGCTTGCGATATTGGCAGGTAGACGGCCGCAACGCACGCGGGCGCGCCAGTGGCACGCCGGTCGAGGTCAAGGGGCGGGTCATCCTGGCTGCGGGCGCCATCGGCAGCGTGCAGATCCTGGAGCGCTCGGGCATTGGCGACCCGACAGTGCTCGAGTCGGCCGGCGTGCGACCGCGAATCTCGCGGCCGGGGGTCGGTGCCAACCTGCAGGACCACCTGCAATTGCGCACGGTCTTCAAGGTGCAGGGTGTCAAGACTCTAAACCACCAGGCAAACAGCCTGTTCGGCAAAATGTCGATGGGCCTCGAGTACGTGTTTCGACGGAGCGGGCCGCTGACGATGTCGCCCAGCCAACTCGGTGCGTTCGCGCGCTCGTCGGACGATCAGCAAGACGCCAATGTCGAGTATCACGTGCAGCCCTTGTCGCTGGACAAATTCGGCGACCCCCTGCACGCGTTCCCGGCCTTCACGGCGTCGGTATGCAATCTTCGGCCGAGTTCGCGTGGTGCCGTGCACATCACCGACGCCGATCCGTTCTCGTCGCCGGCCATCGCGCCGAACTATCTGAGCACGGACGACGATCGCCGCGTCGCGGCCGATTCGATACGTCTGACGCGCCGAATCGTGGCGTCGGAGGCACTGGCGCGCTATCGCCCGCAGGAGATCCTGCCCGGTCCGCAGCGTGAGAGCGAGGAAGAGCTGCAGGCTGCTGCCGGCGATATCGGCACGACTATCTTCCACCCGGTGGGTACCTGCCGGATGGGTCCCGCTGCGGACGCAGGGGCTGTTGTCGATGCCCGTCTCAGAGTTCACGGCGTGGACGATTTGATGATCGCAGATGCGTCGATCATGCCTACGATCACGTCGGGCAATACCAATTCTCCGACGTTGATGATTGCGGAGCGGGCGGCAGAATGGGCGCGAAAGCGCCATTGACAGCCCATAAGGCAGGCGGCGACGCGGGTGGATGAAAGCAGGCTGCGAGAGGCACCTGTTCCGTAATGATTGTCAGTCGCGTTAGTGTTCTTTGGCCGCTTTGTGCACCGACGAGCAGATGCATCGGGTGTTCGTGGTGCAACGAGAAGCAGCGCGTCCACGATGACCGATGATGGACAGGTGTTGGCGGGCGACGCGAGCATAAGTGGGCGGTTCGGCGGCGGAACGTAGCGCGGCGGTGCGGGCAGGATGCCCCCTGCCCGGGGCTGCTTTCTGTTTCACGACATTCGGTCCACAGGGGTGTCGTCGGCGCCAGGCGGGTCGGATTCGGCTCGCCGTCCGTTTGTTCCTATCTTCGGTGGGCTTTTCGACAAGCCCGCGCAAGCCGGCGGGAAGCCCGTGGCCGCGCGTGGCGGGTCGGATAGCCCAACTCATTGGTCAATGTCGAGCGCAGCGTCGGGTACCGCGCTGCCGCTGGCACGCGCAGGCATGACGCCGTTCAAAAAGGGGCGGTCGTCTGGCAATGAGTGTTCGTGAGGAGTGGCCTCGAAGTCGGTTCGATTCGTGGGGCCTCGGGCGATCACCGTCGGGTCTGTTTCGTTGTCTGGCGGTCGCTGGTCGCGTCGGCGATGGTGGCGGCAGGCTGGCCATCGGCGGCTCGATGTTTCACGTGGAACATCGAGCCGCCGATGGGACCCGGCCGCGGCGATCCGTGGCGTCGCTGTGGTTCGTTTGGCACTCTTGCGTTGCCGTTGAGGGACGACGGATTATGGCGGTGTCAAAGGGTTTCCCCAGCGCACTGTTCTTGTCGTGTTTTGGTCCGGTCGGGTTTGATCGAGCCTGGCGGGCCGGTGTGCTGTTTCGTTGGACACCGAAAGGGTTCGAAGCATCGAGGTGCGCCAGGTTCAGGGCCGAGGGGGGGGGAACGCGCGCGATGCCGACCAGCCGCTCGGCGATCGGAACATCGAGGTGCGCCAACCTCAGACGCAACCGCTCGCAGCTCGCGTTGAGATCGAAGTTCGTTTGCCGTGCGACAAGGGCGATCCGGTTCTCCCCGCTGGGGAATTTTCAGTTGTCACTGGCGCCGGGGTGCCAGCGCTAACCCAGTGGCGCATGGATCCGTGCCGCCGTCGGTTGATGGCAGGAGCTTTCCCTTGCTCGGCGGCCCGGGTGATGACGACACGAAGAGTGTGATCTCGAAAGCGTTCTCGTAAGGCCATTTCGCCTGAGCTCGGCGCCGGCCTGGCTGGCTATCGGGGTCGGTGGCATAGTCAATATCGAGGACGAAGCGGGCTCGGTTCGATTTGATCGGCGTGCTATCTGCGAGTTGACCCTTGCTCGCCGCCGCGCATTTCGTCGCGCCGGATCTTCGTGACGGGCCCGGGAGGCATTTCTGCTGCTTGTCGATGTTCCACGTGAAACATTGTGGGTCCTCACGCTATGACGCCCTCCTTCATTGCATCGCCACGTCTTCGGTTTCTGTTTGCGCCGAGCGGTTTTGCCTTGGCGACGGACATCTTCCCAAAGCGAAAAGTTGGATCGTCCCGGACACGGCCTGCCGTAAAGGGGATGCGCCCATCAATACGCGCGGTGCCCGGCCAGCGTTGGCCTCGGGCTCGTCTGGATGGCGCCCAATCGCAGCGATATCGAACGATTCTGCGAGCATTGGTAACGCCGCGGGCCGTACGAAGCGCAGATGCGAGGCGCGTGGGGAATGAAGTTGCGTGGACCTCGCCCCATTGTCGCGTTCTCACATCACCGTGCCTCGTTGTAGACGGTCATCGGCATGCGGTTTCATGCCGTGCGGTGGCGATCCGTTGATTCCGCCTCCCGCGCAGGTGCGTGCTTGGTCGCATGGGGATTAGCCACGCGCATCTTCAGCCATGCGAGATAGGGTTGGTTGGATGGCTCCGCACACGACTGCGCGCAACGGATGTCCCGCATCGCCCGATGTTTGCTTTGCGATCATGTCACCGGAGGCCTCGTGACGCCGGCTAGCGGGTTGCGGCGCCTGGGCATTGCAGCCCTGCCTGGAAGGCGTTGGCGGTAGCCGCAGGATGGCCGGGTGCATATTGCCGTTGGCGGACTGAGATGTTTCACGTGGAACGTCGATCCTGGTCGCGTCACCAATCCGGAAGGCCGCCGACGCAAGCGAACTTGAAGCCCGAGTGAGTTGCTGCTGTCTGGCGTGCTGCCGAAGGGCGGCGGAGATGACCGGCTGGATCATTGAGTCGCCGGGTTCAGTCCGATTCAGCATGATCGGATGTCCTGAGCTGCCCGATCGATACGATTGCGAAGTGGGCCGAAAACTCCCAGACGGGACGACCCGCGTTACTTGGGAAGGTGGGGGACTGGCGAGTAGGTCGGTCGACTAGTCGATCCGCGAACGGGTGATGCGTCGCAAAGGCCATGCCGCCCATCTGTTCATGCCGATGTTTCACGTGGAACACTTGGTCACAGGGTCTCGGGCCGTCGGTGATGGCGCATCTCGGATCGAGCGCGCCACAACGAAGACTGCCTGCACCAGAAGCCAATCAATCAATCGATCGATCCAGAGCCGCCCGGGAGGACGCCATTCCTCAAACCCCATTTGCATGGCTTCGAGAAGAACTTGCATTGAGCTTGCGTCTTAGGGATTGGTCCGGGTGCCCGTCGACGGGAATGCTTGTATCCGCCGAGCGGCTGCTCGGCATCGCGCGCGCTCCCCTTTGGTCCGGGTGCGCGTTGACGGGAATGCTTGTATCTCGCCCAAAGCGATGTTCCACGTGGAACATCATCTATGTTTTGGATCTCGTTGCGCTCAGGAGCCACATGGGCCTTATTGTTCGACGGGTCGCCTTTGTCTGCCGACACCGCGGTGACATTCGGCACATTTCGATGTTCCACGTGGAACATTGCGATCGGAACTCAGTGCATGGGCTGGCTCATGCGTGAACTGTCGCTACCAGAGCTTATGTCTCGACAACCTGCGATTGGGATGAGAATGATATGCCGAACTCAAGGATGCTTCAATTCAGGCCTCAAACTCCGAGGCAGCCAAGACGATGGGCACGGGCCGTGAAGGACTCCCTGAGGGGCGAGATCTGTATGACTAGGAGGAACCCATCCTCGGTCCATCAGGCTCGCAAAAATGTTTCACCTGGAACAATGCCATGCCGGTTCTGCGCGGGATCGTGGATCAACCGACCGGGCTCGCGAGAATGTTTCACGTGGAACATTGCTTCCACTTCTCCGGGTCTCAGGCAGCATTAATGTGGGCATGGGGGTCGAGCAAGCAACGGTCGATGACCGAGGCGGAGAGTGTCCGCAGGGGTGCCTGGCGCTATCCAAGATTCGCTTAACAGCGACCTTCTTATAAGTCGGTCACGGGAGAGGGCTTGAGAGTGAATCGGGCTTGACGGCAGACCGTCGGTAGATCGGCTCGAGGATGACCATTGGCGGCAACCGGCTCAAGAGCGGCTCAATAATGGCTTTTTGGGGAAGAGAGAGACCTGCCAAGGCAGTAAACGATCTGGTTGGTGGCTTGGGCAGAGGGGCGAGATAGTTAGAGGTCTATCGCGGCAGATCGGCGACGGGACCGCGATGTTTCACGTGGAACATTGATTTGGATGCGACGCAATTGACTAGGCCGCGTCAATCGTCGAGCAAGGAGGTTGATTCCTTCGCGCACCGCAGCGCGCCCTGACTTCAGGGTCGGCAGCAAGGCGCTAAGCGCAGGGATATCGGGCGACCGCGAGTATTGGCATCGCCGCTGATGGCCCGAGCAGGGATACTTGTGCGTGGCGCATGGGTCACCGTCTTCTTGATGGCGGTGCGGAGCGCTTGCGTTAACGGCGACGTTGCGTTCCGTTTGTCCGGCAAAGATGTTCCACGTGAAACATTGCCTGTTGGCATTCAGCCTGAGACCTGGACGCTCAACGAGAAAAACGGACTGCTTGTACCGTGGGCCAACGGGAAAGCTACTGAACACGTTAGACAGCCTGTTTCTTCTAGATGTTTCACGTGGAACATCGTTCGCGAGTATGCTGCACGGCCCAGCGTATGAGCAGGCTGGGTAAACGGCCTCGTCGTGCCCTCCCCTCGTCCTTCCGTAAGCCATCGCAAGCTAGCAAATGTCTCACATAGAATATTGACGCGACGGCAGAGTGCGGGTCCCTGGCAAACAGCAAAGATGGCTACGAGCGCGAACCTCAGCGTCGCCCGGGGTTAGCTCAACGTTTGTTTCACGTGGAACATTTAGGAGTTGGTTGGACGCACGTCCGCGGCTGGCACTTGCTTATCGCTAAGCGTGCGATCTTGATTTTTGCTGCGACATGGTTCAGCGAACGTTTCATACCGAAGATCGGCGGAATGTCCGCATGCGAAACCCTGGCGCGTGCTATGGATCGACAACGTTGCCGAGCCTGATTGTGGGTGCGGCGGGGCTGCACGAATGTTTCACGTGGAACATTCGCGGGATCGCTAACGTGGTGCCCCGAGCACTTACCACCGATCCACCAGTCTGCGTGGCTTGAAAGCAGCTCCCTTGCGACCCGACGAACGTTTCACGTGGAACCTTCAGGGACTCACCAAATGCGTGTCCCAGGAGAAACGAGTAACGTTTAAAGTGCCGAGTCTGAATGTTGCTGCTGAGCAATTCGTCGATTGTTTCACGTGGAACATTGGCGGGTTGGCTGAATGGCATATCCCTGGTGCACGCAAAACGATCGACCAGATTGGCGAGATTGAATGTTGCTGCGACATCGTTCGACGAGCGTTTCACATAGAACATTCGCGGGTCGACCGAATGCGTTTCTCTGGGCATGCAAAGGCTCGACCAAGTTGTTGAGCTTGATGCTCCCTGGGACGTGGCCTGACGAATGTTTCACGTGGAACATTCGCGGGTCGGCCAAATGCTTCTCTCTGGCTTATGCAAAAGATCGACCAGGTTGTTGAGCTTGAAGCTCCCTGGGACGTGACTTGACGAATGTTTCACGTGGAACATTCGCGGGTTGGCCAAATGCTTCTCTCTGGCACATGCAATGCATCGACCAGGTTGTTGAGCGTGAATGCTCCTGGGGCGTGGCTTAACGAATGTTTCACGTGGAACATTTGCGAGTCGGCCGAGTGCGTTTCCCTGGCACATGCAAAGGATCGACCAGGCTATTGAACTTGAAGCTCCCTGGGGCGTGGCTTAATGAATGTTTCACGTGGAACACTCGCGGGTCGGCGGAATGCGTATCCCTGGCATGTGCAAAGGTTCGAGCAGGTTGTTGGGCTTGAATATCCCTGGGGCGTGGCTTGACGAATGTTTCACGTGGAACATTCGTGCGTCGAATGAAGGCCTATCCCTGGCACATGCTAAGGATCGATTAGGTTGCCGAACTCAAGCGTGGCTATGGCCTGGCTTGATGGATGTTTCACGTGAAACATTCGCGGATCGGACGAATGCGTATCCCCGGCGCATGCCAAAAAGCGACCAGGTTGCCGAGCAGAAGTGTCCCTCCGGCCAGGGTCGACGGATGTTTCACGTGGAACACGGGGGATCGACGAACGCGTGTTCCTGGCGCGTGCCATAGATCAAAATGGTAGCCGAGCCCAAATGCTGCACTGGCGTGCCTCGAAGAATGTTTCACGTGGAACATTGGTTGGGATCCTAAGCGCGTTTCCCAGGCATCGGCTAAGGATAGGCTGGGTGCGCGAGCTTGACGGTCAGTCTGGCCAGCCCTGGCGAATGTCTCGTGTGGAACATGGGTGGGGTTGTTAAACACGTTTCCCAGGGATCGGCTACGGATCGGCTCCGTGTGCGAGTTTGACGGTCAGCTCCGGTATCTTCTCGATTGTTTCACGTGGAACATTGGTGGGTTTGATAAGCGGGTTTCCAGGGATCGGCTACGGATCGGCTCTGTGGGCGAGTTTGACGGTCAGTCCGGCCAACCTTCGCGATTGTTTCACGTGGAACATTGGTGGGGTTGCTAAACGCGCTTCCCAGGCATCGGCTAAGAATCGGTATGGTGAGCGAGCTTGACGGTCAGTCCGGCGAGCATTGGCGAATGATTCAGGCGGAACATCTGCGGAGTGATCAAACGTGTGTCCTTGGTCGTCGCTAAAAATCGACCAGATGCGCGAGCCAGCCTGTCGTTCCGACATGGCTTGATAGATGTTTCACGTGGAACATTGGCGGGGTGACGGAATGCGAGACCCAGTGACGTCCTAGGAATCAAACAATTTGGTGAGCATAAATGTTGCTGCCGAGTGGCTCGACGGATGCTTCGTGTAGAGCCTTGATCAGATGGCTGAACGCGTGCCCCTGGCGCTTGCGAAGGATCAACCAGGAAGCCGAGGCGCTTTGCTGCTCCGGGGCGGATCGACGAATGTTTCACGTGGAACATTGGCGAGGTGGCCAAAGGCGCGTCCCTGGCCCGTGCAAAGAATCGACCAAGTCGCTGTCCCGCAAGAAAATGGGGGTCAGGGAAATAGACCAGGCGATTCAGCTGCCGTGGATTACCGGCACGATCACCGCGGCCGTCCGTCCACAAGGAAACGACCGGTTGAAGCCGGTTCAGAGGGGTGCAAACAAGCGGCACGCGCCTCTTGCTTGTATGGCTCGCCTATCAGTTGCATCGAGATGCGCTCGAAGCCTCAGATTTGACGAGGCAACGCCCGCCAGATCTCGAGCGCAGTAGTCATGCAGAAGGAGCGGCTACCGCTTTAGCGCGCAGCCCGACACCGCCCAGCGCTGGGCAATTACCAGACCGCAGCGTGAAGTCCAGCGTAAACCATCTACATCGGTCACTGCGGTGCGTCGTCGCTCCTGAGGATTCGACCTGAATCTAGAACCAATGATTCACGTGGAACATTGAGGCCGAACGCAAAGCTGTCGTCCGCAATCGCATTGGCATTCAGACAGCATTCCCGGCGACGTCGAATCCAACATGATGCCGAACAAACCAACAGGCATCCGGCGAACGCCAAACCCCGCGATGAACTGTCGCTCGAAGATGTTCCACGTGAAACAATGGAAGAAGCGATCGCTCAGCAGACGCAAGATCGAGTATCGTGGGACCAACGCTGTTGGTCGAAACCAGAACGCACCGGGCTCGTTCCCGCTCCCCGCTCCCAGGAACACGGATTCACGACAATAGCCTCTCCCTAGCGATCGATCTTTCCGCGGATCCGCAGGGGAAAGGAGATGGGATACCGCAGGCGTGACAACCGCCCTTCGGATGATCGTCTCTCGAGAGTCCTGCGCCCGAGGGCGAAGTAGCCGCACACCCAAGCCAGGCAATTGCGAACTATAATTAAGGCAACCGGCAGCGGCGCTTTCCTTTCGGCGGCTCAGCCTCGCGAACACCTTCCGGGCACCACGAACGTTGAAAGTCCGCACCTGCGCGAACTGGCCAAACTGGACGCGCAAACGGCGAGCAGCCAGCGCAGAACCTCCTGCCAGCTCATCTCGACGACCGTACAAGCGCGGACGCTTGAACATACGATGACCGCGAATGTTTCACGTGAAACATTCCTACCACCATGAACTACCCAGATCAGTTTGACGTCATCGTCGTTGGCGGCGGACATGCAGGCTCAGAAGCAGCCTTGGCCGCCGCACGCATGGGCGCTAAAACGCTCCTGCTGACGCATAGCCTCGAAACTCTTGGCCAGATGTCTTGCAACCCCTCCATCGGTGGGATCGGCAAAGGACACCTTGTAAAAGAAATCGACGCCCTTGGCGGAGCGATGGCAGCCGCGACGGATGAGGCCGGAATCCAGTTTCGCATCCTGAACCGGAGCAAGGGACCGGCGGTCCGTGCCACACGAGCCCAGGCCGACAGAGTCCTGTACCGACAAGCCATACGCTCCCGGCTCGAGAACCAGACGAATCTCTGGCTGTTCCAGCAAGCGGTCGAGGACTTGACCACGGAGTCGACAGGCGGCACCGACCGTGTCAACGGTGTTATCACCCAGATGGGCCTCAGGTTCATGGCACGAACGGTCGTGCTGACCGCGGGTACTTTCCTGAATGGCAAGATTCACGTCGGACTCAACCACTATTCGGGCGGACGCGCGGGCGATCCACCATCAATCAGCCTGGCCAGTCGGTTGCGAGAATTGGCTTTACCCCAAGGGCGCCTGAAGACTGGCACACCGCCGCGCATCGACGGCCGCACGATAGCCTTCGCGCGCTGCGAGCGCCAGCCGGGCGATCTTGATCCGATCCCTGTGTTTTCATTTCTAGGTCGAGCGGATCAGCACCCGCGACAGCTTGCATGCTGGATTACGCACACTCAGCCCGCTACCCACGAAATCATCCGCGCCGGCTTGTCCAGATCGCCGCTCTATACCGGCGTGATCGAAGGTGTGGGGCCTCGCTATTGTCCGTCGATAGAAGACAAGATCCATCGCTTCGCCGACAAGGGATCGCACCAGATCTTCCTGGAGCCCGAAGGCCTGAGCACGCATGAGGTCTATCCGAACGGCATCTCGACAAGCCTGCCTTTCGACGTTCAACTCGCGCTGGTGCGCTCGATACCCGGGCTGGAGGATGCGCACATTCTGCGTCCCGGCTACGCAATCGAGTACGACTACTTCGACCCACGCGGTCTTCGCCCGAGCCTGGAGACCCGGTCTATCGAGGGTCTGTTCTTTGCCGGTCAGATCAACGGCACGACGGGCTACGAAGAGGCCGCCGCACAAGGGCTTCTAGCTGCGGTGAACGCGGTTCAGAAGACCCGAGGGCAGGCGGCGCTGACGCTTGGTCGGGATCAGGCCTATCTCGGCGTACTCGTCGACGACCTGATCACTCGCGGCGTGCTCGAACCGTACCGAATGTTCACCAGCCGCGCCGAGTATCGCCTGAGTCTGCGCGAAGACAACGCCGATGCACGACTCACCGAGATCGGTCGTCAGCTCGGCTTGATCGACGAGCAGCGCTGGGCCTTCTTCTGCCGCAAACAGGAAGCCATCGCGCGAGAGACCGAGCGGCTGCGCAGCACCTGGATCAATCCCCGCCACGCTTCACGACAGCGGGTCGAGGAACTTGTCGGACAATCACTGGAGCGTGAGTACTCACTACTGTCCCTGCTGGCTCGGCCAGGGATTGCCTACGAGGCGCTCATCGACGCCTCGGCGGCACCCGCGCCCGAGGCCTTGTCCTCGGACGAGGCGCGCGCGACGACCTGGCGCGCCCAGGTGGTCGAGCAGATAGAAATCTCAGCCAAGTACGCGGGCTACATCGATCGCCAGGCACAGGAGGTGGCCCGCCAGTCGAGACTCGAACATCTGCGGATACCGGCTGATTTCGACTACCAGACAGTCAGTGGCCTGTCGTTCGAGGTTCGCCAGCGGCTGGGCGAGCAGCGTCCGCAAACCATCGGGCAGGCCGCGCGGATGCCTGGTGTCACCCCTGCGGCCGTGTCGCTGCTTCTGATCATGCTGAAAAAGCGCGGAGATCTCCCGCGCGAGGCCGCCTGAGCATGGCAGCGAACCAACGCGACCCTTGGCGGACCCGGGCGAGCCCCTGCACGGCCTCGCCAGCGCAAAGGGCCGCCCAGTCCGCCCAGCACGCCCAGCACGCCCAGCACGCCCAGCACGCCCCGGACACCGACCGCCTGCGCGAGCGTCTCGTCCAGGGCGTCGCCGCCATCGGCCTCGATCTCGACGCGGGGGCAGCGGACCGTCTGCTGGCCTATCGCGTGCTGCTCGAGCGCTGGGGCAAAGTGTTCAATCTGACCGCCGTGCGCGACCCGCTCGCCATGATCACTACCCACCTGCTGGACTGTTTGGCGATCCTGCCGGTCTTGCGCGGTCTTTCGCCGGGTGACGGCAGGCAATCCGTCGTGGATGTCGGTAGCGGAGCCGGCCTGCCGGGTCTGGTCCTTGCCGTGGTGCAGCCCGACTGGACGTTCGATCTGGTCGAGCCTGTCGGCAAGAAGGCCGCTTTCCTGCGTCAGTGCCAGGTCGAGCTGGGCCTCTCCAACGTACGGGTTCACGAGCGACGGATCGAAGCGCTCCCGTTGACCGAGATCGCCCAACCGCCCGGAATCATCGTTTGCCGCGCCTTCGCGTCGTTGGCGAACTTCGTCGACGGCGCGGGTCATCTGGCCGGTGCATCGACCTGGCTGGTCGCGATGAAGGCTGCCCGCGTCGACGATGAAGTGCAAGAATTCACCGCCCGCCAGCATCGCGAAGGACGTGCCGATCCCGTGGTCGCTCGCACCGTGCCGGTCGATGTGCCAGGGCTGGACGCCATGCGAACGCTGGTGATCATGAAAACAACGGGCAGCGACGAGCGCCCGCAGGACTGAAACCAAGAACGGCACGGCCCGACCGCCGCACCGCCGATCCAGGAGGAACCGCTTGGCCCGCATTTTCGTCATCGCCAACCAGAAGGGTGGCGTCGGCAAGACCACGACCACGGTCAATCTCGCGGCCGCGCTGGCAATGCACGGCAAGCGCACGCTGCTGGTCGACCTGGATCCCCAGGGCAACGCGACCATGGGCAGCGGCATCAACAAGCGCTCGCTCGAGGGCTCGGTCTACCAGGTGTTGATCGGGGCCGCCACCGTGTCTCAGGTCAGCCGGCGCAGCGACGCCGGCTACGACGTTCTGCCGGCCAATCGCGAACTAGCCGGCGCCGAGGTCGAGCTGGTCGATCTCGAACAGCGCGAAACCCGCCTCAAACAAGCGCTGGAGGCGACCGGCGACACCTATGAGTTCATCCTCATCGATTGTCCGCCGTCGTTATCGATGCTGACGCTCAACGGTTTCTGCGCGGCTCACGGCGTCATCATCCCGATGCAGTGCGAGTACTACGCGCTCGAAGGCCTGGCCGATCTGGTGAACACGATCAAGCGTGTGCATGCGAACTTCAATACGAACCTGCGCGTAATCGGGCTGCTGCGCGTGATGTTCGACCCCCGCGTCACCCTGGCCAATCAGGTTTCCGCTCAACTGGAGCAGCACTTCGGGGACAAGGTCTTTCGCACCCTGATACCGCGCAATGTCCGTCTCGCCGAAGCGCCCAGTTACGGCAAGCCGGGCGTCATCTATGACCCCAGCTCGAAGGGTGCCCAGGCCTATCTCGCCTTCGGCGCCGAACTCATCGACCGTGTGGAGACCCTGATCCGATGAAGAAACCCAAAGGACTCGGCCAAGGCCTGGATGCCCTGCTCGGCGACGAGAACGGGCCTGCAACCACCGGCTCCCTGCCTGAGCGCAGTGACGAACCCCCGCGCGACCAGGTCATCGACCTGGCGCTGGACGCCGTACGGCAGGGCAAGTATCAACCGCGCGTGGTCTTCGACGACGACGCGCTCGAATCGTTGACGGACTCGGTACGTCAGCACGGCATCATGCAGCCGATTCTCGTGCGCGCCCTCGAGCGTCCGGAACCCGGCAGCGCGTCGCGTTACGAGATAGTGGCCGGCGAGCGCCGCTATCGCGCGGCCGAGCGCGCCGGCCTGGCGAGCGTACCCGCCATCGTCGTCGATCTGGACGATCGTCAGACCCTGTCGATGGCGTTGATTGAGAACATCCAGCGCGAAGATCTGAATCCGATCGAAGAGGCGCTTGCGATCCGGCGCCTGATCGAGGAGTTCGCCTACACACATGAAACCGCGGCAGCCGCGATCGGCCGCTCGCGTAGCGCCACGACCAATCTGCTGCGTCTGTTGAATCTGCCCGATTCGGTACAACGCACCCTGGCAAGCGGCCTGATCGACATGGGCCACGGCCGCGCGCTGCTCGCACTCGACCCCGCGGACCAAGCCATGCTCGGCCGTCAGATCATCGAGGAACGACTGTCAGTGCGCGAAACCGAGAGCCGCGTCGCGCAGTGGCTGGCCAATCGAGGTCAGTCCGCGCCCGCCGAGAGCGACGGCCGCAAGAGCCTCGGGGCGCGCCAGGCGCCCGATCCCGATGTGCAACGCCTGCAGAACCGGCTCTCGGATTTGCTCGCCGCGCCGGTGGCGCTACGCACCAACACCCGCGGCGGCGGGCGGCTGTCCATCCGTTTCAGCAATGCCGAGCAATTCGAGGGCTTGATCGAGCGCATGGGCCTGCAATCGCTGCTGGCGGGCGACGATTGACGCGGTTCGGGCAAGTCCGCCCGGCAGTGCCGGAGCCCTTCGCGCGAATGCGACATTGTTAACGTTCCTCGTGAGTAACCACCTACCACGAGCTTTGACGCAGCGCCACATCACCGGCTATACTCGACGGTCTTTGTCCGCTTCAGCCTGACCGGTCGGGCCCAAGCAGATGTTCGTCGCCGTTGCCCTTCAAGTGGTTTCGATCCTGGTGCTCTCGGTGGCCGCCTGGTTGGTGTTCGGGTCCGGACACGCGATTTCGTTGCTCGCCGGAGGTTTGGCGGCAACGGTGCCAAACGCGCTGTTTGCGTTTCGGCTCTCGCTCAACAAGGGTCGCTCGCCGGAGTCTTACCCGGTGGTGTTCTTTTTAGGCGAGTTCATCAAGATCGGCCTCACCGTCGCGCTGCTGGCGTTGATGGTGCGCTGGGCAGACCACTGGCAGTGGCCGGCGGTCATGCTCGGGTTGATCGTGGCCCTGAAGGCGCCGTTGTTCGCAATCTGGCTGCTGGGCGACAAGACACCGGCATCGGAGTTGGACGGCCAGTTGGCACGTTCCGAATCGAGATGACCACGAGGCGCTGACGCAGTCGCTGCGTCAGCACGCAGTAAGCGACACAACCCAAAATTTCGGGTTGCCCAAGAATCTGACGAGTCGACGAGAAGTCTCACAAATGACCGCCGCCGCCGCCACGCACGCCGCTACCGACGCAGCCGCCCACGCACCGACCCCCTCCGAGTACATCGTCCACCACCTGTCGCACCTGAACACATCGGGTCATGCGCAGAAGACGATCGTCGATTTCTCCATCGTGAACATCGATACGGTCATCTACTCGGTACTCCTGGGCGCCCTGATGTGCTGGTTGTTGCGCAAGGCCGCTCTGGCCATCCGCGCCGACCAGGTGCCCAACCGCTTCGTCAGCGCCATCGAGTCGCTGGTCGAATTCGTCCACGAGCAGGCGCGCAGCATCGTGCACGGCGACGTCAGCAAGATCGCGCCGCTGGCGTTGGCCACCTTCATCTGGATCGTGTTCATGAACACCATGGACCTGCTTCCGGTGGATCTGCTGCCGCGCCTTGGCGAGCTGGTCGGCATCCACTACATGCGCGTGGTGCCCACTGCCGACCTGAACGCCACCATGGCCATGTCGCTGACCGTGCTTGGTGCCTCGCTGTACTACGGCATCAAGATCAAAAAGCCGGGTGGCTTCGTGCACGAGCTGCTGGTCGCGCCGTTCGGTTCGTCGAAGAACCCGATCATCTTCATCATCATGGCGGTCATCAACTTCGTCATGCAGGTGATCGAGTACATCGCCAAGACGGTTTCGCTCGGCATGCGACTGTTCGGCAACATGTACGCCGGCGAGCTGCTGTTCATGCTGATCGCACTACTGGGCGGCGCCTTCGCCTGGACCACGACGGGCTTCTTGCTCGGTGCCGGTCACGTGCTCGCGGGCACGGCCTGGGCGATCTTCCACATCCTGATCGTGCTGCTGCAGGCCTTCATCTTCATGATGCTGACCCTGGTCTACCTCGGTCAGGCGCACGAAGCTCACTGAGTTTCCGTCGGCGCTGTCCACGCGGGTCAGCGCCGGCGACACAGCTTTATCCATCACTTGAACCACCACTAGCTTTCGAGCTCTACTGAGGAGTCATCATGACCAACGTTGCTCTTGTCGCGGTTGCTGCCGGTCTCATCATCGGTCTGGGTGCGCTGGGTGCCTGTATCGGCATCGGCATCATGGGCGGCAAATACATGGAAGGCGCCGCCCGTCAGCCCGAGCTGATGGACAAGCTCCAGACCAAGATGTTCCTGCTGGCCGGTCTGATCGACGCCGCGTTCCTGATCGGTGTCGGTATCGCGATGCTGTTCTCGTTCGCCAACCCCTTCCAGGGCTGATCGTCGGGCTGCTTGAAACCCGAGCTTCCGATCAACTTGTAAAGAGGGGGTGAGTCGTGTATCTCAACGCGACACTGTTCATCCAGATCATCGTTTTTGCGATTCTCTGGTGGTTCGTGGCCAAGTATGTGTGGCCGCCGATCACCACCGCGCTCGATGAGCGCGCGAAGCGAATCGCCGATGGTCTGGCCGCGGCCGACAAGGCCAAGGTCGAGCTGGCCGCTGCCGAGCGCCGCGTCGAGGCCGAACTGAAAGAGGCCCGTGCCGGTGCGGCCGAGGTCCGTTCCGGTGCCGAGAAGCAGGCCGCCGGCATCATCGATGCCGCCCGTGCCGAAGCTGCCCGCATCGTGACCGATGCACGCCGGCAGGCCGAGGAAGAAGCCGGGCTCGCCATGCAGCGTGCCCGTGAGGAGCTGCAGGATCAGGTCGCGAACCTGGCCGTGGCCGGCGCCGAGCGCATTCTGCGCAGCGAGATCGATGCCTCGCGCCACGCCGAGCTGCTCAACAACCTCAAGAGCGAGCTGCGCTGACCGACATGGCCGAATCACTCACCATCGCCCGCCCGTACGCCGAGGCCGCTTTCAAGCTGGCCAGCGAACAGGGCAATCTGGCCGGCTGGGGTGACTTGCTCGCCAATCTGGCCGCGATCAGCACCGATCCCACCGCCGTGACCCTGGCATCCAGTCCGAGCCTTCGCAGCGAGCAGATCGCGTCGGCTCTGAGTGGCATGCTTGGTGATCTCAACGACCAGCAACGCAATTTCGTCGCGGTGCTGGCCGAGAATCACCGGCTGATGGTGGCGCCGGAGATCGCCGATCTGTACAAGGCCTTGCGAAACAAGGCCGAAGGGGCGGTCGAGGCGGTCGTGCAGTCGGCCTTCGAGGTCAGCGACGCGCAGTTGGCCGACATCGTGGCCACGCTCGAAAGCAAAACCGGCCGCAAGGTCAACGCCCGTGTCGAACTGGCGCCCGAACTCATCGGTGGCGTATCGATTCGCATCGGGGACGAAGTGATGGATGCCTCGGTGCGCGGCAAGCTCTCGCAGCTCGCAGCCAGCCTGAAAGTCTGAGTCCGAAAGGGCAGGAGCTACGTATGCAACTCAATCCAGCAGAAATCAGCGAACTGCTGAAGAGCAAGATCCAGAACCTGGACGTCGCCGCCAACACCCGAAACCAGGGTACGGTCGTCGCGGTGACCGACGGTATCGTTCGTATCCACGGCCTGTCGGATGTCATGCAGGGCGAGATGATCGAATTCCCCGGCGACACCTTCGGGCTGGCGCTGAACCTCGAGCGCGACTCCGTCGGCGCCGTGGTTCTCGGTGAATACGAGCACATCTCCGAGGGCGACACGGCCAAGGCCACCGGCCGCATTCTCGAGGTACCCATCGGCCCCGAACTGATCGGTCGCGTCGTGAACTCGCTCGGCCAGCCCATTGACGGCAAGGGCCCGGTCAACGCGAAGATGACCGATGTCATCGAGAAGGTCGCCCCCGGCGTGATCGCCCGTAAGTCGGTCGACCAGCCCGTTCAAACCGGTCTGAAGTCCATTGACGCCATGGTGCCGGTCGGCCGCGGTCAGCGCGAGCTGATCATCGGTGACCGCCAGACGGGTAAGACTGCCGTCGCCGTCGATACGATCATCAACCAGAAGGGCAAAGACCTGATCTGCGTATATGTCGCCATCGGCCAGAAGGCTTCCACGATCGCCAACGTCGTGCGCAAGCTGGAGGAAACCGGCGCGATGGACTACACGATCGTGGTCGCGGCCTCGGCCTCCGAATCGGCCGCGATGCAGTACATCGCGCCGTACTCGGGCTGCACGATGGGCGAGTACTTCCGTGATCGCGGTCAGGACGCACTGATCATCTACGACGACCTCACCAAGCAGGCCTGGGCGTATCGTCAGGTGTCGCTGCTGCGCCGTCCTCCTGGCCGCGAGGCGTATCCCGGCGACGTGTTCTACCTGCACTCGCGCCTGCTCGAGCGTGCCGCGCGCGTCAATGCCGAGTACGTCGAGCAGTTCACCAACGGCGAAGTCAAAGGCAAGACCGGCTCGCTGACCGCGCTGCCGATCATCGAGACCCAGGCCGGCGACGTGTCGGCGTTCGTGCCCACGAACGTGATCTCCATTACCGACGGCCAGATCTTCCTCGAGACCGATCTGTTCAACGCCGGTATCCGTCCCGCGATCAACGCCGGTATCTCGGTGTCGCGGGTCGGCGGCGCGGCGCAGACCGACATCATCAAGAAGCTCGGTGGCGGTGTGCGACTGGCGCTCGCGCAGTATCGTGAGCTGGCGGCGTTCGCGCAGTTCGCATCCGACCTCGATGAAGCCACCCGTCGCCAGCTCGACCGTGGCCGCATGGTCACCGAACTGATGAAGCAGCCCCAGTATCAGCCGTTGCAGGTCTGGGAAATGGCTCTGACGCTGTTCGCGGCCAACAACGGCTACTTCGACGACATCCCGGTCGACAAGGCGCTCGCCGCCGAGAAGGCGTTGCGCGACTTTGCCAAGGCCGAATTCGGCGGGCTTGTCGAGGCCGTGGAACGCGACAAGAAGTTCTCCAAGGACATCGAGTCGCAGTTGCACGACCTGCTCAAGGCCTTCAAGCAGAAGGGCTCGTACTGATCCGCCCATCGGGCCGGGCGTAAACCGTCCGGCCCCGCGACTACGGAAGTTTCGGAATGCCCAGTTCCAAGGAAATCCGCACCAAGATCCGCAGCGTGCAAAACACGCGCAAGATCACCAAGGCCATGGAGATGGTCGCGGCGTCCAAGATGCGCAAGGCGCAGGACCGCATGCAGAAAGCGCGGCCCTATGCCGAGAAGGTGCGCAATATCGCCGCCCATCTGGCCAACGCGAACCCCGAGTACCGTCACCCGTTCCTGGTTGACCACGACTCGATCAAAGCGGCCGGTATGATCGTCGTCACGACCGACAAGGGTCTTTGCGGTGGTTTGAACACCAACCTCCTGCGCGCGGTCACGCAGAAGCTCAAGGAGCTCACCGACGCGGGCGAGAAGGTGATCACCACCGCCATCGGCAACAAGGGCTTCGGCTTTCTGAACCGCATCGGCGCGGACATCGTCTCGCATGCGGTACAGCTCGGTGATACGCCCCACCTGGATACCCTGATCGGCCCGATCAAGGTGCAGCTTGACGCCTATACCCGCGGCGAGATCGACCAGGTGTTTCTCTGCTACACGCGCTTCATCAACACGATGAAGCAGGAGCCCGTGATAGAGCAGTTGTTGCCGCTCAGTGCCGAGCGGCTCAGCGGTGACTCGCGCGAGTACTCCTGGGACTACCTCTATGAACCCGATGCGCAGAGCGTGCTCGACGACCTGCTGCTTCGCTACATCGAGGCGCTGGTCTACCAGGCATTGGCCGAGAACATGGCATCGGAGCAGTCGGCGCGCATGGTGGCCATGAAGGCGGCCTCCGACAATGCGAACACGCTGATCAAGGAACTGAACCTCTCCTACAACAAGGCCCGTCAGGCCGCGATCACGAAGGAACTCTCCGAGATCGTGGGTGGCGCGGCGGCGGTCTGACGGCGCAGGCGCTCGGACCAGGAACTCATCGGAAACAGGAAACGAAGCAATGTCTCAAGGTCAAGTCGTTCAGTGCATCGGCGCGGTGGTCGATATCCAGTTCCCACGCAATGCGATGCCCAAGGTCTACGATGCCCTCACGCTGGATGTCGATGCCACCAACACGCTGGTCGAGAGCGGTCTGACCTTCGAGGTTCAGCAGCAGCTGGGCGACGGCGTGGTGCGCACCATTGCACTGGGTTCGTCCGACGGCATCCGCCGCGGTATGTCGGTGACCAACACGGGCAAGGGCATCTCGGTGCCGGTCGGTCCGGGCGTGCTCGGCCGCGTCATGGACGTGCTCGGCCGCCCCATCGACGAGCGCGGCGACATCCCCACCGACGAGCGTCGTGAGATCCACCAGGTTGCACCGAAGTTCGACGAACTGTCGCCGTCGGTCGAACTGCTCGAGACCGGGATCAAGGTTATCGACCTGATCTGCCCGTTTGCCAAAGGCGGCAAGGTCGGCCTGTTCGGCGGCGCCGGCGTGGGCAAGACCGTGAACATGCTCGAGCTGATCAACAACATCGCGAAAGAGCACTCGGGTCTGTCGGTGTTCGCCGGCGTCGGCGAGCGCACCCGTGAGGGCAACGACTTCTATCACGAGATGTCGGACGCCAAGGTCATCGTGCAGGACGACCTCAGCCAGTCCAAGGTGGCGATGGTCTTCGGCCAGATGAACGAGCCGCCGGGCAACCGTCTGCGCGTGGCGCTCACCGGCCTGACCATGGCCGAGCGCTTCCGCGACGAAGGCCGCGACATCCTGTTCTTCGTCGACAACATCTATCGCTACACCCTGGCCGGTACCGAGGTCTCGGCGCTGCTCGGTCGTATGCCGTCGGCGGTGGGCTATCAGCCGACGCTGGCGGAAGAAATGGGCCGTCTGCAAGAGCGCATTACCTCGACCAAGACCGGTTCGATCACCTCGATCCAGGCTGTGTACGTGCCTGCGGACGACCTGACCGATCCGTCGCCGGCCACCACCTTCGGCCACCTCGACGCCACCGTCGTGCTGTCGCGAGATATCGCGTCGCTGGGTATCTACCCGGCTGTGGACCCGCTGGATTCGACCAGCCGCCAGATCGACCCGAACACGATCGGTGAAGAGCACTACCAGACCACGCGCGCCGTGCAGTCGACCCTGCAGCGATACAAAGAACTGCGCGACATCATCGCCATTCTGGGCATGGACGAACTCTCGCCGGAAGACAAACTGGCCGTGTCCCGTGCCCGGAAGATCCAGCGCTTCCTGTCGCAGCCGTTCCACGTGGCCGAGGTGTTCACCGGTTCGCCGGGCAAGTATGTGCCTCTGAAGGAAACCATTCGTGGCTTCCAGATGATCGTCAACGGCGAGTGTGACAGTCTGCCCGAACAGGCTTTTTACATGGTCGGCACGATCGACGAGGCCTTCGAAAAGGCCAAGACGCTGAAGTAACCGGTTCGCGATGCCGGGAGCTCGTGGAGCCCCCGGGAACCGGCCACCGAACGGAACCAGATCATGGCAAATACGATCCACGTCGATGTGGTCAGCGCCGAACAGTCCATCTTCGAGGGCGAAGCCGAGTTCGTGGCTTTGCCGGGCGAAGCTGGCGAGCTCGGTATTTATCCCCAGCATATTCCACTGATCACGCGCATTCGCCCCGGCGCGGTGCGGATCCAGATGCCCGGCAAGGCCAACGAAGAATTCGTCTTCGTGGCAGGCGGCATTCTTGAAGTGCAACCGCACCGCGTGACAGTGCTCGCGGATACCGCTATTCGCGGTGCCGATCTCGACGAAGCCAAGGCTGCCGAGGCCCAGAAGGCCGCCGAGGAGGCCATGGCGAATGCCAAGAGCGACATCGACTTCGCCAAGGCGCAATCGGAATTCGCCATCATGGCCGCCCAAATTGCTGCCATCCGGAAGCTGCGAGGCAAGTAAGCGCTAACCAACGTCGGTTCGATCCGATGCTAACGAACAGGGAGCCGATGGCTCCCTTTTTTTGTGCGTCCCCTGTGCGGCTAGCGGGCCAGGGTCGACTCGTCACGTGATCGGCGGGGTCGGCCGCCCTCATCGCTGAATCGTTGAGCCCTGATGGCGCCGTGGGCGCCGGGACGCTTCGCGCGTCCTACTCCGACGAGGCAGGGCACGACGGCTGGAACCAGACTGCGAGTTATCCCAAAGTTATCCACAGGTGCTGGGCGACAACGCATCGCCGAACACCGACGCAACAGTTGTGCGCACCAAAACCACAGCGCCGGCCGACCAATGTCGCGACGCGACCGCCCATCCTGTTCTGGTAAGCCTTGAGTCGACGCTCGGGCGGCCATCGGATACCGTGCGTTCATCATGCTTGTTGGTACGTTCCTACCCACCGCGCTGCTGATCCTGCTGTCGGCCGCCCTCGGATTTCTGGTCGCCTGGAATTGGCGCGGCCGGCATTTCCGCGGCCTCGCACGGCAGAACATGCGCTTGCGCCGCCATCGCAAGCGCCTGCGGCAGATTCACGACCAGGATCAGGCCCGCCTCGACTCCGCGCAGACCAATCAGCGCATCGCCGAGGAGGAGCTGGTCATGATCAACCAAGCGCACGCTGCCCTCGAGGCGGAACACGCGAAGCTGGTCACCCGCCACGCCAACCTGACCAGACTGGTACGCAAACGGTTGGGCCGCGGCGATTCCGGTGGCGACGGCGAGACGACCGAACCGGCCGAAGCCGGGCAGGCGGACACCGAGGAATATTCCGCACGCGCCCTGCACCAGCCCGCGATGCCGCCGACAGCGGCAACCGGGTCGATGCGGCACCCGGATCCGCGCGAGGCGCCGACGGCCTCGCCAGGGGAAGCGGTGGAGGCAACGCGAGATCCAATCCACGAAACCTCGACCGGCTTGGGCCCCGGTGCCGCCGCTCGGCCCGAACCGATCGCCACGAACGAAGCCGATGAGCTTGGCCAGGCGTCGACGCCACGTCCGCTGAAAGACCACGACCGAACCGCGGCACGTTGGCTGGCCGATACCGAGACACGCCCTGGCACCGCGGCCGGCGCCGACGATGAAGGCACGATCGAGAGCGCCGATCTGAGCCCGATCGAAGACCTCGAGCGCTTCAGCGAGCAGTTGGCCACGGCACCCGCGAATCTCGTCGGCGGGCCCGAGTCACTGTCCGCTCCCGACACTTTCCCGACGACGGACGACGCCCTGGCCGAAGACGAGCCGTGGATGGATAGCGAGCCGGCCGAGCACGCAGACGAGGATACGGAATTAGCGAACTCGGCGGCCGAGCTGGAGGCTCTGCGTGTCGTGCTCGATGCGCGTGAGGATGAGATCAAGAGTCTGCGCGAACAACTCGCGCCGCTGCTGGGTCTGCCGCTGGCCGTGTCCACTCGCGAAGCCGAACGCGATCGGCTCGCACGTCGACTGCTCGAGCGTGAGCAGCAGATCGCCGATCTGCAGGCCCGCCTGCATGAGGACCTGAATCCGTCGCGCCTACAGTCTTCCGCAGCCGATGTGGAGGACGAACCTCCCCCGGCGGCCAGGTCTGCGCCCGCGCAACGGGAACAATCCGCGGTCGCGCGATTGATGGCAACCCGCGACGAAGGCAGGCGTGCGCGGGGGCAGGGTGGCACGGACCGATCATTCGAACGTGCCGCCTCGGCCGAGCGCGCCGCGGCACCCGATCGTGGTGGCCGCCTGGCCGAGATGCCCCCGATACTGCACAGCGAGGTGCCGCTGGACGACTTGCTGAACGACATCCGTTCGCTCGATCGGTCCGAGCGGGCCACCCGTGAGCTCGCCAAGCCGGGCCGGGCCCGGCCGTCGGCCGGTCGACCCGACGACGCTGAAGCGGGACCGTCTACCGACGAAGGCTCCGACGACGCTGAAGCGGGCCCGTCTACCGACGAAGGCGCCGACGACGCTGAAGCGAAACCGTCAACCGACGAAGTTTTCGACGACGCTGAAGTCGGACCGTCTACCGGCCAGGTTTCCGACGACGTGGAGCCGGGAGCGACTGCAGACGAGGGATCCGACGACATGGTCTCGTCGACGATCGGCGCCGCTCGCGGCGAATCGATCGAAACGGGCCAAGACAACGATGACGTGGCAGCAAAGCCGGATGCCACCCGCGATGTCGAAGAGCCCGACCAAACGGGCGAGACCCGCCAAGCCTTCGACCCGGAGGTCCTCGAAGAGGCCGTTCGGAACGATGACGATCCGGATCAGGCGCTTCAAGGCGACGCCGACCAAGCCGATGCCGTCGAAGCCGATCGAGAGCGTCCCGAACAAGACATGGACAGACTGGTTGGCGACGCCTGGCCGGACCCGGCAGCCGTCCGCGCGTGGCAGGCGACGCAGGGAAACGACGGGCAGGCGCAAGGCGATGCCACTCGCGAGACCGCGGCGATGATCGACCAAACCGCCCCTGGCGTTCCGCGTCAGTACTCCCTCGCCCCCGATCGGGTCGACGATCTGAAGCGCATCGTCGGCATCGGCCCGGTGATCGAGAGAATGCTCAACCGTTTGGGCGTTTTTCAGTTGCGCCAGATTGCCGCCTGGAACGACGATGACGTCGCGTTCTTCGACTCTCAACTCGATGAGTTCAGAGGCCGAATCGACCGTGACCGTTGGGTCGAGCAGGCTCGTGAACTGCTGTGAACCCCGGCAGGGCGCACGGCCGAAGCAAACGCAGGCGAGAAGATGCGCATGGCGAACGGACAAGCGTCTCCCTGCCGCGAGCTCGGGCGTAGCGCCGCAAGGCCAGGCCGGATACCCGCCGCAGACCCTGCAACGACCTCTTTGCGTCGATCAGAGATGACGGGCGAGGAAATCGAGCGTGCGTTCCCGAGCCAGTCGTGACGACGCCTCGTCGTAAGAGCCACGCTCGTTGCAATTGAAACCGTGCCCGGCCGGGTAGAAGTGCGATTCGGCCTGTGGGTACTGGGCTGCGACCTCGCGCGCATCCGAGATGTTCGGATGCTGATCCTGCTCACCGAAATGCAGCATGATGGGCACGCGCGGGGCCTCGTCGCGATTGGCCGGAATGCCGCCGCCATAGTAGGCAACCGAACACGCCAGGCCACCGAGCCGCGATGCGGCCAGCCACGCGATGGTTCCACCCCAGCAATAGCCGACGACTGCCGCCTTGCCGGCATCGGCGCCGAACTGCAGGCATGCCTCGATGTCGCGCAACGCTTCGTCGAAGCCGATCTCGCTCATCAGTGCGCGACCCGCCTCGATCGAGGGCTGGTCGTAGCCGGCCTCGAAATCGGGCTCGCGCCGATCGAACAACTGTGGCGCCAGGGCCAGGTAGCCATCGGCGCCGTAGCCGTCGGCGACGGAGCGGATGTGATTGTTGACCCCGAAGATTTCCGGGGCGATCACGACCAGGCCCTTGGGCGTGCCCGCGGGCGCCGCGCGATACACCATGAAGCGATGATCGTCTGCGGCTCGCAGTTCGACACGGTCTCCCATCTTCATTCTCCAGATCTCTTTGGCGCAAGTGCCGGCAGGCCGCTGTGGCAGCGCTGCGCAAATCATCATAGCGCCGGAACGAAACCGAACCAAACGCATCTATCATGCCCGGATGAATATCCGGCATTGGTTCGAGACCAACATATTGTCCCTGGGCAAGGACTTTCGCATCTCGTACCTGCCTCCGCTGATGGTTTATGTGGCAGCGGGCATCCAGGGCCTGACCGCCATCGTCGGCACGTTCTTCATCAAAGACTACCTTGGTTTGTCGGCCGAGTTCCTGGCCGCGCTCGGCTTCTGGGCCGGTCTGCCGTGGGCACTCAAGATGCCGCTCGGCCATCTGGTCGACCTGATCTGGCGGTTCAAGTCATGGCTGGTCTTCGTCGGCGCCAGCCTGATCGCGATCAGCATCCTGATCATGATGGGTCTGCTCGCCGCGCCGGATGCCATGCGCGTGTGGGCACCCCTCGAGCACTGGTTCGTGCTCTCGGCCCTGCTCGCACCGATCGGCTACGTGACTCAGGACGTCGTTGCCGACGCAATGACCGTGGAGGCCGTCCCGCTGGTCGATCGCCGCGGCGAGCCGGTGTCCGAGGACGATCGCAAGGTCATGCACACCACGATGCAGACGCTGGGGCGGGTGGCGATCATCGGCGGAAGCCTGATCGTCAGCGTGATCAACGTCTTCGTGCTGCGCGGCGTCGACAAGGTGTCCGAGGTCGAGCGCATCGCTGCGTATGTGTTCATCTATCAGCTGGCATTGGTGATCCCGGTGGTCTCCGTGGCTGGCGTGATGCTGGCCGCCTGGGTGGCACGCCGCCGCCAGCGCCGTCTGATGGCCGAGGGTTTTTCGGCCGAGCAGGCTGCCGACCTGATCGACGTGCAGGGCGAACCGACCCAGATCAACTGGTGGATCCTCGGCGGCGGTCTTTTCTTCACGGTGTTTTCGCTGACCGTCGGCTTGTCGGACCTGCCGGTGCTGCAGACCTGGGGCCAGGAGATCATCTTTTCGGTGTCGATGGCCGTCGTGTTGTTCCTGATGTTCAAGCTGGTGCGAGAACTGACGCCGGCCGCGCGCAGAACGCTGATCGGCACGGCGTTCGTGATCTTCGTGTTTCGTGCGCTACCAGGACCCGGCGCCGGTTCCACCTGGTGGCAGATCGATGTCCTGGGTTTCGACCAAGGGTTCCTGTCGGTTCTGAGCGTGATCTCCAGCGCGCTCACGCTCGTCGGACTGTTCGTGTTCCGGCGCTTCATGGCCGAGCGCTCGATCTACTACATCGTCGGTGCCCTGACCATCGCCGGCTTCGTGCTCTCGCTGCCCATCCTGGGCATGTTCTACGGCCTGCACGAATGGACGTCCCGTCTCACGGGCGGCGTCGTCGATGCCCGCTTCATCGCGTTGGTGGATACGGCACTCGAGTCACCGCTCGGCCAGATCGCCATGGTGCCGATGCTCGCCTGGATCGCCAATTCGGCGCCGGGCAACCTGAAGGCCACCTTCTTCGCCGTGATGGCGTCGTTCACGAATCTGGCGTTGTCGGCTGCCCAACTCGGCACCAAATACCTGAATCAGATTTTCAAGGTGACGCGTGAAGTGCGCGATGCCAAGACGCAGGCGATCACGGTTGCTGCCGACTACAGCGATCTCGGCCATCTGCTGATCGTGGTGTCCGTGATCGCGTTGGTGGTGCCGTTCGTGGCGATCATGATGGCGCGCATGGCGCGCATGCGCAGCGGCTGAAAGCCTGCACGACTGCATCGCGCGACTCAGGCACGTGGACGATCCCCCGGGCCGGCATCGGCCAGGGCGCGCTGCATGGCCGACACCCCGGCCTCGCCCTCGGCCGGCGCCCAATCCGCCATCTCGGTGTCGGCGTCGCGGTGCGGGCCGGGTTTGATCTCGAACAGCGTGCACGGTTGTCCGCTGCTGACGACCACCGAGTGCCAGGTGCGCGCCGGCATCTCCACGATGCTGGACGCGCCGCCGACGGCACCGGCCGCGGCCATCGACAGCCGGCGCGTCAGGCAGCCGGCATCGTCGAAGATCAGCAGATCGAGCTCGCCGGCCAGCACGATCAGGGTTTCCATGCGCGCCAGGTGCCGATGAGGCCTCAGGTAGGTACCCGGATTCATCGTCATCACGATACGCTGCACCGCCTCGTCGTGACTGCCGTGGAGCAGCAGATGTTCGCGCCGCCGAGGCGACGCAGCGGCACCCGTCGCCAGTCGCTGCAGCGCGTGGTCGTCGATCAATATCAGGCCGCCGAGGCTTGTCGAATCCGGTTTCATGCCTGGATGATGCCAGGGGTGGGCGTCGGCGGTTAAGATTGCATGGCGCACCGCAACACGTTTACCCGGCCTCTCCTCGCCGGGCCTGTGGCGCCTTCCTCGGAGTCTCGACATGCCCCTGCGCCGACCCCCGTCGGTTTCGCTGCAAGCACACGCGCGTTCGTTCACGACGCACGTGTGCGCATGCCGCGCCGGGCCATGCGATCGCCGTGCCCGCGTGGGGGCGCGCCTGCCGGGATTTGGCGCGAGTTCGTACCACCCGCCCGGCGGCCGCTGAGATGGCCGATCGTCACACGACCGGCGCCGATGCCGGCTCGACCACCGGCATCGTCTTGCTGCTGTTCACGGTCTTCGTCTGGGGCGCGCAGTTCCCGATCGCCAAGAGCACGTTCGAGCATGTCGATCCTTTTCACGCAGCGATCGTCCGCTACGGTCTGCCGGTGTTGATCCTGGTCGGCCTGCTGGTCTGGCGCGAGGGCCTGCAGTCGATGCGTTTCGATGCCCGTGCCGGACAGGCCACGCTGTTCGGGCTGATCGGAATGTTCGGTTCGCCGAGTCTCGTGTTCGGCGGACTGCAGTTCGCCCGCCCCGAGATCGCGGCCATCATCGTCGCGGTGCAGCCGGCGCTGACCGCGGTGGTGCTCTGGCTCTGGCGCGGCAAGCGGCCGGCGACGGTTTCGCTGATCTGTATCGCGGTGGCCTTCTTCGGGGTGCTGACCGTGGTTACCCGATGGAGCTTGTCGCTCGCGCCCAGCGGCAGCGAACTCGTTGGCGACCTGATGATCTTCGCCGGCGCCTGCTGCTGGGTGATCTACACGATCTCGGGCGAGCGCTTCCAGGACTGGTCGATTCTGCGTCTGACCGCGTTGACCATGTTGCCAGGCATGATCGGCCACATGGTGTTGACCTCGACATTGGTTCTGACGGGGGTCGTCACCATGCCGGCCTGGTCGGAGTGGTACGAGGCCCGCTACGGGCTGCTGTATCTGTCGTTGGTCGGCGTGTTGCTGTCGATGCTGACCTGGAACGCCGGCACCAAGCGCATGGGCCCGCTCAATGCGATGCTGTTCCTGAATCTGATTCCGGTGGTGACCTTCGGCGTCCGCTACTGGCAGGGGTATCGGTTCGCGGCCATCGAGTTGGTGGGAGCTGCCCTGGTGATCGCGGCCCTGGTCGCCAACAACCTGTGGCTGCGCGCTCAGTCGGGCGCGCGTCCCTGGCTGCGGCGCCGTCTGGATGTGCGACGGAAGCGCGATTCGAACGAGCCCGGGGCGGAACATGTGTCGGTTGGCGGATCCGGTGCAGCGGTGGCCGCCCCGGCCGGCCATGGCGGTCCGGCGCGGCGCAACCCCGGCCGCGGCCGACGAAAGGTGCCGGCCGCGATCACCACCTGCCCCGCGCGCGCGCGAACGGGGCGGCGCGATCCGAGTCGGTCGTTGCTTGCCGAGGTCGTACGGCGCGGCCGCGTCTGAGCGTGCGCCGACAGGGCGGGCGGGGCGCGTGTCCGAGCGCAGCTATCAAGCAAGGGTTGACGCGGACGGCCGCCGGGTCGCGGCATTCGCGGTCGGCTCGAGAATCGCACAACGACGCCGCTGCCCAAATCTCACACGCGTCTCTATCGACCGATAATAGCGGTGCGCCCGCGGTCGCGTCGGGCCGGTCGCGACTACGCCCTGGGTCCCTATACGGAAAACGATGACTGCCCTGAAGAACGATACCTTCCTGCGCGCCTTGCGCCGCCAGCCGACCGACCATACGCCGCTCTGGCTGATGCGACAGGCGGGCCGCTACCTGCCCGAGTACCGGGCCACGCGCGAGCGGGCCGGCAGTTTTCTGGCCCTGGCCAAGACGCCCGAGCTGGCCTGCGAGGTTACGCTGCAACCCCTCGAGCGTTATGCGCTCGACGCCGCGATCCTGTTCTCCGACATCCTCACCGTGCCCGATGCGATGGGGCTCGGCCTGGGCTTCGTGAACGGAGAGGGCCCTCGTTTCGAGCGGCCGGTGCGCGACGAGGCTGCCATTCGTGCCTTGCCGGTGCCCGACCCCGAAGACTCGCTGCGCTATGTGATGGATGCCGTGCGCACGATCCGTTCGTCACTCGCCGGACGGGTTCCCCTGATCGGCTTCGCCGGCAGTCCGTTCACCATTGCCTGCTACATGGTCGAGGGCCAGGGAACCCGTGAGTTTCGCGAGATCAAGACCTTGTTGTACCGGCGGCCGGATCTGATGCAGGCCCTGCTCGACAAGATCAGTGATGCAACCATCGCCTACCTGAACGCCCAGATCGCCGCCGGTGCGCAGGCGGTCATGATCTTCGATACCTGGGGAGGCGTGCTCGCCGACGGTGATTACCAGCGATTCTCGCTGGCCCCGATGAGCAGGATCGTGGCCGGGCTTACCCGGTCCGTGGCCGGCCCCGGCGGCACCGAGAGCGTGCCATCGATCGTGTTCACCAAGGGAGGCGGTCTGTGGTTGGACGAGCTGGCCGCCTGCGGCGCCGACGCTCTCGGGGTCGACTGGACCGTCAATCTCGGCCAGGCACGGGCCCGGGTGGGCGACCGCGTCGCCCTGCAAGGCAATCTCGATCCCATGATCCTGATGGCCGACCCGGCGCGGATCCGCGAGCAGGCGATTCGAGTGCTCGACAGCTTCGGTGCCCCGGCCGATGGTGCCGGCCATGTGTTCAACCTGGGCCACGGAATCTCCCAGTTCACACCGCCCGAGAATGTCGCAGTGCTAGTGGACACTGTGCACGAACACAGTCGAAAGTTGCGATCCAAAACGTGAAGTGAGCGGGTACTTAGCCCGCCGACCTTGGCGGGCGGGGCTAGGCTTGCGAGTGGATTCGCCGACTTGACAGGCGGTTCGGAATTGATCTCGCGAAAGCGCTTTCTCCAGCATTTGTTCACAGGCCGGCGGTGCCGGAAGATTTGCCGCCGAATCCTTACGAAATGGGACGAATCGCGCTAAGTCCTTGATTCTTCGTTGTAGCGAAGTGTTCAAAACTTCGGCAAACCACTTCGGGACGTGCAATCCCGGGCCTTCCAACCGAATTTCCCACAGAGTTATCCACAGAAACTGTTGATGATCGCCAAAACGGCTTTATGACCGAACTGTTAAGGCGAGAACCTAAAGTGGATTCTGGTGTTGGCACTCACTTACTTAGCCTGTGGACCCGGTCTCCGACGGCCTCGTGAGCGGGCCTGCCGATGAACTCGCAATCGCCGACCTATGCCGCCGTGCTGCTCGATGTTCCGATCGCGGCGGCCTTCGACTACCGGATTCCAGCCGATCAGGAAGGCCGACTGGCCGCCGGCGACTGGGTGGTCGTGCCGTGGGCCCGTCAGCAGCGGGTCGGCATCGTTGTCGAGCTTCGCGGACGGCCCGCGATCGACGCTGCGCGGGTGCGCGAGATCATCGGTCCGATGCCGGGCGCGCCGCGCCTCGATACCGCCTGGCTGTCTCTGGGTGCATTCGCGGCCGGCTACTACCACTGCCAGCCCGGCGAACTGCTGATTCCTGCGATTCCCAAGCGCCTGCGTCGCCCGCCGCCCGGCGGCGAGCCCAAGCGACGCACCCGCCCGCGTGACGACTTCGGCGATGCGCGCCGCCGCTTCGAGTCGCTTCAGAAGGGTTTGCGCGCCACGGCCGAACCGGGGCCGCCCGTCACCGATGATCAGCGAGCCGCGCTGGCGGCATTGGCATCCGGCCGTGGCTATCACTGCTCATTGTTGAACGGCATCACCGGCAGCGGCAAGACCGAGGTCTATCTGAACTGGCTCAGCGACGTTCTGAGCGCCGACCCGCATGTCCAGGTGCTTCTGCTGGTGCCCGAAATCGCATTGACGCCACATCTGGCCGGACGCGTCCAGGCACGCCTGAACCAGCCATGCGCCATTCTTCACAGCGCCATGCGCGAGACCGATCGCGCCGCGCACTGGTTGGCAGCCGCCGAGGGCCGCGCGCGGGTGGTGATCGGCACCCGGCTGGCCGTGCTGGCACCGATGCCCCGCCTGGCGGCGATCGTCGTCGACGAAGAGCACGACACGTCGTTCAAGCAACAGGAGCATCCGCATTACTCCGCGCGTGATCTGGCGATCGCCCGTGCCCATGCGGCCGACATTCCGATCGTGCTCGGTTCGGCCACACCCTCGCTGGAATCCTGGCATGCGGCCGGCCGTGGTCGTTATTCCTTGCTGCGCATGACGCACCGCGCCACCGGCGCGGCGCTGCCCGAGATCCGGATCGTGCCGCTACGGGAGTCCGGAGCGGCACCGGGCCAGCCGCGCGGCACGCCCGAAGGGTTCACCGACGAAGCCTTTGCAGCCATGCAAGAGACACTCGCAGAAGGAGCGCAGACACTCGTGTTCCTGAATCGCCGCGGTTTCGCGCCGGTTCTGAGCTGCGGCCACTGCGGCTGGCTGTCGCAGTGCGATGACTGCTCGGCTTATCGGGTGCTGCACCGCCGTGCGCGTGGCAATGCGCGCAACCGCTTCATGCTGATATGCCACCACTGTGCATCGACGAGCGCGGTTCCGGAACGATGCCCGAACTGCGGCGATCCCGATCTGATCGCGCTCGGGCGTGGTACCCAGCGCATCGAAGAACTGCTGGCGCAGGCCTTGCCGCAGGTCCGCATCGCGCGCCTCGATCGAGACGTGGCTCGTCGGGTAGGTGCCACCGAATCCGTGTTCGAGCGGCTGCATGGCGGTGAGATCGACATCATCGTCGGCACGCAGATGCTGGCCAAGGGTCACGACGTGCGCCGGCTTGCGTTGGTGGTCGTGCTCGACGCCGACGGCGCCTTGTTCTCGTCCGATTTCCGCGGCCCAGAGCGCCTATTCGCCATGCTCACCCAGGTCGCCGGCCGGGCAGGCCGTCACGACGGTCGGGGCCGGGTCTTCGTGCAGACACGTTTCGCCAGCCACCCGGTCTTCGGGGCCTTGCTGGCGCACGACTATCCGTCTTTCGCCAACCGCCTGCTCGACGAGCGGCGTGAAGCGAGCCTGCCGCCGTTCACGCACCATGCGATTCTGCGTGCTCAGTCGGCCGAGCTCGGCGAGGCCCTGGGCTTTCTGACCGAGGCCAGACGCGGGGCGCAAACCCTGCTCGAGACGCCGACACCGGCCTCGAACCCGGCCGGCACGCCGATCCTTTACTATCCGGTCCCCATGCCGCTGGCCCGCATTGCCGGTGTCAGCAGAGCCCAGTTGCTGGTCGAATCGCCCTCACGCCCGGCATTGCACGCGTTCCTGCGTGCCTGGCGCGCGCGTCTGGACACGGACGCCGGCCGCGTGCGCTGGCAGCTCGAAGTAGACCCGATCGAAATCTGAACGACGCCCGATGTCTGCCCTGTCTATGAATGCCGCCCAGCGCCGGGCGGTCGCCTACCTGGACGGACCGTGTCTGGTGATCGCCGGCGCCGGTAGCGGCAAGACGCGGGTGATCACCGGCAAGGTCGTGCACTTGGTTCGCGCTGGCGTGGCCGCGCGCCACATCGCCGCCATCACGTTCACGAACAAGGCAGCGCAGGAAATGGCCGAGCGCTTGACGCCGATGCTGGCCGGCCAGAGTGGTGGCGGTGGGTCACCGCTGGTGTGCACCTTCCATTCGCTGGGCGTGCGCATGCTGCGTCAGGACGGCCACCTGCTGGGGCTGAAGCGCAATTTCTCGATTCTCGATGCCGACGACGCCGCCGGCATCATCCAGCAATCGCTCGCGACCACCGATCGCAAGCGCATTCGCACGGTGGTCGGCCAGATCTCGCTCTGGAAGAACGCACTGATCGATGCGGATCAGGTGGCCGACGCCGCTGGCGACGACGAGTCGCGCGTGCTGGCCGCGGTCTATCGCGACTACACGGCCACCCTGCGCGCGTACCAGGCGGTGGACTTCGACGACCTCATCCGACTGCCGCTGTCCCTGATGAGCGAGCACCCGCAGGCCGCCACCCGCTGGCGCGAGAGTCTGCGCTACCTGCTGGTCGACGAATATCAGGACACCAACGCCTGTCAATACGCACTGCTGCGCGAACTGGTTGGCCCGCGCGCGGCATTCACCCTGGTCGGCGACGACGATCAATCGATCTACGGCTGGCGCGGCGCCACGCTGGAGAATCTGCAGCGGGTGGCCGACGACTACCCGGGCCTCGAGGTGATCAAGCTCGAGCAAAACTACCGCTCGGTGCAGACGATACTGAATGCCGCCAACACGTTGATCGCCCGCAATCCCAAGCTGCACGCCAAGACTTTGTTCAGCGAACTCGGCGTCGGCGACCCGATCAGCGTCACGCCTTGCGACGACGATGCTGCCGAGGCCGAGTCGGTCGTCATGCGCCTGCAGGGGCTGAAGTTCGAGCGGCGCTCGAAGTTCGCCGACTTCGCCATTCTCTATCGCGGCAACTATCAGGCGCGCATCGTCGAGAAGGCCCTACGCGAGCAGCGCATACCGTATCGGATATCCGGCGGCCAGAGCTTTTTCGAGCGCGCCGAGATTCGCGATCTGATCGCGTACCTGCGACTGTTGGCCAACGACGACGACGATCCGGCCTTCATTCGCGCGATAACCACTCCCAAACGCGGTGTCGGCAGCAGCACGCTGGCGGCGCTGGGCACCTACGCCGGCCAACGTCACCTGTCGATGTTCGCGGCCTTGTTCGAGACCGGCATGGAATCGCGGGTCGCGGCGGGACCTCTGGCCGAGATGCGACGCTTCGGCGAGTTCATCAACCGACTGTCACACCGGTCACGCGCCGAGCCCGCCGCCGTTCTGCTCGACGAGATGGTCACGGCGATCGACTATCGCGGCCATCTATATGCGAATCACGACGACAAGGCGGCCACCCAACGCTGGCAGAACGTCTGCGAGTTCGTCGACTGGGTCAAACGGCGTGCCGAGAGCGACGGCGCCGGTCTCGTACAGGTCGCCCAGAGCGTGGCTCTGATCACCCAGCTCGAGCGTCGCGAGGACGACGTCGACGCGGTGCGCATGAGCACGATCCATGCTTCCAAGGGGCTCGAGTATCCGCACGTCTTCCTGATCGGCTGCGAGGAGGGCATGTTGCCGCACCATGGTGGCCTGCCGGCCAGCGGTGAGAGTGACGACGAAAGCGATCGCACTGTCGGCGGCGCTGACGCCGCCGGCGATTCGGCGCGCGACGCCCGCATCGAGGAAGAGCGCCGTCTGATGTACGTGGCGGTCACCCGCGCCCAGCGCAGCCTGCACCTGAGCTGGTGTCGCAAACGCCGCCGGGCGCGGCGCGATTTCGACGTGCAAGCGTCGCGATTCATAGCCGAAATGGCATTGGATGCGCATCCCGAGCCGGCGGTCACCATCACCGGTGAAAAGGCGCGTAACCGCCTCGGCGCGCTCAAGGCAATGATTGCCGCCAAGGGTTGAATGTCATGGATCGCCGGTTCGAGCGGCCGGGTGGGTTCCGTGGCGTCGATGACGCGCCGGCGTCAGCCAGGTGTCGGTTGCCTGTTGTACATTGCCGCATCACCGATCGGAACAGTTGTCTGACATGACCAGCCGCCCGCGATTCGACGAGGATTTCTCGGTCTACGAGACCTTCGACCGCTCCGATTGGGCCAAGCTGCGTTCCAGCACCCCGATGACGCTGTCCGAGAAGGATCTCGAAACCCTGCGAGGCGTCAACGAGCAGGTGGCGATGATCGACGTCGAGCAAATCTATCTGCCGTTGTCGCGCCTGCTCAATCTTCATTTCCGCTCGGCCAGAACGCTCGACGGTGTGCGCGACGAATTCCTGGGACGCCTGGTCGGGCGTCGCCCGTACGTGATCGCCGTGGCCGGCAGCGTGGCCGTGGGCAAGAGCACCTTCGCGCGTGTGCTGCAGGCCTTGCTCGCCCGCTGGCCCGATCATCCCCAGGTGGCCCTGGTCACCACCGACGGATTTCTTTACCCGAACGCGGAACTGGCACGGCGCGAACTGATGCAGCGCAAGGGCTTTCCGGAGAGCTACGACCGGCGCCGCATGATCGCCTTCCTGGCCGCGCTCAAGGCCGGCCAGCCGAGCGTCTATGCGCCGGTCTACTCACACGAGGCCTACGACATCCTGCCCGACCGGCTGCAGCAGGTGCAGTTGCCGGACATCTTGATCTTCGAGGGCCTGAACGTACTGCAGGTGACGTCGCCCGAAGCCCTGCGTGCGCGGTCGGAAGCCGGCAACGAGCGACTTCCCGGCACGGTCGTGTCGGACTATTTCGATTTCTCGATCTACGTCGATGCCGACGAGCAGAACATCGAGGCCTGGTACGTGACCCGTTTCCTGAAACTTCAGCAAACGGTCTTCCAGCAACCGCGTTCGTATTTCCACCACTACCGCAATCTGTCGGTCGACGATGCCGCGGGCGTTGCGCGCAACATCTGGCGCGAGATCAATTTGCGTAATCTGCGCGAAAACATCAGACCCACCCGCGGTCGCGCCAATGTCGTGCTCGTCAAGCGGGCCGATCACTCGGTCGACGAGATCTGGCTACGCCAGATTTGACGCCATCGGGCGGTCGCCCGCGCGGCGGGGGCCCGTAGCGATGGCCCCCGACCTTCGCGGCCGAGCAAGCAATCAGTTCAGCCTCAGGGTCGCGGCGGCGGCGCGCGGCGCGTTCTCGGCGATGATGGTGCGTGCCCAGGCCTCCGACATGTCGAAGGTGTTCGAGGCCATGTCGCCATCGTCGATCGGAGCCACCAGCATGAGCAGCACGACGCGCCCATTCACCAGGATGAACGATTCCGTGCGCATCATCGTGCGAATTTCGGTCTTGCCCTTGTCGTCGCGCTCGATCAGCGCATACGCGTAGGCGTAGCCGACCCGTCCCGGCGCATCGTCGAACACTCCCAGCGGCACCGTCCGTGGCGCGGGTTCGGCATCGGACTTGCCGAGCTCGCGCCGCTGGCGACGCTCGTCTTCGGCGCGGCGCGAGGCGTTCTCGACTTCGATGACCTCGTTGCGAAATCGCTCGAAATCCGCTTGTGAGACCACGCGGCTCTCGAATTCGCGGGGAATCGAAACGAAAGCGGTGCCGCTGGTGGCCGGCAGCGGCACATCGCGGAAGCAGGCGGCCAGCGAAGCGTGCAGGCCGATCCGGATCTGTACCGCGCCGAAGTCCGCCTCCGTGCACGGCAGGGCGTCGGGTGCCGGCGCGGCCAGTACCATACCGTGGCTCTGCACGGCAACGGGTTCGGCGCGCGACCAGGGCGCAAACAGACAGAGAAGCAGGGCAAACAGACGGGGAGCGGTGAGCAGATGCGGCATGACGAGCGGTGCCTATCGAGTCATGAACGGATCGAGCAGTCTGCTCGGCCGCAGTCGCGAGGCGGCGGAACTAGTTCGCCTTTCGACCCGGGCCGTTGGCGTATCTTTCGCCGATCCGGCACAACCGCACGTAGGTCGGTCGATCGGGGCGTCAAGTGGACAGGTCGGGTGACACGTTCCCGAGCACCGATATAGTGAGGCCATCGGGGCCGCAGCGGCCGGTCGTGGCGCCATTGGGCGCGCCGACCGCGCGCTGCGCTGCGTCGATAGACCAAAGGCGATTCCATGCAGCAAACGACCACCATCGAAAGGCAGACGAACGACGCGGCAAGCGCGCGCCCGCTGGTGACGGTCGTCATCCCTGGCTACAACGAGGCGGCCATCCTGCATCGCAACGTCGGCGAGATCATCGACTACCTCGACACACTGGCCGACCGGTATCGATTCGAACTTCTGCTGATCAACGACGGCAGCTCGGACGAAACCGGCAAGATCGCCGAACAACTGAGTCGCGAGTTCGCGAATGTCTCGGTCATCCACCATCCGTCCAATTTCGGACTCGGTCAGGCGTTCAAGACCGCCTTCGCCGCGTCGCGCGGCGACTACCTGGTCACGATCGACGCCGATCTCAGTTATGCGCCGCAGACCATCGGCGCGCTGCTCGAGGCGGTGACCCGCAAAGGAACCAAGCTCGTCCTGGCCTCGGCCTACATGAAAGGCGGCAAGGTCAGCCACGTGCCGCCGCTGCGTCACTGGCTGAGCCGGCTCGGCAACCGCATGTTCGCCCTGCTGATCGGTAACCGACATTCCACCTTCACGTGCATGGTGCGGGCCTATGACGGGCCATTCATCCGCGCGCTCGAGCCGAAGTCGGAGGGCATGGGCATCATGCCGGAGATCGTCTACAAAACGATGATCCTGGGCGGGCGCATCGACGAGATTCCGGCCCACCTCGACTGGTCCCGGCAGCTCGCCGACGGGCCTGTACGCACCTCGAGCATGCGCCTGCTCTCGCACATCGCTTCCACGCTCGTGTCGGGCTTCGTGCTGCGCCCGTTCGTGCTGCTGGTGGTGCCCGGTCTGCTGGTGATGATGTTCTCACTGTATGTGAACTTCTGGGTCGCGTTCGAGCTGTGGGGGGCCATGGGGCGCACGGGCAATGCGATGGCCGAAGCGGCTGCACTGCTGTTCCGCGAGCATCCGGCCACCATGCTGATCGGTTTGCTCAGCCTGCTCCTGGCGATTCAGCTGATCGGCCTCGGTGCGCTGTCGCTGCAGGCCAAGAAGTACTACGAAGAGACCTATTTCCAGTTCGTACGTCTGCGCCGACAGGTGCGCGAACTCGGTGCCTCGATCGACGAGGGGCACGATTCATGAGTAAGAGCGAAGGCGCGCGCCGGCCGAGCGTCGCCGTCGTCGGCGGCGGCCTGCTCGGCATGACGCTGGCGCTGCGCCTGGCGCAGGCGGGCGCCGATGTGCAGTTGTTCGAGCGCGACGCCGGCGCCGGCGGCCTGGCCGCGGGCGCGAGCTTCGGCCCCTATCGCTGGGACCGCTTCTATCACGTGATCCTGCTATCCGATCTGCGCACGCGCGCGTTGCTGGCCGAACTCGGTCTGTCCGAGCGTCTGCGCTGGGGAATCACGCGCACGGGCTTCTTCACCGACGGAAAGCTCTACTCGATGTCGAACGCCATCGAGTTCCTGCGCTTTCCGCCATTGCGTCTGCTCGACAAGATCCGCCTCGGCGCGACCATTTTTCTGGCCTCGCGGGTCGGCGACCCGCGCCCGCTGGAGCAGATGCTGGCCACCGAGTGGCTGGGCCGCTGGTCTGGCAAACGCGTGCTCGATCGCATCTGGCTGCCGCTGCTCAAGAGCAAGCTCGGTGAGAACTACAAGATCGCGAGCGCAGCTTTCATCTGGGCAATCATCGCGCGCATGTATGCCGCCCGCCGCTCGGGCATCAAGCAGGAGATGTTCGGTTATATCGACGGCGGCTACGAATTGCTGATCGACCGCCTGAACCGCGCGCTCGCGGCCGCCGGTGTGCGTTGCATCAACGGTGCGCGCGTCCGGGCGGTGCCACGGTCGGCGCAAGGCGTCGCGGTAGTCGTCGACAACGGTGACGAACACGTCTTCGACGCCGCCGTGTTGACCACGCCACCGCGCATCTCGGCGGCGCTTTGTCCGGACCTGCCCAACGAGGCCGGTTCGCGCCTGCGCGACGTGCCGACGCAGGGCGTGATCTGCGCGTCGCTGCTGACGCGCGAGCCGCTGTCGCCCTACTACGTCACCAATATCACCGATCGCTGGGTGCCGTTCACCGGTGTGATCGAGATGACGACTCTGGTCGATCGCGCGACCTTCGGCGGCAACAATCTGATTTACCTGCCGCTCTACCTGCCGGTCGACGATCCGGCCTGGAACGAGACCGACGAGATTCTGCGCGAGCGCTTTCTCGCGGCGCTCGAGAAGATGTATCCGCACTTCAGGCGCGATCAGGTGCTCGACTTCTCGGTCTCGCGTGCCCGCAACGTGCTGGCGGTGTCGACGCTCGACTATTCGCGCTCGGTGATGCCGGCGGTTCGCGCCGACGATTCGCGACGCTGGTTCGTGAGCGGTGCGCGCATCGCCTACGGCACGCTGAACGTCAACGAGACCCTGGGCCTGGTCGAAAGCGAATTGCCGGGCTTGTTGCGTGATCTCGGACTCGCACCGCGTGTCCTCGCATCGGCGCGCGGCAACGGCAGGACCGACGGTTCACGCGCGGTCACCGAACCGGGGGTCGTCTGATGACCAGGGTGCCGAGCCGGCCGCTGGCGAGTCTTTCGCTCGACGTCGACAACCTCTGGTCGTACATGAAGATCCATGGCGATCCGGGCTGGCAGGATCGACCCTCCTACCTCGACGAGTTCGTTCCGTACATGCTCGAAGTCCTCGAACGCGCCGACGTCCGGATCACGTTCTTCATCGTCGGCATCGACGCCGAGCGCGACGAGAATCGCTCGGCGCTGCGCAGCATCGTCGAGGCCGGTCACGAGGTGGGCAATCATTCGCACGAGCACGAGCCATGGCTGCACGAGTACACACCCGAGCAGGTGCGCGACGAACTGACACGCGCACACCGTGCGATCGAGCGTGCCAGCGGGCAGACGCCCGAGGGTTTTCGCGGGCCCGGCTTCAGCTGGTCGCCGGAGGTGCTGACAGCGTTGCACGAGCTCGGCTATCGCTATGACGCCTCGACCCTGCCGACCTGGCTGGGTCCGATCGCGCGTGCCTATTACTTCTGGAGCGCCCGCCTGACGCCCGAGGAGCGGGAGCGCCGCAAGGGTCTGTTCGGGCAGTGGCGTGACGGGCGGCGACCGGTCGCACCCTATTGGTGGTCGATGGGCGGGCAGGATCGTCTGCTGGAGATTCCGGTGACGACGATTCCGGTCTTGCGCACGCCCTTTCACTTCAGCTACCTGGCCTATCTGGCACGTTTCTCCCGACCGTTGATGTCTGCCTACCTGAAGCTTGCGTTGCTGATGTGCCGCCTGATGCGCGTCGAGCCGAGTTTCCTGCTGCATCCGCTGGATGTGATCGGTGGCGACAAAGCGCCGCAGCTCGCATTCTTTCCCGGTATGGACCTGTCCAGCGAGACGAAGACCGAGCTGTTGTTGTCGGTGCTGCAGGAAATTCATCGTCACTTCGACATCGTGCCGATGGGCGCGCATGCCCGGGCCTGCGCGGCGCGTGCTTCGCTGCCGACGAGGATTCCCGCGTGAGCGCCCGGGGGCCGGCCGACGGCATCGTATCGGGCTCGGCCGGCGTCGTTGCGGCCGCCCGCTTCGTCCGCGTCGGGCGAGGTCACTGACCATGTGCGGATTCGTCGTCGTCATCAGCCCGCCCGGCCGCCACGAGGAGCCTTCGCTGGTGGCCTTCATGGCGGCCGCACTCGATCATCGTGGTCCCGACGGTGAAGGCAGTCATCACGCCGATGGCGTGGTCATGCATCACAAGCGTCTGGCCGTGATCGATCCGGCCGGCGGGCATCAGCCGATGATCGACGCCGGTCTCGCACTGGTCTTCAACGGCGAGATCTACAACTACGTCGAATTGCGCCATCGCCTCGAGCAACTCGGCCACGTTTTCCGCACCCGCTCGGACACCGAGGTGCTGCTGCGCGCCTATCGCGAGTGGGGCGAGAGCGTGGTCGACCACCTCGAGGGCATGTATGCGTTCGTCGTGCACGATTGCACCACCGGCTCGACCTTCGCGGCCCGCGATCCGTTCGGCATCAAGCCCTTGTATCGCGCCCGCATCGACGAACAGTGGGTTTACGCCTCGGAGATCAAGGCGATCCTGCGCCATCCGAAGGCACCCTGTGCGCTCGACCCGGTCGCCTGCGAGGACTACTTGTCTCTGCAGTTCGTGCTCGGTACGCGCACGATGTTCGCGGGCATTCACAAGGTCGAGCCCGCACACTGCGAGACGCTCGCGCGTGGCGCGCGCGAGCCGCGCACGCGCCGCTACTGGACGCCCGATTTCGAGACCGTCTCGGGCATCGGCATGGCCACCGCGGCGAAGCGGGTCGGCGAGCTGATCGAGCAAAGCCTGGCGCACCAGGTCCGAAGCGATGTTCCGCTGGGTGCCTATCTGAGCGGCGGACTCGATTCCAGCGTGGTCACCGCGCATGCCGCACGGGCCTGGCCGGGTCGGATGCAGGTTTTCACCGGTGCGTTCCACGAGGGCCGGGAGTACGACGAGACGCCGTTTGCCCGCGCGGTCGCCGATCATGTCGGCGCGGACATGCACACCGTGTATCCGAGCGAGTCCGAGTTCGTCGAAATGCTGCCCTCGCTGGTCTACCACATGGACGAACCGGCCGCCGGGCCCGGTTTGTTCCCGCAGTTCATGGTGTCGCGAGTCGCGCGCAAACATGTCACCGTATGCCTGGGCGGGCAGGGCGGCGACGAGATCTTCGTCGGCTATGCACGCTACCTGATCGGCGCGCTCGAAGAGGCATTGCTCGGCGCAATCAACGATCAACCGGTCGGCGAGCACACCTTGACGCTCGCCAATGTCGAGCACTGCCTCGGCACCTTGCGCACCTACATGCCTTTGATGCGCCGCACCTGGGGCGAGGGCATGGATGCGCCCGGATACCTGCGCTACTTCCGGATCATGAATCGCCTCGATGCGAAGTCGCCGCTGCTGGCGCCGGCCGCGCAAGCGGCGCTCGCGGCCTCGGAGGTCCAGGACCGCTTCGCACAGGTCTTCGAGCGGCCGGCGCGTGCCAGCCATCTCAAGAAGATGTTGCACTTCGACCTGATGGTCAATCTGCCGACCCTGCTGCAGGTCGAGGATCGCGCCAGCATGGCCGCCTCGCTCGAATCGCGCGTGCCTCTGCTCGACACACGAATCGTGCAAACCATGGCCGCCGTACCCGACCGCGAGTTGCTGGCCGGCGGATTCTCCAAGGCGGTGCTGCGCGAAGTGGCTTCGCCGCTGCTGCCCGAATCGGTCGTGCACCGTACCGACAAGATGGGTTTTCCGGTACCACTGCAGCAATGGTTCCGTGGTCCGGCGCGCGAGTTCGTGCGCGAGGTCCTGCTATCGCAAAGGGCTCGCCAGCGAGGACTCTACGACCCCGCCGAAATCGAGCGCCTGATCGATCACGAACAAACCTTCGGGCGCTCGCTATGGGGCGCGCTGCAGGTCGAGCTCTGGCACCGTACGTTCATCGATCGCGATCGCCTGGTGCCCGACTGGCGCCCCACGGCGGAAGCGGCCTATGTGCGCCACGGTGCCGAACACACGGGCCCGCGGCTGCAACGTCGTCTGGCGCGTAGCCTGCGCGACCAGCTTCCAGAACCCACCCAGTCATCGACGCCGGCGAGTGCATTGTTCCTCGATGCGGGCGACGGTGCCACCGGAACCATCTGATCGAGAGGACCGACGATGCCCTTAAGCTTCTCCAATGCACAGGATTTCAACTGGACAGTGCGCAAGATCGCGGTCGTCGGACCCGGCATCGTCGGCATGCCCATGGCCGCGCTGCTCGCTCAGGCGCGCATCCGTGAGGGTCAGGCCGAGCCGGCCAGGATCGTGGTCGTGCAACGGGACTCGCCCACCTCGGGCTGGAAAGTGGCCGCGATCAACGCTGGCAAGAGCGTCATCGGGGGTGTCGAACCGGGGCTCGACGAGGTCGTCTCGCAGGCGGTCGCGGAGGGCATCCTCAGCGCCACCCACGACTACGACGACATCGCCGACGCCGACATGGTCCTGATCAGCGTCCAGACCGACAAGGAGGGCTTCGGGCCGGACTACGGTCCCTTGTTCGACTCGCTCGATCATCTGACCGCTGCGCTGCTCAAGCGTCCGGCCGGCAACATCCCGGTGGTGGTGTTCGAGTCCACGTTGGCGCCCTCGAGCATGGCGACAGTCATACGCGAGCGCTTTGCGCGTGCCGGTCTCGTCGAGGGCCGCGACGTCCTGCTGGGCAACAGCCCCAACCGTGTGATGCCGGGCCGTCTGGTCGAACGGGTCGCCGCTTCCGACAAACTGGTGGCCGGCCTGCATCCCCTGACGCCGGTGTTGATCCGGCGCATCTATGGCCGCATCGTCACGCGCGGCCGGCTGCATCAGACCAACAGCATGACCGCCGAGGTGGTCAAGACGCTGGAGAACGCGTATCGCGATGTCCGCATTGCATTCGCGGCGGAGCTGGTGCGCTACTGCGACGACCACGACATCGATTTCTACGCGCTGCGCGACGAGGTCAACAGGTCGCTCGAGCAGAGCGATTCGGCCTCCGGCTCGGCAACCGCCGTGCCCAGCGGTGCCATTCTGGTGCCCTCGATCGGCGTCGGTGGCCACTGCCTGCCCAAGGACGGCATTCTTCTCTGGTGGCGGCGCCACGAATCCGGGGCCGATACTTCGGCGAGCCTGATCCTGCGGGCGCGTGAGATCAACGACGCCTCGCCGGCCGCCAGCGTTGCGCTTGCCGAAGCTCATTTCGGCTGTCTCTCCGGCAAGCGTGTCGCGCTGTTGGGCGTCGCCTACCGTTTCGACTCCGAGGACACACGCAACTCGCCCACGCTGTCCCTGGCGGCGTTGCTGCGTGACAAGGGTTGCCAGGTGCGCCTGCAGGATCCCTACGTCAAGAGCGACGACCAGAATCTGCGCCGCACCGGCTTCGGCGACGTGTTCAGCAATGACGTTGCCGCCACGCTGGCCGACGCGCAGGCCGTGTTCTTCTGCGTGGGTCACGGCGTCTATCAGCGCGATGTCGAGAAGTTGCTCGCCAGCGTGCCGATCGGTTCGCCGGTCTTCGATGGCGCGAACCTGTTCGAAGCCCGCACCATCGAATCGCTCGGCCACGTCTATGCCGGCATCGGCCGGGGCAGCCGCAAGCCGGCGCCCGAGCTCGTCGTCTATGCACGTGCGGCATTCGACGCCATGGAGCGGTCGGTCGCCAACGAACTGCTCGAACTGATCGCATTCCTGAACGAGCACTATGCTCAGGACGCGTTCAACCGGGTCTCGCTCGACACCGTGCGCGAGCTGGCCGGATCTTGCGTGACCGGCTGTGTCATTGCCGAGCCCGGCGAGGTCGACGCGCTCGCGGGCGATGGCCCCGCACTGCGCATGAGTCGCGCCGACGCGCCGGTCGCCGTATGAGCGTCACACCGTTCCTGATCGTGCTGGGCAGCGTCGCGTTGACCGCGTTTGCCCAGGTCTCGCTCAAGATCGCCAGTGGCCGCTTCGTCGGCGCGCAAGCCGGCGAGTCGCTGCTGGGCGGGCTGGTGATGCAGCTCATGCACCCCTTGACCCTGGCGGCCTTGGCAGCCTACGTCGGCAGCACGCTGCTTTGGCTGTTGGCCCTGCGCGCACTGCCGTTGTCGGTGGCCTATACGTTCTCTGGTGTGACCATCATCGTCGTCGTTCTGCTGGGCGTGTTCCTGCTCGGGGAAACCCTCGGCTCGCGCCAGATCGCAGGCATCGCACTGGTGATCATCGGCGCCACCTTGGTGGCGAAGCCCGGTTGAGACGCATGGCCGCGCGGGTTGCGAGGCCCGCGGCGGCCGGCAGGGTACGATCGGCGCCACGACCCGAACGACGATCGTTGTCCCATGGCTGAGACCACTCCGTACTTCGACGACGCCACCGTGCGCCGCCTGCTCGACCTGCCAATCCTGCTCGACCGCCTCGAGGACGCACTGGTCGCGCTCAGCCAGGGACGCGCCGTGCAGCCGCTGCGCTCGGTCACCGAGATCGACCCGCCCACCATACCCGAGGCCGAGCGCACCTTGCTGTTTCTCAAGCCGGCGCGGCTGGGTGACGCGCTGGTCACCAAGCTCATCACCCTGGCGCCGAACAACGCCGCGCGCGGCCTGCCGACCCTGCTGGCCACGGCCGTGCTGATGGATGCCGTCACCGGGCGCACACGAGCGGTCATGGACGCCACCTGGTTGACCAACCTGCGAACCGCCGGTGTATCCGCGGTCGCCGCCCGCCATTTGACGCCCGACGACGCCGGCGTCGTTGCCTTGCTCGGCAGCGGTGCGCTGGCCCGCACCCACGCTCTCGCGTTGCGAGCCGTCCGACCGGTTCGCGAGATCCGTGTGTGGGGGCGGTCGCCCGCGAACGTGCAGGCCTGCGCCGCCGAGATCGGCGGGATCGCCTGCGACAGTGCGGAGCAGGCGGTGCGCGGCGCCGACATCGTCTGCACGCTCACCACCTCGCAGAGCCCGGTCCTGCAAGGACAGTGGCTGAAGCCGGGCGCCTTGGTCAATGCCGTCGGCGCGCCGCGTCCGACCTGGCGCGAACTCGATGATGCCGCCATGAGTCACTACGTCCTGGCCGATTCGCGGCACGCAGCCGAGACCGAAGCCGGCGACGTCTTGCTCTCCGGTGCGCGGGTTCAGGCCGAGATCGGCGAATTGCTGGCCGGCAGTCAGCCCATGCCGCTGGGGCGCACGGTGATTTTCAAGGCACTGGGCCAGGCGGTCGAAGACGCGGCGGCCGCCCAACTCGTCTACGAGGCGGCGCAGCGCGCCGGTCTGATCGGGTCCTGACCCGGGAACCGTGCAGCGGCCGGCACTAGGGCCGTGGGCCCGGCGCGGCCCGCCGGTGGCGTCGGGGCGTCCGTGCTGCATTGCACGCAAGAGGCATGAAACCCGGCTGGTTTCGCCGCGATGACGGTCCGGCAATCTCGCATCGCCCGACCACTGCGGTATCCTGCGCGATTCTTCGACCCGCGCGGTGCCCCATCCCCGCCGATATCGGCAAGGTGTGACCGCGTCGCCCGTGGCCCGAACGGGTATGGCGAGCGCGCGGCACCGAAACCCGGACAGGATCTCAGTCGATGGATGCATCCGACTCGCCCGCCAGGGCAGCGCAGGACCCAGCCGACGACGGCACTCACGAGTCACTCGGCGTGCCGGTCTCGGTCAAGATTCGCGAGCGCCTGAAGGCACGCCGCCAGCGCTTCTTCGCCAACGACAACATCGCCGACAGTCTCGAGCCGGGCGACATGGAAGCATTGCTCGAGGAGGTCACCGCCAAGATGACCGGCGTCCTCGAGAGCATGGTCATCGACATCGAGGGCGATCACAACACCCAGGACACGGCCCGCCGGGTCGCCAAGATGTACCTGAACGAAGTCTTTCGCGGCCGATATGTCGAGACGCCGTCGATCACCGAGTTTCCGAACGTCGCCCATCTGAACGAACTGATCATCATCGGCCCGCTGCGGATCCGCAGTGCCTGTTCGCATCATCTGGTGCCGATCATGGGTCGCATCTGGGTCGGCGTGATGCCCAACAGCCACTCGAACCTGATCGGCCTGTCCAAGTACGCGCGACTGGCCGACTGGGTGATGAGCCGCCCGCAGATCCAGGAAGAGGCGATCACGCAGCTCGCCGATCTGTTGTTCAGCCAGATCAAGCCCGACGGCCTGGCGGTGGTGATGGAGGCCGATCACTTCTGCATGCACTGGCGTGGCGTCAAGGACACCGATGCCAAGATGATCAACAGTGTGATGCGGGGTTCGTTCCTGAAAGACGCCAGTCTGCGGCGCGAGTTCCTGTCGTTGGTGCCCGGCCGCTGACGGAAGCCTCGCACGGGTCCGCATCTTGCGAACGCCCCGCGCCATCGCTTTCGAACCAAACGTCCATTGCCACGGAAGATCACAAGATGCTGGTGCGATTGCTCTACGTCTCGCGAACCCGCGAACCGATCACGGCCGATCAGGCCGCCGACATCGTTTGCGATGCACGCGACTACAACCCCGCCCACGGCATCACCGGCATGTTGTGCTACCGGGACAAGATGTTCATCCAGTTGCTCGAGGGTGGCCGCACGCAGGTCAATGCGCTCTATGCGCGCATCCTGGCGGACCCGCGTCATCACGAGGTGATGCTGCTCGATTACGCCGAGATCTCCGAGCGGCGTTTCGCCGATTGGACCATGGGCCGGGTCAACCTCGAGAAGCAGAATCCGTCGCTGCTGCTGAAATACGCCGAGACGCCCGTGCTGGACCCCTACGAGTTGTCGGGCAAGGTCGTGCTGGCGCTGATCGAGGAGATGATCCACAGCGCGGTGGTCGTGCCCGCGCCCTGAGGGAGACGCTGATCCATTCGCCACGCGGCGCATCGCATCCCTGCATCGGGCCGTCTGCGGCGTTGCCAATGCTCGCGATATCGCCCGATATCGCTGCGCTCGGCGCCTTGCAGCCGATCCCGAAGCCCGGGCGCGCTGCATCGCGCGAATGGATCAGCCTGTCCCTGAGCGGCGTGCCTCGTGCAATGAAAACGGCGTCCGCGGACGCCGTTTTCATTGCACGGAAGCGGTGGTCGCGACTGCGTTACTTGGGTTCCTCGAAGCTGCCACCCGATTGGTTGGTCATGTAGACCACCGCGCGGGCCACTTCGGTTTCAGAGAACGCGGCGCCCTGCGGCGGCATCGCGCCCTTGCCCTTGACCGCGGCACCGACCAGCGTCTCGAGACCTTGCGCGATGCGCGGCGCCCAGGCGGCGTTGTCGCCGACTTTCGGTGCGCCGGCAGCGCCGGTGGAATGGCAGGCCATGCACGCCTGATTGAACACCTGCTCACCGGACTTCGGTGCCGCGGCGGCGGCGGGTGCCGCCACGGGACGCGCAGCCACCACCTCCTGGCCACCTTCGGGCCTGCCGAGCTGGAAGCCGGCCACCGGCTTGATGCGCTCGAGCGTGGCCGCTTCCGACATGGCATCGGCGCCGGCGCCGATCAGCTTGCCGGTGCCGACGAACTTGACCAGCAGCGCGATCAGCAATACGGGCAAGACAAAGGACAGCACGACCACCGTGATCAGTTGCTTGGGTGTCTTGATGAAAGATTCGTGGTCGGCGCTCATGCTTCGCTCGGTATCCGGTAACAAACCCGCGATTATATCCAGCCTGAGTCACGCTCGGTGGCGAACGCGCTACACTTCGGCAACGGGCCGTCGGGGGCTCGGCCGGTCGGGTCGTGGCCAGGTCACCATGTCCGCGACGACCCTAAGACTCGGATGCGGAGTGAGCACTTGCCTGAACCCTGGTTGACCGGACGCGCGGTTCTCGCGCCGTTGGTGGCGGGCCACGGTGGGCATGACTTCGCGCAGCGCCCCGACATCGTATTTCCGAATCCTCGCGCATGATCGTGCTCAATGCCTTGTGGTGGCTGACGCTGGGCCTGCTGATGGGCTGGGCCGGGCTGTGGCTGTTCGACCGTCTGATGCTGCGCGACGGCGAGGTCGCCGGGCTGCGGGCCGCCCGCGAAATGGCCGAGATGCGCTCGCGCCACGAGGAACAGGTCGCCGAACTGTCGGTCCACGAGCGCGAGGCCACCACGTTGCGCGGCTCGCTCGAGCAGGCCGCCCAGGAGACCGACCTGCTGCAGGCTCAGTTGGCCGAGTCGCGCCTGCAGCGGGCGCGCCTCGAGCAGGACCTGACCGACGCGCGCAATCGTGAGACCAGCAAACAGACCGATCTCGACGAAAGCCGCCGCACGATAGCCGAGCGTGCCAGCGAGATCGAGCGTCTCAAGAATCAGCTCCATGAGGTGAACCATCAGCGCGATGCCGCCGACCGCTGGGGCCAGGCCAAGGATAACGAGGCCGCCGATCTGCGCAAGCGCCTCGACACCCTGCAGGCCGAGCACGACTCGCAACGCTCGGAACTCGAGGCGCTGCGCGCCTCCTCGAGCGACCAGGAACGCGTGCTGGCCGCCGTCCAGGCGTCCTACGATTCGCTCGAGACCGAGCACCAGAGACTGGCCGCGCTGTTGCCCGGCCTTCGGCACGACGTTCAGGCGGCGCGCCGCCAGGTCCGCGAGCTGGCCCGCCGAGGCGCCATGAATCCTGGCGCGCGCGCACGCCAGAGCAAGCGTCTCGCGGCGCGTCTGAACCGCGTGGAAGCCGGCGTGCGCGATCTCGACGCGCTCGATGCGATGGCGCGGCGCCGCCGACGCCTGGTGGTGGCGCCGGTCCCTGGTGATGCCGCCTCGTCCACCGGCGATCGGCCGCCTGCCGCTGCGGATGGTGAGACGTGAGCCTGCTGACCGATTCCCCGGCGACGGCCGGCCGCGCCGAGGCACGCACCGCCTCAGGCTGGCAGCGCTTCGATCGGGCGGCCGCCAACGGGGCATTCGGGCTGCTGCTGGGCTGGTTGCTGGTGTGGCTGATCGCCGCCTTCGTCGCCGACGACGAGCCGGCGGGTGAACCGGTGCTGGCCAGAGCCGAGGCGCCCGTGCCCTCCGGTGATCCACGCACTGTTGCGGCCGACGCCGACCGGCCCTCGGCCGCCCCGGGGGCGGCAGGCAGCGGGGCCGGTGGCCGGTCACCGCCCGCCGGCGCGGCCAACCCGCCGGCTGCCGGGAGCGGTATGTCGACCGAGCCGCGCACCGACGTCGGCGTGAAGACGCCGTCGGCCGGTGCGGCGCGACCCACCACCGATGCGTCGCAATCGCGGCCGGCATCGGCGGGCAAAGGTGCATCGCTGCCGTTTGCCGAGCGCATGCCCGATGCCGGGCCCGGCGCCACGCCCAGGCCCTTGTCCGTCGCCGGTGCCAGTGGCGCCGGACGGTCGGTTGCCTCGGCGGGCGGTGCCGCCGACGGCGCACCGTCTGAAACGGCGGCCGCTGCCGCGAGAACGTCCGCCATCGGGTCTGGTAGCGCTCCGGGTCCCACCGGGTCGCCCGCACCTGGCCCGGGGGCGCTGTCCGCCCCGGCGCGGAAACCTCCCGCGACGGCGGGCGAACCGACGGAGCCCGTTGCCAGCGTCGTCGAGCGCATTCCAACCCGCAGTGCCGGCCCGATCTCGGCGCCGGCCCCGGACGCCGCAGGCGCCTCCCGCGATGCGAACCTCGCCTTGCTCGAGCCGATCCTGGATTTGCGCGCCGCGGACGGGCGCCTGCAGATCGACGGCATTCTGGGCAGCGAGGACACGCGGCGTGGTCTGGTGCGCGCGGCGCTCAAGGTTTACGGCATGCGCAATCTGACCGACAGGCTGGCCGTGAGCCCCGGTGTCGCGTCACTGCCCTGGGCCGAGCGCGTCGATGATCTGATGGTTCTGCTGGATGGGCCCGACACCGATATCCGGGTGCGGGTCAGCGGCCAGATGGTCACGCTCA
>JAWKYD010000016.1:0-184965 GCA_041396685.1 Burkholderiaceae bacterium
CCACGCTCGAAGAGAGCTTCGTCGACGCGGTAGCCGCCGCGCGCCGGACGGCCGAATCATGAGCGGCTTCGGGGCAATTTTACGCAAGGAGTTGCGCGAGTATTTCGCGGCGCCAATCGCGCCGGTGCTGTTGGCCACGTTCTGGGCGCTGACAGGCTACTTCTTCAGCTTCAATCTGTTCATCGTGAACGCGGTGCACATGGTGACCTCGTTTCACAACATGAGCCTGCTGCTGTTGCTGTTGATGCCGCTGATGACCATGCGCATCTTCGCCGAGGAGAACAAGTCCGGCACGCTCGAGTTGCTGATGACATTGCCCCTGACCGAAGTTCAGATCGTGCTCGGCAAGTATGCCGCCGCAGCCATCGTGTTGCTGCTGATGCTCGCCGGCACGTCGACCGCGGTCGTGCCGCTGATACTGTTCGGCAAGCCCGATCTCGGCCCGGTGCTGGGCGGGTATCTGGGCATTGCGCTGCTGGGCAGCGCGTTCGCAGCCATCGGCTTGTTCGTCTCGTCGATGTGCACGAACCAGATCGTCGCCGCCGCCATCACCTGGGCCGTACTGCTGGGCCTCTGGTTCGCCGACTACGCGGCCGGCATCGGCTGGGCGCCCGCGCTGGCACCCGTGTTCAGCCACTTGTCGTTTTCGGTGCATTACATCGATCTCATTCGCGGCGTGTTCAGCAGTGCCTCACTGGCCTATTTCGGCAGCATCGTCGTCGTGTCGCTGGTCGCGAGCATCGTCGTGCTGCGGGAGCGGCGTCTGTGATCGCCACCTTCGGCCGGCTCGTCGCGCGACTGCGACATGCGATGCCGCTCGTCGCCACCTTGCTGGCGGCCGTTGCGTTCAACCAGTGGGTGCTGTCTCATCCGTGGCGTTTCGACCTGACGCCCAGCGGTGTCTATTCGATAGGGCCCGAAACCCTGCGGGTGATCAGATCGCTCAAGTCGCCTGTGCGTATCACCTACTTCTATACGCTGACCAATCGCAGCCTGGTCGATGCCAAGCTGCTGCTCGAGCAATACGCGCAGGCCTCGCCGCTGATCGACGTGCAGGCCTTCGATCCGGTCGTGCATCCGGCGCAGGCGCAGAAGTTCCAGATCCGCTTTCCGGGCAGCGCCGTGTTCGAGACCGAAGGTCGGCGCACCGTCGTCAACGGTGGCACCGAGGTCGATTTCACGAATGGCCTGATCCGTGCGCAGCGTGGCAGTGGCCAGGCCGTCTGCTTCACTGACGGCCACCTCGAGGCCGACCCGTTCAGCCTGAGCACCCACGACCATTTCGAGGGCGGCATGGCGCACGACCACAGCAGTGGCGGGCGGCGGCTCGAGGTCCACGAGCGTCACGGTGCCGGCATGGCCCGGCAGGCGCTCGAGGCGCTGGGCTACAGGGTGCGGCGCGTCGTACTGCTGCAGGGGCCGGCCCAGTTGCAGGGCTGCCATGTGCTGGTGATTGCCGCACCGCGCACGCCGTTCCTGCCCCGCGAGGTCGACTCCGTCGACGCATTCATGGCCGACGGAGGGCGCGCGGTGATGCTGCTCGATCCGCTCTATGAAGCGGGTCTATCCGGCACGCTGGCCGCGTTCGGTGTGCGCCACGACGCCAATCGCGTGCTCGACACCAACAGCCATTACTGGACCGACCCGGCCACTCCCGCGGTGAGCAGCTACCTGCGCCACAAGATCACGCGCGATCTCGCGCTCACCTTCTTTCCCGGCGTCAGTTCGCTCTCTCCCGTGGGCCGCCAGCCGCCGCCGGGTGTATCCGTGTTTCCGCTGGTCATGACCAGCGAGCGAGCCAAGGTGGCGGCGCTCGAGGGCATGCCGTCGAAGGTGGATGACGACGAGCGCGCGCGGTCCCTGATGGTGCTCGCCACGCGCCGCAGTTCGGCGGGCACCCAGTCACCGCAATCGCAGCTGATCGTGGCCGGGGATGGCGACTTCATGACCAACTCGTTTTATCCGGTGCTGGGCAACGGACAGCTGTTTCTCAATGCTGTCAGCTATCTGGCGGACAACGAACAACTGATCGACATCGCGCCGCGCACCTATCAGTTGCCATCGATCCGGCTGAGCAACCGGCAGATGCAATTCACCTTCCTGCTCAGCACGGTGCTCATGCCGTTGCTGGCGATCGGCTTCATCCTCGTTCACCGCTGGCGGCGCGGGCGATGACGACCCGGCGCGGCTGGTCTAGCTGGCGGTCCACGTGGCTATGGACTCTGGTGGCCATCGTGGCCGCCGTGGCCATCGTCTGGCAGACCCGGTCGCAACATACCACGGCCAACGATCACGGCGACGATCACGAAGCCGCGTTACCGTTTCTTTGGACCTCCGGCACCGACGATCTCGCCGCGGTGGAATTGCTCCATGGCGGCGGGCGCCTGCGCTTCGAGCGCGACGATACCGGTGCCTGGTTGCTGCACCGCGACCACGGGCCGTCGGCGGGCGAGCACGCGCACAAGGCGAGGGCGGGAGACGCGGACGACCCCGGCCCGACCCTGAACACCTTCTCGCGCACCCGCACCGAACGGCGCCTGCCGGCCGATGCCGGATCGCGGCAGCGCTTCGGGCTCGAGGCCCCTGAACTGATCGTGCTGCTGTTCGACCGCACGAATGCGCATCGGCTCACCGTCGAGGTTGGCGACCTGGGTGCCGACGGGCTCGCCCGATATATTCACGTGCCGCAGCAGCAGACCGTCTACACGATACCCGACTACCAGATCCGGGGTCTGCGCGACCTGATCGATCAGGCGAGGCGCTGAGGCCGGCGATGGACCTGCCGGCCGGCTCTCGTCGCATTGCCGCATGGCTGGCGGTTCTGTTGCTGACGGCGGTGGCGTTCGAGGCCGCCGCGCACCAGTCGGGTGAAAGCCTGCTCACGCTGGTTCTCGAAGACGAGGTGCTCAACGTACAGGTCGACACCTTGTCGCGCGCGCCGGCCGTTCCGGCCGGCACCTCCGCAACCCATGCTGCCGACGACGGCGCGAACGGCCAGGCCACGCACGACGACGCAGCGGCCATCGCCGCGCAGGTGCAGGGGGCGCTGCAGATCGATATCGCCGACCAGTCTTGCGAACGGTCGACACCACATGTCAAGCGCCGCATCACTGACGGCCAGGCACATTGGTTGATCCGTTGGCAGATTCGCTGCGAGCTGCCGGTGGCGGGCATACGGTTGTCCAGCCGCCTGTACGAAACCGATGTGCCGGCCCACAGGTTGATCGGTCATTTCGTGCATGGCCCGAAGAGCCGGCCGCTTGTTCTGACGAGCGCGGATCCGGCCATGCTTGTCACCATATCCCGGCCTGCTGCATCGGACCACCTGCTGCGCTTCGTGCTCGAAGGCATGCGTCATATCGCGATCGGCCTCGACCACATCCTGTTCGTTCTTACTCTGTTGCTGACCGTGGTCCTGACTCGCGAGCATGGCCATTGGCGCCCCGCGGCCGATGGCAGATCCGTGCTGATCGCCAGCCTCAAACTTGTCACGGCATTCACCGTTGCGCATTCGATCACGCTGACCCTGGCTGGCCTGCATCTGTTCGAGCCGCCTGGCCGCCTGGTGGAATCCGCCATCGCGCTGTCGGTGTTGCTGGTCGCGCTCAACAACATACGGCCCGTATTCGCGCGCCCGGCCTGGCCGGTTGTATTCGGCTTCGGCCTGATCCACGGTTTTGGCTTTGCCAGCGTGCTGGCCGATCTGAAGCTGCCCGATTCGTCGCTGATGCTCGCGCTGGCGTCGTTCAACGTAGGCATCGAGTTCGGGCAACTGGTGATCGTGGTGCTGACCCTGCCGTTATTGACATGGCTGCGCCAATCCGATTCCTATGCACGCATCGTGATGCCGGCATCGTCGGCGGCGATCGCCGTCGCGGCTGCGGGCTGGTTGATCGAGCGGATCGTCTGACGCGTTGATTTGGCCAGGGCGTCAGACGGCAACCGGCTCCTCGCCACCCGTGGTCGGCCAGTGCCCACTCACCCGGGCGGCCAGCCAGCGGTCAAGAACAGGCGTAGCTGGCGCCAGCTGATCCCGGCGCCGATTATCGCGTTCGCTGCTGCAGGGCGCCCTGGTTCGTCTCCATCAACTGGCGATTGGCCTCACGCGCCACGGCTCCCGCCTCTTGGGCGCTCTTGTACTGGCCACCGATCGCGGCGCGATTGCCGCCGTCTTTGATGACGATCCACGAGCCATTGGCTTGCTGCTTCACCTCATACGGGCTCGGCCCCCAGGGTCCGCGACCATAAGCGACGGTGGAAGCTGCGGTGGCTATCACGGTAGCAAAAGCCATGCTGACAACAAGATTCCTCTTCATCTGCCTCTCCCGGTCGTGGCTGAAGTGGTGTTCCAAACCCTGAGGAACACGATCAGCAGTACACCCGATGCGAGCGGTATTCGATCCCGTCAACAAGGGATTGATCGGCGCCAGCACTGCGAGCGGCGGCACCGACGAACCGGATCGCGCTTGGTCCGCGCGCCGGACAAAAGGTGCGTACGATAGGCGGCGCGCCCACCGCCCATCGGCATTCGCTTGCTTTGCAGATAGCGTTGAGTGGCCATTAGACGAACGGGCGGCCATTAGACGAACGGGCGGCCAGTGACGCCCACCAGGCTGGCGGCGCATCCGGCTGTCCGTCGCCGGATGCATACCATTCGTAAGAATGGTCTTTCAAGCCCGCGCCTTGGCAACTATTCGTGTTGTGCTGGCTCGACGACCATGCCCGGGCTACGGAAGGAATCGAGTGCCTTCGGGACGCCGGCGCAATGGACGAGGTAGCCACGGCCTACAAAGACATCGACGCGGTCATGAAGGCGCACAAAGACCTGGTTGAGATCGTGCCTACGATAAAAAGGGGTGGTCTGCCTGAAGGGGTGAGCCGGTCATGAACTCGAACATCACGCTCACGATCCGCCAGATTCAGGAGTTCCTGCTGAACGTCGCGATCGTGCGCCCGGTCTTCATCTGGGGGCCACCAGGAGTCGGCAAGAGCTCGTTGGTCGAGCAGTTCGCCGAATCTCTCGGCATGGAGTGCGTGGCGCTGCTGGGCTCTCAACTGGCGCCCGAAGATCTGATCGGTATCCCGAAGATCGACGGCGCGGTCAGTCGCTTCTATCCGCCGGCGATGATCGTGCGCGAGCGCGAATTCGTGCTTTTCATCGATGAATTGAACATTGCTTCAGCCGAGATCCAGAAGGCGTTCTACAGCCTCATCCTTGAGCAGCGTATCGGCGAGTACCGACTGCCGAAGGGTTCGATCATCATCGGTGCGGGCAACCGCGCACACGATGCCGCGCTGGCCAAGCCCATGCCCAGCGCACTGATCAATCGCATGGTTCACGTGCATGTGCGTGCCTCGCACCGCGAGTGGCTGCAATGGGCCGAGCATGCCGGCATTCACCGCTGGGTGATCGACTATGTTCGCGCGCGACCCAGCCAGCTCAGCACCGAGGTGCCGCCGGCCAAAGAAGAGCCGTTTTCAACGCCACGCAGCTGGCATGCGGTTAGCGATGCGCTGCATGCCTGGGGCGAGGAGATCGGGCCCGATGCCCTTGATGCTGTGCTGTTCGGCTGCCTGGGCCGCGACCACGCCATCGGCTTCAAGGCCTTTTTGAAGCAATTGCGGAATCAGTTCAGCGTGCACAAGATTCTCAAGGGTGAAGAGCCATGGCCCAACGCGCCCGAGGATCGCGACCTGACCTACTTCCTGACCCACAGCCTGCGCGACCAGCTGATCAAGGAGCTGCCTGATCGCGAGGCTCTGCTCGGCCGTGACAGCCGCGAACTGGCCGAGGCCGCCAAGGGCGCGCTCAAGAGTCTCGCGCGCATCGACGGCGAACTGGCCCAACTGGTGCTGACCGAGAACGACCGCGGTGAGCGTCTGCCAGACTGGTTCGTGCTCGAGATGGCCAAGGAGTTGCCTCGTCTGTTGCAGCGAAAGGCGAGTCATGACGCATCGGCATAGGTCGCACAAGCGCCAGCCCAAAGGCTATGAACGCGCGCAGCGGCAACTGTCCGAGCACTACCTGCTGGGCCCCTTGACCGGCGCGATGAACTTCCGGCCGGTGGTGCCGCCAAGCCGAACCGTATTGCCTGCCGGGGCATATTGCCAGATCGACATCGATGGCACGGTGCGTTTCGACCCGTCCGTCAAACTGTCGAACGAGCAGTGGTTCGGCGTGTTCGCTTTGGCCGCGCTGGTGCTCGCTTCGGGCGTGGCGCGCCGCCTGCCAGTGCCCGCACGAATCACGGACCTCGCCGCGCAGATTGCGGCCCTGCACACCTGGCAGCAGGTTCGTGCCGGCGAATTGCCCGAGCACATCGCCCTGCCGCCCGGATATCTGCAGTGGGGCCGCCAGCCGCTGGAGGCGATTGCTTCGCGGTTGCATACCGAGCCGATCAACGAGGTGCTGGATGGTCAGTGGACCTTGACGCGCTCGCAGCAGCCGCTGCTGACGGCAGAGCGTGCGCAGACGACACACCATCACCAGCGGCCGGATTTCGAAAGCATCTTTGCGCAGGCGCTGGTCGACAATGCCAAACGCGCCCTGCAATTACAGCAGTCGGGGAACCCATCCGACGGGCGCGCCGATCCGAATGGTCCGCCGGCCCGAGCCCGCCGGTGGCTACTGACGCACTATCCGCTGCTGGGCTCGCTGCTGAGCGAATTCGAGTTGGTGGAAGATGCCGAACTCTGCGACCGACTGAACATCCATATCGCCGCGATTCAGGTCGGGACCGGCGAGATCTTCATCAATCCGCGCCGCCACCTGGGCTTCGAGCAGGCCAAGTTCGTCATCGCCCATGAGATTCTGCATGCCGGCCTGAACCATGCCAGCCGCCGCCAGGGGCGTGATCCCTATCTCTGGAATGTAGCCTGTGATTTCGTCATCAACGATTGGTTGGTGTCAATGAATCTCGGCATCGCGCCCGACGGCGGGCTGTTGTTCGACGACACGCTGCGCGGCCAAGCCGCCGAAGACATCTATCGCAGCCTGGCCAGCGAGCTGCGTGTCAGGCGCCGGCTGTCGACGCTGCGCGGCGCCGATGTCGACATCCTCGACGACAGGGCCGGCAGATGCTTCACCGATCGCGAAGCCTTCTGCCGGCGAGCATTGGCCCAGGGCCTCGATTTTCATCAATCGAGCGCTCGAAGCCTGTTGCCCGCCGGCCTCGTCGAGGCGATTCGCACGTTGAATCAGCCCCCGATTCCATGGCAGGCGCAACTCGCCGCCTGGATCCAGGAGCGCTGCCCGGTGCCGGAGCGCCAGCGGAGTTGGGCACGACCATCGCGGCGCCAGTCGGTGACACCAGACATCCCAAGACCGCGCTTCGTCGAACCCGAAGAAGAACGTACGACCCATACCTTCGGTGTGATACTCGATACCAGCGCATCGATGGATCGCGCCGACCTGGGCAAGGCCCTGGGCGCGATCGTCGCCTTCTCTCAGGCACAAAGCGTCAGACAGGTGCGGCTCGTGTTCTGCGACGCCACGCCCTACGACGAGGGCTATGTCGACGTGGATGCGCTGGCGGCGCGCGCACGCGTGCGTGGCCGCGGTGGCACCGTCTTGCAGCCGGCGGTCGATATGCTGCTCGGGCAGCCAGATTTCCCGAAAGACTGCTCGGTGCTGATCATCACCGACGGTCAATGCGAACCGAAACTCGAGGTGAGACGCGACCACGCGTTTTTGCTCTGTCCGGGCATGCACCTGCCGTTTCAAACGCAAAGCCCGGTATTTCAGATGAAATGAGAGCGGAAACCGCCGTTGAGCCCAATGGTCGACGAAGCCAATCAAGGTCGTCGCGGCGCGACGCAGGAGCACCGCCCGGAGGATGGCTTCTCCCGCTCGGTGTCCAACGAGGTGGCGCCGGCGCCGGCCTCCCTATCCTGATGCGATCGCAGGATCGAACCCCAAAAGAGTGTGCCAGCGCATGATGACCTCCGGATTGAGCGCCCTTATTTTTCTTGCCACGGCGATCATCGCCTACGCCGGCGTATTCACGGCCCTGGCGGGATACCGGCAGATCCCCTGGCAGACCTTCTGGAGCGGATCGGCGGCGGTGATGCTGCCCTGGTTGGTGGCGACCCTGGTCGTCGGAATCGCGTCCATTTTCGTGCCGGCGCGACTGCAGACGGGAGCCGGCATGGCGGCGATGTTTCCTGCGCTGGTCTTCATGCTTACGGTGGTAGCCGCTCCGGTGGTCAACCTGATCGCCTCGGGCAACGTCGACCTGGAACAGCGCATCAAGTGGTTCGGCGGGGTCTCGGCCGTACCCGCCGCACTGATGTGCGGCTTTCTGATCTTCATCATGATCAACGACAGCCTCAAGGGTAGCGGCGGGTGACACGCGCTGGTACGGGCGTGAGGTGCCTTTCGGAAAGCCATCGATGATCGGCGTGCCGGCAAGTTTGATGGCCCCAAGGCGCGTTGGAGCCGCCAAGCTGTCCGGCGTGACCGATACCGAACTCGTCATCGGCACGACCACCTCGCTCAGCGGCCCCGTGTCTGGACCCGGCACGTTCAGGAAGACGAAGGCCGCGTGTTTCGACAGGGTCCCTGCGCTGGGCGGCACCGCCGGGTGCAAGATCAGGCACATCATGTACGACGAAGGCCTCTCGCCGCTGAAATCGCTCGAGCGTACGCGCGAGTGGCGCTCGGGCATTGCCTAAATGCCCGAGCATGGCCATGCCCGCATCGAAGCCACTCCCGCGGCCATGCACGACTGGGTCGGCAGGGTCGATGATGCGGCCAGCGCGACGCTGCTGCCCAAGGCGAACAGCTCCTGGTACCTGGGGGCGAACGTGCCGGGCAAGCCCAGGGTGTTCATGCCCTATGCCGGCGGCATGGATCGGTTTCGCGCGATCTGCAACCAGGTCGGGGCAGACGGCTATCCGGGCTTCGTGACCAGCTGAGCGTCCCGGCGGCCAGTCCGCGACCACCTCCGCTGCCGCCATTCGCAGTACAGTGGGGGCATGCCGAAGCCGCTGCCACCGAACCCCTCGCCACCGGCCATGACCAGGCCCGCCGATGGCGGCCTGCGCTTTGCGCGAGCGGCGGACGGGCCATGCTCGCTACTCGCGATCGGCGGATGGATCGGCCCGGGCGAGGTCTGGCACGATTGTTTCGCGCATCTGCCGGGCTGGCGCTGTGCCAGCTATGACCATCGCGGCTCCGGGCACAGCCGGCATCAGCGTGCACCGATCGGCCTGGCCGAACAGGTGGATGACCTGCTGTTCATGGCCGATGCGCTGCTCGATGGCCCGTGCGTGCTGGCGGCCGAATCGGCCGGCGCGGCGGTGGCCTTGATGGCCGCCCTGCGCGAGCCGCAACGTTTCACGGGTCTGGTGCTGGTGGCAGCCGCGTGGCGTCGGGCCGACGCCCGTGCACTGGCCGCGATGAGCGCGATGCTGGAGGCCGATCCGGCGGCGTTCATCGCCGGCTTCGTCGAGCAGTGCCTGCCGGAAACCCGGGATCCGGACATCCGCCGCTGGGCCAATCGCGTGCTGTCGCAGGCCTCGCCCGCCCATGCGCGCGAGCTGCTGCTATGCCGCGGTGAACATGATCTGGACGGGCGACTGGGCTCGCTCGCATTGCCCGCCCTGATACTGCATGGCAGCCAAGATCGAATCGTGCCCGCGTCCGATTCATCGGCCCTGGTCGGGCAGCTCCCGAATGCCCGGCTGCACGTTCTCGAAGGGTTCGGCCATGCGCCGATGATCACGGCACCGGGTCGAATCGCCGGCCTGATCGACCAGGCCTTCCCGGCCGAGGCACGGCGCACCGATACACACGGACAAGACACCGGGACTTCGCCGGCCTGAGGATCGGGCCGGCACACGACACGCTGACTGCGCCATACGGAAACCTTGGTCATCCAGCGGGCGGTCGGGACGCGCGCCACCAACGAGAAAGGTCGGGCCCGGGTGCGCGAGTGGGCCCCCCGCAAATGGGGAATTGCTCCTCAGTATGGGCTAAGACTGTTCACCGCCGGATACGAACCGCGCCGCCGCTGATCGCGCTCGGCTCGTGCTGGCCAGGTGATGCCCGGTAGTGTGCGCGAATCGCCATCGACGGACACCCTCACGCATGCTCAACGCTCATCACCAGCGCCTTCGGCGCGCCGTGCGCAACTTCGCTCGCTTCCTTACCGTCAATGCCGCGATCGCAATCTGCGCGTTCGATCCATCTCACGCAGTAGCCGGGAGCGGGGTCTTCTACTTCGCCGATGCACATCTGCAGGACTGTTCTCGCCCGGCCATGAATGCTGGTGTTTCAAATGTCTGCGGCGCGTCCATAACGCACATCGAGCAGGTCAGTTGGGCTCTGGGCAATGGACTCAAGGCCAACCAATTTTCTGAGCTCGAAGCACTGTACCAGCGCTGGTGCACGGGCCAGGACCGGTTTGCCGATGGCAGCTGGAAGCTGGGGTCACTCGGAAGAGCATGGCAAACCACATTCGAATCGCGTGCCAGGTGGGACGCCGATCTGAGCAGCCTGCGCGCCTGGCAATCTCAGACGAGTAATTCGCAGATGGCCTTGCTGGCAGAAATGGCCTACTGGCGCGCCTACGCATGGCATGCCCGTGGCCAGGGGTACGCCCGATCGGTGCTACCGGAGGGCTGGAAGCTTTTTGGTACGCGCCTACAGGAAGCCATGCATGCCGCCGAGCGCGCTTTCGAAAATGACGCGCCGAAGTGTCCGGCCGTGTACAGCCAGATCATCGACATTCTCATTGACGGCGGTGCGCCTGACGAGGTCCTCAAGAATTTCTACGACACCCACGCGAAAGGGTTTGCTTCGTATCAGCAACTTCACCTGTCGATGGCCCGGCACTTCGAGCCGCGCTGGGGTGGAAGCGTAGAGAAGTACGCGGCATTCGTCGACCAGGTCGTTGAACTGACGCGGGAAACGGAAGGCACCGGAATGTATGCCCGCCTTTATCTTGTGGTCGATCACCCGAGTCGAATCCCCTTCGAGCCGGATCGTGCTGACAGCAAGGGCCCGACCTGGCCGCGACTGAAAAAGTCCTACGAGGATCTTCTCGAGCGCAGCCCGCTGAGCGACTGGGTACGTGAACATTTCCTGGAGTCGACTTGCCGAACCGAGAACCACGCGCTCTACCGACGACTCCGAAGCGAGATCATCGCAAAGAATTACAGCGTTTACGGCAAGCATTCGCTCGAAGTCTGCGACCGTATGCATGGGTACCTGTCGGCGACGAACTGAGGCAGAGCGAATGCCCAGCAATCATTCTTCGACTCTCGTCGCAAGGGGCGCCGCGGCGATCCTGACCCTCGCACTGACAAGCGCATCGCCGAATCTCATTGCTTCCCCTGCGGACCAAGACGGCCCCTTGGCGGAGATCGCGCGTGTCGCAAGCGAGACCAACTGCCTTCAGACGATACAGACAGCAAAAGGACCTTCCCCCGTACGGGTCCCTTGTCATGAAGGCACTCTCAAACGAATCGAGGCGGAACAGATAACAAGGGATGCCTTGGCTGGACGAGGTACCGAGCTTGCAGAGTTGCAGTACAGGCAGTGGTGCAAGGGGCAAGACCGATTCATGGACGGGCGCTGGAAGCTTTCCGCGTTGAACGCCGCGTGGCAGAGCAGTATCGGCTTCCCCAAAGAATGGGAAAGGAAACTGCTGGCCATCCGCGCCTGGCAGCAGTCCAATCCAGGTTCGGAGCCGGCCAGGCTCGCTGAAGCCAACTACTGGGTCGGGCTTGCCGATGAGGCAATTCGCGCTCCGAACATACCTGACTCTGTCGAGAATCAAGCCGTTCGCACCGAGCGTCTGACCAAGGCAATGAGCATCGTTCGCGAGCTCACAGCGGCCAACCCCGCTGGCTGCCCCGTGATCGCCGAGCTGCAGATTCAGCTGATGATCGCAATCGGTGCCGACATTTCCGAGACTCGTGCGGTCTACGACGCGGCCTCGGCGAAGTACCCGGGCTACCTGTCCCTGCACTTGGCGATGAGCCTCGCCTATGCGCCTGCAAATGGCGGCAACCCGCGAGCGTTCGCCGCTTTCGTCGACGAAGTGCTCGAACGTACAAGCGAGCATGACGGCATCGGTATGTATGCGCGGTTGTACGCACAGGTCGACAACCGCGTAGGCATCGCATTCGCGGCCAATCGCCGTGTGCGAGGCTATCCCGAGTGGCCGAAGCTGCGCGCCGCATATGAGCATCTACACACGCGCTACCCAGGTAGCCTCGGCATCCTGGAACATTTCGTCTCGGTTACATGCCGGACCGAAGAAGATGCGCTGTATCGCAGCCTGCGCAAGAATCTTCCTTGGGAGCGTTTCTCAATCCGCACTCCAATTGCGCTCGAGACATGTGATTACCAACACAGCGAGGTAGGCATCGCGGCACGGATCGAAGCGGCCACCAAGTTGGCGGAACAGGCGAAGGCCTGCAGTCGCCCAATTGTCGCGGACAACTTGCATTGTGGCGATCACCACCTCCAGTCCCAGGATGGCGCCTTGCTGGCTGAACACATTCATCAGGGCGAGTTCGAGGTGGCCGATGCGTTGTTCGAAGATTGGTGCGCTTCCGATGCTCGCTATGCCGATGGTCGGTCTCGGGCGGTTTTGGCGATCAAATACCTGGCTCAGCAGCTGACCGCATTGCGTGGTAGCCCGGAATGGACCGAGTCCCGGCTTCGTCGCTGGCAACAGGATCAGCCGGAATCGCGCTTGCTGGCCATCATGAACACCTTATCGAAACTGGATCACGCGAAAGCCGTGCTTTCCAGTTCCGACATCGGTGCCCGAAACACCACTGCGCTGGAGCTCTACCGAAAGCGGCTGATTCAAGCGCTGCCGTCAGTGCAAGAGTTGGCTGTAAGGTCCGATAAGCGTTGCGCGGCCGAGGAAGTGCTACTGCTCGATATCCTGATCGACAGCGGTGAGCCCCTCGACAGAATCGAGGCTTACTATGAAAGCCGTGCGCAAGCCAGCCCCACACTGATCGATCTACACCTGCACATGGCGCGTCGATTCGTGCCGCCATGGGACGACAACGTGTTGCGGTATCTGGAATTCATTGGCGCGGCGGTCGAACGAACTCGCTCTTCGGAAGGAACCGGGATGATTGCGCGCCTGGTTATGCTTGCCGAAGATGAGTCTACATTCGACCTGGCCAGCCGATTCGCGCATGCACCGTTCTGGCCGATGCTGCGCGAGTCATTCGATGACTTGGTCGAGCACCATCCACAAAGCACGCGAATTCTGCTCGACTACATCGGGATCGCTTGTCGGTCTTCGGATTCGGAGACTTACCGGCGCCTGCGAGACCGTGTGTCCGTATTCGGCGATGACGGGCTGATGGCACCGTCCGCCGAAGCATGCGATCTTCGGCATCAGTGGCCAGCGACGTCGAAGCGGCTCTGAAGTCGATTTGCATCCCGTCGTTCGATTTGTATTGCGTCGAACCGGCCGAGAGTCGTCCCGCGTGTCGTGCATCGACATGCCGGGCCGGTGCCAGATGCAGCCGCGAGCAGACTCACGGGCTCAATCCGTTGCGGTTGGATCGCTGGCGCCAAAGCCCGTGAACGTGTACCAGCAACACGATGACAATGGCCGCAAAGATGACCGCAGCCACCGGTCCGTCGATCCAGTCTAGCGCGGATTTGATCCGCGGCAGCGAGGTGCGGAAGCGGGTTTCGGCAATGCCGCCGAGCACCATGCCCAGAATGATCGGCACGATTGGCAGATGCAGGCGTCTGAGCACCATGCCGAACAGGCCGAAGGCGGCGCCGATCAGGCAATCGACCACCGAGTTGCGCAGCGCATAAACGCCGATGAATGACAGGGTCAGGATCATCATGCCCAGAAAGCGGTTCGGAATGCGGATCAGAACCAGCAGCGGGCGCGTGGCCACCAGCAAAAAAACCAGCGCCAGAACGTTGAGTAGCAACAAGCAGAGGTAGAGCGCAAGTACGAAGTCCATCGAGTCGCGAAACAGCGCGGGGCCGGGTATCACGTTATGTACGTAGAGCACCGACAGCATCATCGCGGTGAGCGCCTCACCGGGAATGCCCAGTGCGAGCAATGGAATCATGGCGGCGGCCGGAACCGCATTGTTTGCACTCTCCGAGGCGATGATGCCTTCTGGCGCGCCGTGGCCGAAGCGCGCCGGGTTCTTGGAGATGCGCTGCGCCCAGGTGTACGAAAGAAACTGCGCGGTGAATTCACCTACGCCAGGAATCATGCCCATCAACGTGCCGAAGGCGGCGCCGGGCAACGCCACCTTTGGATGTCTGGCCACCTCGCGCAGCCCGCCGCCGCGGCCGCCGGTGAGCGGCGGGGTTGCCAGCCGCTCGTCGCGCGCGGTGAGCAGCACGAAGGCCTGGCTCAGTGCGAACAGCCCCAGCACCACGACGATCAGATCGAAGCCCGAGGTCAGCCAGCTTTGGCCAAACGTGAAGCGCTGGGTGTAGCGTACCGGTTCGAGCCCGACCGTTTGCAGAAACATGCCCAGGAACAGCAGCGATGCGGCGGCCATCGTCTGGCCACGATGTGCGATCACCACCAGCAACATGCCGAGCACGCAGGCCAGAAAGATTTCCCGTGAGCCGAACAGCGGTGCCACCTTGGCCAGCAACGGAGCCATCAGCATCAGGCACAGTACCGAGAACACCCCGCCGACGAACGAGGCCCAATAGGCCAGCGACAGCGCGCGGCGTGGCTCGCCGGCGCGGGTCATCGGATAGCCGTCGTAGGTGGTCAGGGCGTTCACCGGCGTGCCCGGGGTGTTGATCAGCACAGCCGGAATCGCTCCGCCGAACATCGCCGATCCGTAGATCCCCAGCAGCAGCACGAGCCCGACGATGGGCTCGAACGCAAATGTGGCGGGCAGCAGAATGGCAATTGCCACGGCCGGACCAACGCCGGGGATCGCGCCAATGACCACGCCGCCGATCGAGCCGATCAGCAACGCGGCGATCACATCGATCCGCGCGAGGATCTCGAGACTGGCGAGCAGGGTATCGATGTTCATCTCGCAGGCTGATCGGGTTCGGTGGGGCGCGCCCAGGGCTGAGTTCAGCAGGTGGGTGGCACAGGTTGGATTCAGTGGCGGGGCGGCACGGCAGGATCGGGTGGCGCGTGGTCGGGGCCGGGAGTGGTGCGGGTTGCTCGTGGTGTGCCGAAGGCAAGGAGGCTCAGAGCACGCAGGCTCAGAAGAACCGGATCATCAGATTGCGCAGGTCGGTGGGCAACGCCTCATAGAGCACACCGCCGGGAATCTTGACGGCCAGCACGCTCTTGAAGATCAGCACCGTGCTGAACCCGAACAGACCCGCCAAGACCATCCAGCGTCGGCTGCGGTAGCCCAGCCGCCAGGCCAGCCCGGTACAGAAAACCAGTGTGCTGGGAAGGTATCCGGCCCAGCGTACGGCCTGCACATACAGCACGAACCAGGCGACGAATTCGAGCCCGCGTGCCCAAAGCGCAAACTCGCCGATCACACTGTCCGAGCCTTGCCGTGGATTCGCCCGCCAACGCAGGATCAGATCGCCCAGGCCGAACACCAGCATGCCCACGATGGCCAGGCTGGGCCAGAAACCGGGCTGGCGGTGCAACGGCTGGCGCGCCTGCCAACTCAGTTCGCTGCCGATTCGTGAGGCCAGGAACAGGCCGATGGCGAACGCCAGCAGCGCGAAGACCCACTCGGCCGGTCGTGGCTGGCGTGTGCTCGACATGGATTGGCCACGCTACTTCAGCATGGCGTTCAGCGCATCGAAGGCCGCGGTGTCTTCTTCGATCTGCGTGGCCGCGGCGCTGGCATCCTTCCAGTAGATTTGCGCACCGGTTTCCTTGGCGAACTTCTGCGCGCGCTCACCGGCAATCGTCTTGCGCGCCACCGCGGCGATCTTTTCGCGAACATCGGCCGGGGTTTCCTTGCGCACGAACAAGCCATTCCAGAGCGCGAGCTTCAGGCCAGGAACCAGTTCGCCGACCGTTGGTGCATCGGGGACCACGGCGATGCGCTGTTCGGTAACCGTGGCCAGAACCCGCACCTTATCCAGGCAGGGCAGCACGAGCTGGATCGTGGTATTCATGACATCCACATCGCCGGATGCAATGGTGTTGCAGTCCAGCGCGTCGAAGGCCGCGTCGGAGGCGTAGGCAAAGCCCATCTGCTTGGCCAGTGCCAGCGTGACCTTGGTAGGAATCAGGGGGGCGCCAAAATGGCCCAGCACCACATCGTGGGTCTTGGCATGTTCGGCCAGCGATTGCATGGAGTCGTACGGCGCCTGCTTGCCGGCCACAATCACGAACGGGTAGGTAAGGAAGATGCCCACCGGCTCGAACGGATTCGGGTTCAGCTCGGGCATCCCGATGCGCGGGCCCACGATCGGCACACCGATCACGAACGAACCGATGGTCGTGCCATCGGCCGGCGCCTTGGCGACCTCGGCCGCGCCTGGGAACGGGCCACCGCCGCCACCGGGTTTGTTGACCACCGCGGCTGGCTGGCCGTAGGCGGACTGGAAGTCTTCGGCAATCATGCGGGTGAGCACGTCTTCCATGTCGCCCGGCGGGAAGGGCACCACGAACTGCACGGGTTTGTCCGGATACTCGGCCATCGCAGGCACGGCCAGTGCAAGCAGCGCGCCAAGCGCGAGCGACTTCACGATACGTGGGGTCATTGAGCTCCTCCGATATGTTTTTTATGCCACCGGGCGGCGGAATCGCCTGATCATACCGAATCGGTCCGCACCGCCGGCAGACTACTGGCGGGCATCGAACGCCTGCACCGTGTTTCAGACAACCTGCTACTCGCTAACCCAAGCAGCGTCGGTGACAGGCTCCTCTTGCACGGGCGGCCTCTTGGGGACCAGCAACGATCGCAGCTTGGCGTTCGGTGCCGGTACGCCGTGGAACCGGATCAGTTGCCGGGTTCGGCCAGGTCGGTCTGCCCCATCTCCTCGACCAGCAGGCCGCGGCGCGTGCGCATCTCCATCAGCCGGGCACCCATCTCGGGCTTCGACGATTCAGCCCACAGGCGGCGCGCGCAATACCCTGAAGCGGCAGAGGTGTGAGTCCGGTTGTGTGAATCACGGCACCCGTCACGGGTGCGCGATCACGATCAATGCATTCGTCTCGGCGCGGGCCGTCTCCAGGCAGATGCGAAGCGTTTCCGGGTCGAGCGCGGCAAAGCTTTCATCGAGGATCGTCAGTGGCGCTCTCTGAAGCAGCGCGCGCGCCAGAAAGACGCGGCTTCGCTCGCCGTGTGAGAGCTGCCAGCCGGTTTCTCCGACCTGCTGCATCAGGCCGGCCGGCATGCGCTCCAACAAGGTCCCCAGGCCAAGCCGCTCGCAGATCGCACGAGCCTCGGCCAGATCGGCCTCTCGCGCAGGCCATGTGCGGCCCATCAGCACATTGAATGCCAGCGACCCGGAAAGGATGTGGTTCTCGTGGAACAGAGGCGCCAGGGCGACTTGTTCATGCCAATCCGCTCCGAGTGTGTGCCGATCAAGGCCACCCAGCAGCAGCAAGCCAGCGTCGGTCGATGGCGATCGGGCGAAGACCGGCCGGTCAGAGACCGCACCTTCAACGGTAGGCAGTGGCCAGACGGCATGCGGCCGTGGACATGCTCGCGTAATACGCTGACACCTCGTCGTCGAGATCGAGTTGCGACGCTTCGGCACGAGCCCCATGGGTTGATCGCGACCCCGCACGCAGCCAACGCGAAAAACCCGGTAACGGTCCGGCTCCTAGAAGAACGGGAACGGCCCTGGGAACCGGCCGATGGCGCTGGTATGACTGACCAGCCCGTGCCCGGCCTGCCACAGATGCAGCATGCAGGCCGACGGGCCCTGCGTCGACCGAGGCACGGCGTCCTCGCGCAATTGCAGGGCGATCTCAGTCGTCGTGCTCGGGCATGCGAGCACCACCGTGCCCGCCCAGCGCCGTGCCATCGGCCGGTGGACGTGCCCGCACAGTACGGCTTCGATATTCGCGAACGGACGGATCACCGAGGCCAGCGAATCCCCATCCCGATAGCGATATTCATCGAGATACCGGATGCCGGACACGAGTGGGGGATGGTGCAGGACGAGCACCGTTGGCTTATCGGGCGCGGTATCCAGTTGCATCCGCAACCATTGGAGGCCCTCGGCGTCGACATGGCCGTGGTGCCGTCCGGGCACGCAGGAGTCGAGCGCGATGATCCTGACCGGGTAGTCGTCGATGCAATAGTGCAGGGGATCATGGCCGGGCAAGTAGGCGTGTCCCGCGAAGGCCGCGCGAAACCTATCGCGGTCGTCGTGGTTGCCCGGCATCACGAGTGTCGGAATCGTCAATGGTTCGAGTAGGTCGAGCAAGGTCGCGTACTCGGCCGGATGCCCTTCGTCCACGAGATCTCCCGTCAGGATCACCACGTCGGGCCGGCGATCGAGCGAATGGAGGTGCGCGATGGCATCAGCGAACATGAGGTTCGAATCCACGACCCCCTTGTAGAGCTGGCCGGCGGGCCGTATGTGGGTGTCGGAGAGTTGGGCGATGAGCATGGTTTCGTTCATGGGATGTCGGACCTCATCGTCGCCAGGCAAAAGCCGCAGCAAGTCTGGCCGGGGCCCGGTCGTCGACGATCATGCGGTGCGTTGAACGGTTTCGTTGCCTTCTGCCGTCGAGGCGGTCGGCGCCACCAGGACACATTCTCGGGCCCGATCGTTGATCCGGCAACGATGGTTCGCCGCGTCCGCGGATCCCTCCGCCCCGGCATTCCAACGACGATTTCCGCATGACGCCGACCCATGATCACTGCCCATGGTTTGACAGGCAGGTAAATGCCTGCATAAGATGTCGTCCATGGCGCAGGGTCGCGACCGTCGTGATCCTCGGCTGCAACCTGCCGGAGGAACCGTATGACAGACATCGTGTTGTTCAGTCACGAAGGCTGGCCTGAGCGTGTCGGCGTCATGCACCGCCACAGCAGACCGTGGCCGGTCCGTCTCATGAGCCTGAAGTCGCTAGTGAAAGCCGGCCGGGGCCAGCCAAGCCCGCACGACATCAAGCTCGACAACTGGAACTGATCCCGGAGCGCGCGCAGCCGATGGATGCCGACAAGGTCTTCAAGGCCCTGGCTGATGCCACGCGCAGGCAGCTGCTGGACCTGCTCTGCGAGAGAAACGGACAGACCCTCGGTCAACTCTGCCGGAACCTCGACATGGCCCGCCAATCCGCTACCCAGCACCTCGGCATCCTCGAGGCGGCCAATCTGGTCAGCACGGTCAGGCGGGGTCGGGAGAAGCTGCATTTCATCAATCCCGTTCCCCTGCACGAGGTCTATGAACGGTGGGTACGGAAGTTCGAACGTCAGCGGCTCAGCCTGCTGCACGACCTGAAGACGGAACTCGAAGGAGAGCCAGCATGGCCAAAGAAATGACCCGCTTCGTCTACGTGACCTATATCGTCTCCACCCCGCAGAAGGTGTTCGAGGCCATCACCAGGCCCGAGATCGCCCGGCGCTACTGGGGGCACGAGAACGTTTCCGACTGGCAGCCCGGATCGGAATGGCAGCATGTGCGCGCCGATGACGCGCGCACCGTCCAGCTGGTGGGAAAGGTCGTCGAGAGCTCATCGCCGACGCGACTGGTCATCACCTGGGCCAACGCGTCGCAGGCCGCGGATCCAGCTGCCTACAGTCGGGTCACCTTCGAGATCGCGGAATACGACGACATGGTTCGGCTGACCGTGACCCATGACGAACTCGAAGCGGGCAGCGGCATGGCCGTCGGCATTAGCAAGGGCTGGCCGATCGTGCTGTCCAGCCTGAAGTCGTTGCTGGAGACCGGGCAAGGCCTGGACGTGTTCGCCCAGCCCAAGGCGGCGTGAAGCCGCTGCCCTTGGCCGGATGGGCGACGAGCCGGGGCAGATGGCCCCGGAGTCTAGCCGGAGGCAATGGCAGCGCAGGCCCGGCGGACAGCGGCACGCGCCAGCAGGCGCGTGGAGTCCAGGGTGGGAAGCGAGCTGTTGGAATCGTCGATGATCAGCGGAATCTCGGTGCAGCCGAGAACTACCGCATCGCATCCCGAGGCCTTGAAATCGTCGATGACCCCTTGAAAGAATGCGACGGTGGCGGGCATGAATTTTCCGTGGACCAGCTCGCCCATGATGAATCGCCCCATCGCGTCGCGTTGAGAATCCGACGGGCGCAGGCAGGTGAGCCCGGCGCGGTGACACGCGTCTCGATAGACATCGCTCGCCACGAGCCAGCGCGTGCCGGTGATGCCCAGCCGGTGGAAACCCCGGCGCGAGGCCTCCGCCACAACTTCGTCCGCGATATGCAACCACGGCAGCGGCGAGTGCGGCGCGACGCGCGACATCGCCTGGTGAATGGTGTTGTCCGGGCAGATCAGGAAGTCGGCATCGGCACGGGCAAGTCGGTCCGCTGAATCGAGCATCAGCGCTGCGACGCCATCGAGATCCGATGCTTCCAGACAGTCGACGTACGCGGCCAGCGAGGGCGTGTGCATCGACACTTGCGGATGTGCGTGTTCGCCAAGGATGGCCTGCCCCTCGCTGCAGACGGTCTTGTAACAGAGCGCCGCCCCTTCGGAAGAGCAGCCCACGATTCCGACGTGAAGCGGATCAGGCATGGCCGTCGTCCCCTGACTTGTTTTCGGGTGAGGGGGCCGCTCTGGCTGTCGCCTGCCTGAGCGCCGTCACCTCGATTTCGATCTTCATGCGCGGGTCGGCCAGACCCGCCGAGATCATCATGGCTGCCGGCCGGATCGTGCCGAAGTGCCTGCGCAGCACCGGCCAGCATTCGGGAAACCGTTCCCCGTCCGGCAACACGTAGGTCACCCGCACGACATCGGCCAGGCTGGCGCCGGCCTGCTGTAGTGCCCCGGCGATGTTCTTCAGACATTGCTCGGTCTGTTCCGGCAGGCCTTCGGCGATGGTCATCGTCGCGTAGTCGAAACCGGTGGTTCCCGAGACGAAGACCCAGTCGCCAGCGACCACCGCCCGCGAATAGGCCATGTCCTGCTCGAAGGTCGAGCCCGAACTGATGAGTTGTCGTGGCATGAGGTATCCCTTTCAATGCGTGCGTCAGTGCGCTCGCCGGTAATGCATGGCAACGGCCCCGTTGCCGAGTGGCTCGGCCGACAGCAGCGCCAGCCGCCGGGTGCTGGGCAAGCCACCCGCGTGCAGAGTGGGACCATGGCCGGCCAGCCGGGGGTGAACCAGAAACCGATATTCATCGATCAGGTCCAGCCGATCGAGCGCCAGCGCAAGCTGACTGCTGCCGATCAGCACGCCGTCAGGCGTGGCGTCCTTGAGATTGCGCACACCAGCGGCTAGATCGCCAACGATGTGATGGCTGTTGGTCCACGGGAAGTGACGTCGTGAGCTGGACACCACGAACTTTGGCTTGGTCTCCAGCTTGATCGCCCACTCGCGAATGGCCGGCGGTGCTTCTTCGTCCCCGCGTGCAACGGCCGGCCAGAAGCTCTCCATCATCTCGTAGGTGACCCGGCCCCAGAGCATGGCACCGTTTTCATCCATGAGGCGGGTGAAGAAAGCGTGCGTCTCGTCGTCGGCGATGCCCTCCCGATGGTCGATGCAGCCGTCGAGGGTGAGGTTGAGGCTGAAGGTCAGAAGGCCCATGATGTACTCCGGTCGAGTGTCGCGCTGGACCGCTCGGCCGGCAATGGTGCGAACGGCACCGGCATCGGCCGATGCGCACGAATGTGTGCGCCGACGCATTCGATGCCGAGCACGCGCGGGAACCTGACCGTCGGCGACGCGCCCCGTCGCGCGAACCATTCCGACCGGTTCAGACCGAACGACCGCACCGTCATCAGCGCCCACCCGGGGCGCGGCTCCGGACCCGGCATGTCCTCCAGGCGGAATTTCTCCGGGCCCCCGGGTTCATGAATCACCCACGCCTTCATGACGTCTCCCAGGCCGGCCGACCCCTTGGCGCGACCTATGTCGCCTTGACCTCGATGTGATACGTGGCCCAAGGGCAAAGGCTGAACCGCTGGTTGACCGGCTTTGCCGCCATGTCCGGGAACTTGTCGGCGTCGTACACGGCCCAGAGCGGGCCCAGGCCGCCCAGGCGCATCGGTCGACCGTCGATGTGGGTGGCGAGGATGAAGCGACGATCGGTGGTCTCGGCATAGGGCAGAACGACCGCGTAGCCGTCGATGGCCCTGACGAGAAACGAGGTCGACGCGCCGAGCCGTGCGCCGGCCGCCTTCATGACATCGACAAAGAGCGGGCCGGACAGCGTGTGCGGCTTTCCGTCGTATTCCAGGGTTGGTCGGATGTCGACGCGCGCCAGCGCAGCCAGCGCCGCAAAGTCGAACTCGTGCGCCACCGAAAACGAAACCTTCTGCTTGGCCATCAGCAGGTCGAGCGCAGGATCCAGAGGACCGCGGTTACCCGACCCGATCGACCCGCTGACTGTGAGGATTGTCGGGCCTTCGACCACTTTCGGACCCGCCTGGGCAGACACCGACCTGGCAAGGGTTGCCGTTGCACCCGCCAGTGCACCGATCAAGACTTCACGCTTGTTCATGGAGGGCTCCGCGAGGTGAACAGAGGGCATTCATTCTACTGCCGGCCAACAATGCGTGCCCTCTAAAGTACCGGGAGAGTCGCTGCGGGTCGAGGGTGCGCTGAGGCGATCAGCCGGCCGTCCCACTAAGTGATCTCGAAATACTCCTTCACACCCGCCAGCAGATTGACCATTGCAACCGATGCCAGAATCAAACCCATCACCCGGCTGACGACACTGGCGCCGCTTCGACCGATGACTCGGTTGATCGCCCCGGATGCCAGCATGAGAACGTACGCCACGAGAAGGACGAGGACCAGAACCAGGAACGTCTGCGCCTGCTCGGCAATGCTGTAACGGGCGTTCTCGGTGAGCAGCACGGCGGCGAGCATAGCGCCCGGACTCGCGATCGAGGGAACGGCCAGCGGAAAGATGGCTGTCTCGTGATGCTCGTCGACCAGCCTTATCTCTTCATCCGGCTTGCTCTCGCCAAATATCATAGTGAGCGCGAACAGGAAAAGCACGATTCCCCCCGCGATCTGAAACGCGGAAAGCGGTATGGCCATGGCCGCCAAAATCAACTCGCCAGCGACCACGAAGAACAAGAGAATTGCCGCCGCAGCGATGGTCGCCATCAGGGCGACCCGCCGTTTCGTGTGCTCATCGAACTGCGCGGTAACGGCGATGAACACAGGAACCGTGCCGATCGGGTCTACCACGGCAAAGAATGTGATGAAGGTTGCGACGACATCGATCATCCGGGCGAATCCGCTGTTGTCGCCGTCGGCTTCGCCCAACCGGGCCGCGGCCAGCCAGCATCGCGTGCGAAATCCATGCGTTCGACCGCTCCGGTAGCACTGACCGGCTAGCCCGCCGGTTGAACCAGGTTGATGAGATTCCCGCACGTGTCCTCAAACAGGACGACGGTTACAGGCCCCATGTTCGCCGGCTCACCGCGAAACTTCACGCCAGCGGCATTGAGCTTCTCGAACTCGGCGGCGATGTCCGATGTGGTGAACGCGGTTGCCGGTATGCCCGCGTCGAACAGGGCCTTCTGAAATGTGCGCGCAGGCGGAAAAGCCATGGGCTCCAGCACCAGTTCGACACCGGCCGCACCCTCTGGGGATGTGACGGTGAGCCAACGGAACTGGCCCATCGGAATGTCGTGCTTCTTCTGGAAGCCCAGAATTGAGGTGTAGAAAGCCAGGGCGCGTTCCTGATCTTCGACGAAGATGCTGGCCAGGGTAATCTGCATCGATGTTTCCTTGTGGGTGCCCGGTGGGCCGGTGTTTGACATCCGCCGCACGCGAAGGCCCGTGTTTCATGTTCACACCAGGACGGAACCCACGATGGCCTGCAGCTTGCGGGCAACGCTTGCCGTGGCGGGCCGGCCCGACCGAGGCGATGGAGTGTTGCCGTCGCTTCTGCGGCGTCATGGTAAAGCCTTTGTGCACAGGTATTTGCATGGCCGGCCACTCGGGGCGAAAGAAGCTCATCTTCGCGCGGCCAGGACCGACATCGGCAACCGCTCTCACCAGGTTGCCCTCTTTGACGGCCACAAATGATTCGCCCGCGCTTGCAAGGGCTGTGGTGTCCGCGATCGTTGCCCGGAAAACGGGCCATGTCGTGTGCTCGTCGCAGAACTTCTCGAGGGCCAAGAGCGCTATCGTCTTGACCGCGGTTGCATCATCACCTTCGTAAGTTGCATGGTTTGGCGCAGAGCGTCATCACCCGTCTGATGTGGCTGCTCACGCGGCGCGGTGTGCACCCTGCAGCCTCGCGGCGCAATTTGCGAACTCCGCCGACGGAAAAGCGTCTTTCATAATCTATTGGCGCAGATCTTCATTCGAATGGCGGACACGACCATGCTTTGTCCGCCCTTCTGTTTATCGCTATCAACTAATCGGGACCGTCTTGTTCCGCGGAAACAGGAAATCGTTCACTCATTCTCCGTCGAGCATTAATCGTAGTTCCTTGTCTGCATCCGTGGTGTGGCTGATACTCGCAAGTCCGGAGGGGAGAATGCACGAAGTCCTTGCTTACGTGGTGCGAGTTACCACTCTATGTGCACTGATTGGCGTAGCGTCGGGATGCGGTGGCGGCGGGTCGTCTGCGCAACTGGGCGATCCGGCGGTATCGCCGGATTCGTCTTCGAATGCGGGGACGAAGGAAACCGTGGTTTCCGGCCTGGTGGCCAAGGGAACGATTGCCGGCGGTTCGGTCGTGGCCACCTTGCTCGTCGACGGGCAACCCGACGGAGAAAGCCGCACGGCCACTGTTGCATCGAATGGCGCGTACTCGATATCGATGCCGCGTGGTCTGATCTTGCTCCAGTTGGATGTGAACGGTGGAGCATCCACGAACGATGAGGCAACAGGCGCGTCGATACCGTTGCCCCGGGCATTCACGTTGAGGTCGTTGGTCGACACGACCCACGCGCAGGACGACCAACCGGTTCGGGCGCACATCACGGCGTACAGTGAATTGATCGCCGTCCTTGCGGGGCGCTCAGGCCCGCTCGATTCGTCCAACGTCGCAGTCGCGCGCGCGGCGGTCTCCTATTGGCTTGGTGTCGATCCGATCTCCACGACGCCTGTCCAGCTGAGCGAACTGGATCTGGGGACCTCGTCTGTCGCTGAACAGCGCCTGTCGGTGATGAACGCGGCGCTCTCCAATATCGCGGCCTCGGACGCGTTCCAGTGCGCGACCGGGACCGACTACGGTCAGCAGATCGCGTGCACGGTGAGCAGGCTGGCCGAACAGGTCGAGATCACCACCACGCCGGTAGCGGCCTCGAACAACCTCAAGGCCCTGAGTTTGCCCGCGACGCTGGCGACCACGCAAGCCGCGGCGGAATACCTTTCGAGGGGAATGCGTGAGGCTGTCTCGGCGGTTGCGCAGCGGACGATCGATGCCGCGCAGGCGACCGCCGCGCTCATCTCGAACGTGGGAAGCACAGTCTGGGACTCTGTACGAATTTCGATGTCCGACGCAGAAATGGAGAGGGTTGCCAAGGCTGCCTTGGACGGTGATATCCGTGCGCAGGAAGTCGCCTTCGAGAGCCACGCGTATCTGCACATGAGTGACTTGGTGTACGGGCAAGTCGCGCCCGAACACAGCAACTCATCGCCATTCGAGAACCGTTTCGATTCGCAGGGCAATCCATTGCCCACGGGATGGCGGATCGTCGACTGGCGATACTTCCTGAACGGGGCCGCGGCGAGTTTTTCCGGGCCCGAAAAAGGCGGCTTGTACTACAACGTATTCGTCAATCAAGACCGCCGAGAGCTTGTGTTCGCCTATCGGGGCACGGAGTTATTTCCGGAGTTCGCCTTGGACATGGCGATGAACTCTTACCAGAACTTTTTTTGCGGAACGCTCACGCCCGCCTACCAGAATGCCCTATGGGGCCTGGATGCCTTTGTCCAAGAGCTTCCGGGGACCCCTTACCGCGGCTATCGGATCGTCACGACCGGGCATTCATTGGGAGGTGGGATCGCGAGCTTCGTCAAACTCAAGCGCCCCGATGTCGTCGACGAAGCGGTCGGGTTCAATTCGGCGCCACTGTGCGCACTGGGCGGTATCTGGGAGCAGTTGAAACCAAATGGCGTCGCGCCGATCGACATTCCCGATGTCAGGCATGTGGTCATCGTCGCCGAAGCCGTTACCTTGGTTTCCATCACCGGCGCATACCGCCCTGGGATCATCGACTGGTTCCCTCGTCCCGTCGGGATGGCTGGCCCGACATTGGGCTTTGTCGATGCCCATGGAACAAGTGCGTTGAAGGTGGTGATTGACTATGCTCGCGCCAGGCGGTGCGAGCGTCAGCCTTGTGGCGTGACCACGACCCCGGCTCCGGCGCCGCCGGCGGTTCCATACGAGGCCCGTCTGGCCGCCTCATCTTTTACGGCCGACTCGGTGCCGTACACGGGCAAGCTCACGGTCAAGGGCATGGGGTTGGCATCGACATCGAAGATCAGGTTTGCATGCCGAGATCCGCGTGGCGTGACATGTGACGGCAGCCCGTACACCTGGACGCCCAACGACTGGGGTAAGAAAGTCGAGATCGTCGACGACTCGACGATCATTCTGCGGCCGACCCTTCTGGGCAGTTCGGATGCCGGGGCCTATGGCACTTACGATTGGACGGTGACTGCGGTGTCCCGCGATGGCAAGGCAATCGAGAGCCGCTTCACGGTGACCTATCAGCCGTCGGGTACGGGTGCGATCTCGGTCGCTACCGTCACATCGGATGCGTTCCTTCCAGGGACCAGGATCATGCAGGCGTCTACCGCGCCGTTTGCACCGACGATCTCGTTCACCGGGCAGTCGTTGGATCGTGTCATCAGAATCGAGATCGATGCCAGCGGTAGCGGCGCAGTCGATCAGGTCTGGCGTCTGGGTGATTCGGCGTGGAGCGCCGGGGTTGGTCGCCAGGATCCGACACGGTTGTCGATCTCTCCGACATTGGCCACCAGTGCCGACCGATGGCCCGGTATCACGGTCTGGACCGTGCGGCTGTTCGACGCTCAGGGCAATCGGCGCACGGCAACCTTCTCGGTGCAACGGATGGCGACCCCCCCTGCGCCGACCGGATCCATCAGTGGTGCCGAGTTCAAGCGCGTGATGGTGCCCAGTACCGGGGGCCACCAACTGCTGTCCAATCTGGCGATCATGGAGCAGTTTGCTTTGGAGATCGATACCGAACGGTTCTTCTCGGCCTTGCGTGCCGTCAGCGGGACGCACCCGCTGGGAGATGGCATCGGCTTGGCACCGCTATACGCGGAGGTAGCGCCTTTGGAGATTCGATTTTCGCCTGCTGAGGTCGCGAGTCGCCTGATCGTCAACGGAACCGATTTCGCTTCGGATGGTCTTTCCGATGGCGCTCGAATAACGCCTGGAAGCGTGGCGTTGACCTACCGGAGTACGAGAGGGGAGAGCATTCAAGTGAGACTGATGGCGAGTGCGACCGACTCAGCCGAAGGCGTCGTCTGTTGGTTGTTCGACCTTGCCCAGCTGAAACGATCGATCTGCATCCGCCACAACCTTGCAGGGGTCGGCACTGCTGCTACGGTGGCGGCCGATACCAAAGACAATGCCCCGACCTTCGATTGGCGGTGGAGGGCGTTGCTTGCCCGGCCGAGTTCGCCAGCCAGCCTCGACGAGCTCAGGATCATGGGCAACGAAGAGCTGGCCTCCCGGGAGATGACCTGTACGGACTACGATCTGACACGGCCAGGCCAGCCTTTGAAGACCTACACGGCGATGGTTGGCCTGACACCATCCTCGGTGGTGGTTGGCGACGATCGCGGGTATCGGTTCATCCCGAATGCAGAACTGACGCGGGTGGTCGGCCAGGATGTGGTCAACGAGACGCGAAGCATTCTGAGCGGAATTCGTGGCCAGTATCTCGAGTATGAGTACGACAGATTCCGCGTCCGCCGCGTGCTGGCGCGTTCGGGCGGTGGAGGGGTAAGTTCGGAGACCCGATGTCAGTGATCGAAAGGATTATTGTGGATGATCGATTGACGCTCGGCTGGATCTCGATGCTGAAGTATGATGGCGGTAGCGGAAAGTGCGGGCTTTGCGAAGGGATCGGAGCAGGAGAGAGTCGATGAGATGCAAAAGATTGGCCGTTTTCACGATCGGATCTGCTCTGGCGGTATTCGTTGGTGCATGCGGGGGAGGTGGCGGTGCGAGCAACGAGGTTGGGTCAGACTCAACTTCATCGCCGTCGAGCCCGACCCCTGAATCAGCATCGGTCTCCACGAACGAAATTCGTGATGATTTTAACCGAGCTGATTTACAGTCGGTAGGCAACGGTTGGCAAGACGCATGTTTATGCCCAAATGGTGAAAAACTTGCGTTGAGCCTTTCGAATGGCGCCGCAGTCAATGCAACTACCCGACCAGGTCAGGTGGGAACTGCTTCAGGCATTTATCGACCCTTCGATTTTGCAAGACAGACTACCGTCACCGCCTTGATCTTTTCGGGTGATGGAGACCCAAGCGCGCCAGATGGTGGGCGCTTTACGCACTATTTTGCGTTCAATAATGACGGGTCTGTCCAGATACCAGACGATTCTTTTCTTCAGAGTGGCTACGGATTGGCAGTGATCCGTTCTGGCAACACGGGCGAAAATTCACGGATCACTGTGTTCGATAACGGAACTCTCCTTGCCCAGGTGGCGTTCCCGCCCTTTCTTGTCGATTCCGTTGCCAAAATAAATGCGACGTTTCAAGAAGATGGGCAAGTTATTGGCACTCTCCTCAATCCGTTGACGCAACAGAGTTTTTCGTTCTCGCTAACCGGACGACCAATCGACCGGATCGCTAGTGGCGGCAGTAATTTCATTTACGTCAACGGAAGGAACCCACAGGCAGGCTCACCGCGCTTGCAAGCGATCGACGACCTTGAGATTTCTCAGGGAAGAGCAGTCTCGCAGTCGCAACCCTCCTCGAACGGTAATCCGTTGCTGGAGCGTGATTCTTTTCAAGGCAACATTTCTGGACTCTTGATTGCGGGTGAGCTTTATCAGAACCTCGATGGCCGTTGCGAGTTTCACCATCGAATAGTGAACACGAATGCAAGTCGCGTGAGGGCATTCTTGGTCTTCGAGTTTGATGGCCCTAACGGGTATGTCGGTTCGGTTGGCGGATTGAGCAGAACGCTATCGCAGGGTCAGACATTGGCGTTGGACGACATTACAACAAGGATCGCCCGGCGCGGCGCCGGGGCGTCGCCTATTAGATGCAGTGAGATTACACAAATCAAAATCGACCCGAACAGCCTCGTCTTCTAGTCCGCATCGCTCACCGATTTTGCTCGGCGCTCTGGTTTTGCCTTCTATGTTGAGCGATCTCCGTTTGTGTTGGTGCGGCGGCGATCACCCGGGAACGTCCGGGCTCTTCGTCGTTTCGTGTGGAAGCCCTCGATATTCATGAAGCCGCCGGCGCGTAGAACGGATGATCAGGCAGGTGCGTGAGCTTGCTCAGTCTCAGGTATGCGATGGCGATGAAATTCGCACTGGTGCGGTATCCACGCGCGGCGCGCTTGGCCTGTTACATCAGCCCGTTCATGGCCTCGACGAAAGCGTTGCTGCGATGATCGAGCATGCCTCTGATGACAGCATCGAATCGATCTCGCAGGCGCGCCGCCAGCTTCTTGAAGGGCTCCAGCCGGCAGCGACGTGCCCAACTGATCCAGGCCTTCAGATCGGCCGCGGCCAACTCGGCATCGTTGTGCGATCGGGCCTGGGCGTAGACCTGACGCAGCGCCATCTTCAGTCGCCACGCCCGAGCACTTTTCAGGCCCGAGCGCTGCAGCCAGGACATGGCATTGATTTGAGGTCCGCTCCAGCTATCAGGGTTACGTCGCATGCCCCAGAACAGTTGCCTGAGCGTTCGCCGATCATCGACCCCGAGCGCTTCGCGGACCGCCTTCGGGTCGTTGGCCATCTCTTGGCGGCGTACCTGATCCATAGCGTCAATGGCCATCGACACCACATGGAAGCGGTCGTAGCTGATCTGGGCACTGGGCAAGGCTTCGGTCACACCCTTGGCATAAGCCGCGCTCATGTCGATGCAGACATGGCGCACCTCATCGGGATCGCCACCATGGGCCTTCAGGTCTTGTACGAAGGCCTCGATGCAGGCCGAATCACGCCCTTCGGTGGCAAACAGCAGCCGCTTGTTCTCCAGGTCATGCACGACCGTGACGTAGCTCTGGCCGCGATGCAGGCTGGTCTCATCGATGCCGATGAGTGTGACGCCATCGAAGCTCTCGCCAGCTCGGGCGATGTCGATATAGAACTTGATTCGCCGCCACAACCGCTTATCCGAGCAACGCAGCAACGTGGCCGCTTGCTTGACCGGCAGCTCTCGGCAAAGCGCGAGCGCCAGCGCTTCGAACGCGGCCGTGAACCCCGAGCCCGGGCGCGCCCACGGCACCTCGGCCTGGGTGGTCTTGTTGCACCCCGAGCAGGCAACGCGAGGCACCTCGCAGTGCAGCCAGGCCTCGTACTGGAAGAAATCCAGATGCCGCCACGAACGACTCAGCCGATCGTGAACGGGCTGATCGGCAAGTCCACAGGCTGGGCAGGCAAGGCGCTTGCCCGTGCAGCCGATCTGGAAGTCGATGCGTCGCTTGGCGGTGTCGAGCTTGACGTCCTCGACCACCCACGGTGGCTGCAGACCCAGGGCACTGGTGAACAACGCTTCGACACCCACACTCACGACAATCTCCCCCACGGAAACACTCGATTCAAACCAGTGCTCCCGCGCCGCTACGCGGCCCGGGAGCACTGGCAGATGCTTGCAAACACACAGACATTATCGCTGGTCGTTCCACACGAAACGACGAGGGACCAACTTCGTTGGTGGCCCGAACATCAATCCGAACGTGAAGGCTCGACGGTATGCGGTAACCATGGAATTCGACGATGCCGACGCGATGAAGCGATACGCTGCGCACGAGAATCACGCTGCTGCACTGGCGGCGATCCGGCCGTACAACAAGTCGGCCGTCAATTCCCTTCTCGTGATCTAGTCGCCGGGTCTCGCGGTGCGGCTTGCCACGCTGCAATCGCGACCCGCGCAGAACCCGAACAGCACGGCCTGCTGATCGATTTGCGCGCCGTGAGTCATTCGTGTGCCTGTCAACGCATGATTCCCGGCAGGAACAGCACCAGCGCCGGGAACACGGCAATCAGCAGAACCAGCACCGCATCGCAGACCAGGAAGGGGGCGGCGGCCACGGCCACCTGCTTGAGGCTGGTACCTTTTGGCGCCACGCCCAGCATGACAAACAACAGCAGCCCGAACGGCGGCGTGGTCTGGCTCATCTCCAGGGCCATCAGCATAAAAAGACCGAACCAGAGCGGGTCCACCCCCAGCGCCTTGATCAACGGAAAGAAGATCGGCACGGTGATCAGCATCATCGACACCGGGTCCAGCGAACATGCCGATCAGCAGCAGCGACAGGAAGATGAACAACAGCATCACCGCCACCGGCACATCAAAGGAAGTGGCGTATTGCAGCAGCCCCGAACTGGCCCCGAATAGGCCAGCAGCTGGCTGAAGATGCTCGAGTTCAGGATGATGAAGAACACCATCCCGGCTCCACCTTGATGGTCGAGATCAGTGAGGCTCGAACCATCTCGAACGTGAGCATGCGAAACGCCAGCGCCAAGATCATCACGCCAAGCACACTCGAAGGCCGCCGACTCGGTGGGCGTGGCAATGCCAAAGATGATCAGGCCGATCACCATCAGCACCACCGCCCCATTGGCACGATGTTGACGATGACCGTAGCCACTGCCTGCGAGAAGTTCAGGCGCTCGGTCTCGTAGCTGGCGCAGCGGGAGGGGTTGCGCCAGACGGCAGGCCGATCATGCCGGTGTAGAGCAGGGCCAGCACCAGCCCGGGGCAGGATGCCGGCAATCAGGAATCTGCCGACATCGATCTCGGCCAGCGAAGCCAGCAAGACACCCAGCGTCGACGGCGGAATGATCATCGCCAGGCCACCGGTGCCCAGAATGGGCCCGAGCGACATCTTCCAGTGATAACCGCGGCGCTCCATTTCCCCGGGCACCATCAGCGAACCCAGCATGGCGGTGTTGGCCATGCTCGAACCCGTCAGCGTGGAGAACGCGGTGCCACCGGCCACCGTCAGGAAACAGAGTCGTCCGGGCACGCGCCCCAGCAGCTTGTCCAGGCACTGAACACCCGCACCGCTAGACCGGAGTAGAAGAAGATCGACCCCATCAGAATGAAGAACGGCACCGGCGCCAGTTGAAAGCGGGTGATCAGCGAGGTGGAGTTGTCCACCACCTGCAGCATCGAGGCCGAACCGCCAATGAATATCCAGGCGCCGATCAGGTTGCTGGCCATGAATGCAAAGGCCACCGGAACGCCGACCATCATCAGGCCGACCACCAGGACAACAACAGGCCAAGGGCGAAATATTCCATGCGCCAACTCGCCTCAGGCCGAGTCGAGCTGTAGCTCGCGCTCGTAGAGTGAGTCGGCCCTGAACAGATATCGGCCGAACTCGAGCGCAATCAGCAGAAAGCAAGGGGGAAACAGCGCATAGAGAAAGCCGTAAGAATATCCACCGAGCGCTCGTCCATGTAGCCAAGCTCGATGGCCTCGATGAACAGCGACGCGCCCACCTTCATGAAGACCAGCGCAATCGCGATGCACAGCAGATAGACAAGCTTCTCCAGCACGCGACGCAACGTTTGGGCAACGCACGAGCATGTCGGTCAGGACATGTCCCTTGTGCCGCACCAGATAGGTGCCGACAACAGCGCAAAAGTAGAGCAGGATGTATTCAACAAACGCCACGGTGAAATGCGGCGGCCGGCCTGACCGCGCGCATCACCACATCGACCACCTCCACCAGCACGATGCCCACGATGATTGACCAGACCCGCCAGGACAGCAAAGGCGTTGACCACCCATAACTGTCCTGCGGCCCATCTTCTTGCGAGCATCCTCTGCCTCCGGCGTTAATGATGTTGATTCGCGAGCGGTTGATCAGTCGTCACTGAGCATGCTGCCGCGCAGGCGCTTGACCTTCTTCGGCGCCCACTTTCTTCTCGACCACCGACCACATCGCGTCATTGGCCACCTTGAGGTACTTCTTCGCCTGATCGCCTGTCATGGGTGACGGCCTTGACGCCGGCGGCATCGGCAGCGTGGGTGGCCATCCGTCTTGTTCTGGCAATCATCTCCTGCACCGAGTGCCAGTCTTCGTACTCGGCAGCGACCTTGGTCATGATCTTCTGCGCGTCGGGCGAGAGGCTATCCCATTTCGATTTCTGCAATCAGCACCACATTGGCCAGGTTGTAGAAAGCCGGCTCGATGCGATAGCTGATGTGCTTGGCCAGACCGATGGATTTCTCAGGCCGACGGTTGGCCATCTGAAACTGTCGATCACGCCACGCTCCAGGCCGGTGGGCACATCACCCGACGGAATTTTACCGTGGTGGCGCCCAGGGCGGTCTGAATCGGGCGGTAGGCACCGGTGGTGCGCATCTTCAGGCCGGTGAGATCCACCACACCGTCCTTTATGACCGGCTCTTTCTTGGTGTACAGGTAGTAGCCCGAACCCGGACCGGTCTCGGACCAGGCCAGCATATGCGCCTTGAGCCGCTCGCCGAAAATTTTGTTATAGGCGTCGGCCGCACCGCTGAGCGCACCTTCTCGATACCCAGGGTTTGCAGCATCAGATGGCCCCGGCTTGGCACGAGGCCGGCCACATAGGCAGCCGGAATGAACAGCACGTCGATCACGCCGCGCTGCGGCCATTCGCGGCGCGCGATCTGCCGGCGTCACCTCCGGGCCACCGAGGAGGTTCAGCTGCACAACGCCCTTGCCCTGCGCATTGAGCGGTGTCACGAAATGCTGAATGTAGCTTCTAGACAGCGCATGCTTGGTGGGCAGCGCCGTTCAGGGGTAGCCAGCGTGACCTCGGCCGCCTGCACACTGAAGGCAGCGCACAGGCTCAGCGAGGCTTTGGGGGCGATTGCTCCCAGGAACTTGCGTTTCAACATAGTTGTCTCCTTGGCTTGGTATAGCGCTACGGCAAGATGTGGGTGCCACCCGCGAGGTGTCAGACCACGGTGTTATCCAGCACACCCAGGCCGGAAATCTCCACGCGCATGATGTCACCGGCACGCAGATACCTGGGCGGATTGAAGCCGATGCCCACGCCCACCGGCGTGCCGCGCGAGCGATGTCGCCGGGCAGCAGGGTCAGGCGGGTGGCACTGAGGCTTCCTGATCAGCGTGGGGATGTCGAAGATCAGGTCGGCCACACCGGGCTCGCTGGACGCACCTCACCGTTGATTGTGGTGGTTGCCCAGAGCCGCCACCTCGGGGACTTCATCGGCCGTCACCAGCCACGGACCCATCGGGCAAAAGTATCGATGCCCTTGCCGATGACCCACCGGCCATGACGCTTTTGCAGCTCACGCGAGGTGACATCATTCATCACCGCATAGCCGAACACATGCTGCATGGCCTGCCTTGTTCACCTGAAACGCGCGCCGGCCAATCACCACGCCCAGCTCACCTTCATAGTCGACCGATTGCGTCGGATCGAGACTGCCGCGCACCGCCGGCATTCGGGCCGACCACGCTGGTGGTGGCCTTGGTAAAGATGATCGGATGCTCGGGCACCGCGCTGCGGCTGCTCGAGTCAAAGCCGTTGTCGTGGAACTCGCGCGCATGCTCGTGATAGTTCTTGCCAACGCAGAAGATGTCCCGCAGCGGCCGGGGGATAGGCGCCAGCAGCCTGGCCTCGCCGACGGCCACCTGACGCGATCCTCGTGCACACCAGGCGCTCACCGTAGCGGGCTCCTGCCCGCAGATTCAACAGCGCATCGGCCGCGGCCGGACCGTCGTCGCAGACGATCAGATGGTCGCCATCCTGATAACCTGTGGCCACGCCGGCGGTTGCCTCGAAAGTGACGAGCTTCATGGCTGACAGCGCATGAAACCGCCACAGGCCGACCCAGCGACAGGATTCATAGAGAGTCTCTCTTTTTATCGACAAAATGGCGAATCATCAGTAATCTCACACGGTCGTTTTCAAAAGTCAATCTGTCCGCATAGCCCCCTGCGAGCTCGCCAACCGCTTGCCTGATCGCCCCCTCGACGTGTGCTCGCCCGGCCCTGGACTCCCATCCTATGGCGCTGAACCACAACGATGATCCAAGCCGCACGGGCGGTGCCGAGACGCTGACCGAACAGGCCTGGTCGCTCGCTGGACGCGCGGACATCATCCGCGGTGAGCGCAAGCCCGGCGAGCGGCTGCGCATAGAAAAACTCAAGGCCATCTACGGCATCGGCCCCACGCCCGTTCGCAGGCCCCGCAAAACTCAGCATCGAACGACTGGTGCTGGCGCAGGAGAACCGCGGCTTCACCGTGGCCCCGCTCGATCTCGACGACTTCGCCGATCTGAATTTCGCCCGCATCGAGATCGAGAAGGTCGCTCGCGCCGCTCCATCGAGCTGGGCGACAGCGCCTGGGAGGCGAGGGTAGTCGCGGCCAGCTACCTGATGGCCAAGGCCGACGCCCAACTCGAGCAAGGCCACGGCGCCACCGACGCATGGGAGCGCATGAATGCCGAGTTTCATCTGGCGATGGTGGGCGCTCGCCAGTCACGCTGGCTGCTCATCACCCGGCAGAACTTCCGCAGGACATGTGCGAGCGCCACCGCCGCTCGTCCATGCACACAGCGGGCGCTTCACCGGTGGCGAGCATCGCGACATTGCCCAGGCAGTGCTCGCGCGCGATGCCGAGCGGGTCGCGCGTCACCCAGGCCCATTTCATGGCCACTGATACCCGTCAGACGCACCGGCGCAGCACCTGGATGCAGCCACCACCCCATCCCACCATCCGCGGGCAGAGGTCCACCAGCCATGAGCGATGCCATCGAGTTCACCGTCAACGGACGCCCGGTCTCGGCGCCGGCCGGGCAGGACAATGTCTCCTTGCTGAACTTTGTGCGTGATACCCTCGGGCTGGCGCGTAGTCGCTTCGGCTGCGGCTCGGGCACCTGTGGTGCCTGCACCGTGATCGTCAATGGCCGGGCCGTCACTGCCTGTGATCTCAGCCTGGCCGGCGTGGCCGGGGCCGATGTCCAAACGGCCGAGAGCCTCGGCCAGGACGAGGCCGCGCACCCGGTGCTGCAGGCACTGCTCACCCAGCAGGCCGCGCAATGCGGTTATTGCGTCTCGGCATCGCGGTACGCGTCAAGGCGCTGCTCGACGAACATCCGCGCTCCAGCCGCGATCAACTTCATGCGGCGCTCGATCAGCACCCAGCCGTTGCGGGGCGCAGTCGCGCATGTTGCGCGCCCTAGAGCCCTGGCTGGCCAGCGAAGGAGCCGAATCATGAAGGCCCCCGCCCCTCTTCAGCAAGCACCCAGAGTGCGCGACTGGATTCGCCCTGCAACCCGAGGGTCGGGTCCAGGTGCTGACCGGGCGGGTCGAACTGGGGCAGGGCAACCTCACGGCCTTGCTGCAGATTGCCGCCGACGAACTCGATGTCCTGACCGCGCTGGTCGATATCAGCAGTGGCGATACCCGCCTCACGCCCAACGAAGGGTTCACCTCCAGCAGCCTGTCCATTGCCCAGGGCGGCCTGTCGATTCGCTGCCGCCTCCGCCGCCCGCCACCTGGCGCGCTGGCCCGGGCTGCTGCCTTGCTCGATTGCCCGGCCACCACCCTGAGCCTGCAAGAGGGCAGGATCCTGCGCGATGGCAAGACCACCTCGCTGAGCCTCTGGAGCCTGGCCGACGCCATCACCGAAGACGCGCTGGTGGAGACACATGCCGCGCCCAAACCTGCGGCCGAGCGACGCATCACGGGTCAGTCGGTGGCGCGCATTGATCCGCGCGACCGGCTCATGGGCACACCGTTCGTGCATGACCTTGATGCTGCCCGACATGCTGGCACGGCCGCGGAACCGGCCGTGCTGGCGCCGCCCTCGACACCCTCGACAGCAGGCCCTGCGCCAGCGGCCCGGTGTCGAGGCAGCTGCGCGATGGCGTGATCGGCGTGGTGGCAACACAGCACCCATCATGCCAACCAGGCCTGCGACTGGGCCCATGCCAATGTCCGCTGGAACTGCCGCCGGCAGACATCTCGATGCGGTCGCTGCCATCGCCGCGTCGCAGGAAGAGACCACACCGATTCACGAAGCCGGAGATGTCAAACAGGTCAGTGGCGAGAGCATCCACCATAAGGTGTCCCGACCTACTCTCAGCCACGGATCGATCGGCCCGTCAGCCGCCGTCGCGCTGTGCAGGACAACCGTCTGCAGCTCTGGTCCCATGCGCAGGGGCCATACCCTTGCGTGATGCGATCGCGATGGTGCTCAAGATTCCGGCCACCTCAGATCGATGTGATTCATCTGCCAGGCGCCGGATGCTATGGCCACAACGGCGCCGACGACGCCGCGCTGGATGCCAGCTGCTGGCGCGCATCGTGCCGGGCCGCCCCGTCAAGGTGGTGGAGCCGTGCCGACGAATTTGCTACCGTCTCTTGGGGCCCGGCACATGTCACCCGCATCGATGCAGTCGTTGGAGGCCGGTCACCGGCTGCTCGCCATGGATGTCATGGTCAACAGCGCACCGCATGGCAATCGCCCCGGGCGCAACGGCTCACCCAACCTGCGCGCGGCAGCGTTCCTCGCCGAGCCCATGCTGCCCAGCCGATCCAACGACATTCCGCCCGAAACGGCGGCGGTGCCGACCGTAACGCCCGCTCTATGTCATGGACTGGTGTGCGCGTTCAAAGCGCATCGTGCACAACCTGCCGTATCGCACCTCATCGCTGCGCGGTTTGGGCGCCTACATGAATGTGTATGCCATCGAAACCCTGATGGACCGCCTCGCTGCCCAGGCGGATAGCACCGACTATCGCCTGCGCCACCTGCAAGACGAACGCGCGATCGAGGTGTTGCAGACCTTGCGCTGCCAGACCGAGCGATGGCAGAACCTGCCACGCGGCGAAGGCATTGGTTGTGGCATCGGTTTTGCCCGCTACAAGAACACCGCCGCCTACTGCGCCATCTGGGTGCGCGCCCAGGTGCAGGAGTGCGTACGCATCACCTGATGCCATCGCCGTGCTGGACGGCGGCGAGATCATCAACCCCGATGGCGTCATCAACCAGACCGAAGGCGCAGTTGCAATCCCTGAGCTGACCCAGGAGGCGATCCGCTCTGACGGGGCCGGCCGTCGCCACCGACAACTGGCTGGACCATCCGATGCTTGCCTTCAGCGATGTTCCCGCGATCGACGTCGTGCTGATCAACTGACCCGACCAGCCGCCACTGGTTGCCGAGGGTGCCCAGGCCCCCATGGCGCCGCGATCGGCAACGCGGTGCACGATGCCATCGGCGTGCATGTGCCCGACCTGCCCATCACCAATGATGCTCGTCAAGGCCGCGGCTCAACAACGACGCCAGAACCCCACAACCAGAGCCCGCATGAACACCATCAAGATCCTCAGCGGAGGCGCCGCCAACGGACTCGTCACCGCCGTCACCGCCGACTTCACGCGGGCCACCGGTCTTTGGTATCGAGGGCGACTTCGGTGCCAGGTGGGCGGCATGTTCGATCGCATCGTTGCCGGTGAACCGGTCGATATCATCATCCTCAGCCAGAAACTCATCGACCAGTTGCTGCAACGACAATGCATTGCCGCAACCGGCATTCGGCCGCTGGGCAAAAGTGGTGACCGGACTCGCGGTACGCGACGGCCAGAGAGCGCGTTCGATGTCAGCCACCCTGATGCGCTCAAATCGGCGTTGCTCGAGGCCGATGCGATCTTACGTACCCGACTACGAAAAGTCCACTGCCGGTATTCATTTTGCCGGTGTGCTGCGCCAGCTAGGCATCTTCGAGACAGTGCAAGCCCGCCTCAAAGCCTTCCCCAATGGCCAGACCGCGATGGCCGCCATGGCACGCGCCACCGACAGCCAGCCCGCATCGGCTGTACCCAGATGACCGAAATCCTCAACACTGACGGCGTGAGCTATGGGCGACCCGCCCCCCGGACTCGATCTCGCCACCGTCTACACCGCTGCTCAGTCCGTCAACAGCACGCGCGGCGACGCCGTGCAGACGCTGATCGACATCCTGGCCTCGCCCGAGAAGGCCGCCACCCGACGCGCAGCCGGCTTCCAGCCGTGATGCGCCGACGTCCCGTCAAACGCCTGGTCAAACGCCCGCACGCGCACGCCCAGTCAACCACCAATACGGACAGACCATCATGAAAGACACCAGACATCAACGCACCCTCGGTGCTTCCGGCATCAGCATCAACGGCATCGGCCTCGGCCTGATGTCACTCTCCGGCGTCTACGGCGCCAGCGAAGACCAGAACGGCATCAATGTCATCCACCGCGCGATCGAGCTTGGCGCCAACTTCCTCGATTCGGCAGAGATGTACGGCTGGGGCCACAACGAAACCCTTGCCGCCAAGGCCTTGCAAGGCAAGCGCGACCAGATCGTGCTGGTGTCCAAGTTTGGCCAGGTTCGCCGCGACGACGGCAGCCAGGGCGTGACGTCGCCCCGAGTATGTGCACGCTGCCTAGAAGAGCCTGAAGCGCCTGCAGACCGACGTCATCGACCTCTACTATGTCCACCGCATCGACCCTAACGTACCCATTGAAGACACCGTCGGCGCCATGAAGGAACTGGTGCAGGCCGGCAAGGTGCGCGCCATAGGTCCAGGCGAAGCCAGCCCCGCCACCATCCGCCGCGCCCATGCGGTGCACCCGCTGGCGGCATTGCAGACCGAATACTCACTGCTGTACCGCGAACCTGCCGAAGAAACCCTGCGCACCACCCGCGAGCTGGGCATTTCTTCGTAGCCTACGCACCGCTTGGACGCAGCCTGCTCACCGGCACCGTGCACGGCGCCAACGATGTCGCCGGCGACCGTCGCAAAGACCATCCGCGGTTTCATGAGGGCAACCTCGAACGTAACCTGGCATTGCTGGCACCCCTGACCGACATGGCCAGGCGCAAGGGTTGCACGCCCGGGCAGCTGGCCATTGCCTGGGTGCTGGCGCAGGGTGACGACCTTGTCGTCATCCCCGGCACCAAGCGCGTCGAGCGCGTGGAAGAGAACATGGGCGCGGCGGCCGTGACATTGTCGGCAGAGGAACTTGCGGCGCTGACGGCCGCGTTTCCGGCCGATGCCGTGGCGGGTACGCGTTATCCGGCCGGGGGGATGAAGGGGGTGTTTATCTGAGGTGCGAACACATGCTGACGGACGGGCAGGCCGGCAGGACAACCGTCCGGGATCTTATGCGTCTTTCGTTGGTGTTGATGTTGTGCAGATTTGCGAGACATGACCGGTGACGTCTGCGGGACTAACAGCCCGGCTGCGAGGAACATCGTTGCCACAGCCCCAGCATGACGAGAATGGACTGCTGCGCGAAGATCGCGCGATAACCGGCATGAAGCAGATCGCGGCCGGCGGCCTGGCCACCGCTCAGAACGCCCTCTTTATGTCGCCACGGGATGGCACTTGGGCGATACCTCCTTCACCATCCGCCTGTTCGAGGTTGTCCAGGATGGGGCAGTCCGGCCGCTTGTCGCCGGCGCAGCAATCGATCAGCGTCTGCAGGGTATCGGCCATCTGCCGCAGGCTTTCGATGCGCTGCTCGAGCTGGCCGAGGTGGGCCTGGGCGAGCCGCTTGACGTCCGCGCTCTTGCGGGAGCGGTCGTTCCACAGGCCGAGCAGGTTGCTGATCTCCGCCACGGAGAAGCCCATGTCGCGCGCTCGGCGGATGAAGCGCAGCCGGTGTACGTCGCTGTGCCCATAGGTGCGATAGCTGGACTCACTACGCGCGGCGGGGGGAATGAGGCCGCTCTGTTCGTAGTAGCGAATCATCTTGGCCGATACGCCCGATGCCTTGGATGCCTCACCGATGTTCATCTCGATCTCCGGGTTCAGGCGGCCGCCAGCGGCGGTTCGAAGCGTCGCAGCCGCAGCGCATTGCCCAACACGAACACGCTGGACAGCGCCATCGCGCCGGCTGCGAAAATCGGCGACAGCAGCAGGCCAAAGGCCGGGAACAGCGCGCCCGCCGCCAGGGGTATCAGCGCGGTGTTGTAGGCGAACGCCCAGAACAGATTCTGGCGGATGTTGCCCAGGGTGGCCCTGGACAGCGCGATGGCGCTGGGCACGCCCTGCAGATTGCCGGACATCAGCACCACGTCGGCGGCTTCCATCGCCACGTCCGTCCCGGTGCCGATGGCCAGGCCGACATCGGCCTCGGCCAGCGCCGGCGCATCATTGATGCCGTCGCCCACGAAGGCCACGCCACCGTGCTGGGCCTTGAGCCGTCGGATCGCCTCGACCTTGCCCTCGGGCAGCACCTCGGCCACCACGTCGTCGATGCCCAGCCGGCTGGCGATCGCCCTGGCAGTGCGCACATTGTCGCCGGTGATCATCGCGACCTTCAGACCGAGCTGGTGCAGGGCCGTGATCGCGGCCGGTGTCGTGGGCTTGACCGGGTCGGCCACCGCGATGATGGCGGCCAGCTGCCCGTCAATGGCCGCGTACAGCGGCGACTTGCCCTCGCTGGCCAGCCGCTCGGCCGTGGCTGCGAAGCGCGCCACATCCAGGCCCAGTGCGCGCATGAAACGGTCGGCGCCGACCTCTACTCGCACACCCCCGGCCCGGGCGCGCACGCCCATGCCGGTAGCCGATTCGAAGTCGTCCAACCCGGCCGGTGCCAGCCCCTCCTGCTCGGCGGCCTCGACGATGGCGCGGGCGATCGGGTGTTCGGAGCGCGACTCCACAGCCGCGACCAGCGCCAGCACGCGCGCGCGTTCGAATCCGGGGGCTGTCTCGAGATCGGTCAGCGCAGGCCGGCCTTCGGTCAGGGTGCCGGTCTTGTCCACGGCCACGACCCGGGCATCCTTGAGCGATTGCAGGGCCTCTCCCTTGCGGAACAGAACGCCCAGCTCCGCGCCCCGGCCGGTGCCGACCATGATCGACGTCGGCGTGGCCAGCCCCATCGCGCAGGGGCAGGCGATGATCAGCACGGCCACGGCATTGACCAGCGCGAAGGTCAGTGCGGGCGAGGGCCCGAAAACCAGCCAGACGACAAAGGTGAGCAACGCCGCGGTCATCACGGCCGGCACGAACCACATCGTCACCTTGTCCACCACGGCCTGGATCGGCAGCTTGCCGCCTTGCGCCTGCTCGACCAGGCGGATGATCTGCGCGAGCACGGTCTGGCCCCCCACGGCCGTGGCACGCAGCGTGAACGCGCCTTTCTGGTTGACCGTGCCGCCGACCACCGTACTGCCCGTTGTCTTGGCCACCGGAATCGGTTCACCGGTGATCATGGATTCATCGACGTAACTGGTTCCCTCGATGACTTCGCCATCCACCGGCACGCGCTCGCCGGGCCGCACCTCGAGCACATCGCCCGCCGCGACCTCGGTGAGGGCGACATCCACGACCTGGCCGTCGCGCCTCAGGTGGGCCACCTTGGGCTGCAGACCCACGAGGCGCTGGATCGCCTCGGACGTGCGCCCCTTGGCGCGGGCTTCGAGAAAGCGCCCGAGCAGAATCAACGCCACGATCACCGCGGCCGCCTCGTAGTACACGTGCACCGTACCCGCCGGCAGGAGGGCCGGTGCGAACGTGGCGACCACCGAGAACGCATAGGCCGCGGCCGTGCCCACGGCCACCAGGGAGTTCATGTCCGGCGCCAGCCGCAGCAGGGCCGGCATGCCTTTGGTGAAGAAGCGCCGGCCCGGCAACGCGAGGATCAGCGTCGTCAGCGCGAACTGCAGCATCCAGCTGGTCTGCGTGCCCAGGGTCTGCAAGACCCAGTGGTGCATGGCCGGAATCAGGTGAGAGCCCATCTCGAGGATGAACACCGGCAGCGCCAATACCAGGGCGATCAGCAGATCGCGGCGCAGCCCGTCGCGCTCGGCATCCTTGCGGGCGATGGTTTCTTCCTCATTCTGAGAGGACACGGCTTCGATCACCGCAGCCTCGTAGCCCGCCTTGCCGATGGCAGCGACCAGCGCGTCTGCATCGGCGGTGCCGCGCACCGTGGCGCGCTCGGTGGCCAGGTTCACCGTGGCCTGCGTCACCCCGGGCAGGGCCTGCAGCACGCGTTCGATCCGCGCCACGCACGAGGCACAGGTCATGCCGCGCACGGACAGCTCTGTCGTTCGGGTGGGCACCTGGTAGCCGACCCGCTCGACGGCCGCGACCAGCGCTTGGCGATCGACCGGTCCGCTGGGCTGGATGTCGGCCCGCTCGGTGGCGAGATTGACCGTGACTTTGCCAACGCCCGCCACCTTGGCCAGCGCCGTCTCGACCCGGCCCACGCAGCTGGCGCAGGTCATGCCTTCGATGGGCAGTTGCAGGGTGGCGGCGCTGGTCAGCGCATCGCCGTGACTGGGCATGTTCATGTCGGTTTTCCTGTCCGCGTGATCAACATGCCAGCCAGCGTAGACCTTGCCACGATGGGAAGGTCAAGCGTAATTCAGTGATTGTCTTCGGCGGATGATCCGGATTCCCCAAAGGCACAGGCCGCGCCCAAGCATCCGCGGCGGCACGGGACCCGATCGACGTCTGCCGATTGGCGAACGGCCGTCGACGGAAGGCGCGTTGATGCTGCAATCAATCGGCAAGAATGCCATCATTGCTGTCATTCGACTGGCTTTGACATGGCTGTCGTGACGGTACGCAATTCTCGAATGATCCTGCTCGCTACCAACGTCGTGTCGGAGGCGATGAAGCCGCGGCCCGACGCGGCCGTCCAAGCGTGGCTCAACGAGCAGGTCGACTCGACCCTGTATTTGTCCAGCGTGACGCTGGCCGAAGTTGGAACGATACATCGAGCGCTCGTTCGGGCAGGACCGCCGCGCTCGTGCCCGAACGCGCCCCTTCGGTGAGAAGCGTGCCCGGTGTCCAGGGAATCCGCGATCGCATCGATCATGTTCGCTGACTGCGGGCCCGGGCCCATCAGGCCATCGATCGGCCGGTGCGACGGCGCGCTCGGTCGCCCCGATTTGCATCGGATCAGCCGCGCTTAGTAGAGAGTCGACAGACACATTCAGCGTGGCCTGACCTCGGCATCAACGCGCAGCGATTGCTCCGGCGCCAACGCGGCCGTCGTATCGAGCAGGCGCACCGTATTCGTCGCGCGTGCAATGAGCCTGCCGTCGTCCGAGCGCATCTGCGCACTGACGAAAACCGCTGAGCGGCCGTCGTGATCCAGCCAGGCCTCGACCTGGCAACGGCCTCCGACGGGCAGCGCACGGAAATAGCGCGTGTGGATGTCCGTGCTCGCCGGATGAAAGCCGCCGCCGGTCTGGGCCAGGACGAGCTGCCCCATTGTGTCGTCCAGCATGGCCGTGACGATACCGCCCTGGACCATGCCGCCCGGATGAGCCCACTCGGGCCGTGCTAGATATTCGAGTCGAAGCGTCGCACTTGCCGGATCGTGGGCGAGGAAGCGTGGAGCCAGCCAGCAGGTTACCGGGGCCAGCGCGAAGCCCTCGAAGATGTGCCCGGCCTCGAATGACTCGCGCGTAATCGTCTTCGGTGTCATATCCTCTGGCCTCCGTGCTTGCACGTGTGATTCAGCGGCGTGCGACCAGGCACCTGAAGCTCGCTGCCAGCCGATAGCTGCCGTCGTCCTGGAGGTAGGGCGCAATCGCCTGCTCGTGCGCATGCGCCACGGCCTCGTCGCCACTGTGTGCGGCCGCGCGTACCGCGATGCCCGATGCCGACAGGCCGCGAATGGCGGCCGCATGATCGGCGAACACGAAGTCCAGCGGCACGTCGAACACCTGTTGCGGGCGCAGCCCGGCGGCTTCGGCGAAGGCCCGCAGCGCGGTTTCGTCGGAGAGTGCGAACGGCCCCGGTGCGCCCGGCGGTGGCGGCGGCAGCAGGGGGCCCATCGAGCGCACGATTGCGGCCGCCTCCATGCCCTCCGGCGCCCCCCAAGTGGCGATCACCACTTGGCCATCAGGCCGAACCACCCGCGCCGCCTCCGTCAGGGCGACCACCGGGTTGCCGGCGTACTGGAAGGAATTGAAGCCGGTGACGAGGTCGAAGGATGCGTCGGCAAACGGCAGCGATTCGAGGTCGCCGTGTCGCAGGTCGCCGCGCGGTACACGCTCGCGCGCCACCTCCAGCAGGCCGTGGGCGGCGTCGAGTCCGCAGACACTGGCATCGCGCTCGGCCGCAAGAAGCGCAGCGAGACCGGCGCCGCACCCGACGTCGAGGTATCGCGTGCCCGCGCCGAGCCCCGTGCGATCGAACACGGCCTCGTACATCGGCCGAAATCTGACCTCCTGCAATTCGGCCCAATCACGCGCCTTGGCGCCCCAGAGCGGGCCGTTGGCGGCGGCGGTCGTCGGTTTGCGTTGCCCGGTGGAATTCATGTCGTCCCCTCGATTTGTGTGATGTCGGTTGATGGTGAACGCATTTTCGAAGCGAGTCGGCACGAGCGCTTTGCGGTTCCCTTAGGATTCCCTGAATGCAGATCGTCTTTCTCTTTAGATTGCTTCGCGAGGTTCGGATGAGGATCGATCCGGCCCTATACTGGCCTTGGCCGTCATCAGGATCGGTTCGGGAGGTGCACTGATGGAGATGCGGGCTTGATCCACTACTTCGGCGACTACACGCTCGACATCGAGACCCGCGAACTGCGAGTCGGCGCGTCGGCGGTCGCGGTGGAGCCGCAGGTGTTCGCGTTGCTCGCCTACCTGATCACGCATCGCGACCGCGTAGTGAGCAAGGACGAGCTGGTGGCCGAAGTCTGGGGCGGGCGCTTCGTTTCCGACGCCACGCTCGCTTCGCGGGTGCATGCGGCGCGCAAGGCGATTGGCGACGACGGCCAGCGCCAGGCACTGATCCGGACGATCCAGCGCACCGGATTCAGGTTCGTGGCGGCGATCGAATCGAGTGCGCCAGCGGGGTCGACAGCGGCCGGATCTGCTGGCGACAAGCCATCGATCGCCGTGCTGCCCTTCGCGAACCTCTCCGACGACGCGAAGCAGGACTACTTCGCCGACGGCATCACCGAAGACATCATCGCCGCCCTGTCGCGCATTCGCGCGATGTTCGTGATCGCGGCCAGCACGATGTTCACCTATCGCGGGCGTCGGTCGGATGTGCGCGACGTTGCGCGCGAGCTGGGGGTGCGCTATGTGCTCGAAGGCAGCATCCGCAAGGACGGCAGGCGTGTGCGCGTCTCGGCGATGCTCGTCGACGGCGTGAGCGGCGGGCAGATCTGGGCCGACCGCTACGATCGCAAGCTCGACGACATCTTCGCGGTGCAGGACGAGATCACCCAGCAGGTGGTCGGTGCCATCGAACCCGAGTTGGACCGCGCCGAGCGCGAACGTGCACGCAGCGTGCGGCGAGCGGCCGACCTGCCCGACTGGGATCGCTATCTGCTGGCGATGGTTGCGCTCTATCGCGGACGCCAGGTCGGGAGCGGCGAAGACATCCACACTGCGGTCGGGATGTTCGAAGAGCTGCTCGGCGATTCACCCGAATTCTCGCCGGCCTACGGCGGCCTTGCACACTGCTATTTCTTCCTGCTGCTGTTCAACCTCACCGACGATCGAGAGCGCTCCCGCGCCGAGGGCCTGCGGATCGCACGGCGCGGCGTGCAGCTTGCGATCGACGATCACCTGTGCCAGTTCGGCCTGGGCGCAATGCATCTGGCGCGCGTCGAGCCGGAGCTGGCGATCGCCCACATGCAAGCGGCCGTCGAACTGAATCCCAGCTTTGGGCGCGCCTGGAGTTATCTCGGCACCTCGCTCGTGTGGTCGGGCCGCCCGGCCGAGGCATTGCCGGTCCTCGAAACCTGTCTGAGGGTCAGCCCGCGCGATCCGATGGTGGGTTCGTCATTCGTGCGCCGTGCAGAGGCACATCTGGCCTTGGGCGATCTGGACGCCGCGCTGAGCTGGTCGACGCGCGCCGTGCAGCGGGCCGACGCCCAGTTCTGGTCGAACTTTGCTCAGCTCGCCTCGCTGGGGCTGCTGGGCCGACACGACGAGGCGGCCGCCGCGCTCGAGCGCCTGCTCGCGCGGCGCCCGGATGCGTCGATCGAACTGTTCCGAACGGCGCTCCCGATTGCCGATCCGGCCTTGCGCGAGCGCTATGCCGACGGACTGGCGCGTGCCGGCCTGCGCGAGTTCGCTGGTAGCTAGTGCCGGCGCGTGCATCGAGGCCACCATCAGCTCAGCCAGCGCCCCAGTCCAAGCGACAGCGACGGAAATGCCACCAGCGAAGCCAGCAGTGCCAGCAAGGCGGCGGTGAACGGCAGCGATTCCCTGACCACGGCCAGCACGCCGACGCGGGCCTGGGTGGACGTAAGAAACAGCAGGAAGCCGACCGGCGGAGTCACCAGGCCAATTGCCGAAGCGAGCACGCACACGACGCCGAAATGCACGATGTCGATGCCGGCGCCCACCATCACCGGGCTGATCGCCGGTGCGATCAGCAGGATCTGCACGCCGGGCCCGACCATGGTGCCGATCAGTACGAGCAACAGGGCAACCAGGCCGAGCAACGCGGTTTGGGATAGCCCGATCGCGGCGATCGATTCGCTCATCGCTTCCGATGCACCCAGGTTGGCGAGGATCCACGGAATACCGCCGGCAGCGGCGAGAATGCTCAACAGGCGAGCGCTGTCGATCGCCGCTTGACGAACCACCGGCCAGAGCTCGCGCAGGCTCAGCGTGCGATACACGAACATCGACACCAGCAAGGCGTAGACCGCCGACAGCGACGCGACCTCGTTCACGGTGGCCAGCCCCTTGCTCATCGCCACGATCACTGCCACCGGCATCAGCAGCGCGAGAACGCTCTGGCGCAGTCCGGCCGCGAGTTCGCGCCAGCCGGTAAAGGGGGTGCTGGGATAGCCTCGGCGGCGGGCGATCATTGCCGAGACCACCAGCAGGTAGACCCCCATCAGCAGGCCCGGCACGACACCGGCCACGAACAGCGCGTCCACCGGTGCGTTGTTGAACAGGCCGAAGAACACCATCGACAGCGACGGCGGGATCAGCAGGCCGATGGTGGCCGAGCTGGCCGTGACGGCCGCCGCATAGGCTGGCGGGTAACCCTCGCGCGCCATGGCCGGTACCATCACCGACCCGACGGCCGCGACGTCGGCCGCGGCCGACCCGGAGATCCCGCCGAACAGGATGCTCGCGCCGATGTTGGCGTGTGCGAGGCCGCCCCGGAACGGCCCCGTGAGCGCCAGTGCGACGCGCACGAGCCGATCGGTCATACCGCCCGCGTTCATCAGCGCGCCGGCAAGCATGAACGCGGGTACAGCGACCAGCGCACCGCGATCGAGTCCCTGGGTGAGCAACTGCCCCACCACGACCGGTGGCATCACCGGGAACGCGATCGCGTAGACGACCATGATGGCGGCCACGACGAAGAAAACGGGCAGACCCAGAGCAAGCCCGGCCAGATAGACCGACACGATCAGCACGAGTGGCTCGAACATGGCCGGGGACGCTCGCTACCGGTCGCTCGGCAACACAGCCCGGAGCGCGGCTTCAGCCAGATTGAGCGTCGAGCCGATCCCGAGCAGGATCAGCCCTGCGGTCACCGGCACGAACCGGACCGATGCCGGCAGGTCGACCGCGCCCGACTGCACGCCGCCGAATGCCGTGCTGGCCACGATGATCCTTGGCGTCAGCCATGCCAGGCCTGCGAACAACAGACAGTCCGTTGCCAGCAGCAGCGGCCGCCGCCAGCGATCGAGGTGGCTGCCCAACAGATCCACCACCAGATGCTGGCGCGTGATCCACAGATGGCCGGCACCGATCCAGCCCAGCAGCATCAGCAGCAGCGTGGCGATCTCGCTGGCCCAGAAAACGCCGGTGGCAAACCCGTGTCGCAACACCGCCTGAGACGCCTCGATCAGGATCAGTGCGGCCGCCGCGACGCCGAGCAAGCCGCCGCTGGCGCGAGCGAGCCATCCGCGAAGGGCTAGCACGCGGGCGATCGTTTCCCGAACTCGTTTCGATCGCGGCTGAAGACCTGATGTCACGCGCCGGCCCGGGGCTATTGCATCGCAGAGATCGCGGCCACCCAGCCCTTGGGCCAGTCACGCCCTTCGAACGCATCGGTCACGACCTGCTTGGCAAACAGGAAACTGTCCCGGTCCGGTTCGGTCAGCGTGATGCCGAAGGCGGGCAATCCTGCGATTGCGCGCGCCATCCGCTGCTTGGCCTCGATCGCGCCGTCGGCCTGGGCGCGCTCGGCAGCCTGCCGCACCCACGCGCGTTCCGGCTCGCCAAGTCCGGCCCAGCGGCTGGCGCTCATCCACAGCCCGAGACCCGTGTGGACCCAATCGAGTGGCGTGACGTGCCGTAGCGGCGGATCTCCGTTCGGATGCAGGTCGGGTCGGTAGATGTCGCCGATGCCATTGGACTGCCCATCGACCATCCCTGAGCGCAGCGCCATCAGCAGGTCGCGCGGCAGTACCGGCGTGGGGACGGCACCCCAGGCTTCGAAGACCTTGATGAAGATCGGACTGGGCGGCACGCGCATCTTCAGGCCCTGGAGATCCTTGACGCTGCGTACCGCTCGCCGCGTCGTGGAGATAATCCGCGGCGAGCGCTCGCCGATGATCCCGGTAAAGTGGAAGTTGGCGGCGCGATCGATGCGTGCCATTTCATCGAGAAACAGCTCGGACTGCGTGAACCGGTCGAAGTGAGCCTGGTCGCGAAACAGGAAGGGCACGAAAAGCACCCACATCGAACGTGCTTCCTTGTTCAGTGCAACCGCGCCGACGTCGATCACGAACAGGTCGAGCGCGCCGGTACGAAGTTGCGCCCAGTGTTCAGCCATGCCGCCAAGCTTGCCGCGCGCGAAAATCTTCACCGCCATCCGGCCGCCGGACGCGGTCTTCAGGTGATCGGCGAAGCGTTGGGCCGCGCGACCGGCCTCACCGCCCGCGGTGGCCACCGTGCCAAGTCGCAGCGTGATCGGCTCGGCGGCATTGGCGAGTGTCGTCAGTGAGACCACCCAGACCAGCAGCAGGGTATCGATCAAGCGGCGCTGCCGGCACCCCATGAGTCGGCGCCGCATTTGCTCGTGAATCATGTCTCTTCCCAAATTGTGAGTATCCATGCGGCCAGGAGACTTCCGCATTGGAATCGCCGCCCGATCCAGTCCATGGCCCGTTGGATTCATTGCATCCGGTGCGACCATGCCAGACTGGCATCGATATCATATTTTCACGGTCGCCGGTACGCCACGATTCATGACGCGTCAGTGCGCTGACGCGGTGGAGGAATGCTGTATCGTGAGCCGGGCGGGGCGGTTTCGATCGTCATCCCGCCGCCGCTTCCCCTGGCGCACGAACGGGGCAGGAACAGGCCGGATGAACGACCCGACACGACCGACCGAAACCAGCGGCGCCATGCATGTGTCGATGCTTGGTCGATTCGAGGTCTCGTGCGATGGGCGCTCGGTTCTCGACGGTGTTCGGCCGGTGGGCCGGCGCTTGCTCGCCTACCTACTTCTGAACCGGGGGCGGCGCATCGATCGCGGTGAGCTTGCCGGTCGCTTCTGGCCCGATTCGGCCGATCACCAGGCGCGAACCAACCTGCGACGCGAGCTCCATGCGCTGCGCGGGGTCGATGCGGCGCTCGCGTCGATTCTGGCAACAGACGGGCCGGATCTGGCAATGGATCTTCCGCCGGGCAGCCAGGTTGACGTCGACGAAGTCCAGCGCGCGCTGCGGCGCGCCATGGATACCACCCGCACAAGTGAACGCGATGCGGCCTTGCGGCTCGGGCTGGAGCATTTTGTCGGCGATCTGCTGCCCGGCTACTACGATGACTGGGCGATCGAAGCCCGCGAGACGACACGCTGTGCGTTCATCGACGGCATCCGGGCGGGCGCCGAGGCCGCGCTCAACGGCGATTCGCCAGTGATTGCGCGTCGGCTGTTCGAGCATCTCGTGCGAATCGATCCGCTCGACGAGGCGGCCGCGCTGCGCCTGATGGAAATCCATGTGTCGATGAATGCGCGCGCCCGCGCCGTGCATGTCTACCACCAATGCGTATCGACGCTCGCGCGCGAACTGGGCGTCGAACCCGGCGCGCCGCTGCGCGCACTCTACGCGCGGTTGCGAAACGACTCGCCCGTTGACGCCGCCGCGAGGGCGGGTGCGCAGGCCGGGAATGCAGGACTGGCGAAGCCGGTCGAGACCTCGCCGGGCAATCTGATCGGGCGCGATGCGGTGCAGGCGCTGGTGCACGGCTGTTGGCAGGCCACCCGACAGACCGGCATCCGGATGGTTTCGATCGAGGGCGAGGCGGGCATCGGCAAGACCAGCGTTGCCCGTTGGCTCTGGGCGCAGGTGGCGTCCGAGCGTCCGGTTCGTGCCGAGGCGCGTGCCTTCGCGGCGCATGGCGGTCTGGCGTTCGCTCCCGTGCTCGATTGGCTTCGCACCGGGTCCTTGCGCGCGCATCTCTCGCAACTGCCGCCAAGTCTCCTGATCGAGCTTGCGCAGGTGGCGCCCGAACTCGTCGAAGCCGCGACGCCCGGATTGGCCGGCACGCCCTCGGCCGCGCCCGGTACCGGCCGTCGACGTCTGTTCGAGGCAATGGCCACGGCGATCACCGGGCGATCCGAGCGCACGCTGCTGCTGCTCGACGATCTCCAATGGGCCGACCCGGATTCGCTCGAATGGTTGGGCTACCTGTTCCACCGGGCGCCGGGCGCGCCGGTGCTGGTCGTGGCCACACTTCGCTCCGAAGAGGTGCCCGAGTCGGGACCGCTGCCCGAATTGCTCGATCTGCTCGGGCACGCGGGCCAGTTGACGCGCGTCACACTTGACCCGCTCGACATTGCCCAGACAGGCGCGCTGGCCGCTCGCCTGACTGGTCGGGACGCCGGGGCCGTGATCGGGGTGCCGACGCCCGAGCGCATCCATCAGCGCTCCGGCGGGAACCCGTTCTTCATCGAGGAGTTGCTGCGGGCACGACCACCGCCACCCGAGCAATCGGCGGGCGACAACGCGAGTCTGTCGCCGCGCCTGCATGCCGTGATCCGGCGACGCTTGACGGGCACGTCCGCGCGTGCTCAGGCGGTTGCGGCCGTGGCGGCCGCCATCGGCCGTACTTTCGATGCCGACATCCTCGAGGCCTCGCACGTCGGCAGTGTCGATGAAGTGGTCGACGCACTCGACGAACTCTGGCGCCACCGCCTGATTCGCGATGTGGGTGACAGCGCATACCTGTTCATCCACGACAGCGTCCGGGAAGCAGTCTACGACGGCCTGTCACCGATGCGGCGGCAGCAGTTGCATCGACAGATCGCTGCAGCGATCCAGCGGATCTACGCCGACCGGGCGTCTGCCTTCAGCGGGCAGCTGGCCATCCATCAGGCGCGCGGCGGGCTCGATCGCGACGCGATCGTAAGCTTCGGCCTGGCGACCCGCGCTGCGATGGATCGCTATGCCTATCGGGACGCGATCGAGCATCTGCATGCCGCGCGAGCGTTGCTCGAACGACAGCCCAACGGCAGCGATCGCGCCGAGCGTCTGGTCGAAACACTCTCGGGGATCGCGGCGGTGCATCAGATTCTGGGCGGCTTCACCATCGAGCCGATCGCGCGAGCATGCGATCAAATCGAATCACTGCTGCCGTCGATCCGCTCCATCGAGGTCAAGATCCGCGCGCTGCAGCGGATCCGGATCTTCCATTCCGATCGCAATGTGCGCCGTGCGATCGAGATCAGTCGGCAGTCGCTCGCGCTGGCGGAAACGGTCGGCGACGCAATGGTGCGAACGGTCGCGTTTCATGATGCCAGCTTCGTCTACTGGATGCGCGGTCGTCACGCGGTCGCGGAGCAGCTGTTTCGGCGCGGCACGGGCGAGCTTCGGGCCGCGATCGAGGCGGGCGAACTCGGCCGCGATCGGCTCGAGATTCGCCCGATCATCTTGTTCGGCCTGCACGCGCAGTTTTGCTGGTCCCTGGGTGACGCGAACGCGTTGACCTCGGCTGTGAATGAGTTCCGGAGCTGCCCGCGCGGGCATCTGCCCGGTTTCGCGCGCATGTTTCCCGAAGTCTTCGATGCCCGGATCTGCCAGTTTACGGGCGATATCGATCGGATCGGCCCGCTCATCGACTGGCTGCGCAATGCCGGCGAAACCGACGATCTGCCCTTTGCCCGGCTGTGGGCGCAGGAGTTGGATGGCTGGCGATCGTGCCAACAAGGAGATTTCGTGGCCGGCATCCGGGCCCAGCACGAGGCGATCGAGGCGATGAAGCCGCTGATGTCGATGTTCCACCCGTTGCGCCTGGCCGTGCTCGCCGAAACGCAGATCGACTTCGGGCGGGCCGATGAGGCACTGACGTCAATCGCCGACGGCCTGGCGATCGCCACGCAGACCGGTCACCGGTTCTGGAACGCCGAGCTGTTTCGGCTTCGTGCGGAAGCGCAGCATGCGCTCCGTGCGCCGCCTGCCGATGTCGAGCGCAGCATTCGACTCTCGCTCGGGCATGCGCGCCGCCACGGCTTCGTCACGGCGCAGCGGCGGGCTTGCCTGACCCGGGCCGGGTTCCGCCTGGCGCAAGGCCGAATCGACGAGGCCAGATCCGACGTCGATGCCCTCGGCCGGGAGATCGATCGGCGTCTCGATCCGCGCGCATTTCGGGCGCTCGCGGCCTTGCAAAGCCGGATGTAGCGCCTGCTCTCGCAGCGTTCGACCACTGCGCCGCATTCGCCGCTACGCGGTCCCAGCCATCGGTTGCGCGCGAACGATTCGCGAACGATTCCCGAACGCCGGCCGTTTCATCCTTTCTTCCACCACCGGGTCGGCCAGTGCGCAGGGCGACTGGCCTGCCCGCGATCGCGATTGACGCGTGTGTGCGGCCGGTGGTCCAACGCAGATGGAGGAAAGCATGGAAGCAGCATCATCGAAGCATCGGACACACCGTCGTCGTCTGCTCGCTCGCATCGGCAGACTGGGGATTGCCGTTTCGCTCGCCGCTGCGAGTGCAAGCGCGAGCTTTGCCGCCGGCACCCGGACCGTGCTGAATCTGGTCACCGCCGGCGCACCGACTTCGGCGCAGGTGCAGGCGGCCGAGCGCTTTGCACGGCACCTGCTGGCGGTGTCGGGCGGTCGGATGGCGGCCCGGATCGAACACCGCTCCGGCACGCTCATGGGGCTGTGGCAAGGCGTAGGTGTCGGCGCGATCGATCTGCACGTGGCCGACATCGGAGCACTGGTCGTGCTGCCGCAGGCGCGGATGCTCAACGTGCTGTGGACGCCGTTCCTGTTCCGCGATCAGGACCACTATCGGCGCTTCATTCGCAGCGCCGAGTTCACGCAGCTCGCCGACTCCGTCCGGCAGGCCACCGGCATTCGCTTCGTGGGTCAGGTCGGCGACAAGGCGCCCCGTGTGATCACCAACAACCGTCAACCGGTGCGTACCGTCCGCGACCTCGAAGGGCTGCGCTTCCCGGTCGCGCCGAACCCGATCTTCATCCGGACCTACGAGCTCTGGGGCGCGATTCCAGAACCTATGAATGCGCTGCAATTTCACATGGCTCTGGCCGGGTCGACCGTGGACGGACAGGACAACGGCTTGCTCGACTTCGTGCGCGCCAAGGTGCTGGTCAAGACGCACAAGCATTTCTCGGCGGTGAACTGGATCCATTCCGGCATCGGCATCTGGGTCAGCGACGCTGCCTGGAACCGGTTGAGTGCCGAGCAACGTCGGTGGCTCAAGGACACCGTGCAGGAAGCGGCCGCCGAGGGCGAAACGATATTTGCCGCTGAAATGGCTCGAGCCCTCGAGCGACTGCCTGAGCTCGGCATCAAGGTCACGACGCCCGAGCTCGACAGCTTCCGGTTCGTGAAGACGCGGATCGTGGCGGAGCTGGAAGGGCAGCAATGGCCATCCGGGCTGGTCGCGCGGATCGACGCGATGGGTTTGCCGATCCAGGTGTCGTCGCAAGAGTCTTCCGAGAGCTCGAAGTGAGCAACGTGTACTTCGCGGAGCCGGATCGCGATCGATTGCGGTGACGCGTCCGCGCTCATCCGTGATCGGGACGAGTCTGCCAATCGAGAGCATAGCGGGTGCAGTGGCACATGATCGGACGCGAGGATGCGCTTGCCAACTTTCCGGACGCCTCGCCTGTCTTCCTGGCAAAGCGTCTTGCAGCCCGCGAGCACGGCTGCGGAGACGATGAGGGCAGCGTAGATCGACAGGCCGTACCTTCCTGTGACGGACAAGGCGGCCTCGTCGTCCTTGAAGTCGAACCCCGGGAACGTGAGGCTCGTACTCAGGTTGCGACGCTCGAAGGCAGCTGCGCTCAGACCAGGTGGCAGGCCACGAAATGTTCGGCCGAGACCTCTTTCCTCACGGGAATCTCCTGCCGACATTCGTCTTTCGCGTATGGGCACCTCGTGTGAAAGACGCAGCCGGTCGGTGGGTTGAGCGGCGAGGGCAGTTCGCCCTGCAGGATGATTCGCTCGCGTTTGACGCTTGGATCGGGAATGGGCACCGATGAGAGCAGGGCCTGCGTGTACGGATGCAATGGGCTGGCGAACATGTCGTCCGTGGGTGCCTGTTCGACCATCCGGCCCAGGTACATCACACCGATGCGGTCGGAGATGTATCGCACGACGCTGATATCGTGCGCGATAAAGAGAAAGGTCAGGCCGAAATCGCTCTGCAGTTGCCTGAGCAGGTTGATGATCTGCGATTGAATGGAAACATCCAGCGCCGAGACCGGCTCGTCGCAGACGATCAGCTTCGGATCCACCATCAGCGCTCGGGCGATGCCGATCCGCTGCCGCTGGCCGCCAGAGAATTCATGCGGATACCGGTAGTAGTGATCGGGCTGCAATCCCACGCGGTTCAAGATGTCCAGCACCTTCTCGGTTCTGCCCTCGGGAGCACCGATATCGTGAATCACCAGCGGCTCTTCGAGCGTGGCGCCGATGCGCTTCCTGGGATTGAGCGACGAGTAGGGATCCTGGAACACCATCTGGATCTCCTGCCGGATGCTCTGCAGTTCCTGCGCCTGCACCGAAAAGATGTCTTTGCCTTCGTACAGGGCCTGGCCCTCGGTGGGCTCGGTCAGCCGAAGGATGGTTCGCCCCAGGGTGCTCTTGCCACATCCGGACTCGCCAACCATGCCGAAGGTTTCTCCGCGGTTCATCGTGAAGGAGACATCGTTCACGGCTTTCACCTGTTGAACCGTGTTGCCCAAAGCGCCCCTGACCGGGAAGTATTTCTTCAGCCCCCTGACCTCCAGCATCGGGCGGGCGCCGGCTTCATCATTGGACATGGAGCGCCTCGTCTTCCTTCGTGATCTTGTCGATATGCCAGCATCTCGCCTTCTGGCCATCGCGAACCTGGCTCAGGTCGGGCATCCGTGATCTGCAAAGATCATCGGCATACGGGCATCTCGGGGCAAACCGGCATCCGGCCGGAATCTGATGCAGCGGCGGTACCATGCCCTCGATGACATGCAGGGGCTGGGATCGGTCACAGTCGATGTGCGCGATCGATTTCATCAACCCCCGGGTATAGGGGTGAAGGGGGTGCGCAAAGAGACTCTTGACATCGGCCTCTTCAACGATCTGCCCGAGATACATCACCAGAACCCGCGAGCAGACCTCTGCTACCACCCCGAGATCGTGCGTGATCAGAATCACGCCCATATCCAGTTTTCGGTTGAGCTCGACGATCAGCCCCATGATCTGAGCCTGAATCGTGACATCGAGCGCGGTGGTCGGTTCGTCGGCGATCAGCAGCCTGGACTCACAGGCGAGTGCCATCGCGATCATCACCCGCTGGCGCATGCCGCCGGAGAGCTCGTGCGGGTATTCATTGACACGTCTTTCCGGGGCGGGGATCCCGGTGAGCTTGAGCAGGTCGACGACCTTGGCATAGGCCTCCTTCTTGGACACCTGCTTGTGGATTCGGATGGCTTCCGCAATCTGATTGCCCACGGTGTAGACCGGATTGAGCGAACTCAAGGGGTCTTGGAAGATCATGGAGATGTGATTTCCCCTGATCTTGTGCATGTCAGATTGCGAGAGCGCGAGCAGATCCTGGCCTTCGAAGAGAATGTGCCCCTCATGGATGGTGACCTGTTCGTCGAACAGTCTGAGAATCGATTGCGCCGTCACGCTCTTGCCGCAGCCAGATTCCCCGACCACACCCACGATCTCTCCCTTTCCCACCTGGAAAGAGATGCCGTCGACGGCCGTGATCCTGCCGCGCTCGGTTCGGAAGTGGGTCTTCAGATCGTTCACTTCCAACAGATGCCGTTCCGCCATGCCTGCCTCGTTCATCGTTTCTTGCCCCGACTGGAGTGCGGGTCGAGCAGATCACGCAGGCCGTCGCCGAACAGGTTCAGGCCGATGATCGCAAGAATGATCGTGACGCCGGGGAAGAACGTCATCCACCAGGCCTTGAAGATGTAGGTCTTGCCGTCCGAAAGGATGTTGCCCCAACTCGGTCCCGGCGCCGGAACGCCGGCACCCAGAAAGCTCAGGGCGGCTTCGATGATGATCGCTTCCGCGAAGATGAATGTCGCCTGAACGATCAACGACGACATGGTGTTCGGGGCGATATGCAGCCAGATGATGCGGCCGTTGGAGGCGCCCAATGCCCGTGTGGCCTCGACGAAGGTCTGCTCCTTCAGGGCCAGCGCCTCGGAGCGCACCACCCGGGCGATGTACGGCGTGGCCACGATGCTCACGGCGATGACCACATTCGAGACCTTTGCCCCCAGCGCCGCCATCAGTGCCAGGGCCAGCAGCAGGCCGGGAAAGGCCATGATGCCGTCACAAATCCGCATCAGGACGTGATCGAGCCATTTGTAGAAGCTCGCATACAGACCGATCATCAAGCCGAGCAGGCTCGAAATCAGCGCGACGGTGGAGCCCACACCCAGCGAGATCTGCGCGCCATAGATGATTCGGGCGAGCAGATCGCGGCCCAGATTGTCGGTGCCGAACAGATGCTCGGCCGATGGGCCCTTCAGTCGGTTGACGACATCCGTCGCGTTGGGGTCCTGCGCGATCAGCAGTGGGCCGACCAGTGCGAGCAGAACGAGAAACACGAGGATGATAAAGCCGATCATCAGCGATCGGTTGGCCAGGATCTGCCCGATGAAGATCCGGTTTTGCTCTCGCTTGAGATCGGATCGGATCTGCTTGAGATCGATCTGGCTTGCATGCGCGCTCATGTGATCTTCCCTTTAACCCTTCTGGCCCAGACGAACCTGTGGATTCACGACGCCATACAGCATGTCCACCGCGAGATTGATGAACACGAACGCGAAGGTGACATAGAGCACGGCCCCTTGAACCACCGCGTAGTCGCGTCGCATCACACCATTTACGATCAGCTGGCCGATGCCCGGAATGCCGAAGATGGTCTCGACGATGGCCGTTCCACCCATCAGGGTCAGGAAGCTCTGGCCGATGACCGTCAGGATCGGCAGGAACGCATTTCGGAGCGCGTGCTTGTAGATCACGAATCTTTCCTGCACACCCTTGGCCCTGGCGGTCTTGATGTAGTTGGCATTGAGCACCTCGAGCATCGACGAGCGCGTCATTCGCGCGATCAGTGCCGCGTGTGCCGTGCCCAGTGCGATGGCCGGCAGAATCAGGAATCTCAGGTGAGCCCACAAGCCCTCGCTGAGCGGCTGATAGCCGGCCACCGGCAGCCATCGCAACGACACCGAAAAAGCCAGGATCAGGAACAGGCTCAGCAGAAAATTCGGGATCGACATGCCCAGCAGGGAGAAGACCATCACGGACTGATCGGTTGCCGTGCCCTTGTTCCGTGCGGCGATGATGCCCAGCGGTATGGCGATCACGATGGCCACGATCTGCGCCAGGATGGCGAGCGACACAGTGGGACCGATATGGCTGACGATGGCCTCCATGACACTCTGGTGCATGAAGAACGACTGACCGAGGTCTCCTCTGAGTGCATGGGTGATCCAGCTGACGTACTGTTCATGCATGGGCAGATCGAGCCCCAGTTGACGCCGGAGTTCCGTCAACTGCTCCTGGCTGGCTTCGTCGCCCAGCATCACGGCGGCCGGATCACCCGGCGTCAGATGAATGATGAGAAAGACGACCGTCGAGACGATGAACAGAACCGGAATCACGGAGAGCAGGCGCTTGAGCAAATAGGCTTTCATTTCCAGACCTTCTTTCGGGTGACACCGGGGTTCGTCGAGTGCCTGCAATGCATCGGAGCGAGTGAGGGTAGGCATGCCCTGGTCAGGCCGCCCGCAGCATCGGTCGGGCTGCGGTCGAGGGCCTGCCGGTGCCTTGGCCAGAATCGGGCCTTCGCCGGTATCCTGCGCCCGCTATCGCGACTCGTCGCGCCTCGCAAATCATGATGAACCCTGGGGCGCAGGGGGCATACGAGGCTGCCGAGCTTGCCTTTGCCCGGCGTGGTCTTTCGAATGAACCGCTTGGCGAAGGGTTCGGAAGACCGGGGGGCTGCACGCGGGATCCGGTGTCCCGCGGCAGCCACGTCTGATAAAGCGTCTCGGTGCCTACTTGCCCGTGACGCTCACGTTCCAGAGAATGGCCTGGTCGAAGGTCGTGAAGCCGTGAACCTTCTTCTTGTTGTAGGCGGAGTAGCCATAGGTGTCACCGATCTTGCTGATCGGCAGGTATTCCCAGGAGCGTTTCTGCGCGGCGGGCCAGAGCTTCTTCGCCTCGTCAGCCGAGGACTCCTGCATCGTCTTGATCATGCCCAGCAACTCAGGATCGTCGGTCCAGCCCCAGATCTTCGGGTCGAGAAAGATGTACTGGGTCGGAATGGGGTTCAACGAGAACGGCTGAATCGTCACGCTCCAGTTTTCCGCGTCCAGCCGCTTCTTGGCATAGGTTGCGAAGTCATAGGCGTCGACCTTGGCCTTCATGCCCAGGTTCTCGAGCTGGTCCTTGATGATGATCGCGGCGTTATACAGGCTCGGCATGCGAATCGTCAGCAGCGTGACCTCCTCCCCGTTGTAGCCGGCGTCCTTGAGCATCGCCTTGGCTTTTTCCGGATCGTTCTGGTTGTAGTACTCCTTACCGGCCTCGGTATACCAATCGGCCTGTTCCTTGAGGTTGTAGCTGGAGTTCAGTGCGTAGAACTCCGGGCTGGCATAGGCGCCCAGCAGGATCTTGCTCGGATCGATGCCCGCATTGACCGCCTGGCGCATCTTCACATCGGCAAACAGGCCCTGCTTCTTGTTGTAGTTCATCATCAGGAAGCCGAGGTAGCTCTTGGCGATTCCCGTGCCCGGGTCATTGGCGTACCGGTCGTAGTCGTCGGTCGACAAGCGCATGGCGATGTCGTACTGCCCGCTCTGCAAGCCTGCACCCCGGGTGGCGGTGTCGCTCACGATATAGAAATAGATATCGTCGACCAGCGGCTCCTTCTTGCCGGCGAAGCCCGATGCCGGCGTGCTCAGCGCTTGATAGTCGGGGTTCTTGGCGATGTGGATATATTGGTCTTGCTTCCATTCCACGAACTTGAACGGACCGGTACCGATATATTCTTTCACCCCTTTCTTGTCTGCGGAATCGATGACTTCTTTCGGCATGATGCCTGAGCTGTTCCACGAGGCCAGAACGTGCATCGAATCCACGCTGGCCTGCGGCATCTTCAGCACGACCGTGTACTTGTCGGCGGCCTCGAAGGTGCTGCCCTTGAAGCTGCGCCGGCCATGGTGATTGACCTCCATCCAGCGGTTCATCGAGGCGACCACGTCTTCGGAGGTCATTTCCTTGCCATTGTGGAACTTGACGCCCTTGCGCAGATGAAACGTGTAGGTCTTGCGATCCGCGCTGGCGTCGATCTTCTCGGCCAGGTAGGGCACAGGCTGATAGTCGCCATTGAGCGTGACCAGCGTTTCGAAAATCGTTCGACCGACCTCGCGCGTGAACAGCGTGGTCGACACCTGCACATCGAGTGAATTCGGCTGGCTGTCGTAGGCGATTTTCAGGGTGCCGCCGGCCGCCATGGCCTCGCCGACGCTGAAGGCCAGGGTCGTGGCCACGGCCAGCGTGCTGAGTAGTCGACGATACTTCGTGCTCATAATGAGATCTCCTCTTGATGACTCTCGTGAATCATTCCCCGGTGATGCCGGGGGAACCTTTGTGTCGGGCCGATGCAATGACGGGCATGACCGGTGTCGGAAAGGCCCGCTCAATTCGCGCCCATCATTTCCTTCAGTAGCCTGACGCGTTCATCGATGAACCTGCCCCAGGCTGACGGGTCACAGAAGGCGCTGAACGAATCGCCCTCCATGTCGGCCCTGTCCAGCATGCCGATGTGGTCCGGGTGTGATGCCAGCGCGATGTCGACCTCCCGGTCCCGCAGGCGCAACAGACCGTTGAGATAGTCGTCGCGCAGGGAAGGGGGCAGGCCGGTCAATTCGTAGTAACGGTCCGTGACCGTGCCGAGGCCGACCCCGCCGTGCAGCCCGACCCGATACGTGTTACCGGCGTCATCGCGGTCGTCGAAGAACAGGGAGGTCGCGCCCGGCGTGTGGCCGGGGCTGTGCACGGTCTGGATCGTGATCTCGCCAAGGGTGACCGGCTTGTCATCGGCCAGGTACTCGTCCACCTCGAAGGGGGCGAACGTGAGCCCGTTGGCGAAGATCAGTTCGGGCCGCTCGGTGATGAAGAACTCGTCTTCCTTGGCCATGTAGACCTTGGCGCCCGAATACTCGGCAATCGGACGCACAGCCCCGAGGTGGTCGTAGTGCGCATGAGTGATGAGAATGATCTTGATGTCTTTCGGATCGAAACCCAGCTGCCGAATGCTCTCGAAGATCAGGTAGACCTGGTGGTGCATCGTGGTGTCGACCAGGATCAGTCCCTCACGGGTCTTGATCAGGAAGCCACCGACCCAGCTGTTGCCTACGTAATAGACATGCGGCGCCAGCCGGAAGGGCTTCACGGCGACTTCCCAGGGGCGCTCGCAGCCCTGCTTGAGAAGCTCGACGGGTGTCTTGGGTTTCGGGTACTTGCTTTGCCACATGTTCAAGCGTCCTTTCTCGCGCCACTCTGCGAGCCTGTCGTCGTGACGATGAATGCTGCGCGCCGCTTTGGCGGCTGCGCGCGCATGAGGTGATCGGTCTGGGGCCCACGTCGTCGGCAGGCTCGATGGAGTCGGCAACGGGGGAGGTCGTGGGTTCTGGCCGAGTCATCCCGGACGGAAGCCGGGCCGGCCGTGGCCCAGACCGCAACAGGGCGTGCGGATTCCAAGTGCTCTCCTCCTTCGGATGACGTCACCGACCCTGCGAACTCGGCGATTGCGCCTCTCGTCACGAGTGCCCGTCCCGGTGCCTGCCAGACATCGTGAGCGATTGGCCACATAGTCTATTAGTCGTTTCGCTTCATGTAGGCGACATTTTGTTGGCCAGACATGAAAAGATTCTGAATCTACCGCAGACCCGAGTGACCGGGACTCGCAGGCGGGCAGCGCCGCGGCTCAGACGGGCTTGCAACGGGTACCCGAACGTCAGGAATCGGTCACCTGATGCGTGGATGTGACTTGCCGGGCGACACCGTGCTCGCCGCATAGCCTGGCCAAAAGATCATGCAGGCGCTCGATGATCTCGCCCCGCGGCGATACCGTGCGCTCGACGATTCCGATCTGGCGGGTGAGCTGAGGCTGCCCGAAGGGCAGGCGCATCAGATCGTTGTCCTCGGGCTCCTGCAATGCCACGTGCGGCACCACCGAGACGCCGAGTCCTTGACGCACGCAGGTCACGATCGAGCCGATGGTATCGATCTCGGCGACATCCTGGGTGACGATGCCCATGCGTGAGATCTCGGTGTCGATGAGATTGGCCAGCGGTACCGCGCTGGCGAAGCGAATGAATGGCATCTTGCCGAGCAGATCGCGGGCTGTTCGAATCTTGGTGTCCCTGGGGGCGATCAACCAAAGCGGCTCACGCAGAAACGGGCTCCAGCGCAGGGCGGGTGGGAACGCAACATGCTCGGCGACGATCGCCGCATCGAGTATGCCCGAGGCGACATCGGCGATGAGGGTGGACGACAGCGACACCCTGAGGCTGGTCTTGAGTTCCCGGTACTGGCTGCGCATCTGAACGATCGCGCGGGGCAACAGGTTCAGCGCGCTGGAGCGTACCGAACCGAGCATCAGGGTGCCGGCGATGCGTGCGCCTCGCAGGCTGGCCTTGGTGTCATCTTCCATGCGCAGGATTGCCCGCGCCATTTCGAGCACCTGCAGTCCCTGGGCGGTGAGGTTCGGTGGCCGCGACGAACGCTCGAACAGGGTGGCATTCAGTTCCTGTTCCAGGGCCTGAATCTGTTGGCTGACCGCCGATGGTGTGAGCCCGACGACATCGGCGGCCTTGGCAAAGGTGCCGTTGCTGGCAATTGCCGCAAGGGTCTTGAGTTGGCGCGTATCCATCTTTAGATCCAGAAAATCTGAATAAATGAGCAAATTCTTTTCGCTGTTGTTAAGAACATTTTGTTTGTAACCTCCGCGTCGATCAAGAGGTGCCGTTTATTCGGCCGACTTTCGCCGCCATGAGCGCGCGGTCGGCCGGGGGCGCAGACAGTGCGGAGGCGACAAAGGTGTCGAAAACGATTCTCGTGACCGGGCCGGCCCTGGCAGAACAAGCAGCGGCGCTCGTGAATGCGCGTGGGTATCGAACGGTTCATACGCCGGCCTATGCGGGCAGCGATGTCATTGCCGAGCACCTGATTTCGACAGGTGCGGTCGCCATCGTCTCGCGCATGGGCCGGGTCGATGCCGGTGTCATGGACGTCGCGCCGCAACTGCGCGTGATTTCCAAGCACGGCGTCGGGGTCGACAACATCGACATCGAGGCGGCCGCCGAGCGGGGCATCCCTGTGTTGGTCGCCACGGGCGCCAACGCGGTGTCGGTGGGCGAGCATGCGATCGCGTTGATGATGGCCGCGGTCAAGCGGATCGTGCCGCTGGATGCGGGCTTGCGCGCCGGCCGCTGGGAGAAACCCGGATTCGTCGGCCGTGAGCTCTCGGGGGCCACCCTGGGCCTGCTCGGTGTCGGTGCGATCGCGCAAGCGACGGCGCGCATTGCCAGCGGCCTGGGGTTGACATTGATCGGCCATGATCCTTATGCGCCGGATGCGGCCTTCGACGGGCTTGGGATCCGCCGCTGTGAAACCCTCGATGACCTGCTCGCGAACAGCGACATTCTCAGCCTTCATTGCCCGCTGACCGAGCAGACCCGCGCGATCATCGATGCGCAGGCGCTGGCAAAGATGCCGCGCGGCGCCTATGTGATCAACACGGCCCGCGGTGGCCTGATCGACGAGGCCGCTTTGCTCGAGGCGATTCACGACGGCCAACTGGCCGGTGCGGGACTGGACTCGTTCGCGACCGAACCGCCGCCGGCGGAGCACCCGTTCTGGAGCGAGCCGCGCATCGTCGCGACCCCGCATATCGGTGGCGTCACCGCCCAGGCCAATGCGCGTGTGGGGGTCGAGGCGGTGCACGGGATCATCCAGGTTCTGGAGGGCGAGGCAGTCGCTCCGGAACGCATCATCAATCGAAAGCTGCTGGCCGACGCCGCCGTGCAGTTCATCGCGCCCAACAGCGGCGCCAGTCAACCGCGTACGCCCGCCAATACCTGAAGGAAGCACCATGTCGATCGGATTTCGAATTCTCAACCGTCAACGAGTCGCGCCGCGTGAGCTGGTCGAGGCCTTCGCCCGCCTGCCGGTGGCCAATGTGTCCGACTCCATGTCGCGGATGACCGCAGCCGGCTCGCGCCTTCGCCCGATGCACGCGTCGGGTGGCATGGCGGGCGTGGCGTTGACGGTCAAGGCGCGCCCGGGCGACAACCTGATGTTGCACAAGGCGATCGACATGTCCCAGCCGGGTGATGTGATCGTCGTCGACGGTGGTGGCGACCTGACCAATTCGCTGATGGGCGAGCTGATGCTGGCCTATGCGGTCAAGCGCGGCGTGGTCGGCTTCGTGATCGACGGTGCGATCCGCGATCGCGACGCGTTCCTGAGCACCAATCTGCCGACGTTTGCGGCCGGTGTCACCCATCGCGGCCCCTACAAAGACGGCCCGGGCGAGATCAATGTGCCGATCGCACTGGACGGCATGATCATCGAACCGGGTGACATCGTGATCGGCGACGCCGACGGTGTGCTGGCCGTACCGCTGGCCGACGCCGAGGAGATTCTCGCCAAGACCCAGGCCAAGCAGGACGCCGAAGCCCGGCAAATGCAGGAAATCGCGAACGGAACCAATGATCGCAGTTGGGTCGATGCCGCGTTGAAGAAGCTCGGCTGCACCTTTCCGCAGTCCTGAACACAAGAAACCAGACCGAGGAGTCACCTGACATGCTGAAGACCTTTCGTACGACGATTCTCGCGGGCGCGATGCTGGCCGCCGCCAGCGCCGTGGCCGCCGACTATCCGAGCAAGCCGATCGAGGTGATCGTGGGCTTCTCGGCCGGCGGCGGTACCGACGTCATGGCCCGCACCGTGGCGCCCTATCTCGAGAAGGCGCTTGGTGAGGGTGCGACGATCGTGGTCAAGAACGTCCCCGGTGCCAGTGGCCAGATCGGCGTGACCCAGGTCGCGAATGCGACCGCGGACGGCTACACGCTGGGCACCTACAACCTGCCGGGCATGATGGCGCGAACGCTCGATCGCAAGGCCGGCTACAGCGCCGAGAGTTTCACCTACCTGGCCAACGTGGTGAACGATCCGAACGTGATCGTCACCTCCAAGGCCAGTGGCCTGGATTCGATCGCGAAACTGGTCGCCGCGGCCAAGGCCGATCCGGGCGCGCTCTCGGTGGGCATGTCGAGCCTGGGCGGTGACGACCACTTCGCGCTGACCAAGCTGCAGAACCTCACCGGTACCGAGTTCACGATCGCGCCGTTCAAGGGCTCCGCCCCGACCCGCACCGCGATTCTCGGCGGTCATGTGCCGGTGGCGATCCTCAATGTGTCCGAGGTCGCGCAGTTCCTCGACCAGATGAACGTCCTGGGAGTCGCCCAGGAACAGCGTTCGAAGTTCGCTCCGGACGTGCCCACCTTCGTCGAGCAGGGGATCAAGTTGATCAACGGCTCGCAGCGCGGCTTCGTGGCGCCTGCCGGCCTGCCCGAGGACGTCAAAGCCAGGCTCTTGAAGGCGTTTGCGTCACTGAGTGGCAACGAGACCTTCGCCGATGCCATGGCCGCGACTGCCAATCCGGTCGAGTTGAAGGTCGGAGGCGACTTCGAGGCGCTCAATGCCGAGTTGCTGGATCTGGCCAAGACCGTCTGGGAAAAGACCCCCTGGAAGTGATGCCACGTGCGGGTGCGGGCCAGGCCCGCACCCGATGCGTGCGTTTCAATGGGAGGAGGGATGATGTCCAGGAGCGCAACACCTCGTTGGCTGCGCGCAGAGACCGTGACTGCGGTGGCGATCTTCGTTGCGGCAGCCCTGTTCCTGTGGCCGACCGCCGAACTCCCGGCCCTGTCGGCGCTGCTTCCCGCGTCGATGCTGATCGCCTTGCTGGTGCTGTCGGTGGCGCTGTTGGTCGCCGACCAGCGCAAGGCGTCGGCGGGTGAGCCCGCCGAGTCGCTAACCCGGTCACCGCGGCGCGCGATCGGCGCCTTCCTGCTGATCGTGGTCTATGCCCTGTGCGTGGACTTCTTCGGTTTTTACCCGAGCACGGCCGTGTTCGTGCCCTTGATCGCATGGCTGTTCGGCTATCGCGATCCGCGCGGGCTTGCGCTGGCCACGGTGATCGTGCTGGCCGCGATCTACCTGATCTTCAGCTTCGCCATGGCCCAGGAATTTCCCCTGGGCAGGCTCTGGACGGCCTGACTCGTCATGTATAGCGACCTGCTTCATGCCTTGCCGAGCGTGCTCGGCATGGCAAACCTGATCGCGGTGGTGGTTGGCGTGATCTCGGGCATCGTGGTGGGCGCGCTGCCCGGCCTGAGTGCGACGATGGCGATCTCGGTGCTGGTGCCTTTCACCTTCGGCCTCGATCCGCTGGTGGCGCTCGGCCTGATGGCGGGTATCTATAACGGCGCGATGTATGGCGGCGCGATTCCGGCCGTGTTGCTGCGCATTCCCGGTACGCCGGCGGCGGTGGCCACCAGTTTCGACGGCTATCCCATGGCCCAGAAGGGGCAGGGCGGCTATGCGCTGCAGGTGGCGGTCGTGTCCTCCGCCTTTGGCGGCATTGCCAGCGCGCTGTCCCTGATGCTGTTGGCCCCGCCGTTATCGCGGGTGACCTTGTTGTTCGGCCCCTCCGAGATCTTCTGGGTGGCGGTGTTCGGTCTGTGCAGCATCATCTTTCTGCTCGGCGGCAATGTGGTCAAGGGGCTGATCAGCGCCTGCTTCGGTGTGTTCGTCTCGGTGATCGGCTCGGATCCGATCTTCGGCAATGATCGCTACACCTTCGAGCGGCTCGAGATCCTCGACGGTATTCACATCGTGATCCTGCTGGTGGGCCTGTATGCCTTGCCGCCGGTGATCGATCTGTTGGAATCGCCCTTGAAGACCGAGGCCGGCGCCAGCGGCAAACTGCATACCGACCCGATCTGGCGCAGTCTGCCCGGCATGTTGCGCTTCTGGAAGACCTGGATCCGCTCGTCGTTGATCGGCATCTGGATCGGCATCCTGCCCGGCGCCGGCGGCTCGATGGCGGCGTTCATGTCCTATAACGAGGCGCGGCGGGCAAGCAAGACACCGGAAACCTGGGGCCAGGGCGAGCCCGAAGGGGTTGCCGCGGCCGAGACCGCGAACAACGCCGACACGGCCTCGGCGCTGATTCCGGCGCTGACCCTGGGAATCCCCGGCACCGCGGTGGCCGCGGTGATGCTCGGCGGCCTGCTGATTCACGGTCTTCAGCCCGGCCCGATGCTGTTTCGCGAGAATGCCGATGTGGTCTTCGGCTTCATGTGGCAGTTTCTGTTCGGCGCGATTCTGCTGATTCTGCTCGGTGGCTCACTGGCCACCAACAGCTTCGCCAAGCTGTTGCGCCTGCCGCGGCCTCTGTTGGGCTCGATCATCATCGTGTTGATGCTGATCGGCGTGTACTCGATACACGGCCGCATGTTCGACGTCTACCTGATGCTGGGCTTCGGTGCGGTCGGCTATGTGATGGACAAGCTTTCGTTTCCACTGCCGCCCGTCGTGCTCGGGCTGATTCTTGGCGGATTCGCCGAAGAGAACCTGCGGCTTGCGCTACGGATCGGTCGCGGCGACTGGTCGATCCTGTTCGCCAATACCACCAGTCAGATCATCGTGGCCCTGACCGTGGCGGTGATCGTCGGGCCCTGGCTCAAGCGGCGCCTGGGCGCCCGCCGCACCGGCGGGGTGGATGGCTGATGTCGGCTTCCGGCAGTCCCCATCATGCGGTGCGTGAAGACTGGCTTGCACTCACGCCCGAGGCCGCGCTGTCACCGGGGCAGCCGATTCTGGATGCGCATCATCATCTGTGGGATCGCCCGGGGTCCCGCTACCTGGGCGCCGATTTTTTGGCCGACGCCGGCGCTGGCCACGATGTGCGGGCCAGTGTCTATGTGCAGTGTCGAACCGGCTACCGCGAGCAGGGCCCGGAGGCGCTGCGGCCGGTCGGTGAGGTTGAAACCATCCGCCGCTGGTGCGCCGGTCAACCGTGCCATCCGGCCGCGCTCGTGGCGATGGCCGATCTGCAGCTGGGCGACCAGGTGCGGCCTGTCCTCGACGCCCTGATCGAGGCGGGTGAGGGACGGGTGCGCGCCATCCGCAATACCACGGCTCACCATCCGCATCCCGACGTGCGTTCGAACCCGAATCCGGCGCCCGACGGACTGATGCGCAGTCCCGCGTTTCGTCGTGCCGCGGCCGCCTTGCCCGAACATGGACTTTGTCTGGATGTCTGGGCCTATCAGACCCAGCTCGACGAGGTCTATGCGCTGGCACGGGCGCTGCCCAACCTGACCGTGGTGATCGATCACTGCGGCGGGCCATTGGGCGTGGGCCCGTTCAAGCGCAACGACGCCGTCAGTCATCGCGCCTGGCGCTCGTCGCTGGCACGGGTGGCCGGCCTGGAGAACACGCGGATCAAGATCGGCGGTTTCGGTCTGTCGGTGCTGGGCTATGAGTATGCGCAGCAGCCGGCGCCGCCGGACTCACAGGCGCTGGCCGCCGACTGGCGACCAACCTTCGAGACCTGCATCGAGTTGTTCGGTACCGGGCGTGCGATGTTCGAGAGCAATTTCCCGGTCGACAAGGGTCAGTTCTCCTACACGGTGCTGTGGAACGCGTTCAAACGGCTGGCGGGCGATCTGGAGGCGCGGGAGCGCGACGACCTCTTCTGGCGCACGGCGGCGCGCTGCTATGGCATCGACGAAGAACGATTTTCCAATCACAACAGGAGCACAGTGCAATGAGAAAGACTTGGGTGGCAGTTCTCTTGGCGGCCGGCCTCGTGGCGCCCGCCTGGGCCGAGTATCCGGAAAAGCCGATCGAGATCGTGGTCGGCTATTCGGCCGGGGGCGGCACGGATGTCATGGCGCGCACGGTGGGCCAGTATCTCGAGGCCGCGCTCGGCGGATCGAGTTCGGTGGTCATCAAGAACATGCCGGGTGCGGGCGGGCAGATCGGTTTCACCCATGTGGCCACGGCTGCGCCTGACGGCTACACGCTGGGCACCTTCAACCTGCCGGCGGCGCTTGCGATCACCAACGACCGCAAGGCCGATTACGACGTCAAGAGCTTCACCTACCTGGCCAACTTCGTCAAAGACCCGAACACCATCGTCGTGGGCGCGCAGTCTCCGTACAAGACGTTGGCGGAGTTCCTGGCCGCGGCCAAGGCCGATGCCGGCGCCATCACGGTGGGTCTGTCCTCGCTGGGCGGCAACGACCACTTCGCCGCCAACATGATGGCGCAGGCCGCCGGGGTGGAGTTCACCGTGGCGCCGTTCAAGGGCGCGGCCGGTGCGCGCACCGCGATCATGGGCGGGCATGTGAACGCCGGCACCATGACCCTGAGCCAGACGACGTCGTTCCAGGACGATCTGCGCGTGCTGGCGGTGCTCGACGACGAGCGCTCGCCGTTCCGCCCCGACGTGCCCACGGCCAGGGAGCTGGGCTACGACGTTCAGATGTCGTCGCTGCGCGGCATCGTCGCGCCGGCCGGCCTCGATCCGAAGGTCACCGCGCGTTTGCGCGAGGCCCTGCGCGCGGTCAATGCCAATGCCGAGTTCCAGGCCGCAATGGCCAAGCAGGGCAACCCCGTGGCGTTCGTCGTCGGTGATGACTTCGCCAAGGTCGCGGCCAAGCAGGACGCGGTCGCCAAGGCGATCTGGCAGGCGACCCCCTGGAAGTGATCCGCGGCGTGGTTGCCGCATCAGTTGTTGAATCGAATTGCAGACAGCACCCATGCGGTGCAGAGGAGAAAATCAGCATGAAATTGAAACGACTGGCATCGATCGCCATGATCGCGGCCGCCTCGACGACCGCGCAGGCCGCCGACTGGACCGGCTACACCTATTCGGCCGTGGCGACCACCGCGGCCGTCAAGGGTATGAACCGCATCACCGAGCGAGCCGCCAAGGAAACCGATGGCGCGCTGAAGATCAAGCTGCATCTGGGCAAGACGCTGCAGATCAAGTCGTCGGACATCACCCAGGCGGTGGGTGACGGTATCGTGCAGTTCGCGGCCGACTACTTCTTCTCGGGCAACGTGCCGATCGCCCGCGTGCTGAATCTGCCGATGCTGATCGAGAACGACGAGCAATGGCACAAGGCCTATGCCGCCATGGCGCCGACGCTGGAGAAGGCCTTCGCCGGGCAGGGCGTCGTGTTGCTGGGCGGCTATCGCTATCCGAAGCAGATCATCTTCACTACCTTCAAGATCGCCAGCCTGGCCGATCTGGCCGGCCACAAGATCCGCGTGACCTCGCCCGAACAGGGGCAGTTCATCAAGGAGTTCGACGGTGCGCCGATCACGCTGTCGGGCAGCGAGGTGCCGACCGCGCTCGAGCGCGGCGTGATCGAGGGCGTGCTGACCGCTAGCGCCGGCGGTGCCAAGCGTTGGCACGAGTTCCTGCCGTTCAACTATCGTTTCCCGGTCAACTACGGCAATTCGATGATCATCGCCAACGCCGACGCCTTCGCGGCGCTCGGCGAGGCCCAGCAAAAGACCCTGCGTGCGATCGTGGCCGAGGAAGGCGAGAAGATCTCGGCCGAGTTCATCGAGGACGAAGAGGTGCAGAAGGCCGCGCAGGCCGCCAAGGGCATGACGATCGTTGAGCCGGCCAACGGCGATGCGGCGGTCGCGGTGAAGAAGCTCGCGCCGTACTGGGAGAGCTGGGCCAAGCAGAACGGCCCCGAGTACGAGCAGGCGCTGGCCCTCGTTCGCAAAGCGATCGGCAAGTAAGATGAACCCCGGCAAGGGACCCGGCCCGGCCTCGGCCGGGCCGCTCTTCGACCGGCTCGCCCTGGCGGTTCGGGTGGCCACGGCCGTCGTGCTGGCGGCCCTGGTCATCATCGTCTGCACCGAGGCCTTCCTGCGCGGTGTGGCCAATGTCTCGCTCGACTATGTCGAGGAGCTGACCGGCTACTTCGTGGTCACGCTGACCTTCTTCGGCGCGGCGCTGGCGCTGCGTGCCTCGGCCCTGTTTCGCGTGAGCTTCCTGTTCGACGCCATGCCGGCGCCGGCACGTCGCTGGCTGTCTCGCGTGTTCATCGCGGGCGCGCTGTTCGTCTGTGCCATCCTGGCCTGGCGCTCGACGGACCTGGTCCTGAGCTCGTTCTCGCGCGGTAAGTTCGCGCCGACCGAACTGCACACGCCGCTCTGGATTCCGCAGCTGATCATGCCCGTCGGCTTCGTGTTGCTGGGCGTTTTCCTCATCGAACAATGGCTGCTGAGCGCGCGCGCCACCAAGGCAGGTGAATGATGGAAGCGGTGCTCGCCTTCGGCCTGCTCGTCGGCCTGATCTTTGGTGGCCTGTGGGTGCAGTTCGCGGTGGCCGGCGCGGGCTTGCTCTACATCTGGCTCTTGCAGGGCTTTGCGGGCTGGAAGGCGCTCGGGATCGTCAGTTGGGGCGCGGCCAACAGCTTTACCCTGGCGGCGATTCCGCTGTTCGTGCTGATGGCCGAGATCCTGCTCGGATCCGGCCTCAGCGCGCGCCTGTACACGGGCCTGGCGCCGTTTCTGCGACGTCTGCCCGGTGGTTTGCTGCACACGAACATCGCGGGCAGCGGGGTGTTCGCGGCGATTTCCGGGGGCAGCGCGCCCACGGCGGCCGCGATGTCGACCGTGGCGCTGCCGGAGCTCTCGGCGCGCGGTTACAACAAGCGCCTGGTGGCCGGGTCGCTGGCCGCGGGCGGCACCCTGGGCATCCTGATCCCGCCGTCGATCACGATGATCATCTATTCGACGTTCACCGATACCTCGGTGGCGCGGCTGTTCGCGGCCGGGCTGATGCCCGGAATCCTGCTGGCGCTTTGCTACATGGGCTTCATCGCGGCCCGCGTGCTGATGAATCCCGCGCTGGCGCCGAAGGACGTCGCGCGGGCCAGCTCGCGCGAGCTGGGGGCGGCGCTGCTCGATATCGTGCCCTTTGTGCTGCTGATCGGGATCGTGCTGGGCAGCATCTACGGTGGCATCGCCACGCCCACCGAGGCGGGGGCGATCGGGGTGGTCGGCGCGATCCTGATCTCGGCGCTCTATCGGCGGTTCAACTTCAGATCGCTGACCGAGGCGTTGGAGCGCACGGTCTCGATGAGCGGCAACATTCTGTTCATCGTGTTTACCTCGATGATCTTCGCCTATGCCACGGCGCTGTCGGGTGTGGGCGAGCAACTGGTGACGCAGCTGCAGGACGCGAATGTGTCGCGCCTGGCCTTCCTGCTGATTATCATGCTGGTGTTCGCGGTGTTGGGCTGCTTCATGGAAGGCCTGGGCATGATCGCGATCATCGTGCCGGTGATCTTTCCGGCCCTCGTGGCGCTGGGCATCGATCCGATCTGGTTCGGCGTGTTCGTGGTCATCCTGGTGGAGCTGGGTCAGCTCACGCCGCCGCTCGGGGTGATTCTGTTCGTCGTGGCCAGTTCGTCCGACAAGGTGACCGTCGAGGATGTCGTGATGGGTACCTTGCCGTTCTTTGCGATCATCGTCGGATTCATGCTGTTGCTGATCGCGTTTCCGCAGATTGCCCTGTTCCTGCCTTCATTCACCTTCGGCTAGCGTTTCGCGGGTCATGACGCCGGGTCGGCGACATGTACCGCCGAGGCGACTCATCGGTTTGATCACATGTATCCCTTTCCCGAACCCGTCGTTCTCGAAGCCGAGGTCTTCACCGAGCTGCCCGCGGCGATGCGCCGCACCGGCCAGTCGTCGTACTGGGCGGAAAGAAACCGCCGTGGAATGGCGGTAGACAGCTTTCTCGAAGGGCCGTCGTTCGATCGTCAAGGCAATCTTTGGTTCGTCGATATTCCGTTCGGGCGAGTCTTTCGGGCCGACCCTGGCGGCCGCGTGACCCAGGTCACCGAGTATGACGGCCAGCCCAACGGGCTGAAGATCCATGCCGATGGGCGAGTCTTCATCGCTGACTTCCAGAACGGCATCATGGCGCTGGACCCGGCCTCGGGTCAGGTCGCCCATGCCTTGCGCGACTGTGACACCGAGGGATTCAAGGGCTGCAATGATCTGCATTTTGGGCGCGACGGATCACTGTATTTCACCGATCAGGGTCAGACCGGTCTGCAAGACCCCAGCGGCCGGGTGTTTCGCTGGCAACCGGACACCGGTGCGCTGACCTGCCTGATCGACAAGGTGCCGAGCCCGAACGGCTTGGTGCTCGACCTCGCCGAGCACATGCTTTACCTCGCGGTGACCCGTGCCAATGCCGTCTGGCGCCTACCGCTGTCGCCAAGTGGGCGGGTCAACAAGGCCGGGTTGTTTCTGCAGTTCTCGGGCGGGCGAGCGGGCCCCGATGGCCTGGCGCTGACCGCGCAAAATGGTGTGGTCGTCTGCCAGACGGGCATGGGTCTGGTCTGGGTGCATGATGCGCTTGGGCGGCCGGTGGCGGTGGTGAAGTCTCCGCGCGGTTTGGGGACGACCAATTGCGCGTTCGGCGGGCCGCAGCTTCGCACCCTGTTCATCACCGAGTCGGACAGCGGGTCCATCTTGAAGGTGGAGTTCGATACCGAACTGGGAATCTCGGGCGCACCCATGTTCGGAATGGCCTGATTGCAGGCGCCATGGACCTGCCGTTGAATGAACAGGTCCGCTGAAACGTTGTAGAGATCGCGCCCAATCCGAATTTTCGACGAACCTCGCGTTCGACGTCAAAGGAGCAAGAATTCATGAACCAGCCACCATTGATTCACGGGCATAAGGCGATCGATCCGCCGAACGGCGTACCGGTTCTGGATATCGACCCCTACAGCGACGAGAGCCTGACAACGCGTTCGTATTTCACGCCGCTGCGCGAATCCGGCCCCTTCGCCTTCATTCCGCAGTACAGCGTCCTGGCGAGCGGCCGCTACGAGGTTGTCCGTGAGGTGTTCTCGGATCACGAGCGCTTCGTATCGTCGCGCGGTGTCGGGTTGTCGGACTTCTCCATGGAACCGCCGTGGCGGCCTCAGTCCATCATCCTCGAGGTCGATCCGCCGTATCACAGCAAGACGCGCAAGGTGATCATGCGGGGTCTTTCCCCTAAAGTGGTGCGTGACCTGAAAGACGCGTTCAAGGCAGATGCCGAGCGTTTGATCGGCGAGGTCATGGCCAAGGGGGAATTCGAAGCCGTAGTCGAGATTGCCGAGGCCTTTCCGTCCAAGGTGTTTCCGGAAGCCGTCGGAGTCAAAGACCCGGATCCCCGCATGCTGATCGATTTCGGCGCCATCCAGTTCAACGCAATCGGGCCCGACAATGCGTTGCGCGCCGAAGGCTTCGCGAAGATGAAGCCGATTCTGGCGTGGTTGCTGTCGCGTTGTTCGCGCGATGCGCTCACCTCGGACGGGATTGGCGCTGTCTTCTATGAAGCGGCCGACAACGGCGAGATCACGCACGACGAAGCCACGTTGCTCGTGCGCGCCATTCTCGCGGCTGGCATCGATACCACCGTGACCGGCCTTGGCAATGCTCTCTGGTGCTTGGCGACACACCCCGAGGAGTACGAAAAACTCAAGGCCGATCCGGAAAAGATGGCCCTGAGCGCGTTCGAGGAGACACTGCGTTTCACCTCGCCGGTGCAGGCTTTTTACCGCACCGCTGCCCTCGATACCGAGGTGGCTGGCATCAAAATCGAAGAAGGCACCAAGGTATTTTGCTGCCTGGGCGCGGCGAACATGGATCCCGAGCACTGGGATCAACCCGACCGATTCGATATCTCGCGCAAGACCATGGGACACCTGGCCTTAGGGGTCGGCGTTCACAACTGCGTCGGCCAGAATATCGCCAGAGCCGAAGGGCAGGCGGTCCTGCGTGCCATCGCCGAGCGCGTCGAGCGAATCGAATTGGCGGGCGAGGCAGTCTGGCGCCCCAACAATGCGATCCACGCGCTGGATCGCCTGCCGCTACGCTTCGTCCCGAAGGCCTGACCGCGGGAGGGACATCATGGAAGAACAGGCACTGATCCACGGGCACAAGGCAATCGAAGCACCGCACGGCGTGCCGACCTGGGACATCGATCCCTATGACGTCGAGAACCTGACCGAGCGCGGCTATTTTTCGGAGCTTCGCGCCAAGGGACCATTTGCCTATATTCCGAAATATGGTGTGTTGGCCTGTGGGGGGTACGAGGTCACCAAGGAGGTGTTCTCCGACCATGAACGCTTCGTGTCGTCGCGCGGGGTCGGTCTGTCGGACTTCAAGCTGGAGGCGCCGTGGCGGCTGCCCTCGGTCGTGCTGGAGGTTGACCCGCCGTATCACACGAAGACACGCCGCGCGATCACGCGCGCCTTGTCGCCCAAGGTTGTTCGCGATCTTCGCGACGCCTTCAAGGCCGATGCCGAAGCGCTGATCGACCGGCTATGCCTGACGCAGAAGATCGAGGCCGTGGCCGACCTGGCGGAGGCATTTCCGACGCAGGTGTTTCCCAAGGCCGTGGGCATCAAGGACCCGGACGCCAGGATGCTGGTCGACTACGGGGCGATGGTCTTTAACGCCATCGGCCCGGACAACGCGCTGCGCCGCAACAGCATGACGGACGCGCCCCGGATCGTTAGCTGGATCATGGCGCAATGCGCGCGGGACCGGCTCACCCAGAACGGTATCGGTGCCATGCTCTTTGCCTCGGCCGATGAAGGCGAGATCACCGAAGACGAAGCCGGCATGCTGGTGCGGTCGCTGCTCAGTGCCGGCGTCGACACGACCGTCACGGGGATCGGCAATGCCCTCTGGTGCCTGGCCACCAACCCGGCCGAATACGAAAAACTCAAGGAAGATCCGGAGCGGCTCTCGCTTCCTGCCTTCGAGGAAACCTTGCGCTTTACCTCTCCGGTTCAGGCCTTCTACCGCACCGCTGCATTAGACACCGACGTTGCCGGAATCAAGATCGAAGAGGGCACGAAGATCCTATGCGTACTGGGAGCGGCGAACATGGACCCCGACTTCTGGGACAGGCCGGAGGTATTCGACATCTCGCGCAGGCCGCACGGCCACCTCGCGCTGGGGGTGGGTATCCACGCCTGCGTGGGCCAGAATATTGCCCGGGCGGAAGGCCAGGCTGTCTTGCGCGCGCTGGCCGAAAGGGTCGACCGGCTCGAGATCACGGGGGACGTTCTCTGGCGGCCCAATAACGCTATTCATGCGCTTGACCGCATGCCGCTTCGGCTCGTTCCGCGTTGACTTGATCGCCCGACTAGTGGGGTCATCGCGGCACGGGACGCCGACCGCCGTCCGCGATGGCCTTGGCCGCGTCGGGCTGTTGTCCTTTATGCATCCGGTGCATTTCGGCATCATCGGCGTCATTTCCCTTGCCTTCGGCCTGGCGACGCCACCCGATCGGTTGTGCCTGCTGATCACCAGCGCGGTCGGCGGCATCCGATCTCACTGTCGTGGGCCGCGAAATCACCGGTGCCTATTCATGCGATGCCCGACGACGAGCATACCGGGAGCCGATCGATGCGGCAGCGGGCCGGGACGGGCCTGCGAAAGCGTTCTAACGCCCGGGGCTCTCCAGCGTGCGCACGATGGCGGCGTAGCCGCGAGCGCGCGCATGGTCCAGCGGGGTCATCCCGTTGCGGTCGCCGATCTCTCGATCGGCACCGGCCTCGACCAGCGTCCGAACCACGGCCTGGTGGTTCGGCCCACCATCGCCGAGAATGACTGCCTCGAGCAGCGCCGTCCATCCAAGGTTGTTGACATGGTCAAGCGGAGCGCCGGCGCGGACGAGTCGCTCGACCACCTCTGCGTGGCCGAGGTGGGCCGCCGCGATCAGCGCGGTGCCGTCGTAGGGGCTGGTGACCAGGCCCGGGTCGTTGCCGAGCGAGATTGCGAGCGACATGAGCACGGGATCATTGGCTACGGCCGCGATCGTCACCGCATCGTAGGCACTCGACTCGCGTGCGTTCATGTTGGCGCCGGCCGCGGCCAAAGCCGACAATGCCTCGGCCTGTGCGGCGAATGCTGCGACATGCACTGCCGTCCGACCGTGCCTGTCGCGGGCCTCGAGGTTTTCGCCAGCGGCCGCGAGTTGCCGGATGTCGTCGGCGCGGCCGTCATATGCGGCTCGATGCAGACCGGTGTAGTTCGCGATCTCAGCTGAGGTCGGCGCCGTCTGAGCGCTGGCCGGGCCCCAGCCCAGGGCCAGCAGGAGAATCGCCAAGTGGGTTCGCATCGCGCATCTCGTCGTCGGTACGCCCCTGTGTCGCCCCATGATCGCAGACCTGACAGGGTTGCGGAGTTTCGTCGTCGAGCCGAAGGACTGGCGCTTGGGGCGTGTCTCAGCGGCTGAGGAAGGGCAGATTGCGCTCTTCGTCGACGGCGGTGCGGTTCTCGGGATTGTCTGTTTCGTCGTCGCGCCAGGCGCGAGCGTTGGTGATGATCAGGGGATCGACCATGCGCCACATCGGGGTGCCGATGACCAGGCTGGAGAGCAATCCGCCGGCGCGGGCGGCCCACCAGATGGCGGCGGTGCCGATGACCGCGCCGGTGGCGTGTAAGGGGTTGTGCAGGTCGAAGCGGGTCTGGGCAGGGGTGTCCTCACCTAGTTGCTGCGGATCGCGCCGATCCAGGCTGAACTGGATCTCGCCGCGGCGGATGGAGGCGCGCTCGAGCATCCACTCCAGGAAGTTGTCCTGCAGGGTCTGCACGGCCGCTTCGCTCGACTCGATGCGTGGCTCGGCCATTGAGGCGAGGGTGGCGGGCGAGCGGCGCGCATCGCCAGGCTCGGGGGCAGGCGCGGGCGGGGCGGATCGATGATGGATGACCGGCGTCCGATCGATCTGGGGTTGCGCGCTGGGCTCGGGCTCCGGGTCGATCTGGAGCGTGGTTGGCTCGCGCTCGGAAGCCGCCGCAGGCGGTGATGGCGTGCCGTGCGCGTTGCCTACAAAGAGTTCGGCGCCGGGCTCGCTCGGCGGCAGGAGCTGCGGGGCTGGTGCGGGAGCAGGGGCGGGAGCCGGTGCCTGGGGTTGGGCAGGCGTGGGCGGAGCCGGGCTGTCGAGCGCGACCAGTTGCAGGGTGAAGGTGCGGCTGAGCTGATGGCCGGCCGAGTCGGTGACCAAGATGGTGATGGGCCGTGCCGGGGAGGCGGCGATGGAGGGCGATGCGCTGATGTGCAGGGTGCCGTCGGTGGCCTCGAGCACGAACGAGCCGTTGGCGTCATCGAGCAGGCTGAAGGTCAGGGTCTCGTTGGCATCGGGGTCGGATGCGGAGACGGTGCCGATGAGCTGCCCGGCGATCATGGGCGCCAGGGTGTTGTCGAGCATGAGCGCGGTGGGCGGCTCGTTCAGATCGCTCAGGGCGATGGTGAGCGAAGCGACATCGATCAGGCCGGTGGCGTCGGAGACGAGGATCTGCAGGGCGAGCGCGGGGTTGGTCTCGAAGTCCAGGGCGGCGGTGCTGGCCACGCTCAGGGCGCCCGAGGCGGGGTCGATGGCGATGGCGCCGGGCAGGGAGCTGCTCAGGATGGAGAAGGTGAGCACATCGCCGGTGTCGGGGTCGGTGGCGAGCATGGTGCCGATGAGGGTGCCCGCTGGGGTGTTCTCGGGCAGGCTCAGGGCCAGGGGGGAGATCACCGGGGGCTGCTCGACGTTGGTGACGGTGATGGTGATGGTGCGCACCGCGCTGGTGTTGGTGCCGTCGCCGACGGTGACATCGAGGGTGAAGCTGGGGTTGATGAGGATGTCCAGGGGGCGAAGTCGGCCACCGAGAGCAGGCCGGTGGCGGCATCGATGGCGAACACGGCCGCGCCCGAGCCGCCGGTGATGGTCCAGTTCTGCAGTGAGCCGACGGTGTCGGGGTCGGCGGCGGTGAGCACGGCCACGGGCGAGCCGATGGGGCTGAACTCGGGCACCAGGGGCGAGGCCGAATCGATGACGGGGGCGGTGTCGTTGATGTCGATGACGGCGATGGTGAAGCTGGCGGTGCTGAACGAGCCGTCCGAGGAGGTGGCGCGGATGGTGATGGAGTGCGAGGCCGAGCTCTCGTAATCGATCAGTGCGGAGTCGGCGACGGTGACGATGCCGCTGGCGGGGTCGATGGCGAAGCGCCCGGCGGCGCTGTCATCGAGCGAGTAGGCGATGGAGTCGGTGGTGAAGTCGGGCTCGGCGGCGGCGGCGGTGATGCCCACGGCGGAGCCGTTGGGCGAGCCCTCGGTGATCTGGTTGGCGCTGGCATCGGCGTCGGAGAGCGGCGAGACCGGGCCCTCGTTGAGGTTGGAGACGGTGAAGTCGATGTCCTGGGAGTCGGAGCCGCCGGCACCGTCATCGACGGCGACGGTGAGCAGGTAGACGTTGTCGGCGTTCAGATCGAGGGGGGCTTCGAAGTCGGGCGGCGAGGCGAAGGAGACGGCGCCGGTGTTGGGGTCGATGGAGAACAGGGCGGCGTCATCGCCTCCGGCGATGGAGAAGGTGAGCGTGGCGGAGTCGGGATCGGCGGCGGAGACGGTGGTGACGGTGGTGCTGTTCTCGGGGCCGCTCAGAGAGGCGGTGGGCCCGGCGCCGTCGGAGGTGATGAGCGGGGCGTCGTTGACGGCGGAGACGGCGATGTCGCGGGTCAGGACATTGGAGGCGGCGTTGGCGCCGGCGCCGTCGTTGACGGAGAGCGAGACCGTGCGGGTCAGAATCGAGGGATCGTCGGAGAGATTCTGATAGGTGACCGAGCGCAGCGCGGCCTGGTAGGCGGCGACGGTGTCCGCACCACTCAATGTCAGCACACCGGTGGTGGCATTGAAGCTGCCGGTGATGTTGGCGGTGTTGGCGAACGCGAGCACGTCTTCGCCATTGATGTAGTTCGTCGACACGGTGACCGTGGCCGAGGCGAGGGTGGGCGAGTCGGGGTCGGTCAGGGTGAGCGAGCTCGTGATTACCGTGGCCGGGTCGTTCTCGATGGTGGCGAGCGGGGCCGGCTCGATGCCGGCCAGCAACGGGGCGTCGTTGACGGCGGTGATCGTGACATCGCGGGTGACGGTGTTCGAGACCGCGTTGGCGCCGGCGCCGGCGCCGTCGTCGACGGTGAATGAGATCGTGCGGGTGGCGGTGCTGGGGTCGTCCGAGAGGTTCTGGTAGGTGACCGAGCGCAGGGCCGCTTCGTAGGCGGCCAGGGTATCCACGCCACTGAGGGTGAGCACGCCGGTGGCGACGTTGAAGGCCCCGGTGATGTTGGCGGTGTTGCCGAACGCGAGCACGTCCTCGCCGTTGACATAGTTGGCCGAGACCGAGACGGTGGCCGAGGCCAGGGTGGTGCTGTCGAGCTCGGAGAGGGTCAGCGTGGCGGTGAGGGCGGTGGCGGGATCGTTCTCGGTGATGGCCAACGGGGCCGGTTCGATAGAAGCCAGCACCGGGGCGTCGTTGACGGCCGTGATGGCGATGTCCCGGGTGGCGATGTTCGAGGCCGAGTTGGCGCCGGCGCCGTCGTCGACGGTGAACGAGACCGTGCGGGTGGCCGTCGAAGGGTCATCCGAGGCATTCAAGTAAGTGACCGAGCGCAGCGCGGCCTGGTAGGCGGCGACGGTATCGACGCCGGTCAGGGTCAGCACGCCGGCGGCGGCGTTGAAGGCGCCGGTGATGTTGGCGGTGTTCGTGAACGCGAGTACGTCCTCGCCGTTGACGTAGTTGACCGAGATCGAGACGCTGGCCGAGGCGAGGGTGGGCGAATCGGGGTCGGCGACGGTCAGCGTCGTCGTGATCGCGGTGGCTGGGTCATTCTCGGTATAGGTCAGCGGCGCACCCTCGAGGCCGGTCAGCGCGGGTGCGTCGTTGACGGCCGTCACTGCGACATCGCGGGTGACGGTGTTCGAGGGCAGGCCGCCATCGTCGACCGTGAACGACACGGTGCGCGTCGCAGCGCTCGGGTCGTCGGAGGTGTTCTGGTAGGTGACCGAGCGCAGGGCACCTTGATAGGCGGCCGGTGTGTCGGCACCGCTCAGGGTCAGCACGCCGGTGGCGGCGTTCCAGCTACCGGTGATGTTCGCCGTGTTCGTGAACGCGAGCACATCCTCGCCGCTGACGTAGTTCGCGGCAATTGCCACGGTGGCCGAGGCGAGGCTGGGCGAGTCGACATCGGCGACCGTGAGGGTCGAGGTGATGGCGCTGGCGGGGTCGTTCTCGGTAATCGCAAGCGCCGGACCCTCGATCGTGGCCAGCATCGGTGGGTCGCCGACCGGCGTGATCGCGATGTCGCGGCTGGCCGCCAGCGAGAAGTCCGACCCATCGGTGACCACGAACCCGACCGTGCGGGTGGCCGCCGACGGATCGTTCGAGGTGTTCTGATAGGTGACCGAGCGCAGCGCCGCCTGGTAAGCGGCGACGGTGTCGATGCCGGTGAGCGTGAGCACGCCGCTGACGGTGTTCCAGCTACCGGTGATGTTGGCCGTGTCGGTGAACGCGAGCACATCCTCGCCACTCACATAGTTGACCGAAATCGTGACGATGGCCGCATTGAGCTGGGTGTCGTCGAGATCGGAGACGACGAGCGCGGCGGTGACGGCGGTGGCCGGGTCGCCCTCGGTCACGGTCAGCGGAGCTGGCTCGATGGCGCTCAACAGCGGGGCGTCGTTGACGACTGAGACGGTGATGTCGCGGCTGACGGTGTTCGAGGGCAGGCCGCCATCATCGACCGCGAACGAGACCGTTCGGGTGGCGGCGCTCGGGTCGTCGGACAGGTTCTGGTAGGTGACCGAGCGCAACGCGGCCTGATAGGCGGCAACTGTGTCGGCTCCGGCAAGCGTGAGCACACCGGTGGCGCCGTTCCAGCTGCCGCTGATGTTGGCGGTATTTGCGAACGCGAGAATGTCTTCACCGCTGGCAAAATTGGCAGTGATGGCCACGGTGGCCGACCCAAGCGTCGGCGAGTCGGCGTCTGTGACAATCAGCGATCCGGTGATGGCCACGGCCGGGTCGTTCTCGGTGTACAGCCGGGGTACGGCCTCGATCGCCGATAGCAGCGGTGCATCATTGACGGCTGTGATGGCGATGTCTCGGGTGACCGTATTCGAAACCGGGTTTGCACCGGCGCCATCGTCGACCGTGAATGAGATCGTGCGGATCGCTGTCGACGGGTCGTCGGAGAGGTTCTGATAAGTGACGGTGCGCAACGCCGCCTGATAGGCGGCCAGCGTGTCGACACCGCTGAGGGTCAGAACACCGGTGGTGGCATTGAAGCTGCCGGTAATGTTCGCGGTGTTGGTGAACGCGAGCACGTCTTCGCCATTCACATAGTTGGCGGAAACCGAGATCGTGGCGGAGCTCAGCGACCCGCTGTCGATGTCCGCGGCGGTAATGCCGCTGGTGATGGTCAACGCCGGGTCGTTCTCGGTATAGGCGAGTGTCGCGCCCTCGATGTTCGCGAGCACAGGGGCGTCGTTGACCGACACGACTGTGATGTCGCGAGTGACCGTGTTCGAGGCCGAGTTCGAACCGGCGCCGTCGTCGACCGAGAAAGAGATGGTTCGCGTGAGGGTGGACGGCGTGTCCGAGCCGTTTTGATAGGTGACCGAGCGCAGCGCCGCCTGATAGTTCGCCGCCGAGTCGGCGCCGGTCAGGGTCAGCACACCGGTCGCCGCGTTCCAGCTGCCCGTGATACTGGCGGTGTTCACGAAGGACAGCGAGTCTTCGCCGTTCACGTAGTTGGCGGATATCGCGACGACGGCCGACATCATCGTGGCTGAATCGGGATCGGCGATGGTCAACGCGGTGGTAATCGGGGTGGCGGGGTCGTTTTCGCTGTAGCTGAGCGGGCCCGGCTCGATGGCCACGAGCATGGGAGCGTCGTTGACGCCGGTCAGGGCGATGTCGCGCGCCAGCGTGTTCGATGCCGAGTTGGCGCCGGCGCCGTCGTCGACCGTGAACGAGACCGTGCGGGTGGCCGTCGTGGGGGCGTCCGACAGGTTCTGGTAGGTGACCGAGCGCAGGGCCGCGTCATAGGCGACGAGAGAGTCGACACCGGTCAGGGTCAGCACACCCGTAGCGGCGCTCCAGATGCCAGTGATGTTCGCCGTATTCGAGAATGCGAGCACGTCCTCGCCGTTCACGTAGTTGGACGAAATCGCGACGGTCGCCGATGCCAGTGTGCTGTCATCGATGTCGGCGGCGGTGATCGTCGATGTGACGATGACGGCCGGATCGTTCTCCGTGTAGGCGATCGCGGCTGGCTCGATCGCCGCGAGTACCGGCGCATCGTTGACCGAAATCACGTCGATGTCGCGCGAAATCGTGTTCGAGGTCAACAGGCCGTCCGTGACGACGAACTCGACCGTGCGGGTGGCCGTGGACGGGCCTTCAGACAGGTTTCGGTAAGTGATCGTGCGCAGTGCGCTCTGGTAGGCGGCGACCGAGTCGGTGCCGGTGAGCGTCAGCACGCCCGTGCCCGGATTCCAGGCGCCCTGGATCGTGGCGGTATCGACGAAGGCGAGCACATCCTCGCCGTTCACGTAGTTGCCCGAGATCGTCACCGTCGCCGCGGTCAGATTCGTGCTGCTCGGATCGCTGACGCCGATCGTCGCGCTCACGACCGCGGCTGCGTCGTTCTCGTTGAATGCCAGCGGCGATGCTTCGATCGAGCCCAGCACGGGCGCGGCGTTGGCGGTGACCGTGACGCTGGTCGCGAACTCCGAGCTCGCACCGAAGTTGCCGCCACCGAGGTCGATGGTGGCGGTGCCGGAGACGGCCTCACCGGCCGACGTGACCGCCGGGATGGCGACATTGCTGAAGCTGGCGTTGCCCGACGCATCGGTCGTGACGCCGAGGCTGCCCAGATAGCGTTCGCCCTCACCATAGCCCGAGGGGTCTGCGGCGGCCGAGGCAAAGAATTCCAGACGGACGGTGGTGCTGGCCAGGCCTTGAAACGAACCGCTGACGAAGGTGCTCGCCCCGCCGTAGACATCGCTCAGCACCGGAAAATTGAGCAAGCCATTGGCACCCGTATCGACGTCGTCGGCATCGTTCAGTGTCGGCCCGTCGTTGCCCAGGTCGATGCCCAGTCCGGTGTTGGCATAGATCAGGTTGCCGAGAATCGAATGCTGGTTGCCCGTATCGTCGATCCGAACGCCGATGCCGCTGTTGTGGGCGATGACGTTCCCCTCGCCGGGCGCGGTGCCGCCGAGTGTCGCGGTGGCACCGGCGCCGGCGACGATCACGCCGCCGCCACCGTTTCCGAGTGCGTCGTCGAACGCGTTCGTGCCGATGAAGTTGCCCCGGATGGTGGCGCCGGCGCCCGTGCCTAGCGTGATACCCGCTGACGACAGGCCACCAATGATGTTGCCCTGGCCGGCCAGTGGACCCCCGATCTCGACGCCGCTGCTGGCGAACAGCATGATGCCCGCCCCGCCGCCGACCGGGACGCGCCCGGTCGCATCCGCGCCGATGATGTTGCCCTGGATGATCACGCCCGTGGCACCGCTGTTGATCTCGATCTGGCGAACGTTGTTCCCCGAGATCACGTTCCGATCGGCGGCCGTGGCACCGCCGATCGTCAGATTGGCGACGTTGTTGACATTGATACCGTTGCTTGTGTTGCCCAGATCGGTGCTGCCGGCAACATCGGTGCCGATATGGTTGCCGGCGATGGTGACGTTGTCGGCTCCGGAAGACACCAGGATGCCGGACCCGGTAAAGCGGTTGATGACCAACCCGCGGATGGTCGTGCCATCGGCAGTGCTGGACAGGGAAAGGCCACCGCTTGCGCCCGAACCCGAGCCGTCGATCTCGATGATTGGTGATCCCGCGAAGTCGGGCTCGCTGGAGCCGTCGATCGTGACGGCCTGAGTGATCGTCGGCAGCGCCGAGACGGGCTGAATCGTGTGCGCACCGCCGACCAGCGCTTCGGGGATGTCGAAGTGGATCTGATCGGGGAATGCACCATTGGGCGTGCTGTTCGCCGCCAGCAGGGCCTCGCGCAGTGACACGCGTCCGTCGGCGCCGGGGTCGTTTTGCAGCGCCGTGAGCGAACTCGTGCTGCCGTCGGCGGTGTCGGCCGTCGTGGTGACCCAGATGTCACCATCACCGGCCAGTGTGATGTTCTTGCTGATCGGAGTGGACGTCCCCCCGTCGCCGTCGCTCAGCACGAGGCGCACGGAGCGGTTCAGCAGGTTGGGGTTGCGGCCGGTGGCCTCGAACGCGACCTGACGCATGACGGCCTGCACGGCGGTGGCGTCGGCGGCAGTGTTGAACATGATGTCCAGGGGTGTGGCGCCGTCGGTGCCGCCAGCGAACGTGGCCACCGACACGCCGGAATAGGCGATCGTATTGCCGGAGACTCCCACCTGGCCGGCGCCGTTGCCCTCGTGCTCGACGGTCAGGCGGTCGCCGGCCTGGGCGTTGGCGGTCACATCCGCGACCAGATGGCCGCCATCGAAGTCGAGCGAGTCGATGTCGCTCACCGTCGACAAGGGGTCGATGAGCGCCGGCGGATCGTTCTCGTTGATGGCGATATCGCCGCCCCCGAACGCGATCACCGGGGCTGTACTGGACGCGATCGTGAGGTTGGTGGCGATCTCCGATGATTCGCCATAGGCCGCCAGTGCGTCGACACCGACCTGCGCCGGATTCTCGATCACCGTGGCGACCGCGGTGGCGAAGTCGCCGGCGATCAGTCCGCCGCTGCTCACCGACACGCCGCTGTAGATCGCGTCGCCGGCGCCGTCGGTGACGATCTGGGTCGAGCCGAGATAGATGTTCGCGCCCCCGTGAGCGTTGGGTTCCTGGCCGCCGGCGGCGACGCCGAAGAAGTCGATTCGATACTGAGTGGCGGGGTTGTCGGTATCCAGTGTGCCGGCCAGCGTCAGATTGCCGCCGGCTACGACGGCGCCGGTCAGAACCGGAAAATTCTGCAGATCGTTCGGCCCGCTATCGACGTCGTTCGCGTCGTTGTTGCTCAGGCCATCGTCGTTGAGATCGATCTCGCGGCCGCTGTTGTCGTGAATGACGTTGGCCACGAAACTGTTGCGCAGCGTCGTCGCATCGGTCACCTTGACGCCGTCGTTGGTGTTGAAGGCGATCACGTTGCCTTCGCCCGCGCCGTCGCCACCGATCAGGTTGTCGCTGGCGCCATTCATCAGTTTGAGGCCGGCCGAGACGTTCCCCAACGGCGACGTGCCGTCGGCGGCGGTGCCGAGCATGTTTCCCTGGACGATGTTGGCGTCGGCATTGTTGAGCACGATGCCGAAGCCACCATTGCCCGATATCAGATTCCCGTCGGCGCCCGACCCGCCGATCACGACGCCGCTGGCACCGCCGTGAACCAGGATTCCATTGGCGGTGTTGGCAGCGGGCGTCGTACCGGTGACATCCGTGCCGATATAGTTGCCGGCGATCGTGATGCCTGAAACGCCGTTGACGTCGATTCCGTGCTCTGCGAAGCGGTTGATCACGAGGCCACGGATCGTGCTGCCGTCCGAGCCGGTGTCGAGCATGAACCCGTCGTCCGTGCCCGAGGTCAGCGAACCATCGAGCTGTACGATCGGGGTGCCGCCGAAGTCGGGTTCCGTCGTGGCATCGATTGTCACGGTATCCACAATGGCCGGCAGGACGGTGGCGGGCTGAATCGTGTGCGCACCACCAACCAATGCATCCGGAATATCGAAGTAGATCTCGTTGGTGCCCGCCGTGGCATTGGCCGCGAGCATGGCCTCGCGCAGCGATACGCGTCCGTCGGCACCGCGATCGCCCTGCAGCGCCTGAAGCGAGCTGGTGTCGCCGTCGACCGTGTCGGCCGTGGTCGTGACCCAGATGTCGCTGTCGGCGGTCACGCCGATGACTTTGGTGATCGGGGTGGAGGTGCCGCCGTCGCCGTCGCTGAGCACGAATCGGATGGTACGGTCCAGGGTGTTCGGGTCTTCGCCGACGGCCTGGTAGTTTATCCGGCGCATGACAGCCTGTACCGCCGCGAGGTCCGCGGCAGTGTTGAATGTGATGTCGAGAGGTGTCGCCCCGTCGGTGCCACCTACGTAGGTGGCGACCGGGGTGCCGCCGTAGGTGATGCTGGCACCCGAAACGCCGACCTGACCGGGGCCGACTCCCTGATCCGCCACGCCCAGGCGATCCTCCGGCGCGCCATTGGCCGAGAAGTCCACTACCAGATGGCCAGCATCGAAATTGACGGAATCCAGGTCGGAGACGGTCGCCAGACCGTCGACGATAGAGGCGACCGAGTTCTCGAGGACGCTGAATCCGCCGCTTCCGAAAGCGATCGAAGGCGCCAGATTGCCGCCGGTGGCCACCACGTTCGCCGCGAATTCGGAGCTCGAGCCGAAATTGCCACCGCCTGTGTCTACGGTCGCCATGGCGGTCACGATGTGGCCGGCGACGACACTCACTCCGATCAGTGTGGTGTCGAAAACCGCGTCGCCGCCCGCGTCGGTGGTGACGCCGGTCGCACCAAGGTAGGTCTCCGCTTCGCCGGTGCCGCTCGCGTCACCCGTGACCGACGAGAAGAATTCGATCCGATATGTGGTCGACGGGGAACTGTTCAGGCTGCCCGTGACTCTCGTGTTGCCACCGCTGGTATTGGCGATTCCGAGCACAGGGTAGTTCTGGTAGTCGTTCGGACCGGTGTCGGGATCGCCGGCATCGTTTGCGGTACTGCCGTCGTCAGTGAGATCCAGGCCGGTACCGCCATTGCCGAAGATTCGGTTGCCCAGGAACGAGTGGCCGCTCGTACCGGCATCACGCAGGAGTACGCCGTCGCCGACCGAGTAGGCGATGACATTGCCCTCGCCGACGCCCGTGCCACCGATCAGCGAGTCGATCGCCGCGCCGTAGATGTCGATGCCGTTCGAACCATTGCCGATCGCCGTGACGCCGTCCGCGCCCACGCCGATCTGGTTGCCCTGGACGATGGTGCCGGCGGCCAGCGTGTAGATCTGAAGGCCGTCGTCGGGGTTGCCCGAGATGACGTTGCCGGCCATCGGCGTGGAGCCACCGACGATGTTGCCGCTCGTCCCGCTCGAGCCGATCTGGAGCCCGTCGTCACCGTTGGCGAGTGCTGCATTGCCGGTGGCATCGACCCCTATCCAGTTGTTCTGGACGATGTTGTTGCTCGCACCGCTGATCGAGAATCCGTCGTTCAGGTTGCCCGAAATGATGTTGCCTGCGCCGGCCTGATCGTCGCCGACCTGGTTCGCCGAGGCACCACCCGTGATCTTGACGCCTTCCTGCGAGTTGCCTGCCGCCGCCAGGCCGGTGACAGTGGTCCCGATGTAGTTGCCGAGAACCATGTTCCCGGTCGAGCCGACCCCATCGATTCGGATGCCGGCCGATGCATTGCCCGAGATGATGTTCCGCGACGGCGCACCGAGTCCCCCGATCGTGTTTCCGGCAGCATCGAGCACGAGAATACCGTTGCTGCCATTGGCGATCGGTGTGGTGCCGTCGGCCGCGAGACCTATCGTGTTACCGGCGATCACCGTGCCTGTCGTGCCGGCTCTCAGTTCGATCCCGTTGCCGCCATTGCCCGACACGAGATTCCCATCGCCGGCCACGTTGCCACCGATCGTCGCATTGAGTGCCGAGCCGTCGATGCGAACGCCGGCGCCGAGATTTCCTCGGTCGATCGATCCACTCACATCGGTGCCGATCCGGCTGCCGACGAGCGTGAAGCCATCGCTGCCGGATACCAGGATCCCGTTCGACGCGAAGCGATTGATCGCCAGGCCTCGGACCGCGCTGCCATCGCCGCCGCTGCCGCTGAACTGCAGGCCATTGGCCGATCCTGCCGAACTGCCATCCAGTTCGACGACGGGCACTGTGCTCCAATCGGGCTCGGACCTGGCGTCTATCAGCAGTTGGCCCGATACGATCGGTAAAGCGCTCAGGGGCGTGATCGTGTGGGCACCGCCCACGAGTGCATCCGGAATATCGAAGTAGATCTCATTGGCGCCCGCCGTGGCATTGGCCGCGAGCATGGCCTCGCGCAGCGATACGCGTCCGTCGGCACCGCGATCGCCCTGCAGCGCCTGAATGGAGCTGGTGTTGCCGTCGACCGTGTCGGCCGTGGTCGTGACCCAGATGTCGGTGTCGGCGAAGACGTCGATCAGACGGGTTTCGGTGGCACTCGTGCCGCCGTCGCCGTCGCTGAGCGTGAACGCGATGCTGCGCGTCAGGGTGGAAGGGTCCTCACCCATGACCCGGTGGCCGATACGGCGCAGGACCGCCTGCACGGCGGCGACGTCGGCACTGGCATTGAATGTGATCAGCAGCGGTGTGGCGCCATCGGTGCCACCCGTGAAGGTCGCGATCGCGGTGCCGCCGTAGCTGACCGTGCTGCCGGCGACACCGATCTGGCCCGCACCCGACCCCTGGTGTGCGACGACCAGCCGGTCCGCGCTCGTGCCGTTCACCGTGATCTGGACGGTCAGCACTCCGCCGGCAAAGTCCGGCGAATCGTCGGTCAGGGTGGCCAGGCCATCGACGATGTAGGTGAGCCCGCCTTCGGCGGTCGAGCCGTTGCCGGGGGTCAGCGTGATCACGGGATCGGCGCTGCCGAGCGCCGCATTGGCGGCCATCTCCGATGTGCCACCGTAGGTGCCGCCACCCAGATCGACGGTCGCGGTGGCGGTGACGAACGAGTCAGCGGGCTGGCTCTGCCCGATGAGTGTCACATCGAAGCTCGCGTCTCCGCTGCCGTTGGTCGTGACGCTGGTAGTGCCCAGGTAGGTCCAGGCCTCGCCGTGTCCGCTCGCATCGGGCAATGCGCCCGGCACCGAGAAGAACTCGATGCGCAGGTTGGTGGAGGCGTTCGAGTTGATGCCACCCTGGATCCGCAGGTCGGCCCCGAGGTTGCTGGCCGACGCCAGTGTCGGCGTGTTCTGCAGTGCGTTGGCACCGGAGTCGCCATCACCGGGATCGTTGGCGGTGACACCGTTGTTGCCCAGGTCGAGCGCCAGCCCGGTATTCTCGTAGATGAGATTGCCGAGCGCACTGAAGACCTGGGCCGAGCCGCCTGGCGCGCTGATGCCCGGGCCGATGTTGTACGCGATACGGTTGCCTTCGCCGGCACCGGTGCCGCCGATTCGGGCGGTGCTGTTGGCGGTCACGTAGATTCCGGCGGTCGATGCCGAAACGACACCGTTGGGAAGCGCGGTCAGGGTGTCGGCCGACAAGCCGATGATATTGCTTCGAATCGTGGCGTTCGTGCCGGCCAGGTAGACGCCGCCGCGCGCGGCGCTGCCGGCCGTGCCGGTATTGCCCGAGATCACGTTGCCGGCACCCACGCCGCCCACGACCGTTCCGTCGGCGTCCTGATCGATCGCAACACCGAAGGCACCATTCGAGATCGCCGCAGACCCGGTGGCATTGGTACCGATGTAGTTGCTCTTGATGATGTTGTTGTCGGTGCCGAGGCCGCTGACCAGAATGCCGATCTCCTGATTGCCGGAGATCACGTTGCGGGTGTTCGCCGTGTTGCCGCCGATCGTGTTCAACACCGCGGCGTTCTGGATCAGAACACCTTCGCCGGTATTGGCCAGTGCGGCGCTACCGTCCGGCGTGGTGCCGATGTAGTTGCCCTGCACGAGGTTACCGCTGGTGCCGCTTCCCTCGATCAGCAGTCCCTTGCCGTTGCCGGAGATGATGTTGCGCGCGGCCGCCGTCGTGCCGCCGATCGTGTTGCCGATCGTGCCGTTTGTCAGGTTGACACCCGCCACCGTGTTACCGATGCCCGTGCTCGCGCTGGCATTGGTGCCGATGAAATTGCCCTGAACGGTGTTGCTCGATCCTCCGGCGATCTGTACGCCCCAGAGACCGTTGCCGCCGATCGTGTTCGCCGCGTTGGCATTGGTGCCGCCGATCACATTGCTCGAGGATCCGCCGCCGATCTGGATGCCCTGGAAGGTGTTCTGAATGGCCGCCGTCTTGCTCGCGGTCAGGCCGATCGTATTGCCGCGAACGAAGTTTGCGTTGGCCGCCCAGATCTGGATGCCGCTGTCGTCGTTGCCTGAGATCAGGTTGCCTTCGCTCGCGTCGTTGACGCCGTTCAGATCGGTGCCGATCGTGTTGCCGGTCGCGCCGCCGTTGATGATCACGCCGGAGTCGCTGTTGCCGATGTCGACCGTTCCGGTGATGTCGGCGCCGATGATGTTGCCCATCACCCGGTTGCCCGTGGCACTCGCACTGTCCATGTAGACGCCATAGCTGTTGCCGGACAGGATGTTGCGGTCGGCGGCGGTCGCGCCGCCGATGGTCACGTTCGCGCCATGCACCCAGATGCCCACCCCGGTGATTGCATCGGCGGCCACCGAGGCCGTGCCCGACGATGTCAACTGACCGATGTAGTTGCCAGCGATCGTGACGTTGTCGGCGCCGCTCCACAGCGTGATGCCGTTGCCGGCGAAGTCGCGAACGACGAGGCCGCGTACCGATGAACCGTCGGCCGATCCCGAGATGATCAGACCGTCGGCAGCCAGGTCGTTGCCATCGATGATGATGGCCGGTTTGTTGCCGTTGGCGGCGAAGCTGTCATCGGTGGTGGCATCGATGGCGATCTGCTCGGTGATAACGGGCAGGGCGGAGAGCGGGGTGATGGAATGAATACCGGTTCCGGCGATGCTGAATGAGACGCTGTCGGCGCCGGCGTTGGCGTTGGCATTGAGGATGGCCTGTCGGAACGAGCCGGCGCCGCTGTCGTTGATGTTGGTGACGGTATAAGTGGCCAGGGTGCCGGTGAAGCTTTGCTGGGTGAGGGCATCGAGCGCGACGGAGGTCTCGATGGAGCCCGTGTGGGCCTCGAGGCTGAAGTCGCCGCCGAGCGATGCGGCACCGGTGGTGTCGTCGCTGGCGGCGATGTCGGCGCCGGTGATCGATGCCAGGGCATCGAGCAGTGCCAGGCCGTCATCGGAGGCGGCCAGGTCGCAGCCGTAGAGCAGGATATCGGCCGACGCGGTGAGCGCGTCGGCCCATTGGGCGAGAGCGACGGTGTGCTGTTCGAGGGTGTCGTTCGAGAGGGTGTCGGCGCCCAGTTGCAGGGCACCGGGGCTGGCGTGCGAGAGGACGTGCCAGGCCTGCCAGGGTTCGTGGCCGTCGATGAAGCGGGCGATCTGCTCGAGGCCGGACTCTGCCGGGTCCACGAGCAGGATGTCGAAGCTGCGCCGGGGTTGGGCCGAGCGCAAGGACTCGATCAAGGCCTCGGCGTCAGGCACGCGCGCATCGACGATGACGAGTTCGCGGTGGGCGCTGAGTGGTGCGAGGTCGACCGGGTTGGCCGCGGGGTCCGTGTGGGGGATGGCCTGCTCGGACGGCGCCGATTCGGGGGCGCCGGTGCCGGCGGACGCGGGTCGAGTCGGGCTGATGGCCGCGGTTTCGGACAGGGCCGTGGCGGGCGAGGTGTCGGGCTCGAGCAGGCGCAGCTCGTGCGAGCCGGCGCTGGCATCGTCGGGCGAGAGCGGAGCCAGCTCGGCAGAGAACAGGACCCTGGGCTCGAGCGACTCCACGCGCAGGCGTGCGCCGTCGCGCCGACGGCGGCGACGGGGTAGCAGGCGTGCGAGGCACTGACGCAAATGGGGCATGGGACCATTTGGCGACAGGGCCCTGGTGGGCGTGATGTTGCCCCGACGAACGTCCGCCCGGCCTCCGACCGTATGCGTGCGACCGTTGTTTTCGGACCAACGCGACGTTCAAAACGGCGGCTCGCCGTCGTCGGAACCGCCCGCGCCAAGCGCTTCTCGCGCTGGCCGCCGAAGGGTTTCAGGCCAAGCGGGTCAGCGTGCCGGGCTGAGCGGGCCCGCGTCGTCGGTTCACGGCGCAAGCATGTTCGTTGACCGGACCAGGGTGCCGCCATCGAGCGGGATCACGCAGCCGGTCATGTGCGCGCCGGCGCGCGCGCAAAGGCAGATTGCGAGCCCGGCGATGTCTTCGGGCGTGCCGATGCGACCCATCGGAATCTGCGCCTCGAGGCGCCTGCGGTGTTCCTCGTTCTCTGTGACGAAGGCCATCATCTTGCTTGGAAATGCGCCAGGCGCGATGCAATTGACCGTGATGCGATCGCGGGCGAACTGACTGGCCCAGTTGCGGGTCATCTGGTGGATTGCGGCCTTGCTCGGGCCATACGAGAACGCCACGCCGCCAGTGGACAGCGCGCCGATGGAGCCGATGTTGATGATGCGGGCCGGATCTTGATCGGAGGCGGCCTGCCTGAGCAGGGGCAGCAACTCGCGCGTGACGAAGAATGGCCCCTTGACGTTGATGTCGAGTACCCGGTCCCAGCCGGGCGTCGAGAACTCCTCGATTGGTGCGCCCCAGGTGGCTCCGGCATTGTTGACCAGGATATCGAGCTGCTGTTCGCGCGCCCTGATGGCGTTGGCCAGCGCGATCGCACCATGCTCGCTGGACAGGTCCATGGGAATCGCGATGCACTCGCCGTGTTTCGACAGTTCGCGCGCGGCAGCCTCGCAGGCGTCGGCCTTGCGCGACGAGATGTAGACCCTGGCGCCGTTCTCGACGAAGCCCTGCGCGATCATGTAACCGATGCCGCGCGAGCCGCCGGTGACGACCGCCACTTTGCCGCTGATATTAAAAAGATCTTTCATCGTGACCTCAGCGCGATTCGCTGCCGTCGAAATCGAGTTCCACGCGCGCGCCGTTCGGGTCGTGGAAGAACAGCTGCCAGACACCGCCGCCCGGCAACTGACGCAGGTCGTAGCGCACGCCGTCGGCATCGAGCCGTTCCAGTGTCTCGCGCAGGCCGCGCCCGGTGAACGCCATGTGATCGATGACACCGGCCACCAGGCGCTCGGGCGCGCTGCCCGCCACCACGTGGAGAATCGCCTCGCTGCCGCCCTGGGCATACAGCCAGGCACCCGGGAACCTGAAGGGGGGACGCGCGCCAGCCGAGAGCGCCAGATGACGCTCGTAGAACACTAGCGTGGCGTCCAGGTCATTGGTGAGGATCGTGAAATGATTCATGCCCACGGCGCTCATCGCACTGTCTCCCGGGGTTGCATGGCGTGCAGTGCCGAACGCGCATACGACGCGTTTCGTAACAGTCCGGCGGGATCCGGGCACGCGATCTTGCTCATGGTGATGGTCTCCTGGGCGCTAGTGTCGTGGTGGCGAGCGGTGCCGCGCGTGAACCGAGCCTCGTCAGAATCGACAGCCTCGGTGCTCATGACTTTCGGCAATCGGATCGACCCTTGCCAGGGTTTCCCGGTCTCATGAGTACGATAGCAGAAGCTCCGTCAAGAGTGCCCGATGGCCGATTGCCGGCCGGCTGTCGATCTGCAGGCGTTTTTCATCCGGACACCAAGCTCCGTTCGGCGCCTGCCGACCCATCGGGCGGGGCACGACGGCCGCAACACGGGCACCGCCCGATGCCGTGCGGTACCACCCCGGGAATCGCGAGGAACAGTGAAATGTCAAATGCCAAGTCCATGATCGATGTGGCGATCGTTGGCGCCGGTCCGGTCGGGCTGACACTGGCCATGGCCCTGGCACGCTACGGCGTGCGCTCGACCGTGTTCGAATCTCGCGCCGAGGGCGAGCCCACCACGGTGCGTTGCAATCATGTGTCGTCGCGCTCGATGGAGGTTTTTCGTTGGCTGGGCATTGCCGCGGCCGTGCGTGACGCAGGCCTGCCGGCCGACCATGCGCATGATGTTGCATTTCGCAGCACGGCGGTCGCCGCGGACTTCGCCCGGATCAGGATTCCGGGCCGGGCCGGCCGGCAACGTGGCGAGCCAGGCGTCGATCAAGACTGGCCGACGCCGGAACCGCCCCATCGGGTCAATCAGAAATATCTGGAGCCGGTGATGGTGGCCGCCGCGCATCGGGTGCCCGCTCTCACGCTTCGCTACGGCTGCACGGTGCGCACCCTCGACCCCGGCGACGACTCGGTGTGTCTGCACGTCGAGCGTAGCGACGGGGTCGTGGAACAGGTCGATGCCCGCTATGTCGTTGGCTGCGACGGCGCGCGATCGCTGGTGCGCCAGCGCATGGGCGCGCGCTATGAGGGCGACGCGGTGGTGCAGCGCGTGCAGTCCACCGTGATCGAGGCACCCCGCCTGCAGGCCCTGATGGCCAGCGAGCCGGCCTGGGGCACGATCAATCTCAATCCGCGTCGCAGTGGCACCCTCTATGCCATCGACGGCGAGCGCACCTGGCTGGTCCACAACTATCTGCGCCCGCACGAAACCGACTTCGATGCCATCGATCGCATGGCATCGATCCGCACGATCCTCGGCGTCGGCGAAGACTTCGCGTTCGAGGTCGTGCAGAACGAAGACTGGATCGGCCGCCGGTTGGTGGTCGACAAGATGCGCGAGGGCCGCCTGTTCCTGGCCGGCGATGCCGCGCATATCTGGGTACCCTACGCCGGCTACGGCATGAATGCCGGCATTGCCGATGCGATGAATCTGGCCTGGTGCCTGGCGGCCCGGGTGAATGGCTGGGGAGGCCCGGGCTGCCTGGACGCCTATGCGGCCGAGCGTCATCCGATCACCGAACAGGTGTCGCGCTTTGCCATGCGTCACGCCGAGCAGATGATCGCCAAGCGTGGCGCCGTGCCCAGCGAAATCGAAGATACCGGCCCGGCCGGGGACGAGGCACGGCGGTCGTTCGGTGAGCACTGCGTGACGCTCAACGTGGCCCAATATGCCTGCACGGGCCTGAACTACGGCTACTTCTACACCGGCTCGCCGATCATCGCCTATGACGACGGTCAGGCACCGGCCTACTCGATGGATGAGTATTCACCCTCGACCGTGCCGGGCTGCCGGTTGCCCGATCCCTGGCTCGGCGACGGTGAACCGATCCTCGATCGCCTGGGCGCCGGCTACACGGTGCTGCGCTACGACCGCGACATCGATCTCGATCAGGGCCTGCGGGCCTCGAGCATGTACGATCTGCCGATCTCGGCGCTCGATGTCGAGCGTGCTGCCCCCGAGGGCTGGCCACTATTGATCGTGCGGCCCGACCTGCATATCGTCTGGCGTGGAAAGCGTCTGCCGGGGCAGGGCGACCGGCTCTGGCGGATCCTGGCCGGGCGCGATGTCTGATGCTCTGATGCGCGCGTGCCCGAGCAAGCGGGTCGGCTGAGGCAACGGCATCGCCCCCGAATCGCAGGGGCACTCGAAGATCAGCCAAGTGCACCGATTGCCCGGGCCATGATCTCGCGGGCGCCGGCCTGTCGCGCCGCGCCGGCCCAGGCCACGAAGTGGTCGGGCCGAACCACCACGACCTCGGCCTGCCAGCGAGCATGGGCGGCGGCGCCGGCATCCGACACGATGGTCAGCGGAACCTGAAGCTCCCTGGCGGCGTCGACGAAGGCGGCAAGGGTCGTCGTTTCACTGCCATCGATCAGCAAGGTGAAGCCGCCGCCCAGGCGCTCGATGATCGGGCGTCCGTCGGCCGTCTGGGCCGGCGCCAGATGATGACCGGCGCGTGCCTCGAAACGATGATCACCGACCGCACTGCAGCGCGCCTCCGGCGCGGCATCGATCAACGGTGAGCCCTCGTAATTCGGCTCGAAGCCGAAGACATCGCCGTCGCCGCCGCTGGCTCGTTCGCGCCAGGCGGCATCGAATGCCGCGCGATCGTGCATCGGGTCGAAGCCGCGAACGAAGGCCCGATCGACTTCGATCATCCTGCCGATGAAGTCGCGCCCCGTGGACACGAACACCGGCTGGCGCTCGGCATGATAGGAATCGAGCAGATCGGGGCCGGCCCAACCGTGTCTGACCGCGGCCAGTTTCCAACCGAGATTGCGAGCATCCTCCAGGCCGACATTGACACCGAAGCCACCATAGGGGGGATGACTGTGAGCGGCATCGCCGGCAACGAAGACATTGCCGGCGCGATACTGATCCGCGAAGGCGATCCGCATTTCCCAGAAGCCGATGTGCTCGATCTGCAGCGCGAAGGCCTGTCCGACAGCATGATGCAGCAGCGCCGCGAAGTCGAAATTGTCGCGCGTGGTATTGGCCGGAACTGGCGCATGGAAGAACCATTGCCCGTGCAGATCGACCCGGCCGAAGAAGTACCAGTAGCCGTCCAGTTCGGGATGGATCACATTGACGTACGACACGCCCTCGTGCTGGCGCATGAGCGCGTCGAGCTCGGGCGAGCGAAACACCAGCAGCACCATGCGGCGATCATGGTCGTCGCGGGTCTGGCTGATCCCCGCTGCTTCGCGCGTGCGTGAATGGGCTCCATCGCAGCCGACCGCCCAGCGCGCACGAAACCCGATCGGCTGGTCGTCTGCCAAAGCGGTGTCGGCGGCGACCAATCGACCGGTCACGCCGGCGTTGTCGTTCGAGAAAAGTTCGGCCCGACAGCCGTAGCGCAGATCGATCTCCGCCATCGTGGCCGCACGATCACGCAGCACCTGTTCGGTCGCATACTGAGGCAGACGCGCATTACGGGTGTGATAGTAGGGCGCAACCTTGGCCCGTTGCAGCCACGGGTAGTGATGCTCACCCAGCAGCGTGCCGTAGCTGGTCATGCCCGCAATGCCGTAACTGGACGGGATCACACAGGCGTCATGGATCGCCTGCTCGACACCCCAGGCACGAAAGTGTTCGACAGTGCGCTGCGTGAGATTCTGACCGCGCGGAATCGGCAACGGCTGCCGATTGGGATCGGCCACCAGGCAGCGGACTCCGCGCTGGCCGAGCTCGATTGCCAGTCCCAGACCCACCGGGCCGGCACCGATGATCACGACGTCGGCTTCAACAAGCATTTTGGTCTCGGGTCGGGGTTGAACGGGCATCGTCGGCCGCGCCCGTGTCCACGCCCAGGCGTGCGACGACGGCGTCCAGCGTCTGATGAAGTGTGGTCAGAAGTTCCGTTCCCAATGCCGTTTCGATCGCCTGGTATTCGGTGCTGACGAGCGCGGCCATCTGACGCGTCAGTGATCGGCCGCGCGTCGTGGGGCGAACGATCAGCCGGCGCTGATCGTAGTCGAGCCGCTCTCTTTGCACCAGGCCGAGATCTTCCATGCGCGCCAGGATTCCGGCCAGGCTCGGGCTGGAGATTCCGCAGCGCCGAACGATCTGGCGCGGCTCGAGCGGGCCAAACTCACCCAGGGCCCGCAGGATCCGCCATTGTTGTTCGGTGAGGCCGTGAGACTTCAGGGCAGGGCGAAAGCGCATCAGGACTCCCTCGCGCGCATGCAGCAGCAGCAAAGGCAGATTGCGATGCGGAAATGACGGCTTCCTGGCCTTCCGGTCGGCGTGGGGCGACTTCGACATTCTCCTGACCCGGCAAACTGACTACGACGATGTTAGCGAAACGGCGTGCCGACTATTCGACGAATCGTCGGCACCGAGGCGTGGCGTGGGTCGACCTCGAGCCGTCGACCGGCCCGCTGGGCGGGATCTGATTCACGTCGACGGGTTTGACGGGATGATGTTTGCAGGCGGCCTATGCCGCTGGGATGCCGGCCCGGCGGAGCATCGTATCGAAGATCAGCCTGTGAACCTCGCCGCTGCCCGCCACGCGCGATTCGGGCACCTTTTCGAGAATGCGGGTGGGAATCGCGCGATTGCCACCGAGGCCCGCATCGGCGGCCAACTGGATCTCGCAGGCGCGCTGCAGCGTCCAGAGACGATTGAACGCCGTGGGGATGTTCGGGCCAACCACCAGCAGGCCGTGATTGCGCAGGATCAAATGGTTGCAGCTACCCAGTGAGGCGACCAGTCGCGGCTGCTCATCCAGCTTCGTGGTGACACCTTCGTAATCGTGATACGCCACGTCGCCGTACAGCATCGCGCTATAGAAGTTGTCGTGCCTGAGGCCTTCTTCCTTGCAGGAAACGGCGCAGCCGGCAGTCGTATGCACATGCATCACGCAATGCGCATCATCACGGGCGTCATGGACGGCGCTGTGAATCACGAAGCCGGCGCGGTTGACGCGCGCTTCGCTGCCATCGCGCGTGTTGCCATCGATGTCGATGCGCACCAGGTTGTCGGGGGTGACTTCCGAGTAGTGCAGGCCGAATGAGTTGATCAGATACTCAGGCCGTGCATCCGGTTCGGACGGGAGTCGTACGGTGATGTGATTGAAGATCAGTTCGGTCCAGCCCATCCAGTCGAACAGACGGTAGCAGGCAGCGAGATCGCGCCGCAGCTGAGATTCTTCTTGCGGTGGTTCGGACGACATGTCGTGTTCCTGGGCTCGGGCCACCGGGCCAGTCTGGGCATGTTGAAAAAGCATGAAAAGCGCCTATCCAAGAATGACGGCGCCGGCCCGATAGGTTGCTAATATGTTAGTGAGCGTAGTCGCTGACAGTTGGATATGTCAAGGCAGCGTGTTCACACGAGGGTCGCGGCGGTGGGTTCGAACCGAAGCAGATGACAGCCGGGTTCGGCGTCATTGTCTTCGATGGCATCATTCGGTCGGACACCCGGGTGGGTCGGCATTCTGGGCCGGACGTCGTCCCCGGCCCGGGCGATTCCGGCGCGATTGGCGAGGATCATCTCGTTCACTGCGAAGAAGTGGTCGGCATCGTGGATCCGGCCGAGTCCTGACACAATCACCACCATTGAAGACGTCGTGTCGGGATGGGCTCGGCCTGCCGTCTCAAATCAAGGAGACAAACCGTGAGAATCACGCATCTGATGGCAGCCGTGGCCACGGCTGCCACACTGGCCGCACCCAGCGCGCAGGCTCAGCTTCGCAGTATCACGATCGGCACGAATCCGTCGGGCTCGGCGTTCTATCTGATCGGCGGCGGCCTGGCCAAGCTCTATCAGGAGAAATTGAAGATTCGTTCCACGGCCCAGCCCTATGCGGGTTCGTCGGTCTATCTGCCACTGATCAACTCCGGAGAGGTCACGCTCGGCCTGGCATCCACGGTCGACTCCGGTCTGGCCTACAAGGGACAGGCAGGCTTCAACGACAAGAACGCCAAGCTGCGTACGCTGGGGCAGGTGTGGATCATTCCGTATGCGTTCATCACCCGCGCAGACAGCGGCATCAAGACGGCTGAAGATCTCAAGGGCAAGCGCATCATGGGCGACATGCCCACCTCGCAGGCACTGACCCTGATCAACCAGGCGATCGTCGAATCCGGCGGCCTGTCGATCAGCGACGTAGAGTTCATGCGCAGCGGCGGGTTGATGGACGGCATCGCGGCCGTGGTCGAGGGGCGCGCGGATGTTGCTCCTGCCGCCACTTCGATGCCGGCACTCGCCAAATCCAATGCGTCGGTGCCCGGGGGCTTGCGGGTCATCGCCAACGGTTCGCAGGGCAGCGATGAGTTCTTCAGCCAGAGAATCGGGGGCGTTGGCACCTCGGTGGCCAAGCCCAACGACAAGCGGCCCTACATCGTCGGCGATACCCCGGTGGTGTCCTACGCCACGATGGTCGTGACCAACGTTGGCATGAGCGAAGACGACGCCTACAAGCTCACCAAGACCATGCACGAAAACTGGGCGCAGCTGCAGAAGGATTACGGTCCGATGCGCAGCGTGGCGGCCAATGAAGTGCCGCTCGCCAAGCCATCGGTTCCGTATCATCCGGGCGCGATTCGCTATTACAAAGAGGCCGGCCTCTGGAGTGACGCACACGCCGCCGCGCAGGCCGCGTTCAAGTAAGCCGCAGCTCCCGCCCGCCGGCGCGCCACCGGCGCTTGGGGATACGAGATGAATCGCGCTGATTTCCCGGGTTGGGTCAAGATTGCCTGTGCCTGGTGTCTGCCGGTACTCGGCATCGTCTGGCTGATCAGCGTGCCGCAACGGCTGGGGCTGCAGATCGTCACCCAGCAGGTGGTGGCGATCGCTCTGGGCCTGGCGCTGGCCATCGTGCTGCTGGCATTCCCGTACGGAAAGAAGGCGTCATGGTGGGATCTCACGCTCGCCCTGCTCGGGGCTGCCTGCTGGTTCTGGTACGCCTGGAATTTCAATGACTGGGTGTTGGCGCTGGCCAATCGCACACCCGACATGTGGATTCCGGGCGCCATTGGCCTGGTGCTGCTGGTGGAGGGCGTGCGCAAGTCGGTTGGTCTGGTGATCGCGCTGCTCGTCTGGCTCGTCATCGCCTATGGTCTGTTTGGCGACCATCTGCCGGGCACCTTGCAGGCCGAGGTGTTTCCGGTGGATCGCCTGATCCTCTACCTGTATGCCGACTCCAACGGCGTGCCCGGCACCGTGCTCACCGTCATCACCACACTCGTCCTGCCATATGTGATTCTCGGCAAGATGATGGAGATCTCCGGCGGCATGGACTTCTTCAAGAATCTGGCCTTCCGCCTGGTGGGGGGGCGCCGTGGCGGCCCGGCGCAGGCGGCGGTGGTGGCGTCGGGCTTTTTCGGCACCTTGTCCGGTTCCACGGTGGCCAACATCATGTCTACCGGCATCGTCACGATTCCGATCATGCGCAAGTCGGGCTTTGCGCCCGAGCAGGCGGCCGCGGTCGAGGCCGTGGCTTCCAATGGCGGCCAGATCATGCCGCCGATCATGGGCGCCACGGCTTTCATCATCGCCGAGTTCCTGCAGATCGAATATCGTGAGGTGGTGTTCGCGGCGCTGATTCCGGCGCTCGCCTACTACATGGCGCTGATGCTCAAGATCGACGCACTGGCCGTGCGTCGTGGTATTGCCGGTGTCGCCCTCGACGATGTGCCGCCGCTGAAGACGATTCTGCTCAGCGGCTGGAATGTGATGCTGCCATTCGCCTTCCTCGTCTACCTGCTTTTCTGGCGTGGCTATAACCCAGGGCTGGCGGCGCTGCTGACCACCGGCGTCATGCTCGCCGGCTATGTGCTCGAAACCCGCATGCGGCCGGATCTTCGTCGTCTGTTGCAGGCATTGGGCGAGTGCGGCGGCGAGCTGGGCCCGCTGTTGCTGATTGGCGGAGCGGCCGGGATATTCGTGGGCCTGATGAACTCCACGGGCTTCGCATTCCAGCTCTCGCTGATGCTCACCCACGTCGCTACCGAGTATGGTCTGCTGATGCTGCTCGTGCTCGCGGCAGTGGTGTCGATCGTGCTCGGCATGGGCATGCCCACCGCCGCGGTCTATATCGTGCTCGTGACCGTGGTCGCGCCGGCCATCGTCGACTTCGGCGTCGATGCGCTGGGCGCGCATCTGTTCCTGTTCTATTTCGGGCTGATGAGCATGCTCACGCCGCCAATCGCGATCGGCAGCATCGTGGCTGCGCGTCTGGCCAATGCCGACATGTGGAAGACCGGCTATTACGGCATGCGCCTCGCCCTGAGCGCCTACGTGCTGCCGTTTCTCTGGATATACAACCCGGCAGTGCTCACGCACGGCACGCCGTTCGAGGTCTTCGTGGTAGTGAGCAATATCGTGGTTGCCGCGTTCTTGCTGCGTCAATCGATGCTCGCGTCCCCCGTCGTGTTCTTACCGGGAGCGCTCTTTGGCACACTGGCCACGGTGGCCGCGCTTGCCGTCGGTGGGGCGACGGTCTGGTTAGGTGCGAGCAGTCTCTGGGCGCTTGCCTGCAGTGCGTTGGGCTTGCTGTTCGTGCTGGCCTGTCGGCGTCTCGGGCCCGAGCCGCCGCAAGTGGGGATCGCCGGCGCGGCCAAACCGCGATCCGCCTGACCGGCCGACTCGTCAGGCGCGCACAACGACACCGATCCTTCCCTGGACGTCGCTGGTTGACGAGATGAACATCATGAGACACGAGTCGAATACCCGGGCTCCCACCGAGATAACGCCCATCGACGCCTTTCCCGAGGCGCACGCCGGTATCGTCGCCGGATTGATGCCGCTGCGCGATCTACCGGATCTCGCCACAGCAGCCGCCAAGGCGCACCGGATCGCGTCGGACGCGCTTGCGTTCTTCCAGGATGCCGTTCGCGGCCATCACCTGGACGCAGCTGATCGATGCCTATCTCGCCCATGCGCGATTTGAGGAACAGGAGTTCCTGCCACTCAGCGAGCTGATCTTGAACCGAGACGGCAATCACATGGCCGCGCTGGGTCTGGCCCTGCACGCGCGGCATGTACTGCCGGAATTGCGGCGCAAATACGGTGCATGGAGTTAGTTTCATGGCCCTTGGGAATCTTGACGTTCGTTAAGCAGTTCTCGGGGATCGGCCTTCGCGCGGCATTTGCACACCAGGCCGGTTGCGCCGATATCCCGGGGTGGGCGCGTCGCAACCGAGAGATTGTGGTCGGTCACTGGTTCGGGCAGCTTCGTATCATGTCGTCAAGACTGGGTTCGTTTCGCCACTTATCGGAGCCTTCACATTCTGCGCATCGGTCACAGCCAGAGCTTGCAGGCCGCTCGGGATTGGGGGTTGTACATCAGCACCTCGCGCGGCAAGACGTCGCTGGGCATCGACGGGCCCGAGCTGTTCAGCGAACCCGGGGTCTTCATCGTTCGCGCCAATGGCAGTCTGTACTACGGCGCGACCCAGACGATGCCTTTCGCGAGACCGTCGTTTCAAGATCTGCTCGGTGCAATCGATTTCGCGATCGCCAAGGACTATCCGGCTCGGGGCGAATACACGGGGCCGGTTTGAATGACGCCGGGCGGGCGGCAGGATCAGACGCGAGGCCTGGGAGCGTGTGCCCAGCCCGCGCTGGCAGGGCTTGAGATTATTTCTACCCGGGTATAAAATATCGTCATCGAATCAACGGAGGCGATATGGGTAACGCCGCAACATCCAACTGGTCGGCCTTCAAAGGCCATGAATTGCTGTCTTCCGGTCCGGCGCTGGCGGTAGCCATGGCGGTGAAGCAGGCCTACGCCGAGGACGACCCTCTACCGGCGATTCTCGTGTTCGATGACGCCAGCGGACGCGTGATCGACCTGGATCTGCGTGGTGATGCGGACGAGATCGCTCAGCGATTGGCCGGGTCACCGTCTGTGTCACCAGGCCGGGCTCGAACGCCGCCTGGTCCGGCGCCCGCTGGCGCGAGCGAACGGAAGGGACGCGGTCGACCACGCCTGGGGGTGATCTCGCGCGAGGTGACGCTCCTACCACGGCATTGGGACTGGCTTGCTTCTCAGCGCGGCGGTGCGTCGGCCGCGTTGCGGCGGCTGGTCGACGAGGCGCGCAAACATCCGGACAACGCGGCGATTCAACGCAGGGCGCGCGAAGCCGCCTACGTGTTCATGCAGGCGATCGCCGGCGACTTCCCCGCTTTCGAAGAGGCATCGCGTGCCTTGTTCGCCGGCGATCGCCCAAAGCTCGAACAGCTGATCGAACATTGGCCGACTGACATCCGCGACTATGCGTTGCGTCTGGCGTTCGAATCACCGACCGCCTCGGCCGATCAGGAGATGGCAGGCAGATAGCTGACCAAAAGCGTTCTGCCGCGCGCGGGCCGCGAGATCGGCGGGCTCGTAAGAGATTGGGCCAAATTCCTGTTCGAGCAGGCGCAACTGGGACGGCTGGCATAGCCCGCGAAGAACAGCGCAAAAATCGCGCTGCGCTCGATGTTCCTGAGCGGGCAATCGCGGGCGGGCACATCGACGACGCGCGCGCCTTGTTCCTTGCCGGTAACCCGCAACGGGTGTTCGGCTTGCAGGCTCAGCGGTAAGTCACGCTCACCGTGCCGAACTCGCCATAGTCGGCGGTATAGACATCACCTTGCCTGGGGCGAAGCATGCCAGTCAGCGTACCCGTGCTCACCACCTGGCCGGCTTTCAAGCCGATGCCGGTTCGGGAAAGTTCGTTGGCCAGCCAGACGAGCGGCTCGATCGGATGGTCCAGCGCAGCCCTCGCCGTGCCCTGGCGCCTGGCTTGTCCGTTGCAGCGCAAAACGACCTCCTGGCCGGCGAGATCTCGATCGCGCCAGTTCTCGATCGCAGGTCCGAGCACCACTGCGCCCGAGCCAGCGCCATCGGCGAGGATCGCGGCCAGCGGCGGGAATCGTTCGTCGTGCACAAACCGGCACTCGGCCAGCTCTAGGCCCGGGTGCATCGAAGCAACTGCGTCAACCACTTCGTCACGTGTGTAAGGTGATGCCCTCGGCGGCAAGTCGTGGCCCAGCACAGCTTGATATTCGACTTCCGGGATCGGGCTGCACGACGTTTCGAAGTCGACCGCGGCAGGCGAATCGAACACGTCGAAAACACGCCCATAGATCGGCGAATGGGCGCGCAGTTGTCGTTGCATCTCTTCTTTCATCGCCGCCACCTTCCAACCGAGAACCGGTTTGGCGAGCTCCACTTCGACCAAGCGCGCCACTTCATACGCCAAGGGTTCGGTTGGCGGGACCAGATGGTTCTGCAAACCGCTTTGTTGTCGTCGCTCGCGTCGTAGTGCGGCGAGCAGCTTGGCCAGCTCGCGCTTGCTATCGTCGTTCATCGTCCTGGCTTGCGGAAATGAGTGGATTCGGGGTGAGTATGATCCTGAATGCGCCTGAGCTTCTGCAAGCCTAGCCCGGGATGCATTCGATGCTCCGGCAATTCGCCGTGAGCGTCCTGTGTCGGCAACATCGTGGCGAAATGAAAGCTCCAGGCCGTACCGTATCCGTGCCAGTTCTGACCGCCGCCGGGTTGCTGTCGCTGGCCGCGGCCATGGGTATCGGCCGGTTCGCGTTCACGCCGGTGCTGCCGCTGATGCTGCGTGATGGTTTGCTCGACGTGCAGCAGGGTGGTTGGCTGGCTGCGGCCAACTACGCCGGCTATTTCGTCGGTGCGCTGACCGCCGCCCGCCTGCCGCTGCGTGCCGGCACGATCGCGGTCATCGCATTGCTGGCCACCGCGGGCCTGACGGCCGCGATGGCATGGCCTTGGGCCTGGGCCTGGCTGCCGTTGCGTTTCCTCGCTGGTGTTTCGTCCGCCTGGGTTTTCGTCGCCACCAGTATCTGGTGCCTCGGGGCTCTGGCCAGACGGGGCACGGCCAGCGCGGCGGGTTTTGTATACGCCGGCGTGGGATCGGGCATAGCCGTTACGGGCCTGTACTGTGTGCCAGGCGCGACCAGCGGCATTGCATCACCCGCACTCTGGCTGCAACTCGGTGGCCTGGCCCTCTTGATGGTGCTGGGCGTGCTGTTACCGGCCGTCTGGGCGAGCCTGTGGACGATCACCGGTTCGGCGTTTCTCGTGGGCGGCACATTCATGGTGATCACGCTCGCCGGTGTGCAGGAGATGCGCGCCCGCGGCTCGTCCGACTCGGCCCGGATCGTTGGTCGAATCACGACTGCTGTTACGCTCGGCCAGATCGCGGGCCCTGTGGCATCGTCGCTGCTGCTGCATGCGGGGCCGCACGGGCTTCAGTTGGCGTTGTTCGTCGGCGCGGCGGCGCTCCTTGGCACCGGCACCTGGTTGCTGCTGGTTGCATCGTCTGGCCGGGCTCCCATGGTCATCAAGGCCTGACCGGTTTCGCGCCGGGCGGTGGGCAGTTCTTCGAGACGCGGCGACGGCGCGTCGAACCGGTAACCGACCCCGTAGACCGAGGCAATGCACTCGCTCTGCAGATCGGCGCTTTGCAGTTTTCGGCGCAGGTTCTTGAAGTGGCTGTCGACAGCGCGATCGCTGGTGTCGCGCCCGTCGTCGTGCAGCGCTTCGAGTCGATGTGCGCGCGAGCATTCAGGCGCATCGGGCCCGGTGCGTCGGTGTAGCGCAGCGCGTTCTCGATCAGCTTGTCGAGCACCTGGGCGATGCGTTGCGCGTCCCAGCATACGGGTAGCGACAGGGGCAGGTCGGCGCCGATCGCGATGCCCGACTGCTTGGCACGGATGTCGAAGCGCGTCGCGGCCGATGCCACCAATTGGCGTCGATGCGCGCCAGTTGGCCGGCCATCCGATTGATGTTGCGCAGGAGATCACCGATATCGTTCGGCTGGTCGTCGCGAACCCCTCCATCGAGTCGTCCGTCGGCGATAGCCTGCGTGATCTGTTGTGCCCAAATTAGCGGGCGGCTCAGCCGGTGTCCCAGCCAGATCGATGCGACGAGCGCCGTGGCACCGAGCAGGGCAACCAACATGAAGGTTGTCCTGATCTGACTGGACAAAAGCTCGTGTGCGATCGGATCGGTCGGCGTTCTGACCGGCAGCAATCGCGGGCTTCCCAACGGTTTGCCGTCTCGGATGATCGGAATCGTCTGCGCGTCGGATATCTGCGTCGAGTCGGGGTCGACGAGAACGCGCCCGGCTGGGTCGAGCACGGTGAGTCGGCGCGCCAGCGGGTCGTCAGCGGGCGGCGTCATCGGCAAGGGCCGCGACCTGCGCATCGCCGGCATCGGGGGGGGGCAGGACCGGCGGGACGGCAGCATGCGGCGGCGCCCGGTGGCTCACCGGCCCTGTGCGTTGGCCGGCGCTTTGCGCGTTGAAACGCGCCAACAGGCTCGGCCAGGATACGTGCTCGAGAAATCCTTGCAGGGATTGGAAGCCATCACTTTGCGAGGCCACGAGCGCGGCCAGTTGCTGCGCACGCTTCTGATCGCGCACCAGCAGATAGCCGTCGAATCCCTGGCGAAGATTCCAGGCCGTCAGCGTGCCCATCAGGACCAGCGGCAGCACCACGCCGCCGGTCAAGAGGATGCTGATCAGATGAACGAGCCGCAGACGCATGAATCGACGATGCCGCTAAATCACGGAGCAACGTTGCAGGCACATCCATGCTCGCTCCACATTGCTCATTAACAATGACGGCATCGGCATTCGGAATCGAGCGCTGCCAGATTGCTTTCAACTCCGGAGCTATTGCCTTGTCTACTACCCATATCGATCGTCGACCGCCGCCATTGTCGCCCACCATGCCTCGCCCTGGCGCAATGACGGCGCTAGTGATCTGTACCTGGATATTTTCCGCCTGTAGCGGCGCGGGCGCCGTCGACAACTCCGCGGCTGCCGGCACGACGAGCAGCGCAAGAGTAAGGTCCGATGGTGACGATGCCACGAGCACGAGTACGCCTACGGGTTCGACGACATCGACTACCACGACGATGGTTGCCGTCGGTTGCGGAATCACTGACAGCGGCTCTCAGCGACTGCAGTACCAGTGGGCACTGCCTGGCAGCGAGGCGAGTACGGTCGACGAGAGCCTGCCCTATCTGTCGGATTGGACCTGCAGTGGCGATCTGCGCTCGCTGTCCGGCAACGGCGTGCCGAATCACTCCGTGACCGGCGGCGAGTTCGCGACGCAAATCTCCGCGCAGAACATCGCGATCGATTTCAGCCTCTCGCCGGCTTTGGCGACTGGCGCCACGGCCGTCAAAGAGCCCGCATATGCGCGCAACGGGGTGAAGTTCGACCCGGCGACTGCGGGCACCTGTCCGTCCTCGGCGACATCCGCAGCCGACTGCGACCCGGCGATGGGCTTCGACCCCTGGCGCATGGAGGCGTTGCCGGGCTCAGTGGAATCCTGGCAGTTTGGCTTCGGCGTCGATAGCAGCAACGCGCATGTGCAGCCCAATGGCCAGTATCACTATCACGGCATGCCCGAAGCGCTTCTCGAGAGGCTTTCGGGCGGTGCAGTGACGATGCAACTGGTTGGTTGGGCGAGCGACGGCTTTCCGCTGTACGCACGCTATGGCTACAGTGATCCCAATGATGCCGGCTCCGCGTTGAAGGTGGTCGCCGCCAGCTATCGTGTCAAGGCAGAGCCCGACGACGGCCGTCCGTCGACCGCGATCTTTGCGATGGGGCATTTCACGCAAGACTGGGAGTACGTGCCCGGTTCCGGCGATCTCGACGAATGCAACGGCCGAACCGGTGTCACGCCTGAGTTTCCCGAGGGCATTTACCACTACTTCGTGACCGATACCTATCCGTTCGTGCAGCGCTGCGTGAAGGGAGTCGTGTCCGCAGCGCCAGGCACTGGCTTCGGGCCGGGCCGGTGAAAGCCCGATTGGCGTATCGAGGCGTATAAGACGATGATCAGCTACTCCGGTCGCTGCGCGATCGTCGACGGCCAATTCGCGACCGATGTTGATCTGTCGTGGAACGAAGCCTGGGGCGGGACCCGGCAGGCGCGCGACTGCGAATTCGACGGTACGCGCCTCTCGCTGACTTCGCTCTGGGCCCCGAGCCCCTTCGAGCCAGGCCTTATCGTTCGTGTGTCATTGACTGGAAGCGAGAGGTCTAGCAAGCGACCGTGTACAACCGAGCCGTGCCGCCCACCGACAATGCCACCGAGCAAGCGATCCGAAACATCGTGCTCAAACGCAAGATCTCGGGGCCGATGCGATCGCGTCGAGGCGAGTTGTTCATCGCGCGAGCGCACTTGGTCAACGAAACCTGCCGACGGCAAGGGCGCGACGCCCTGGCGTTCATGCATGAGGCGATCATCGCCTGGATCGACAAGACCGCGCCGCCCAGCTTGCTGCCCCAGGCCGCCGCGCACTGACTCGCGGCATCGCTCGGCCATCGTGCCGGCCATATCAATGCTAATCAGCGCCGCGTCACCACTGACAAATCCATCGACGTGCTCCCGGGCTGAATAAATACCTCTTGAGTTGTCCAGTGAACAGCTTCCCAAGAAATCTGTTCACTCTTGGACCTTCATAGGCAACCGCCCTCGTCTTGATGACCAATGATTGCCATGATCCCTATTGGCGTTCGATCATATCGATTGGGGATTGCTGTTCACTCATGCGGTTCCTAACATTCCCGGAGCCGTGATCCCGAGCCCGAAGAAATCGTGTTCGCCTCGACCCTTGGAGAGATCGATGCTCGAGAACGACATTCTGAATCTGCTCGAACGATACACCGTCGCCTTCAACGCGGTCGACGCCGCGACGATCGCAGAGATGTATCACGCCCCTTCCATGACGGTGCGCGCGGACGGGTCGGTGCACGTGTTCGAGAGCACCGCGCAGGTTCGCAGTTTCATGGAGTCTCTGGCGCGTCAGTATCAAAGCGAGGGCAACGAGGACGGCGGCTTCGACGAATTGTCGGTGGTCGCGGTCGGCGGTCAGAGCGCGGTCGCATCGCTTCGCTGGACACTGCGGCGCAGCAACGGCGCCAGCGTTCGTGAATGGCGGCAAACGTACAACCTGATTCGTGTCGATGGCGCCTGGAAGTTCCTGCTCACGACGGTGCACCGGCCGTGAGCCCCCCATTGCCTCCGCTTCGTGAGGCCGGCAGCGGCAGGCCGGTGGTGTGCCTGCACTCGAGCGCCAGTAGCGGCGCCCAGTGGCGCTCGCTGATGAACGCCCTGGCGCCCGACTGGCGCGTCATCTGCCCCGACCTTTGCGGTTACGGAAAGGCGACTGACCTGGCAAGCCTGGAAGACTTCGGCCTGCTCGACGAAGTCACCCGCCTCGAGCCGCTGCTGCGTGCGGCAGGAGAACCCACATACCTCGTCGGGCATTCGTACGGGGGCTTGATCGCATTGCTGACGGCCGTCAATCTGCCGCAATACGTCCGCGCGATCGTCGTCTACGAACCTGCCGCTTGGTCTATTGCCGTGAACGCCGATCCATCACACCAAGGCGCCCGCGAGATCGAAGAGCTTCGGCAGAGCATCATTCGATTGTCCGACCAGGGGCAGGCGATGGCCGCCGCAGAGGCTTTCATCCGCTACTGGACCGGCGACCGCGGCTGGGAATCCATGCCCGATGACCGGCGCACGATCACGGCCGGCCTGATGCGAAAGATCCGCGACGAGTTCAGCAGCGAGATCCTGGCGCAAGAGCGCGACATCATCGGCGCCGACCGCTTCGCGCAGATTTCGGTGCCGGTGGGCTACTACCACGGCTCGGCGACGAAGGCATCATGCAAACGCCTCACGGAGATCCCGGCGCCCGCGCTTGCCAGTGGTGAGACGACCGAGCTGGAGGGCCTCGGTCACATGGGGCCGGTGACCCATTCGGCGGCCTTCAATGCCGCGGTGGCGGCATTCCTGGGGCGGCAAGGCTGACGAACAAGCACTTGGCCCGCCACCCCGGCCGCCGCTTCTGACCAGCCACTTGGCCAGCTCGTTCGCGAACAACTGGCGGTCGCGCTGACTCAGCGCAGGTGGCCGCCGGTGTCGACCCCGCTCGAGCGCAGGCCGTCCTTAATCAAGATCCAATCTTGACAGGCAGCGTCTTATTCCTCAGCTCAGCGATCGCGGGTCTGATTTGTCACGTTCCCCTTGAACCCTCACGGCTTGAGCAGATCCTTCGCATTGTCCAATCCAATGCTGTTTAGCATCGCGTCTACGAGGGGCGCTTGCACCCGATACTTCAGCGCACTACTCATGACCTGGTCGGAAACACTGCCCTGCATAGCTTCGCCGCTTGCGGGGAGGCCCGCTGCCGCCCCCAGGCCGTCAAGATGGACAATCTTGATCTCGCTCACGCGCTCCAGTGGCTTGGCACTTTCTCGAACCACCGACTCGATGCGCTCAATGGTCGCCAGGCGGGCGCGTAACTCCATTGCCTCGGGTGACATGACGTTCTCGGCTTCGTTCAAGGCACGGCGCCCCGTTGCTTCAACTTCATACCGGCGTTCGGCGGCGTCTTGCTTCATCCGTTGGACCTCTGATTCGGCACGTGCAAGAAGTAGTTGGGCTTCACTGCGGTGTGAAGCGGCTGTCTGCTCGGCCAGAGCCTGTTGCACAACCTCCACGCCTCGGGCCTCCGCGTCGCGACTGGCGCTGACCAGCTGAAGAGTTTTCTCACGGTTCGCACGCTCAAGTTCGCGACGTGAGATCACGGCCTCTTCTGCCGCTATCAGCTCTGCTCGGGTTTCTTCGGCCTTAACTAGCGCCGCATTCCGTGCCTTAGACTGATCGGCGATGTCGATGTCGGCCTGCTGTTGAGCGACCTCGAGCGCGCGACGCGAGTCGGTTTCAGCGACTGCCAAGGCGCGCGCGCGCTCAATGTCGAGCTCTTTGATCTGCTGCTCCAAGCGGATGCGCTGCTCACGCACAGAGCGCTCGGATGCTGTCTTGGCCAGCTCGACTGCTTCCTCGGCGGAGACCTCGGCGACCTTTGATAGCCGCTGCAGTTCAGCGGCCTCTACGGCCACTTCAGATTTTTGCTGCGCGCGTCGGATTGCCAGTTCACGCTCCTGGCTCAGGCGGGCATATTCCTCTTCTCGCTGCAGTTCCAGCATCGCTTGTTCGGCGGCAAGGTTTTTGCGCTGGATTGCCACCTGAGAGTCCCTCTCGATCTCATTACGACGCTTGCGGCGCTCCTCGATCTCGGCCGTAAGAATCGTCAGGCCAGCAGCGTCAAAGGCGTTGTTAGGATTGAAGAATTCCTTTGGTGCCTGGTCCAGGCGAGAGATTGCAACGCTGTCGATTTGGAGCCCGCTTTCAGCAAGGCCATCTTGCAAAAGGTCTCTCACCCGCGCAGCGAAGCTGCGTCGGCCTTCGTGAAGTGCTTCCATGGTCGACTCGGCAGCGGCGGAACGCAATGCGTCGCTAAAGCGCGCTTCAAGAAGCTGGGCCATGGCATCGATCGAGGATGTCTTGCTGCCGTAGGCGCGTGCCGCCGAAGACACCGAATTATTGTCCGGCTTGACGCGGACAAAGAAGTCCGACTCAACATTAAGTCGTAAACGATCGCCCGTGACGAGGGCATTCTCGTTCGTGCATTCCAGGCTGATGCGGAGCGTGTTCATGTTCATCCAGGTGATCTCATGCAGCACCGGAATGACCAGTTCACCCCCGGAAATCGCCACGCGCTGGCCGCCAAAGCCGGTCCGGACAAAGGCGCGTTCCGTGGTTGGCCGCTGGTACAGGCGCGAGAGAATCCACCACAACACCGCGATGGCTATGACAATGACGATGATGGTGAGAATCGTGATGCCAAGGTTCATGGCGGGTCTCCTGGTTAGAGAAGAAGAAAGGGGAAAGGGAGCTACAAAGGCGGGTTACAACTGCGAGTTGGAGGGCGCTGTTGCATCTACCAACAGGCGAAGACACTTAAAGAAAAGGGCTCGGTACTCTTCTGGCAGTAGGTCGAGGACTCGTTGTTCGACTAGCTGATCTCTCACGATCACTTGCTGCAATAGCCGGGCACCGTCGGGTGCAAGGAGAAGCTGGTATGCCCGGTGATCTTCCTGAGCCAGCGTGCGCAAGATCAGGCCGTTCGCGACTAAGCGCTTAATCATCTCGGCCACCGTGTTGCGGTCCATGCGAAGCCGATCTGCAAGCGCGTTCTGGCTCAGGCCAGGCTGCTGGTAGATGATCACCAACGCAGCTTTTTGTCGTGGCGTGATCGACTCCGCGGCGAATTCCTGCGCGAACATTTCTTCAGCTTTGAAATGAGCCCTGCGCAACAGGTGGGTCACAACCTCCTCGAGGCGAAAGTCGTCCAGGATCGCGCGCACTTCAGGCGACAACAGACGCACGGAGTCTGGCGGGCACTTTCCGTTCGCGATCGTGACGGTCTTCGCGCTCGCTCTGGACACTCTCGTCCTCGACCGTGTTTGCGGTGAAAATCCGCTCGAGTTCTCTCGTTTCGTCATTTCTTCCAGAACCGGGGGTCTGATGCAAGTATACGTACGAGCTGTCAAACGTACAAAGACTGAAGAGCTCTTCTGGATCATGATCCGCTCATCACCTTCGTGGCTCACCCAGCGAGAAATTCCGGCGTCAAATGTGCTTGACGGCTCTAATCCGATGACACTAGACTGCCTTCACGTTGTCCGTATACGTCGCATACCGTGCAGGTATACGGCCTATTTGCACCTGCGTTCGCGCCCGCGACTGCGCAGCGCTATGCGAGGGTCAGCCAGAACATGAGAGAAGTCATTGCCACCCTAGCATTGCCCTCGCCGCGGTTTCGCTACACGCCCGTCATTCGCGCAGGATCCTTGGTTTTCGTCTCGGGCCTGATCGGCCTGAACCCTGCGCAGGGCGGGCTGGCCGATGGCCCCTACGCCCAGACCCATCAAGTGATGAAGAACCTGTTCGACCTGTGCGACGAACAAGGTTGGGCGCGGGAACAAATCCTGATGGCCCGGGTCTATTGCAGTGGCCCTGACGCGGCAAGCGAGTTCAACCGCGCATGGGACGAGGTGTTCGAGTCGATCGTGCCACCAGCGCGTAGCGTGGCCACGGTGCTGTCGCTCCCGCTGGGGGCGGCAATCGAAATCGAGTTTCAGTTGGCACTCTGAGATCCGAGGAGGTACGTATGTCAAGTGGTGAAATATTGGCTGGCTTCTTGGCGCCGCATCCGCCGCACTTGGTCTATGGCGAGAACCCGGACCAGAACGAGCCGCGCTCGCAGGGTGGTTGGGAGCCGCTTCGCTGGGCCTACGAAAGAGCGCGTGCGAGCTTGGACGCGATGAAGCCCGATGTGCTGCTTATTCACACGCCGCATTGGATCACGCAGGTCGGGCACCATTTCCTCGGTGTGCGACATCTTTCTGGCAAGTCGGTGGACCCCATTTTCCCGAACCTGTTTCGCTACAGTTTCAAGCTTGAGGTGGATGTGGAACTGGCCGAGATGTGCTGCCAAGAAGGCAGTGACCGCGGCCTTGTTACTAAGCTGATGCGCAACCCGAAATTCCGGGTCGACTACGGTTCCATCACGACGCTGCACATGATCCGGCCGCAATGGGACATACCTGTCGTAGTGATCTCGGCCAACAACTCACCCTACTACTTGGAGCTCAAGGAAGGGCAGAGCGAGATGGACATCCTTGGCAAGGCCACCCGAGAGGCGATTCGAAAGAGTGGCAAGCGTGCGGTGCTCCTTGCTAGCAACACGCTGTCTCACTGGCACTTTCATGAAGAGCCGGCCATCCCGGAAGACATGTCCAAGGAGCATCCTCAATCATTCGAGGGCTACAAATGGGACATGCGGATGATCGAGTTGATGCGCCAGGGCCGAATGAGAGAGGTCTTCAAGCTCCATCCTCAGTTTGTCGAGGAAGCGTTCTCGGAGACGAAATCCGGCGCATTCACCTGGATGCACTCGGCGATGGGGTATCCGGAGCTGGGCGCTGAACTATATGGTTACGGTAGCGTCATCGGCACCGGCACCGCGGTGATGGAGTGGGATCTGGTGAAGGCTGGATTGAATGTCCTCAGTGCCTCCGGGCAAGCTCAGCAGCCGGCGAACGGGCGTCGTTCGCTCCCCGGTCTTGTGGATTGACCCCGGCCTGAACGTACGTCATGACTATCGTTTCCGCATTTCTTGTTCCGGGTTCGCCGCTGCCCCAAATCAAGCGTGACGTCTTGCCATGGGGACGACTGGCGGCTGCCTGCGAGCGTGCTGGCCGAGCATTGGCATCGTCACGACCAGACGCTGTTCTTATCTACTCGACCCAGTGGTTCGCGGTTCTTGATCAGCAGTGGCTGACACGCCCCAGGAGCACGGGTGTGCACGTTGACGAGAATTGGTACGAGTTTGGAGACCAGCCCTACGATCTGTGCTCGGACACTGAGCTTGCTCATGCGTGTGTCGCGGGGTCGGCGCGTGCGGCAGTCCATGCAAGGGGCGTCAACTATGACGGCTTTCCGATCGACTCCGGAACCATCGCGGCCAGTTCGCTGATGGGCTTTGGCACGTCGACGTTGCCGGTGGTGGCCGCATCCAACAATCTTTATCACGATGCCGCGACGACGGAAAAGCTTGCTGCGATGGCAGTGGCTTGTGCCCGCGAACAGGGGAAGCGTATTGCGGTAGTGGGGATTGGCAATCTCTCAAACCGCATGTTCCGAGAGCGCATCGACCCGAACGCCGACCGTATCTCAGATCCGGAACACGACCGCTGGAATCAGCGGCTTCTACGAATGCTTGAGTCCGGCAGCGTGGGCGAATTGCGCGCCACGCTGCCGCAGTACGTTTCGAGTGCGCTCCCTGACATGGGGATGAAGCATCTTCACTGGGTCCTCGGGGCATTGCAGGACCGGTTCAGTGGCGCGCGCGTGCACGGCTACGGCCCGCTTTACGGCGGCGGCGGTGCAGTGGTGGAGTTCATGATCTAGAGGCGGATGCTCCTGGCTCAGATGTCTTCTTTACTAAAGGAAATGATATGAAGCTTCGAAACACCACTCCATTCGCGATTGCCATTCTGTGCATGTTCTCGACTGGCGCTGCGAAGGCGCAGGACTGCACTGTGACCGTTGGGCGCGTGGTTCCAGTCACCGGCCCTCTCGCCGATGTCGGCAAGGACACGCCTTGGGTCGACGAGCACAAGATCAGCTTCATCAACAAGGCAGGTGGGCTTCAGGTCGGTGACAAGAAGTGCGCCATCGTGCACAAGATTTACGACAGCAAGAGCACAGTGGCAGGCTCCGCTGAAGCCGCTACGCGTGCCATTCTTCAGGACAAGGTTGACTTCCTGATGGCCCAGGGTACGCCGGACACGACGAACGCGCCAGCTGATCTTTGTGAGCGCCACCAGGTTCCGTGTATCACGACGAACACGCCTGTCGAAGCCTGGTTGTTTGGTCCCGACGGTAAACCAAAGACCTACAAGTACACGCATCACTTCTTCTTCTCGGTTCCCGACCTTGTGGTCAATCACCTGGGAATGATCAAGGCGCTGCCCGGTGGCTTTAATGGCCACATTGGCTACCTTTACCCCAATGATTCAGACGGCACGGTCTTCGCGTCGCTGTTCGACCCGGCCTTCAAGAAGGAAGGATGGATGCCGACTGACCCGGGGCGCTTTGCCCAAGGCTTGCCCGACTTCTCGGCAATCATCAACCAGTTCAAGCGCAATCGCGTTGAGGTGGTGACCGGCGTTCTGGCGCCGCCGGACATGCAGAACTTCCTGCAGCAAGCCGCACAGGCAGGCTTCAAGCCGAAGATGTACGTTATCGACAAGGGAACCGGATACCCTGAGCCGATGAATGCCTTGGGGCAGGCCGGTTACGGTCTGCTCTCGGTCAACTTCTGGTCTCCCGCGTTCCCGGGCAAGAGCAAATATGGTGGCTATGATGGGGAAGGTCTGGTAGAGGCCTACGAGTCGAGCACGGGCAAGCAATACATCCCGCCGCTAGGCATGGACGACGCGTCCTATGACGTTCTCTTTGATGCAATGCAGCGGGCAGGTTCGACTGACCGCGCAGCGGTCCTCAAGGCGCTAGCCTCGACCAACATCGAGACGGTTGCCGGTACCGTAAAGTTCAACGACCAAAACTACTCCGTACAACCGCTTGGTGGCGCTCAATGGCGCTTTGATGCGGCGAAGAAAAAGCTGGTCAAAGAGAACGTCTTCAATGACGTCTATCCGTCGGTGAAGAAGACCGCGGAAATGAAGTTGTACCAATAAGTCTGCGCGAACACCGCCGATGGTCGGCAATCTAGATCCAGGCGTTTTGCGTCAGCTCCTTCCAGCCCCCAATTCATGTCCAGTCTCTACCGCCATTTCAAGAATCAGGCTGAGATCGACGCCGAGTACGACGTCGAGACGGCCGTGCCCGACTTCATGGTCTATGCACAGCACTACATTGAAGAAAGCCGGCACACACGCGAGAAGTTCGATTGCATTCTTGATGTCCAGTATGGGCCAACGCGTGACGAGACTCTGGACATCTTCCCGGCCGGGCCGGGCTCTCCCGTATTCATCTTCATTCACGGTGGCGGGTGGCGGATTCTGAGCAGCAAGGAGTTCTCTTTTGTCGCGCTGGGTATGCGGGAGCTGGGCATTACCACCGTGGTGGTGAACTATTCGCTTTGCCCAAAGGTATCGATCGATGAAATCACGCGGCAGGCCCGGGCGTCCGTGGCCTGGGTGCTGCGCCGCATCGACCGATATGGTTGCGATCCATCGCGCGTGGTTGTTGGTGGTCACTCTGCTGGCGGGCAATTGGGTGCGATGTGCGTTCAGACAGACTGGGCGGGTGAATACGGTTTGCCGGCCGATCCTCTGGCGGGCGCCGTATTGGTTAGCGGTGTCTTCGACATCGAGCCTTTTCGGTGGTCCTGCCTGCAGCCGATGCTGCAGATCAATGATGGCGTGGTCCAACGGAATTCGCCCTTGTTTCACATCGCCTCTAGTTCGACCCCACAGTTGATTAGCTGGGGAGGGGATGAAACAAGCGAGTTCGTCCGCCAGTCCGAAAGTTACCTGCGGGCCTGGCAGTCGGCAGGCAATCGTGGAGAGGGTCTCTCCCAGGCCGGGCGCAATCACTTCGATGCGATCTACGGTTTTGAAGACCCGCGAAGTCCGCTGTCTCAATGGGTGCGCAAAGCCCTGCGCGCTTGAATGAGTTTTCCAACCCAAGAAACGGAAATTTCTTAACAACCACAGGAGCAGACAGACGTGAAAACCCTAATCGCGCTCGCTATTTTGGCGCTTCAGACCATGACCGCCCATGCGCAATCGTGCACGGTCAAAGTCGGACGCATACTTCCTCAGACTGGCCCATTGGCCGAGGTCACCAAGGATTCCCCTTGGGTGGACGATCACAAGATCGGTCCGATCAACAGTGCCGGTGGCTTGAAGGTGGGAGATCAGCGGTGCCGTATCGAATACAAGATTTATGACAGCAAGAGCACCATTGCGGGCTCGGCGGATGCGGCAACGCGGGCCATCCTACAAGACAAGGTCGATGTGCTGATGGCTCTCGGAACGCCCGATACCACCAATGCGCCCTCCGACCTATGCGAGCGTCATCAGATTCCATGCATCATGGCGGGCACGCCCATCGAGGCTTGGTTGTTCGGCCCGGACGGCAAGCCAAAGACGTACAAGCACGCTTTCATGTTCTTCTTCTCCGTCGTGGATCTCGTCAAGAACCACATCGGCATGATCAAGGAACCGCCCGGCGGCTTCAACGGCAACATCGGCTACCTCTACCCGAACGACCCTGACGGAACGATCTTTGCGTCTTTGTTTGATCCGGAGTTCAAGAAGGCGGGCTGGAATCCCACCGATCCGGGGCGCTTCGCTCAAGGTTTGCCTGACTTCACCCCGATCATTAATAAGTTCAAGCGCGCCAGGGTGGAAGTGGTTACAGGCGTGCTGGCGCCGCCGGATCTGCAGAACTACTTGCAGCAGGCCGCACAGCAAGGCTTCAAGCCCAAGATGTACGTCATCGACAAGGCGACCGGTTATCCAGAGCCGATGAATGCCCTAGGCAAACACGGCGAGGGTGTGGTGTCCGTGAATTTCTGGTCTCCAGCCTTCCCTGGCAAGAGCAAGTATGGTGGCTATGACGGGGAAGGTCTGGTCCAGGCATACGAGAAGAGCACGGGAAAGCAGTACATCCCACCGCTGGCGCTTAACGACGCCTCCTATGACGTGCTGTTTGACGCGCTACAACGGGCGGGCAGCACCGATCGCGCGGCTCTGCTCAAAGCATTGCGCGCAACTGCTCTGGAAACGGTTACTGGCACAGTCAAGTTCAATGAACAGAACTATTCCGTGCAGCCTCTTGGTGGCGCCCAGTGGCGCGAGGACCCCAAGCAGAACCGTTTGGTCAAGGAGAACGTCTATAACGCCGTCTTCCCATCGGTCAAAAAGACCGCTGAGATGAAGCTCTACTAGAAAGCATCGATCAAGCGCCGGGGTGCACCACAAGGCCCCTGGCGCTGCCAGCCTGGCATCGAACTAGCACGGCCACGAATGAGCAACCTGTACCGCGACTTTAAGACCCAAGTTGAGATCGACGCCGAATACGACGTCGAGAAGGCCGTGCCGGACTTCATGGTCTATGCGCGGCACTATACCGATGAGAGTCGCCTCGCCAGACACCGTCTTCGCTGCGAACTCGACGTTCCCTATGGTCCGACCCGCGACGAGACGCTGGACGTCTTCCCTGCGGGGCACCGCGCGCCGGTATTCGTCTTCATTCATGGTGGTTACTGGCGCATGCTAACGAGCAAGGAATTCTCTTGCGTGGCGCTGGGCATGAACGCACTGGGCATCACGACTGTCGTCATGAACTACTCGCTGCTCCCGCAGGTGTCGCTGGACGAGATTACACGACAGGCGCGTTCGGCGGTGGCCTGGGTGCTACGCAATATCGACAAGTACGGTGGTGATCCTCGCCGCGTGATCGTTGGAGGACACTCGGCAGGCGCACACCTTACTGCCATGTGTTTGCAAACCCCATGGAACGAGGTCTATGGGCTGGACCAGGATCCACTGGCCGGAGCCGTGCTCGTCAGCGGCCTGTATGACCTGCGGCCGCTGCGCTACTCAAGCATGCAACCGCAACTGCAATTCGACGACGGAATCATCCAGCGCAACTCGCCTCTGTTTCACGTTCGCAGAACCCCTACGCCGGTGCTCGTAACCTGGGGAGGTAGTGAGCCCTCGGAGTTCAGGCGTCAGTCCGACACATTTCTAGAAGCATGGCGCGGCGCAGGCAACGGGGCGAAGCGCTGGGAGCAGTCTGAACGCAACCACTTCGATGCCATCTATGGGTTCGAAGACGCAAGCAGCACCCTGTGTCAGTGGGTGCAGCTCGCGGCAAAGTCTATTGCATAGCGGCAAGCTTATGACCCATCTGCTTTCAGTGCGCGGTCTGACGAAGTCCTTCGGCGCGAATGCCGTCGCCAGCGAGATCGACTTCGACGTCAAAGAGGGCGAGATCCTGGGAATCATTGGGCCCAATGGTGCGGGGAAAACCACCTTGTTCGGGATGCTGACCGGGCAGGTGCCCCCCTCGGCAGGCACATTGGCATACGCGGGCGAGGACATTACGGACCTTGCGCCCCACGAACGGGCGCAACGCGGCATCGCGCGGACCTACCAGGTGCCGCGCCCCTTCGGTGAGATGACTGTTTACGACAACCTGCGTGTCGCGGCCAGTTTCGCGGGCGGCCTGTCGGGGGCGGATGCCGCCGAATGGATCGGTCGCAGCTTGGCCATAACTGGCCTGACGCGGCATGCGAATGCGCTTGCCGGTCGGCTCCCGCTACTGGTGCGCAAGCGCCATGAGCTGGCTCGCGCTCTGGCCGCACGTCCCAAGCTTATTCTGATCGACGAGGTGGCTGCGGGCTTGACGGAGCAGGAGATCTCCGAGTTCATCGAGATTGTTCGCCGTATCCGTGCCATGGGAATCACCGTGGTGTGGATTGAGCACGTGATTCGCACGATGCTGACCGCAACTGATCGCCTCATGGCCCTCGCTGGTGGCAAGGTACTTGCGATCGGCGAACCCCAGCAAGTCATCAATCTTCCGGAGGTCAAGCGTGTCTACCTTGGCGCCTAATGCCACCGCGACGTCGGGAGCTCCGCTGCTGAAAGTGTCCAGCCTTGGTGCTTACTATGGTGAGTTGAGGGCGATCCATGACATATCGCTCGAGCTCGAAACTGGCGATGTGCTGGCGGTAATCGGGGCCAACGGGGCTGGCAAGTCGACCCTGCTGCGTTCCCTGGTGGGGCTCATGGGCGCAGGTGGCACCACGCGGACCCGTGGCGCAATCGAATTTGAAGGGCGTCGAATCGACGCGCTGCCACCCGACCGGATTGTCGACGCGGGCATCGCCCTTGTGCCGGAAGGACGACGCCTGTTCGCCCGGATGAGTGTGGAGGACAACCTTCTCGCGGGAGCGTACCTGCCTCGCTGCCGGCCGCACGCAGCTCGCCGCCTGGGTGAGGTCTATGAACTGTTCCCCAGGTTGCGCGAGCGGCGCAATCAGGTGGTTTCGCAAATGTCTGGCGGTGAGCAGCAGATGGTGGCCATAGGACGGGCGCTGATGTCCGGGCCAAAGCTGATCGCATTCGACGAACTCTCGCTCGGTCTTTCACCCGCAATGGTCGATGAGATCTATCGCAATTTCTCTCAGGTTGTCGCAGCGGGCACGACGGTTATCGTGGTCGAGCAGGATCTGAAGCGCGCAATTTCCGCCTGCACACGATTCATCGTGATGCTTGAAGGAACGGTGGTGCTCGAAGGTCGCCCCGGCGAAGTGAGCGAGGAACTCATCACGGCCGCGTACTTCGGCGTAGATGCAGAACACGCAGGAGCAGCGCATGTCTGACGAGGATATCTACTGGGCGCTGATCGATCTGGCGAACGGCCTGCTTTCAGGTTCGATGCTGGGCGGCTACTACGCGCTGATAAGCGTAGGTCTGGCTCTGAATTTCGGAGTGATGCGGTTGGTCAATCTGTCACACGGCGACTGGCTTATCTTCGCCGCGTACCTGTGCGTTTTCTTGCTGTCGCTCGTGCCGGTTGCGCCATTCTGGTCTCTTCTGATCGTCATTCCAGTGATGTACGGCATTGGCTACGCTGTCCAGCGTCTGCTTCTCAACCAGGTCACGCAGCAAGCCGCTGAACGTCGTGGCATGGCACCTGTCTTTGGGATCATGCTACCGCTGCTAGTGACCTTTGGGCTCTCGAATGTTCTTAGCCAGGGGATGCTACTGACCTTCAGCGCGGACGCTGCCACGATCCGCAACGACCTGTCATTCTCTGCCATTGCGCTATCACAAGACCTCAGCATCTCCACGCTCAGATTTGGCTTTTTCATTGCCGCCGCAGTGCTGCTTGGTGCGTTAGCCCTTTGGCTGGGCTCGACGCACATGGGGCGCGCGATCCGCGCAGCTTCCGATGACCTCGAGATAGCGTCCATCATGGGAATGTCTACACCACACGTTTTCTCCGTGGCAAGTGGGGTCGCTCTTGCATCGGCGTCAATTGCCGGCTTCATGGTTGCGATGTCGCGGTCTTTTCAACCCTTTGATGGACCTCCTTTCCTGCTAACTGCCTTTGGCGTCGTGATCCTCGGTGGGTTGGGATCGGTGGCGGGCAGCTTGGTCGGTGGTGTTGTTCTGGGTATCGTGCAGGTGCTTGCCGGCACATACTTCGGTCCGGCGGCGCAGCAGGTAGCTGGGTATCTCCTGATACTCCTGGTGCTGGCGGTTCGCCCGCAGGGACTGCTGGCGCGATGAGTACATCTCTTTCCCGCGAGCGGCAGACGGGCTTGGGCATGCGCTCGGTGCGCCCTGGGACGGCCCGCAACACGGCCATTTTCGCCTTGGCGATCTTAATCGTCCTGGCGGTGCTGCCGACCTTCCTGAATGCGCAGAGCTACCTTCTCCACCTGTTGTTCACGATATTCGTTTTCGCGACTCTCGGACATGCGTGGAACCTCATGGCTGGCTATGCGGGCCTGCTGACCTTTGGCCAGCAGGTGTTCATCGGCCTTGGTGGCTTTGCGCAGGCTCTTGTTCATTACTACACGCCAGCGTCGATCTGGGCCGCCTGGCCCGTGGCCGGAATCGTCTCGCTTGCATTTGCGTGGCTGCTTGCGATGCCCGTCAGCGAGGGTGTGTCCAAGCGCCGTGTCTGGATTGGCGTCGCCGTCGCAGTGATTCTGTGGGTCTTGTATGAGATCTGGATTTCACTTCAGCCGTCGGTCGATGTCTTTGGCAGTGTGTACGTTCGGCGCGTGGCCATTTTGCTGCTTATTTTTCTGGGAGCCCTGCCTTTGCTCCGGCTAAAAGGGGCGTACTTTGCCGTAGCTACCTGGCTGGTCGCAGAAGCCGTGGCAAGTATCTTCAGCGGGTGGAATGTTTCTGGCGCGGGCGGTGGCATGCAGCTGAAGTCCGATGTCACCCAACTGCAGCTGTACTACGTAGCACTCGGCTTGCTGGTGGTGACGACCGCCGTGATCTGGCGCTGGATGCGCTCGCGTTACGGTCTTGCGCTGACCGCTGTGCGCGATGATGAGGATGCCGCTCGAAGCAGTGGTGTCGACGTCAGCCGGATGAGGGCTGCCGTGTTCCTGTTCAGCGGCGCAGTTACCGGCCTTGCGTCAGGGCTGCACTTCATGGATGTGGTAATCATTACCCCGCCGTCGGCTTTCACCATTTCCTGGGCGACGTACATCGTCTTCGTCGCGGTGGCGGGTGGCATGGGCACCGTGGCAGGTCCGCTGATCGGTGCTGTGATATTCGTGCTTATCGACCGTGTCCTGGGCGCCGCTGCCGGCCAGGGGCTGCTTGTCCTGGGCATTCTGTCGATCTTGCTGATGCTCATTCTGCCTCGCGGCGTGATGGGTGTCATCGCCGACCTGCGTCAGCCCAAGACACGACGGCGTCGAAGCGCGGCGGCACCGCGCTGGCGAGTTTGGCTGTTTGGTGACGATGCGAATTCAGCACGCGAAGGATTGACCGACAGGCCTGGCGTAGTTGGGGCGTACCTGGTCCCTGGCAGTGCGCTGCTCGCACTCGATTCCGGGCGCGAGCCGCATGCCGATCTTGTCAAAGGAATGGCTGCAGTAGCGCAAGAGATTCAAGATCTCGAGCCCGACGCACTGATCATTTACTCCACGCAGTGGTTTGCCGTGCTCGACCAACTCTGGCAAGGACGTCCCCGCTTGAGTGGGGTGCACGTGGACGAGAACTGGCATGAGCTAGGCGAATGGCGATACGTTGTGACGACTGACGTACCCCTGGCGAAAGCATGTGTGCGCGCGGCGCAACGCGCCGGCATCGCCTCCAAGCTCGTCGACTACGACGCATTTCCGCTCGATTCCGGAACCTTATGCGCCCAATCTTTGCTGAATCCGGAGGGAGATGTCCCATCGGTGATCGTGGCCAACAATCTGTATCTCAATTTCGAAGGCACGCGCGACCTGGGCGACCTGGCTGCAACTCAGGCAGCCACGCAGGGTAAGCGCGTGGTGGTGCTCGCAGTGGGGGGGTTATCCGGTCACACATTTCGCGACGACCGCCCTCTGGACGAGGACGCCATTGCAACGCCATTGGACGATGAATGGAATCGCCGCATTCTGAAGTTGCTCGAAGCACAAGACGCCGAGACTGTACTGCGTCAGGTGCCGGAGTTCAGCGCGCAAGCCCATGTGGACATGGGATTCAAGCACTTGGCCTTCGCCTTGGGTGCGCTTGGCGGCCAACTCGGAAATGTGCAGGTTCTGGGTTATGGACCGCAGTATGGTGCTGGTGCCGCGGTGGTTCGGCTGTCGTAGTGAGCGATGCTTCTTTTTTGGGGTCGTGAGATGAAGCAGTACCGCAACTATGTGAATGGGGAGTTCGTCGAGAGCGTGAAGCGCTTCGATGACATCAATCCCGCAAATGGCAAGGTCATTGCGCAGGTTCACGAGGCAGACAAGGCCACCGTCGATGCCGCCATTGCTGCTGGAAGGAGGGCCGTTAGCGGGGCGTGGGGCCGTACCACGACCACGGAGCGCGCCACGCTGCTCAACCGGATCGCCGATGAGATTGATCGGCGGTTCGATGACTTCCTTGATGCAGAGATTGGCGACACCGGCAAACCTCTCTCGCTGGCATCTACACTCGACATTCCGCGCGGAGCGGCAAATTTCCGGATTTTCGCAGACATCCTGAAGACGGCGCCACTTGAGTCGTATCGAATGGACTTGCCCGATGGAGCGCACGCGTTGAGTTACGCGACGCGCAAGCCGCTCGGGGTTGTCGGCGTGATATCACCATGGAACCTGCCACTGTTGCTGTTGACCTGGAAGGTCGCGCCCGCGCTTGCCTGCGGCAACGCGGTCGTGGCCAAGCCTTCTGAAGAAACACCGGGCACCGCGACTCTGTTGGCCGAGGTGATGGACAAGGTAGGCGTGCCCGATGGCACGTTTAATTTGGTGCACGGTTTCGGGCCGGATTCTGCGGGCGAGTTCATCACGACCAGCGCTCAGATCGACGCCATCACGTTTACCGGTGAGTCCCGCACGGGCAGCGCCATCATGCATGCCGCGGCCGAACATGTTCGCCCGATTTCGTTTGAGCTGGGGGGCAAGAACGCAGCCATCATCTTTGCGGACTGCGACTTTGAATCGACGGTCGATGGTATGGCCCGCGCGGTTTTCGCGAACACTGGCCAAGTCTGTCTGTGCTCGGAGCGCGTGTATGTGCAGCGCCCCCTATACGAACGCTTCGTGTCCGCGCTGGCGGTACGCGTCAAGGCGTTGAAGCTGGGTGACCCCAAGGATCCATTGACGACCCATGGACCTCTCATTTCTGCTGAACATCGGGACAAAGTGTTGAGCTACTACCGGTTGGCCCAGGACGAAGGCGCAGCCATCGTCGTGGGTGGGGGCGTACCTTCCATGCCTGACGAGTTGGAAAACGGCTTCTGGATCGAGCCGACGATCATCGCCGGCCTGTCTGATTCCGCTCGATGCCTGCGCGAAGAGATTTTCGGCCCCGTCTGTCACGTTGCTCCATTCGACACCGAGGCGGAAGCGATTGCACGCGCCAACGATACGTCCTACGGCCTCGCCGCCTCCGTATGGACAACGGATCTGAACACGGCGCACCGCGTCGCGCAGTCGATGAAGGTGGGTATCGCCTGGGTGAATTCCTGGTTCCTGCGAGATCTGCGTACGCCGTTCGGGGGCGGTGGTCTGTCGGGAATCGGCCGCGAGGGTGGCATGCATTCAATGAACTTCTATTCCGAGATTACAAACGTATGCGTTCGAGTGCCCGCTGGGGTGCCGGCATGAGGCCGTCTGAAGAGCAACTGCAGGAGGCGGCAGACGAGCTGTACGTTGCCGCTGCGACTCGGGTTTCCTGCGGGCCGGTGCGCAACGCGTTGCCTAGCGCCACACCAGAGGACGCCTACACCGTCCAACATCTGAACACCTCTCGCTACGTCCGGGATGGTCGCGTAATAGTAGGACGCAAGATCGGACTCACGTCGCCTGCCGTGCAGCGCCAGCTCGGGGTCGATCAGCCAGATTTTGGGACTTTGTTCGCGGATATGGCATACGCCGACGGCGAAACGATGCCCTGGCACGTCATGGCGCAGGCCCGGGTAGAGGCTGAAGTGGCGCTGGTATTGGAACGAGACCTGACTTCTGAAGTTGCCACGCTCGTCGAGGTACTCGACGCGATTGCGTACGCCTTGCCCGCCATTGAAGTAGTGGGGAGTCGCATCGCCGGGTGGGACATTAAGGCCGTGGACACGATCGCCGACAACGCATCGGCGGGCGTCTTCGTGCTTGGGCACACCCCCGTGCGTCCGAGCGAGTTGGATCTTCGCCTTGTCGGTATGGTCATGGAACGCAGGGGCGAGCCTGTCTCGTTCGGTGCCGGCGCGGCGTGTCTTGGGCATCCTCTGAATGCAGCCCTGTGGCTCGCACGCAAGATGGCTGTACTGGGAACGCCTCTGCGAGCGGGCGATACGGTGCTGTCTGGAGCGCTCGGACCAATGGTGAGCGCATTCCCTGGCGACGTTTTTGAGGCTCGTATAGAAGGGCTGGGCAGTGTTCGTGCTGTCTTTGGTACTTCGACGGAGGATGCATGAACATGCCCGCGTTTCAATCGCGCGAAGCGCAGATTCTTGCGTGGGCCAAGCGGCTCGCGGGCGCGGCGCGCAGCGCACGCGCGGTGGCGCAGCATGACCCGCAAGATCTCATCACCTTGGACGAGGCCTACGATATTCAACGTCACGTGGTGACGGAGCGGATCACCGAGGGGGCCACCCGAATCGGTCTCAAGATGGGCTTTACGAGTCGAGCAAAGATGCTGCAGATGGGGCTCAGTGACATGGTCTGGGGCCGACTCACGTCCGACATGGTGATCGCAGAAGGTTCCAACATCGACTTGTCACGGTACGTGCACCCTCGCGTGGAGCCTGAGTTGTGCTTCCTACTCAGAAAGCCGCTCGACGGCTCAGTGGCACCGCTTCATGCCATAAGCGCCGTCGAAGCGATTGCGCCTGCGCTGGAAATCATCGACTCTCGGTATGAGAACTTCAGATTCTCGCTGCCGGACGTCGTGGCGGACAACGCCTCATCCAGTGGCGTGGTGGTGGGGCAGTGGCATCGTCCGGACAGCGATTTTTCCAATCTTGGATTGGTACTCTCGGTCAATGGCGTTGCGCGCGAGGTGGGGAGTACGGCGGCAATTCTGGGCCATCCTCTGCGGGCATTGGTGGCAGCTGCTCGTCTTGCCACTGCAGCCGGTGAGCCACTGGAGGCAGGCGCGATCGTCATGGCCGGGGGCGCGACGGCTGCGATCGCGCTAACGCCCGGCTCCGCAGTCCGCTGTGAAATGCAACGCTTGGGAAGCGTTTCATTCTCTGTAGGAGGCTTGAAGTGAGCAAGGTTGTGATAAACAAGACTGAGGGAAAGGTGCTGGCAGGCAAGGCCCAGCCGCGAGGACGCTTTCCGCACATAAAGCGCGCAGGGGACTTCTTGTATGTGTCGGGAACCAGTTCGCGTCGGCCCGATAATTCCATTGCTGGGGCCCAAGTAGATCCGATGGGAACCACCACGCTCGACATCCGGGAACAGACTCGAGGCGTGTTGGAGAACATCCGGGATGTACTTCGGAGCGTGGGCGCCGACCTCGGCGACATCGTGGAAGTTTCCGCATTTCTGGTGAACATGAACGACTTCGGAGGCTATAACGAGGTCTACGGGGAGTACTTCGACTTCCACGGACCAGCTCGTACGACTGTGGCAGTGCACCAGCTGCCACATCCTCACCTGCTCATCGAGATCAAGGCGGTCGCTTTCAAGCCGCTGGGCGAGGCGGCGTCAAGCTAGAGGTTTGTATGGCGCCCCTGCCGGGTAACGCGTTGACGGCACCGAGCCCTTGTATCTCGACACTGGCGTGGCGAGGGCATAGTCGGCGGTAAGATCGGCCAGTGTCACTCCCGTGCGAGTCGAATGTCGAAACAGCGAACGCCCAGAACCGCCATGCCAACGTCCATATCTGGCCGCAGGTCTGGTGGTCGCACATTGGGTGGAGAGGACTCCAATTCTTTGTCTGAGCCTGTTCGGGAGATATTGGACCGCTTCCGTCTGGAGAATGTGCTTAGTCACCTGTTACGGCGAGCGCACTTCAGGGCTGAAGAAATCTTTGCTACCGAGTTCGCTCAGGAGTCGATCACGCCGCGACAGAAGGCTACGCTCGTCATCCTGTATCAGAATCCAGGTCTGAGCCAGAACGCGTTGTCAGACCGCTTGCACATGGACCGCAATACAGTGGCGGAGATGGTGAAAAGGCTGGCGTCCAGTGGGCTGGTTCAACGGGCACCCGCGAAGTCTGACCGGCGTGCGTATGAACTTTTTCTTGCGCCTGCCGGTCTGCGATTGCTCAACGAGGTAATGCCGCGCGATCTGGATGTCGAGCGACGCATCGCCGAGCGATTGCCGGAAGAATACAGGCCGTTGTTCATCAAGTGTTTGCGGCTATTGATCGAACCTGGCATTCCAAGAGAGCCCTAGACATCATGGTCGCCAGCAGACTGCCGGCGTGAGCTGTTGGGAGGCTGACTGAGAGGGCAAAGAACCTATCCGCATTTTCGTGGGTGAGGCGATTGAACCATTGAATCAGCTGGTCAGCCGGGCGCGGCCGCGAAGCGGTCGTCGAACAGAATGGCACTTCCATATGAGAAGGGCCCGATACTTCGGGCGTCGACGAATCGAAGCCCAGGTGAACCGGGCGGCCATTGGATTCAATCTGCTCAAGGCGCATCACAAGCTGGCCAAGATGCAGATATGCCCGGTGGCGGCATGAAGGCGAAACGGGTGCCAACAATGGCAATGCGAGCAGCCTGCGGCGCTGAAAACGCCGCCAGACGGCTCGCGATCATGATCGAAACGAGGGCTTCTATGCACTGACCGAGCACAACGACAACGCGGTAATCGTCCAGATGACAGGGCGAGAAGACTTCGGCCGTCAGCTTCTCAGTCATGCAGTCGTCTCAACCCGCGGCGGCGTCATTCCGCGCTCGGGTATCGATCTCCCGTCAACCATGAAAGGAGCCATGACACCGCAGAGATGAGCACTGGTGTGACCGCAGAGACCGTTTGAGAATTATGTCCAGAACAATCCGCGAAAGCGGGTCAACTCCACCGGCCTACTCGGTGAGGTCTTCTGATGAATGACGATGAGAGACCGGCAGCCGGCCTGACGCTGCGTCAGATCATTGAGCGCAAACTCCGCTTTCTACTGAGCAACGAGATACGTCCCTGGGACGGCGATCAGACCGACCTGGGCGAAAGAGATGCGCTTTCGAACATGCTGTCTGATTCGAGCGAAATGTCCGAGAGGCAGTTCGAGGAGAAGTACCTGGCGGAGGTAGCCCGGCTGAAGAAGCGTATGCAGGGTAAGGCCTTCTCCGAGGAAGATGGCGATGACTACTATGAGTCATTCAGCAACACGGTCGTTCTGATTCTTAGTCTGATAAACCCGATCAACCTTTACGATCTGGAAGACGACGAGTAGATCCGCAGCGGGTGCCTGTCATTGACCTCGCATCGTGGCATCCTCGCATCCGCATGTTCGGCCAGTGAGAATCCGCCGCACCTGACGGTTTCTGACGCGCGTCCTCGAGGATGGTTGCGCGAAATGTCTCGATGACGTGCGGAACTCAACTCGGCCGACGGGGAGCTCAATCGGCCTGCTTCACCTTGCCACATCGAAGCGCAAGCCCTAGATGACGGTATTCGCTCCGGTGTCGTTGCCGCGCACGCCGGTGGTCGCCTTCAGGCTGGCACGGGAAACCCGCTTGTCACAATCATCATTGCCGAAATTGGTGCGCTTGAACTCGCGCTGGATCTCGGTGCCGGTCGGCGTGCCCGTGCTGCTCAGCTTCTTGCCCCAGGGTGGAACGCCCTTGATTCGGTCGTTGGTTTCGCAGACCAACACCGCTCTCCCGACTACCACGGATGAGTGGAATCCGGGATCGCAACACCGGCCGGGTTGATGCTCATAATTCCCGCGGGCAATCCCAGCTTCTCGAATACTGAAGCGCTCCGCGATGCGCGGTGAGCGCAGGAGGTAGACCGCAAGGGTCAGGTAGACGATGTACTCGATGGCCATGATGAACAGGCTCATTGGGGGGCCGCCGAACGCGCCGAGGTCCACGGTCTCGAAGAAGCACGGCGTCGCCAGCGAAACATACATCGCAACAGTGACCAGAAGTGTCAGTGGCCAGCGCGGCGTGAAGCCGACAATGAAGACCGATCAGGTCGATGACAGCAAAAGCCAATGAAGTCGCTGGGTGCCGGCCGGAAAGTTTGGACTCTGAAGACCGAATCCGGCGGCGGGGATCAGGTATTTCCACAGGCCCAGAATGCCCCACACGAGGAGGCTGGTCTTCCCGGCGAACAAGGCGTAGGGGAGGGTGTCACGAGCCGGCATGAGCCGGCCATTCGGAGTCGGCATATACCGGCCACGCCGCTGCGGTAGGAGGTGGCGGACAGGCCGCTTGCCTGTTGAGCGCGCCTGTGCCACCGGCGGAGAACCAGGTGAATCCGAAGGGCGCGCCGTTGCGCGCATCGAAGCCGCTGATATGGATGTTCCAGAGACTGTCGGCGCTGGGTGCCAGGACGTGTTCGGGCAGCAGGCCCGAGAGCGCGCCCATGATGGCCGACGGCAGGAAATGTCCCACTTTGTGCCGGCCCGTCACGGCCGCGCGCGACTTCGCATTCAGGATGATGCCCTTGGGCGCCTTCGTGACCAAGGCCTGAAAATTGCCGTGGTTGTCGGGGATGTCGGGCGAGATCGTGCACTTCGCGCCATAGGTGGTGTAGGTGACGGCGTAGTTGAAGCCCACGTTGACGCCGATGTCCACGCCCGGCGATGAGCCGTCGTAGTCCGCCACGTTGGATCGCCTTCGTTGGCCGAGATTTGTGCATGAATGTCGCCCAGCACCTCGTCGGGCGTGCGCACATTGGCATTGATGATCTCGTAGACCACGTCTACCGGCCGGCCCGCATCGTGCAGCTTGATAATCGGCAGGAACAGGCCTTCCTCGAAGATAGGACGGGCGTCGGCTGACAGCCCGCGCGCGCCAATGTCGAGCTCATGGTCAATCAGCTGATGCCTGCGCGGTTCCTTGTGCCCCAGGGCCTTTAGCGAACCGTCCGCGTAGCATAGGCATCATTCGCGTCCCGTCGAATTTCGCCGTCCGCACCCATCCACGTCCCGAGGAACTGCGCCTTGAATCTTCTGAACATCACGCCGACGCCTATCAAGCTCGCCAGCGGCGTCACGATCAACTACGCCCGTGCTGGCAGCGGCCCGGCTCTGTTCTTCATCCACGGTGCCATGGGCGATTGGCGCATGTGGGCATCACAGTGGGAACCCTTCACCGCGCAGTTCGATTGCATCAGCTACAGCCGCCGATACACGCAACCTAATTCGAACCCGCTGCTGACCGATGACCACAGCGCGTTCGTGGACGCCGAAGACCTTCTGGGAATCATGGACGGGCTGGGCATCGAGAAAGCGGTGCTTGTAGGGAGTTCCTATGGAGGCTTCACCGCGCTTGCCTTGGCGGTGCAGGCACCCGAACGCGTCCTGGCCGTGGTGTCAGTCGAAGCACCCATGATGCGCTACGGGCAGATGACCGAAGCTGGCGCCAAAGTGGTTCAGGAGCATCTCGAAACCTCGTCCTGGCCGGCAAGAGACGCCTTCCTGAGAGGGGATGACCGCCAGGGTGTCGCTATCCTGACGGGCGGCATCATGGGCATTGCACCGGAGGACATTCCGGCCGATGTGCTCGAGCGCCGAATGGGCAATGCGTTGTCGGCGCGTAGCCTGTCCGTATCGAGAGATGCGTTCCCGCTGATCGAGCCGGACGCGCTGGCGGCGTTGCCGATGCCGGTGCTGCTCGTCAGTGGCGCAAAGACGGCGCCTATTCATGCGGCCGTGTTTGCGCAGGTGCGAGCGGCCATGCCTGACGCCTCAGTAAGCATGATTCCGGATGCCGGCCACTCGGTCGCTCTTCAGCAACCGCAGGCGTTCAACGCTGCGGTGTTGGCGTTTCTCGAGCGGCACGGATTGGCGACTATCGGGTAGGTGTTGACTGGCCTCGCCCGGCGAATTTCGCCATCCCACAGATGACCACCGCGCCGACCAGCATCAGGCCAGTCGCAATCCAGGTAGTGGGCTTCGGCGCTGGCAGGTACCAGTCGATCCCGGGAATCACTTGCTTCACGTGTCAAGAGACGGCGTTACTTTCGGGCCGAGGCGACAAATGGAGTTGTGGATTCCGGGGCGGCATATTCGCAAAACCTGCGATGGGCGGCGAGGATCGGCTCCCGATGAGTCCGCTAGACTGCATGCGTCGGGCTTCGAGCCCCGTGATCGATCTGGCGAGGCCGCGCAATGGAAACCATCAATATTCAGTTCACGCTTTTCTCGGCGTTTTACTCGCCGCTCATATCGACGATGTCGGGCGGCTTCCTGCAGGCCGAGGGGCTGGATCCGAAGTGGTCCGTTGCAACGCCGGGTGGCTCGGCGATCGATGCGCTCAAGGACGGCAGCGCGCATGTCGTGCAGTCGGCGCTGAGCCAGGGCTTCACGTCGCTGAATCAGGGTGAGACGCCTTTCGCCGTGCATTTCGCGCAGGTCAACGAGATGGATGGCTTTTTCCTCACCGGCCGCGAGGCCGATTCGGATTTTTCCTGGTCCAAGCTCGAGGGCGCTGAGGTGGTGATGTTCGGCGGCGGGCAGCCGCTGGCCATGTTCAAGTACGCCTGCCACCGTGCCGGCATCGACTTCTCCCGGATTCGCACGATCACCCCGGGCGGTGCCGGGGCGATCGATCAGGCGTTCCGCGCGGGGCAGGGGCAGTATGTCCAGCAACAGGGGCCGTATCCGCAGCAACTTCAGGCGGACGGTATCGGTTGCGTGGTGGCCCAGGTGGGCCCGCAGATCGGTCCGTGCGGCTTCTCGAGTCTGGCGGCCTCGCGTGAATGGCTCGGCTCCGACATGGCCAGGGCGTTCATGCGTGCGTATCGCAAGACGCGTCAGTATATGAACGACACGCCGGCGGCGGAGATCGCGCGTGTTGAGAAGCCTTACTTCCCCGATATTGATGAGCCGGTCCTCGCGGAGTGCATCGCGACCTACCAACGACTAGGTTGCTGGACGCCGCATGTCGAGATCACGCCGGCGGCCTATGAACGCACGCTGGACATCTACGAGTTCAACGGCTTGCTGAATTCAAGGTACCCCTACGAGCAGGTTTGCGCGTTGCCGCCGGGCGACTGATCAAGCGCCTGTGCGACGTCAAGGACTGCACGCCTGTCTCTGCCTGTCATCGAGGCTATTGCCCGCATCGTCGCGACTACGCCGAACTCTTGCGTGAGCCGATCCCGGTCTGGTCGCGCGGGAATCGGCTTCAGGCTCCGAATTCCCGTGTTCGTCGCAAGTTCGTACGTGAGACCACATGTAGGGGCATGCTGGGATAAGCCGACGATCTTGCGCGTCTTCGCTATATCCCGCATGACGTGCGGGCCCTGAGTTGCGCCAGATTGCCGGCGAGCAAACAGAGGGGGAGCTCATCATGCGCTCGACAGCGTTTGCTCGCGTGGCAGGCAAGCTCGTGCCGCTGGCCCTTGCATTCGCATTTGTGCTGTCAAGCCAGTACCTTTGTCAGCCCTTTGCCTGGCGGCATTGGCCAATCGATGTCGTCCTGATGGGCTGGCTCGAGATTCTGCGTGACCGTATGGTGGGGGCCGCCTCGCTGGCCTGATTGCGGGCACGACAAACTGCTGACGTCCAGTTGCAAGCGCCGCGGTTCTTGTTCCTCGTGTGGAGCGCGGCGCATCTGTCAAAGTGCGGCTAATCTGGTGGACCATGCAATCCCGGCGGTGCCGGTGCGCCAGTGGGTGCTGGCCCTGCCGATCCGGTTGCGGCTGTTGCTGGCCTCGAGGCCAGAGTTACGAGCCCTGATGCTGCAGGCGGTGTACCGGGTGATCGGCCGAAAACTGCGTCAACGGAGCGGCTTGCGCCACGGGCAGGGCGGGGCGGCGACACTGATCCAGTGCTTTGGCTCGGTGGCGAACCTGAACATCCACTTGCATTGCCTGGTGCCGGACGGGGTGTACCGGTGCGACGGCGAAGCCGAGACCGAGTTTACTGAGAATGGATTTGAACAGACCCATGGCTGGCTCCTGACGCGATGATGTTGGACCACCGATACCTTGGCCCGCATACATGTGAGCTAGCGCGAACGCATGCGGTCCGTTCGGGGCGTCCGAGGCGGACCGGCCCTCAGGTGTAAAAATGCGTGGCAGGTAGTGAACCCGCCGCGGCTTGGCACACGCCGGTGTCGCCTGCCGACCATCGGCAGCCGTCGATCCATCCACCTGGAACGCGCTGTAGGCGGCCTGCCCTCGCGTCGGAATCACCGTCAGGGCGATCCTGCTGCGATCGGTGAAGCCGGCCGAATCCGTCTCGGTCAACTCGAATTCGAGCGCATCGGCCGGAAGCACGCGTGTGCCAGCGGTCTCCATCACACGGTAGCGATGGCCATGGTCCAGTTGCTCGGCGGGTGCGATCAGCACGCGTGCGCCGTCGGCCGTCACGATCGCGGGAATCGTCAACCCGTTGCCGATCGACAAGTCCTCGAAGGCGAACGACAGGGCCGTCGTGCTGTCCAATGGATGGGAGAACTGGAGGATCAGTCGCGGTCGGGGATCCATCGGCGTCTCCCACTCGACGAACAACAGTCGGGTCGGCCAAACGCCGTTGGGCATGGCTGGCCATTGCTTCCACAGAAATGATCGCGGCTCTCGCCAGAAATCGGGCTCAACGAGTTCCGACCACTGTTTGTAGATGCCGATTCGCGCCGGTGCTTCGAGTGCGGGTTTGCGCTCGAGCACGCCTCTGGCTGTCATGCTCTCGTCGGCCTGCGCGAGCCAGGTCAACCGGCTGTCGTTGGCACCGCCGATGGAGAATTCGCCCCGATCCGGAAGGCTGTGAAAAACGCCGCTCAGCGGTCTGTTCGTTCTAATCGTGACCGCGCCGCCGATCGCGGGCGCCTTCAGGTTGGCCGCCATCGTGATCTCGTATCGGGCAAGGCGGTAGTCGAAACGTCGCTCAATGTCCGTTCCGTCCGTCAGCGCCAGCGGGCCGGTGGGCACGGAGATAGGCAACACGGTATCTACATTGCCGGGCTTCAGCGACGACACCCGGGTCCACCGTTGACTGCCATCTCCGCCACGTTCGACGCGCAGGCGCACGCCGGCACTTCCGGGCAACTGCGTGTCGCCGAAAACGAAGGCCTCGCTGGTTTCGACAATGATCGTGAACGTGGGCGTCGGATGATCGACGTCCAACGCTTCGATCTCGGCCACGACCATACCAGTGGCCGGGAATCTGCTGACCGTTTTGCTGCAAGCGACGAAGGAGAACTGAATGCGGTCGCCGATCGAGGGCTTGCCGGGCACGTTCCGATCGCGAATCCGGCGGTTGCCGCCGGTGCGCGAGGACGGGCAGATCGCGTCAGAGTCGGTCCAATCCGACAGGGCAGCCGTGACCCGGTCGGCGACGCCTTCACCGAATTGCAGCACCGATAGTGCGGCGCCCAGTACCACCATCGTCGTCGTGTGGGCGTTTTCGTTATCGAGCGGGACTGTGGCCTTGATTTCGGTGTCGGTCCGCGCTCCGCCGCCATCAGTCGCCACCATGTCGCCGCCACCGCCGCAGGCCGCGGTCAAGAGCAAGAGAGTCGACCACGCGGCGCCACGTGCCCGTCGTGAGAATCCGTTCATTACCGATCACTCCGAATGCCGGGGCCGAGTGGCTCCGGCGCATCAACGGTCATTCTCGGAAGATCGGTGGTCGGATCGGCGGACCTAGTGCTCGGCGTCGGGATGTCTGGTCGTGACGAGATGCACGGATATCCCAAACGTCATAGTCCGATTGGCAGCGGGATCGCCGATGAGGGCGCGATCCCGCTGCGGCATCGACGGCGGTCTGCTCAGGCGGAAACGGTCGCGCCTGTGCGCACGCGCGATCGCAATCCGGCCGCCAGCCGGTTGTCGAGCCCGAGGCGGCCGGCGCCGCTGGCCAGTAGCGCGAGCGAGGCGAACATCAGGATCATCGCGTATTCGTAGCCGCCCGCGGCCGCGAAGAATCCCTTGCTCCAGTGCACGGAGAAAATGCCGACCAGCATCGTGAACGCGAGCAGCGCCGCACTCGGGCGCACGAGCAGACCCAGTGCCAGGGCGAGGCCACCGAAGAACTCGGCGGAGCCCGCCAGCAAGGCCATCGCCACGCCCGGATTCAGACCGATCGAGGCGAAGAACTCGCCGGTGCCGGTCAGCCCGTAGCCGCCGAACCAGCCAAAGAGCTTTTGTGCGCCATGGGCGGCGAATGTGAGGCCGACGGGCACGCGCAGCAGCAGCGGGCCCAACTCCGGCTTGCTCGTCAGCATCCGGTCGATCCATGTGGTCTTGGTCATTGTCGACTCCTTGTCGTTTGTCGTTGCAGGGGGTTGACCGCGAGGCGGGTCGCGCTCACGGGATCAGGTGTCAGCCTTTGCGGATCCAGGTGGGCGCAATGGCCGTGCCCCAGCCCGCGCCGTAACCGAGATAGATGTTCAGGCCGGCGAGCGGCTCGAGATATCGGGCGTTCACCAGGCCGCCCGCGTCGATCACCTCGAATCCCATGCTCTGCGCGAGTTCGGTTGCGACACCTTTGGCGCGTGCGCTGTCACTGGCCATGAACACGCTGACCCGGCGATCATTGCCAAACGACGCGCCCTCGGCCAGCACCTGGGCGAACACCGTGTTGAAGCCCTTCACGATCTCGGCCGCCGGGACGGCCCTGGCGATCTCTTCGGCGGACGAGCTTTGGTGGCCAATGGTGAGGCCCATGAAGTCGGCCGTCAGCGGATTGGTGATGTCGATGACGACCGCGCCCTGCAGATCGCCAAGGCCGCGCAGTGCATCGATCGCCTGTGCCGCTCCGGTTGCCAGAACCACGACGTCGACACCCTTGGCCGCACCGTCCGGCACGACCGCTGTGGCGCCCGGATGCGCGGCCGCGAGCCGATTGGCCTGTTCGAGGTCGTGGCCGACGACGCGGACCTGGTGCCCTGCGCCGGTCAGTTGCTTGACGAACGCCGAGCCCATGTTGCCGGCGCCGATGACAGTCACTTTCATGATCGATCTCCAGAAGGGCGGCGGAATGCCCGTCGCATGAAACGACTATATTGGCGATTAACTCCGGGATAAATTGGGTCCGCCGGGTTTTATTGATCCAAAGTGCGGGATAATCGGTGCCATGAACAAGCTCGATCAGATGCAGGTTCTCGTCGCCGTCGCGGATGCCGGCAGTTTTGTTCGGGCAGCCGATGCGCTCGGCATCTCGAAGACCGCGGTCTCGCGTCTGGTCGCCGAGCTCGAGACGCGACTCGGGGTGCGACTGATACAGCGCACCACGCGCCGCTTGTCACTGACCGACGAGGGAGCGGCCTTTGTCGAGCGCTGTCGCGAACTGCTTGGCGCGGTCGAGGCCATCGAAGCCGAGGTGTCTGCCAACGTCGAACAGGCGATCGGCCGCATTCGCGTCAATGTTCCGGTCAGCTTTGGCAACCGGGTACTGGCGCCGCTCTGGCCGCGTTTCATCGCCCGTCATCCGAACGTGGCGCTGGAGGTCACCCTGGTCGACCGATTCGTCGACGTGGTCGACGAGGGCTTCGATCTGGCGGTGCGTGTCGGAAATCCACCATCGTCATCGCTGATCGCTCGTCGCCTCGGCGCCACCCGCCTCGTGCTGTGCGCGTCGCCCGGCTATCTGCGGTTGCATGGCGAGCCCGGCCACCCGCACGAACTCGAGCGACACGTCACGATCGGGTATTCGCTGCTGACCACCGGCGACCACTGGCATTTCGTCGGTCCGGACGGCCCCGTTTCGGTGCGGGTCGTGCCGCGCATGCACAGCAACAGCGGTGATACCTGTTGCGCGGCGGCGCTCGCCGATCAGGGCATCGTGCTCGAACCAACCTTCCTGGTACACGAGCATCTGGCATCCGGGGCGTTGCGCGAGTTGATGCCTGCCTTCCGCGGGCCTGAGTTTGCAATTCAGGCCGTGTATCCCAGCCGACGGCATCTTGCGCCCAAGGTGCGACTGTTGGTCGACTTCCTCGCGTCGGCGCTGGGTCGGCCACCTTGATCCCGCCATGCTCGATCGCAAATGCAGCGCGCAGCGGGCGATGCAAGTCGCATGTTCGTTGGTATCGATGGTCAGCGGAGTCAGCGCGGCGCGTTCGATCGAGGATCGTCGAGCGTCACCGCCTTCATGCTTTGCCGAAGCGATCGCCGGCCGCTCGCATTGCTGGCCCGATATGCTGCCAACGCCAGTTCGAGAAACGATGTCTCGGCCGGGGTGAGCATGGTCGAAGACCGTTCGATGTCGAGCCAGCCGGAATCGCGACCACTGTGGCGCTCGATCTGACGCGCCAGCTTGTCGCCGATCGGGCGCGACGACTTGATCTGGCTCCACATACTGGGCGAGATCTGCAGGCTGGCCGCGAACGCCTGTTCGAGTCCCTTGGGCGGCTCGCCAGCGGCCAGCGCCTTTTCGGCGAATGACTGGAACAGGGACAGGACATTGCGTCGGCGAACGAGCGTCGGGTTCGTCATGAGATGCGAGCAAGTGGTGATATCGGTCACGACGATTGTCGCAGGGGCTTGACGACTTGGTAAAGAGTCTTTACAGTGCGTACCTCTTTGCACTGCCCCGGTCTTTCGGGCGCATGCCACGAACGAGGACATCCACCGTGAATCCGCGCATATTCATCGCAACGACCCGACCCGCTCCGGGCTCGCCGGCGTTCGCGCGCGTGAGTGGCGCCGAGTGCAACGGGGGCTCGTGGCATCCGGAAGAGGGCAGCGCATAACCGCGCGCCACTCGACTCTGTTCGCAGAGGCCCGGATTCCAGATAGGAACCGGGCCTTTTTCATTTTCAACAACCCATCGGTCCGCGCGAGAGTGCGGGCCGGCGATCGCATGATCGCGCCACTTCGGGTGTGTCCGTGCACACCGGGGCCGCGACCGACGGTGTCGGTGGCCACGGGACGCGCGTGCATCCTAGCCAGTCACGTGCGGCGAGACACCGCATCCGATTGGATGCTCGCGCATGGGCACAGCCGAAGTGGCGGATATCGCGAGCGCGTCGAAGGCGTGCTCGCACCGGCATCTGCCGTGAATACCGTTCGCTCACAGGTCAGGGGTTCTCGATCCCCGCCGGTGGCCGGCACCCGGATCGTCTCCGTCGGTGTCGTCCATGCCGCAACGGTGATAGCGGCCGATAGATGGTCATCCCAGGGGGCGGCGAGTGCCGCCGGGTTCGAGTCCCGGGTGATCTCCTTTGGATAGCTCAGAGGGTAGAGCAACGACTGTTAATCGTTTGTCGCGGGTTCGAATCCCGCTCCACTGCAGTAAAGCGAAGGTGTAGTAACCGCCGGATGGGGGATCGACCACGGGGCTCGTGCATCGTGGCCACCCATCAGCGACGGTCGCTCGTGCGGCGAGTCAGCCGGGTGTCGCGTCCGGGGCCAGCCGAGGTGGTGTTCTGTGTCGCGAGCACCACCGACGCGCACTCCGTATCCGACCCCAGCGCACCGGGCAAAGGATCCCGACATCACGTCCGGATGTCGCTGCCCATGAGCGCGTGGCCCTCGTCGTCCGCGACCGTCGCTGTCACGGCACTCAAGCATTTCTTTGAACACGCGCTCAAGAGAAGGAGAATTCCCATGGCGATCAAGCGTGTCACCGTCAACAAGAACCAGCGCGCCTTGCTGCTGCGCAATGGTGACTTCGACCGCGTCTTGCGGCCGGGAACACACTGGCTGGTCTCGGCGATCGATACCTTGCGTGTCGTGTCGTTCGAGATCTCCAGCCCGGCGTTCGCGCATCCGTTGGCCGACTACCTGTTGGCCTGCGAGCCGGCCGTGGTCGAGCGTGAGTTCGTGCGTGTCGAGCTTGGCGAGCACGAGATCGGTCTGCGCCACGAGAACGGTGTGTTGGTCGAGGTGCTGGCGCCGGCGACCCGGCGGCTGTACTGGAAGGGTTTGGTCGACGTGCGTGTCGAGGTGATCGACATCGCTGAATCGGCCGAGCTGCCGACCGGGTTGGTCGGTCGATTGCTGCAGACGCAGTTGCGGCAGCGCGCGGTCGAAGGTCTGACTGGCGTACTGCAAGTGCAGGTGCCGGCCCACGGTGCCGGAATCCTGTGGATCGACGGTCAGATCGTGCGTCTGTTGGCGCCGGGTTCCTATGCGTTCTGGCGCTTCAACCGCCATGTTGCGGTCGAACTGGTCGATCTGCGGTTGCAGTCGCTCGAAGTCACGGGCCAGGAAATCCTGACCCGCGACAAGGTGGCGTTGCGTCTGAACCTGTCGGCAACCTGGCGCTTTACCGACGTGCTGACGGCCTTCAAGGGGTTGGCCAAGCCGGTCGAGCACCTGTACCGCGAGCTGCAGTTCGGCTTGCGGGCGGCCGTCGGTACCCGTTCGCTCGACGAACTGCTGGAGAACAAGTCGGTCATCGACGAGGTCGTGACCGCCCAGGTCACCGCCAAGCTGGCCGGCCACGGTCTGCAGCTCGACGGTGTGGGCGTGAAGGACATCGTGCTACCGGGCGAGATGAAAACCATCCTGGCCCAGGTGGTCGAGGCCGGCAAGGCTGCGGAGGCCAACGTGATCCGGCGCCGTGAGGAAACCGCCGCGACCCGTTCACTGCTCAACACGGCCAAGGTGATGGAGAACAACCCGGTCGCCTTGCGTCTGAAAGAGCTGGAAACCCTCGAACGGGTGGCCGAGCGGATCGACAAGATCTCCGTATTCGGAGGTCTGGACCAGGTGCTGACTGGTCTGGTGAAGATCCATTGAAACCCGCGCCCCGTCAGCACCGGGGCGCGAACCCCATCGAGGTGTCTTCGACCGACTCGGACAACCGGGCATCTGCCTGGCGAGTGCGGCATGGCGGTGGTCAAGCAACACTGCGAGCGACTGCAGCGGTCACCGCATGACCAATCGGCGAAAGGCGCAATGACGTACTCGCCCGCGTCGCTTTCGTCGAGGCGCCGGCTCGCCAACCCATGCGCGGGCCGGTCGAGTCAGCAGCCCGCACCTCCTTGCTGAACCGCGAATGCCAAGCCGCCGATGTTGACGCGGCCATTGTGTTGCAGGGTGAGCGGAAAGCTGCCGCTCTGCCCCTGGTCGGTGCGATAGGTGATGTGAATCTGAGTGCCGATGGCCTTGAAGCCATAGTTGCCGGTGATGCGGCCCTTCGATGCGCCGGAGGCCTGGCCGGGCACATAGTAACCGGCGTCTGTTTGGCGAATGAAGCGGCCATTGCCGCATAGCCGGAGCTCGGTCAGGCTGCTGCTATTGCCAACCACGGAGCCCTGGTAAGCGGTGAGGTAGGCGCCGGTGAGTCCTTGTTGCCAGAGTTGGAGATAGTTCGGCGCGGCTTGTGCCGCCTGGGATGACAAGACCAGCGCGATGATGAGGGGGAGTCCGGTTCGGATGGCTGTCATTGTGAATCTCCGCAGAGCTTGACGACGTCGATCAGCCTGCGTGAGTGTCAACTCGGGCTCGAAGAGTTCAGTCGCCAACCGCGACTGATGTGCTCTAAGTTCTTGATGCTATTCGTTCGTGGGGAAGTCTCGTTCTGAGCTAATCCGGGGCTCCGCCTCAGCCCCCCTCGACCCAGGTCACCAATTCGGGAAATGCGATCAACATGGCAATCACGACCGCATCGACCACCAGAAACAAAGTGATCCCCCGAAAAATCCCGCCGATCGATACCTCGGCCTGATCGGGCAGTGCGGCCTTGAGCACGAACACATTCATGCCCATGGGTGGTGTGATCAGCCCCACCTCGAGCAGCTTCACGAACAGCGCCGCATACCAGACGACGCTCAAACCGTAGGATTCCACCATGGGCAGCGTGATCGGCACCAGGATCAGCAAGATGCCCATGGGCTCGAGGAACATGCCCATCACGATCAGGATCGCGCAGACGATCAGGGTGAACGCCAACGGGCTCAGGCCCATGCCGGCCATCGCTTCGATCATCGTGCCGGCGAGGTTCGATGCCGCGATCAGGATGATGAACAGTTTTGCGCCGAAGGCCAGAACGAATAACACCGTCGTCTGGGTGGCGGCCGCGCGTAGCGCCTCGACGGTTTCGGAAAGCGTCAGTGAGCGCCTGGCCCAGCCAATGATGGTGGCCACCAGCACGCTTACCGCGGCGGCCTGAATCGTGGTGAAGAACCCCCAGAAGATGCCGCCGATGATGATCACGGCGAGCGCCAGGGCAGGCCAGGCCGCGAGACAGTCGCTCAGGATTCGGCGGCCATCCGGAACATCGCCCGCCTGGCGCCGGCCGGCATCTTGATGCGTGCCCACACGGCCACCGCGATCAGATAGCCCAGCAGGGTCAGCAGCCCGGGCGCGAGCCCGGCGAGCAACAACTGGCCGACCGAGTGCTCGGCCAGGATGGCAAAGACGATGAACGGGATGCTCGGCGGAATCAGCGCACCCAGGGTGCCGCCCGCGGCCACGAGACCCGTGGCCATGGAAGGGTGGTAACCACGTCGGATCATCTCGGCACGGTCAGCTTGCCCATGGTGGCCGCGCAGGCGATGGACGAGCCAGAAATCGCCGAGAAGCCACCACAGCCCAGCACGGTGGCCATGCCCAGACCGCCGTGCACACGCGCCAGCAGTGACTGCGCGGCGGTGAAGATCGTTGTGGTGATGCCGGCCCGCTCGGCGATGTGGCCAAGGGCCACATAAAGCGGAATGCTGGCCAGCTCATACGAGTGGGCGAACTCATACGGAATCTCGGCCAGCGCGCCCATCACCGGCGTTAACCCGGCTTCCCAGTCGAACTGACCACCGGGCGGCCAGCCGAAGAAGATCAGCAGTGCGGTGGCCACGGTCAGCCACAGCACATACGCCACCGGCGTGCCCAGGGCAATCGCGACGACACCGATCGCCAGCAGTAGCAGGTAGGCGAGGGTCGGACTCATGGTTCAACGGCCAGGCGTTGCGAGCCGGCCCGTTCCCAGGGCGCACTCAGAACCTGAGCGACGCTGGCGACGAGAACGCCGATCAGCAGCGCCCCGCGACTGAGCGTCGCGGGAACTTCGAGCACACCCATCTGGGTGGCGCCGCTCTCCGCGGCTTCCCAGAAGGCGGTTGCGCTGGCCAGCAACAGGGTTAGATGAAACAGCACGCCAATGCACCAGATGGCCCAGCGCCTGGCCGCCAGCGCGGCCGGGTGCCAGACGCCCTGACTGGCCACATAGTTGACGGCCAGATGACCGTTGCCGCGCACCACACGGGCCATCGGAAAGAACACCAACGGCACCATGCACTCGGCCACGATCAGCAACTCATCGGGAACGGACCAGCCGGCCCAGGTGCCCAGGATTGCGGCCATCACGTACAGCACCAGCACCACCAGGGCCAGTGCCGCCGCGTTCAACAGGCAGCGATCGAGCCACGCCAGCCAGGTGGCGCAGCGCGATGCTCGTTTCGTGGCACCCATTATTTCCAGGGATAGCCCTTGGACTGACGCTCGCCCTCGAAGTGGCGCACCGCGTTCATGTAGTCCTCGAGCACGCTCTTTTCTCCGGCAAAGGCATCGGCCTGTTTGAGCCCGGCCGCGATCAGCGCTGCCTGATCCTTCTCGCCAAGCTCATGCACGGTCACCGTGGCATCCTTGGCGACGGCCGCCTTGACCCGGTCGACGGCCGTGATCGTCTCCTTGGCATTGCGGTCTGTCAGCTCGGAGCCGAGTTGCACGAGCAGGTCCCGATCGGCAGCCGAGAGAGAGTCGAAGCGGCGCTTGTTCATCACCACGCCAAACCCGAGGTTCTGGCTCCACTTGAGCGCGGTGATGTGCTTGGCGACCTCGTGGAGCCGATAGGCCATGACCGAAGACCAGTAGGCCTGTGCGCAGTCGACGATGCCCTTGTCGAGCGCCGGGTACACCTCCGGAAACGGCAGGTTGACGATCGCCGCACCGTATTCGCGAAAACCTCCGAATGCGGCGGATTGGAGCGGATCTTCAGGCCTTTGAGATCGGCCAGCGATGCCACGGGCGTGCGGCAGCTGAGAATCACCGTCGAGGTAGTGAAGTTCGCCAGGTAGACCACCTTCTGTTTGGCGAACTCGGCCTTCACAATGGCATTTTCGGTGGCCAGCTTGTAGGCGGCGCGCACCCCGACCCAGGTGTCGTCATTGCCCGAGGGTGTATCACCAACACGGTAGTTGAGCAGTTCGGTGGGCGTGTACACCCCGACGATCGTGCCCAGATCGCCAATGCCGCTGGCCACACCCTTGAGCACCCCCTGGGCCTTGATCAGCGAACCGCCGAAGTTGATCTGCATCTTCAGTCGGCCATCGCTACGCTTGGCAAGCTCGTCGGCGAACCAGTGCAAGGCCTGGGCACGCGGGCCTTTATCGGGCCCATACTCGGCAAAGCGCAGCGCCGTCTGCGCGCCTGCGCCGGCGCTCATCATGAACATGGCCAGCGCGGCGCCGGTCAACAAAGCCTTCTTCATGGAAGTGTCTCCTCTATGGATCGCAATGCGCAGGCGTGTTTGGTTCATGCACGCCGGCAGGAAATCGGTCCGGTCAGTTCGCCAGCCGCGGAAACAATGCCTGGGCATTGCCATGTTCAATGGCGCTGCGCTGGGACGGTTCGAGATCGTAGGCATCCAACAACTCGCTGAAGTGGCAAGAGCGCTTCGTATTGGCGTAGGGCCAGTCGCTACCGTAGGTGATGTGGCTCGGGTCGGCGAATGCCAGCAGCGACGGCAGCGCATAGCGCGAACTGGATAGCGCGGTGTCGAAGTAAAGGCGACGAAGGCGTGCGATCCCCTTCTCGATCGAGCCGTCTTCGCTGCAGATTCGCGCCATTCGCTCGGCGGCGAACGGCACGAATCCGCCCGCGTGCGAGAGAATGATTTTCAGCTCCGGATACTGCTCGAGCGCGCCTGACTTGGCCAGATTGAGCGCAGCACGCGTGGTGTCGAGCAGGAAATCCGCGGCAAAGGGCGGAATGCCCGGAACCGGCTCGCAGGGTAGGGACGATGGATGCACGAAGACCCTTGCGGCGCGCGTGTTCAAGGCCTCCAGCAAGGGCATCCATTCGGCGCAGCCAAGATACATGCCCTGCACGTTCGCCAGCAGCACCACGCCATCGGCACCGAGATGATCGAGCGCATAGGCCGCCTCGGTAATGGCCCCTTCGACATCGGGCAGGGTCAGGGTTGCGAAGAAGCCGAATCGTTGCGGCTCACGGCGCACGAGGTCGGCCGCGAATTCATTGACCCGTCGCGCCATCTCGCGTGCTTCGGTGTCGTCTCCCAGATGCACGCCTGGGGTCGACACGGACAGAATGGCCGTGCGCACGTTCTGCATATCCATGAGCTGCCGTGCCTCGGCCTCGGTCCAGGTCGGCATTGGCAGCCCGCCGGCATCCATGCCCTTGGCGAGCAACCAATCACGGTAGAACGGGGGCACGACATGATGGTGGGTATCGATGCGGCTTTGGGTCATGTCGGTCTCTCTGCGGGGCATCATCGCGCCCGCTCTTGGTCTGCTGGCGCGCTACAGGGCCCAGATTAGGCGCTGAGCGTCTATCTGAACAGGCGATAGTCCAAATAAGTAAAATCGACGGCGTGGATATCAAAACAGTCGATCTCAATCTGTTGCCGGTTCTGGATGCGCTGCTGCGCGCGGGCAGCGTGACCCAGGCCGCTCGGGAACTCGATATGAGCCAGTCGGCCGTCAGTTCGGCGCTGGCACGCTTGCGGGTCTTGTTCGATGACCAACTGCTCGTGCGAGCTGGCCGGGGGATGCTGCCCACGCCAAGGGCTTTGGAGCTGGCCGAGCCCTTGGGGCGAACGCTGGCCATGGCCCGAGATGAGTTGCTGACCGGTCAGCGATTCGATCCTCGCGAATCCGATCGTTCTTTCACCATCTGTCATTCGGACGTCGGGGCTTATGTGCTTTGGCCGCGCATTGTGGCGGCGCTCGAAGCGCGTGCGCCCGGAACCAGCCTCAATCTTCGCGTGCTCGCCGAAGCGGAGATCGCGGCCGGTCTGGCATCCGGCGAGCTGGATGTGGCCATCGGGGTATACCCGTCCTTGCCGGGCAGTCTGTATCAGCGCCGCTTGTTCGAGCGTGAGTTCGTGGTCATGATGCGTGACGGCCATCCGCTCGCCGGCTCGCGGATGACGGCCCAGCGCTTCGCCGCGGCCAAACACCTGGCGGTGTGGCGCTCATCCGGTATTCAGAATCAGGTGGATGTGCAGCTGCATGCGAAAGGGTTGCGCCGGACAAGGGTGGTCGATGTGCCCTCGTACCTGATGCTGCCACCGCTGCTCGATGGCTCCGACTATGTGGCGGTGCTGCCAGGACAGTTGGCCGATGCGTTCAAGGGCTCCAATGCCTTCGTCACGCGCCCGATTCCGCTGGATGTTTCGAGATCGGTGATTCGCCTGCATTGGCATCGGCGCAATCACGACGATGCGGCGAATCGATGGCTTCGGCAGTTGGTGGTTGAGTTGTTCTCCGGGCCGGAGCCGACTAAGGCTGGCGCGCCCGCTACGGATGGTCCACGCAAGATGAATCGCGCGACGGGCTCACCGAAGAAGCGCGCGAGCAGGTGGGCGGGCTGAGATCGGAGCAGCCGGTTTCGCCTTCGGGTTGGGATTATCGTTGTCTTCGCAATCGCTCGCGAATACGTCGCATCAATCGACGACGTTGCCCATCTCAGTTCGCGGGTTGTCGAACCGGGCGGAGCGCGAATGAGCGTTCAATCCGCCCGGCCTGGCCACTCGGCGGAATTTCGGTCGGAAATGCGATACCACGGGACCATAACTTGCGTGCCGCCGCGCAGGTTCATCGGCAATCCTGCCCTGTCCGCCTTCGGAGGTCATATGAACACTCCCCCACACGCACCGCGACACACGCTCGCCCTTGCCGCATCGCTATTGACACTGGTTGCCGCCTGCTCTGAGGAAGAGGTGGCGCGACCGGTCGTGTCCACAAACGAGCCCGTTGCAGCCAATCCGACGCTGGTTGCCGATGCCTCCGACGCAACCGGAGCTCCGCGCACGGCGATAGGTGCTGCCGAGCCGCGGCCAGCATCCACGGCAATGTCATCCCCGATCGAGATCACGCGCAATGCGCCCGGCGAGGTCCGAGTCGGAGAAATGTTCGAGTACGAGATACAGGTCCGCAATCGTGGTGAATCAGCGGTGCGGGATGTGGTGATTACCGAAAGTCTCAATGGATTCGCACGCCCGGGCGGTTCCAGCGAGCAGGCCCAGGGCGACCAACGGGCTCAGGGCGACCAACAGGCTCAGGGCGACCAACAGGCTCAGGGCGACCAACAGGCTCAGGGCAACCAACAGGCTCAGGGCGACCAACAGGCTCAGGGCGACCAACAGGCTCAGGGCAACCAACAGGCCCAGGGCAACCAACAGGCTCAGGGCAGCCAACAGGCCCAGGGCAACCAGCAAGGCCAGGGCAACCAGCAAGGCCAGGGCGGGCGCTGGACAATTGCCCGGCTCGCCCCGGGAGCCGAAGAAACGCTGCGCGGCCGGCTGATGGCACAGTCGGCGGGACAGGCGAACAGTTGCTTGAGCGTCGACTATTCGCCGGTGACCTGCATGCAGACGACAGTGGTTGATCCGGAACTCACGCTCCGGCGCCGGATTGTGAACGCAGCCGGCGAGCCCGTGCGCTCAGCCTACGTCTGCGACGAGCTCTTCGCGGACTATCGGGTCGAGAACGTGGGCACGGGCGCTACTGATCCGGTGACCATCCGCGAGCGGCTGGTGCAGGGTCTGCAGGCCGATGGCCGCAATGCGGTCGAGCTCCCGGCGGGCGAGATTCCGGCCGGCGAGACGTTCGAGGCCCGCCTGCCGCTGAGGGCGGAAGAACCGGCCGACTACAACGGGTCGGCAACGGCCTCGACAGATGCGCTGGAGGTGACGTCCGAGCCTGCGGCGCTTCAACTGTATCGCGCGCAACTCGCCATGGAAGTGTCAGGTCCGACGAAGGAATATTCGGGCCGTCTGTTCCAGTACGACATCCAGGTCAGCAACCCTGGCGATGTGCCGGTGCTGAATTCGCGCGTGATGCTCGCGCTGCCCGAGGGGGCGCAGCGAGTGTCCACTTCGCGCGGCGACGTTGGCGAAAAGGGCATCGATATCGGTGTGCTCGATCCCGGCGCGAGTCGTGACTTCCGTGTGGCATTCGAACTACCCCAGCCAGGCAGCTACGAGATGGCGGCGACCGCCGAGGGCTACTGCGCCGAGGCGCAGTCCGCGGCTCTGACGACCGAGGCGATCGGTGTTCCCGCACTGCTGGTCGAGGTCGTTGACCTCGAGGATCCGGTGCGCGTGGATGGCGAGACCACTTACGAGATCGTCGTAAAAAACCAGGGCACGGCCGAAGACATCAATATCGAGCTTGGCGCGCAACTGCCCCAACAGTTCGCGTTCGTTCGTGCCGAGGGCGACACGCAGGTGCAGGCGGGCGACGATCGCAAGCTGACCTTCGGCCGCATCGACCGTCTCGCACCCGGTGAGATCGCGAGCTGGCACGTGATGGCGCGTGCGCTGGAGGCGGGTAAAGCACGAATGTCGGTTACGCTGACGAGCGACGCCACACGGCAGGAGCTGGTCGAAATGGAGCCGACCACAGTGTTCTGATCGCCAAGGCCTCGCCCTTGCGCATCGACGAGCACCGCAAAAGGGACCAATCCCGGGCGCGACTTCGCGCCCGTTTCGCTGCCTATCGCCGATGCCATGACCGGCAACTGATTCATGTTGCCAATCCCTTCGTTGCAAGGTGGCCGCTTGCCTTCGCAGCGGCTCGCCGGGGCGGGTGACTCGCCCCGCACAATCGAACGGACAGATCCCTTCAGGAAGCCCGCACTCTGCATACACAAATTCTTATGAAGCGGATAAGTTTTGAATATTTGATGTTGTGAAGCTTGTGTCTCACATTTTCCCGACGGCGTGCAGGTTCGCCCGCAAACCAGAACTCAGTCCGACGGAGAGGAGATGTGCAGATGAAAGCTCGGTTCACTCAGGTAGCGCGCACCACGGGATTGGCCGCGGGGTTGGTCTTGGCGTCGGCCGGTGTTGCTGATGGCGCGGAGTACACGATGAAGATCGGCCACGTTTCGGCCGTGACGCAGCCGATCTCGACCTGTATCGAGGTCATGAAATCCCACATCGAGACGTTTTCCAGCGGGCGCATCGCGGTCGAGCATTACCCGGCGGGGCAGCTTGGCAACTACCGTGAAAACGTCGAGCAGGTGCAACTTGGCTCGCTTGAGCTGACCTACTCGACCGGTGGCGGCATCTCGAACATCTTTCCGCCCATCCAGGCATTCGACATTCCCTATCTCTTCAATGGCGAACGGGTGATCGACAAGGTCATGGACGATCCGGAGCTGAACGCCAAGCTGCGCGCGGACGTTCTCAAAGCGACCAACACGGTTCGGCTATTGGGGATGAGCGGCGATCATGGTTGGCGCAGCTTCTTCACCACGACGGAAGTCCAGAGCGCGGCCGACCTCAAAGGCCTGAAGATTCGGACCATCGAGTCGCCGATTTCGATGGAGCTCGTCAGATCATTGGGTGCACGCCCGACGCCGGTGTCCTGGCCGGAAGTCTATACCTCGCTGGCGACGGGCATCGTGACGGGCACGAAGAACTCGCTCAGTGACATCATCGACATGAACTTCACCGACTTCATCAAGTACGGTGTTCTGGACAATCACACCTACATCACGTTCTTTTGGTGGGTGAACGATCCCTGGCTCAAGAGCCTGCCGGAAGACCTGCGCGCCGTTGTTCTGAACGGCTTCGAGGCCGGCAAGACAACTTGCGCCGGCCTGATCGATGCCACCATGTTGCCCAAGCTCAAGAAGTGGGCTGAGGTCGGCGGCAAGCTGCATATCCCGACGCCGAAGGAGCGTGAAGGCTTTGTCGTGGGTCAGAAGGCAGTCGCCGACTGGTATGTCAAGAACTACGGCTCCGAGTATTTCGACCTGCTCAAGGCCGCCGCGGCACGCGCGGAGACAGCGATCGCCGCCGAAAACGCGACTGTGCTCAAGTAGTCGTTTCCAGCCAGAACCCGGGGCCACATCGCCCCCGGGGCCGGCTTTCATCTTGCCGCCGGCAGCCCCCGTCAGTTGAGCGCCGTTTCTGCGGACGCTTCGGCGAGCGCTGTCGCGTGCCCTGCCATCTTGATTTCCAGCTATGACGAATAGAAGCGCTTCGCTATCGACCATTGAAGAGGCAGAGGACGACAGCATCGGTGGGCGCGTCTCACGCGCGCTGATGGGCGAGGTCTGGCCTGACGCCCAGCCTGGCGAGGATCCGGTTCTCTATGGACACGCGCATCTCGACCCCGTCGGCCCGGTCGAGGTGCGCAGTTTGCAGACCTTTCGCCTGACCTACACAGCCGGCCGATACGGGCTCGACGACACCGGCGCGATCCGCGTGGTGTTTCGCGCCATGAGCGATGCGCAGCCGTTGCAGACGACGGCCCCGCAGGCGCCGAACTATGTCTCGGCCCATGCCAGCAACAGTGTTCCCCTGACCGTCGAGTATCGTCACCGGGGAGTATCGGCCCGGCCGCGCTGGAAGGCGTTAACGGTGACCGTGGCGGGTGGCTGCCTGCGCGAGGGCGATCAGATCGTCATTGTGTTTGGTGATACGTCGGGAGGTTCGCCGGGCATCCGGATGCAGACAATGGCCGATGGAGCCTTCGAGTTCAAAGTGTTGGCCGATGTCTGTGCGGTGGGCCAGTTCATCCCGATCCAAGACTCGCCGTCGGTGGCCGTGGTTCCCGGGCCGCCGGTGGTCTGGAAGGCGGTTCTGCCAACGCTGCGGCGTCCGGGTGAACGGTTCCGCTTCGGGGTCAAGGCCGAAGATCAATGGGGCAACCCGACCGACCTGGCCCAAGCGAAGCTGCGTTTCGAGACAAGCCTGGCGGTTGACGGCTTGCCCGCGGACTATGACTACGGTCCGGGCGAAAAATCCGCCGCCTTTGGTGATCTGACGATTGGCGAGCCGGGAACGCTCACGATCACCGTGCGGGATGAAACGGGCGCGGTGCTGGCGCGCTCCAATCCGCTGATCATTCGCGACAGCGCCGTTGGCGGCTACTGGGCAGACATGCACGGCCAGAGCGGTGAATCGATTGGCCTGACGACCGCGCGGCAATATTTCGACTTTGCCCGCAACAAGGCCTTCTTGGATGCAACCAGCCATCAGGCGAATGACTTCCAGGTCAACAATGCGTTCTGGCGCTACCTCAACGAGCTGACGGCCGAGAACAATGAAGACGGCGTGTTCGTCACCTTGCCAGGCTACGAATGGTCCGGGAACACCGCCGTCGGCGGCGATCGCAATGTGTATTTTCGCACCGAAGGGCGGCAGATCCATCGCTCATCGCACGCCTTGCTCAGCGACCGCAGCGACATCAACACGGATGCGCCAAACGCCAATCGGCTGTTCGACGCACTGCGCGACGAGGATTGCGTGATCTACGCCCATGTCGGTGGCCGCTATGCCGATATCGGCTATGCGCACGATCCTCGCCTCGAGACGGCGATGGAGATTCATTCGGCATGGGGCACGTTCGAATGGCTGTTGACCGACGGATTTCCGCTCGGGCATCGCTGCGGCGTGGTCTGCAACAGCGACGGACACAAGGGCCGCCCCGGCGCAAGTTACCCCGGGGCTGCGACGTTTGGCGCGTATGGCGGCTTGACCTGTTTCTTTGCCGAAGAGCTGACCCGCGACGGGCTGTTCGAGTGCCTGCGCCGACGACATCACTATGGCACGACCGGCAATCGCCTGCATCTTGAAGTGCATGCGACCTTCGATGGCGGCGCGCGGCTATATGAACGCGATCCGCGCGTCTTTGCCGACATCAAGCCGCGTGATGTCAACGAAGTCATGATGGGCGACATCGTTCAGACCAACGATGCCCGCGCACGCCTGAAGTTCCGGCTCGCGAGCGGGACGCCCATCGAACGGCTCGAAGTGCGCAATGGCATTGAAGTCGTGGCCACGATCAGGCCATACGCACCCGAGGATCTCGGTAGCCGCATCCGCGTGATCTGGAGCGGGGCCGAATATCGTGGCCGCGGCAGGGCAAGCGCATGGAAGGGCCGAGTGCGGTTTCCCAATGCACGCATCCTGCGCATGGAAAAGATCAATGGTTGGAACCATGAGCGGGTTCTGGAGATGGCAAGCGGCGACACGGTGGTGTTCGACACCATCACCACCGGCAATTTCGGTGGTTTCGATGTCTGGCTCGATGAACGTGCCGACGCCCGGATCGAACTCGACTGCAACCGCGGCCAGTGGTCGGACGCACTCGCCAGTATCGGCATTGACCGCGCACGCATCGGCCTTGGCGGCCTCTATCGGGAAATCAGCGTGGTTCGGCTGCCCGACGAAAATCCGCACTGTTCGATGGCGGGCGAGGTCGAGATCCCGCTTGCGCCCGTCGGTGACAACCCGCTCTGGGTGTCGGCTTATACCGAGGACGGTTTCCAGGCCTGGAGCAGTCCGATCTTCGCCTACCGAAACGAACATGGATCACCCGCAGAGTTGACGAGAAATGACAGCAAGTGACAAGCAAACCTATCGGCTGCACATCGGCGGCACCTGGGTCAATGGCGGGGGCGGCGATTGGATCGACATCGAGAACCCCGCGACGGGCGAACCCTGCGCCACGGTAGCCAGGGCGACCAGCGGCGATCTCGATGCGGCACTTGACGCTGCCGATCGTGCCGCCGCTGGCTGGCGCGGCACCTCGCCCTGGGTAAGGTCGGAAATTCTCGCCGCCTGTGCACGCGAGATTGCGGCGCGGCGCGAGCACATTGCGATGGCCATCACGCGGGAGCAGGGCAAGCCGCTGGCCGAGTCGCTGCTGGAGGTTGGCCGTACGGTTGATGCCTTTGCCTGGTGTTCGGCCGAGGCGATCCGCGTTTACGGACGAGTCTTGCCGCAGCGCGAGTCGGGCATGCGCCAGATGTCGATCAAGGAGCCCATCGGACCGGTGGCTGCGTTTACGCCGTGGAACTTTCCGGCGTTCTTGCCCGCTCGCAAGATATCGGCGGCACTGGGCGCGGGTTGCCCGATCATCATCAAGCCGGCCGAAGAAGCCCCGGGCGCCGCCGCGATCATCACCGAAGCCTGTGCGGCCGCCGGTGTGCCGCCAGGGGTGATCAATCTGGTATCTGGCGACCCGGCACAGATTTCCGAACACCTCATCCGCTCGTCAGTGATCCGGAAGGTGTCGCTGACCGGCTCGCCGCAGGTGGGACGCAAACTCGCCTCATTGGCCGGCGAAATGCTCAAGCCGGCGACCATGGAACTGGGCGGGCACGCGCCGGTTATCGTTTTTGCCGATAGCAATGTGCGCAAGGCCGCCGAGATGACGGCGGCGTTCAAGTTTCGCAATGCCGGGCAGGTTTGTCTGGGCGTGAGCCGGATATTCGTGCAGGAGGCGGTGTTCGACGCGTTTCGCGAGCATTTTCTGGCGTGTGTGCGGCGTATCCGGCTCGGCGACGGCACGCAGGACGGCATCACCATGGGGCCGATGGCGACCGCGCGCGGCGTGAATCGTATCGAGCGCCTGATGAGCGATGCACTGAGCCGCGGGGCGATCAGCGAGATCGGCGGTGACAGAGCCGGCGAGGCTGGCCATTTCTGGCAGCCGACGGTATTGACCGGTGTGCCGCAAGACGCGTTGCTCATGAACGAGGAACCGTTCGGGCCCATTGCCCCGCTGACGCCGTTCTCCGATCTCGAGGATGTGCTGGTCATGGCCAATTCGGTCGATCTGGGTCTGGCCGGATATTTTTTCACCCGTGATTTGGAAACGGCCACGCTGGTTGCCGATCAGCTGGAGTTCAGCTGGATCGGTATCAACAACTTTTCGCCCACGATTGCCGAGGCGCCATTTGGCGGCATCCGCAACAGCGGGTTTGGCTATGAAGGCGGACCGGAAGGATTCGACGCCTATTGCCGAACCAAGTTCATCAGCCAGGCGAGCCTGTGATGAAGACGATTGCCGGCAGACACACGGCAGCATCCGACCAAGAACACTTGAATTTGAACGAGAGAGGAACGCGATGAACGTCGGCTTCGTCGGTTTGGGCACCATGGGCCTTGCCATGGCCGCAAACATTCTGCGTGGCGGACATCGCGTGCGTGGCTACGACCGCAGCGGCAGCGCGGTGCAAGCCCATGTCGGACATGGCGGCCTGGGCACGACATCCGTGGCCGAGGCCTGCAACGGGGCTGAGATGCTCATCACGATGCTGCCCGATGGCAAAACGGTGCGCAATGCGCTGTTCGAAGCCGACGCCTTGACCGGACTTGTGCCCGGTGCGCTGGTGATCGACATGAGCACCTCGCATCCGCTGGATACCGATAGCCTGCGTGCCGATGTCGAAGCGCTTGGGTTTCGCTTCATCGATGCGCCGGTCGGGCGTACGCCGGCCGAGGCGATTACTGGCGATCTGCTGATTCTGGCGGGCGGCAAGGCCGCCGACATCGAGCGCGCGCGCGCGGTGTTCGAGTGCATGGGCGAGTCGGTGATCGACTGTGGTGGCCCGGGTAAGGGCGCGCGCATGAAGATCGTCAACAATACGATGACGACGGTCTTGAATGTGTTGACCGCCGAGGCTGTTGCGCTGGCCGAGGCCATTGGCCTCGACCGCGATCTGACCGTCGAGACCCTGCGAGGCACGGCCGCCGGCAAGGGGCTGATGCATTCGAACTTTTACAAAAAGGCGTTTCAGGGCGATTTCTCGCCAGCCTTCATGGTCGATCTGGCGCGCAAGGACCTTGGCATCGCACTCGATCTCGCCGGACGCAATGGTCTGCCGATGGCCGTCGCTCAGGGCGCAGACAAGGTCTATGAACGGGCGCAGCAGGACAGGCTTGGCCAGATGGACTGGACCGTGGTCTACCGGATGCTGAGAGAGTGCAGGCACGACCGACGGCCCGCCGACTGACGACACATCGGCGACACGGGCGGGGAGGAGATACATGAAAGCCATGGGTCATCTGATTGCCTCGATGGACTGGCTCAATCAGCGCTTGCTCGGCTTGTGCAAGCTGGCGATGATCGTGCTGGTGGGTGCGATAGCGGCCGACATCTTCGTGGGCGTCTTCTATCGCTATGTCATTGGCGATGCGCTTGCCTGGTATGAAGAGGTGGCGCAGTACCTGATGGTCTGGATGGTGTTCTGCGGCAGCCCGTTGGTGCTGAAGCAGGGCGGACACATCTCGCTGGGACTTGTGGTCAACCGATTTTCCCCGCGTCTGCGGATGCTCGCCCATGCGCTGATCTTCGCGATCGTTTTCGCATTTCTTTGTCTGCTGTTCTATCACGGCGCGGGCCTCACATGGCTGGCGCGGCGCCAGCAGATGACGTCGCTGCCGGTTTCCTTTTCGCTGATCTATGCGGCGATCCCGTTCGGTGCGTTCGTCATGGCCTCGGTTTCGTTCGAGATCTTCCTGCGTGCTTTGCGAGGCATAGCCGATCCTGGCGATGCCGAGCTTTTCGCCCCGGATGCGATGGACGAGTCCGGGCAGGCTGAGACCCGTCGTTCATCGCTGGACGAGGCTGTCAAGTCATAACTGAGCCGCTCATGCCGATAACTTTTTTCTGGATATTCGCCGGCCTGATGCTGCTCGGTGTGCCGATCGTGTTTGCGCTTGCCGCCGCGCCACTCAGCGGTTTCCTGCTGGCCGACAAGGTGTTCTTTCTCAAGATGGTGCCGCAACGGATGTTCGGCGGGATGAGTCAGTTCCACATCATTGCCATTCCGATGTTCATTCTGGCAGGCGAGGCGATGAATACCGGTGGCATCACCCAGATGCTGGTTCGTTTCGCCAACGTGCTGGTCGGGCATGTCAGGGCCGGTCTGGCGCAGACGAATATCTTGGCCAGTATCCTGTTCTCCGGCATCAGCGGCTCGGCGGTCGCGGATGCCTCTGCGCTGGGCTCGATCCTGATCCCAGCGATGAAGAAAGAAGGCTACCCGACCACGTTCTCGGCAGCCGTCACGGCCGCCTCGTCGGTCATCGGGCCCATTGTTCCGCCGAGCATCATCATGGTGGTTTACGCCTACGTGATGCAGGTATCCGTGGGCGCCTTGTTTCTCGGCGGGATCGTTCCCGGGCTGTTGCTCGGCGTGGGACTGATGCTGATGACTGCCTGGATAGGACGGCGGCGCGGCTATCCAAAGTCAGACGAACGCGCCTCGATGGCGGAAGTCAGGGATGCGTTCAAGGGCGCGTTCCTGCCGCTGTTGACGCCGGTGGTTATCTTGGTCGGGATCGTATCGGGGATTGTGACGCCGACCGAAGCGGCCGGTGTGGCAGTGTTCTATGCCCTGGTGATCGGGTTGTTCGTGCTAAGAACCATCACGTTGGCCGACCTACCGCGCATTCTGTACCGCACCGGGATCGTCTCGTCGGGCATTGTCCTGATGATCGGGTCCGCGTCCATCTTTGCCTGGGCCGTGACGATCTCCGGGGTTCCGCAAGCCACCGGCGCAGCCATGGTCAAGATTACCCGTGATCCATTGATGCTGCTGCTTCTGGTCAGCGGTGTGCTCCTCATCGTTGGCATGTTCCTCGACGCCATACCGGCGGTGCTGGTTCTTGGCCCGATCTTTGCGCCGCCGGTTGTCGCAGCCGGCGTCGATCCGTTGCACCTGGCGGTGGTCATGTGCGTCAACCTGACGATCGGTCTGGCCACGCCGCCGGTCGGGATGCTGCTCTTTGTCACCTCGAGTGTGTCTGGTCAGAGCATCGAAGCAATCACCAAGGAAATCTGGCCGTATCTGCTGATCCATCTCGCGGTTCTTCTGGCGATCACGGTGTTTCCGGCCTTGGTGTTAACGGTGCCGCATCTGTTCGGCTTCCGGTAAGGCTGACCAAATCAGGCTCTCTTAGACTTGATGTACATAGGGGACCAGCACGCGCTGGTCCCGAAACAGGTCACGGCATGCGTCCATGAACGTTGAAACCAGCGCAGTTGGTGGAACGTCCGCCGGAACGGCGGCACCGATGTTCAGCGTCACGGCGTTTCTTTCCAGCGGAATGAAAATCACCTCGCTATTGCCGTTTCTTGCAATGTCGGGTGGCGCAATGAAGAAAACCGCGTAGCCCAGCCCGGCAGCCACCAGCGACATCATCATCTGGGGCGATTTCACGCGGAAACGAATGCGAGGGTCCGCGCCGTGCGCCCGCAGAAAGCCCCCAATGAAGGTCTCGACGACGGGAAGATCCAAGACGACCATGCCTCGATCCGCGAGATCTGGAATGCGTATCGATGGACAGTTTGCGAGGGGGTCATCGCGGCGTACGGCAACTTGCGGAACGATCTTCGCGAACGGCTCGAACAGAACGCCCTCGTCGAGGTACATGTCATAGGTAATGGCAACATCGGCCACGCCGCTGCGCAGATGACCAAAAAGTTCGAGCGTGTCGCCTTCCAGAAGGTTCAGTTCGATCTTCGGGTGCGCGCTTGCAAGGCGCTGATAGACCGGCGGGAAGACATGCGGCGTCAGCGGCGTGTAGCATGAAACATCAAGGCTTCCGGCGGGTGATTGCGTCAGCCCCGAGGCGCGCGCCTGAAACATCTGCGCGTCTTCGAGCAGCTTCTTGGAAAGCTGCACCAACCTGCGCCCGTTTGGCGTCAAGGCAACGCCCTTGGAGCGGTTCCTGAAAAAAATCGGAAACCCGAGCGTTCGTTCGTATTCCTTGATGGTCATGCTGAGCGCCGGTTGCGAGACATGATGAGCCAGCGCTGCCGCCGTGATGCTGCCATGTTCGGCAACGGCAACGACGAGCTGCAAGTGCTTCAGGTTCGGAACAGGCGCACTCATTTCGGACAATCCGCCGATGGCAATCTTGCTGTGGCGCACCATGGTGGCCGTCGGGGATCATAGTAGCGGCTGTTTCGTTCGCCAAGCGTGATCCGATTGAGCACTGCGCAGCCATCAACCGCGGCTATTCGAAACCGACGAATCGCGCGACCGTATCGATGCTTCGGCGCCGGGAGATCACCGAGTTCGCGATGAATCCGTTGTCGGGCCAGCCGAGCGCCACGCAGGTGAGGATGACCTGATCCTCGGGGATCATCGCGACTTCGCGTACCACCGGGCTCTGCATGATGCCCTGACCGTTGATGACCGCGCCCAGGCCCTTGTTCCAGGCGGCGAGAACCAACCCGAAGGTCATGGCGCCTGTGTCGAAATGAGCGATCGTGTTGTTCAGCAGATCGCGATCGAAGCAGACGACAATCGAAACCGGCGCATCGAACTGCCGGAAGCCGCGCATCACCCAGTCTTGTCGGCGTTCCTTGTCATGGCGCTCGATGCCCATGGCTTCGAATAGCTGCACCGCGATCTCGATCTGGCGCGCGCGATGTTCGCCCTCGTAGGACGCATAGTCTCCGATCTCCCTGCTCGGTTTGACGCCGGCAAGCATGCGCTCGGTGTTGCCGCGCCGAACTCGTTCGAGCGGCTCGCCGCTCAGGACATGCAGATGCCACGGCTGGGTGTTCATCGAGGAGGGCGCCCGATTGGCCAGCGCGATGACCTCCTCGAGCAAGGCCCTGGGCACCGGCTTGTCGAGGAATCCGCGAATGGATCGCCGTTCGTTTATGACTTGTTCGAGATCCACGCTTATGCTTCTCCACTGGAGGGTGAGCCGGTCGTCCGGCGGCCGCCCGCAAGTCTACACATCCGCCGCGCGAACGGCGTGCCGAGGAATGCCGATGTTGAACCAAGCCCTGCAACTGCCCTGTGGCGCCGTGCTCGAAAACCGCTTGGCAAAGGCCGCATTGACCGAGCGGCTGGCCGACGGCAGGCACGATCCCACCCCGGCGCTCGAGACCCTGTATCGGCGCTGGTCGGCGGGTGGGGTGGCGTTGCAGATCAGCGGCAATGTGCTGGTCGATCGCGTGCATCTCGAGGCTGCGGGCAACATGGTCGCCGACGCCGCCTCCGATCTAGACGCCTTTCGCCGCCTGGCCGCGGCCGGGCGCTCGGGCGGCAACCACTTCTGGATGCAGATCAACCATGCCGGGCGGCAGACACCGGCGCCGATCAACCCGCGGCCGATGGCGCCGAGTGCGGTCAGGGCAGCGGCCAAGGCGATGAATCTCGGCGATCCGGTGGCCATGAGCGAGGCGCAGATCCTTGCCACGATCTCGGCCTTCGCGCGGGCCGCACGCATCGCCAAGGACACCGGTTTCACCGGCGTGCAGGTCCATGGCGCCCACGGCTATCTCGTGTCCGCTTTTCTGAATCCGCTCGCCAACCAGCGCGATGACGACTGGGGTGGTGCGCTCGAGGGGCGTGCCCGATTTTTGATGGCCATCATCGATGCGGTTCGCCAGGACGTCGGGCCCGGATTTCCCGTTTCGGTCAAGCTGAACTCGACGGACTTCCAGGCCGGCGGTTTCACGCTCGATGAATGTGCCCGGGTAGCGAACTGGCTGGAGCAGGCGGGCGTCGATCTGCTCGAGATATCCGGCGGCAACTACGAGGCGCCGGCCATGATCGTGGGCTATCTTCCCGGCGAGCCACAGGTCAAGCCCAGCACCCTGGCGCGCGAGGCCTACTTCATCGACTACGCGGTCAATCTGCGGGCACGCACCACGCTGCCCCTGATGTTGACCGGCGGATTTCGTTCCGCCGCGGCAATGCGCGAGGCGCTGGAACAGGGTGCCACGGACGTCATTGGCCTGGGCCGCACGCTTTGCGTCGAGCCCGGGCTACCCCGTCGGCTGATCGCCGACGATGCCACGGCACTGGATGTCCAGGCCCGGCTCAAACGGTCGCACTGGATGCCGTTCTACTACGAGCAGATCGCGCGGCTGGGCCGCGGCGAGGAACCCGATCCGGGCGCCGACGGCGAGGCCTGCGTGGCCTCGACCGTCGCGCGAGAGGAGGCGCAACTGGCCGCCCACCGGGAGTCGGGGCACTAGTACTACTGTGCGAAGCAATGAGGAACGATCCCGCCAGACCCGGGACCGAGTTGCTGGCTGCGGCGATCGCGGTGTCCCGGGGCGCGTCCGCCGATCAATATCTGAAGACGTTTCGCCGCTTGTTCGAGGGCCTGGCCGACGGGCGCGAGCGAGAATGGCTGCACTGCCACACCGGCAAACCGATCTTTTGCCAGGGAATCAACGACCGCGCCGGGTCATGAATTCCGGCGGAGGCGTCCATGTACCGGGTACATGGCGATTGGCCCAACGGCAGATCTGCTGCAGGACTGGCAATAATGCACGGCCGCGTTCGGTCAGGTGATAGCCGTATCGGGGTGGGCGCTCTTGGTAGAGCGTACGCTCGACGAGATCATCGCGTTCCATCGCTTCCAGGCGCTTGGCGAGCATGCTGGTGGTGATGTGCTCCGGTGACTCAATGAGAGCAGAATAGGGCATGGATTGGAGGGAGGAGAGCATCCGATGAGCGAGCCAAGGACCGGTGGTTGCCTGTGCGGCGCCGTGCGCTATCGATGCACGTCGGATCCGGCGATCACCGGACATTGCCACTGCGAGGACTGCCGGCGCACCAGTGGAACCGGCCACGGCACGCACGCGGCGTTCGCCGCCGATGCATTCGAGATCGAGGGCGAGACCCGCGGCTACGCACGCAGCGCCGACAGCGGCAATCTGGTTACCCGGCATTTCTGCCCGACATGTGGATCGGCCATCTACTCGACCAATGACGCGATGGCGGGACTCGTCTTCGTCCGCGCCTCCAGCCTGGACGATCCGAATCGGGTCGATCCGCAGATGGTCGTGTATGCGAGCCGGGCACCGCGTTGGGACCTCGTGGATCCGGCATTGCCGTCATTTGCCGAGATGCCGCCGCAAATGCCGATCGACGGTGGCTGATCAGGACACCCGAGGGTCGCGGTGCCTTGTATCGTGAGCCCTTGTCGTCGCCGGGCATGCCGGTGTGCGCGCCATGCTCACCCATCCGCTCGACGGGCACGCCCGCCGTTTTTGTTCGCGATTCGGATTCATTGCATCACCGCTGCGCGAGCAGCAGCTTCTCTTGCTGCTCAAGGATGCGAGGAAGGCCATTCGTCATCGATCCCGTGCGACTTCCCGCGAGTTGCTCCCGGCGCGCAGGCTCGTAAGCAACAACTCGGCTATCTGCTGTCGATGGTGTACGAAGCTCAGCCCGATCGCAGCTTTGTTGCGGAGCTCGACGCCGGCGGACTGCAGCGCGGCCCGATCGCGCGCTGCCGGTTCGACCACCCTGTTCCGCGGCCGCTGCACGGGACCTGGTGGGCCGCGTGTGTCCAGTAGGCGGGCTCCGAAGCGAATGGGTGATTCGTCGGTCATGCCGTGACCGGGTTCAGCGCGATACCGCCGCCGTCGCCGCCACGGGCTGCACCCGTTTCAGAACGACATGCGACCCCAGCGCAGCCGATCACGGTCACGGCGACGGGCAGGTTGGTGTTGTCACCCCGATCCAGCGATTCGGCTCGGCGGCGACCCTGAACATTTATATGCATTGCCTGGTGCCCGCTGAAACGCGACGCTCCCCGTCGCGCACGGCCGGTGAGCCTCAACGAGGGCATTCGGTGCCGTGGTAGCGCCAGCCCGGCGGGAAGGTGATCTGCCCACCGTTGGACGAACTGCTGATCACCGAGCCCGACCGGGCCTCACCATCGGAGTCGGCTACGTGCGCGGCTTGGTCAGGCGTTCAGGGCGAGCATCTGCTCGATGCCGAAGGCGGTCATGACGTTGCGTGTCACGTCGTGCAACACGGAGTTGTAGCGCTCGATCTCCTGGCCGACGCTTGTGTGATCGACCACGGTGCGAAACGGCTTCTGGCCGAAGGGCTTGTCCAGGAGCGCCACCACGGCTTCGGCGATCCGCTCCGGGCGCTGGCCAGGTGTGGCCTGGAGTAACTCTGCAAGCCCGCGGGCAGACATCCGGGGCACGGCGGCGAATTCGCCGTATTGTGTTTCGCGCGCGGGATCGTTCGGGGTGATCATGCCGTCGAAGAAGGTGGTCGGCATCGCGCCCGGCTCGATGATGCACGACTCGATGCCGAATCCGGACAGTTCGCTTCGATAGCATTCGACGATGGCTTCGAGCGCCCACTTCGAGGCGCAGTAAGTGCCATAGAACGGCGTGGTGATCCGGCCGATCAGGCTGGAGTTGTAGAGCACGGTGCCCCGGCATTGCGCACGCATGTGCGGAAGCGCTGCGCGCATGACCCGCTGAACACCCAGCACATTCACGTCGAACACACGCGCCATGTCGTCGGGCGACATCAGTTCCTGGATGCCGTACGACCCGGTGCCGGCGTTGTTGAACAGTCTGCGCAGGTATCATCGTCTCAGCCCGCTGCGATCGGGGAGGGGGTTCATGAAGGGTCGGACATTGCTGGCCAGTGTCACCGCGATCCTCGACGGGGCGGGGGTCGGGCGCGGCGTGTTGCCGCACGCGTCGACTGGCACCCATCTCCTGCGCCATCGGGCGCGCACCGCGCTGGACGCCACGGTTTATCGCCCGCTGCTCTGCCTGGTGCTTCAGGGAGCGAAGGAGGTGGGCACCAGCAGCAAGACACTGACCGTCCACGCGGGGCAGTCGCTGATCGTCAGTCACGCCTTGCCGGTGGTCTCGCGGATCACCCTGGCAACGCACGACCATCCCTATGTGGCGCTCGTGCTTCCGCTGGATCTCGAATTGCTTCGCTCATTGGTGCCCGCGGTGGTTCCGGCCGCGGACGGTCCTGCGTCGGACCCTTTTTCGATCTGCCTCTCCGACAGCGATGACGAAATGCTCGATGCCCTGGTGCGCTATTTCGGGCAGTGCGAACGCGAAGCATCGCGAAATCTTCTCGCGCCGATCACCGCGCGTGAGATCCACGCCAGGCTTCTGATGGGGCCTCACGGCGGCGTGCTCACGAGGCTCATGTGGCATGAGAGCACAGCGAGCAAGATCTTTCGCATCACCCAGGAGATCGGTACCGATCCGGCCAGGCCGATCGTGGTATCCGAGCTGGCGCAGCGCGTCGGCATGAGCCCCTCGGCCTTCTTCGAACGTTTCAAGGCGGTGACGGGCACGTCGCCTCTGCAGTACCAGAAAGACCTGCGCCTGCTGCGTGCACGTGAAAACCTGCGCGGCGCCTCGGCGAAGGTTTCTCAGATCGCGTTCAGTGTCGGCTATGAAAGCTCCGCCCAGTTCTCGCGAGAGTTTTCCCGCAAGTTCGGACGATCGCCCCGGCAGGACCGCGAGCTTCTTCAGGTGGCCGGTCCTGGGTATTGAAGGATATCGGGAGGAAGTCGGCAATGCATATGCGCACTCAGATCGGCATCGTCGGATCCGGCCCGGCCGGGCTCTTGCTTGCCCACCTGCTGCATCTGCATGGCATCCGCAGCATCGTGCTCGAGCGCGCCAGCCGCGCCCACGTGCTGGAGCGCATTCGCGCGGGCGTGCTCGAGGCCGGCACTGTGGCCGTCCTTCGCGAGGCGGGTCTGGGCGCACGAATGGATCGCGAGGGTAAGCCCCACAACGGGGTCGCCATCGCCTGGGCGGGCCGCGACCGATTCCTGATCGACACGCATACCTTCACCGGCAAGGAGATGACGACCTATGGCCAGACGGCGATCACCGAAGATCTCTTCGCGGCTCGCGATGCCGTGGGTGGACAGGTCATCGACGAGGCCGGCGCGGTGGCCCTGCACGACGTGACGGGCGCGCCCTACCTGACGTTCGAGAAAGAGGGCGGGACGCATCGCATTGATTGCGAGTTCATCGCCGGCTGTGACGGATTCCACGGGGTCAGCCGTAGCGCCATCCCCACGGCGCGGCTACGCACGTTCGAGAAGTCCTATCCGTTCGGCTGGCTCGGGATCATGTCCGAGACCCCACCTTATCCGGACGTTTGCTACGTGCATCACCGCCGAGGCTTCGCGCTGGCCTCGCAGCGCGGACCAAACCTCAGCCGCTACTACGTGCAGTGCGACCTGAACGACACCGTCGGGCAGTGGCCGGACGAGCGTTTCTGGGAAGAGTTCCTGGCCCGCTGTCCGCCGGAGATGGCCCGCAGCATCGTGACCGGACCGTCGATCGAGAAGTCCATCGCCCCGCTGCGCAGTTTTGTCGCGGAGCCAATGCGTCACGGCAGGCTCTTCCTCGCCGGGGATGCGGCCCACATCGTGCCGCCGACCGGCGCGAAGGGCCTGAACCTGGCCGTTTCGGACGTCTGGTACCTGGCGCGATCCTTCGCGAGCTTCTACGAGCGCGACGACGCGGGCTACCTGGAAACCTACTCGGACATGGCGCTGAGGCGCGTGTGGGGCGCCATGCGGCTGTCGTGGTGGCTGACCAACCTGCTGCACAGGTTCCCCGACGAGACCGAGTTCGACCAGCGCATGAAGGAGAACGAGCTGGATCACCTTCGTGGGTCGACGCGTGCCCAGGCCGCGCTTGCCGAGCAGTACGTCGGGCTGCCGTTCGAGGGCTGATCGTCAACCGGGCCGCTGCGCCGCTTCGGCCCACCCATTGCCATGAGTCCCAAGCATCGCTCACCGGACCCCAGCTCCCGAAGCCTGGTGTCGTCAAGGGCCATGTCGGCAGAATCGGTCGTCTCCTGGGCGTTTCGGGTTTGGCGGCGTCATCGCTGCTGACAGCCTGGATCGCCGGCGCGCAAGCGGTCGGACCCCACGAACCCGCTACCCGGTGGCAGATCGAGCGTCCGGTCGATGACCAGAGCGCGCATCTCGTTTCCAACACACGCGCATCTGAGAGTCCTCGCGGGGCGCGGTCCCCGCGAATACGCGAACCGCCGATCCGGGCGCAGCGGGCAGCGTGTATTTGATCAGATCGGATCTGAGCTGAACCAAGGGTGGTATGCTTTGCTGGCCCGCGCTTAATGCGTATTCGGCCGTGTTCGTCGTCACCTTGCCACTGCCCTTGAACGTGAACGCCGAAACAGCATCTGTGGCCACATCGATCTCGAGCAGGGTGCGCCTGGGCATCGTCCACTGGTCGTCAATGGTGTCGGCAGGCAGGTAAAAGCCGCTCTCATTGGTTAGGCGAATTCCATTGAGTTCGGTGCGCACGCTGGAGAAGCGGTTGGACCATGGTTCGAGGGCGGCGAAACCTGCTTCATCCTTAATCGCAATGCCGAAGTTCGATTGCGCCAATACCCGCACGACCGCGGAACCGGACACCTGGCCGGCATCCGCTGCGGGCGCCCGCGCGGAACCTGGCGATGGCACCGGCGAGGGCCTAGTTTGCGCGTCCGAGTCGGAAAAGACAGACGTGCCGGGATCGCTTCCTCCGCCACCGCATGCGGAGATCAAAAGGCAGATTGCCGCAACGATGGCCCGCGATTGCACGCGGCTCGATTTCCCGTTGTTCATGCTGTCCTGCGCGTCTTCTCTCCTGGGTTGAAAAGTACGCCAGATGACCGCCGGCCGCTATCGCGGACGCGGTTGATCGGCATCACGCGCTGCCTCGTACGCGACGCTTCCCACCTCTCCATGCGCATTGCTTCGTCAATGCGGGCGCAGAGAGTCGCGGGCAATCAAAGAGCAGGTGAGAGCGCGAGCGATTCATGCATGAGCGGGCTGGTGCGCAAATCCTGCGTCAGCGGCTCGTGAGGCATTTCGAGAGGCGGTCATGCAGCGCCCGAGTCCGGCATGCCAGAAAGACCGTGGTTTGCGCGATGCGTGACATATTTCCGCGCCGATTGGTCGGAACCGTGAATTTTTCCCGCGCAATTGGGCGTGATCCGCCGACCTTTCTCGCCGGCGCGGGCGACGACCCGCCTTCTATCTGCGATTAGCGACCGTTCGCAATCGATGATCCGCAGATTAGGACCGATTGTCTCTCCCGCGTCGTTTCGAATACGACAAATCAATAACGTTCGAGGCATCCATCGTTGACCGGTTTCGTTGCCCGTGCTAGCCGCGGCAGCGGCGAGACCGGTCCTTCTCGGGAGAGCCCGATTGACGCCGCATTTCTACTCCGCCAAGAGGGCATGCAATAAAGCTGTTCACCGACCCGAGCGTTCGCGTTCCGCCTGCGCGAAGATGGTCGGCTTGATCGCCGCGTGCCTTATCACGAGTGCGTGTGGTGATTGGAACGATGTCAACCAGTCGTCTCCGGTTGGCACGGCTTCCGGTGCTGATACGGTAGCAACCCCGAAGTTCGATCAGTCCGCTGCGACGGCCCAGCCTGTCGTGGTCGCGCAGGTGCCGCAGACCGGAGCGCCTGCGGCTACGACGACGTCATCGAGTGCCGGCTCCGGTGTCGTCGCATCGGGCGCAAAGGATACGTCATCGACCAGCTCGTCGAACACCGCGATGACCGAGACATCGGCCAATGCGTCGACGAGTACTTCGACCACATCGACGACCACGACCAGCGTGCCGACTTCGGACTCAGTGAGCGGCCTGGACCTTACCGTGGCCGGCATGAGAGCCGACATGACCGGTGCGCACGAGTCGACGATCGTTGGTGTGCCTCCGTCCTGGTCCTGGGGTAGTCAGGCCGACCTGGGCTACGGCTTGACCGGATTCCCGTCGAGTTGGACCTCGCCGGCCTATACCATGTGGGGCATCGTAGGCCCATCTGATTCGGGGAGCCCCGCGACCAATGTCCGGGTGCAAATCCGCAGGTTGCGCGCTGATTTCAAGCGCAACGGTGTGTGGTATCGCGCGCAGTACGAGAAGAATGGTTTCGGCGGTGCGAACTACACCGACTACACCACCAATGCGAACACACCGGCCGATGTCGTACAGCTTGGTGATGAAGGTCTTGCGGTCAAGGTCATACAGAGCGGTGGCCACTTTCATTTCTACTCGTCGTTTCGAGTGCCCTTTTATCGTGATCTCCAAGGCCTGGTGGTTTCGATGGATGTACGTCTGGTCAAGGATGATCCGAACGGTGTCGATGACATCGACAGTGCGCGGATATACGGCGTCTCGGCTGGCGACATCTATCAGTCGATGACCGCGCGGTGGAACGGAGCAAACTGGGTCAACGGCCACGCACCAATCGGTCGCTTCCGACAGATCGGCCGCGACTGGCGCACGATCACCGCGCACCTGGGCCTGTCATCGGACGCGCAGTTCCAGGAATATATCGATTGGGCGGTGGGCCAGCAGCTCTAGGAGCCGGCTCATCGGCGCGCCCATCATCTTTCGATGGGCTTTGACGGCAACGCCCGCAACGCAATTCCGGGCGTTACCATTTGCGTGCCCGGATCGGACCCTCGAGGCGATGCAAGCGCGCTCAATCAGCTTCGGAAGATTGCTTGTGGATTGTCGTGCACGAGCGATCGTGCGACATCGGCGCTGTAGCGCTGTTCGAGGTTGATCTTCGCCTGCGTCGTGACGGGCGGCCGGTGCTCGATATCGACATGAGCCATTGTCAGACCTGCGCTCAGGCAGAGCCGAAGATTGTGGCCTCGATCCTTGAGCGGGCAGCTATTTAGAAGTTCCTGAATCATCTGGGCGTCGATCTGCAACCGCCGCCACCGGGCAAAGCGCGCATGCCCGGAGCCGATCAGGCGCGGTGATCGCAACGGTCACGGCGACACACGTCGTCCGGCGTGGCGCGAACCGAGACCGGTGTTTACAGTGTGGCTGTCTCGGAACCCGATCGGAGAGCCGTCGGGTTCGGCAGGGGCGTACGAACGTCGACTGACTCCCGCGCCGTCCCCTGATCGATGATCCCGTTGATCTTGTCGACGGCGAATTCCCATTTGAATTGCGATCGGAGCAAGTCGCGTGCCGCACGACCGATCTGGGTCCGGAGCGCCGAATCCCGCAGAAGCCTGCTGATCGCGGTCGCGAACGAATCCGCGTCCCCCGCGTCGCACGCCATTCCGTGTACGCCCAACTCGAAACCCTGGATGCCGTTGAACGCGGCGACTCCGCCGACCACGGTCACTCCTGACGCCATCCCTTCGAGCGTCTTGTTGATCAGGCCGTAGCCCTTGAAGACAGGCGAGAGTACAACCGACGCGCGCGCATAGATCTCGCACAAGTCCGGCACGAATTCGGTATACACAACATTGGTTGCCGAGCTGAATCTCTCACGCAGTCCCGGCGACGCACCCTTGCCGACGACCAGAAGTTCGGCCGCGGGATTCGTTGCAACGACTTTCGACCACACGTCGTCGACGACCCATCGGGCGATTGGCCCGTACTCGCCGCTGAGTTCGGCGACGAAGACCACCTTGGGCCGGTCCGGAAGCTCACACCGCTGCAAGTCGAAATATTCTTCGCCTACGCCATTCGGAACGAGAACAATCTGATCGGTCAGCCCGTCGGACACGACATCCTGAATCAGCTTCTTGTCCTTCTCCGTCTGAAGCAGGATCGCCCGGTAGTCGCAAAGCAGGTCATGCTCGATCTTCGCGATTCTAGAGGCGCGCAGTCGGTCCACCTGCCCCTTGAGCCTCAGCTTGAACCCGCCAAACGCCTGCTTGCTTCGATAGAGATACGAGGCTGCGGTGCAGTCGTGGACTGCCGCAATCGATACCCTCGCGCCCAGCGCCCGGGTCAATCCGGAAGCTCGCCACTTGGCGACGGCACTCATCGGCGATACCAGAATGGACTCCGCTCGCAGTGCGTCGCTTGAGCGATACGACTCTTTCAGCACCCAGCCGTGCTGGTACATCTCTTTTCCGAGTACCTCGCCGACTATCCGGGAGAGCTTGGGCGCGCGATCGAAGGGAATGATCTCGATCTTCCCGAAAATACGCTCGTTCGCCGTCAGATCGGCGGCGGCGGGCCCATCGTTCCCCTCGACCAGCAGCGCCAGCTTCACATCTCGCGACTTCATCAGTCCGAGAACGTAGTGGTACAGGGGGAGTGTCAACCCGTTTCTTGGCGGATACGGCAGCTGATCGGTCACCACCAACACGCTCGGGCGATCGGATTTCTGGCCTGTGGCGGTGTCGTGCATCTCGCAATCCCGTCGAAGTCATCCACCCTCTATCGTAGGTGCAGCCCCGCCGCGGCGGGGCAGTGGCCCGGCCAATGGTCCCGCTCCGTTGCCGGTCGGCAACAGGCCGCCAGCGTGGAGGCGAAGCAGATCGGCATCGCTGGCGCTGCTGAATCCGAACCAGTTCCGGCCGCCGGTGACACGGCGCAGGCGATCCGCGCCGATCGGCTTGTTCGTCGTGAAGTCGTCGTCGTCGGCCGTCAGATCAAGCCAGAATTCCACGCCAATGCCGATCAGGTAGTCGCCAACGCCGGCATCAGCGGTGGCCTGGTAGCGGTTGATCAGGCAGACATCCGGAAGGAATCCCGCGAAGCCGGCGCGTAGGGTCGCCGCGTGGGCCAGTGCCGAGAATGCGTCGGGCATCTCTGGCCAGTCTTGGCCGGACTGCGGGTGCAGTGCGCTGTAGCGATAGCCGGTTTCATCGGCCACCCAGCCGAGCGGGCCGCAGCTGGTCATGGCCACCGAAATCGCATGTCCACCGGGTACCCGCATCTGGCGAAACGGCGCCGCGGCACTGACCTGATCGATGCCCTCGAACAAGACCCGCGCCGCCGTAGGGGCAAAGCCTGGCAGAAGCACGATGCGATCGCCAAACACGGTGGGCTCGATGCGGGCGTCACTGACAGACAGGGAAGACACTGAAGGGGGTCAGCGCGCGATCAACTGCGGCAGTATCAGTGCGATGCCCGGGAATGCGATCAGCAACGCGACCACCGCCAGCACGATCAGCACGAACGACAGCACGAATAGCACGAAATCGCGCATGTCGGTCTCCGGCGACGCTCCCTTGGTCACGAACAGCAGCAGCCCGAATGGCGGCGTGGCCAGGCTGACTCCGAGCACCAGCAGCATCAGGACGCCGAACGAGACCAGATCCAGGCCCAGCTGCTGTGCGATCGAACCCAGCAGCACGGCCAGTGCCGAGGGCGGGATCAGCATCGCGATGCCGCCTCGGCGACGATCGGACCGATCGCGATTGACGGCTTGTAGCCGCGCCGGTACATCTCGGGAAGAAGGGTCGAGCCGAGCGTCGTGGTGTACGCGATCGTCGAGCCTGACAGTGACGAGAACAAGGTGCCGCCGACGATCGCCACCATAGACAGGCGGCCGGGCACGCGCGCGATCAGCGTATCGACCGCATCGATCGCACGCGAGGCCACGCCCGTGTGGAATATGATCTCGCCCATCAGCATGAACAATGGGATCGGCAGCAGCGCGAAGCTCTGCACCGAATCGACCGCGTTGCGCGCCAGTTGCAGCACTCCGTTGTCGCCGCCCATGACCACATAGGCGCCCATCAGGTTGACCGCGAAGAACGCGAACACCACCGGCAGCCCGATGGCCATGAACGCTACCAGCAGCAACAGGATCGCGTACCAGGCCATGGAATCTCGGAATCCTTCGTCGAGCGCCTGCGGCGGAGGTTTTTAGGGGTGTATCAGACGCAGCACGAACAGGATCAGCAACAGTGCAAAGATGGGCAGCGGCACGGCGTACCGATACCACTCCGCGTACACGAAGGTCTCGTAGACCATGTTGCCCGAATCGAACGCGCGCAGCAGTTGCCGCACCGCGCAGACCAGAAACACACCGCATACCAGCGCGCCGATCAGATTGACCAGCCAGCCCAGTGCACGCTGCGCGGCTCCGGGCAGGCGGGCGATGAAGATCTTGATGGCAATGTGGCCATGCTCGCGCAGCACCCACGGCGCGCCCAGGAAGGTGATCAGGAACAAGGCCCATTCAGCGACGTCGAGTGCCATCGCAGTGAAAACGCCCGTGAACTGCGCGCGACGACGTCGAAGCAGATCAGCACGACCAACCCACAAAGCAAAGCGCCGGCGATGATCGCCAGCGCGTTGACCAGGTGGGCGAGGGCCTTATGCATGCCGGGATCCGCGCCGTGAGCTGCGGCGCGGGCACGTAGCGTGCATCACTTGGCCTTGGTGAGCGGGGGCTTGACATTGCCGACGAACTCGGGATCGGCCTTTTCGAGTTCGGCCCAGCTGGTGGCCTTGGCCGAGCGCCATGAATGGCTCGAGCGCGCCGCCAGGAACGGCTGGCTCTATGCGATGGACGGGCAGGGGGCGATGCTTGCAGTGCACAAAGGCATGGATGATCTCGAGAGTCTTCGTGGTCAAGGCACGAATGGACGTCCTGACCCCGTGCGCCGCCATACGCCCGAAGAGGCCAGTACGCGCCACTTGACACCGATCGCATTGCCCACCCTAATGGCGATAGGGACGGCGCCATCGGAGGCGGGAAATTCGCGCTCCCGAGAGCCTGCCGATTGCACAGAAAACCTGCGCTGATGGCGCAAAAAGCGCCTTACATCGGCTCGTCTGCAAAATGCCTCCAAGTTTGTCAATATGTCGATGCCTGGCGAACAGGCGTACGATAACCTTTGAAAGGAATGCTCAGCGCTGATCGGTCTACGCTGCAGTGTTTCTACCTCCGTCTGCGACTTACAAACTGCGATGAATCAAGACCTTGCGACGGCTGCCAGCCCCCTGGGTTCGCAAGCCCTGACCTGATTGGTAAAGTTTATCCGCACCCCGGCTGATGATCTTTGCCGACTTCGGCGCGGCGCGCGACATCGAAGATCAATCCTGGGGTCAGCGAGCGCAGATTGAAGGGGCGGTTGAGCCGGTAAACGTACCCAGCCAGAGATCGGTGAGCATACTTGGCGAAGTTGAATGCATGATGAGTCCCACTGAAGGCGGTCTTCAAGTTGCCCAGCACGGTGTTGACCCACCGGAACTTGGGCCGCTCGCTTGGCAGCCGGCCGCCAACTACTGTGCACGAGTGCGTCGCACCGGCAAAGGCGACTGCGCCAAAGCAGGCCAGGCCATCACTATGGACGTGGCAGCCCGGCCTGAGGTTGGCCGTGGTCCAGGCGGTGATCGCATCAACGGTGAAGCCACTGACCTGCGAGAGCTTGGCATAGCGCGGCCGACCGTCCTCGGACAGCGAAACCGCCGCCACCAACGGCACCTTGTTGGGCGATCCACGGCCGGCCTTGGCACCGGCGATCTCGCCCCCAAGGTAGGCGTCATCGACCAGAACATCGCCGTCCAGGCGATGGGTGTCATCGCGCTCGGCCGTCGCCGCCAGGATCTTCTGATGGATCAACCAGGCCGCGGGGTAGCTGACCCCGAGTTGGCGCTTGAGCTCGAGCGAGGAGATGCCGTTCTTGGCATGGCTGATCAGAAAGATCGCCAAAAACCAAGTCGTCAGAGGCAACTTGGTGGCGGCCATCATCGTGCCAGCGGTGATCGAAACCTGATACTTGCAGCCCTGGCATTGGAAGCCACCGTGCGAGCCTCTCTTCAGACGGTAGAAGGTGCGATGCGCGCAGCGCGGGCAACTCCAGCCCCGAGGCCAGCATACGGCCATCAGCGCACGCTCGCACTGCCCCTCGTTGCCGAAGGCGGCCAGGAATTCGGGCAGCGACATGCCTTGCTGGAACTGGATTCGGTTCATGGCCATGGTTTGGGCTCCTCAGATCAGAAGCCCAGAATCTCACCCCGCGGGCTCAGCACATGAGCTTGCGGACAATTGTTTTGAATCAGGAGCCCTGATGCGCGATGCGGTCGCTGCTAGGCCCGAGACCGAGCTTCGGCTTGGCGTCGTCGAGAGGCCCGTGTTGGTGAGTGTCGGGCTGACCACCTATAAGGCCGCGCTCTACATTCGCGAATGCCTGGACTCGCTGCTCGCGCAAAGCATGGGCGAGTTCGAGATCGTGATAACCGACAATGGCTCGCCAGACCAGACCGTCGCGATCTGCGAGGAATACGCTGCCCGCGATCCGCGGATCCGCGTCGTAGGATCCGACCGAAATCTCGGTGTCGCGGCCAATTTGAACCGCGCCTTTTCACTGGGTCAGGGCAAATACTTCTGCTGGGCATCGGCGAATGACTGGTATCACCCGAGTTTCCTGGAGCGCTGTATCGCACCGATGCAGCGAGACCCGGACATCGATCTGGTCGCTTCGCAGATCGCGGTTTTCGAGAACGATCGTCGGGTTGCCACTTCGCGCCCGGCGCATATCGATGGTTGCCTGGACAATGACGTCGATCGCCTCATCGAATGTCTGAGGCTGCGTGACGGGCGGATGTTTCGTGGCGTATTCCGTACCGATGCCATCCGTGGGATGGTCCCCCTGGGCTCTCGGTTCGGGCAGGACATCATGCTGATCGCGCGGGTCGCCGCGCGGGGCAAGGTGGTCCTGCTCGATGAGGAACCCTACTATTTCGAGCGTCATGCGCCCGGTGCGATCACGCATAAGATTCCGCCGCATGAGCGTGTGTCGCACTACGAGCCGGTCGATGGCTTGAAGGCTTATCTCTTGTTTCGAACCCGCAATCTGGCCGAACTCTGGACGGTCGCGATATCCGCGGCACGCGAAAGTTCGGCCATCCTGCGAGCGATTCGCGGCATGCTGGGCGTGACCTGGCGTTGGCGTCGCGATGCCTACATCGATCTGCGCGATCTCGCCGGCCTGGCACGCGGCTATCTGCGTGGCTGGCGCGGCCGCGCCTGATCGCTTCGGCGCGAACGCGCGTCTCGCCGCCTGCCAGAGGCTCCTCGTCGTTTCGTTTGGAAATCCCGAAGTCGTCCATGTCACACGACCCCGACGGCCAGATCACCGGCTGGAGTTGATGCAACAGCCAGCCACACCACCGAACCTATGAGACGAGCGGGCGGCTGGAACGAGTCACCCTGGGCGATCCGGCCCACTCCGGGTAGAGCCGCCGGTTACCCGACGACTCCCCCACCGACCCGGACGAGCGCCATTAACGCATCCGGTTCCTCAAGTCAGAGTTTCGCTGCATAAATGCTGTGAACGACACGGACTGGCGGAAGGACAAGCAGATCGCGCAGCAAGATCGTGAACCGCTGCCACACATGGCTGCGCTGTCGATCCCGCCGATTCAACCACTTCCACCAAATGCTCGCCGCGGCCGTTCGCAAGCGTTGAAGACTACGCCCATTGCCTGTGATCCCGTAGTAGGCATAGTGGCTATTTGCAGGTCCTCTTGGTGCGGTGGGGGCAGCAAGCCACCATCGAGTTGCACGACCTCGTTAGTAAGACAGCGGCAATGCAATGTCTACCGATTGCGCATCCGAAAGCTTGCTGAGCAACACGCCGGTCAGTTCGGGCAACTGATATTGCTGTAGTTCTCATCGACCTGGCACAGCGAGCGCGCCTGGAGGATTTGATTGAGCGCAACGCGGTTCAGATACAGGTGCGGGCTTGGCGCCGCGGACACTGGCGTGTAGACCCCCTCGCGCAGGTAGCCGTCGGGCGCGGTGCCGAAGATCGGCCGCACGCCACGCTGGTAGTCGGCAGAGGCTGTCGGATTGAGCAACTCCAGACCGCTCAATACTTGCGACGGAATCTCGCTGATCTTCACGATGGTCTGTCCGGCGATGGTGAGCACCTGATAGGCGCCAAGCTGCGGCAGCACCTGGTTCGGCACATCCGGGTCGCGGAAAGATACCGTGCCGGCGCCATCGACGGTCGGCCCGAATGTCATCGACAGGCCGCTGTGCGTGGCAAGCGCATTGGTCCAGCTCGGCGATGCCGACGAGGGATAGGCAAGCGGCAGATCGCCTGTCAGCGGGTTCTGCGCCTGGTCGGCAACCGGCGGGCCCGATAAGACATATCGCGCCGTGGCGGTACGAAACCCGAGCAAGTAGCCGTTGGCACCGAAATGAAAGCGTTGATTGGCATCGAAGCGGTTCAGACCTGCTGCATTCAGCGCGGTGCCGCCCAGGTCGAAACCGCGGGCGCTCATGGCCACCCCGGTCGAGCCGAACTCGCCTCCGCTGATTCGGAAATCACCATCGCCATGCAGATAGATCTGCAACTGGGCGCCGACCGGGGTCCACTGTGAGTCCTTCAACTCCCAGTAGTCGCGGGGTGCGGCGCCATTGGCGACGAAGGTGGGCTCCATGATGGCGTAGTAGTCCTCGGTCTCCAGCGTTCCGTCGGCGTAAACCATCGAGCGGATCCGGTAGTCTCGCTGGTAGCCCGGGTTGGCGCAGTTCGCATCGGCCGCGCATTCGAGCGAGACCCCCATGTCGCGGAATTCGTTCAGACCTGTGCGGAAATCGGTGGCCAGCATCGCGTTGGTCGTCGTCGAACTGTCCGCCAGCCGTTGGCGCAGCTGGAAGATTCGCAACAGGTTCGACATCAGCGCGGCACGGACCTGCGCGGCTTGGCTTCCCGCAAGGTCGATGATCGTGTCCTCGTCGACCGAGTTCAAGAGGGCATCGATCGCTTCGACGGCGCAATACCAGTCATCGCTTCGTGACAGATACCCCTGTTCGATCCACCCCTCACACTGTCGTATCACGTAGTCCTGGAGGTTGAACAGACTCGCAGCGACATTTGACAGCCGTTCGCGAGTCGCGGCATCGGTTTCCGCGCGGAAATCCGCATTGATCTGATCCGTGGGCCCCAGCCCCAGCAGGCTGCGGACCCACTCGGTCGCAACGGGGTTGGTTACATGCGCACGGCGCATTCGCTCGGCGACGAGCGTCGTCAACGGGCTGATCACGTTGCGGCCAGGCGTCGTTGTCACCACCGGAGCGACCAGCCGTGTGGCCACCTTGCCGGCCTGGGCCAGCGTCTGACCGTTGTCATCGGAGTCCTTGGCCGACTCCGGAATATCGACGATCAACATGGCCGCAGCGACTGCGCTCGCGTCCAGTCCGTCCGTATTCAGCGAGTAGGCACCACCGACCGTCGTCACTGCCGTGCGTTCGCCGGTATCGCAGACATTGTTGAGGTTGATATCCAGGCAGACCGTGGCACCCTCGATATATCCATCCACCACCACGCCGGACAGCTGCTGGGCAGCTGTCGTGGCACCGGCGCCGCCACCGCCGCCGCCGCCGCAGGCGACGAGCAGGGACGTGGCGAGGATGGTTGCGAGTGCCGACGCAAGACGTTTGACCATGGCGATTCCAGGAGGCTTACGGGTGATTTCCGGGTATCCGCCAGCTTACGGGCCAAGAAGGCACCTCGATCGAGGGATTCGAGACTCGAAACGCGCGTTGTTCGACTCGGCGCCAGGACGAGTGCCCGCCGCCGCCGGCACGGGCATACAAATTAAGTTCGATGTTCTTGCCTTGGCGCGGGCCCCGGCGTGGCATCACCGAGCGCGACACCGCAGCTCGGGCCCACGCACCCGGTCAGGCGCGTCTCAGAAGACCAATCGGTCGCCGGGCGCATTGACTGGGCACACCTAAGCAGGCGCTGGAAAAGAAAAAGACCTAGCCACTTTCGCGGCTAAGTCTTTGAATTCTTTGGCTCCCCGACCTGGGCTCGAACCAGGGACCTGCGGATTAACAGTCCGTCGCTCTACCGACTGAGCTATCGGGGAACAGCCCACAAGTATAACAAAGGTTTTTCCACACGCCATCCCTCGTGGAGAGTTTGTCGTGCCCGCACCGTCGCGGCTCGCCTTGCGGGCATGCTCGCAAGCGCAAACCGACGGACATGGCGCTTTCGTCGGCGGTCAGGCGGCCACGGCCGCGCGCGCCATCTCGGCGAACCTCGGATAGGTTTCGGCAATCTGATCGAGAACCGGGCCGCGCAGCAGGCTCAGGGTTTCGGCGTCCGGCTCGGGGGTTGGTCCGAGAGACGGGTCGACATCGAATTCGAAACCCGTCTCGTCGCGAATCTCTTCGAGCGTGTGGCCGGGATGCAGGCTGACCAGACGGAAGCGTGCCTTGTCTCGTTCGAAACGGAAGAAGCAACGGTTCGTGAGCAGACCGTAGGGGCCGCCCGGCCGGTGATGGTTCGCGTCGGGTCTGGGGCCCGCCGCCGAGACGAAATCGACCCGCGGCACCAGCACCCGTCGCGAATGTTCTTCACGAAACAGAATCACGCGCGGCACCAGGTGATACAGATAGGCCGAGCCAAAGGACCCCGGCCAGCGCACTTTGTGGGTCGGATACTCGCCGACGCCGACGAGGTTGATGTTGGCCTGGCCGTCGAGCTGGCCGCCACCGAGAAAGAAAGCGTCGATGCGACCGGTGCCGATCATGTCGAAGATCTCGACACCGCCGTTGGTGAAGGTGTTGTGCGCGCGCGAGCCGAGTATTTGCAGCCTCAGGGGCGGTTCACCGGCGCGCTCGGCGAGCATGCGCGCGAGAAGGGCGCCCGAGCCGGGAATGGGCGAGGAAGCGCCCACCGCGACCTGACGCAGTCCGCGCAGCAGACGGGATATCGTGAACGCAAGCAGTTCGTGGGTCTGGATATCGGTGGTGCTCATGCCTCGGTGGTCTCCGGTAGCGGCAGCAGGCGCGCCCACGGTGCGGCCTGACGCAGCTGGCGCCACCAATCGGCGTAGGCCTGCGGATCGCGCGCGGCGCGCAGATAACTGCTCAGCCAGTCGTGGTCGTCTGCGTAGCGCTCGTCGAAGCCCACCGGCCAGCAGCCTTGCGGAACATGAGCGACGCCGTCAACGTAGACCGAGGGCAGGACGCAGCCGGCCCGCAGTGGGTCATCCAGCAGATTGCCCTCGACGATCTCCTCGACCGTGGCATAACAGGCCTTTGCGGCATGGCCCAGTTGCATGCCGTTGCGATCGCGGCCCAGATAGACATTGCCGAAGCGGTCGGCCGCCAGGGCGTGGATCAGGGAGATGTCCGGATCGATCGCCTTGATCGCGACGATCGGATCATTCTTATCGAAGGGGTTGTCAATCACCTTCCAGTCGTCGCGCCGGGCGAGCAGGTCGGAGTCGAGAATGCCGCGCAAGGGCATGAACGGAATGCCTTTCTCGCTCGCCTGGATACCGGCATAGACGGCAGGACAGGTGGCATCGATCAGCCGGACTTCGCCCTCGCGGACGGCCTGCATGAAACGTGGCGCGCCGCCGTATTCGCGCAGCGTGATGGCCGAGGACTCCAGGGTGGCGACGGCGCCCGCATGCAACAGCCACTCGATCAGCAGGCCGGCAGTGGGCACACAGACCATGTGCAGATCACGCGCGCCTCGGTCGATCAGGGCGGCGGCCATGGCCATGGTGGCACCCGAGATCGTCCTTGAGAATGGCGATCTTGGCGCCATCCGGAACCGCGCGGGCGATTTGCTGGAGGGTCATCAGGCTCATGGTCGGTCTCCGTCGTCGTGAATCGAGAGGGGCGCCGACGCGAAGCGAGGGGGCCCCGGGGGCGGGTTCAGGCCGGCACGCGAGCCAGCGCATCGGCCATCGCGGCCGCCACCGCGTCGATGTTGCTCATATTGATGGCCGCCAGGCAGATGCGTCCGCTCGACACCGCGTAGATGCCGTGTTCGCGAGCCATGTGTTCGACCTGCGCCGCGTTCAGTCCGGAGTAGGAGAACATGCCGCGCTGGCGAGCCACGAAGGAAAAATCGCGTGCGCTTTGCAGGGCGTGGAGGCGCTCGACCAGGCCCTCGCGCATGGCACGGATGCGGGTGCGCATGCCGGCCAGCTCCTGCTCCCAGGTCGCGCGCAGTCGCGCGTCGCCGAGAATTCGCTTGACGATCTCGCCACCGTGGATCGGCGGGTTCGAATAATTGGTGCGAATGACGCGTTTGACCTGGCTCGTGACGCGCTCGGTCTGGTCGGCGTCGTCCGTGGTGATGGTCAGCGCGCCGATGCGCTCGCCGTAGAGCGAGAAAGACTTGGAGAACGAGCTGGCGATCAGCACGTTCAGACCGGCATCGATGAAGCAGCGCAGCCCGGCTGCGTCTTCGTTGATGCCTTCGGCGAAGCCCTGATAGGCGAGATCGAGCACCGGAACCAGGCCACGCTCGGCGCAGACGGCCGCCACCTGTTGCCACTGGGTGAGATCGAGGTCGACGCCGGTCGGGTTGTGACAGCAGATGTGCAGCACCACCACGTCGCCCTCGGGCAGACCGCCGAGGCGGTCGAGCATGCCCGCGAAGTTCAGGCCGTGGGTGGCGGGGTCGTAATAGGGGTACTCGAGCACCTCGAAGCCAGCGTACTCGAACAGCGCACGATGGTTCTCCCAGCTCGGCTTGCTGATCCAGGCACGTGCCTGCGGGCGCAGCCTGTGCAGGAAGTCGGCCGCGACCTTGAGCGCCCCGGTGCCGCCCAGGCACTCGAAGGTGGCGGCACGGCCGGCCGCGATGATCGCTGAATCGGCACCAAGAAGCAGGCCCTGGACCGCCTTGTTGTAGTCGGCGACGCCCTCGATCGGCTGGTAGCCGTGGGGTTGGCCGGCCGCCAGGATCGCGGCCTCGGCGTCGCGCACGGCCGCCAGGAGCGGGATCTTGCCGTCCTCGCCGAAATAGACACCGACACCGAGGTTCGCCTTGTTGAGACGGGGGTCGGCACGAAAGGTTTCGGTGATTCCAAGGATAGGGTCACGGGGGGCGAGGGGGACGTCGGCGAACAAGGGCGTGGACATGACGAGGAACAGAAGTGAAGGAATGCCCGGCTGGCAAGCAAACCCACATGAGCATCAGGCAAAGCACTGGACTTTTGGGACCGGCGCCGGAATAATCGCGCCTTGCCTTTTTTCGCTGTGGGCAAACCTACGAGCCTACAGAAAGAAGAAAGCTTAATTCGTTGAATTCGTTGACAGTGAGTAACGGCTAACGGGGTGGGCTCCAGGTGGGCTGATGCCCGTGCTCCGTCTTGCACAAACCGCCAGATTCCGTCCTCAAATTGACCCAAGATGCTACCACGCGGCACCCGCTGCGGCCTGCTCGGAAGGGGCCGGAAGACGCGGGTGGGACAGGCAAAGTGATGACCTTCCCGGGCAGCCCGTTCGAGCTGAATCTGCCGTTTGCGCCGGGCGGCGATCAGCCCCGCGCAATCGCCTCGCTGGTCGAGGGCATCGAGGACGGCCTCAGCTTTCAGACATTGCTCGGCGTCACCGGTTCGGGCAAGACCTTCACCATGGCCAACGTGATCGCCCGCATGGGGCGTCCGGCCCTGGTGCTGGCGCCGAACAAGACTCTGGCCGCACAGCTGTATTCGGAGATGCGCGAGTTCTTCCCGCGCAACGCGGTCGAGTACTTCGTTTCGTACTACGACTACTACCAGCCCGAGGCCTACGTCCCCCAGCGCGACCTGTTCATCGAGAAGGACTCCTCGATCAACGAACATATCGAGCAGATGCGATTGTCGGCCACCAAGTCGTTGCTCGAGCGGCGCGACACGGTCATCGTGGCCACCGTTTCTTGCATCTACGGCATCGGCAATCCGTCCGACTATCACGCCATGGTTCTCACCGTGCGCGCCGGTGATCAGATGGGCCAGCGTGACATCCTGCGCCGGTTGGTGTCCATGCAGTACACCCGTAACGAGACGGATTTCGCGCGCGGCACCTTCCGGGTGCGCGGCGACCAGGTTGACATTTTTCCGGCCGAGCACGCCGAACTCGCGGTGCGCCTGGAGCTTTTCGACGACGAGATCGAGGCGATCCGTCTGTTCGACCCGCTCACGGGCAAGGTGCGCCAGACCATCCCACGCTTCACCATCTACCCGTCATCGCACTACGTGACGCCGCGGGCGACGGTCAAGCGGGCCATCGAGACCATCAAGGTCGAACTGCGCGAGCGCCTGGCCGCGCTGCGCGAGGCTGGGCGCCTGGTCGAGGCGCAACGGCTCGAGCAGCGCACCCGGTTCGATCTCGAAATGCTCGAGGAACTGGGGTTCTGTAAAGGTATCGAGAACTACTCGCGGCATTTCTCGGGCGCCAAGCCGGGTGAGCCACCGCCGACCCTGGTCGATTACCTGCCCGATGACGCGCTGATGATCATCGACGAGAGTCACGTCACGATCGGCCAGCTCGGTGGCATGTACCGCGGCGACCGTTCCCGCAAGGAGACCCTGGTCGAGTACGGCTTCCGGCTGCCGTCGGCCCTCGACAACCGTCCGCTGCAGTTCGAGGAATTCGAGGGCAAGATGCGCCAGGCGATCTTCGTCTCGGCGACACCCGCCGACTACGAAGCCCGCCACGCCGGGCAGGTGGTGGAGCAGCTCGCGCGTCCGACCGGCCTGATCGATCCCGATGTCGAGGTGCGGCCGGCGGCCACACAGGTCGAAGATCTGCTGTCCGAGATCAACGAACGGGTCGAGGCTGGCGACCGGGTACTGGTCACCACCCTGACCAAGCGCATGGCCGAGGATCTCACCGAATACCTGGGGGAGCATGGGGTACGGGTGCGCTACCTTCATTCGGACGTCGACACCGTCGAGCGGGTCGAGATCATCCGCGATCTGCGCTTGGGCGTGTTCGACGTCCTGGTGGGCATCAATCTGCTGCGTGAAGGACTGGACATCCCCGAGGTCTCGCTGGTCGCGATTCTCGATGCGGACAAGGAAGGCTTCCTGCGCTCCGAGCGCAGCCTGATCCAGACCATCGGGCGGGCCGCACGCAACCTGAACGGCAAGGCAATCCTGTATGCGGACAACGTCACAGACTCGATGTCGCGCGCGCTCGGGGAAACCGAGCGCCGACGCGAAGTGCAGCGTGCGTTCAATGCCGAGCACGGGATCGTGCCGCGTGGTGTCGTCAAAGAAGTCAAGGAATTGATAGACGGTGTCTATCAAGATCGCAGCCAGGCCCGCCGGATGAAGGTTGTGGAGAACTCGGCCGAGATCGAACAACTCGGCGAGAAGGGGCTGGCCAGGGAAATCAAGCGGCTCGAGAAGCAAATGCTCGAGCACGCCCGTAATCTGGAGTTCGAGCAGGCTGCACGTGTGCGCGACCAACTCGCCAGCCTGCGTGAACGCGCGTTCGGGGCCGGCGGTGGCGATTCGGTGTTGCCAAGCGATCGGGCGGCGTGAACGCGGGCAGTCGGCAAAGCATGTTCGCAGCGGTAGTTCAATGGTTCAGAACAGTCAAAAAGTCATGCCACAACTGGTGGCGTAAACCCTACAATCAGCCAACTTCGCGGAAACCACACATGGGAAAAAGAGATCCGATCGCATTCACCCAGAACACCCGGGTGCTGTTCGTCTGCATGGCGAACATCTGCCGCTCTTCGATGGCCGAGGGCGTCTTTCGTCACATGGTCGGCCAGGCCGGGCTCGATGGCGTCGTGACCGTGGCCTCGGCAGGGACGCATGCATTTCACGAGGGTGAGGCGCCGGACAAGCGGGCCCAGCTGGCCGCGCAAAAGCGCGGATATCGCATCGAAGACCAGCGTGCTACCAAGATCACCGCCGAACTGATCGCTCAGTTCGATCTGGTGCTTGCCATGGACTGGGACAACCACGCCTTGCTTCAGCAGATCGCGCCTAAATCCGAACAACACAAGATTCAGCTGCTGATGCGCTTCGCGAGCGACCATGAGTCGGCGATCATCCCGGACCCCTACTATGGGAATCAGGGGGGCTTCGAAATGGTGCTCGATTACATCGAGGATGCCTGTTCCGGTCTGCTCGAGGTTGCCAAGCGTCGCGCCACCCAGGTTGCGGCTGCCTGACAAACCTCGGTGTTCCCGCAAATGAGGGCGCCGTGGCGCCCTTTTTTCTCATTGCGACGCAGCAACCGGATTGCTCGTGGGGTCTTTCGACCCACGCCCAGCGGCCTGTTCGACGCTCGTGCGGGCGACGCCGGCACCGGGGCACAAGATCCGAAAACGCCGGCAACTGGCGTCAATGCCGCGTAGATGGGTAGAAAGTCTTTGAAATCGTCGCATTGACCGCCATCTATGGTCGGCCCGCGGCGTCTTGCTGAGACAGTTTGGTGCTTCAGATCTGCGTGCTGACGCGGTGCGGGAAGGAATCTCGACTGAATCGCTCGGTTTTTGGTATAGTCGAGTGGAACGGTCAAGATTTTGCGAGGAGCAAGACATGCGTCTCACGACCAAAGGACGGTTCGCCGTCACTGCCATGATCGATCTCGCGATGCGTGAGCATCATGGTCCGGTTACCCTGGCCGGCATCAGCGAGCGCCAGAAGATATCGTTGTCGTACCTGGAACAATTGTTCGGCCGGCTGCGCAGGGCCGAGCTCGTCGAGAGCACCCGTGGTCCTGGCGGGGGCTATTCGCTGGCTCGTAATCCGCGGGACATCACCGTGGCCGACATCATCTTTGCGGTCGACGAGCCGCTCGACGCCACGCAGTGTGCCGGCAAGGCCAATTGCGGTGACGACCACAGTCAGTGCATGACCCACGAACTCTGGAGCACGCTCACCCAGAAGATGGTGGAGTACCTGAGTTCGGTGTCGTTGCACAGCCTGGTCGACGGGCAGCGCGAGGCGGGGCGGAGCGGCAATGCGCGCGACGTGTCGGTGCGCAGCGAACACCGCGCCGCGCTCGAGTTTCCGACCTCGACGCTGCAGCCCATCAAGCTCGAGAAGGGTCGTCTGACCACGATCTGACGGCTGCGTCCGGCCGTCTGTGCCGGCAGCCCTCTGATCGGTGTCGCCACGACCCAGGAAATCGAACCAGTCAGTGATGCGTATCAAGCCATGAGTCTTTCACTACCCATCTATCTCGATTACTCGGCCACGACCCCGGTGGACCCTCGCGTCGTGGATGCCATGGTGCCGTTTCTGCGTGCGCAGTTCGGCAATCCGGCCTCGCGCAGTCATGCGTTTGGCTGGGCGGCCGAGAAGGCGGTCGAGCATGCGCGTTCGCAGGTCGCGGAGCTGGTGAATTGCGATCCGCGCGAATTGGTCTGGACCTCGGGTGCCACCGAGTCCACCAATCTGGCGCTCAAGGGTGCCGCCCACTTCTACAAGGAACGCGGCCGGCACCTGATCACTCTGCGCACCGAGCACAAGGCCACGCTCGATACGATGCGCGAGCTCGAGCG
>JAWKYD010000017.1:0-172385 GCA_041396685.1 Burkholderiaceae bacterium
CATCCGCGGCGAACTGGCGGATATTCTTGGTGTGGAACTCGGCCTCCGGATAGGGCGTGGGCATTTCCCAGGTGGCGGCGAACGCGCTCGCCACCGAGAGCACTCCGGCCGCCGCGCCGATCATCAGATTACGAATGGCTGTCATCATCGTCTCCTTGTTTCGATCCGGGCGCCTCCTGCAAGGCGCACCGCGAAGGGCGACTATAGCCGAGCGGGCTGCGTTGATGAATTGCGCGCGTCGTTACTCGTCAGTGCACTCCCCAGGGGTTGCGGCAGGCTCCGGCTGCGGGGCTCTGGTGCCGCGAGTGTAGAGGCCTGCACCGTGGGGTCGCGCCTCGATGACCAATCGACTCCCACCCGGCCCGGGGTGGCGCCAGGTGTTGCGACTGACATCGCAGCGTGCTACAAATCGAATCGGGGGCCTGTCACCCGACGTTTGATTTCAGGTCGGCGCCGGCAAGACCAAGGGCGACGGAAGTCGGACCATTCACCTATTTCTGGCCGGCGGACAAAGCGCTGGGCATCGGCTCCGTAGGGTGCACTTTCCTGGGCCCGAAGGACGAGCGTCCCCATATTGCCTTCGCTATCAGGCCGGGAGTGCCCCGCGGTCCGGTCTGTGGCCATGGCACTGCCATTGACGCGGATGCGTTCCATTGCAGTGCGTGGAGCGTTCCAGAGAGCAAACCGGCTGCGCCGAATGCCGGCTATCAGCACCGTTGAACGTGCAGCGGATTTCCTTTCAGACGCTTTCGACCATTCCTGTGCATGACGGCTTCGCTCTTGTGAGCCGGTCGGTATCGGGTGGGGGTGACGCCATTTTTTTGTACGTGGAAACTGAAGGGATCGAAGATGTGCGTCATCGGCAGACAAGTGGCATCGGCGTGTTCGCCAAACCCCGCATGAAACAATCGCGGCGGTTCCGCGTGTCGATCGTTGGAGAACATGGGCCTACGACCCACGATCTGCCGCCGCTGAACGTCACGTTTCCCTTGGTCGATCGCTTTCCTGATGGGCGGATTCTGGTGGTGGCGTCCCGGGCCCGGTGGCGCGGTGAAGATGACTTCGACCGCAACGCTGTCGTCGTCGATCCCCGCACCGGGACAACGCACTCGTTCTTGGTGGGCGACGGCGTCGAGGATGCATTCGTGGACTCACACGGACGCATCTGGGTGTCGTACTTCGACGAAGGGGTGTGCGGCAACTTCGGATGGGGTGACCCGGGGCCCGAGCCTGTCGGAGCAGCCGGCCTGAATTGCTTCGACGACCACGGAGCGCTGCTCTGGCGCTTCCCGGTCGACTGCCGATACGGCCCGATCGATGATTGCTATGCACTCAACGTCTGCGCCGACGAGGCCAGAGTGTTCGCATACAGCGCGTTCGAGCTCTGCCGGGTCGGCAGCCGCTTCGAAGTGACTGGATGGACCACCCGGCTGGCAGGGTGTCACGCGTTTGCCGTCTCCGGCTCGCACGTGCTGTTCACGGGCCAGTACCATGATCCCGCCGACACGGGCTATCTTGGCGAACTGTCGAATGGCCGGCTCGCAAACGTCGAAACCGTCACATTCGAACTCCCAGACGGCGGAGCCTTCGAATCAGGCCAGTTCGTGGGCCGCTGCGACGCATTGCATTTCTTCGATGCGCAGGGGTGGCATCGCGCCTGCATCTGAATCGGCGCACACTTCATGTCCCGGGTTCGACATGTGCCCCTGATTCACACGTTGGGAGACCCACGCCGTGGCAGACGAAAGAACGTTGCAGACCACCAGAACCCTGCCCTTCCCGCCCCGACAAATCTACGACGCGTTCGCCTCGCCTGACGCCCTGGCCGCCTGGTGGGGCCCCGAAGGATTTTCGAACACGTTCGAGGTGTTCGAGTTTCGTGAGGGCGGGCGCTGGACGTTCATCATGCATGGGCCGGACGGAAAGGACTACGCCAACGACAGCTTCTTCGAGACGCTGGTGCCCGACACCAGGATCGTCATCCGGCACGACTGCGCGCCAACCTTCACGCTGGATGTCACGCTGGAGCCCGTTTCCCAGGGCACACACCTTACCTGGTCGCAGGTGTTCGACGACGCCAGGACCGCGCAGGCGGTCCGGCAGATCGTCGGACCGGCCAACGAACAGAACCTCGACCGCCTGACCGGCGTACTGGAGCGGTCCGTGCGGGGCAATTGAGCCCGGCTCAGGGCCGCGGGGCCGCTGGGCCGCTGGGCCGACCGCAGGATCGTCGAACCTTCGGATGCGATCCATCGGGTTCGCAGCGAAACCAAGAACGTGGATCCGATGGTCTGATTCATTCTCGCGTCGATGGTCCCGAAATCCGACAAGCGTGCCTGGGCCAGGTCTCGAATGAAAAGGGTTCTCTTCATATGTAGCCAGAACAAGCTTCGCAGCCCCACGGCGGAGCAAGTATTTTCCTCCCAGGCCGACCTCGAATGCACATCAGCCGGGCTGAATCACGATGCGGAAAACCCACTGACACCCGAGCTCATTGAGTGGGCGGATGTCATTTTCGTCATGGAACACGCACATCGGGCGCGGCTGTCATCGCGATTCAGAAAGCATCTGAACGGCAAGCGCGTGGTCTGCCTGGGCATTCCGGACAAGTACGAGTTCATGGAGCCGGCGCTCGTATCGCTACTGCGCCAAAAGGTCGTTCCACATCTGCGCTGATGGGCATTGGAGAACCCGTTGTCCACGACTGGGACCGGCAGCAGTCCACCTGCGGCGGGATCGTGCCGCCGCGATGGCTGAGCGCGAAGGCGCTAGCGCTGCGGATTTTGTGCCGCTTTCGGCAGATTTTCAGGCAGCGTTGCCCAGGGGAGCTTGCGCTGACACCAGACCTCGACCGCGGGTTTGACCCACCCTCGGTCGTCCAGCGTCCCGGCCTCGAGGAAGGCCACGCCGGGCATGACGTCGATCTCCGAGTCAATCGGCGAACCGCAGTGTCCGCAAAAGCGCCTGCGGACGGTCATTCCACTGCCACCGGGACGCTCGAAGATGCTGAGCTCGCCCTGCACGGTGAGCGCGTCCACGGGCACACCGACGTTCATCGAGAAGGCGGGGCCGCTCTGGGCGGGCCCCGGGGGTGTGTCTTCGTGAACACTCGGTCTTCAGTCGGCCGAGCCGACCGCCTTCGGGTCCACCAGCAGCCACGCGCTGAGCGCGCTCGCGCCAGCCAGAGCGACCCCCGCCCACGCCGCCGCCGAGAAGCCATCGGCAAGCTTGTCAGCCGACCCGATCAGGACCACACCGAGCAGCGCCGTCGCCACGAGGCCGCCGATCCGGCTGATCGCATTGTTGATGCCGGAGGCGACCCCGGTGTATCTGTCGCCGGCGCTGGCCAGAACAGCCGAGGTCAGCGGCGCGACACTGGCCGCCATTCCGAGCGCCAGCACCACCAGGCCGGGAAGAATGTGCCGCCAGTAGCTCACATCCCCGGCCGGTACCCGCGTGAACAGAAAGAAGCCGCAGGCCACGGCAACCGACCCGAGCGCCAGGATGCGCCGGGTGCCGATCAGCCCCGCCAGTGACCCGCCAACGGTTCGCGACAGTAGGCCGAGAATCAGCGGAAACGGCAGAATGGCCGCGCCGGCCTGGGTCGCACCGTAGTCCAGCTCGCGAATCAGCACATAGGGCAAAAGGACCAGCAGTCCCCCGAGGGCCATGTATAGAAAGAATGTCAGCAGCGACAGGCCCGAGAAGCTGCGGCTGCCAAAGAGGGTGAGCGGCGTCATGGCGGCATTCCCCTTCCGATGCTCGACCAGGAGGAAGACTGCGACCAGCATCACGCCCGCTGCAGCGGCCATCAGTACGGAGCCCGTCGCGCCGCGCTCCGGGAGCGCAACCAGCGACCAGATCAGCGCCAGCAAGCCAGCGCTGATGAGGCCGGCACCCAGCCAGTCGAGAGGGGCACGATCCTCTACGGCGGCCACGCTTTCGCGAACCGAATGGCGGGCGACCGCCCAGGCGAGCACGGCAATGGGCATGACCGCCACGAATGTCCACCGCCAGCCGGCGACATCCACGATGATGCCGCCCGCAAGCGGTGCCACCGCGCCGGCAGCCGCGCCGACCGCGGCCCAGGTCCCGACGGCCCTGCCCCGCTCCGCGCCGGAAAACCCGTCTGCGATGATCGCGAGCGATGTCGGCGCGATCATTGCCGCACCCACGCCTTCCAGCGCCCGTCCGAGAATCAGCACCGGAAAGCTCCAGGCCAGCGCGCAGACGAGACAGGCCGCCGTGAAGATGACGAGGCCGGCCAGAAAGACGCGCTTGCGCCCGACGTGATCGCCAATCGCCCCGCCCATGAGGACCAAAGCGCCGAGCGGCAACAGATAGGCGTTGACGATCCACTGCGCGCCGGTGGCGCCGGCCGCGAACTCGTCCTGCATCGCCGGCAAGGCCACGTTGATGATCGAACCGACGATGAACGCCAGACTCGATCCGGCGATGGTCGCGATCAGGATCCCGCGCTTGTGCGGCTGGCACTCGCTCCTGACAGACCGTGACGACGACGGTTCACAGGGAAACGGAAGCGCATTGGTCATCCAGCTGCCTCTCAGATGAATCTGCCCGGCCGGCCGTCGGCGCGGGCGAACGCCAGCATCGGCAGTTGGCGCACGAAGAGGATTCCGAACGCGATGACCCACGACGCCTGGAACAGGCCGATCCAGACCGTTGTGCCAGTCGGCCAGGCCAGCGGCATCACGACCCGGATGACGGCGCCGACCGCAAGCACGACAAGGAGGGCGCCGAAACCGAGCACGCTCTTCAGACAAGGCATTTGCAAGTCGTTGTCCGTGCCGCGATAGATACCGCCACGCGCCAGGGCCACATAGACCGTCTTGTCGAGCAGCAGCCCCCACGACCCGTTCTCAGTGTAGCGAAAGGGCACCCCGGCGCGGGCAATCACATGGATCCACGCCGTCAACTTCACGGCCACGCCGATTTGTAGATTGACACCCCGAGAACGATGTTGCGCAGGCGTCCAGACATGGCATGGAGTCCATCAGCTCGATCGTGAAGCACTCAGGGTGAGCAGGGACCTCACCCAGTATGACGTCGATCTCGGTGCTCCACCGCTCGAGCGCAACCGGGTGACGAAGAGGAGGTAGACCAACCAACGCAGCGTATCGGCCGTTGCGCCCTCACCGGCCAGCAATCTTTCGGAATACTTCGCAACGGCGGAGATCGATCGCGGCGGGCTGCAACGCGTGTTATGCGACTGGTCCTTCCCTGGCAGCGTCGCCTCGGCGGTCACCCCGGGCCGCAAGCTGATGCCGGCGAAGACCCGCGCCTTTGTCGAGATGCTGCAGCGGGAGTTCGGCGAGCCGGCGCCCGGAAGTGGCCGCGACCCATGAGCTGTATGCCCCATGCCGCCCGACCTGGCGGCCCGAATCAGCAGGCTCACGACATCGGCGTGCATCAATGCAGGGCAGGTCTACGCCGCCAAAATCCCGCGCATGATCAGATCAATGCCTGCCGTGCCGCCGACAGCACATCGCGCGTCAATCCATCGAGCCAGCGCGATGCCACCCGCAACTGCTGCCAATAAAGCCGCACATCCAGCGGCGTATCGGGCACCAGTTCGACCAAAGAACCCTCCTCGAGCTGCGATCGGATCATGGCCAGTGGCTGCATGCCCCAGCCCATGCCCGCGACCGCGGCAGTGACGAACGCATGCGACGACGGCAGCGTGTGCCGCGGCAACTCCACCGGCCGGCGACACTGTCGGCGCACCCAGCCGGCCTGCAGATCATGAATCTGGGGCCGATCAGCCTACTACTGCGCGAGCAGCCCACCGCCCGTTAAGGGCTCGATGTACTGATGCGTCATATGCGCGCGCTGAACGAGTCACTGATCACACGGGTCGAAGAAGAAAGGGGCTTCGTGATCATTCGCGAGGAATTCGCGCTCGGACGATCCGTCCGGGTGCGGCAGGGAATCGAACTCGCGATCGGCGTGATGTTCCGAATTCTCCAGGAGTTGATGGGCCCGGAATGGGAACCCCGTCAGGTGTGCTTCACCCATCCTCCGCCAGCGAACCGAAGCAGCCATCTGCGCGTGTTCGGTCGCTTCGTGGAGTTCGGATGTGAGTTCAATGGCATCGTCTGCCTGGCCCGCGATCTGGAGGTGAGAAACCCGTCGGCGGACCCCGTGATGGCGGCCTATGCGCAGCGCTACCTCGACACCTTCTTTTCCAGCAGCGAACTATCGACGACCGAGAAGGTGCGCCGGCTGGTACGACTGCTCCTGCCTGGCGGACGCTGCACGATAGACATCGTCGCCCGTCAGCTGGGCATGGACCGACACATCCATAGGCACCTGGCGCGCGACGCGACCAGCTTCTCGTCGGTGCTGCAGCAGGGCCGCGCGGAGTTGTCGGTGCAGTATCTGCAGGATCCGAAGCGGCCACTGGGCGAAGTGGCCGACGCGCTCGGATTCTCCTCGGCCGGAACGCGAGTCGCACACCCGGGTCCCGATAAATGGCACCGTCAGATCGAGCGCCAGATGGTGTCTTCGAACGAACCAGCAACGAAGAAATCAGTCGTGCGCGAGGACATCTGGTGGTAGGTGGGGTCCGCATTCATGCGCTGCAGGCCCTGATCCAGGGCTGCGAGATCCTCGCACTCGTAGTACCAGCCGATGCGCTGCGGATTCCCCCCGACGGCGACCATCACCTGCGTGCTCAGACCGAGCGTGTTCTTCAGGTGAGCGGCCATCTCGTGTGCGAAGCCGATCCCCTGAGCAGTGATACCGGGGGCCATGGTGACTGTGCGGATGAAGCGGATCATGACAAACCTCGAATGATAGGAACCGGCCTAGGCTGACGACATGCCAGCGCTGGTGGAGGGCCGTTCGAGGGACGGATGCCGGTGGCAGAAACGAGGCAATGACCCGCCCGCGACTTTATCGGGATGTTGGAACCGTCACGCACGACGGGCAACATCAAACCTGACTATGCGCCCGGCGAAAAGTATCGGACGATCCGCCATCGGCCATCGACGGACGGCCCGGCGGTCAAAGACCGGAAAGCCCGGCGGCAAGTCCGACCCGATTTCTTGGTCGGTCACCGTTGCCTGGCGCCACCGCGCGGGGCAACCGGCGCGGGTCGGACCTAGCCCCCGGCGTCATCCAGCGCCTGCGGATCGCCGTAGGGCCGGGTGATGATCTCCAGCAGATGGCCGTCCGGGTCGGTGAAGTAAACGCCCCGCCCACCCCAGTGCGTATTGATCTGTCCGGCCCGACTGCGCGCCGGATCGGCCCAGTGCGGTATTTCACGGGCCCGGATGCGCGCCAATGTCTTGTCGAACTGGGGCTCGTCGACCAGGAATGCGTAATGCTGGATGGACACCGGGCCTTCCTTGCTCATGAAATCCAGCGACACGCCGTTGCCGAGGGTCACGACGTGAAACTGGAAGAATCGCTCGGCCGGTTCGAGGTCGAGCATCTCGGCCAGGAAGCCCGCCGAGACGCCGGCATCGCGGCACCAGACGATCGTGTGGTTCAGGATTGCAGCCATCGATGACTCCGTGGATTGCCGGCGCAGGTCTGGATCGACGACGACCCATGGCGGGCACTCTATCGCGCCTGCAGGCGGGGTGTCGCAAGCCCGCGTTGGGCACGCAACTTGCCGTGCAAAGCCGGACATCGCACTGCGAAGCCCCTTCGGCCGAGGCCGCTGCGAAACCACGGCGGGCGCCGTCCTTCGACATTCCCCTCCTCCAACCGCATCAGGAGTCATGGCATGGCCAATGAACTGCAAGATTGCCGGGTCGCGATCATGATCGCCCCTCGTGGCACCGAAGAGCCCGAATTCAACCAGCCGCGTCAGGCGTTGGAACGGGCTGGCGCGCAGATCACCGTGGTCGGGCTCGAGGCCGGCGAGGCACGAACCGTGAATGGTGACCTCGACCCTGGCGGCAGCTACCGGGTCGACAAGACGATCGCCGACGTGTCAGCCGACGACTTCGACGCGCTCGTGGTGCCCGGCGGCACCGTGGGGGCAGACCGACTGCGGGCCAACGACCAGGCAGTCGGCTTCGTGCGCCGGATTTTCGCCCAGGGCAAACCGGTGGGCGCGATATGCCATGGTCCCTGGACACTCGTCGAGGCCGACGTGCTCAAGGGCAGGCGTCTGACCTCGTATCCGAGCCTGCGCACGGATATCCTCAATGCCGGCGCCGATTGGGTGGACGAGGAGGTCGTCGTCGATCAGGGGCTCGTCAGCAGCCGCAACCCGGGCGATTTGCCAGCGTTCTGTCGCAAGCTCGTCGAAGAATTCGCCGAAGGGCGGCACCGCGCCCGCACCTCGGGCAGCTGACGGTTGACCACAGGCCGGTACGCTTTGCTTGCCGGCCAACCGGTGGAGCCGATCCTTCATGCCTGATTCCCGGCGCCCGCGCCCGGCGCTGCTGATCATCGATATGATCAACGCCTTCCAGTTCCCGGGTGCTGAGGGGCTGTTGCCGAAGGCGCTGCAGGCCGGCCGGCGTATTCTCGAACTCCGCGAGCGTTTTCGGGCGGCCGGCCAACCGGTGATCTACGTCAACGACAACTTCGGCGCCTGGCGATCCGATCGCTCCACGCTGCTGCGCGAATGCGGCGCGTCCGGCGCGCGTGGCGCCCCGCTCGTCCGGCTGCTCGCGCCGCACGAAGACGACTACTTCATCATCAAGCCGCGCCATTCCGGATTCTTCGCCACCAGCCTGCGCTTGCTGCTGCAGGATCTAGACGTGAACAGCCTGGTGCTCACCGGCGTGACGACCGATATCTGCATCAGAGCGACGGCGATGGACGCCTATATGCACGGCTACCCTTTGCGGGTGCCGTGCGATTGCACCGCCACCGTGCTCGCGCGGCACCACGAGCAGGCGCTGGAATTCCTGCGCGAAGTCTGCAAGGCCGATATTCGCCCACAATACGAAGAAACCGAAGAAGCGGACCGGTGCGATGGCGATCCCGACTGATTTTCAATCGATCTATTCCCACGGCTTCGTGCGTGTCGCGGCCGCCGTGCCCGATGTGCGCGTGGCTGATCCCGCGTTCAATGCCCAGGCCATCCTGCAACTTGCGCGCCAGGCGCACGATCAACAGGCGGCCCTCGTCCTGTTTCCGGAGTTGTCGCTCAGCGCCTATTCCAATCAGGATCTGTTCCAGCAGGAGGCGCTGCTGGCGGCCTGCCGGCAACACCTGCGCGAGATCGTCGACGCCAGCGTGAGCCTTTCCCCGCTGCTGCTGGTCGGCGTGCCCTTGCGCCTGGAGGGCAAGCTGTTCAACTGCGCCGCCGTCGTACATCGCGGCCGCCTGCTGGGCCTCGTCCCCAAGAGCTATCTGCCGAACTACCGCGAGTTCTACGAACGCCGGCAGTTCAGTCCGGGCGCCGACGCGCTCGCGGAAAGCGTCGACTGGTACGGCGAGCCGGTGCCCTTCGGCGCCGACCTCGTCTTTCGCGCGACCGATATCGAGCACTTCGCACTGCACGTCGAGATCTGCGAAGACCTCTGGGTGCCGGTGTCCCCCAGCAGTCTCGGGGCGCTGGCCGGCGCCACCGTGCTGGCCAATCTGTCGGCCAGCAATATCACGATCGGCAAGGCTGACTATCGGCGCGAACTCTGCGCCTCCCAATCGGGCAAGGCCATCGCAGCCTATCTCTACACGGCGGCCGGACCGGGCGAATCGACCACCGACCTGGCCTGGGACGGCCACGCGATGATCTACGAGAACCATGATCTGCTGGCGCAGTCGGAACGCTTCGCCCAGCACCCGCAGCTCATCGTGGCCGACGTCGATCTCGAACATCTGGTGCAGGACCGGATGCGCATGAACAGCTTCAATGATGCCGTGCGCACCCATGCGGCCCTGCTGCGCGGCATGCGCACCGTGCGCTTCGAGCTCGATCCGCCCGCGGCGGCACTGCCGCTGCGGCGCGCCATCGACCGCTTTCCGTTCGTGCCCAGCGACCCCGCGCGGCGCAGCGAGCGCTGCTACGAGGCCTATCACATCCAGGTTCACGGCCTGGCTCAGCGGCTGCGCGCCTCGGGCATCGAGCGCATCGTGATCGGCGTCTCCGGCGGGTTGGACTCCACCCAGGCGCTGATCGTGGCCGCCCGCACCATGGACATGATCGGCCTGCCCCGAACCAATATCCTCGGGTTCACGCTCCCAGGCTTCGCCACCAGCCGAACCACCAAGCGCAATGCGCACCGGCTCATGCAGTGTCTGGGCATCACGGCCCGGGAAATCGACATCCGCCCATCGGCAATGCAGATGTTCGCCGATATCGGCCACCCGTATGCGGGCGGCGAGAAGCTCTACGACCTGAACTTCGAGAACGTCCAGGCCGGCGAACGCACCTCGCACCTGTTCCGCCTGGCCCAGCAGCACGATGCCATGGTGCTCGGAACCGGCGATCTGAGCGAGATCGCGCTCGGCTGGATGACCTATGGTGTGGGCGACCACATGTCGCACTACAACGTCAACGCGTCGGTACCCAAAACCCTGATCCAGCACCTGATCCGATGGGTGATCGACTCGGGAGAGACCGACGCGGCCACCAACGAAGTGCTCGCCGAGATCCTGGCCACGGAGATCTCGCCCGAACTGGTGCCTGGTGAGGACGCCGATTCGGACGAGCCCGCCCAGCGCACGCAGGACAAGATCGGCCCGTACGAACTGCAGGATTTCAACATCTACTACTGCACCCGCTACGGATTCCGACCGCGCAAGCTCGCCTTTCTGGCCTGGCACGCGTGGCACGACCTCGACCGTGGTGGCTGGCCGCCGGCGTTGCCGGCCACCGAGCGCCGCGCCTACGATCTGGCCCAGATCAAACGCTGGCTGCGGGTGTTCTGCTGGCGCTTCTTCCAGATCAGCCAGTACAAGCGCTCGGCGCTGCCCGATGGACCCAAGGTCGGTTCGGGCGGTTCACTCTCGCCGCGCGGCGACTGGCGCGCCCCCAGCGACGCGCAGGCCCGGGTCTGGCTCGACGATGTGGAGTCCATTCCCGACGCGATGACCGGCGGGCCGGCGGACGACTGATTCCGTCGCGCCGCCGGGCGGTGCCGCATCAGCGCCCGGGATCGGGCGTTCGACTGAATGCCCCTACAACGTCGGGTTCTGCACCGCGCCGCCGAGCGTCGCCAGCCCCCAGGCGCTCGTCTGAGCATCCATGCTGAAGTTGATGTGCCCTGCCGCCGCGTGCTGGTCGCGATAGATTCGCTCCATCGGTCCGCGCGAGTACAAGCCGTTGGCTCCCGCCAGCGCATAGACGGTGTCGACACAGGCGGTGGCCAGCGACATCGCATAGGCACAATTGCGCTTCTGCTTCAGCCGCAGGGCCAGATCCGGCAACTGACCGGCCTCGGCCAACTGCTGCGCCTCGACACAATCGTTGATCGCCATCAGCCGCGCGGCCTCGAGCTGCGCGCCGGCCAGGCCCACCCGCGCCTGTACGGTGTTCAGATCGCGCATCGTCAGGCCGGTGTAGCTGGTGGAGCGCTCGCGAATCATGTCGGTGACCGCATCGAACATCGCCTGCGCATTGCCCAGCGTGGTGGCCAGAATGCAGTGCGCGGCAAGCCCGCCGAACGGAATGCGGTACACCGGCGCGGGGTTGCCGGCCAGCCCCGGGAAATTTCCCGGCGCACCCGCCTTGCCCAGGACCATCGACAGCGCGCGATGGGTGGGTACGAAGACCTTGTCACACTTCACCGACATGCTGCCGGTGCCCGACAGCCCCATCACCTGCCAGTCGTCGATGATCTCGTAGTCGCTGGCGGGCACCACCGTCATGCAGTAGTCGATCGGCTTGCCGGCGTCGTCGCGCACGACGCAGGCCAGCATGTTCCAGGTGGAGCAGCCCACGCCCGACGAGAAATTCCAGTGCCCGGACAGCTCGATGCCGCCGTCCACCCGCCGCGCGCTGCCCTGCGGATAAGCGATGCCCGACGCGATGTAGGCATCGGGGTTCCGGCCCCAGATCTCATCCTGGGCGCGGTCGTCGTAGAGCGCCAGCATCCAGTGGTGGATCGCGATGTTCGCGAACACCCACGACGTGGACGCGCAGCCGCGCGCGAGGATGTCACCGACATCGACGATCGCACGGAAATCGAGTTCCATGCCCCCCCAGCGACGCGGCTGCAGGATGCGCATCAGACCGTTCGCATCGAGATCGGCGATGGTCTCGGGCAGCATGCCGCGCGCCTGCTCGCAGCGGGCCGCGCGTTCGCGCAGCACCGGCACCAGCGCCCGAGCACGCTCGCATGCCTCGGCCAGCGTCACGCCGGCATGGGAGATCGGATTCATGGTCCGGTCGTTCATTGGGTCGCGCTCGGCAGCGATTTGTAGTCTTCGGCCCAGTCGGGCATCTGGGTCATGTGGTAGAAGTTGAGTTCTATCGTCAGGCCGTTGGGGTCCCGTACGAAGATCTGGAAGAGGTCGAACTCCGGAAAGACCCGTGCCCACCAGTCGCAGCCCAGGCCGGTGAGCCGTTCGCGAAACGCTTCGGGATCGGTCGCCGAGAACGCGATGTGGTCGACCACCCCCGAGTTGTCATTGGCCGCATGGGCGGGCGTGCCCATGTAGTGGCGGTCGGCGTTGGCGATGTCGGCCGGGCCCATGTGCACCCAGATCTTGCCGTCGCGGCCGAGCCAGTAGCCGGGGAAGGCGAAGGTCGGCCGCGGCATGGCCTCGAGCTCGAAGGCCTCGCAATAGAAATTCCTGGTGGTCTCGAGATCCTTGGCGCGGATGAAATAGTGGTTCAGATCGGTGACTGGCATGGCGACACTCCTCCGGGGATGGGGTTCCGTCGTCCGGCGTGGCGACGCGCCGACCGGCACGCAGGCCGGAGCGGCTCAGACTCGGGATCCGTCCGACGCGTGACGCGGGCGACGCCAGCCAGGACGCCTGCGCCCATTGTACTGACCCGGGCATCGCGGCGGCCACCCGACATCCCGGAGGCGAACCGGCGAGCGGGTCGCCGGGCATGCACGAACCACTCCTGCGGCACGATCAGCGTCGCGCGAGCGCCAGCTGCAAACCGAGCAGGATCAAGGCGACCCCGCTCGTGCGCGCGATCCCGGTGAGCACGGCCGGGCGCGCGCGCAGACCCGAGGCCAGCCGCCCGGCCGCGAGGCCGACCGGCGCCTTGACGAGAAAGGTCAGCGCGGCGAACACGACCCCCAGCAGGAAGATCGCGATCGTCGGATGCGCGGCGTCGACCGCCACGAACTGCGGCAGGAAGGCGAAATAGAACACTGCGATCTTGGGGTTCGCGATGTTCGACAGCGCCCCCTCGCGAAAGCGCCGCCAGGCCGAATGCCCGCCACCCCCTGCGGCCGTGAACTCGGTGGCACCCGCGCGCAGCAGCGCGATGCCCAGCCAGATCAGATAGGCCGCGCCGACCAGCTTCATGACGACGAACAGGCCGTCGAACGCGCGCAGCAATGCGCCGAGCCCCGCGGTGGCCAACAGGGTGTGCCCGACCAGTCCGACGCTGACGCCGGCCGCCGTCGCCACGCCGGCGCGCGCGCCGTGCGCGAGCGAACGCGACATCACCAGCACCATGTCCTGGCCCGGCGTGACGATCAGCAACACCGACGCAACGACGAACAGCCCCCACTGGATGTCGGCGCTCATGCCCGCATACCGGCCCGCGCGCCCGCGCGGATCAGCGCGCCGGGCAGCGCGCCGCTCGGCTGACCGTCGCGGTAGGTGACGCGCCCGGAAACCATCGTCGCGCGATAGCCGGTGGCACGTTGATGGAAGCGGCGACCCCCGGCCGGCAGATCGAAACGGATCTCGGGCGCGGCGATGCCCAGGGCATCGGGATCGATGATGTTCAGGTCCGCCTTCAGTCCGACGGCGATGCGTCCCCGATCGGTCAGACCGACCGCGCGCGCGGTGCGCGCCGTCAGCCGTTCGACCAGCATCTCGATTGGCAGCCGGCCCTGTTTGCGCCGCAGGCCCCAGTGCGCGAGCGTGAAGGTGGGGAAGCTGCCATCGCAGATGATGCCCACGTGCGCGCCACCATCGCCGAGACCGGGCACCGTGTACGGATGCGCGAGCATCTCGCCGCAACAGTCCAGATTGCCGTCGTTGTAGTTGGCGAACGGCGCCAGCAGCAGGCCGGTGCCGTCGCGCTCGAGCATTGCGTCGTAGGCGATCTCGTGCGGCGACACGCCGGCCGCACGCGCCCGCGCAGCCAGCGCCTGCGACGGATCCGGCTCATAGTCGGGTGGATCACCCAGCGCGAAGATGCGCTCGAAATCGATGCGCAGATTGCCGATGACATCGACCTCGCTCGCCAACGCCTCGGCCAGGATCGCCGTGCGCCGCGCCGGATCCCGCATGGCCGCCGCCTTGTCGCGTGCATCGAGCCCGTGCAGCGCCATGAACGTCGGGCAGTTGGCGAACGGATTGCGGCTGGTCATCAGGCCGAACAACACGCCGATCTGTCGCGGCGCCACCTGCGCCAGAAACGACACGCCATGTTCGTTGGCCGCCTCGATGCGCCCGAGCATGCGCCGCCAGGCATCACTGTTGCGAGAGTGACGTTGCGCGAGCGAGATCGAGATCGGCCGCCCGCTCTGACGTGCGATGCGTTCGAGCATCGCGAACTCGGCGTCGGCATCGGGCGCGAAATCGGAGATGAACTGCAGCACACCGTGACCGGCGTCGGCCAGCCCCATTGCGATGCCTGCGAGCTCGGCCTCCTCGGCACGCAGGGAAGGCGTGGGATCACCCGCGACCGACTTGTGATTGAGCGAGCGTGAGCTGGAGAAGCCGATCGCGCCGGCCACCATCGCCTGACGGGTCAGCTCGCGCATGCGCGCGATCTCGACCTCGTCGGCAGGCTCGAGCGCCATCGCGCGATCACCCATCACGTACAGGCGCAACGCGCCGTGTGGAAGTTGCGCCGCGATGTCGATGTCGCGCGCGCGGGCACCGATCACATCGAGGTATTGGCCGAACGACTCCCAGTTCCAGCGCAGCCCTTCGTGCAGCGTGACGCCGGGGATGTCCTCGACCCCCTCCATCAGCTCGACGAGGCGGTCGCGGTCGCCGGCGCGCACCGGGGCGAAGCCGACCCCGCAGTTGCCCATGACCGCCGTGGTCACGCCGTGCAGGCTGGAGGGCCAGAGATGCTCGTCCCAGCACGCCTGTCCGTCGAAGTGCGTGTGGATGTCGACGAAGCCCGGGGTTACCAGCAGATGCCGGGCATCGATCTCTTGCTCGCCGGCCGGCAGCTTGCGCCCGATGGCGCTGATGCGTCCGTGTTCGATCGCGATATCGGCCTCGAACAGCGGCGCGCCCGTGCCGTCGGCGATGGTGCCGCCGCGAATGACCTGATCAGCCATGGTGTGTCTCCGTAATATGGCAGCCGGGCCCGCGCCCGGCTTGCGGCCGTCAGAACTTCTCGTCGGGCCGCAGGTAGCGCCAGCGGCCCATCGGCAGACCGCCAAGCGCGACACTGCCGACCCGCACCCGTTTGAGCGCGGTCACGCGCAAACCCACCAACTCGCACATCCGGCGGATCTGGCGCTTGCGCCCCTCGCGCAAAACGAAGCGCAGCTGCGCCTCGTTTTGCCAGGAAACCTTGGCCGGGCGCAGCACGACGCCGTCGAGCATGAGTCCGTGCCTCAGCCGCGCCAGACCGTCGGGTCCGAGGCTGCCTTCGACGCGCACCAGGTATTCCTTCTCCACCGCGCCGTCGCCACCGATCAGGCGCTTCGCGATGCGGCCGTCCTGGGTGAAGACCAGCAGGCCGGTGGAGTCGATGTCGAGCCGACCGGCCGGCGCGAGGCCGCGCAGATGGCCGCGTTCGAAGCGCGTCGGCAACCGGTCTTCATCCCAGCGGTTCTCGGGACGCACCAGCACCACGGCCGGCTCGTGGCCGTCTTCGGCCTGGCCCGAGACATAGCCGACGGGCTTGTTCAGCAGGATGGTCACGCGCTCCGACTGGTGGCGCCGAGCCGCTTCGTCGATCTCGATGCGCGCGTCGCGCGCCACCCTCACACCGAGCGTGTCGACGCGCTGGCCGTTCACGCTCACCCAGCCGTTGGTGATCCATTCGTCGGCTTCGCGACGTGAACAAAGGCCCAGTTCGCTCATGCGCTTGGACAGTCGAGGCAGGGGTTCGTCGTTGGTCATCGGCACGCAGCACTGTGTGTTGACGTCGATTATGCCAATCGGCACTGGCCGCGCCGTTGCCGTCGCGTGGGAGCGCGAGATTGGGTTTCCCGGATATCGCCGAACGGGCCGATTCGCCAGCGGCGATCATCGTGCGCGGTTGCGGCGAAGACGCCGAATCGAGCCGATTCCGTCATACTTCGCGTCCATGCGCAAACCCGTCTACATGCGACGCCGCCGTTCCTGGCAGGCCTTGATCGCCATGCTCGCCATCGCGGCGCAGGCGATCCTGCCGCTCGCGGTTTCGACGTCTGCCAACGCCGCCGCCAACGGCGAACGGGTCGCGGTCTGTACTTCGCTGGGCCTGGTGTGGGTCAGCCTGAGCGACTCGGCGTCGGCGGACGGCAACGGCCACGGTCATCTGCACTGCCCCTTCTGCGCAGGCGGCGCCCCGCTACCGATGCGCATCGGGGCTCGGGCCGGGTTCGCTGCACCCGGTGCGGAAGCCTTACGCGGCCACAAGGCCGGGCTTGCGCTGCCGGCATCCCGCGACGCCCTTCCGCCGCCATCGCGCGGTCCACCGGCTCTCGCCTGATACACCGTCGGTTTCAGCGGATGCACGACACCAGTGTCGCGTCCGGTGGGCGCGTGCGCCCACGACCCCAACATTGAAGATCCCAAGGTATTGCTCATGAAGAAACACTTCGCCGCTCTCGCGCTGCTCGCCTCGTTCGTATCGTCCGCTCTGGCGCAGACCACGATCACCGACGCCTGGGTGCGCGGCACCGTCCCCGGCCAGAAGGCCACCGGCGCATTCATGCAAATCGTCTCGGAGCACGGCGGCCGTCTGGTGCAGGCCGATTCGCCGGTCGCTGCCGCGGTCGAGATTCACGAGATGACCATGGAAGGCAACGTCATGAAGATGCGCGCGATTCCCGGTCTGGCGTTGCCGGCGGGCGAAACCGTTGAACTCAAGCCCGGCGGCTATCACATCATGATGATGGGACTGAAGCGTCCCGTGCAGGAAGGCGAGACGCTGCCGATCACGCTCGTGGTGGAAGGCAAGGAGGGCAAGCGCGAATCGGTCGAGTTGCAGGTGCCGGTGCGTGCGCTGACGGCCGCAATGCCGGGGGGTCACGGTGCGGGAGGACAAGATTCCGGCGACCACGGCGGCGGGGGGCACGGCAAGCATCGCCACTGACCGTTGCCGGTACGGCAGCCCCCTGACGCTGGCTGATGCCGGGAAACGCCGATCCGATTGCGTGGCGAACGGATCGGCGTCACCTGCCATTGCCAGTCAGGTGGCCTGCGCGGCGGCAATCGCTCGCAGCCGGTCCGCGAGTTCTTTCGCAACCCCGGACAATTGCTCCGAGCGTCGGGTCAGCAGGCCGAATCCGGATAGCTTCCAGTCGATTCTCAGCGGCAGCTCGCGCAGAAAGCCCGCGCGAAGATAGTCCTCGACGACCGGCCGCGACAGCATCGCCACAGCGTCGCTCTTCTGCACCAGTTGCAGGGCCGCGAAGATCGAGGCGACCTCGATGCGATTGACCGGCGTGGTCATGCCGCGGCCGGCGAACGCCGATTCGAGCAGCTGGCGGGCGATCGTGGGCTCGGGTTGCAGAACCCAGGGCATGTCGGCCAGATCGCGCAAATCGGTTGGCGGGTCGGCCAGCAGGGGATGACCGTCGCGCGCCACCACGCAGAGCTTCTCGTACGCCAGATGTTCGAAGCTGAACAGGTTGTGCTGCATCGGCCCCGTGAAGCGACCCACCGCCAGATCCAGCTCGCCACGCCCCAGCATGGTCATGATCATGTCCGATGTCTCACCGAGCAGGCGGATGGTCAGCAGCGGGTGCCGTCGCTTGAGATCGGCGACGGCCTGGGCGACGATGTGCGGCGCCGCCCCCATGATGGCGCCGATGATCAGCAGTCCGTGACCGCCGTCGCGCTTGATCTTCAGATCGGCGCCGAATGCCTCGAGTTGCGCCAGGATGCGATCGGCGAACGCGATGGCATCGAGGCCCAGGGGCGTCGGCCGCATGCCGCGGGGAAGCCGCTCGAAGAGCACGGCGCCGAGAATGTCCTCGGCGTCGCGCAGCAGGCGCGTCGCGGTGGGCTGGGTCATGTTCGCCTGCTCGGCCGCGCCGTGCAGGTGGTCCGCCGACCCGAGAGCGGAAATCAGGCTGAGATGCCGCATGCGCAGGCTGGCGAGCTGCCGGCGAGCCATGGTCGCTCCGATACGCAAATGATATCGAAGACCGAGAATAATCGATTAGATTCGAATATCAAAGCTTGCTAGTCTGCTTCGCAGCCGCGCGGCACAAACGCCAGCCGGACACGGGCGCACCGCCCTCTGGAGGAGCAGACAACATGAAATCGCTACGCCGAACCATTCTTGCCTTGAGCGCACTGACACTGGCCCTGGGCGTTGCCAGCGCGGAAGCGCGAACCCTTCGATTCGCCCACCACCTGCCGACCACCTCCGAGCAGCACCTGGCCGCCGGGCGCTTCGCGACCGAAGTCTCGAAACTCACGAACGGCGAGTTGACGGTCGAGATCCTGCCCGCGGGTCAGATGGGCGGACAGCGCGAGATCATCGAGAGCGTGCAACTGGGCACGCTGGACATGGGCTACGGTGAAAGCGGACTCTATGCCAACCACGTGCCCGCCTTCGGAATTCTGTCGCTGCCGTATCTGTATAGCTCGGAAGCGCACTGGTCGAAGGTCGTCGACGGCGATATCGGCGCCGGGCTGGCCGGCGAACTCGCGAGCAAAGCCAACATCAAGGTCCTGAACTGGATTCTGGCGGGCTACCGCGATACCTACCTGGTCGGCAAGCCGGTCAACGAGCCGGCCGACTTCAAAGGCGTGAAGATCCGCGTTCCCGAGAGCCCGGTGTTCATTCAGACCTTCTCGGCGCTCGGCGCGCAGCCGACACCGGTGCCGGGCCCCGAGATGTACACCGCGCTGCAGACCCGGCTGGTCGACGCGATGGAAGGAACCCCGGAGGTCGCGGTGACCTACAAGATCTTCGAGGTCACGAAGTTCGGCTCGCGCACCCGCCACATCCTGTTCGACGGTAGTTTCGCCATCAACAACGATCTGTTCAACAAGCTGCCGCCCGATCAGCAACAGGCGATCCGCACCGCCGCGGCCAATGCCGCCAAGCAACAACGCGCCGAACGGGGTGAGCGGGAAGGCAAGTGGTTCAAGCAACTGGGTGAGCTGGGCATGACGCTGAACGACGCGAATACCGCGGCGTTTCAGAAGGCGCTGATGCCGGTGCAGGATTCGTTCGCCCAGAAGGCGGGCGCAACTGGCATCCTCGAGAAGATCCGGGCGCTGCAGTAAGCGACCCGACACGGTGGCCCGGGCGATGCCCGGGCCGGCCGGCCCACCATGAAACGGTTCGTTCGAGTCTCCGAAGTGACGCTGGGCGCCATCGTCTGCTCGGCGTTTTCGGTGATGATGGTGTTGGTCTTCGTCCAGGTGATCAACCGCTACCTGCTGGGTCTGCCGTTGTTCTGGACCGAAGAGGTGACCCGCCTGCTGCTGGTCTGGTCTGTGCTGCTGGGGCTGCCGCTGGTTACGCTGCGCCGCCAGGAAATCTGCGTCGAGCTCGGCCCGATGCGCGGCGAGGGGATGCTGCGCTATCGAAGCCTGATGGTCGATGCCCTGTCCGTTCTGTTCTGCCTGTTCCTGGCCTGGCAGGGGTATCTGTTCCTGCTGCGAAATGTGCCCGCGATGTCGCCGACGCTCGGTCTGTCGCGCGGCTGGTTCGTCGCGCCGATCGCCATCGGCGCGCTGCTCACCATCGTCGCCACGGGGCTGCGTCGCTGGCGGCCTGCTGACCCGGCCGATGCTGGTGACGCCGGTCGACGCGACACGCAGGAGCCGTCGCGATGACCATCGTCGTGCTGTTCGTCGCCTTCATCGCATTACTCGGCATCGGCGTGCCGATCGCCTTCGCAATGGGCCTGTCGTCGGTGCTGGCGCTGCTGTTCGACGGCAGCGTGCCCCTGCTGGTGCTGCCGCAGCGCTTCTTCTCCAGTCTCGACAGCTTCCCGCTGCTGGCCATCCCGCTGTTCATCCTGGCGGGCAACCTGATGAACGTCGCCGGCATTACCGAAGCGATCGTGACCCTGGCCAGATGCCTGGTGGGGCATCTGCGCGGTGGCCTGGGCCAGGTCAATGTCGCGACCTCCGTGTTGTTCTCGGGCATCTCCGGCTCTGCTGCGGCCGACATCGCCGCCGTGGGCGGCATGCTGATGCCGGCGATGCGGCGCGAGGGCTACCGGCCCGAGTGGTCGGCCGTGATCACCGCATCGTCGGCGATCATCGGTCCGATCATTCCGCCGTCGATCCTGATGGTCATCTACGGCGCCATGACCGGCTTATCCATCGGCAAGCTGTTTCTTGCCGGCATCGTTCCCGGCCTGGTCATCGCCGCCTGTCTGATGGGCATGGTCTGGATCAGGGCCGACGAGATCGGCGCGCCGCGCTATGCGCGCGCCAGCTTGCGTGAAGTGGCCAGGGCGCTACACCGTGCCACGGCGGCCTTGATGATGCCCGTGCTGATCGTCGGCGGCATCCAGTCGGGCGTCTTCTCGCCGACCGAGGCAGGCATCGTCGCGGTCTTCTACGGCCTGGTCTACGGCTTCGTCATGCGCAAGCTCGATCTGCGCCTGACCTATCGTTTCGTACTCGACGCGGCGGTCTCCACCAGTTCGATCCTGGTCATCCTGGGCGGCGCGGCCTTGTTCTCCTGGTTGATCGCCCGCGCGGGCGCTCCCGCGAAAATGGCCGCCTGGCTGTTCTCTCTCACCGACAACGGCGCGGTCGCGCTGCTGCTGGTGGCGCTGTTCCTGCTGGTCGTCGGCATGTTCGTCGAGACCATCTCCGCGCTGATTCTGGTCGTGCCGATCCTGACCCCGATCGCTCAGGCCTACGGATTCGATCCGATCCACTTCGCGATTGTCACGATCGTCACGGTGCTGCTCGGCGCACTGACACCCCCGGTCGCGATCCTGCTGTTGATGGCCTGCCGGATCGGCAACGTCAGCTATGCCAGCACGATGCGCCCGCTGATTCCGTTCTTCGCGGTGCTGCTGCTCGGACTGGCCCTGATCATGTACGTGCCGGCGCTGACCCTGGCGCTGCCGGATCGGCTTTGAACCGGTCCGGCCACTCGAGAACGCAGCCGACGACCGGCCCCGGGCCCCCCCCGAACGCACAAGGAGCAACATCCGACATGACCCACACGATTCGCAAGGTCACGGTCAGCAAGGTCACCGGACGCGGCAGTGGCGGCGACTACTTCCAGCAGGACAAGAATCACTGGCTGATCGGCTCGCTGATCGCCAATCCGATGTCCGGACACGCCCGGTACAAGGCCTCGCGCACGAGCTGGGGGATCGACGTGCTCGGGTCGCTCGTCGTCGAGATCGAAACCGACAGCGGTCACCGAGGGGTCGCCACCGGCTTCGGCGGTGCGCCCGGCGCATGGTTGATCGCCAATCACTTCAATCGGTTTCTCGTCGGCCAGGACGCCCGCAACATCAATCTGATCTGGGATCAGATGTATCGAGCCTCGCTGCCCTATGGCCAGTCCGGCCTGCCGATCGCCGCGATCTCGGCCGTCGATCTGGCGCTCTGGGATCTGCTGGGACAACTGCGCGGCGAACCTGTGTACAACCTGATCGGCGGTCTGAGCCAGCCCGAGGTGAGGTTCTACTGCACCGGACCGAGAGCCGATGCGATTCGCGACATGGGCTTCTGGGGTGCCAAGGTGCCGCTGCCGCACGGTCACTACGATGGCGTCGAGGGTCTGCGTGCCAACGTCGCCTTTCTGACTGCGCAACGCGAGTCGGTTGGGCCCGACTTTCCTTTGATGGTCGATTGCTATATGTCGCTGACGCCGAGCGTCGCAATCGAACTGGCACAGGCGTGCCGGCATCTGCAGATCCATTGGTGGGAGGAGGTATTGCATCCGGGGGATGTCGAGGGCTACCGGGCCATCCGCCAGGCACATCCGACCCTGAAGTGGACGACCGGCGAGCACACCTACACCCGCTACGGTTTCCGCCGGCTGATCGAAGAGCGCACGATCGACGTGCTGCAACCCGACGTCATGTGGGTGGGCGGTCTGACCGAGTTACTGCGTATCTCGGCGCACGCCGCCGCCTACGACATTCCGATCATTCCGCACGGATCGGGCCCGTACTCGTATCACTTCATTGCCAGCCGCAACGATCCACCCAATTGCGAGTACGTGACCTCGGCTCCCGACGGCCGCTCGATCCGACCGGTGTTCGGCGATCTGTTCGATGGCGAGCCTGTTCCGCAGAACGGTCGGCTTACCTTGCCGGACCTGCCGGGATTCGGCATGACGCTGAGCACGAACGCTGCGTTGCAACCCTGGGGCTGATTCTCAGACAGCCGCCGGCGCACTATGATCGCCGCACCGAACCGCATGTCGAATGACACGGAATCCGGTTCGCCGGGCATCGGCGATCCGATCACACAACCTGGAGACAAGACTTGGCACGCACACACATACCCGTCATCAGTACGGCACTCGCCGCACTCGCCGTCATTTCGGTTCCAACTGCCGAGGCCCGGGTCACGGCGTTTACGATCGATTCGACACAGTCCGCCTACGAAGGCCGCAGTTTCGGCGCGACCGGCGCCTACGAGGAAGTGCGCGGCCGTGCGCGTTTCGCGATCAAAGCCGATGACCCCGCCAACGCACCCATCGTCGACCTCGACAAGGCACCGCGCAATGCCCGGGGCGAGATCGAATTCTCGACCGAGGTGCTTATCCTGCGCCCCGTCGATGCGGGCAAGGCCGCGGGCAAGATCTTCTACGAGGTGCCCAATCGCGGCCGCAACCTGAGCATCGCCCTGTTCAACGATGGACCCGTGAACCCCGATGTGTCCAAGGCAGGCAATGCGGGCAACGGCTTCCTGTTCGACCAGGGATACACGATCGTGCTCAGCGGCTGGCAACCGGATCTGCCCGGCAAGCTGCTCGATATCGACGTGCCTGTCGCCGCCGGCACCACGGGGCCGTCACGCGAGGAGTTCGTTTTCGACGACGACAAGCGGGTGAGCAAAGCAACCCTCAGCTACCCGGCCGCGGACCTCGACCCCGCCAAGGCGACGCTCACTGTGCGGGTGCGCGAGCAGGACGAACGAAACGCGGTCGAGGGCATGTCCTGGAAGTACCTCGACGAGTCGTCGATCGAAATCACCCGCCCCGACAACCTGCCGGCGGGCGCGATCTACGAGTTCATCTACCCGGCCCGCGATTCCAGGCTCACCGGGCTGGGCTTCGCGGCCACCCGTGATCTGCTGTCGTTCCTGCGCGGATCATCGGGCCACGATACCGCCTCACCGATCGGCCCCGTGAAGCAGGTGCTCGGCGTGGGCATTTCGCAATCGGGTCGATTCGCGCGTGATTTCGTCTACCAGGGCTTCAACGCCGACGAGCAGGGACATCGGGTTTTCGACGGCCTGATTGCGCACATCGCCGGTTCGCGCAAGACCTTCACCAACTATCGATTCGCACAACCCGGTCGTTATTCGCGTCAGCACGAGGATCATTCCTATCCCGGAGACCAGTTTCCATTCGCCTATGCGACCACGACCGATCCGCTCACCGGGCGCACCGACGGCATTCTCGAGCGCTGCCAGGCGACGAGCAGCTGCCCGCGCATCATGCACACCGATACCGACACCGAGTTCTGGCAGGCGCGCGCGGCACTCGTCGGCACCGACGTACAGGGGCAGCCGATCGCAACGCCCGAGAACGTGCGCCTCTACTATCTGGCGGGCGCGCAGCACTTCACGGTTGCGGGCGCGCCGATCAAAGCCGACAAGCAGTGCGTGTTCGATAACAACTACTTCCACGTGGGCGCGGTGATGCGCGGTCTGCTCGCCGGGCTCGATGCCTGGGTGGCCGGCGACGCAATGCCGCCCGTCAGCCGATTTCCAAATCGTGTGGGCACGACCCTGGTCGAACCCGAGCACTGGGATCCGGTCGCCATTCCGCGGCTCGCCTATCGCGCCACGACCAACCGGCTCGCAGTCATGGATCATTCGACGATGCCGCCGACCGCCGGCAAGTTCTATCCGGCGTGGGTTCCGGCGAGCGACATCTCGGGCAATGCGGTCGACGGCATCAAGATGCCCCGCACGGCCGTGCCGCTGGGAACGCACATGGGCTGGAATCTGCGCAAAAAGGGCTTTGCCGAGGGCGATCTCTGCAGTTTGTCCGGCAGCTACATTCCGTTCGCCAGGCAGGCGGCAAACCGACCCGCCGATGATGGGCGTCCAGCCATCGACCAGTTGTTCAAGGGGCGCGCCGATTACGTGGGCAGGATCGAAGCCGCGATCAATGCGCTGCATGGCGAGCGGCTGATACTCGCGCGTGACATCCCGATGTTGCGAGAGCGCGCCGCCGCCCACTGGGATCGTACGGTTCGCTGACGCGACCCGTTTCGCGGCCCGGGTAGCTCGTCGTTCGGCGATCGACCCGGGCTGCGTTCCGCGCCCGCCCCACGGTTGCGGGTCGGCGCTGGCATGGCCGCACTCCCGGTATGCGCCAGGTAATGACCCGCGCCCGATGCGGGTAACCTTGGCGTTGTTCCAACGGGAGAAGAATCGATGAAGGGCGATGCGAAGGTAATCGAATTTCTCAACATACAGCTCAAGAACGAACTCACCGCGATCAATCAGTACTTCCTGCACTACCGCATGCTCAAGCACTGGGGCCTCGAGCGTCTGGCGCATCACGAGTACGAGGAATCGATCGAGGAGATGAAGCACGCCGACAAGCTGATGGATCGCATCCTGATGCTAGACGGCCTGCCGAACCTGCAGGATCTGGGCAAACTGCAGGTGGGAGAGAACGCGGTCGAGATCCTGCAGTGCGACCTGCGCATCGAACAGGGATCGCAGAAGGTCCTCAAAGACGCCATCGCGCATTGCGAGTCGGTTCGTGACTATGTGTCGCGCGACATTCTCGAGGGCATCCTGGACGACACCGAAGAGCATATCGACTGGCTGGAAACCCAGATCGAACTGGTCGGCCTGGTCGGCGACCAGAACTGGCTGCAGAGCCAGATGATCAAGGACGACTGAGTTCCCCCGGCCGCGCGCGCGATGGTGCGGTGCCCGACGGCAAGAACGCTTCGCGGGTCGTCCTGCGCGCAACCTGGCCGCGGGTGTCTTCAGGTGCAAAGAAAGTCACACGGCAGCCCAGGAATTCGTTGCAAACAAGAATTGTTCTTATTAGTATTGCTTGCAGCGCAACATCCCTGATTCTTGCGAGCCGTCCATGATCGTCTGTGTCTGCCGTCGCGTTTCCGATTCCCACATCAACCGCCATGTCTCGGCGGGTTGCAGTTCGTTCGACGACCTGCAGATGGATCTCGGCGTGGCCACCTGCTGTGGCGCCTGCCTCGAATGTGCGCAGGACGTGTTCCACCACGCGCATCGCGCGTCGAGGGCGGGCACCGACGTGGCCGAACTGGTCGAGTAAAACGCCGTCACTTGCCGGCAGCGTCTCCCCAGACCTGCTCGAGCCGCTGGTCGCGTCCGCACGAATAGCGGTAGTACTTGTAGCGGATCGGGTTCTTCTCGTAGTAATTCTGGTGGTATTCCTCGGCGGCATAGAAGGGCCCGGCGCGCGTGATCTCGACCTTGATCGGGTCCCTGAACGGCTTGGTCTGCTGCAGCCTGGCCAGGGATGCCTGCGCCGCTTCCCACTGCGCATCGTCAACCGGAAAGATGCCCGGACGATACTGCGAGCCGACATCGCAGAACTGGCGGTCCGACACGGTCGGATCCACGTTGTGCCAGAACACCTCGAGCAGACGTGCGTAATCGACCTTGGCGGGGTCATAGACCACCCGCACCGCCTCGGTGTGGCCGGTGATGCCGGCAGACACCTGCTCGTAGGTGGGATTCTCGGCCTTGCCGCCGGTATAGCCGGAGGTCGTGGAACTGACACCGTCGAGTTTGTCGTAGGGCGGCTCCATGCACCAGAAACAGCCGCCCGCGAAGATCGCGACCTTCTGACCCGGCGGCACCTCGGGCAGTGCGGCGATGTCGCCGGCGGCATCGGCACGCCCGAGCAGCGTTGCGGTCAGCGCGAGGCCGGCGATCGCGGCAAGTGCAATGTTTTTCATGTCGGTTGGAACCTCAGCGCGAGACCGTTGTTGCAGTAGCGTTTGCCGGTCGGGGCCGGGCCGTCGTCGAATACGTGCCCCTGATGCCCGCCACAACGCGCGCAGTGATACTCGGTGCGCGGCAGCAGCAGCTTCCAGTCGCGCTTGGTTCCAAGCGCATCGGCCAGCGGCGCATAGAAGCTCGGCCAGCCGGTGCCGCTTTCGTACTTGGCTTCGCTGGAGAACAGGGGCAGATCACAGCCAGCGCAGTGATAGCGCCCCGCGCGCTTTTCCTCGTTGAGCTGGCTAGAGTAAGGCGGCTCGGTGCCCTCCTCGCGCAGGATGTCGAACTGCGCCGGGCTAAGACGTTCGCGCCAGGCCGTTTCGGAGAGCACTACACGGTCGTCGCGTGAGGGATCCGGATCGGATGCGGCACCGGCGGGCAGCGAGGCGATTGCGCCGCCGGTGAACAGCGATGTGACCGTCAGAAAACGACGTCGGTTCATGTCGATACTCGGGTTGCGTCAATGTGTGTGCGTCGACGACGCACGCGAACGCTTACTCTGCATCGACGGGAAGGGGGTGCGCGGATCCGACCCTGTTACGGGCCGGGTCTGCAATCAGCAGTTCATGTTCGGCTGCGGTCGCGCGCAGGGGCCGTCCTCCTCGGCCTTGAAGCCGCTTTTCTTGGCCGCCTTCTTGTCGGCCTTGTTGAGCGCACGCGCGGCCTTGCGGGCCGATTTCTCGTCGGGCATGACGACGGTTTCGCGGCCGTTCGATACGTTATAGCCCTTGCCGACGAATGACGGTTGCGGGCTGACCGTCCATTCGGCCAGAGCGTTCGTGGTGCCGAACAATGCAACAACGAATACCAGGTGGGCGATTTTCATCACAGAGATCTCCGGGTTTGGGTGAATCAGCAGTTCATGTTCGGCATCGGCTTCGCGCACGGCCCATCCTCCTCGGCCATGAAGCCACTGCCCTGGCGCTTTTCGCCCTTCTTCTGCGCCTTGTTGAGCTTGTTCGCGGTTTTCTCGGCAGTTTTCTTGTCGGGCATGGCGACCCGGTTGTTGCCCTCTCGGATGACCCAGTTGTTGCCCTCTTGATGCGCGCGCCAGGTGGCAAACGCCGCGTTGCTCACCAGCGCGAGCACCGCACCGGTCACGAGCACCCGCGCGAGACGAGACGGCCGCGCAGGCATCTGCGGATCCGCTGGAATTCTGACTGTCTTCATGGAGTCGTCCTCACTTCTTCTTTTCATCGGGTTTGCCGGGGCCTGGCTTGGGCCGCTGCGGGCTGCCGGAGGTGGTGGGCCCACCGGGGTTGCGAGGCCCGTTTCCGGTCGTAACGGGCGGCGTGCCCTTCCTGCCCGCAGCACCTTTGGCGGAGTGAACATCGGCCGCATGAGCAGCCGGCGGCTCCAAGGCCAGGGTCGTGCAGATTGCGATCAGCGCTGCGGCTGACGATGACATCAACTTGGGCATTCTGAAACCTCGACGATGAATTGATCGAACGTCGACTGTAGGTCCGCCCAACCGATCAGGCCATCGCCGATTCCCGTTACATGGCGCGGGGCCCGCCCGAGGCTTTCACGAGTGTCGCCATGTGGTTGTCCCAACTGCCAACCAACGCGCTTGCCGCCGTCGATGCCCTTCCCTCATTGCGCAGTATCAGGAGCCCGTCACCGGTGGACAGCAGTGGCTCCGTCGTCCCCGGCCGACCCGCAAGTCCGCACACATCGTGCAGCCTGCGATCATCGACATCCAGACGATTCTTATCCACGGGCCAACTCACGACCCGGCCCCCGCGCGGCGAACTGGCCCAGGCCATGGCGCCGTCGTCGGATACCACCACGCTGCCGACATAGCCACGCAGCGCCCGCCATTGTGCTGGGTCGCCGAGCACGGGACGCGGCGAGCCCGTTCCGCGGTGCGACCCCAGCAGCGGCACAGTGGGATCGAGCGACTGCTCCGCTCCCCGCCATTGCGACCCGAAGACGACGCGACCATCGGGCGCCACAGCAAGGTGGCGAATGCTGAGCATCGGATGCCAGGCCTCGTATCGCCCAAGGCAGCGACCGTCGCGTCGGTCGAAGTAGGCCAGAGACGAATCCGGCGAGACCGCGCCGGCTCCTTCTGCGACACCGCCCTCGTTCTCGCGGGCGCCACCGATCGCCACGACAACGGTATCGCCGTCCGGCATGGCCGCGATCATGTGCGGATCGAAACCACCCGTGTCGTATCGCGTCAGCAGCCGGCCACCGACTGTCTCGCGCACGGCAATCGATCCGGCGCCGTCGACGAGATGCGCCTCGGTCGTGAACAGCAGACCGTCGGCGGTCACGATCCCATGGCCGCAGAACACGTGTTCGGGACCGCTGTCGCCCCGCTCGAGCAGACCGCCGTCGACGACGGACAAGCGCCAGCGCTCGCGGCCCGGGCGTCGGGCAATGACATGCAGACAAGCACGTGCCGCATCCACGACGATTTCGTGCACGCGCGACGGCAGTGGCCTGACCCAGCGCACCGAGCCGTCTGCCGCAACCCGCGCCACACCCATGCGGCCATCGACCAGACGACAGCCCGAGACGATGTCGACCTGCGGCGGTGCCGGCGCCGGCATCGTCGAACGGGCGACGACGTCCGATCCGGACCGGCCGGACGCGCGATACTCCGACGAAGAGGCTGTCGTCGACCGGATCGGCAGCGCGTTGCATCCGGTGAGCGACAGCACGCCTGCGGCGATCCACGACAGGCGACGCCGCTCGCGAGCGACGCGGTCCGGCGCGGCATCGTTCCGCACTCGTGCATCGTCCTGGGATGCGTGGACATCGTCGGTCATCGTCCGCCCTCTTCTCTCACAGTGATCTCAGGAAGGCCAGCAGTGCCGCCCGCGCCGCCGTGTCGAGACCGACGAAGCGATCGCGCGCGGTCAGCGCCTCACCGCCGTGCCAGAGAACGGCTTCCTCGATCGTGGCCGCCCGTCCGTCATGCAGGAAGCCGGCGACCGGATTCACCGTGTGCGTGAGCCCGAGCCCCCACAGCGGTCGCGTGCGCCACTCGCGACCGGTCGCGAGAAACTCGGTGCGTCCGTCGGCCAGTCCGTCACCCATGTCGTGCAGCAACAGGTCCGAGTACGGATGAATCGTCTGCGATTCGACCTCGGGTACCGCCACCAAGCCGCCCGGCCCCCAGATACCCGGATGTGTGCCCGTGCGAAACGTCGGCACGTGGCAGGCGGCACAGCCGATCTGCTCGAAGACGTCCGCGCCTGCACGAACCTCGGGCGCGTCGACGTTGCGCCGTGCCGGCACGGCAAGCGTGGCCGTATAGAACATCACGGCCTTGACCACGTCTTCCGATACCTCGTGACCACTGCCGCCCTGGCCGTCGTCACCGGGGTTGCGCGACCGGTAGTCGTCATATAGCGCCGTGCCCGCGAGGCTCTCTTGCGGGAACAGATAGCTGGTGATGCCCATGTCGTTGCGATAGGCGCCGGTGCCTTGTACCTGGATCGAGGGTGTGCCCGCCTTCCAGCCAAAGCGGCCGAGCACCGCCTGCGCAGGCTCGCCGCGCGCGATCGCGACCGGATCGAGAACGCGGTTCGGCCGCCCGGAGATGCCATCGCCATCGACGTCATCGGGGTCGGCCAGTGCGAGGATGTCGGCCTCGGGAATCGCCCCGAGCAGGCCGGAGCCGAAAACCGGCGGGCCGATGCGCAGGCTCTTGCGCACATCGGCGGCGAACAGGCGGCTGGCGGCGTTTTCGCCCGCCGTCTGCCCCGGCGCGTCGTAGGGATTGCGGATCTCGGCCACCGGCCGACGCAATGGAATGGAATCGCCATCGAGCGCGACCGTGTCGACAATCTCGAACCTCAGCCAGACGTCCGCCTGACCGCTGAACGGGGAATCGGTGCGCAGATCGAGCACGCCACGGTGGAACAGCTGCCCGGAGAAGCCCGGCACCGGCACCGGCGCGCAGAAGTCATTGCCGGCCCGTGGCACACAATCGGCACCGCTCTCGATGCTGATGCGCAGAAAGGCACCGGCGCTGGCGTCGAGTTTGACGGGCGCGCCCTGGCCGGCTGCGGCCAGCACGCCGACCGGATAGCCGGCCCGCCCGTCGCGCACGTGACAGGCGATGCAGGAGCTGTTGTTGAACGCCGGTCCGAGACCGTCCACGGCCGGAAACTGGGTGCTCGGCGCCTTGATGAACTGCCGCTCGAACTCGCCGTCGCCGAGGCGATGCATGGCAAGCGCGGCGCCGGTCAGATTGGGCGCCGGGCTGTCGAATCCCGTACTCGACTGACTGCCGTCGAAATTGGTCGTGTCGCCGCCGGATGCAGCGGCGGTCTTCCAGGCGACATCCGTGCCGGGAGCCATTGACGAATCGCCGCCGCCGCAGGCGGCCAGTCCTGCCAGAAGTGCGGCGCCCACCATGAGGCGAAGACGGCATCGCGCAACCCGGGCGCCCGCTACCGGAACACGGACAGGAAAGAGGATCCGGGACGAGGCGTTCATCGTCAGTTGGCCGGCGTGTTCGTGATGGTGGTCGCGGACACCAGCGGCAGCACGTCCTGCGCGAGGCTCGTCTGAAGTGTGCTGATTGCCGCGATCGCCTCACTGATCAGCGTGCGCCCCGTGGCATCGCCGATCTGCTCGCGAAACGGTTTGGCGATGCCCGTGATCTCGGTGGAGCGAACGTTGCCGTCACCCTTGATCAGGGCGACCCTGCGCTGGGCCGCGATGATCTCCCCCAGCACCCGGTCGGCGAGCGTCTGATTGCTGAACGCCACGAACGAATACAGACCCGGACTGGCCGTCGAGACCGTGTCCGCGTCCGGATCGAAGCCGCGCTGGCCGGTGTAGACGTTGAGGATGCTCTGGATGTTGTTGTGGAAGTCGGTCAGCGAGTTCCAGCTGTATTGCGACTCGACCAGGCTGGTGTCGGCATTGGCGGCTGAATCCGCGAACGGCTCGGCGATCTTGGCATTGGCCACCTCGTCGGCAATGCCTGCGACGGCATTGACCAGTTCCTCGAGCACGGCCGCACCCGACACATAGGTGGTGTTGCCGCTCGCGCCAGCGGTCTTGACCAATGTCGCATAGGGGCCGGCGCCGTTGAAGTCGGTCGTCCACGCGGCGGCGAGCTGACCGGTACGCGCGGCGAAGGCCTGGGCGAGCGCGACCAGATAGGACAACTCGGGCGCCGTCAGGTCGGCCGCATCCCGATCGTTGTCGGCGACACCGTCGCCGAACAGCAGAAGCTCGATCGCATGGAAGCCGCGCAGATCGTCGCCCGCATTCTCGATGTCGCCCTGCGTGGCGGTCGGATTGGCGGCCAGGAAGGCTTGCAGATCCGGTGTGTTCAGCGGCCAGGAATCGATCGCCGGATCGATGCCGAGCGAATCCACCGGCCCGAACAGGAATCCCTCGGAGGTCTCCCAGGGCACGCGCGTGGCCCGCCAGGCGGCCTGCGCGGCATCGAGTTCGGGCTCGGTCGCCCCGCCGGTCTGCAAGGCTTGCACGGCCGCCAGCAGGGCGTCGGCACGGTTGTCGAGTTCGACGTAGGTGGCGGTGATCACGTTGTCGACGACATTGGTGATCAGGCTCTTGGCCGCGAAGGCGTTGTCGCTCTGCACGGCCGGCGCGTCGCTGCCACCGCCGCCGCAGGCGGTCAGGCCGAACGAAGCGGCGAGCAGCACGGCGGGCATCCAGGGTTTCGAACTCATCGTGTTCTCTCGTCAAGGGGTTGATCGATAGGTGCGGGGACGATGCCGATGGCAGGCAGGCGCCCGCCGGCATCAGAACCGGAAGGCGACGGCCAGGCCGAAGATGTCCTGCTCGTTGGCCGTCGTGCCGGCGTTCTCGCGACGCGAGAATTCGGCCTTGAACAGCAACTCGCGTGCGGGCGAGTAGTTCAGGCCGACCGTCACTGCCTGCCGGTCGTAGCGGGGGTTGCGGGTGATGCCGGTCGCGACCCCCGCGTGGGTGTCGAAGGCGTCGTAGCGCGCGAACGCCACCAGCGAATCGCTGCGTCCGGCACGGCTTGCGAAGAAGTCATAGCCGGCCTCGACGAAGAAACTCTCCGCCTCGCTGCCGACCGGTGTACGTGACACGCCCAGTTCGCCGGCATTGAAGGTGTTGAAGTTGGCCTGCGTGACGCTGGCCGAGTCTTCCAGACGGCCGATCATGAACTGGCCGCGCAGCGTGAACGGGCCGCGCTCCCAGCGCCCGTGCAGCTCGGCAAGCGTCAACGGCGCATCGACCTGCAGGTTCGAGCGCGCGCGATTGCCGCCGCTGTTGCCGTGGTAAAGCGCGGCACCGATGATGGCGCCCGGCGCGAACGTGTGCTCGGCCGCCAGCACCAGCGCGAAATCGTCGGCCCGCCGGCTCTCCAGCCGTTGTGCGGAGCCACCGGCGACGAAGTCGTAGCCCGTGAACAGGCTCGAGTCGAGGGCGCGCACGAGCATGACCGTGAACTGCGTCCGTCCGGCAACGCGGTCGTAGGCCACGCCGATGTCGTGCCAGGTCGAGGGAATGAGCGCCGTTTCGGCGAGCGAACGCTCGATCGTGAAGTGCTGGTCGGGCCGGTGATAGCGGTTGACCATGCCGAACGGCACGGTCATTTCGCCCACGCGCCAGCGCTGCGTCGGCGCGCTCAGGTATTCGAGGAAGGCGTTCTCGAGGATGACCTCGCCGCCGCGTTCGACCTCGATCTCGAACTCGCCAGCCTCCTCGGGTTCGTATTCGACCGTGCTGCCGGTTCCGCCATGCTCGAATTCGATCTCGGCCACGAAGCGCAGCCGCGGCGAAATGCGCACCACCGGCTCGAGCACCACGCGGCGCAGATCGAGTTCACCACGGGCCTCGGGCGTGGTGTCCTGGGCGTTCTCGTAGAAATCGAAGCGCCGGTAATCGAACTGGCCATAGCCGGACCACTGCCAGATCGGGAAAGCGGCTTCGACCTCGGCGGCGGCCGTCGGGCCGCTGTCGCCGTCATTGAAGCTGCTGGTCTGCGCGCGCGCCGCGACGGACAGAAGGCTCAGCGCGGTCGCGAGCAGGCCCAGCGCGACGGCCAGACGGGGCGGGGCGACGATCGACGTCCGGCGCGACCGCCGCGGGAGAACGATGGGCACGAGGGCTCCCCTTGGGCGTGGGCCAGGCGAATGCCCGGCCTCGGGGAGCGATCTTATACGCTAATGCAAATCGTTCGCAACTGCATTCTCACATAAGCCATCATGCCATCGACTTGCATCGGCGCACTCGCACCAGGCACCAGGCACCCGGCGCCGAAGCTGCGCGGATCCGGTGCCGGCCGATGCGGTAGCCCTCGGGCCGCCCGCATCGGCCGCGAGCCCCTCAGGCGTCCTTCACGAACATCTCGTCCATCGGCCCCATCGCCCCCCAGATCGTCAGCGGCAGGTTGCCGACGCGCGCCACGGTCGCCAGATGGACGTTGGTCTCCATGACCGGCAGCACCGGCATGTCGTCGGCGATCAGTGCCTGGAACTCGGCATAGAGCTCGCGCCGCCGGTCGGCATTCATTTCCATGCCCGCGGCCGCCATCAGCGCATCGGCACGCTCGCTGCGGTATTGCTGGGTGTTCGACCAGATCACGCCCTTGCGGATGTTGTCGCTCAGATAGGTGCGGTGCACCCCGATGACCGGATCGCCCCAGTTCCATGCCGAGTCGATGCAGAGGTCGAAGTCGTAGCCCGAGACACGCCGGGCCCAGGTGGGAAAATCGGGCGCGTTGCGCAACTCGATCGTGATACCGATACGGGCCAGCTGCGGTTTGGTGTATTCGGCCAGCGTCTTGTAGACGGCCGACGGAATCCAGTCCATGCGAAAGCGCAGGCGCTCGTCGCTGCCGTCGGTCTTGTAGCCGGCATCGGCCAGTATCTTCTTCGCCTTGTCGATGTCGGGCGGAAACTGCGGCACCTCCTTGGTGTAGAACGGGCTGTACACGGAGATGGGGCCGGTCGCGACGTTCGGGCCGTCCTGGTACAGATTGGTGACCACCGCCTGCCGGTCGATGGCGTGCGCAATCGCGTGCCGCACCCGCTTGTCGCCGAGCACCGGATGCTCGAGATTGAAGGCCACCCAGATCAATGGCCCCAGCGCAGGCGCCGCGCCCCCATGCACGGTGACGTTCGAGGCCTTCTTCATGCGCGCAATGTCGACGCCGTTCGTGATGTAGGGGTGGACGTCGATCTCGCCCTTCTCGATCGCCAGCATGATCGAAGCGGTGTCCGCGTAGTGCTTGATGATCAGGCGGTCGAGATACGGCCGGCCCTCGAGGAAGAACTTGTCGTGGCGCTCCATGATGATGTGCTGGCCGGGCTTGAACTCGACCAGCTTGAACGGGCCTGAACCCACGGGCTGGCTGTTCAGCGAGTGCTTCTTCGGATCCTGGCCGTCGTCGAACAGATGCTTGGGGATCACCGGCAGCAGGCCGGTCGACATCGCCAGCAGCAGCGCCGGATGCGGATGCGAGAGATGGATCACCGCAGTGTGCGCATCGGGCGTGTCGACCCGCGTGACCGGCTCGAACATGCTCTTGAACGGATGATTCTCCCGGACGATCTTCACCGAGTAGGCGAGGTCGTCTGCGGTGATCGGCTTGCCATCGTGAAACACCGCGTTCTTGCGCAACTTCAGCGTGATCGACCTGCCGTCGTCGGCGAAGGCCCACTGCTCAGCCAGATACGGATGAGGTTGCCACTGCGCATCGAAACGCAGGGGCGTGGCAAACAGCTGCGCGCCCGGCATGATCGTGGCCAGGCCCGACTGCACCGCCGGATTCAGATGCCGCGGCTTCTGATCTGTGCCCAGCACCACCAAGCCGCCGCGGCGCGGCGCTTGCTCGGCCGCCAGGCCGGGCAGTGCGTGGGTGGCCATCGGCAACGCGCCGGCCAGTGTCAGGAGACGCAGAACCTCGCGTCGGGTCGGATCGTTCATGGGTTGGTCCTCCTCGTTGAATGGTCGAACCGGTCAGCGCGCCGCCGGGCCGGTCTCCTGGCGCTGGCCGTCAAGCCAGCGGCGTGCCTGCAGCGCCAGGTCACGAACGGTCGCGCAGTGGTCGCCGGCCACGCCGCAGCACAGCGCGACCAGTGGCCGATAGCGGCTGCCGCCGCGCCGCATCGCCAACCCCAGACGCGTGAACAAACCCGCGCCGCGTGACTGCGTGCTGGCCGGCAACGACGCGCGCGCCGCGTGCAGACTGGCGCGCGGAGACGGCAGCATGTGCACCTCGCCGTCGATGACCGTGCCGGCCACGCGCACCTCGCGCAGGCGTTCGGCGCCGAGCGTGAACGGATCGTCCTCGAGCACCGTGAAATCGGCGCGCTTGCCAGCCACGATCGAACCGATTTCGTCGTCCAGCCGCAGCGCGAAGGCGGCATCGATCGTGATTCCGCGCAGCGCCTGCTCCAGCGTCAGGCACTCGTGCGGCGCGACGACGGTGCCGCCGCGCGTGGTGCGGGTGGCCGCGCACCACGCGAGGAACAGCGGTTCGGTCGGCGCCATCGGGAAGTCGGAGTGGAACGACACCCGCATGCCGTTGCGCAGCATCGAGCCGGCGCGCACGATCTGCGACGCCCGCTCAGGGCCCAGGCCCTGCGCCGCGTAGCTGCCCGCCAGCGCGTGGATGTAGAACGGATTCACGCTCGCGTGCGCGCCGAGCGCCGCCAGGCGGCGTGACTGCGCGTTGCTGTGAAAGCCGACGTGATGCACGACGAAACGATGGTCGAAGCGCGGCAACTCGCGCTGCGCTGCCTCGAGCGCCTGCAGCACCGCATCCATGCCGGCATCGCCGTTCACGTGTACGTGGATATTGAAGTCGTGGTGCCAGAACGCGTGCACTCCCTTGCGCAACACCTCGGGCGACATCAGCCATTCGCCGTGGTGGCCGTCCATGTAGCCGGGCGCGCGCATCTGCATCAGCTGCGAGAACATCGCGCCGTCGGCAAACAGTTTCACCGAGCGCGAGAAGCTCACCCGCCGGGTGGCGCGCTCCGGTAACGCTTCGATGGCGGCCACCGCCATCTCGAACGGCGGGCATTCATCCGGCGGCCCCATGCCCTTGCCGACCGCGCGGTTCGCGAAACCGCGCCCGTCTGCAATGTTCACGATGCGCAGCGGCCGGTTCGGCTTCTCGATCACCGCGTCGATCGCGTCGAGTTCGAAGTCCACGCCCATGGCGCCGAACAGCATGTCGCCGGCGGTGGTGATGCCGCCCTGGTGCATCAGCGAGGCCAGCATGCCCAGACCTTTGTGGTACCACTGCTCGCGCAGGAAGTAGGGCATCAGCCGCGCAGTCACCACCTTGTTGCCGGTCTCGTAGAAGTGACCGCTGTCGAGATCGATCTGCGGATGGGCGTGCGCCTGGGCGTGGTCGATGCCCAGCTTGTCGATCGCGCAGCTGTTCAGGTATGTCTCGTGGAACGAGCGCTGCCAGAGAATGACCGGCCGGTCCGGGCACAAGGCGTCGAGTTCGGCGCGGAACAGATGGCCGTGTTCGCTCGGCTGATAGCCCCACGAAATGAACCAGTCATCGGTGTCGGGCTTGGCGGCCAGACGCGCGCGCAGACGTTCGAGATACTCGTGCGGCGAATTCGCCGCCGGGCAGACGCTGCCGTCCGGCATCAGCCACGGCTCGGGCGCGATGATCTCGGTCGGCAGCAGGATCGCACCCAGAAACGGATGCACGTGATTGTCGATCAGGCCCGGCATCAGCACCTTGTCGGCGAAGCGTTCGTCGACCGTGACCGTGCGCCCCTCGCGCCAGGGCGCCATCGACTCCAATGTGCCCACGGCCACGATGTGCCCCATCGAGACCGCCACCGCGGTGGCATCGGGCAGCGACTCGTCCATGGTGATGATGCGGCGGGCCGTGTAGATGGTGAGTTCGGACCAGGGCAGCTTGTTCGGTCGGCTCATCGCCAGTGCTCCAGGTTGACGGTCAGCGCACGGGCGCACGACGCGCCTTCGGTGCCGAGCGTTTACGCTTCAATACGACGATCGGGAAATCACCCATAGAACCACGGCTGGCCGGCGGCCGGGATTGACACACAGATGGGCACCGGTCTGCGACAGCGAGAAACTGTCGCCAGCGCCCAGCTCGTAACGGTGCTCGCCATCGATGATGTGCAGACGGCCGCTGAGCACCACGCCGGCCTCGGCCGAGCGCCGCTCGCGCGGCGTGTCGCCGGTGCTCGCGCCCGGCTCGAACACGGTTTCGATCAGCTGCAGCTCGCCGCTCAGCCCCGGCGAGAGCAGGGACTCGCGAATGCCCGCAAACGACAGATCGAGCCGCCGGCGGTTGGCCTTGCGCACGACCACGTCGACCTCGTCGGCCGGCACCGGCTGCGCCGCCGAAAAGAACCAGCCGATGTTGACCTCGAGCGCCCGCGCAAGCGACTGCAGGCTGGTGATCGACAGCGGCGACAGGCCTCGTTCGACCTGGCTGAGCCAGCCCACCGAACGGCCGACCCGAGCGGCAAGCTCGGGAATGGTCAGGCCCTTGGCCTTGCGCAGATCGCGCACCTGGTGGCCGACGCGCATGCGCTCGGATCCGTTGGCGAGCGGGCCGGGATCAGCGGGCGCATGTGTCGGCGTCGACGGCACATGCGGCGCGGCGGACCGCTCGCGCGGGACGCCCGCGCCGCGTGGCGCGGGCTCGGTGCGCAGCGCGGGCCTGGCGCGCACCGCCGGCTTAACACGCACCGCCGGCTCAACACGCACCGGCGGCTCAACACGCACCGGCGGCTCGGCGCGCACCGCCGGCTCGCCGTGGGGCGAAAGCTTTGGTCGCGGCGCACGCCTGCCGCCGCCATCGCGCCCCGAAGACATCAGCGCCACGCGGCGCTGAGGCCGCATCGGCCACCCGGACGATGCCGACGAAGGTTCACGAACATGCAGGGATGTCTCCGGTTCGACACGGACAATCGCGCAGGGCCGCTCGACAAAGCGGCGGCCGTCGCGTGAAAATATGATCCGATTTTTCACGTCTGACAAGACCGGAGACACCATGAGCCCATGCCCCGATCGCGCCGACGTGGTCATCATCGGCGGTGGCATCGTCGGCTGCTCGATCGCCTACCACTTGTGCCGGCTCGGCATCACCGACGTCGTGCTGCTCGAGCGCCGCCAGCTCACCTGCGGCACCACCTGGCACGCGGCGGGCCTCGTGCCGCAGCTTCGGGCCACCCGCAACCTGACCGACCTGGCCCGCTATTCGGCCGAACTGTTTGCCACCGTCGAGCAGGAAACCGGCATGTCCACCGGTTTCCGCCAGCACGGCTCGATCGGTGTCGCACTCAACGATGCCCGCTTCGAAGAACTTCGCCGGGGTGCGGCGATGGCGCGCGCCTACGGTGTCGAGGTCGAGGTGATCGGCCCGCGCGAGATCGCCGAACGCTATCCGCTGCTGCGCACCGACGACGTCGTCGGCGGTGTCTGGCTGCCCAACGACGGCCAGACCAACCCTGTCGACACCACGCAGGCGATCGCGCGCGCCGCCCGCCTGCGGGGCACGCGCATCCTCGAGGGCCATGCGGTCGAGCGCATCGTGCACGAGAACGGCCGGGCGGTCGGCGTGATGGTGCGCCACGAGGGTCGGGAGGGCGAGCACCGCCACGATGCGCCATCGGCACTGCTGCGCGCCGGCACCGTCGTGCTGGCGGCAGGCATGTGGTCGGCAAGCTTGGCGCGCCCGCTCGGCATACGTCTGCCCCTGCAGGCCAGCGAACACTTCTACGTCGTCACCGAAGCGATTTCCGACCTGCCCCGAAACCTGCCCGTGCTGCGCGTACCCGACGAGTGGGCCTACATCAAAGAAGATGCGGGCAAGCTGCTGATCGGCGCCTTCGAGCCGCGCGCGAAGCCGTGGGCGCTGAACGGCATTCCGGACACGTTCTGCTTCGACAGCCTGCCCGACGATATCGAGCACTTCGAGCCCGTGCTCGAGAAAGCGATCGTCCGCCTGCCGGTGCTGGCCGACACCGGCATCGCCACCTGGTTCAACGGCCCCGAGAGCTTCACGCCCGACAACCAGTATCTGCTCGGTGAAACCGCCGAAGTGCGCGATCTGTTCGTCGCCTGCGGCTTCAACTCCATCGGCATCCAGTCCGCCGGCGGGGCCGGCCGCGTGTTGGCCGACTGGATCGCCAGGCGGCGTGTGCCGATGGATCTGCCCGGGCTGGAACTGCTGCGCATGCAACCGGTGCAGGGCACGCGGCGCTATCTGGCCCGACGGACCACCGAGAGCGTGGGCATGCTCTACGACATGCACTGGCCGTTCAAGCAGCCCGCGACCGCGCGCGGCGTGCGCCGCAGCCCGTTCCACGACCGGCTGCTGGCCGAGGGTGCATGCATGGGCGAGCTGGCCGGTTGGGAGCGGCCGAACTGGTTCGCGCGCACGGGGCAGACGCCAGCCTATGAATACAGCTACGGCCGGCAGAACTGGTTCGAGAACACCGCGCTCGAATGCCGCGCGGTCGCCCAGGGTGTGGCCTGGTTCGATCAGTCGTCGATGGCCAAGTTCCTGGTTCAGGGCCGCGACGCGATGCGCGAGCTGAACCGCATCGGCACGGCCGAGGTCGATGTCGCGCCCGGTCGCATCGTTTACACGCAGTGGCTGAACGAGGACGGTGGCATAGAGGCCGACCTGACCGTGACGCGCCTGGCGCACGATCGCTATCTGGTGGTGACCTCGGCCGGTTTGCAGCAGCGCGACCTCGCCCATCTGCAGCGACACCTCGCCGCCGATGCCCATTGCATCGTCACCGACGTCACGGCCGGCCTGCCGATGATCGGCCTGATGGGCCCGCACTCGCGCGCGCTGCTCGAGGCACTCGGCGGCGAGGATCTGAGCAACGAGGCGATGCCCTTCGGCCACTCTCGCGAACTCGAGATCGGCTGCGCGATCGTGCGCGCGAGCCGCATCACCTATGTCGGCGAACTCGGCTGGGAGCTCTACATCCCGGCCGACACCGCCGCACACGTGCTCGACACGCTGCTGGCCGCCGGCGCCGCGCACGGACTGCGGCCGGCGGGCATGCACGCCATGAACGCCTGCCGCGTCGAGAAGGGCTATCGTCACTGGGGCCACGACATCGGCGTCGAGGACACGCCGTTCGAGGCCGGGCTGTCGTTCACGTGCGCCTGGGACAAGGCCGGTGGCTTCATCGGCCGCGACGCGCTGCTACGCCACCGCGACGCCGGTCCGCCGATGCGCCGGCTCGTGCAACTGCGTCTGGCCGACCCGCAACGGCTCGTCCATCACGAAGAACCGATCCTGCTCGGCGAGCGCATCGTCGGTCACGTGACCTCGGGCATGTACGGTCACCGCGTCGACGCCTCGCTGGGCATGGGTTATGTGCGACTCGACGAACCGATCACGGACGCACACCTGGAGCAACGCGGATTCACCGTCGATATCGCTGGCGAGCGAGTGCCGGTCACCGTGCAACGACGGCCGTTCTATGACCCGGGAATGACGCGGATAAAGGCGTGAGTCGGGCGCGATCTTCGCCTGCAAATGCACGTGCTGTCGAGGAGCGCAATCGAGCCGCGTCCGGCGACCGATCACCGGGCATGGGTTTTGATGACTTTATTGCCCAGCGAGGAGCAAACATGATCAACATCGAAGACCTGACCCTGGTCCGCCAGGGCATCCACAACCCCGGCGAGCCGCGCCACTACATGCGGCTCAAACCCGTCAACGGACACGTGCGGATCCGTCTGGGCCAGACGGTGCTGGCCGAGAGCGACGCCGCGATACGCCTGCTCGAAGTGGGCCGCGATCTGTACGACCCGGTGGTCTACCTGCCGCGCGCCGACGTGCTGGCAACGCTCACACCGGTCGCCGGCAAATCCAGCCACTGCCCGCTCAAGGGCGACGCCTGCTATTACACGCTCGATGACGACGATCCCATCGCCTGGCGATATGACCGGCCCCTGCCGCACGCCGAAGGTCTGAGGGATCTGATCGCGTTCTATCCGGACAGGGTCACGGTCGAGGAGAGCGGCGCCCTTGCGGCCGGTTGATCGCGTTCAGCGCGAGTAAGCCTCGCGAGTCATCTCGACCAGCCGGTCGACCAGCTCGTGACGGTCGCCTTCGCGCACGTAAAGCACGATGGCGTATGCGGGCAACTCGGGCAGGCGTCCACGAGGCTTGATCGGCACCACGCCATCTGCGGAATCCGAGCCCAGGTGCGCCCGCACGGCCATGTCGGCTGCGGCCGCCACCAGACCCGGGTCGTCGCTCGCCTCCAGAACCGCGTCGAACCATTCGATGCCGGCGGCGTCGAGCGCGTCGATGGCCGCGCGTCGAAACGCACAGGTGGCCGAGAATGCGATGGGCAAAGGATCGCGCTCGTAGGCGCGGCCGTCTGGTGCGCCCACCCAGACGAGCGGCTCGGTTTTCAACGCCACGCCGCCGCGCCCGGCCTTGCGCTCGGTGGTCAGGATCAGGTCGAGCTTGCCGCGCTTGAACTCGCGCAAGAGCTCTGTCGTGTTCGAGACCGTCATGCGCACGTGCATGCGGGGAAAGTCGGCGCTGAAGCGACGCAACACGACCGGCATGTGCGGATGCACGATGTCGTGCGGGATGCCGAGCGTGATCGTGCCCTCGTAGTGGGGCGTGATCAGCCGGTCGATGACCTCGTCGTGCAGCGCGATCACCCGGCGCGCGTAGTCGATCAGCTGGGCGCCCTCGCCGGTCGGCGTGATCTTGCGACCTTCGCGTGAGAACAGGCGCAGACCCAGTGCCTCTTCGAGCCGCTTGACCTGCATGCTGACCGCCGATTGCGTCAGGTGCAGACGCTCCGCGGCGGCCGTCATGCCGCCGAGATCATCGATGGCCAACAGGCTGCGCAGGGCGGCGATATCGAGATTGCGTCGCACGAATGATTCTCCGAAATGATGCATCAATCTTTGTGATGCAAATCATCAAAACAATTCGTTTCCATCATTCTACCGCCACCGGTATAAATCAATCCTGGTTGTCTCTCCCCCTTCATACATAACGATTCTTGATAGGCTGACCCTCATGGCGATCAACACCTCGACCCTGTTCGGACCGCTCCACACAGGCGCACGCATCTTCCGGTCACTGGGCCAATGGGTGGCCAGACTGACGCTGGCCGAGCAGGTCGCCGAGGAACGGCGGCAACTCGCATCGCTCGACGATGCGCTGCTGCGCGACATCGGCATCGACCGGGCGACCGCCCACCACGAGAGCACGCGTGGCTTCTGGGATCTGCCGGTCAATCGCGACTGAGCCGGGCAGGCGGGGCCCGGTCGCGGCGACACATCAGATGGCCCGGGCAGCCTCGTCGAGCCAGTCTTGTACGGCCTCGATGTGCAGATCGACGAGCGCATCCAGGTCGGCGGGCTTGGGCGTCCGTCGGCGACGACACAGCTCGTCGACCACGGCATCGATGTCGAACCAGGATTGAAAACCGGGCATGTCGACTTCGAACAGCGCCGCCTCGTCTTCGGATACGAGCGCGGCGATTCGATGTGGCCGGGGGTCCGCCGTCGGCGCACGCGCCATCAGTTGGGCGAGCAGATCGTGCACCCGATAGTAGAGGGCCTGATAGCGGTTGGCGGCCGCGATGTGCGGGGCGACATCCTGGCCGGCCAGATAGTCGGCGACGCGGCCGTCCTCGCCATAGACGCCGGGCGAGTGCTCGCGCGGTTGCAGCCGCCAGTACAGCTCGTGCCCCTGCGCATCTCGCTGGCGTCCCAACGGATACAGGCGACAGGCCAGCGGCCGATCGAGGTGCACGCCGCAGCGACCCTGTTCGAAGAACGAGCACCAACCGCGCTCGTCGAAGCGCAGACTCGGGCGCGACGGATGGACGGCATCGGCCAGCAGCTCGGTCGTGGACAGACCCCGCGCACGCGCCAGCCGCAACACCTCATAAGGATTGACCGGAATGATCTTGTCCCGACAACAGCCACCGCATCCCTGACAGGCATACGAGAACGCATCGCCGTCGAGCAGCGGCCGCGCATGGCCGCGCTCGGCGAATGGCAGCGACGGATCGTCGGTCGGGTCTTGGTCCGTCGGGCCCTCGGCCGACGCGACCGTCGCCTGGCTCCCTTTCATGCGGCCGCAATCGGTCTCAATCGCCCATCTTCCAATTGCGCGAGGCAGGTCCACCTTTGCCCTGGGGAATCTTGCTCACGTTGGCGCGCGGCTTCTGGGGCTCTATCTTCTGCTGCCGAATGCGCGGATCTTCCTGGATCTTCATGACGCGAGACGGCACCGCGGATCGGTTCTTGTCGCTCGCCAGGACCGTCCCCTGGGCCTCTTGAAGCCTTGCACCCTGGGCGGCGGCCGGCTGGACGGTGGCCAGGGTCACGGCCGGCGCGACTCCCAGGGACATACCGAGCGCGGCAGCCAGCAGGGTCAGGCGGCTGCGCGCATCGTGCTCGGCGTGTCCGGCATCGCTTGACGGCCGTTCGCTTCGGATCAATTGAGACTTGGCCTGATCGTCCATCGTGAGCTCCATTGCTATTCGTCGGCGCCGCAAGCATCCGCCAAGGTCCCGGCGCTCGAAACCCCGTATTTCAGCGATACCGGGCCCTGGAACCCCACTTGACGTGCAGTTCAGAGACTATCATCGGTCAATCGCCCCACCCGCATCGGCACGCCTTGCCGTGTCAGGCCTTCGACCGAGAACTCGATGAGCATTACCAACACCAGCGTCATTCTGATCACCGGCGCCAGCCGCGGCATCGGGGCGGCAGCGGCGCGCGCCTTTGCCGAGACCGGCGCCACCGTCGCATTGTTCGCACGCTCGGGTGAGGCCGTGCACCGTCTGGCCGACGAGATCCGCGAACGGGGCGGACGTGCGCTGGCGGTGGCGGGCGACGTCGGCCGCGCCGGCGATCTGGCCGACGCGGTGGGCCAGTGCCGCGACACCTACGGCCGTCTGGACGTGCTGATCAACAACGCGGCCGTGGTCGACCCGATCGCCCGGGTCGATCAGTCGGATACCGATGCCTGGAGCCTGGCCATCGACATCAATGTCAAGGGCGTCTACTACGGCCTGCACGCGGCCCTGCCGATCATGTTGCGCCAGGGTGCCGGCACGATCATCAACATCAGTTCCGGCGCAGCCAGCAATGCACTGGAAGCCTGGAGCGCCTACTGCGCCTCCAAGGCGGCGGTACTGTCGCTAACCAGGTCGGTACATCTCGAATATGCCAGCCATGGCATCCGCTCGGTCGGCCTCAGCCCCGGAACGGTCGCCACCGAGATGCAACGCCAGATCAAGTCCTCGGGCATCAACCCGGTCAGTCAGCTCGACTGGTCCGCGCACATCCCGGCCGAGTGGGTCGGCCGGGCATTGGTATGGCTCGCCGGCGAAGCGGGCCGCGAATTCGACGGCGGCGACTTCTCGCTGCGCAGCGAGCGCGGCCGCGAGTTGCTGGCCGACTTCGACAAGGCCGGCGGGCACTGAGCACGACGTCGCCGCCCCGGGGTTGTACGGGCCGCGGCCTGCGCCGAACGGAGTCGGCAGACTCGAGATCACCGCCTGGCCGACGGTTCATCAATCTCGCCGATAGCCGCGATCTCATCCAGCATATTAGGCTGCCGCTCACGCGGTCAGCGGACGCTCGACGTCGCCCAGTCGGCCTCCGAGGCATTGGTCGCTTGCGTCCGGCTCCGCGCAGACCTGAGGGCCCATCCGCGGGAGAGCGTCATGAAAGCGAAAGAGCCGGACCACGAAGGCGTCGTCGATCGCGACGGCGTGCGCATCCACTACCAGGTGTTCGGCGACGGGCCCGACACGATGCTGTTCATTCCGCCCTGGGCCATCGTCCACTCGCGGATCTACAAGGGGCAGATTCCGTGGTTCAGTGATCGCTTTCGCTGCATCACCTACGATCCGCGCGGCAACGGCCGCTCCGACCGGCCGCCGCGCACCGAGGACTACAGCGTCGAGCGCTACATCGACGACGCGCTCGCGGTACTCGATGCCACCCACACTGATGCCGCGATTTTGTTCGGTCTGTCGCTGGGCGGGCTTTTCGCGACGGTTCTCGCCGCCCACCATCCGGCCCGGGTTCGCGCCGCCGTGCTGGTCGGCTCGGCATTCACCATTGGGCAGGGCTACCCGTACATGACCCCGGAGCACTTCGTCGCCCGGCACGAGCGATTCGACGACTGGAACAAGTACAACCGCGAATACTGGTTGCGCGAGTATGCGGATTTCTCCTCCTTCTTTCTCGGCAACGTCAGTTGCGAACCCCACTCGACCCGACAGCTCGAGGAGGCGGTGTCCTGGGCGGCCGACACGGACGGCGAAACCCTGGTGCGTTCGGTGGAGGCACGGCAGATCGCGCCACCCTTCGACATGGGCAAAACCATGTACGAATCCATTCAGTGCCCGCTGCTGATACTGCACGGAACGAACGATCGCATTCAGCCGATCGCGCGCGCGCGCGAGGCCGCCCGAATCACCGGCGCCGAGTTGGTCGAGTTCGAGCACAGCGGGCACGCGCCGAACACGCGCGTGCCCGCTCGCGTGAACGCGCTCGTTTCGGAATTTCTCGAGCGTCGCCTCGGCATTCCGTCCAGCGTGCGCATGAACGCTGCCGAGTCCGGCGCGGGTCGTGCGAATGCGGCCGGTCGCCGCAAGCGGGCGCTGTTCCTCTCCTCACCGATCGGGCTCGGCCATGGCCGGCGCGACCTCGCGATTGCACGTGCATTGCGGCAGCAGGTGCCCGATCTCTCGATCGATTGGCTGGCACAGGATCCGGTGACCCGGCTGCTGTCGGCCAATGGTGAGTCCATCCACCCGCTCAGCGCGCGACTCGCGAACGAAAGCCAGCACATCGAATCCGAATCGGGTGAGCACGACCTGAACGCCTTCCAGGCGCTGCGCCGCATGGATGAGATCCTGGTGGCCAACTTCATGCGCTTCCAGGAGGCCGTCGAACACGGCGACTACGACCTGGTGATCGCAGACGAGGCCTGGGATGTCGACCACTTCTGGCATGAACATCCGACGCTCAAGCGCAGCGCGCTCGCCTGGTTGACCGATTTCGTCGGCTTCGTACCGATGCCCGACGGTGGCGGGCGCGAGGCGATGCTCACCACCGACTACAACGCCGAGATGATCGGCCACGTCGAGTCACACCCGCACCTTCGCGACCGCTCGATCTTCGTCGGCAATCCCGACGACATCGTCGACCTGTCGTTTGGCGAAGGTCTGCCGCGGATGCGCGACTGGATCCCGCGACACTATGACTTCAGCGGTTACGTGCTCGGCGAGCATCCGCGTGAGTTCGGGCCACGCGAAGCCTTGCGGGCGTCGCTCGGCTACCGTCCAGACGAACGGGTGTGCATCGTTACCGTCGGTGGCTCGGGGGTCGGCACGGCCCTGATCCGCCGCGTGCTTCAAGCCGTACCGCTGATCGCCCCGCGGCTCCCCGAGCTGCGCACGATCGTCGTCACGGGACCGCGGATCGACCCGCGCTCGATCGACGCCCCCGACGGCGTCGAGCTGCGCGCGTTCGTACCCGATCTCGACCGCCATCTCGCGGCCTGCGATCTCGCTGTGGTGCAGGGCGGGCTCACCACCTGCATGGAACTGGCCGCCGCCGGCACGCCATTCCTGTTCTTCCCACTGCGCAATCACTTCGAGCAGAACTTCCATGTCGCGCAGCGGCTGCGGAACTACGGTGCGGGCACCCGCATGGACTACGAGACCGCCACCCCGGAGCGCATCGCCCAGGCCATGCTGGATGCACTGGCAAAGCCGGCCGCCTTCAAGGAAGTGGAGGCCCATGGTGCGACACGCGTGGCCGGGTTGATCGCCGAGTTGCTCTGAGCGGCGCGGCGGGTCCGGCCATCATGTCCGCGTCGCGCGCAACCCCATGCCGATCCGCTCGCCGATGCGCAAGCCCTCGTTCCACTTGACCATGCGCTCGCTGCGCGCGAACGAGCCCACCTTCAGGTAGGGCACGCGCCAGCCGACGGCCAGGTGCACGATGGTGACATCCTCGGTTTCGCCCGAGCGGGCCGAGACGATCGCCTGCCAGCCGGCCGCGCGCGCAGCCTCGAGCGCGGCGCGGGTCTCGGTCAGCGTGCCGGCCTGATTGGGCTTGATCAGCGCGCAGTTGCAGGCGCCCTGCCCGGCCGCCGACGCGATGCGCTGTTCGTTCGTGCAGATGAAATCGTCGGCGACCACCATCACATCGGGGCCGGCCGATCGCGTGAACGTGGCCAGGCCCTGGGCATCGTCTTCGGCGAGCGGATCTTCGATCGCGCGGATCGGGTAGCGCCTCAGCCAGCCCAGCAGCATCGCGGTGAGCTCTTCGCTGGCCACCGCGCGGCCATCGCGCGCGAGCGTGTAGCGGCCATCACGACCGAAGTCGGTGGCCGCGATGTCGAGCGAGATCGCCATGTCCTCGCCCGGACGCAGGCCGGCCCGCTCGATCGCACGCACCAGCATGTCGAGCGCGTCTTCGTTGTGGGCAAAAGCCGGCCAGAAACCGCCCTCGTCGGCCACGCCCTGCAGCAGGCCGGCTTCGGCCATCAGCGCGCCCGCGGCGCGGTAGGTCTCGGCCGTCCAGTCCAGCGCCTGTTCATAGTCGGCCGCGCCGACGGCCATGACCATGAAGTCCTGCACATCGACGCGCCGCCCGGCGTGGGCGCCACCACCGAAGATCTGTATCTCTGGCAGCGGCAGCGCAAGGTCATCGTCACCGCCGGCGAGGTAGCGCCACAGCGGCAGACCATGGGCGGCTGCAGCCGCGTGGGCGACGGCCATCGAAGTGGCGACCATCGCGTTGCCGCCGAGCACCGAGCGGTTCGACGTGCCGTCGAGTTCGATCATGATCCGATCGACGCCGGCCTGATCCTGCGCATCGCGGCCGACCAGCGCCGGCGCGATGCGACTTCGAACCGCGTCGACGGCGCCACGCACGTCGTAGCCCCCGAAGGCCGCGCCGCCGTCGCGCTTGTCGGTGGCCTCGGCGCTACCGGTCGAGGCGCCCGCCGGCGCGATGGCGCGCCCGAACGCGCCGTTCTCGAGCCGGACGTCGACCTCGATCGTGGGGCGACCGCGGGAGTCCCAGACGCGACGGGCGAGGAGTTGTTCGATTCGGGTTCTCATGGCGATGCCTACCTGGGTGGATCGAAGCCCTGGATTATCGCGCCGGTAGCGCTGGCCTCACGCCTGCAGCGGACTTGCGCCTGCCCCGACGCGCGGGGCACCGAAAAGAAGCGGCCTCACGGATTCACCGGGTATCCGTCGCGATCAAGGCGTAGGCGCCAGGCCTCGGCAACATCCGCCAGCGTCGCCACCGGCGTGCGCAGCAGCGGCCTGGCAACCTCGCGCACCCGGCGCCGATCGCCTTCGTCGGTCAGATACTCCACCGGCGACTTGCCATCGACCCTGGCCAGGAACAGTCCGGGCAGCAGACTGGCCACCCGGGCCTCGAGCGCGTCGCGCCGCTCCCAGTGCACATGCGCGAGATAAGCATCGCGCAGCGCCGCGAAGGCCTGCAGCAGCGACGCGCTGGCAGGCGGGCACCACAGACATTTCAGCAGAAGGTGGTTCAGGCAGAACGCCACGTCGAAGGCGGCATCACCGATGCACGCACACTCGGCATCCAGAAACACCGGCCCGGCGGGGCCGATCAGGATGTTCTTCGGGCTGATGTCGCCGTGGATCATGACGCGGCGAGTCGCGCCGGTGCGCTCGCTCAGATCGAACAGTACGTCGCGCAGATCGGGATGACGCCCGGCCGTGGCCTCGAGATAGGGCTCGAGCCGGATCGCATGAAAGATGCCGTTGGCGGGGAACAGCGCGTCGAGCGCGGGCCTGTCGGCGGTGGCCGCATGGATGCGCCCGAGCCGGTCGCCGACCTGGCGGGCGACGCCGAGATCGACCCGGCCATCGCGCAGCTCGTGCTTCCAGAGCACGTGATCGTCGGGCGCGAGCCATTGCATGACCAGGATCATCGCCTGATCGTCGTGCCAGATCACCTCCGGCACGGCCTCGGGAACGATGCCACGCACGGTGCGCAGCCACGCCACCTCGAAGCGGTTGCGCTCCACCGGCGCCAACCACTCGGCCGCGACCTTCAGCCTGGCCAGCGCGCGCTTGACGCAGAAGCGGGCGCCATCGGACTGCACCAGCCAGATGTCAGAGGAAACGCCGCCGGCCAGCGCCGTGAAGGTGGCGGACGCGGGCGAGGCAATCAGGCCCGCGCCGACCAAGGCATCGGTGAGTTCGGTATCGGGTCGGGCCGACATGGGTTCAGACCCTCCGTTCGGACTCGGGATCGGCACTCGTGCGCAGCGACTTCCGGATCATCGTTGCAGTCCGTGAATCGGAGGCCATCACGTCAGACCACCAGTGCGGGCTCGGACATCGCCGCGATCTGCTCACGCAATTCGAGCACACGGTCCTGCCAGTAGCGCTCGCTGCCGAACCACGGAAATGCCGCCGGAAATGCCGGGTCGTGCCAGCGGCGGGCAATCCAGGCGCTGTAGTGAATGAGCCGCAGCGTGCGCAATGCTTCGATCAATTGCAGCTCGCGACGATCGAATTCACGAAATGTCTCGTAGCCCTCGAGCACATCCGACAACTGCGCGCTCATCTCGGCGCGATCACCTGACAGCAGCATCCACAGATCCTGCACGGCGGGCGCCGTACGCGCGTCGTCGAGGTCGACGAAGTGCGGGCCGTCGTCGGTCCACAGCACATTGCCCATGTGAACGTCGCCGTGCACACGGATACGCGCGACCGCACCGGCACGCCCGAACGTTGCCGCCACCGCCTGCAGGCACTGATCGACCGCCGTGCGCCACGACCGCGCAGCGGCGCCGGCACCAGATCGTGACCGAGGATGAAATCACGTGGCTCGACACCGAAACTGTCGGGGTCGAGCGCCGGGCGCTGCACGAAAGGCCGACGCGTGCCGGCGGCGTGGATGCGGCCGAGGTAGCGGCCCAGCCACTCGCGCACTTCGGGATCGTCGAGATCGGGGGCCCGGCCGCCGGCCCGTGGGTAGACGGCCAAGCGCAGATCGCGCACATGATGGAGCGTGCGGCCCGCGATGACGCACGGCGCCACGATCGGCACTTCGTCCTGCGCCAGCTCGAGCGCAAAGGCATGCTCTTCGAGAATCTGCTCGTCACACCAACGCCCCGGCCGATAGAACTTGACCACGTGGTCGGGGCCATCGTCGCCGTACACGAGATAGACCCGGTTCTCGTAGCTGTTCAGGCTGAGCAGGCGGCCATCGCAGGCCAGACCCAGCTCGGCCATCGCGTCGAGCAAGGCCTCGGGTGTCAGCGTCGCGAACGCGCCGGGCCCGGTTTCGGCCGCGGCTGAGCCGGATTCCGCCGCGGCAGAGCCGGATCCCGCCGCGGCAGAATCAAATGGCGCGTCGGCCGACGCGTTTGCCGGCGCCGCTGCCCGCGCGTCGCCGGACCGCCACGGCATCTCGCCGGACGCCACCCCGCCGGAGGGGTCGGGCGAGTACCAAGGGGGCGGCTGATCCTCGTCGTCCCAGGGGCGCCCCGGATCGTCGTCGCCGCCGTTCACGGGCGGCCCGACATCGTCATCGTCGCCAAGGCTCGCCGCCTCACCGGTGCCGGAAGACCGGCGCCCGCTTTTCGAGAAAGGCGGCCACACCTTCGCGCGCATCATCGGTCTGGAACACGCGCGTGACCGCCGCATCCTCGACGCTCAGGCCCTGCTCGGTGACGGTGGCACCGGCGGCATCGACGCAGCCGCGAATCGCGTCGATCGCCGGCTGGCTGTAGATCGTGAACTCGCGGGCGAATGCCAGCGCGTGCTCGATCAGCTCCCCGTCGGCGGGCACGACGCGCGTCAAAAGGCCCATCGCGAGCGCCTCCGCGCTGTCGACCGCGCGGCCGGTGATCATCATCTCCAGCGCCCGATCGCGGCCGACGATCGCCGGCAGGAACTGCGTGCCTGCATAGGCGGGCAACAGACCGAGCTTGATCTCGGGCAACGAGACGCGCACGTGCGGCCGCGCAAGCCGGAAGGTGCAGGCCATCGCCAGTTCGAGGCCGCCGCCATAGGCCAAACCGTTCAACGCCGCAATCGACATCAGCGGCGAGCGCGACAAGCGGAAGAACAGCTCGCGCGCCATCTTGTTCTTGGCCAGCCGGGCGTCGCGCTCCATGCCGCGAATCTCCGCCAGATCGGTGCCGGCGCAAAAGCTCTTGTCGCCCTCGCCGGTGACGATGAGCACCCGCACACCCTGATCGGGCAGCGCATCGAGCGCATCGCCCAGACCGTCGAGCATGGCCTTGGTCAGGGAGTTGAGCTTGGCCGGCCGCGCCAGCGTGAACAGCGCGACGTCGTCATCGAGACGGCGCAGCTGGAATCCTGATTCGGGTTGGTCGCTCATCAGTATCGTCCGGGGTTGCGAGACGCCACGAGCGTGGCGGCTCGCGCTCCCGACCCGGGTCGAGGGATAGCGAAGCCGACACCTCAGGCGCGATCGTCGATCGGCATCTGCCCTGAGGCAATGGTAAATCCAACCGCGACGCCCCCCACTTCATTGCGGGCAAAGGGTTCCCCGCCATGGAACTCTGCGATCAGGCGCACCAGGTACAGCCCCAATCCGAGATGGCTGTCGCCGGCGCGCCCCTCGCCTCGCACCGAAACCATCGAATCGAACAGGCTGTCGGCCATCAGATCGGGCAAGGGAGCGCCGGTGTTGTGCATGGCGATGCGATAGCCAACGCCGTGGCCAACGCCCGCCGCGGCCGACAGCTGCAGGCGCACGACCGACCCTGGCGCCGCGAAATCGCGCGCATTCGAGGCGAGCTTGTCGACGGCCTGGGCGATCGCCTCGGGCACCACCGCAACCGGCGCGGCGGCGAGCGCGCACTCGAACTGGAAGCGCGGGACAGGCCGTTGCTCGTTTGCGGGGCGGCCCCAGGCCTGGTTGTAGGCGCCGACCAGTTCACGCAACAAGGCCGCCAGATCGATGCGTTCGAGCGGACTGTCGCTGAGCATCGACTCGAGATTCGCCGCTTCGCTCATGCTGGCGACGATGCGTTCCAGTCGCTGCGTGCCGCCCAGCGCGCGATTCAGATACGCATCGCGCCCCGGATCGTCGCTGTCGACCTCGGCGAGATTGTCGAGCGAGCCGCGCACGACCATGATCGGCGTGCGCAGTTCGTGGACCAGACGCGAGCGCAGGTTGGCCAGGTATTGCTGGTGTTCGCGCAGGCGACCGAGCACCCTCGAGTAGCCGTCGGCCAGACTGGCGATCTCGTCGCGCAGCCGCAGTTGCGGAATGGCGCCGACGACCCGACCACGCAGATCGATGGCCTGCTCGGCGGCGCGCTTGAGCGCACGCACCCGCGTTACGGTCAGTGTGGCGAAGCCGAGCAGCGTCAGGGTCGTTGCAAGGATCGCGATCACGGTGAACATCGCCAGCCACTCGAATGCCGACTGCGCACGTGCCAGATCGCTGTCATCCGACTGCTCGAGCACGAGCGCGCCCGCTACCCTGTCTTCGAACCAGATCGGCTGTGCGCTGGTGGTGAGCCAGTCGGGATGACCGTCGCCGCGCTCGCCTCGCTCGCTGATGGTGACCGGAAGACCGCGCAAGGCCTGGGCGAGCGGCGCCACCCCGACGCTCGGGCGCGTACTCCACTGACTGAGCCCGACGGCCCAGGACACCAGCGCCCGGCCGAGGCCACCCGCCGCGGGGTCGGCGGTCGGGTCCACATCGCCGAGCCGGGCCAGGGTCTTGCCGTCGGCGTCGGTCACCGTGACCCGACCGCCGACGCGCGCGAAGCCGCGCAGGGCCGCATGCAACTGCGCCTCGCGGGCGTCGGCACGCAGGACGGCGGCCGCATCGCTGCCGTCGGCCAGCATGCCCAGGGCGAGCAGGCCCGTGTCGGCGGTGGCTTCCAGGCGCCGGCTGGCCTGGTAGTCGACATCGCGCACGCGCACGCGGATGAATCGGGTGTCGGCGGGCACCAGCATCTCGGCACGCCAGCCGTCGGCATCGACCGTGATGCCGGCATCCAACGGGCGCAATGCGTCGTGCGCCGCGCCGGCGTTGACCAACAGCAGGTCGCCGGCACGCTCCTGTCCGTCACCGGTCCGCGGCTCCTTGTCGAAGGCCGCCTCGATCTCGCTGCCCAGCACCAGCGGCGGCTCGGGCTCGAGATAGCGCTCGTCGAAGACTTCGACCAGCAGATAGAGGCGAGGCATCACCCCCGGCACCCGGGCCATCGCCATGCGCACCTGCAGCGTATCGGCCGGTGCGCCGGCCTGGGGCTGGCTCGGCACCGGCGTGGGGACGACCTCGCGCCATTCGTCGGCGACGCCGTCGACGCTTACCGCTGGCAGCGTTGCCACCGGCAAGGGCTCGGCATTGCCCGGCAGCGGCGCCCGCGGATCGGGCCCGAAGAGATCGCGTCGCTCGTGCAGGGCGGCGGCAAAACCGCGCGCCGTGGCCTCCAGTTGCGCACGGCGTTCGTCACGCGTCAGGCCGGCCATCTCGGAAAGGAACTGCAGGCTGGCGACCGGCAGCAGCAGCATGGGAACCATGGCGAGCAGCATCGCCCAGCGCAGGCCCAGCCGCACACGCGCGTGCTCGAACCAACGAACATCGCCGTCCTGCGGCGCGGTGAAACCCGCGTACCCCTCGCGCTTGGTCGGCGCGGCCGCGCCCTGCGTGCCCGCGATCGTCTCAGCCACCGGGCTTGAACCGGTAGCCGACGCCGTAGACGGTGTCGATCGCTTCGCAAGCGGGGTCGATCGCCTGCAGTTTGCGACGGATGCGCTTCACATAGGACGTGACCGTGTGATCGTCGACGACCAGATTGGCCTCACGCATCAGCGCATCGCGATCCTTGACGTGACCGGGGTGACGCGCCAAGGCGTGCAGCATCCAGAACTCGGTGACGGTCAGGGCCAGCGGCTCGCCGCGCCAGTGAGCGACGAAGCGGCGCGTGTCCATGGTCAGCGGACCCGCGGTCAGCAACGGTTCGTCACCGGGCCCGTCCGTGACGAGTTCGGCCCGCCGGAACAGCGCGGTCACCCGCGCCAGCAGATGCGGCAGGCTGACATTCTTGGTCACGTAGTCGTCGGCGCCCAACCGCAGACCCGAGACGATGTCGATGTCCGAATCACGCGCGGACAACATCAGGATCGGCAACGCGGGAGCCTGCGCGCGCAACCAGCGGCAGAGTTCGAAGCCGCCGTCGGGCTCGTCGCCGAGGCCGATGTCGACGATGGCCAGGTCGGGCAGACGATCGCCGGCTGCCTGCTGGGCGGCCGGACGGTCACCGAAGACGTCGACCGCGTAGCCGTGCCGGCCCAACGCGTCGCGCAGGTTCTCGGCGATCGCGGGATCGTCCTCGACGATGAAGATTCGCCGTGAACCGGGTTTCATGGCATTTGACGGCACAAACAGGGGGATGCAGCCAATGCTAACCCGACCCCCGCCGCCGCAAACGCCCAAAAACGCGCGGCGTCGCGTGGCAGACGCGCTTGTCACCAGTTTGCCCCAATTGATCACCGGCTTGCCCGAACGTGCACCGCGCGCTGCCTCATCGACCCCGTTCAATGGCAACCAAGGCGCCTGCGCAACGGCGTTTGCTTCCGCCGCGCATGCCGCCGGCGCCGGTCGAAAGTGACCGGCCGCTGCCACACATCGCTCAACCCGTTCGAGGAGTCCGCCGTGAGCTCGTTGCCCTGCCCCGAAACCCCGGCCCTGCGCATGGCCACGATGAGTCACTGGCGTCCGTGGCTGGCCCTGCTGCTGCGTGCGATCGGCTACGCATTGGCGATCGGCGGGGGATTGTTCGTGCTCGTGGCCGTGGCCGCCGGCGCAGCGCAGGCGCAGACGCAGACACCGATGGCGGCCCCGCCATCGCCGCCATCCGCCACGATGACCGAGGCCGGACCCACGGCCGATGCATTCGACGGTGCCGCCCTGCTGTTTCGCACCGAGCAAGGCCTGATCGCAGCACCGCTGCAGTCCTCACGCGTGCAGTTGCGCATCGCTGGCAACGCGGTGCGCGCGCGCATCGTGCAGCGCTTCGAGAATCCGGGCAGCGAGTGGCGCAATGCGGTCTATCAGTTCCCGCTGCCCGAAGACGCGGCGGTCGACACCTTGAGCCTGCGCATCGGCGAGCGCCTGATCACCGGCGAGATCCGCGAGAAGCAGGCTGCCCGCCGCAGCTACGAGCAGGCGCGCGATGCCGGTCAACGGGCGGCCATGGTCAGTCAGCACCGGCCGAACATGTTCACCGCCGAGGTTGCGAACATCGGACCGGGCGACGCGATCGAGATCGTCGTCGAATACCAGCAGGCGCTCGGCTTGTCGGACACCGGCTGGACCCTGCGTCTGCCGACCGTGATCGCACCGCGCTACGAGGCGCAGCAACCGTTGCCGCTCGCAGAGCAGCCGTCGCTGCCCCAGCCGTCTTTGCCGCAACCGCCGACGATCATCGACCGTGACCCGCGTGTCAATCGCATGATGGTGGAGGTCGGCCTGATGCCCGGCATGCCGATCACCCGCCCGCAGTCGCCCAGTCATGCGATCACGGTCTCCGAGCACGCGCTGCCCTCCGAGGGCGGCGCAACGGTCGCGCACGGCTACGACATCGCATTCACGGGCGAAGCGCTCGCCGATCGCGATTTCGTCCTGAACTGGCGGCCGCTGCCGGCGGCCGAGCCGGAATCGACGATGCAACTCGAGGCGCACGACGGCCGCTGGTACGGCCTGCTCGGTGTGACCCCACCGGCCGCCGGCGAGCGCACAGTGCGACAGCCGCGCGAATTGACCTTCGTCATCGACACCTCGGGCTCGATGCACGGCGATTCGATCGTCCAGGCCAAGGCGGCGCTGCGCTTCGGCCTCGAGCGCCTGCATCCGTCCGACCGCTTCAACATCATCCGCTTCAACGACCGGCACGAGGCTCTGTTCGCGGCCAGCCGCGCCGCGGACGATGCCAACCTCGCCCGCGCGCGAACCTTCGTCGATGCCCTGCAGGCCGACGGCGGCACCGAGATGCAACCGGCGCTCGAGCGTGCGCTGTTGCCGGCGATCCCGGCCGGTTTGCTGAGCCAGGTGGTGTTCATCACCGATGGAGCGGTTTCCGATGAGGCCGCGCTATTCGAGACCGTCGAGAATCTGCTCGGCGCACGGCGCCTGTACACGGTCGGCATCGGCAGCAGTCCGAACAGCTATTTCATGCGCCAGGCAGCGGTCAGCGGCCGCGGCACGTTCACGATGATCGACGCCGGTCACAAGGTCGAGGCGACGATGGCACGGCTGTTCCGCCAACTGGGCGAGCCGGTATTGACGGGTCTGCGCCTGCGCGACGAGCGTGGCGAACTCGTGCCCACCCGTGATCCACTGCGTGACCTGCACGCCGGCGACCCGATTCTCGCCACGCTGCGGCTCGACGCGCGGCCGGAGGCCCTGGTGCTGGAGGGCGAGCGCGACGGACGCCCCTGGCAGCGTGAGATCACCCTCGTCGAAGCGCGCGAGGTCGGTGTTCACAAGCTCTGGGCACGCGCCGAGCTCGAGCGGCTGGGCGCCGCGATCCGGCGCGGGGCGGACGACGCTGAACGGCGCGATGCCCTGCGTACGCAGGCCACCGCCGTGGCGCTTGAGCACGGCCTGGTCAGCGCGTACACCAGCCTGGTGGCGGTCGATCGCACGCCGGTGCGGCCTGCGGACCAGGCATCGACGACGTCGAGCGTGCCCCGCCAGCTTCCGGCGGGCTGGAATGCGGCGAGCGTGTTCGGCAATGGTCGCACGCAGATGTCGCTGGCCGGCACGGCGACCGGCGCCTGGGCGAAGATGCTGGTGGGCCTGCTGTTGCTGGTGATCGCGGCCGCCTTCGGCGCCGGCTTTCTGTGTCGCGCCCAGGATCTGTTCGAGCGATGAACATGCGCCAGGCAATGGCCGCGCTGGCGGTGGTTTTCGGACTCGCCGGCCTGGGGCCGACGTTCGAGGGGGCGGTCATCCTTGCCAAGGCGCGGCTCGCTCAGATCCTGATCGATCGCGCCTGGCAGGCGAATCTCGCCGATAAACGCGTGAAGCACCGGCCCTGGTCGTGGGCCGATCTGAGCCCGGTCGCCCGGCTGCGCTTCGATCGCCAGCGCACGGAGTTGATCGTGCTCGACAACGACGCCCCGCGCACGCTCGCGTTCGGCCCGGGTCTGCGCGCCGGAACGCCGCCCCCCGCCCAGGGCGGCAACAGCGTGATCAGCGCGCATCGCGATACGCACTTCGCGGTGCTCGGTGACCTGCATGCCGGCGATCGCGTGGACGTCCAGGTCGCAAATGGAGATACGGCGCGCTACCGGGTCGTCGGCCGCCGCATCGTCGACGTCGACGACGGCTGGATCGCCGACGACCAGGGGCGCGACCAGCTATCGCTCGTGACCTGCTGGCCGCTCGATGCACTGCGCGCGGGCGGACGCGAACGGCTGGTCGTCACGGCCGTGCGCGAGCGGCAGGATTCGTGACCGCTCAGTCGCCGATGGCGGGCAGCACCGCCAGCACGGCGACCATCTCGCGGATCGAGCCCACGCCGACCTTGGTGAGCAGGCCGCGCACCTGCGAGCGCACGGTCGAGATCCGCACCTGGCGGGCCTCGGCGATGCTGGCCGGTGACTGCCCGGCCAGCAGCAGCGCCAACACCTCACGCTCGGCGCTGGTCAGACCCATGGCGACCGACAGGTCATCGAGCACGTCGGGCGCCACCGGCAGGGCACCGGCCAGGATCACGGCGCGCATCGGCAGTTCGATAGAGGCGTCGGAGAAGGCCGTGCCCCGCAAGGGCAACAGTGTTGCCCGCAGCCCGGCGTGCCAGAGCGAGGTGCGCCGACTGGCGGCCCGGCGCAGGGCCGGCTGCCAGTGCGTTTCGTGATCGGCCTGCGTCGGCACGACACGATGGCCGGTGGTCAGTTGCAAGCCGCGCCGCGCCGCCAACAAGGTCATGCCGGCGCGATTGGCCCAATGCAGATGCGAGCCGCCGTCGACGACCAGCATCGGCCACTGGATGACATCGGCCACCAGAGCGGGCAGCGGATCGGCGAACGGGAGTTCGGATGCCGGCGACGGCGATTCGGCGCCGTTGGCGACCGCGTCAGCGTCCGCTCGCGGGGCCCTCGCGCTTTTTCGCTTCGGCGCCACGGGGCGGGCGGCCGGACCCGCCGCCCCATCGGATGGCACAAAATCGAGGCGGTTGGCTCGCCCCCAAAACGGGTGATTGGCCATGCTCGTTCTCCGCGCAGTCAATTGAGGTCATTACAGCGCTCTTGTATCCGTAGAACGGAGGAATAGTCCCGAAGGAGTGACGAAAATTGAGCGAAAGTTAAAGATGCGTCAAAAAACTCATCGTTATAGGTAGTACTGTGGATGCTCCAGCCCGAAAATCAGGGCAAAAGTGTTTGCGTGTTCCGCCAACGGCTTGAAGACGCCGTGACTCCAGCCCCCGACTCCAATCCCGCTCCTGCCGTCAGTTTTGGCGGCCTGGTCTATTCCGAGCCTCGCGGCTGCGTGGTCGACGATGCGGGCCGCGATCGTTATCTGCGCCCACAATCCCTGGCGGTCTTCAGGCTGCTTGCCGCACACGCCGACTCGGTGGTCACCAAAACCCGCCTGTTCGAGGCCGTCTGGCCGGGCGTTGCCGTGACCGACGACTCGATCGTGCAGTGCATCGCCGACATCCGCCGGATGCTGGGCGGGAACGCGCATCGAATCCTGCGTACCTTCCCGCGGCGTGGCTACATGCTGGTAAGCGACCCGTTGCCAGGGCCCGGCGGGCCGCCGCCCGGCTGGTCCGGCACGGCGGGCGTGCGGCGCGACGAGGCGCCACCCGAACCACCGACGCTTGGCAGCACTCGCAACTGAGTAGAGCCGAACCTTTCTGGACGGGCGAGGAACGCTGGCGGCAGCGATTCCGCCCGACCTGCAGGCTCCCGACCGGCCGCCTCCCGACGGACGCGTGACCGCGTTGGTCACGATGCTGCTCACGCACGCGGGCATTTGAAGCGCAAGATTGCGATACGACACAGACGCCCCGCCGTCTGCGCGTGCACGATGGTCGCACAACGACCAGATCACTTCGGGTGAGCGCGCCACAAGCGCAATCGCCTCAGAGAAGGAGTCAACCCATGTCCCCCACCGAGTCGGTCAATCCCCATCCTTTCGCCAATCCCGAGCATCCGGACGCGCCCCACGAGCGCGTGAGCTTCGTCTCCGACCGAGCCAGCGGCATGCAGTGCGTGATTGCGATCCACAGCACCGCGCGCGGCCCCGCCTACGGAGGCTGCCGTTTCACCCACTATCCGAATGTCGGCGACGCGCTCACCGATGCGCTGCGCCTGGCCGAGGGCATGAGCCTGAAGAATGCGCTCGCCGGCCTGCCGTTCGGCGGCGGCAAGGCGGTGCTGATCCGGCCCCGTCGTGACCACGATCGGACGGCCGTTCTGCATGCTTTCGGCGATGCGGTCGAATCGCTGCAGGGCCGCTACATCACAGCCGAGGACGTCGGCACGGGTGTCGCCGACATGCAGGCGATTCGCACCCGCACCCGCCACGTCGGCGGACTGCCCGATGCCGACGGACGTGACGGCAATCCGTCACCGTATACGGCGCTGGGCGTGCACGTCGCGATGCGGGCGGGCGCCGCCGAGGTGTTCGGCGTCGAGAGCCTCGCAGACCGCGTCGTCGCGATCCAGGGCCTGGGCTCGGTGGGATACGCGCTCGCCGAGCGGCTCAGCCGCGAGGGCGCGCGCCTGGTGGTGGCCGACGTCGACGACCAGCGCACCGCACGGGCGGCGCGCGAACTGGGCGCCAGCGTGGTCGGTGTCGACCAGATCGCCGCCGTCGCCTGCGACGTATTCGCACCTTGCGCGCTCGGCGCCTCGCTCAACGAGCGCACGATCCCGGCCCTGCGCGCAAGCCTGATCTGCGGCGCGGCCAACAACCAGCTGGCCACCGCGACCGACGGCGAGCGCCTGGTGGCGCGCGGCATCACCTACCTGCCCGATTACCTGGTCAATGCCGGCGGCATCATCCGCGTCGGGCTCGCGCACCTGGGTCGCGGCGACGAGGCCAGCGTGCTGGCCGAGATCGAACGCATCGGCGAACGGGCTCATGCGGTGATGGCACTGGCGGCGCGCACCGGTCAGACGCCCGCCCGTATCGCCGACGCCTGGGCGCTGCGCCGGCTCGAGCAAGCCGAGGCCGAACTCGACGAGGCGGTGCTGGACGCCGCCTGAGCAACTTCACGCGCCGCCGACGGTGCGGGTTCCGCGCAGGCTTCGAGTCCGCACCGGTTATCATTCGCGCACCATGAGCTGGCAGCAAACCTTCCTGGTCGTGTTCACGACCGTGTTCGTCGCCGAGATCGGCGATAAGACCCAGATCGCGACGATGCTGTTCGCGGCCGACGGCCAGACCAGTCGCTGGGTCGTTTTCCTGGGCGCGTCGGTCGCGCTGGTGCTGGCGGCCGGCATCGGCGTGCTGGCCGGCGCGGCCCTCGAGCGCTTCGTGTCACCGGCCACGCTCAAACTCGTTGCCGGCATCGGCTTCGTGTTGATCGGCATCTGGACCATACTGTCGCGTTGACCGCGGCGAAAGCCGCCAGTCAGACGCGGTTCGCCGACGTCGGCGGGCCGCGACCGCGACGAACACCGATCCGAGGAGCGAATCCATGACCGAGACGATGCGCGAGACTGCCGCCATCGACATGACCGGCCACGACTGGGCGGCCCTGGCCGCCGAACTCGAGCAATTGCTCAAGCTGCGCAGCTTTCCGTTCGGCATGAAACTGTTCGAAACCGTCGAGCAGATGGAGGCGGTGCCGCGCATTCGTCGTCCGGGCAAGATCCATACGGTCGACCAGGTGGTCGCCCAGGCCTCGCGGTTGGGCCGCACGGTGGGCATCACCGGTGACGACCTGGTCGGCGACCAGTGCCGGGCCGTCGTCGGCCTCGGCGACCAGGGTCCCAAATGGGAATCGGGACAGCACATGGTCGGCGTCTGGTACGCCACGCTCGAGGACGCCAGCGGCCACCAGAAAGCGATGCAGATCGTGCCCGCCGGGCGATACAAGGCGCTGGCGGTATCGCCGATCGCCCAGGGCCGGCTCGACCCACCCGACATCCTGCTCTTCTATGCCACGCCGGGCGCGATGATCTATTTCATCAACGGGTTGCAGTGGTCCGGTTACAAGCGCTTCGACTGGAGCGTGGTCGGCGAATCATCGTGCGCCGATTCCTGGGGCCGGGCGCTGTCCACGCGCACGCCGAGTTTGTCGATTCCGTGTTTCGCCGAGCGACGCTACGGCGGCGTGCTCGATGACGAGATGCTGATGGCGCTGCCCCCCGCCGACGTGCCCAAGGCGATCGCGGGGATGAAGGCGCTGGCCAAGAACGGCTTTCGCTATCCGTTCGCGCAATACGGCGTGCAGATGGACGTGCGCGAGGGCATGGCCGCCAGCTATCCCGATCGGGCTTAGGCGACTCGCCGACCCGATCGCGCGCGCCGCCGATGCGCGTGGTCCGCCACGGCGGGCGCCGCGAACGGGCGCCGCGCGGCCCGGATCAACATGGGTCTGGGGTCGCGGGCGGCGCGGCTCAGCGCTCGGGCTTGCAGGCGGCGCGCAGCCACCGCGCCTTCCAGACGTTGTTCATCTCGCCATGGTCGGGCGTCTTGTAGCGCATCTGCATGACCATGCTCCTGGGGTTGTCGACCGTGATCGTGCCCTGGCCGGTGGCACCGTCCGGGCATTTCAAACTGACCGTTCCCACCTTGCCCTTCCAGGCGATGTCGTGCTTGCAGGCGGCATCGCCTTCATCCATGTTGTCTGCCATCATGCCGCCCAAGCCCCGCTTCAGGTCGGCCGCCGTGATGCAGGTCTCCTGCTCGCCACCCATCATGTGCTGCATCTGCTGCGCCAACATGGCCCGCATCTGCTGTTGCTGGGCCTCGGGCAGCTTGGCGAGCTCCTGCTCCATCATTTTCATCTGACCGCTCATCCGGTCGGCCATATCGCCCTGCATGGTCACGCCCCAGGCGCCGGGGTCGATCTGCGGCTCGGCTGACACGGCCGCCGATGCGGTGGCCAGGAACATGACGGCCAAGGTTGCACTGAAAGAGGATCGACGAACTCGCATGATGGGCTCCTTGGCGGCGGGACGAGTCACGAACTGGCATGACGATAGCGGACTGCCGTGGGTTCGCCTACCCCGATTTCCGGCGATGGGCGTCCCACCATGCCGACACGGTCAGCCCTGCATTTGCTGCTCGAGCGCGTGCAACACCTGATAGCAGGGCAACACCGAATGCACGGACGAGTTGGGCTCGCGCCCCTCCCGGATTGCGGCGACGAATTCGCGGTCCTGCAATTCGATGCCGTTCATCGAGACATCGACCTTGGAGACATCGATCGCCTCCTCACGGCCGGTGACCAGATCGTCGTAGCGGGCGATGTAGGTGCCGTTGTCGCAGATGTAGCGAAAGAACGTGCCCAGGGGCCCGTCGTTGTTGAACGACAGCGAAAGCGTGCAAATCGCGCCGCCGGCGGTCTTGAGCTGGATCGACATGTCCATCGCGATACCGAGTTCGGGATGGAGCGGACCCTGCAAAGCGTGGCACTCGACGATCGGCTCACCGGCCTGATAGGCAAACAAATCGACCGTGTGCGCCGCATGGTGCCAGAGCAGGTGATCGGTCCAGGAACGCGGCTCGCCGAGCGCGTTCATGTTCGTGCGCCGAAAGAAGAAGGTCTGCACGTCCATCTGCTGGATCTTGAGCTCACCGGCACGCAGGCGCTTGTTCAGCCACTGATGCGACGGGTTGAATCGACGCGTGTGACCGACCATGCAGACCAGGCCGGTTTCCTTCTGAACCCGCGCGACCTCCTGCGCATCGGCCAGGGAGTCGGCCAACGGGATCTCGACCTGGACGTGCTTGCCGGCCTTCATGCACTGGATCGTCTGTTCGGCATGCATCTGGGTGGGTGTGCAGAGGATGGCCGCCTCGACGCCCGGCAGGGCGAGCGCCTCGGCCAGATCGGTGCCGGCGTGCCCGATGCCGTATTTGTCGGCCATCTCGCGGGTGGGCTCCTGACGGCGCCCGACGAGGCCGACCACCTCGACGCCGTCGATCTTGGCCAGGCCGTCCAGGTGCTTGGCGCCGAATGCGCCGCCTCCGGCAAGAATCAGTTTCATCGTTGGATCTCCCTCGTTGCAATCATGGAGCCGGCCTCGTTCGACATGCTCGAAGCCGGCGGCGCGGGGCCGCCCGGGCCGCGGTCACCGCGCCCGCCGCAGGCGGTGCGGGACCCGCAGGCGGGCGGCGTTCATTTGCTGCCGGCCTTGGCGTCCTTGACGGCCTTCGCCAGCTTGGCCGGCTTGTCCGACTTGGCAGGCTTGTCCTTGACCTCGGTCACCTTGCCCCTGGCTTGCTCGCGAACATTGCCCGCGCTTTTGGCCTTGCCGGCCGCGGCCTTGTCGGCCGAAGCCTTGACGGTGCCCTGGCGAATGTTGCCGGCCACCACGTCGCCGACCCCGGGCACGCGTGCCTTGAGATCATCATCGTTCTTGAACGCACCCTTGCGACGCTCGGTGACGATGCGCTCGGCGATGACCGGGCCGACGCCCTTGATCGTCTGCAGATCCTCGAGTGAGGCCTTGTTGACATCGAGCGCGAAAGCGCTGGCAACACCGATGACGAACAAGCTTGCGGCGGATAGCAGCCCGCGAATGAATCGATTCATGATGCGAACACTCCATGGGTCGCCATGGTTGGCGACGGATGAACGACGAACGAGACTTCACGCAAGACGACGACAGCAACCTCGACAGCAAGGACATCACGAACGACGACGGCGACCAGCAACTCCGACGAGCGACGACCTCCGACGACGACGACGGCCCGCGCGCTCAGCCGGCCTCGAGGATCATATGGCCGACGGCCGTGTTCGACGCCGGTACGTGATAGAAGCGGTGCTTCTCGGTGACCGCGTCGCCCAATGCGCCACGCGCCACCAGCCACATGACCAGTTCGACCCCCTCGGAGCCGGCCTCTCGCAGATACTCGACATGAGGCAGCCTGGACAGCGCGACCGGATCGGGGCCGAGTTTGTCCAGGAAGGCGTTGTCGAACACCTTGTTGATCAGGCCGGCACGGGGCCCCTGAAGCTGGTGACTCATGCCGCCGGTGCCCCAGATCTGCACCGTCAGATCCTGATCGAAGGACTCGACGGCGCGGCGGATCGCGCGGCCCAGGGCCAGGCAGCGGTTGCCGGTGGGCGCCGGATATTGCACCACGTTGACGGCCACCGGAATGACCTTCACCGGCCAGCGCTGCACCTGGCCGAACATCAGGGTCAGCGGCACGGTGAGGCCATGGTCGACCGCCATCTCGTTGACGATCGTGAGATCGAACTCGTCTAGGATGACCGACTGCGCGATGTGCGCGGCCAGCTCCGGATGGCCCTCCACCACGGGCACGGGCCGCGGCCCCCAGCCCTCGTCGGCGATCGGAAAGCTGGCCGCGCAGCCGATCGCGAAGGTCGGGATCATGCGCAGATCGAATGCGCTCGCGTGATCGTTGTAGACCAGGATCACCACGTCGGGCAGATTGTCGGTCACCCAGCGCTTGGAGAACTCGAAGCCGGCGAACAGCGGCCGCCAGTAGTCGTCGTCGGTCTTGCCGAGATCGACCGCCGCGCCGATGGCGGGTACGTGCGAGCTGAACATCGCGGAATGGATGCGTGCCATCAGTCGCGCTCTCCTTTGTAGCGGTTACCTTCGATCGGACGGCCGCCCGCGAGCATCATCTGGCGGTAGTCGGTCTGCGCCATGCCGGTCATGCGCGCGGCTGCCCACTCGAAACTCTTTTCATCGGTGAAGAACAGCTTGGCGAGAAAGTAGACATTGCCACCCAGCGACAGCAGATGGTTGTAGTCACGCGCGAGCACACCCTGCTTCTGCTCCTCGGTCATGTCCCATTCGTCGAGGTAGGCGCGCTCGTCAGCCTTGAAGCGGGCGCGATTCTCGGCCTTCATCAGCGACATGCAGAACTGGTTCAGGTGGTAGCCCTTGCGGGCCTGCTCGGCGTCGAAAATGGTGGTGCCGGGGATGTCGGCATAAGGTTTTTCCAGAGCCATGGCTCCTCCTTCTTGCAGCGGCCCTGTCAGGCCGCATCGCCCCAGTAGAGGCGCATCGGGTTGTCGACCAGCAGCTTCCGCTGCAGCGCGGCCGTGGTCGCGATCCTGGGGATGAAATCGACCAGCTTGCCATCGTCGGGCATGTGGCTCTTCATGTTCGGATGTGGCCAGTCGGTGCCCCAGAGCACACGCTCGGGGAAGGTCTCGACCAGGTAACGGGCAAACGGCACGACATCGTCGTAGCCGTGCGGACCCGATTTCGACAGCCGCTCGGGGCAGGACACCTTGGACCAGATGTTCTCGTGCTCGCGCATCATGCGCACGAAGCGCTGGAACTGCTCGCCCTCGACCGGCAGCGAGACATCGGGCCGGCCCATGTGGTCGACCACGACCGTGGTCGGCAGGCTGGTGAAGAAGTCTTCGAGCTCGGGCAGATCCTGCGCCTCGAAGTAGATGACCACGTGCCAACCCAGCGGCGCGATGCGCGCGGCGATCTCGCTGAGCACCTCGCGCGGCGTGAAATCGACCAGCCGCTTGACGAAGTTGAAACGCGTGCCGCGAACACCGGCCGCGTGCATCGCCTGCAGCTCGGCATCGCTGACGTCGGCGCCGACCGTGGCCACACCGCGTGCCATGCCGTTCGAGTGCTCGAGCGCATCGACCAGCGCGCGGTTGTCGCTACCGTGACAGGTGGCCTGCACGATCACGTTGCGCGAAAAACCGAGATAGTCCCGCAATGCCCAGAGCTTCTCCTTCGGCGCGTCGCAGGGCGTGTACTTGCGCTGCGGTGCATAGGGAAACACGTCTCCCGGACCGAACACATGGCAGTGGGCATCGACCGCGCCGGGCGGCGGTGTGAATTCGGGCTTGCTCGGATTGGGATGGAACGGCAGCCAGTCGGGGTCCATCTGGAACTTCGGCATCGGTTTTCTCTCGAGAAGAGGGCGCGGCGTCCGGCGCCCCGCCCAGGGGCCCGGGCGGACGGCGACCGGCGCGATCAGTGCGCCCTTTGCACTCAGCGGCCCTGGGCCTTCAACATGGCATCCAGACGCGGGTAGACGCGCCGGGCATTGCCTTCGAACACCGCGGTCTTGTCGGCGGCCGGAATGTCCAGCTTGTCGATGTAGCGCTTGGTGTCGTCGAAATTGAAGCCCGTCTCCGGATCGATTCCGCGCACCGCGCCGACCATCTCGGAGCCGAACAGGATGTTCTTGACCGGAATGACCTCGAACAGCAGGTCGATGCCCGGCTGGTGATAGACGCAGGTGTCGAAGAACACGTTGTTCATCACGTGGCCGTCGAGCAGCGGTTTCTTGAGCATCTGCGCCAGGCCGCGATAGCGCCCCCAGTGATAGGGCACCGCGCCACCGCCGTGCGGAATCACGAAACGCAGCTCGGGGAAATCCTTGAACAGATCGCCCTGGATGAACTGCATGAACGCCGTGGTGTCGGCATTGATGTAGTGCGCGCCCGTGGCGTGAAAGTTCGGATTGCACGAGGCCGACACGTGGATCATGGCCGGCACGTCGAGTTCGACCATCTTCTCGAAGAACGGGTACCAGCTCTTGTCGGTGAGCGGCAGCGAGGTCCAGTGACCGCCGGACGGGTCGGGGTTCAGATTGCAGCCCACGAAACCCATTTCACCGACGCAGCGCTCGAGCTCGGCGATGGAGTTCGCGATCGGTACGCCCGGCGACTGCGGCAGCTGGCACACCGGCGCGAAGTTCTCGGGATAGAGATCCACCACCCGCTTGATCAGGTCGTTGCAGGCCCGCGTCCAGGCCATGCTGGTCTCCTCGGTGCCGACGTGGTGACCCATGGCCGAGGCACGCGGCGAGAACAGCGTCAGATCGGCGCCGCGCTCGCGCTGCAGCTTGAGCTGGTTGGCGTCGATGGATTCGCGGATCTGGTCGTCGCTGATCGTGCCGTAAGCGGGCGCCGGCAGCGAGCCATCCTTGAGCCGGGCCTCCTGGGCGTCACGATAGGTCTGGTGCGGCTCGGGGGCGGTCGTGTAGTGACCGTGGCAGTCGATGATCATCTCGGGTTCTCCAGGGCCCCGTGCCGGCCGACCGCCGGCGCGAGGACATCTCAATCGGGGGTATTGTCGCGCGCCGCGCGCATCGCATCCAGGAAGGGCGCGATCGTGTCGTGCTCGAGCGCGGCCCAATGGCGCGGCGCCCACTCCTGGCGCTCGACACAGGCGCGCGTCATCCAGGGCTCGACGCCGGCCTCCTGCACGGTGCGCGCCACCTCACGCATCTCCTCGGCGCGGCGCACGCCGTGTTCGATGGAACGCGAGATCATGTAGCGCGCGAGCTTGTGCCAGTCACCGACCGGCAACAGATCCGACAGCGAATTCAGTACGTCGTCCTCGACGCCGTAGTGGCGCGCGGCCAGCATCGACTCGGCGAGCAACGCCTCGATGCCCTTGATCATCACGCTGCGACACATCTTGGTGGCGGAGGCCGGACCGACGGTGTCGGCATAGGCGCGCACACCGGTGAAGCCGAGCGCGACCAGCGCGGGCGCGAGCTCGTGCGCACGCGTGCCGCCGAGCAGGATGGGGCTGGCGACTCGCCGCGGCCCGATCGGGGCCATCACGGCGGCCTCCAGGTAGGACCCGCCGGCGCCATCGATGATCGCGGCCGCCGCCTGCTTGGTGCCCGGCGAAGCCGAATTCAGGTCGAGATACGGCACCGCTGCGCCGATGCCCTCGGCCACCGCCCGCGCGGCTTCGAGGTCGGATGCCGCGGTCACCGCGCACACGACCAGCGAGGCGTCGCGCACCGCGTCGGCGGCACCACTGGCCGCACGCACCGACGGCCGCCGCCGCGCCGCCTCTGACGGGCCACTTCGCTGGTCCGGAAAAGCGATGTCCCAGGCGGACAGCGTCACCCGGCCGGCCGCGAGCAGATCGTCGGCCAGTGTCTGGCCGACCTCGCCGAATCCGATCAGTGCGAGTTTGGTCATCGACGACTCCTTGGCCATGGGGGATCGCGCGACGGCCGGCTCAGGCGCCTTGGTCGTCGGCCTGGCTGACCCAGACGAGACCGCGCTCGGCCAGCTTGCCGCGCATGTCGTACATGTCGATGCCCAGTTCGCCGGCCTTCAGACGCTTGCGCGAGACCGCCTCTTTCTCCTCGCGTGCGATCGAGGCCGTCAGCACCGCCGCCGCCTTGGCGAGCGGCACGATCACGATGCCATCGTCGTCTGCGACCACCACGTCGCCGGGATTGACCAGCTGACCGGCACAGACCACCGGCACGTTGACGCTGCCCAGGGTCTCCTTGACCGTGCCCTGCGCGGACACCGCACTCGACCAGACCGGGAATTTCATCTGGGTGAGATCGCGCACGTCGCGTACGCCGGCATCGATGACCAGGCCCAGCACACCGCGCGCCGCCAACGAGCTGGCCAGCAACTCACCGAAATACCCGGCGTCGCTGGCCGAGGTGGGCGCCACGACCAGCACGTCGCCCGCCTGGCATTGTTCGACCGCGACATGGATCATCCAGTTGTCACACGGCGCGACGCTGACGGTGACCGCGGTGCCACCGATGTGGGCGCCCGGGTAGATCGGCCGCATGGACGGGGCCAGCAGCCCGATACGGCCCTGCGCCTCGTGGATCGTGGCCACACCGAGCTTGGCGAGGCCGGCGACGGCGTCGGGATCGGCGCGGCGGATGTTGGTGACGACCTTGTGCATCAGAAGCTCCTGCAAGTGACGACGCCCGTCCGGCCCAGACTGGGCGCCGACGACGCACGGGGGTATCGATGGATGAACCGCCTCGGCCGCTGGGCCGGACCACGGTTGGCGACCCTGCCACGCCGATGGCCCGACGGCCGACGGTCGTGCAAGCGTCGCTGCACGGTGGACGCACCCGCACCGGCCGGCCGATCCCGAATGATTGCACAGACGAGGGGCGCCTGCGCCCCCTCGGCGCCCTGGCGCGGGCCGGTGGACTCCGCCGGGCGCTCACTGCACCCGGGAATCGAAAGGCCGCAATTCCTCCATGTGCTGGCGCACGTACTCGATGACCCGGCGCCTTTTCTCGGCGCCGCGCTTGCCGTCGGCCTCCTGACGCTCGACCAGCAGGGCGGGGTCGGTCTGCTCGATGCGCGCAAAGACGCCGCTCCAGGTCTGGCGCACCGTGTCGTAGCTGATTGCCAGCTCCGCCGCCAGTTCGCGGTCGGAACGCCCCTCGAGCGCATACAGCAACAAACGCTGCTGAGCACGCGAAAACAGGAACCGCGGCGGTGGCGCGTTCGCGAATGTCGAGCCAAAGATTCCGCTGAGGCCCTGCGGCGGATCGCTGGCGCGCCAATAGAACGCGAACGGCGGGCGCTCGTCGCCCTCGCGTCCCTGCCAGCCAGGTGAGTCGTTGTGGCAGCGATAGCCGAAAGTACGCATGACGCCGGCCGGAATCTTGCCGTACACCTCGTAGCAGGCGATCGCCGAGAACCGGTAGCCACCGATCGACGCGGCCCAGGCCGCCGGCACCATACTCAGCACCCGTGCGGTCTCGGGATGCAACGGGTTCGGATGACGCACACACCAGTGCAGAACGACCAATTGCAGATCGCCACGCGCATTGCCGGCGGCGATCGCGGGGCGGTCGAGCAGGACCCCGCGGCCGTCGCGCTCGAGCGACCAGATGCGCGCTGCCCAGTCGGCATGCGGCGCCGCGAAATACGAATCGGCGAACCGCCGGTCGACGAAAGCGGCGATACGGAATGCGACGATCTCGCTGCCGCCCCTGCCTTCGGTCTCGAACACCTGAAACGCGGCCAGACGCTCCTGGCGCATCGCGAACTCGATGAGCACCGGCAGGTCGCCCCACAAAGGCTCGGGCGCCTGCCAACCTCCTTCGTTGCGCAGCATCGTCAGGCAGGGCGCGATATCGGCCACCGAGGCATGACGAAATCTCATCGACGGGTTCTCCAGCAAACGGCAGGCATGAGCCTTGCAAAGCCGCATTGACGGTTGCACGGGCCATGCCAAGCGGTCTGTCGACGGACCGGCATACCCCTTTTTTCAGGGTCTAGTTTAGCCAAGCCTCGGATGGCCAAGCGGTGGCGCCCGGCTGCCGGTCCGAAAGCAAATCGCCGTTCAAAGGAGGTCGTATGTCTAGCAAGGAACACAAGGAAAAGATCTGGAGCCTGATCAAGAAGATCCGGATCGGGATGTTGGTGACCGAAGACGGTGAGCACCTGCGCGCCCGGCCGATGCACGTCGTCCAGGATCACTACGACGGAACGCTGTGGTTCATTACCAGCCGTAGTTCGGAGAAGAGCCACGAGGTCTCGCAGGACAACAAGGTGTGCATCACTTTCAGCGATCACGGCGACGATATTCACGTGTCGATGTCCGGGCGCGCCCGCCTCACCCAGGACAAGGCCCTGATCGACAAGTTCTGGACGCCGCTGGCCGGCGCCTGGTTCGAGAAAGGAAAGGAGGATCCGGACGTCGCCCTGCTGGAGGTGAAGATCGACATGGGGGAACACTGGAAGGCGGACAGCAACAAGGCCTTTCAGCTGTTCCAGATGGCCAAGGCCAGCCTGACCGGCGGCACGCCCGAGGTCGGCGAGAACGAGAAGTTCGGCTGAGATCATGAGCGAGGTCGACACCACGCCGCCCACCGCAGTGGCCGACAATGCGGACAAGGGCCTGAGGCTGCGGCGCGAGCACGGTCGTGGCGGCACGCGCGTCGGCGTCGCCAGAGCGCGCGACCTGAAGAACCGCCGCAATCTGTCGGCGGCCACGATCCGGCGCATGGTCAGCTACTTCGCCCGCCACGAAGTCGACAAGCAGGCCGACGGTTTCGGCAACGACGATGCACCGAGCGCCGGCTACATCGCCTGGCTGCTCTGGGGCGGTGACGAGGGTCGGGATTGGGCCAGGAATGTCCGCCGCCGGCTGGGCGGCTGACCGACCTTTGTCCAGTCGAATGGCCCCGATCGCGGCCAGTCTGCGATCCGCGCGCGAAGAGCGTTCCCTAAAATCGGGGTAAAGTCGGGCGAAAACCTTTGGCCGCCGGGCGGCCCATTCATCCGGAGTCGCGAGGAACAGCCATGGAACAACGCTCGATCGGCCGCTCGGCCCTGCGGGTCAGCCCGCTTTGTTTTGGCGGCAACGTGTTCGGCTGGACACTCGACGAGGCCGCGTCGTTCCGCATCCTCGATGCCTGGCTGGACCGCGGCTTCAATTTCATCGATACGGCCGACGTTTATTCCCGCTGGGCACCGGGCAACCAGGGCGGCGAATCGGAAACCATCATCGGCAAGTGGTTCGCCGCGACCGGCAAGCGTCACGACGTGGTGCTGGCCACCAAGGTCGGTATGGACATGGGCGAGGGTCGCAAGGGGCTGCGTGCCGCGTATATCGAACGCGCGGTGGAGGATTCGCTGCGACGTCTGCAGACCGAGGTGATCGATCTCTACCAGTCGCACAAGGACGACGAGGACACGCCGCTCGACGAGACGCTGGAAGCGCACTCGCGCCTGGTCGCGGCCGGCAAGGTCAGAGTGATCGGTGCGTCGAATTTCTCGCCGGCCCGCCTGTCGGAGTCGCTTGCCATCAGCGAAGACCTGGGCTGGCCTCGCTATGAATGTCTGCAACCGCACTACAACATGATGGAGCGCGGCTTCGAGGCCGAACTCGCGCCGCTCTGCCTGCAGGAGCAGATCTCGGTGATCCCGTACTACAGCCTGGCCAGCGGGTTCCTGAGCGGCAAGTACCGCAGCGAGGCCGATGCCGCGAAAAGCGTGCGCGGGCCGGGGCTGGTCAAGAAATACCTGAACGAGCGCGGCCAGCGTGTGCTGGCGGCCCTCGATGCGGTGGCGCAGGCGCACGGCAGCACGCCCACGGCGGTGTCGCTGGCGTGGATGATGGCCAAGCCCGCGGTCACCGCGCCGATCGTCAGTGCCACCTCGCTCGAGCAACTCGACCAGGTGGCGGCCGCGGCCGCGCTGACGCTCGACGCGCAGCAACTGAAGGCGCTCGACGACGCGAGCGCGTAACCGACGGTCAGGCGGGGCCGGGCCGCTGATGTGTCCGGCTTGCGGCTTCAGACCTCGCCAACCGGCCTCGGACTCCGGCTGCGGGCAGGGCCGCGGGTCACAAGTTATATCTTCCGGCCGCCGACGACCGGTTTCAGTCCTCGGCCACCACCGGGTTGCGCAACACGCCGACCTTGCTGACCTCGATCTCGGCGACATCGCCGGGCTTCATCCAGACCGGCGGCTCACGCCGCGCCCCGACGCCGCCCGGCGTGCCGGTGACGATCACGTCGCCCGGCTCGAGCGGTGTCCAGGTCGAGATGTAGGCGATCTGACGCGGAATCGAATGGATCAGCATGTCCGTGGTGGCCTGCTGCATGACCTGGCCGTTCAAGCGGGTGGTCAGGGTCAGCTCCTCTGCGGGCGCGATCTCGTCGGCGGTGACCATCCACGGTCCGAACGCGCCGGTGCCGACGAAGTTCTTACCCGCGATCCACTGCGTCGTGTGGCGCTGCCAGTCGCGGATCGAGCCGTCGTTGTAGCAGGCGTAGCCGATCACGTGTGACCAGGCATCGTCGGTGCCGATGCGCCGACCGCCCTTGCCGATGATGATCGCGATCTCGCCCTCGTAATCGAACTGGGTGGACTCGCGCGGCCGTACCAGCGGCTGACCATGGCCGATCTGGGAGCTGGCCAGGCGCATGAACACGGTGGGATTGTCGGTCGGTTCGCGCTTGGTCTCGAGCCGGTGCGCCTCGTAGTTCAGCCCGATGCAGAAGATGCGATGGGCGTCGGGGATCACCGGCAACCAGCTGACCGCATCCAGCGGGGCGTCGGCAGGCTCGCCCGCGAAGCGCCCGATCTCGTCCAGACCAAAGCGGCCCAATGCCTCGCGCAGGCTGGCCACGCCGAGCCGGCGGGCAAGATCGACGACGCCGTCGTCGCGAACGATTCCGAAGGTGTCGCGATCGGCGACGCGAAAACTGGCGAGACGCATGGGGCTCTCCGAGAGTAAGAATGAACTCGGCTATATTCTCACCAGGTGACAATTATGTCAAAATGATCGAGCCATATGACATCCGCTCAACTCATCATGTCGCCATGCGACAAGGAGACCATGCCCATGAGCGCCGTGCCCGCCATCGCCTTCAGCCACCTGGGCATCCACGTCACCGATCTCGCTCGCATGCGCGCGTTCTATACCGGTGTGTTCCGTTTCACGGTCACCGACGAGGGCCTGCTCGAGCGGCCCGACGGCAGCAAGGCCGACCTGGTTTTCCTGTCGCACGACCCGCGCGATCATCATCAGCTGGTACTGGCCGCCGGCCGGCCGGCCGACCTGTCGTTCAACATCGTCAATCAGATCTCGTTTCGCGTGCCCGACCTCGACGGCTTGCGGGCGCTGCATGCGCGCCTCGCCGCACACGGGGTCGACGAGGTGCACCCGGTCACGCACGGCAATGCCGTCTCGCTGTATTTCCACGATCCCGAGGGCAACCGTATCGAGGTGTTCTTCGACACACCCTGGTACGTCAACCAGCCGCTGGTGGTGCCGGTCGATCTCGGCCAGACCGATGACGAACTGATGCGCGCGGTAGAACGACACGCGCGCGCGCTGCCGGGCTTCCAGCCTATCGAGCAGTGGCGCGCCCGCATCGCCGAGCGTATGCGCGCCGACCAGGCCGGCGAGACCACCGCAGACTGACCCAGGGAGCCCGACCGAACATGAACGCAAGCCGCGCCTCCGCATCGTCCGCCAACGACCCGCAATCGAAGCTGCACGATGTCGCGATCATCGGTCTCGGCCCGACCGGCGATGTGCTCGCGAGCCTGCTTGGCGCGCTGGGCCTGAGCGTGCTGGTGATCGAGAAATCGCACGACGTCTACCCCTTGCCGCGCGCCGCCCACTTCGACGGCGAGACCATGCGCGTGTTCCAGACGATCGGGCTGATGGCGCAGATCCTGCCCACGGTGCGGCCGGGCACTCAGGGCATGCACTTCGAGAACGCGCAGGGCCAGACGCTGCTGGTGCGCACGGCCAGCGACAAACCCGGACCGCACGGCTTCGCCAACAACTGGTACTTCCATCAGCCGGATCTCGAACGGATCCTGCGCGCCGGGCTGGCGCGCCATCCGAATGTCACCGTGTTGCTCGGCCAGGAGGTCACCGGCATCGAGACGGGTGACGACTCGGTACGCCTGACGTTCGCGCCGAGCGGCCCGGACGAATGGGATTCGCCGCCGGGGCCCGCCCCGATCGCTGCCGGCGGGTCGGCCGCCACTGCCGGGGGGTCGGACGCCGCTGCCGGGGGGTCGGACGCCGCTGCCGGCGCGGCGCCGGCGGACGCCGGGCCCACCGACACCGGCGGCCGCGTACCGGCGACCATCCGGGCGCGCTACGTCGTCGGCTGCGACGGCGGCCGCTCGGGCATGCGCCGGGCGATCGGCAGCACCATGGACGACCTGGGCCTGCATCAGCCCTGGCTGTGCCTCGACATGATCATGGAGCGCGAAGTCGATCTGCCGGTCTACACCGTGCAGCTCTGCGACCCGCAGCGGCCCATGACCGTGGTCAACATGGCGGGCCGGCGCCGGCGCTGGGAGATCATGTTGATGCCCGGCGACGACCCCGCCACCGTCGCCGAGCCGGATTCGGTCTGGCGCCTGCTCGCGCGCTGGATCAAACCCGGCGACGCGCGCATCGAACGCTCGGCGATCTACACCTTCCATTCACTGATCGCACAGGGCTGGCGCCGCGGCCGACTGCTGCTGGCCGGCGATGCCGCCCACCAGACGCCGCCGTTCCTCGGCCAGGGCATGTGCGCGGGCGTGCGCGACGCGGCCAATCTGGCCTGGAAGCTCGCGCGCGTGATCCGCGACGGCGCCGACGACGCGCTACTGGACACCTACGAAAGCGAACGCGAGCCGCACGTGCGCGAGTTCATCGCGCTGGCGGTACGCGTCGGCGACGTGATCCAGACCACCGACCCGTCGGTGGCCGCCGAGCGCGACCGACGCTTCGCCGAATCGGGCCCCGAGCTGTTCGCCTTTCCGTTGCCGGTGCTCGGGCCGGGCGTGCACACCAGTGACGGCCGCCACGCGGGCAGCATCATCGGCCAGCCGACGCTGGCCGACGGCCGGCCGATGGACGCGGCGATCGGCTATGCGTTCGCGCTGATCGTGGCCGGCGATCTGGCCCCGGATGCGCGGCGTGCGCTGGCCGACGCCGGTGCACGCCTGAGCGATGCGACGGTGCCGGTGCGATTGCTCGACGCCGACACATCCGGCATCGGCGACACCTTGCGTGCCCTGGGCGCGCGCGCGGTCCTGATCCGGCCCGATCGCTATATCGTCGGTACCGCCGACGATGCCGCCGGGCTGACTGCGCTGCTCGCCTGCATCGATTGATCGTGGCACGACGTATGGCGCGCAGTGGCGGCATCCAGAGACAGGTGTCCCCGTTCGCCATCGGCCCATGCTGACGACCACCGCGGGTGCCGCGCCTCACCGCCGATCGACGACGCCGACGACCGAGGACCGCCGATGTCGAGCCTGAGCCGAATCCTCGCCGTGCTCGATCTGCTCACACCGGCGCGGCCGGAGATCACCGCCGAGCAGATCGCCGAGGCGCTCGAGATCTCGTTGCCCACCAGCTATCGCTACGTGCGCGAGCTGATCGCGGTCGGGCTGCTGCGCAAGGCTGCCGAGGGCCGCTTTGCGCTCGGCGCCCGCATCGTCGAACTCGATCACCAGATGCGCACGACCGATCCGCTGCTGCGCGCCGCCCAGGAGCGGATGCGCGCGCTCGCCCAACGCACCGGCTTCGCCGTCACCCTCGTATCGTTGCTCGGCGAGCGCATGATTACCCTTCATCTCGAGCAGGGCAGCGAACCGATCGACATCTCCTACGGGCGTGGCCGCCCGATGCCGGTGCTGCGCGGCACGCCGGGCCTGACCTTGCTGGCCAACCTGCCGCGGGCCCGTCAGCGCGCCCTGTTCGAAGCGCACGGCGCCAACGAGCAGCTCGCCGACTGGCCCCGGCTGCAGTCGAGGCTGAGTTCGATCCGGCGCCAGGGCTACGGTCTCAGCGCGGGTGAACTCGATGCCCACAACGCCGGCATCGCGGTGCCGGTTCGCGACGCAACCGGACGGCCGCTGGCCGCGCTATGCCTGGTGCTGCCCCGCGAGCGGCTCGAGATGCTGCAGGTCGAGCGGCTGGTGCAATGGCTGCAAGAAGCAGCCACGGCGATCTCGTCCCTCCTTGAGAACGGATCAGCGCCCTAGCCCGGCTCTCACGCAACCCGCTCGGGCGCCTCGTCGATAATCGAGCCCTCGCCCACTGAGACCGCAAGGCGCCCACGATGTTCGGCTATACCCCGCCCCTCCGAGATTACCGATTCGTCATCGAGCAGGTGCTCGACCTGCCGGCCCGCTGGGCCGAGATGCCCGCCTTCGCCGATGTCGACGCCGACACGGCGGGCGCGGTGCTCGAGGAAGCCGGCAAGTTCGCTGCCGGCGTGCTCGCCCCGATCAATGCCAGCGGTGACCTCGAAGGATGCACGCTGACCGACGACGAGGTGCGCACGCCGACCGGCTATCCGGCGGCCTACCAGGCCTTCGTCGACGGTGGCTGGGGCGGACTGGCCTGCGACCCCGACGACGGCGGCCAGGGTCTGCCCGAATCCCTGAACGTCGCGCTCAACGAGATGATGGCCGCGGCCAATCACGGCTGGGTGATGTACCCGGGCCTGCTGCACGGCGCCTATGCCTGCATCAAGGCGCACGGCAGCGCCGAGCTCAAAGAGCGGTACCTGGCCCGGGTGGCCAGCGGCGAGTGGCTGGCCACGATGAACCTGACCGAACCGCAGGCCGGCAGCGACCTCGGCCAACTGCGCACACGGGCCGAGGCGCAGGCCGACGGCAGTTTTCGCATCAGCGGCAACAAGATCTTCATCTCGGGCGGCGAGCACGACATGTCCCCGAACATCGTGCACCTGGTGCTCGCGCGCCTGCCCGACGCACCGCCCGGCACCAAAGGCATCTCGCTGTTCCTCGCACCCAAGTTCCTGCCCGACGGCACGCGCAACGCGATCCGCTGCACCGGCATCGAGAAGAAGATGGGCATCAAGGGCAGCGCCACCTGCGCGATGAGCTTCGACGCCGCCACCGCCTGGTTGATCGGCGAGCCCAATCGCGGCCTGGCCGCGATGTTCGTGATGATGAATTCGGCGCGCCTGCATGTGGCGATGCAGGGTCAGGGGCATCTGGACACCGCACAGCGCCATGCGCACACCTATGCGCTCGAACGCGTGCAGGGCCGCGGCCGGCCGATCGCCGAGCATCCGGCCGTGCGCCGCATCCTCTGGAAGCTGCGGGCGCTGGCCGAGGGACAACGGGTCCTGGCGCTGTGGATGGCGCACATGATCGACGAATCGCATCACCATCCGGATGCCGGGCAACGCCAACGCGCCGATGCGATGGTCGGACTGCTGACCCCGGTGGCCAAGGCGATGTTTACCGCCAACGGCCACCGAGGCGCCGACGAGGCGCTGCAGATCTGGGGTGGCTACGGCTTCGTGCACGAAACCGGGATCGAGCAGATCGTGCGCGACAGCCGCATCGCAATGATCTACGAGGGCACGAATGAGATCCAGGCGATCGATCTGGTGGTGCGCAAGGTGCTCGGCGACGGCGGCGCGAATCTCGATGCGCTGCTGTCGTTGCTGGAAGCGGACACGGGCGGCGACGATGCGCACGCCCAGGCGCTGGCGAGCCACGTGACACTCGCGCGGCGGGCAACGGCGGCCCTCGTCGCCGCCCAGGCCGACGACGCCGAGGCGCCGCTGCGTGTCGCCGACGACTACCTCGAGGCTTTCGGCCTGCTGCTGTTGGGCTGGGCCTGGTTACGCTGTGCCCGGGCGGCCGCGGCCGGATCGGCAGTCGACGCCTGGTACGGCGAGCGCGTGCAGAGCGCGCGCTTCGGATTGCAGTGGCTGCTGCCGCCCTCGGCGCAGCTTTGGCAGCGTGTCGTCGATACGAGCGCGCTGGATCTACCGGCCCTGCCGGCTTCCTGAAGCGGCATGTTGGCCTTCCACCCTGGCGTAATCGGGTAGTGGCCCGAGCACCGCACCAGCGAGACGGCGAGACCTTTCCGATGAATGCGAAGGCGGGCAGATCGATTGCTCCGCGCGGCGCGCTGAAACGCACGGAGACGGATCGCATCGATCGCATGCTGCCCGAACTCTACGCGCAACTCGACCTCGACGAACTGGCCGCCTACGCGGTCATGATGTTCTCGAACGTCGTCCAGTGCGACTTGATTGCTTACTCCGAGGTGAACATCGAGCTCAAGCGCTCGGTCAATGCGTTGGACTCGGCACGTGCTCAGGCGGAGGCGATTCTGTTCGAGCCCCAGTTCGAGAAACACATGGCCGAGCATCCGCTGATCAACCGCCTGCTCGAAGACCCGGATGGCGGCGTCATCAAGATCAGCGACTTCATGAGTGCCGACGCGTGGCACCGCACCAATTTGCATCGCGAGTTCTTTTCCCGGATCGACATCGAGTATCAGATCGCCGTGCCCATGATGGTGGCGCCGCCGGTTCTCGCCGCCATCACCCTCAATCGCTCACGCTCCGATTTCACCGAGCATGAGCGAGCCATCCTGCAACGCCTGAGACCGCACGTGGCCCAGGCCTATCGGAATGCCGCCCGGCTGACCGCACTGACCAACTCGCTGATCGAGCTGGAAGATTCCTTGATCTCACTGGGCGTGGGATTGATTCGCGTCAAGGATGGGCACGTCAGCATGACTGACTACGCCGAGCACTGTCTGCACGCGTTCTTTCCCGACGAGGCACCCTTTCGATCGCTTCCCAGAGCGGTTCTCGACTGGGTGGCCGCATCGCCTCCCGACCCATCGGGACCAAGAACGCTCTACTTTCGCCAGGATGAGAGTCGGTTGCGTTTCCGGATGGTCGTCGGGCGGCAGGACGGCGAATTCCTGATCGCAACCGAACGACAGACCCCGCTGTCCAATGCCGACAGGCTGCGGACACTTGGCGTCAGCAGGCGGGAGGCCGACATCCTGTACTGGCTGGCTCAGGGCCGCTCCAACGGGGAGATCGGTATCACCTTGAATATCAGCCCTCGCACCGTGAGCACCCATCTGGAAACAATCTTCAAGAAGCTCGATGTCGGCTCGCGAACCACCGCCGCGGTCATTGCGATCGAGTGCTTGCTGACGGGCGGCTGAGCATGCGTCGGCGCGCGATCAGGGTCGCAGCGGTGCGATGCCCGTCCAATTGCCCGTCAGCGAGTTCGGATCGAAATTCGGATCATCCGTTCCGTAGTAATGGCCCAGGCTATCGGTGTACCAGTATTCGTACTGACCAGGCTGAGCCACTTGATACCCTGTATACGGATCACGAAACGTGGTCGTGTCGCGCAGATAGTCGGTGAACATGTCGTTCGTGGTGTAGTCGCTCCCCTGATACGAACGATGCTGCGACCGGAGATACAGGCCGAACTCCCGGTTGTTCTGTGAGCGCAGTTCCGAAGCCTGACGCATCGTCGACTGAAAGGCGTTGAACCAGTTGCGACTCGCCTGCATCGACGCCTGTGCCTGTTGCATCCGGCTCTGCATGATCTGGCGCGACCTGGCCGCGACCTGTGGATTTTCCGTCTGCGACGCCGCGATCATCTGTAACGCTTCGACCATCTGCGGCCAGAGTCCTCTTGGCGCGACCGCCACATGCGGATACAGAATGACCGCATAGCCAAGATCGGCCACCAGCGCGAACAACCGCCCTTGCACCGGCTGATTGCCGATGCTGCCCGCTATCTCCCTTTCGAACACCGGGATGCCCAATCGCACCGCATTCGGGAACAGCGCGGGCGAGTGAATGCGCCGCGTCTCACCGAGCCACAGCCGGCCGAGCACGCCGACTCGCTCGTTGAAGAGACTTAGCCACATCGATTCCCAGTGCTGGCCGGTTCGCACGTAGACGGCCGTGGGCGTCAGATAGGTGACGAACTCGCCCCCCGGCCCCGTGAAGTCGACGGCATAAAAGGTGTACATCCGCCAGACGTCATTCAGATCGGTGGCGATGAAGTGCCGCATCGTCCAACCCGGTGGCAGATCCAGCCGGTAGACCGGCAGGTTCAGCCCACGATCGAAGATCTCGACGCGGGTCGATCGACCCGAGGCCGCCCGCGCCTCACCGAGTGCAACCCAGGCGACAAGAGCGCCATTGACCGCTGCGAGCTTCAGTGCCCGCCGGCGCGACTCGCCCACCGCTCCGTGAGCGAGCCGCGATTCACTCGTCATGCGATCGGCGTCGGCCAGGGCAACATCGGTTCTCATCGTCGTCATCGAGTGACCCGCACAGTTTCGCCTGATGGTGACGATGAAACGCTGCTGACCAGCGTCGAACGAGACGCTGATCGAGCGATCCGGCAAAACACTGCGTGGATTCCAGGCATCCCGACCGCGGATGAATGTCGCATCGGCGCGATCGAGGCGGCTTTCCGTCGGGACTCTAAGCCTGCTCGGGGCCGGTATCAATACGTCAAGTGACGGGTTTTCGGCTTCGGCGCAGGCGCAGGCGCAGTCACAAGGGCAGGCGCAGGCTCGATCCCGGCTTGCCCGCCCTCGGAGCAGGCCGGCCCGCGGGAACGACCGCTTCCCAGCAAGCCGTGCAACTCCGGCACACAGGAGCCACATCCGGTGCCGCAGCCGAGCGCCCGACCGAGCGCGGCGACGCTCTCGGCGCCGGCGCGGATCGCGCTCACGATCGCCGGCTCGCGCACGTCGTGGCAGGCGCAGATCGTGCGCCCCGCCGGCGGAGCGCCCGGCGGCGCGCGGCCGGCCAGCAACGCCAGGCGATGCGCGGCGTCCGGCTTCCGGTGTTCGAAGAGGGCCGCCACTGCGGCGCGATCGATGGCCGGCGTCCGCGGCGAGAGGTACAGCGCGGCGACGGGACGGTCGTCACCCCATAGCACGGCGTGATAAGGCAAGGGTGCCGGCCCGCACGCCTCGACAACGGACGCGGCGGGCGCGAGCGCCGCGAACCAATCGCCCCAGTCATCCGGGCCATCGGCGTGACGACCGGCGAGTTCGAAACGGGTCGCACACGTGCCCGGCACGCGAACCCAGTACGGCACACGCGTGAGCAGATCATGCAGCGAGGGGGCCGCAGCGTCGAGCCACGGGGCGCGCGGATCGGCCGACCCGCTGCCGAGCGCCGTCTCATCGGCCACCGCGGGGATGGTCGCGGGCGCAGCGGCGGTGCGCCTCGACGCCCCGACCGGCCGCACGTCGGCCCATTCGCCGGTCACCACGAGACATCCCTGCCAGTCGGCGGCCCAGGGCTCGACACGCACGACCGCGTGTTTGGACTCGGGCTGACCCGAGATCGGATCAGTCACCGGTGCCACCAGCGTGCCCATGCGTGCCTGCGAGGCGAAGCACGCGCTCCAGTGCATGGGCACGAAGATCGCGCCACGCCGCGGCGCATCGATCACGCGCGCACGCGCGAGCATCCAGCCGCTGTCCGAGTCGATGCGCACCAGGGCACGCTCGCCGATGCCCAACGCGTGCGCGTCGCGCCGATCGATCTCGCAGAACGGCTCGTCGGCATGACCGAACAATCGCGGCGCGCGACCGGTGCGCGTCATGGTGTGCCATTGGTCGCGCAGGCGGCCGGTGTTCAGGATCATCGGTCGGCGCGACTCCGGAGCGCGGGCAGGTCCGCGAGGCTCGATCGCAATCATGCGCGCGTGCCCTTGCGCACGATGGAATCGGCCGTCGCCATACAGGCGCGCGGTGCCGTGCGGCGCCGCGGCAGTCACCGGCCATTGCACGGGCTCGAGCGCATCGTACTCGTCGCCATCGAGACCCGCCAGCGCGCCGATGTCGAACGCGCGCGAGCCGTCGTTCTGCCAGGCCGACAATGCAGCGTGCTCGCGGAAGATCGCGGCCGGACCGTCGTAGTCGAATGCCTTCGCCCAGCCCATGAGCGACGCCACATCGCAGATGATCCGCCAGTCGTGCCGGGCCTGCCCCGGCGCCGGGATGCAGGCGCGTTGGCGCGAAATGCGGCGCTCCGAGTTCGTGACCGTGCCGTCCTTCTCGGCCCAGCCGGTCGCTGGCAGCAGCACATGCGCCAGGCGCGCGGTGTCGCTGCGCACGATGTCGGATACGACCACGAACTCACAGCCGGCGATCGCCGCCCGCACACGGTCGGCGTCCGGCATCGACACGACCGGATTGGTGGCCATGATCCACAGCGCGCGCACTCGACCCGCGGCGACGGCGTCGAACAGATCGACCGCCTTCAAGCCCGGCCTCTGGGCAATGCGCGGGCTGTTCCAGAAGGTCTGCACGCGCGCCTTGGACACTTCGTCGAAGTCCATGTGCGCGGCGAGTTGGTTCGCCAGACCGCCGACCTCGCGCCCCCCCATGGCATTGGGCTGACCGGTGATCGAGAACGGCCCCATGCCCGGGCGGCCGATGCGTGCACTGGCCAAGTGGCAGTTGATGATCGCATTGGCCTTGTCGACGCCGCTCGAGCTCTGGTTGACGCCTTGCGAGAACATCGTGACCACCCGCTCGGTGGCGGCGAACATGCGATAGAAGTCCTCGACCGCATCGATGCCGAGGTCGCAGGCGCTCGCCACCACGGCCGGGGTCCATGGTCGTGCGGCTGCGAGCGCCTCGCTCAGGTCGTCGAGCCGCTCCCGCGCATCGGACGAGATCAGCCCTGCGTGTTCGAGATGCGCGAGCAGCCCGTTGAACAGCGCCGCATCGCTGCCCGGACGCAGCGGCAGATGCAGATCGGCGCCCTGCGCGGTCGCGGTGCGCCGCGGATCGATGACGACGATTCGTCGCGAAGGCCGGTCGGTGCCCGCCGCGATCATGCGTTGATGCAGAACCGGATGCGTCCAGGCGGCGTTCGAGCCGACCAGTACGATCAGGTCGGCCTGCTCGAGATCCTCGTAGCAGCCGGGCACGGCGTCCATGCCGAACGCGCGCTTGTGGCCGACCACGGCCGAGGCCATGCAGAGCCGCGAATTGGTATCGATGTTGGCCGACCCGATGAAGCCCTTCATCAGCTTGTTGGCGACGTAATAGTCCTCCGTCAACAACTGGCCGGAGACGTAGAACGCGACGGAGTCGGGGCCGTGCTCGGCGATCGTGCGCGCGAAGCGCTGCGCGACCGCGCCAATCGCGCTGTCCCAGTCGGCCGCCTGGCCGTCGATCTCCGGCACGAGCAGCCGTCCGTTCAGGCCGCCTGTCTCGGCCAGGCTCGAGCCCTTGATGCACAAGCGGCCGAGATTGGCAGGATGGCTCACGTCTCCCGTGACCGAAACGATGCGATCACCGACGATCCGCGCGCGCACGCCGCAGCCCACGCCGCAATACGGACAGGTGGTGCACACGTCGCGACCGTTGCCGTGCATGTTCGCCGGCGGGTCGAGCACATCATCGCGCGCGCGGACGAGCGCTTCGGAGCGGCCGCGCCCGATCATGCCCGTTCGCCCCCCTCGGCCAGCCATACACGATCATTCTCGATCCGTGCCGCGAACACCGGGATGCGAATCCGGTCGTCCTCCAGACACACGCCGTCGCGTAGCGAGAAGTGCTGCTTGTAGATTGGCGAGGCCACCATCCAGTGGCCACGCAGATCGCCGACGATGCCACGCGCGAGCACGTTCGCCCCCGAGAACGGATCTTTGTTGCCGACGGCGAAGATCCGTTCGCGCGCCTCGGGCAGATGAAACAAGGCCACCTGCCGCTCGCCGAGCCGTGCGGCGACGCCGGTCCATGGCGGCAGGTCGGCCAGTGCGCAGACATCGACCCAGTTGACGGTGAAGGCATCGGCGACGGCATTCATGTGCGGTCCTCAGGCGGAAGCGAAGTCATTCGATCGAGCGGGCCGGATCTGACCGCGTTCGGGCACGAAACGCACGTCCTCATCCGGTTCGCTGCTGTTCACGAACGGCCGGAACAGCTTGCGGCGCTGCGGATCGTCGACCGTGACCTTCCACTCGCACTGGTAGGTCTCGATCACGTGCGACATCTGCGTCTCGAGCTCGGCGCCGATGCCGAGCGAGTCATCGAGAATCACCGCCTTCAGATAGGCCAGCCCGCCATCGAGACTCTCGAACCAGGTGCTGGTGCGTTGCAGCCGGTCGGCGGTGCGAACGTAGAACATCAGGAAGCGGTCGATCATGCGGATCAGTGCCGCATCGTCGAGGTCGACGGCCAGCAGATCGGCGTGGCGTGGCTTGATGCCGCCGTTGCCGCAGACGTAGAGATTCCAGCCGCGATCGGTGGCGATCACGCCGACGTCCTTGCCCTGGGCCTCGGCGCATTCACGCGTGCAGCCGGAGACTGCGAACTTGAGCTTGTGCGGCGAACGCAGCCCTTTGTAGCGGTTCTCGAGCCGGATCGCCATACCCACCGAATCTTGTTGACCGTAGCGGCACCAGGTCGAGCCGACGCACGACTTGACCGTGCGCAAAGACTTGCCGTAGGCCTGGCCGGTCTCGAAGCCGGCGTCGATCAGCTCGGACCAGATCTCGGGCAGCTGTTCGAGCCGAGCCCCGAACAGATCGATGCGCTGGCCGCCGGTGATCTTCGTGTACAGCCCGTAGCGCCGGGCCACCGTACCCAGTGCGATCAGCTTCTCGGGGGTGATCTCGCCCCCTGCGATGCGCGGCACGATCGAGTAGGTGCCGTTGCGCTGGATGTTGGCCAGGAATCGGTCGTTGGTGTCCTGCAGGCCGACGTGCTCGTCCTTGAGCACGTACTCGTTCCAGGTCGAGGCGAGAATCGAGGCCACCGCCGGCTTGCAGATATCGCAGCCGTGACCCCGGCCGTGGCGGGCGAGCAGTTCGTGGAAGGTCTTGATGCCCTCCACCCGCACGATGTGAAACAGCTCCTGGCGCGAGTGGGCGAAGTGCTCACACAGATCGTGGCGCACCTCGATGCCCTGCTCGGCGAGCGTCAGATCCACCAGTTGCTTGATCATGTTGGCGCAGCCGCCGCAGCCGGTGCCGGCTCTGGTGCCGCGCTTGACCGCGCCCAGATCGTGACAACCATCGCGCACCGCCTGCACGATGCAGCCCTTGGGCACGTTGTGACACGAGCACAGCGTCGCAGCGTCGGGCAGCGCCGCCACGCCATGCCCGGCCGGCCTGCTCCCTTCGCGTTCGGGCAGGATCAACGACTCGGGGTCGGCGGGCAACGGCAGGCCGCCGGCCGCCATCGGCTGCAACAGGCCGTAGGCTTCGACATTGCCGACCAGTACCGCCCCGAGCAGGTGCTTACCCTCGCCGTCGACGATCAACCGTTGATACACGCGCGCAGGGCCGCTCGTGTACACGATGCTGCGCGCGCCCGGCGTGCGCCCATGCGCATCGCCGATCGAGGCGACATCGACGCCGAGCAGCTTCAGACGGGTGCTCATGTCGGCACCGGCGAATGCGGCGGGCCGATTGGCGAGCACATCGGCCACCACCCGCGCCATCTGATAGCCCGGCGCCACCAGGCCGTACACCTGCCCGTTCCAGAGCGCGCACTCGCCGATCGCGAAGATGTCGGCGTCGCCGGTACGGCATTGATCGTCGATGACGATGCCGCCGCGCTCGCCGACCGGTAGCATGCAGGCCCGCGCCAGCGCATCCTGCGGGCGGATGCCGGCCGAGAAGACGATCAGATCGGTCTCGAGCGGCGCGCCCTCGGCGAACACCATACGATGGCGGCGATCGGCGCCGGCCTCGATCGCCTGCGTCCGGCAGGCGGTGTGCACGCAGACACCCAGCGCCTCGATCTCGTCGCGCAGCAGTGCGGCGCCGCCCTCGTCGAGCTGCACCGGCATCAGGTGCGGCGCGAATTCGACCACGTGTGTCTCCAGGCCGAGCGCGCGCAGCGCATTGGCCGCCTCCAACCCGAGCAGGCCGCCACCCACCACCACGCCGACACGGCCATTGCCCGCCTCGCGCTCGATCTCATCGAGATCGTCCAACGTACGATAGACGAGGCAGCCGGGTCGATCGTGCCCCGCAATGGGAGGCACGAAAGGCGTCGAGCCGGTGGCGAGCACGAGTCGGTCGAACGGCGTCTCGCGCCCCTGATCGTCGACCACGCAGCGACGGGTGCGATCGATCGACTGGATCCGCGTGGCAACCCGCAGCTCGATGCCGTGTTCGGCCATGAAGCCCTCGGGCACCAGGCTCAGATCGTCGGCACTGCGGCCGCCGAAGCGCTCGGAGAGATGCACACGGTCGTAGGCAGGCTGCCGCTCCTCGCCGAACACGATCACGCGATGACTGCGGGTCAGGCCGCGCGCGGCCAGTTGCTCGAGCAGGTGCTGAGCCACCATACCGTGACCGACGACGATCAGCGCGGGACGTGTGGTTGTCATCGGAGCTTCCTCGGGAATGTGGACGTCGGAAAGGTCAGGTTCGAACAACAGCGCCGCGGCCGCGTCGTCATCGAGCGCACCCGCCGGCGCGGATTCGATGCGGGCCTGCAGCGCAGACGCCGTCGACGCATCCCCGACCAGCAGCGCACCAGTCAGTCGGCCGTTGCGGAACACCAGGCGACGCAGGCTCGGCGTCAGCGGATCGCGCAGGACGGCGGCGCGCTCGTCATCGCCATTGCCGTGCACGCGACCGCAGGAGAAGACATCGATACCGGTGACCTTCAAGCGCATCGCTTCGGACGAGCCGCGATAGACGGCCTCGAGATCGCCGCGCAGCCGCCGCGCCAGCACGGCGGCCTGCTCGCGGTGCGCTGCGACCAGCCCGTAGAGTGCACCCCTGTGTTCGACGCATTCGCCGAAGGCGTCGATGGTCGGATCGCTGGTGGTCAATGCATCCGAGACGATCACGCCTCTGTTGCAGGCCAGGCCCGCGGCCGCGGCCAACGCGATGCGCGGCCGTACGCCGGTGGCCAGCACGACCAGATCGGCCGCGAGCTGGGAGCCGTCGGCCAGCGTCAGGGCGCGCACGCGCGCGCTCCGATCGACGACCATCGACGACCATTGCCGAACCGGCGCATCGGGCGATTGAGCGCCACCGATCGCATTGCCACCCGCATCGCCGGCCGGGTTGTCGTCGGCGATCAGTGCCCGCGCATCGGCGCCGAAACGAAACCCGATGCCGCGCGACTCGAGTTCGCGCCGCAGCAGTGCGCCACCCTCGTCATCCAGTTGCCGGTCCATCGGCCACGGCCCGCGATGCACGACGGTAACCCGCATGCCACGAGCCTGCAGCGCGGCCGCGGTCTCCAGGCCGAGCACGCCTCCGCCGACCACGATCGCTGGCCGACCCGTGCACGCGGCGGCCAGGATGGCCTGCGCATCGGCTCGGTCCCGCAGCGCGTGCACTCCCGCGAGATCGGTGCCGTCGATCTCCGGCTTGCTCGGCGCGGCACCGGTGGCCAGGATCAGACGATCGTAGGGTATCGAGGTGCCATCACCGAGCACCGCCCGTTGCGCGACGCGATCGATGGCCAGCACCGCGCAGCCATCGCGCAGCGCGATGCCGTGCGCTGCATACCACCGCGGCTCGAGCAGACCGATGGCCGGCCAGTCGATCGCGCCGGCCAGCAGGGGCGAGAGCAGCACGCGACTATAGGCACCGCCGCGCTCGCCGTCGATCACGGTGATCGACAGACCCGGCGCGCCGGCTTCGACCAGCTCCGTCAGCAGGGCCGCGGTGGCCATGCCGTTGCCGATGATCACGATCCGGCGGGTGTTCATCAGAGCGCGACCTTGCGCTGCTTCTCGTACAGGAAGGTCAGCACCGCATGGCGGTAGTGGTTGTAGGTGGCGTCGTCGGCGAGCGCGAGCCGGTCGCGCGGCCGCGGCAGTTCGATGTCGAGAATTTCGCCGACCGTGGCCGCCGGTCCGTTGGTCATCATGACGATGCGGTCGGACAGCAGCACCGCTTCATCGACATCGTGGGTGATCATGATCACCGTGTTGCGCAGTGCCGCGTGGATCTCCATCAGCGAGTCCTGCAGATGCGCGCGGGTCAGCGCGTCGAGCGCACCGAAGGGCTCGTCCATCAACAGCACGCTGGGCTGCATGGCCAGGGCCCGGGCGATGCCGACACGCTGCTTCATGCCACCCGATATTTCGTCCGGCCGCTTGTCGGCGGCGTGATCCATGTGTACGAGGCGCAGGTTGTGCTCGATCCACTCGCGCATCTCGGTCTTGCTCTTGCGGCCGCGAAACACCTGCTCGACCGCCAGCGCGACGTTCTCGTAGGCGGTCAGCCACGGCAGCAGCGAGTGGTTCTGGAACACCACGGCACGCTCGGGTCCCGGCTCGTCGACCTCGCGACCGTCGAGCAGCACGCCGCCCGTGGTGGCCTGCAGCAGACCGGCCACGATGTTCAAGACGGTCGACTTGCCGCAGCCGGAGTGACCGATCAGCGAAACGAACTCCCCTTGCTGCAGCCGAATGCTGACATCTTGCAGGGCAGTGAAGCTTCCCTGCGGTCCCGGGAACGAGATGGAGACCTGGGACAGCTCGAGGTGCGCGGCTTGCATGATCGATCCAGTGACGGGATTGGGTGGCGGCGGGCAGCCGTGTCCAGACCGCCGCGCCGGGCGCGGGGTCGTCGGATTGCGTTGAGCTTCGATGGCGGATCAGCGCAGTGCGCTGGTCTTGTCCCAGGACACGCGACGTTGCAGCGCGAGCATCATCCGGTCGAGCGCGAAGCCGATCACACCGATCGTCAGCACCGCGACCATGATCCGGCCGAGCGAGTTCGACGAGCCGTTCTGGAACTCGTCCCAGACGAACTTGCCCAGCCCGGGGTTCTGCGCCAGCATTTCGGCCGCGATCAACACCATCCACCCGATACCCAGCGACAGGCGCAGGCCGGTGAACATCATCGGCACGGATGCGGGCAGCACGATCTTGCGGATGTGCGTCAGCGGATGCAGCCGCAGCACGCGGCTGACGTTGATCAGGTCGGGACTGATCGACGCGACACCCACGGCGGTGTTGATAAGGGTCGGCCACAGGCTGCACAGCATCACGGTGATCGTCGAATTGACGAATGACTTCTCCAGCACCGGGTCGTCCGACACGTACGACGCGCTCACCACCATCGTCACCAGCGGCAGCCAGGCCAGCGGCGACACCGGCTTGAAGATCTGCACGAGCGGGTTGATCGCCGCATGCAGGCCGGTCGACAGACCCGTCAGGATGCCCAGCGGTATCGCCACTACGCTGGCCAGGATGAAGCCGGCCATCACGGTGATCAGACTGGTCACGATCTGATCCAGAAAGGTCGGCTTGCCGCTGTACGGTCGGATCCTGGCCTCATAGGCCGGATCGGCCGCGAGCCGCTCGGCATTGCGCTTCTCCTGGCGCTCGTAGAAGGCCGCCTCGCGCTGGCGCTCCGCGCGGTGTTCGCTCACCAGCCCCTGCGCCTGCTCGAGCGCCTGCGAAGGGCCGGGGAAGTCACCGAGCGAGGTGTGGATGCTGCCGGCGATCAGCTGCCAGAGCAACAGGAACACTGCCACGCCCAACACCGCGAGAATCGGATTGCGCCAGCGCGGATCCAGCACGAAAGCGATCGGGCGCATCGGATTGAATGACGTCAGGGGTCTGGGCAGGCTGGCCATTACAGTGCCTCCTCACCCTTCAGGCCGATCGGGAACTGCTCGAGATAGGCATTGGGCTTGCGGCCGTCGTAGGTCATGCCGTCGATGAAGGCATTGGTGGCCGGCTTGAAGCCTGTCTCGCTGGCAAAATCCGGAAAATCGCCGGCCTTCATCTTGCCCTCGGCGATCAGCGCCTGCGCCGCCTGGCGATAGATGTCGGGCCGGTAGACTTTGCGTGCCGTCTCCATGTACCAGCCATCGGGCCTGGCGTCGGCGATCTGGCCCCAGCGGCGCATCTGGGTCAGATACCAGATCGCGTCCGAGTAGTAGGGGTAGGTGGCGTGATGGCGGAAGAAGACATTGAAGTCGGGCACCGCGCGCTTGTCGCCCTTCTCGTACTCGAAGGTGCCGGTCATGCTGTTCGCGATCACCTTCGCATCGGCGCCGACATAGGCCGGTCGCGACAGGATCTTCACGGCCTCGGGGCGGTTGGCGTTGGCGTTCTCGTCGAGCCAGTAGGCGGCGCGGATCAACGCCTTGGTCAGCCGGATCGTGGTGTTCGGATTGGCATCGGCAAATGCCTTGGTGATGCCAAAGACCTTCTCGGGATTGTTCTTCCAGATCTCGTCGTCGGTGATCACCGGCACGCCGATGTCCTTGAACACCGCCTGCTGGTTCCAGGGCTCGCCCACGCAATAGCCGTGGATCGTGCCGGCCTCCAGGGTGGCGGGCATCTGCGGCGGCGGCGTCACCGACAACAGCGCGTCGGCGCGCAAGGTGCCGCTGGTGTCACCCTTGGCCGGCGCGTAGTAGCCGGGATGAATGCCGCCGGCGGCCAGCCAGTATCGCAACTCGTAGTTGTGCGTGGACACCGGAAAAACCATGCCCATCTTGAACGGCTTACCCTGGCGCTTGAAGTCGTCGACCACGTGCTTGAGCGCGTCGGCCTTGACCGGATGCACGGGCCTGCCATCGGCCCCGCTCGGCACGTGCGCCTTCATCGCCTCCCAGACCGGCTTGGACACCGTGATGCCGTTGCCGTTCAGATCCATCGAAAACGGCGTGATGATCTCGGCCTGGGTGCCATAGCCGATCGTGGCCGCCAACGGCTGGCCGGCCAGCATGTGCGCGCCGTCGAGCTCGCCGGTGATGACGCGATCGAGCAGCACCTTCCAGTTGGCCTGGGCCTCTAGCTGCACATACAGACCCTCGTCCTCGAAGTAGAGTTTCTCGAGCGCGATCGCCAGTGGCGCCATGTCGGTGAGCTTGATGAAGCCGAATTTCAGCTCCTCCTTCTCAGGCGGACCGATCTCGGCGGCGGCGTGCGCGCTGGTCAACGGTGCAAGCACCCCGCCGACGACCAGACCGGTGGCGATGGCCAAGGCGAGGCCGAGTCGGCGGCGAACAGGGGAAACGGAAGGCGTCATCGAGAACTCCAGATACGAAAAAAGGCGTCCATACCGTCACGCCTCGGGAGACATCGAGACGCTGGGTATGGACGCCGTTGTCCAATCAGACCTTAGTAGCCCGCCCTTGGGCCACGATCCCAGCAATGCAATGCTCGTGCCAGGCCGAATGAGCGGGAACTCGCAGGCTCGATGCCCCAATGCGCGGCGTTTCGACTTCCGTCAGCGTGCGCCGTCACCAAGACGGTGCGCGCGCCGCCCTGCGTCGGGGCGCGATCAGCCCTGCGCGCGGCCGGGCCGCGAGTCCCGCGCGCGGCCGGCCTGCGCCGACAGGACGCCGACCATGTCGAGCGTTGCCTGCGCGACATCGACCAGGCGCCGCCCCTGATTCATCGCGCTCTCACGCAGCGCGGCATATGCCTGGGCCTCGCTCATGCCCCAGCGACTGATCAGCTCGGCCTTGGCCCGCTCCACCACCTTGCGCTCGGCCAGTGCGGTGCGCGCGGCCTGTAGCGCATCGTCGGCCTCGCGCAGGCGTTGGGACTGTTCGTGGAGCGCATCGAGAAGGGTTCGCCACAAGCGTGAGTCCCACGGCACCTTGAGGCTCGCGGCGGCATCGGGATGCCCATAGCGATCCAATGCCGAGCGCAGCGGCGCACCATCGGACACGGGCGCATCCGCTCCGGTCTCGGCGCCGTCGGCCAGGCGCTGCGCGCAGGCCTGAAACAGACTCGCCTCGAGCGCGTCTTCGACCGCCTTCAGCGCATCGATGCGCAGTGTCGCGCCGTCGAACCAGCGCTCACCCATGGCGGCGCGCCCGCCGGCCGCGAGCGTTCCGGTCATTTGCTGGCGCATGTCTTCGACCATGCGATCGAGTTCCCCGCAACGCAGCGCCTCGAGCCGCTCGCGGATGTCGTCGGGCGCGAACTCGGCACTCAGGTGCAGGCTCTCGAACTGTTGAACGGCGCGCAGACGAAGCGCCTCGAGCTGATCCGATCCCTCGCGCCAAGCTTCCATGATGCCCAGTGTGCCGAGCGCACGCTCCTGCCCCGCATACTCCTTGCCCTGCATCAGGGTGAGCAACGCGACCAGCGCGGCCGATAGCTCCGCATGCGCGGACGGATCGGCAATCTCGAAGGCTGCGGTCAGCATCTGCTCGATCACGCGGCCATAGGCAACCATCGCCGATTGCGCGTCCAGCTGCCCCTGGTCGATTCTCTGTCGGAGCGCGGCCAGACCGATCAACTCGTGACTACAGATCGCAAGCTGTTGGAGACTGCGCGCGGAAATGCAGGCCGGATCGCCCTCGGCGGTTTCGGTCCACGCGTCGATCGCGTGTACGACCGCCTCGTGTGCCCCCTGCGAATCGAGCCGATAGCGGTGCAGGCGCTGCGCGTGGCGCTTTGCCAGCCCCATCATCATCAGCACGGTAGCGCCGCGCTCGCGTTGCAGACAATGGATCAACTCGCGCAGCCGGCCGATCGGGCCACAGGAGGCGGCAAAGGTACGCAGGGCGCGAAGCTCGGCCAGGCGGGCCTGGCTCTCGAGACGCCGGGTGAGCGCGAGGAGATCCGTCATGGGTGCGGCGGTCCGAACCTGTCGTGGTCGGATTCGAGTGAGGGAGTTCAAGCCTCTCAAGCGAAACCCGTGCCAGCCGACGGCCGCACCAGCTTGCGAGCGGACACGCGATCGCAGCGTCGCCCCGCTCGCGACGACGCCCGGCCGGACGCCCCAGAGAGCACCCGCCGGGCGGCATCAGCCCTCGAAGGGCCATGCGCGAAGCGCCTACTCGCCGGGTCTGGTCGTTTCGCCAGCGGGCGGCGGGGTCGCGGTGCCGGCAGCACCGGCAGCCGGTGCGACGCTCGAGTCGCGGCGCTCCATACGATCTTCGGTTGCCATCGGGGGGTTCGGATTCGCCGGCGATACGGCTGCCGGCGGATTGGCCGCGTTATCCGTGGCGACCGACGGATTGGTGTTTTCCGCGGTGTCGCAGGCCGCCAGGATGCCGGCCGCGCCGACCAAGCTGGCCAGGGTCAGTGCGCGGGTGGTTTTGCCAAAAGTTCGAGAAGGATGTCGTGTGCTCATGATGTCACCTCAGTGTTGGACAGCAGGCTCGCGAATTCGAGAGTGCTGTGCATCTGGCTGGCACATCCCATTCCCGCCCGGCTCAGCCGATTGCAAGATGTATCGGTTCCGGCCTCGCATTTACAAGCAGACTGGCTCGTTACAAATGACAACCTGAAGGGGGCGTGACACCATGCCTGCCGGGTAGTCGATCTCACAGAAGAGCCGTCGAGCGGGTATGCACACCCTGCAAACCTTACGGCCGCGAGGGCGGTCGTGCCGCGCACGCCGAGGTGTCGGCCGGCGTCCTTGGCGATTGCCACGTCGGGAGATGGGGCCGGGTGAGCCGGCGTCGAACGGCGCTCGATATCACTGCCAGGTGCGCCGATCCGTGCCGCCGTCAGCCGCGGCTTGGTCCCGGGCATGTGCGAACGCCGCTTTCCAGGCCTTGCCTCTGGTGCGCATCGCGCCAACCAGCCGCCATTGCCCGACGGCATCGCCCAGGGCAGCGCCTGCTGCCGCGCCGGGCGGCCGCAAACGCGTGTTGGCAGGCCGGCCGAGGCTGATGCGCAGCGAAACGCCGTTCACGTGCAAGGTAAAGCCGCCACCGAACGTGTACCAGGGCCAGTGCACGGCGACCGCCCGTGTCGGAACCACGAACAGCGTCGCCGCCCGGTCGTCGAGCAACGCGCGCGCAAAGCCCGGCGTCGAAAAGGCTCGCTCCAACTTGCGCAACTGCCAGGGCCAGGCCGAGCCACTGCCATGACCGATCCACCGAAGCGATCCGCCCTGCAGGATCAACTCGCCGGGAATGCTGCTGATGCCCCTCAACAACCATGCCTCGCCACGCATTCGCACGGCTTGCACGCGGGCATGGCCGCCCGGTCGGTGCGGCATGCCCGCGTTGGCCGCCGCCTGCCGCACCTGCCGACGCTTGCGCCGGCTCAAGGCGACCGGCCGGATCGGCGCCCGCCGCCGTGCGGCGGCGTGTCGGGCGCGGGCGCGGTCGAGCCGCGCACGATCAGGCGGCTCTCGAGGGTATGCACGGTGCGCACCGCATTGCCCGCCAGGCGGGCCATCAGACGCAGCCCCGCCGCCCGGCCGATGTCGGCCGACGGAATACGCATCGTGGTCAATGGCGGGTCCCACTGACCGGCCAGCTCGATATCGTCGAAACCCACCACCGACATGGCCTTCGGGACCTCGATTCCCCGCGCCGCGCACTCGATCATGGCGCCGATCGCCAGCGGATCGTTGCCACCGACCACGGCCGTGAATCCTGGCGCGCCGTCGAGCAGGCAGGCCATGGCGCGGCGCCCGTCGAGCAGCGTGAATGGTGCTTGAACGATACGACGAGGATCGAGCATGATCCCGTGCTCGCGCAGCACCTCGAGAAGACCCGCCATGCGCGCCGCGGCACGATCATTGCGATCGAGCTGGCCGGCGATGACCGCGAATTCGCGATGCCCGAGCGCGAGAAGATGGCGGACGATCGCGCCCGATGCCGCGCGGTGATCGATGCCGACGCTCTGCACCAGGCCCTTCGGGTCCACCGCCCAGGTGCATTCGAACGGCACCCGGTTCGAATTCAGCATCGCGATCACTTCGGCGCGGTGCTCGAGCCCCACCAGCACGATGCCGTCGACGCCACGTTCGATCAAACGGCGCACGGCGCGCGACTCGGCATCCAGGTCGTCGTCGTGAGTGGCCAGCAGCAAGGTGTAGTCGTGCTCCTCCAGCGTCTGGGCGAGCATGTGTGTGCCGGTCGCGAAGATCGGGTTCTCCAGGGGTGGGAAAACCGCCCCGATCGTGCGCGTGCGCTGCGAGGCGAGCGCGCGCGCGGCGCCATGCGGCACATAGCCCAGTTGCTGGGCCGCCTCGCGTACCCGCTCGCGTGTCTGCTCGCGAACCAGCGCAGGCGCCGACAACGCGCGCGAAGCGGTTGCCAATGAGACACCGGCCGACCGCGCGACATCGGCCAGGCGCACGACAGCGGCCGGCAGTGGCGCCGCCGACGCCATGACGACCGGTGGTGTCGTGGTGTCGGTCTTCGAATGCGCGGCTTTCGGTCCGATTCGATTCACCCGTTCGCTCCACCCTGCTGCGGCCGCGCCTGTCGACGTCCGCGGCCGGCCCGCTTCAACCATAGCAGGCCAACGCCTTGCCCGCCATCGCATGGAATCCACGCGGACGGTCGATGTTGCGCTGCACATTGACCCATGGGAACGCGACCGCGTAAGGTCATGGAAGCGCTTTCATCATTTTGGCGCCCATCCAAGGAGGAGACACCCCATGCTGAAGCTCACCCAGTGGCTGCACGCTGTTCCTGCCGGCCTGCGGCGCGGTTTGGTCGCCGGCGCGGTCGGCGCGGCCATGATCGCCAGCCCGGCCGCCCAGGCCGCCGACAAGAACGTCAAGATCCGAATCCAGTCGGTGATTCCCACCAGCGCCGACGAAGTCATCATGCTCAAGCAGTTCGCCGACGACGTCAGCGGGCTCACCAACGGCACCGTCACCTTCGAGGTTCTGCCGGCCGGCGCGGTCGTGCCCGTCAGCGAAACGCTCGATGCGGTCGACAAGGGCCTGATCGAGGGCGGCTTCGCCTGGACCCACTATTGGTCGGGCAAGCACCCGGCCGCGATGCTGTTCGGCTCGCCTTCGGCGGGTGCCGGCGTCGGCATGGACAACTTCGCCTGGCTCGCCTGGTACATGAACGGCGGCGGCCGCGAACTCTACGACGAACTCTGGAAGGAGATGAAGGTCAACGTCCACGGCCTGATCCTGCAGCCGGTCGGCCCCGAGGCGCTCGGTTGGTTCAAACAGCCGATCAACAGCATGGAAGACTTCCGCAAGCTGCGTTTCCGCACCCCGCCGGGCATTCCGGGCCAGATCTACAAAGACATCGGGGTGGCCTCGGTCGCCATGGGTGGCGGCGACATCCTGCCGGCGCTCGAGAAGGGCGTGATCGATGCCGCCGAGTGGTGCTGCCCGAAGCCGGACATGACCTTCGGTTTCCAGAAGGTGCTCAAGCATTACTACCTGCAAGGCCTGCACCAGAACATCGTCAACGCCGATCTGTACATCAACGGCGACGTCTGGAAGAAGCTCTCGGACGGCCAACGCCGCGCCATGGAAGTCGCCGCCAACGCTTCGCTGATGAAAGCCGTTTCGTATCGCATTGCCGAGAACGGTCGTGCGCTCAAGGAGCTCACCGAGAAGCACGGCGTGCAGCTTCATGACACACCGGCCGAGTACTTCGAGGCCTACGGCGCCGCGGCCATGAAGAGCTTCGAGAAGAACGCGGCCGATAACGCCTTCTTCAAGAAGGTGTGGGACAGCCAGAAGGCGTTCGCCGACGTCGCCATTCCGTTCTGGGCGGGCGCACAGAAATCGAACGCGAGCATCGGCGCGGCCTATGCCAAGGTGCTGGCCGAGAAGAAGTAGGCGCGCACCCGAACCTCAGCGCGGTCGTCGCACGGAACGACCGCGCTGAGGCTGCGCGCGGCACCGCCGGACCCGGACGAGCCCTACGCGAGACGCAGCGTTACGGTCATCGTGACATGAAGCACCCGGCGCGCCAGGCGCCCTGGGTCATCGACACGGCGGCTCGGGCCGCATCAGTCCACATTCCCTCATCGGATCGCCATTTCGACCTGCCGGCGGCATGCGTGCGGCAAGCGGAGCGGTGACGCCGGCATCCGATCCACCCGCGGGCAAGCACCCATGACCGAAAAACTCGAAACCGCCGACGAGTCGATCGCCAATCGACGCAGCGACGACATCGATTCACTGGCAACCGACATGCCGGGCTGGATGCGCTCGACGATCGTCGTCATCGAACGCATCAGTCTCTGGAGCGGCCGGCTGTTCGGCGTTCTGATCGTGCCGCTGATCTTTTCGATGGTCTACGAGATCGTCGTTCGGCGGGCCGGCAGCCCGACGGTCTGGGCCTACGACCTCAGCCGCATGCTGTACGGCGCGATGTTCGTGCTCGGCGCCGGCTACGCGCTCGCCAAGGGCGTGCACATCCGCTCGGATTTCCTCTATCGCAACTGGTCGATCCGCAACCAGGGCCGGGTCGATCTGGCGCTGTACGTGGTGTTCTTTCTGCCGACGATGCTGATCTTTCTGTGGGTGGCCGGCGAATGGGCCTGGCAGGCGGTCGATCGCAGCGAACGCGGCATGGACACCGCCTGGATGCCGCTGCTGGGTCCGATCAAGGCCTGCCTGCCCCTGGGCATCCTGCTCCTGCTGCTGCAGGGCATCTCCGAAACCTTCAAGAGCTGGTACGCGGCGACCCGCGGCCGCTGGCCGCAGGAGTAAGCCATGTCACCCGAAACCATCGGCCTGCTGATGATCGGCGGGATGCTGTTCGGCATCTTCATCGGCTTCCCGATTTCGTTCACGCTGATCTTCCTGGGCATCGTGTTCGGCTACTGGGGCTTCGGCGATCTGGTCTTCTATCTGCTGACCCTGCAGTTCTACGGCAGCATGATGGAGCAGACACTGGCTGCCGTGCCGCTGTTCGTGTTCATGGGCATCATGATGGAACAGGCCAACCTGATGGAACGCCTGTTCGACTCGATCCAGAAGATCCTGTCCCGGGTCACCGGCTCGCTGTATCTGGCGGTGGCCTTCGTGTCCACCGTGTTCGCGGCGGCCACCGGCATCGTCGGTGCATCGGTGACCATCCTCGGCATCATGGCCGGCAAGCCGATGATCCGCAGCCGCTACGACGTCAAGCTGTCGTCGGGCCTGATCGCGGCGGGCGGCACGCTCGGCATTCTGATTCCGCCCTCCATCATGCTGGTCGTGATGGGGCCTGTGCTCGAGGTGCCGGTCACCACCTTGTTCGCGGCTGCGATCGTGCCCGGTGTGTTGCTCGCCACCTTGTTCACCGGCTATGCGATGGTGCGGTGCTGGCTGAACCCGGCGCTGGGTCCACCGCTGCCCGAAGAAGAGCACCCGCAGAACATGGCCGCCGTCTGGGGCGAGTTCTTCTTCGGTCTGGTACCCCCCGCGGCGCTCGTGCTCGCGGCGCTGGGCTCGATCCTGTTCGGCTTTGCCACCCCGACCGAGGGCGCGGGCTGTGGTGCCGCCGGCGCCCTGCTGCTGTCGTTGCTCTACGGCCGCCTGAACTGGCCGAACCTGCGCGATGCGATGGTCAAGACGCTCGAGATCTCGGTGCTGATCCTGTTTCTGGTCGCGGCCAGCAACTTCTTTGGCGCCGTGTTCGCACGACTGGGCACGCCGAGCATGCTGACGGAGTTGCTACTGGGCCTGGACCTGAATCGCTATGTTCTGCTGTTCTTGATCATGGCGCTCATCTTCCTGCTCGGCTGGCCGCTCGAGTGGGTGCCCATCGTGCTGATCGTGGTGCCCTTCCTGCTTCCGCTGGTCACCAAGCTTGGCTTCGATCTGACCTGGTTCGGCATCCTGGTCGCGGTCAATCTGCAGACTGCCTGGCTGTCGCCTCCGGTGGCTTTGTCGGCCTACTTTCTCAAGGGTGTGGTACCGCAGTGGGATCTGTCCGACATCTACAAGGGCATGTTGCAGTTCATGGGGCTGCAACTGATCGCCCTGATCCTGATCATCGCGATTCCCGACATCGCCCTCTGGCTGCCACGCCTGATCTACGGCGACTGAGCGGGCCATTGCCGGCACGCAATCGAAAAAAGGGCCGCGGTCGAACCGCGGCCCTTTTTTTCGATTGCCGACGATCAAGCAGTCGTCGTGCGCGGCGACTCGGTCTCGCGTCCGGCGGGACCGTCCACCTCGGAGTCCCCGAACATTTCGGCGTCCGAGTCGGGCCCCATCTGCGTGGACTCGTCGAAGAGGAAGTCGTCGTTGTCGTCGAAATCCTCGTCATCGTTGGCGGCGCGGCGCTTGCGCAGGCGCAGCACGATCATCACGATGATCAACGCGATCAGTATGCCCGCGGCAAAGGTCCAGAAGCCTTCGGGCAGCTTGAAGCCACCCAGCAGCGGGGAACCCTCGGCGGCCGCCGGCGGCTGCGCCTGAACGCCCATCGGACCGGCGTCGGAATCACCTCCCGTCTTGGTCTCGTCGCTGGCACGGCGCGCCGCCTCGATTGCCGACTGCACCGCCGCGCTCGCGCCGTCGCCATTCGGATCGGGCGCGCCGGCGGCATTCTGGGTGATCGCCGCCGCCGCCGGGGCCACTGGCCGCACGATCGCTTGCCCGGCGCCGGGCGCCGGTGCACGTTCGAGATCGCCAGCGGCGGGTGACAGACGCGCCTGCCCGCCGGCGATCGGGGCTGCCGACCCAGATCCGGCCGGCGTCGAATCGACACGGGCCAGACGCAGCCGCTCCTGGGCGTCCGCGATCTGGATCTCTTTGAGTTGAATCAGTGTCTCGAGTTGTTCGACCTGGCGAGTGAGGTCGTCGATCCGCGACTGGGCCTCGGCCATCGCCATGCTGTAAGCTGTGTCACGCTCGCGGGCCGCCGCCGGATCCTTGTCGTCGACCCCGACCTCGAGCTGATCGCCGGCACGCCCGGCCGTTCCGGCAACGAGCGACTTGCCAGCCGCGGCCGGGCCCGCCGGCGGCCGAGCCGCCGCCGAGGCCACGGGCACACTGCGCGAGCTCGCGAGAACCTCGCGAATCGCCTCGTCGGGCGACACGCGCGTCAGCACCTCCGCACTCGGCACCGACAGCCGCGAACCAGCGCGCAAGTTGTCGACGTTGCCCCGGAACGCTTCCCGATTGGTCCGATAGATGCCCAACATCTTCTGATGCTGCGTGACGCCGGGCAGACTGACGCTCTCGGCAAGGGTCCACAGCGTGTCGCCCCTGGCGACCAGGAGTTCGGTCGGGGGCGTGGCGGTCGGGGCAGGGGTGGCGTTCGCGGTCTCGCGCACCGTCGCCGATCCGCCTTCGGTACGCATCTCGCCATCACCGGAACCAGCCGCAGCCGGCCTTGCATCGGCCCCGAGCGTCGAGAATCGATCTGCAGGCTGAGCCGCCGACGGCGTGGCCGCAGCGCCAACGGTCGCCGCGGGTTCGTCGCGGCTTTCCACGGAGGGTGCGGTGACCGGCGCGGCAGCGACCTCGCCGGCAGGCGCAACCGCACCGCCGGCACGTCCATCCGCGGTCATTCGGGGATCGCGGACCTCGTCGGGCGAACCCGGCGCATCGGTCAACCGATAGGTGCGGCGAAAGGTTCCGTCGTGCCAGTACAGGGCCAACAGCACTTCGTCGGCCTTCATAGCCGGACCTGACAGCACGACTTGCACCACGCGGACACCGTCGCGGCGAGTGATCACATCGACGCGCGCCGCGCCCTCGGGCGCGGTGGGCACGACCCGTAGCACCTTGGCAACGGCGGGCGCATCACGCTTGGAACCGTCAGGCTCTTCGATCGGAATCTGGAAGACCGCACCGGCCGCTCCGAGCGCCACGCGCTCGGCAGCGCCCAGGCGCATCGTGTAGCCGGTGCCCGCAGGGTCGAGTTGCAGCTGGCCGTCATCGGCCCGGACGGGCGTGACGACCAGTGCCGTCATCGTCGCGACGACGGCGAGCAAGCGCACCGGCCAGACGGGGACGACGGTGCGCGGTATCAGTTTGGTTCTTGGCGCCGGAATGCGCATGGTCGCTCCATCGACATAAGGCAACCGGCCGGAGCGTTGGATGACGACCCCGGATTGAAAAACCGATTACCCATGGCAGACGCGCTGACGAAACGCCGATCGAATGACGACGGCCGACGTCGCGCGAGCATCAGTCCTTGTTTGTGTTGCAGTTCGCGAGTCAGTATAGCCAAGTGGCGTCTGGGATCGCGGCGATGCGCGCCGGAGTGCGGTATTGCCGCAACGCCTATGTTGTCTCGAGCCGGCAGGTGCGGCGCTCAGGCCGCTTCCATCCGCCCGAGCAGCGTTCGCGCTGCCGGCATCGAAATCGCCATCAGATCGGCGAGCTCCCGTAAATCGGTCAGCACACTGGCGTGCGTCCAACCGCGCTCGGCATGCTCGGCGAAGCGAATCGCCAAAGCGGCCATGCGAGTCGAACGATCGCGTCCGTCGGGCTGGCCACTGAGATTGAGCAGCGCGGAGGGTAACTGCCAATGCTGGAGCAGACGCATGCCGATCTCGAACAGCGTGCAACCGAGCACCAGACGTTGGCCGATTTCCGGATCGGCCTGTTCGCGGCTTGCCGCGAGCAGGCTCTCGCCGGTGTCCGTGTCGACGATCCAGATCAGCATCTCGACGACGTCGTGCATCAACGCCGCCTCGTAGATGAGCAAGGCGTCGGGATTCTGACGCTCGACCGCGATCGTCAGACCGATGCGACCAGCGCGGCGTGCGCGGCGCAGCAACTGGTGGATACGGTGCATCGCACGCTTATTGCCCGCGATGCACTGTTCGAGCACAGGTGTGCGATCCACGATGGTGCGGAACGCATTCAAACCGAGCAGAAGGATCGCCGCGCACACGGTCTCGGGTGAGGTCACGACGCGCTCGGAGCGGCTCGCGTTCGCATGCGCGAGCAGCTTCATCGTGAACAGCGGATCGAGCAGCACGATCTCGGTGAGCATGTTCGCATCGACCCGGTCCGGCTCGCGCCAGGCGCTGTCGATACGTCTTTTGGTACGCCGCAACATCGGTACATCGAGGCCGCCCAAACGGGTAGCCCAGCCATGAGCGAAATCGACCACATTCATCGGCGTCTCCATTGGACAACGAAGCAAACGTGCAAAGCGGGCAGAACATCGATGTCCTGAATGCAATATCGGCAGGGCGACAGCGGGCATGACAATTGCGTCTGCCGAATGTGACAAATTTGGTACAGAGCAGGCGCATTCGGGCACTTTGAACGACAACCGACGCCACTCACACTCATTCTTGCAGAACGACTGTATCGACGAATGGACGAATTGGCGCACTTGAGACCACTTGTCTGGCGCAATGGGCCACTCGACCCAGGTCGGTACGAAACGAGCTTCCATCAGCCATCAGGCGTAGGAGTGCGAGATGCGCACCGACGTCCCCGAGCAGCGCAGCGATACGCGTAAACGATTTCCCGGCGAAACCCGTTGTTTCGCTGCTCACAGATCGTCGGAAATCGCTCATCACCGCCACGCTTCTTTCGCGATGACATTTCGATGTTTGGAAGAGGATGAATGTCAGTTGCCATCATGGCGACCGACCGAAACGGACACTCAGGAGGTTCGACCGTGAAACTGTTTGAACAGTACCGTGAGGCATACGTCAGCGCCCGAGACGAAGAGATGACATTGCTCGACTATCTCGAGCTGTGCCGGCAGGAACCGCTCGCCTACGCGTCCGCTGCCGAACGCATGTTGGCAGCCATCGGTGAACCCGAGACCATCGACACCCGTAACGATCCGCGTTTGTCGCGTATCTTCGCCAACCGTGTGATCCGGCGCTACCCGGCGTTCAAGGACTTCTACGGAATGGACGACGCGATCGCGCAGATCGTCGCCTACTTCAAGCATGCCGCGCAGGGTCTGGAAGAGCGCAAACAGGTTCTGTATCTGCTCGGCCCGGTCGGCGGCGGCAAGTCCAGCATCGCCGAGAAACTCAAGGCGCTGATGGAGTCCTTTCCGATCTATGCGCTCAAAGACTCCCCGGTACACGAGTCGCCGCTGGGGCTCTTCAACCCCGAGCGCGATGCCGAAGCCCTGGAGAAAGAATACGGCATTCCACGTCGCTACCTGAACGGCATCATGAGCCCATGGGCGATCAAGCGCCTGCAGGAGTTCGACGGCGACATCACGAAGTTCAAGGTCGTGCGCGTGCAACCCTCGGTACTGCGCCAGATCGCGATTGCCAAGACCGAGCCGGGTGACGAGAACAATCAGGACATCTCGACATTGGTCGGCAAGGTTGACATCCGCAAGCTCGAGTCGCTCGCCCAGGACGACCCCGACGCCTACAGCTATTCCGGCGGTCTCTGTCTGGCCAACCAGGGACTGCTCGAATTCGTCGAGATGTTCAAAGCGCCGATCAAGATGCTGCATCCGTTGTTGACGGCGACCCAGGAAGGCAACTTCAAGGGCACCGAGGGCTTTTCGGCGATTCCGTTCCAGGGCCTGATTCTCGCCCACTCGAACGAGTCCGAATGGCAGTCGTTCCGCAACAACCGCAACAACGAGGCCTTCCTCGACCGGATCTACATCGTCAAGGTGCCTTACTGCCTGCAGATCTCGGAAGAGGTCCACATCTACGAGAAACTGCTTGCCAACAGCTCGTTGTCGATGGCGCCATGCGCACCCGGCACGCTGGACATGATGGCTCAGTTCGCCGTTCTTTCCCGCCTGGTCGAGCCCGAGAACTCCAGCATCTTCACCAAGATGCGCGTCTACGACGGCGAGAATCTCAAGGACGTCGATCCGAACGCACGCTCGGTGCAGGAGTATCGCGACTTCGCCGGCATCGACGAAGGCATGACCGGCATCTCGACGCGGTTCGCCTACAAGGTGCTGTCCAGCGTCTTCAACTACGACCAGACCGAGGTCGCCGCCAATCCGGTGCACCTGATGTACGTGCTCGAGCAGCGGCTGCTTCGCGAGCAGCTACCCGAGGACACCCAGCGCCGCTACATGGATTTCATCAAGAGCGAACTGGCGCCACGCTACGCCGAGTTCATCGGCAAGGAGATCCAGACCGCGTACCTCGAGTCTTATGCCGAGTACGGTCAGAACATCTTCGATCGCTACGTCACCTACGCCGACTACTGGATCCAGGACGAGGACTACCGCGATCCCGAAACCGGTGAGAGCTTCGATCGCGCCCAGCTCAACAGCGAACTCGAGAAAATCGAGAAGCCGGCGGGCATTGCCAATCCGAAGGACTTCCGTAACGAGATCGTCAACTTCGTGTTGCGGGCGCGGGCCAACAATGCCGGCAAGAACCCGTCGTGGACGAGCTACGAGAAGCTGCGCGAAGTGATCGAGAAGAAAATGTTCTCGAACACCGAGGAACTGCTGCCAGTCATCTCGTTCAGCGCCAAGTCCTCCACCGAGGACAAGCACAAGCACGACAGTTTCGTCGCTCGCATGGTCGAGAAGGGGTATACCGAGAAGCAGGTCCGCCTGCTGTGCGAGTGGTATCTGCGCGTACGCAAATCGCAGTAAGCCCGCCGACGGGCGCGCCAGCGCGCGCCCGGTGGCCAGCCCTTCGGAGAGTGTCGTGTCCGTGATCATCGACAGACGTCTGAACGACCGCAACAAGAGCGCCACCAATCGCGCGCGTTTCCTGCGTCGCTACAAGGCCCACATCAAGGCCGCGGTTTCCGACATGGTCGCCGATCGTTCCATCCGCGACATGGAACGCGGCGGCAACGTTCGCATTCCCACCAAGGACATCTCCGAGCCGAGGCTGCGTCACGGTGACGGCGGTGATCGCGAATTCGTCCTGCCGGGCAACAAGGAATTCCACCCGGGCGACAAGCTCAAGCGGCCGCAGGGCCAGGGCCAGGGGCAAGGTCCGGGAGAGCCCGGCGAAGGCGGTGAAGGCGAGGACAGCTTCACGTTCGCACTGTCGCGCGAAGAGTTCATGAATCTGTTCTTCGATGATCTCGAGCTGCCACGCATGGCTCGCACGACGGTCGGCAACATCTACGAGACCCGGCCGCAACGTGCCGGCTACACGCGGGAGGGGTCTCCGACCAACCTGTCGGTGCCGCGCACGATGCGCTCGGCGCTTGGCCGACGCATCGCCCTTGGTGGCGCGGCCAAGCGTGCGCTGGCCGAACTCGAGGCACGTGCGACCGAGAATCCCGACGAGGCCGAGGCGCTCGAGCCCCGCTTGCTCGAGTTGCGCCGGCGTGTCAAGCGGGTGCCGTTCCTCGACGACATCGATCTTCGCTATCGACATCGCATCCAGGTGCCGCGGCCGATGAGTCAGGCGGTGATGTTCTGCCTGATGGACGTGTCTGCCTCGATGGATCAACACAAGAAGGACCTCGCCAAGCGCTTCTACACGTTGTTGTACCTGTTCCTGTCACGCAAGTACGAGCACGTCGAGATCGTCTTCATACGCCACACCGATGATGCCGACGAGGTTACCGAAGAGCAGTTCTTCCACGATCGCAAAACCGGTGGCACGGTCGTGCTTTCGGCACTCCATCTGATGCGCGAGATCATCGACGACCGCTTCTCGCCAACCGAATGGAACATTTACGGCGCGCAGGCCTCGGACGGCGATGCCTTCGGTGCCGATCCGGAGAAGAGCCGCGGCTTCCTCCAGGAAAAACTCCTGCCGCTCGTGCGTCACTTCGCCTACGTCGAGGTTGCCGAGCAGCGTTCCATGCGCCCCTCGACGCTGTCGGCCGCTTACGGCCGCATCGAGGACGAGCGCTTCGCGATGGTCAAGGCCGTCGATCATCGCGACATCTATCCGGTGTTCCGCGAACTGTTCGCGCGCAATGCCCAGGGAGCGGCCGCATGAGCGACAGCAAGCTGATTTCGGAGGGCCCGAACTGGACCTTCGATCTGATCGACCGCTACGACGAGGCGATTCGCGGGATCGCCGTCGGCGAGTTCGGGCTCGACTGCTATCCCAACCAGATCGAAGTGATCGGCTCGGAACAGATGCTCGACGCGTACGCGTCGGTGGGGCTGCCGATCACCTATCCACACTGGTCCTACGGCAAAGAATTCATCAGCAACGAGCACGCGTACAGAAAGGGCTCGCGTGGTCTCGCCTACGAGATCGTCATCAACTCAGATCCCTGCATCGCCTATCTGATGGAGGAGAACTCGATGCCCTTGCAGGCACTGGTCATTGCACATGCCTGCTACGGACACAACTCCTTCTTCAAGGGAAACTACCTGTTCCGGCAGTGGACCAATGCCGATGCCATCATCGACTACATGGTGTTCGCGCGTCGCTTCGTGCTCGAATGCGAAGAGCGCCACGGCATCGGCCCGGTCGAAGACGTGCTCGACGCCTGTCATGCGCTGATGGATTTCGGGGTGTCCCGGTATCAGCGTCCCAAGCCGCTTTCGGCCGAGGAGGAGCGCGCGCGCCAGATCGAGCGCGAGGAATACCTCTGGAAGCAGCACGACGAGATCTGGCGTACGCTGCCCACCCAGTCGGCGCCCCGTCGGGCCGCCGGATCACGCGGCTTTCCGGAAGAGCCGCAAGAGAACATCCTTTATTTCGTCGAGAAGTTCTCGCCACGGCTGCAACCATGGCAGCGCGAGCTGGTGCGCATCGTGCGCAAACTCGCCCAGTATTTCTATCCGCAGGGCCAGACCAAGGTCATGAACGAAGGGTGGGCGACATTCTGGCACTACACGATTCTGAACCGCATGTACGACAAGGGTCTGGTCAACGACGGCTTCATGCTCGAGGTGCTCAGTTCGCACACCAATGTGATCGCGCAACGCGGTTTCGACCAACCCGGCTATGGGGGCATCAACCCCTATGCGCTCGGCTTTGCGATGTTCACCGACATCCGGCGCATTTGCGAGAACCCCACCAAGGAAGACAGGCATTTCTTCCCGGACATCGCCGGCGGCGACTGGCAGAAGGTGCTCGACTTCGCGATGCGCAACTACAAGGATGAGTCCTTCATCACCCAGTTCCTGTCGCCGCGGCTGATTCGCGAGTTCCATCTGTTTGCCATTGCCGATCACGAAAGCAACGAGTACCTGCAGGTGGACAGCATCCATAACGAGGCCGGCTACCGGCGCGTGCGCAAACTGCTGGCGCAGCAGTACAACCGTGATGCGCTGCTGCCCGACGTCCAGATCGTCGATTTCGATCGCGACGGCGACCGTAGTCTGACGGTCGAGCATCGCCAGCAGCGGGGCCGCCCCCTGGCCAAGTCGGCCAGTGCCGTCATGACCCACCTGCAGTCCTTGTGGGGCTTCAAGGTCCGGCTCGAGACCGTCGATGCCGAGGGCAACCCGCTGCATCATGAAGAGTTCGGCGGCTGACCGGCGTTCCGTGGCCTCGTGCCTCTGATCGAGGACGAGCGCATTTGACGGTTCTCATCGTTCTCTCGGTGGCCGTGCTGGCGGGCCTGATCTCAGGCTGGGCCACGGCTCGACTGTCGCAGCGCGTTGCGGTTCTTCGCTCGAAGGTCGCTGCGGTCGCGTCGATCTCGCTCGCGGTGTTCGTATCCACCATGGGCACGACCTTCATCGGGGAGGCACTGAGATACACCGGACGGTGCTCGGGATGGCAGGAGCGAGGCTCCCATCCGTGCGGATTCTGGACGTTCGTCTTTCAGGATTGGGACATGGCGCTTCTGTTCGGTTCGCTGCCGATGTCGATCGGCATCTTTTTCGGCGCAACGGTGCTCTCGGCGCAGCGCGCCCGACGCGGCCCCGACCTGGCCCCCACAGACGGCGCGCGTTGAACCGGCGCAGCCCCCTGGGATGCCGATCGAAACCACATCGCGTTCGTGCCCGAATCGGCCGGGAGGCAGCGAGACGCACGCGGCACGGCTATCATCTCTGGCATCGCAGCTTTGGCAGTCGACGAGGAGGCAAAATGAATGCACCGGCCGTGGAACTCACCATCGACGTGGTATCGGACGTTGTCTGCCCATGGTGCTTCGTGGGCAAGCGTCAGCTCGAACAGGCGGTCGAAGCCCTGGCGGCCGAGGCCCCCGAGGCGCGGGTGACCGTGAGCTGGCACCCGTTTCAGCTGAATCCCGAGCTGCCCGACCATGGCATGACCCGCAGTGATTATCTGCAGGCGAAGTTCGGCTCCCGCGATACCAAAGCGATCTATGAACGGGTCAAGACGGCCGCCGGCCAGGTCGGCCTGGAGCTCGCCATGGAGCGCATCGGCCGCCAGCCCAATACCGTTCGTCCGCACGCGCTGATCGCCGTCGCCGATGCCAAGCAGCAGCCGGCGGTCGTGGAGGCCTTGTTTCGGGCTTACTTCGTCGAAGGTCGGGACCTGACCGACGAGGCCACGCTGATCGAGACAGGCCGTGCGGCGGGCCTGCCCGAGCCGGCGATCGAATCGGCGATGCGCGACGAAGGTCTGGCTCAAACGATCCGCAATGCCGACAGCAGCGCCCGCCAGATGGGCGTCAACGGGGTGCCGTTCTTCATCTTCAACCGTAGCCTGGCCGTCAGCGGCGCCGCCGGCGCTCAGACGCTGAAGAACGCCGCGCTGAAAGCGCTCGCTGACGGCGACCCGGGCCCGGACGCCGACTGACCGGGCGACCTCGGCGCGCTTGGGAGACGTCGACCTGTTCGCCCGTGGCGGCGCCCCGGAGCCGGGAGATCAGCCGCGAGGCATCGAGCGCAGCGATGGCGGTTGATCTCGCGAGCGATGGCAACGCCGCGGGTGGCCCGGAACGGCAACCGGGGATGCCACCTGCGAGGCGAATGGATCGGCGTGTCCCTTGGTGTCAGCGCAGGTTGGACGAGCGCCACGTAAGGGCCGGCCAGGGCGATCGCTGATCTCCCGCCCGGACCGGCATCAGGGTGCGCAGGCGGCTCAGGCCGTTGCGCACCTTGCCCGGCTCACGCGCCGACACCTGGGCGATCCAGGCGCATAGCACGGCCGCCAGGTAGGGCAGCGACTGCAGCGCGAGAATGGCCATCCACAGCGCGCTCTCGACGTGCCCGTTCAGTCGGATGATCGACATGCCCGCGATACAGAGCAGCAGCGCGATCAGCATGCCGGCCTCCTCGCGCGTTTCGCGCAGGGCGGCGAGCAGCGCCGAGCCCTTGCGCCCGCCCCGTCCGGCCTTGGCGGTGATCTCGAACACCGCCCGCCGGCCGGAAAGTCCGGCGAACACGCCGACGGCGATGCCGTGTGACAGTGCCATGCCGGCCAGCGCCGCACCCAGGATGTCGGCAAGCGAACCCGGTACTCGGCGCATGTAGAGCAATGGACCGAGCAAGGCCTTGCAGACGAACAGCAGCAGCACGGGGATCATGTAAAGCATGATCGGCAAACTGAAAATGTGCTGCGCTGAGATGATGCCGATGGTCCAGAACATCGCCGCGAACGTGAACACCAGGTGCATCGCGTCGCCGAACCAGCCGACCCATCCGGCCACGAAGTGAAAACGCTGGGCCCGGTTCAGGCCGGGTTCGCCCGGCTCGCGCCGGCCAAAGAACAGGGCGCTCGCGTGAGCGCGCAGGATCTGCATCGCGCCCAGCGCCCAGCGCCGGCGTTGCCGGCGAAATGCCGCGAAGCCGTCTGGCGTCAGGCCCCGCCCCATGACCTGGTCGACGTAGATCGTGCGGTGCCCGGCGCGCATCAGCCGCAGGCCCAGCTCGCTGTCCTCGCAAATGCACCAGGTGGACCAGCAGCCGTGCTCGCGCAAGGCGCTGGCGCGAATGATCGCCATCGTGCCGTGCTGAATGATCGCATCGCGCTCGTTGCGATGATGCATGCCGATGCGGAAGAAACCGTCGTATTCGAAGTTCATCATCCGCCGCCAGGCGCTGCCGCTCCACTGTCGGTTTGCCTGGGGCGACTGCACGACCGCGACATCGGGCGCATCGAAGTGGCCGACCAGGTCACGCAGCCAGTTGGGCTCGACCAGGTAGTCGGCGTCGACGACCGCAATCAGATCGGCCGCCGGGTCGGTCTGATCGAGCGCGAAATTCAGGGCGCCGGCCTTGAACCCCGGCCAGCTCGGCAGATGGAAGAAGCGGAACCGGCTGCCGTCGAGCGTGGCCATGTAATCGCGAACGGGCTCCCAGAGGGCCGGGTCGCGGGTGTTGTTGTCGATGACCAGCACTTCGAAGTCCGGGTAGTCGAGCGCGCGCAGGCTGTCGATCGTGGCGATCACCATGTCCGGCTGTTCGTTGCAGCAGGCCAGGTGGATGGAGACCCGGGGCGCGCGCGCCGGCATCGGCGCCGCGCCGAACGTGCGGCGCAGATTGCCCTGCCAATAGAGTTCGGCGAACTCGAGCCCGTGCACCAGCAGCAGCGTGACCATCAGGCTTACGCTCGGCACCAGCACGACCAGGCTGAGCCAGTCGGCCGGGCGCATGTAGAGCTCGAACGGAATCGCCACCATCCAGACCACCATCGAAACGCTACCCTGGATCAGGGCGCCCATGAACACCCGGCTGGCCAGCCGCCAGTGGGCGAAGCGGCGCGCGAACGCGACGATCGGCAGCAGCGCGATCACCGCCGCGATCAACGCCTTGATCGGCCACGCCGGATCCGCGACGACGGACTGGCGCAGATCGAACTTGAAGTTCCGGTCGGCGTCCATGATGCCCCAGTAGGCGCCGACCCTGCCCTCCGTGGCACGCTTCCAGGGTTGGTCGATGGCCTCCATCAAGAAGTATTCCCAGTTCTGGCCGCTCGCCCGCGACAGGAACTCACGGATGAAGGTCGCCTGCTCCACCGGCCCGGCGGTCGCCCCCTCGTAGCGGTCACCCTGGCTCGGCCAGCCGATCTCGCCGATCACGATGCGTTTGCCCGGGAAGCGGCGCTTGAGTTGCTCCAGGCGCATGACCGAGTAATCGACCGCCACGTCGTGCGGCACGCCCTCCCAGTAGGGCAGCAGGTGCACGGCAATGAAGTCGACGTTGTCCGCCAGCTCGGGATAGCGCAGCCAGACATGCCAGGGTTCCGCGGTCGATACCGGCACGGAAACACTGGCGCGGACCTCGTTCAGGTAGTCGATCAGCGCTTCCGGCGTGACCAGACCATGCAGCACGGCTTCGTTGCCGACGATGAGGCGCTCGACATTGCGGTGCTGGCGCGCGGCCTTGACCAACGCCGAGATCTCGCGCTGGTTGTTGTCCAGCCGGGTGTCGAGCCACGCGCCCATGGTGAGCTTGATGCCATAGGCCTCGGCGAGCGCGGGCAGGTTCGGCAACTCGCTCGCACCGTAGGTTCGCAGCTGACGGGTGACCTTCGACAACTTGGCCATGTCGGAGGCGATGTCCAGCGCGGAGGGGTAGCGCCGCTCGAGAGGGCTGTCCCAGCGTTGATAGGCGTTGTAGGCCAGGCCGCCGATGATTCCACCATGCGCCGGTGGCAGCACCGAGGGGTTGGTGAACCACCAGAGCAGCAGGTTCGTGAGGGTGATCGCCAGGCCGAATCCGATGGCGTGCCACCATCGTTTCGATTTTTCGGAAGCGTTGACTTGCGTGCCGGCAGGCGATGAAGCGCCCTTGCCGAGCGGAATGTCTGCGACAAAGCCGTGGGAATGGTCGTTTTTCATAGCGGAAGAATCAGCACGATGTACCGCCCGAATGGGCGAGCGAACACAACGACACGACGGCGACGCGCGCCGACACGAACATGTCGTCCTCTACCCGCCCGACGGCGGTACAGGGATCGGCCCTGAAACGGGCCGGCTGGATATGGAGGCGATGGCTGCAGACAGCGGTACTACCGTGTCGTGTCTGCCGCGGGGCAAAATAAGCTGGAAAATCCCCGCGATCGCGGAGGAAAGTGTACGCTGACTATCGTGGACGACCAGGGCTGATGTGTAAGCGATCGTTTCTGGAACGCGGGCTGGCCGTGGGCGGAAACCCGCTCTGGGCGAGCCTGGTCACCTGGCTCACCGCAGCCGGTCTGCTCGCCAGTGCGCTCTGGTGGCTATGGCCACGGACGGTGCCCACGGTTCCACCGCCGCAGCGCATTTCGTGTCTCTCATATTCGCCGTGGACCGGCGAGAGTGAGTCCCCACTCACCGATTTTTTCGTCTCGCCAGAGCGCATCGCGACCGATCTGCGCCGGCTGAGTGCGATCACGCCCTGCGTGCGCACCTACTCCAGTCAGCTGGGCATGGGCGCGGTACCGGCGATTGCGAAACGTTACGGGATGAAAGTGCTTCAGGGCATCTGGATTTCACGTAACGCCGAGGACAATGAAGCCGAGATCGAGGCCGCGCTGGCAGCTGCTGCGGCCGCGCCCGAAGCCGTGCGTGCCCTGGTCGTCGGCAACGAAGTGCTTTTGCGCCGGGAGCAGACTCCGGAATCCATGCAGGCATGGATCGAGACGGTGCGCCAGCGCACGACGATTCCGGTCACATACGCCGATGTCTGGGAGTTCTGGGCACGTAGTCCCGAGCTGGCCGGGTCGGTCGACTTCGTCACCGTCCATATCCTGCCGTATTGGGAAGACCATCCCGTGGGCATCGATGCCGCGATCGCGCACGTGGTCGACGTTCAGGCGGAGATGGCCGCACGCTTCGCACCGCGCCAGGTCATCATCGGTGAAACGGGCTGGCCGGACGCCGGCCGCCAGCGCGGCGCGGCCGTGCCTTCACATCTGGCTCAGGCCCGCTTCACCCGGCAGTGGATGCTCGCCGCGCGCGAGCACGGCATCGACTACAACCTGATCGAGGCCTTCGATCAGCCATGGAAGCGCGCACACGAAGGCGCGATGGGCGGCGGCTGGGGTGTCCTGCACGCCGACGGAACGCCGAAGTTCGCCTTCGAAGGCCCGGTCGCCGAAGCGCCGGTCCTGGCCCGCCGCATGATCACCGGCCTGTTCGTCGGCGGCCTGCTCGGTGCGCTGGGTGTGTTCGCGATCCGGCGCCGCGCGTCTGATTCGGGCTTGCCGCTCGCGCGTGGAGTCTTTTTGGCGGGCGCCGTCACGATCGGAATTCTGTTGCCGTGGCAATGGGAGACCTGGGTGACCTGGAATCGCGACTGGCCGGAATGGGTGGTTAGTGTCGGCTTCACCTTGCTCGGCGATTTCTATCTGCTGGTCACGGCGCTGCGCCTCGACACCGGCCCTAGCACTGGCACTGGCGCTGGCGCTGGCACTGGCACTGGCACTGGCACCGGCACTGGCCCTAGCCCTAGCCCTAGCCCTAGCCCTAGCCCTAGCACTGGCACTGGCACTGGCACTGGCACTGGCACTGGCAGCCTGGTCGGGCGACGGCCGCGAGTCGGGGCGCCGGCCCGGTCTGCCGCATCGGCGAATCGGATCATGGATGCCGCCGGGACGTGCTTGCTGCTAGCGAGCACTTACTTCCTGCTGCTTCATCTGATCGACGACCGCTATCGCGGCTTTCCGATCTCACTGTATCTGGCACCCGCGCTGGCATTGGTGTGCCAACGCTTGGGCGCCCCGGCCATGTTGCCGCTACCCGCGCACGGCGGATGGCTTCTGGCGGTCATGGGGGCCACGGCCGTGGTCATGTTCTATTGGGCCTGGCCGCTCAACCATCAGGGGATGGGGCTGGCCACCTTGCTGCTCTTGTCGGCCGCCTGCGCATGGCGACCGGCAGCGGCGCGTGCGTCCCACACCGATGCCAGCCAGGCCGCCGACAATGCGGCGGCGACACCCGGCTCGGGCCCGTAGAGCATCGCGCCCGCACTGCCGAACAGAGCGCCGAACGTGACCAGCGCGAGCCCCCAGCGCGGCCCGCCCAGCGCACGCGCCGCGACCGAGGTTCCCACCAGCAGCAGGCCGATCCAGGACAGGCCCTGGCGCTGGAACGCGGCGATCGTCAGTGCGCGAATCCGGCAGCGGGCCGACTCTTCGTCCACGCAGGCGAGCGCGACCGCCTGCGGCTCGACCAGGCCGTAGCGCAACCACGCCGCCAGACCGGTGGCGACGACGACGGCAGAAATGACCAGCAGCCAGCGCCGGCCCGGAATGATCGGCATGTTGTCGAAGCGAAGACCTGCCATGGCTGCTCGCGGTTGCGCCAAGACGCGGTGCGTCAGTACGACTTGGGCAGATTGAGGACTTTCTCTGCCAGGAATGACAGGATGAGCTGCGGGCTGACAGGCGCGATGCGCGGAATCATCGCCTCGCGCATGAACCGCTCGACGTGATACTCACGCGCATAGCCCATGCCGCCGTGGGTGAGCACCGCGGTTTCGCAGGCACGAAAGCCGGCCTCTCCGGCTGCATACTTGGCAGCATTGGCATGCGGGCCGGCCGGCTGGCCACGATCGTAGGCCCAGGCCGCGCGCCACATCAACAGCTCGGCCGCTTCGAGTTCGACCCAGCGCTGCGCGAGCGGATGCTGGACACCCTGATTGCGTCCGATAGGGGCGCCGAACACCACACGTTCGCCGGCGTAGGCGGCGGCGCGCTCGAGGGCTGCCTGGCCAAGGCCGACCGCCTCGGCCGCGATCAGGATGCGTTCGGGGTTCAGGCCGTGCAGGATGTACTCGAAGCCACGACCCTCGTCGCCGATTCGGTCTTCGACCGGAATCTCGAGGTCGTCGATGAACAGCTGGTTCGAATCGACGGCCTTGCGGCCCATCTTGTCGATCTCGCGAACGTCGATGCGCTGCCGGTCGAGGCGCGTATAGAACAGGCTCAGACCGCGCGTGGCCGGCAGGCCCGCACGGGCGAGATCTTCGGCGGTGCTGGTGCGGGCCAGCAAGAGCATGCGATCGGCGACCTGCGCGGTCGAGATCCACAGCTTCTGACCGCTCACCCTGTAGACGTCACCGTCACGGCGCGCGAAGGTCTTCATGCCGAGCGTGTTCAGGCCGGCGTCCGGCTCGGTGACCGCGAAGCAGGCCTTCTCGCGGCCATCGATCAGCGGCGGCAGGAAGCGCTCTTGCTGCTGCGCCGTGCCGAAGCGGATCACCGGCTGCAAACCGAAGATGTTCATGTGAACCGCAGACGCGCCCGAGAAACCCGCACCCGAGCGCGCGATCGTGTGCATCAGCAACGCCGCTTCGGTGATACCCAGCCCCGCGCCACCGACCTCGGCGGGCATGGCGATGCCAAGCCAGCCGCCGGCCGCGCAGGCCGCGTGGAATTCGTGCGGGAAACCACCCTCGCGATCGAGCCGCGCCCAGTAGGCGAGGTCGAAATCCGCGCACAAGCGGGTGACCGCCTCGCGCAGCGCCAATTGGTCGTCAGTCAGGTCGAAGTTCATGCTGGTAATCTACTCCAGCGCGCCGGCTCGCGCCGCCCGCCATGCCCCGGAGACAGATGATCGACTCGTCATTCGCTCAACCACCACGGCCACTGGAGCCACGCTGGCGCGAAACCGTGGACTACGCGATCGCGCATCAGAGCGCCTGGTCGCGCGATCCGGCTACCGATGCCCGGTCCTTCGGCATCCACCATCTTGACGACCCGCCTCATAACAGGTTGCTCGGCCCGGTGTTCGCGCGCGGCCCTGCCAGCGGCATGATCGCGGTGGACGGCCGCGTCGTCTGCTCGTGGGGGGAACCCGACGCGCCGGACATGACCTTCAGCGTCACCAAGACCTACCTCGCGCTCACCGCCGGCGTCGCGCACGACCGCGGCATCCTGCCCCCGCTCGACGAACCGGTACGTTGTCGCTTGCCCGGGCTCGGCTTCGACAGCGCGCACAACCGGCGCATCACCTGGGAGCACCTGCTGCAGTTCACGAGCGAGTGGCAAGGCAGTTGTTTCGGTGTGCCGGACCGCATCGATCGCTATCGGGTGGCCGGCTTTCAGCCGGCACCGACCGAACGCGGGCGCAAGGGAGACGCCCGGGCGCTGGCCCGCCCCGGCACCTACTGGGAGTACAACGACGTCCGCATCAACCAGTTTTCGCTGGCGCTGATGCACTTGCTACGCCGCCCGGTGCCGGAGTTGTTCGCCGAGGCGATCGCGACGCCGCTGGGTCTGTCTTCCTCGTGGCGATGGTCGGGCTACGACAACGCGTGGTTCGAGATCGACGGGCGGCCGATGCAGAGCGTGCCGGGCGGCGGCCACTGGGGCGGCGGTATGCGCATCAGCGCACGCGACCAGCTTCGCATCGCGCAGATGATGCTCGACGACGGTCGTTGGAACGGCCGGACGGTGCTGTCGTCGGAGTGGCTGCAACGGATGCGCACGCCTTGCGATATCGCGCCTTTCTACGGCTATTTTCTTTGGCTCAATCACGGCCATCGACCCATTCCTGCCGCCGAGCCAGACGACTTCTTCGCAGTAGGTGTCGGCGCCCAGGTCATATGGCATAGTCCGCGCCGAAGACTGGTTGCTGCAATTCGTTGGTTGCAACTCGAGGCCTTCGACGGCCTGGTCGCCTGCGTCGACCGAGCGCTCTGACAGGCTCGCGCACACTCTGGCAAACGCCGCCCGAAGTCTTCTGTGCAAGGCGCGACTCCCCAAAAAGTTGTCCGGGAACGAACCTTGCGCGCCCTGGAGATACCTCATGTCTTGCGGGTGAACGCGCGAGCACGAGCAAACGACGAAAGCAAGAACTACGTCAAGATTTTGATGGCCGTCCGCCCATTGGTTCGGGCGCAGTTGGCAGTCGTTGCCAGAAACCATCAAAAGGTCGTTGCGTGAAAAAAAATGTGCTTGTTTGGCCGCTGCGCCCTTGATTTCCGGTGATGAAAAGCGGACGATTTGAATGTAACGAAATATTTCGACATGCTTCTTCAGGTGTCCCGGATTCACTCTCCGGCCTCGACAAGACAGGTCCCTGGCAATGGATATCGCTATTCCTCCCGCACTGGCCGAGAACGCCAGTCAGCGTGCTCTTTCCGCCTACATGCCGCGCTCGGCCGGGTTCGGCCGTTGTCGGTTCTGCAACCACGAGCTGAAGGACGTCGTCGCTGACCTCGGCATGCAACCGGTGGCCAATGCCTACCGGTCGTTCCATGAGGTCAACCGCATGGAGCCGTTCTTCCCGCTGCGAGCGTTGGTCTGCAGCAATTGTCTGCTGGTGCAGGCACAGGAGTTCGAGACGGCGGAGAACCTGTTCTCGCAGGACTACGCCTATTTCTCGTCGTTCTCCGACTCCTGGCTCAAGCATGCACGATCCTACGCGCACGCGACGATCAAGCGCTTCGACCTGAACCAGAACAGCCGGGTGGTGGAAATCGCCTGCAACGACGGCTACCTGTTGCGCTGGTTCGTCGAGCAGGGCATTCCGTCGCTGGGTATCGAGCCCACCACGAGCACCGCGCGCGCCGCCGCCGCGCTCGGCATCCCGGTCCACATGAGTTTCTTCGGCGCCGACACGGCCTATGAACTGCGCGCCGCCGGCGTGCAGGCCGACCTGATGCCCGCGAACAACGTGGTGGCACACGTGCCGGACATCAACGATTTCGTCGAGGGCTTCCGCATCCTGCTCAAGCCGCACGGGGTGGCCACCTTCGAGTTCCACCACGTCATGAACCTGCTCGGACTCAATCAGTTCGACACGATCTATCACGAGCACTACTACTATCACTCGCTGCTCACGTTCAGAAAGATCCTGGCCGCCCACAATCTGGCCGTGTTCGACGTCGAACAGCTGCCGACCCACGGTGGCTCGCTGCGCGTCTACGCACAGCACGCCGGCACCGGCATCCACGCGTTGAGCCCGCGGGTCGACGACGTGCTCGCCCAGGAGCGCGCGGCGGGCCTCGAGAACATCGAGACCTACCTCGGCCTGAACGATCGCGTGCGCGAGATGAAGCAGAACCTGCTGTCGGTGCTGATCGACGCCAAGCGCCAAGGCAAGCGCATCGCCGCCTATGGTGCGCCGGCCAAGGGCAACACGCTGCTGAACTACGCCGGTGTCCGCAATGACTTCATCGACTTCACCGTCGATCGCAACCCGGCCAAGCAACAACACATGCTGCCCGGCACGATGATCCCGATCCTGTCACCCGACGTCGTCTTCGAGTCGAAGCCGGATATCCTGCTCGTGCTGGTCTGGAATCTGCTCGACGAGGTGCGCGAGCAGATGGCGGGAATCGTCAGTTGGGGCGGCATGTTCATGGTTGCCATGCCCGAGGTTCGCCTGATCGCCTGATGCGGCAGGTAAGTCCGGGGCGTGATACGGCGGCCACGGCCGCCGTATCCGTTTTCGCGCCGGCCGCGCCGGCGCCGGCGCGGGCGCCACACCGATATGTGTCGAAGGGAAAACATGAGCGAAGCGCAGTTCGACGGAAAACAGCTCTACGCGTTGTGCGAACGGCTCTACCCGATCGCACGCAGCCTGACCGGACCGGGTGTCCGGGCCACCTTGCAGGAACTCGCACGGACGCTCGTCGAGTTGGCCCCGGATGCTCCCGCGCTCGAGACGGTCGAGATCGCCAGCGGTGAGACCGTCTTCGACTGGACGGTTCCAGACGAATGGGTCGCGCGCGAGGCCTGGATCCGCGGCCCGGACGGCCGCAAGCGGGCCCGGTTCAGCGACCACTCCCTGCACCTGCTCGGCTACAGCGAGCCGGTGCACACGACCATGCCGCTCGCACAACTGCAGTCGCATCTGTTTTCGATGCCCGACCGGCCCGACTGGATTCCCTACCGCACGAGCTACTACCGCCGCACCTGGGGCTTCTGCCTGACCGATCGCGAGCGCGCGTCGCTTCCCGATGGCGACTACGAGGTCTATGTCGACGCCGACCTCGGGCCCGGCTCGCTCACCTACGGCGAGTTGGTACTGCCGGGTGAGAGCGACCGCGAGATCCTGGTCTGGACCCACGTCTGCCATCCCTCGCTGGCCAACGACAATCTGTCCGGCATGAGCGTGGCGCTGGCCGTGGCCGCGGCCTGGGCCCGGCGCAACAGGCGCCACACCCTGCGCTTCGTGTTCGCGCCCGGCACCATCGGCGCGATCGCTTGGCTGGCCAGACACCCGCAGCTTCGTGCGCGCATCGCTCACGCGCTGGTCATGTCGAACCTCGGCGACGCCGGGCCGTTTCACTACAAGCAGAGCCGCGACGGCACCGCCGACGTCGACCGGGTCTTTGCTCATCTGTTCGCAAACGAGTCGTCGCTCGGCGAAGCGACCATCCTGCCGTTCGAACCCTATGGCTACGACGAACGCCAGTTCAACAGCCCTGGAATCGGCATCGCGGCGGGCTGCCTGACGCGCACGCCGCACGGCCTCTATCCGCAATATCACACCAGCGGCGACGACCTTAGCTTCATTTCGGGCACCGCCCTCGTCCAGGCCTGCGCACTGGTCATGCAGGCGACGCGCATGCTCGACGGCGATCGTTCGTACCGCAACCTCGAGCCCTATGGAGAGCCCCAACTCGGCAAGCGCGGGCTCTACGACACGACCGGCGGCGAGAACGAACGCCGCCTTCGTCAGCTGGCGACGCTATGGGTACTGAACCAGTCGGACGGGTCGCGTTCGTTGATCGACATCGCGATTCGCGCCCGTATGCCGTTTGCGATGATCGAAGAGGCGGCGAACGCCTTGCTGGCCGGCGGTTTGCTCGCCGATATCACGCCATCCGACGCGCGATCGGGTTCACCAGACAAAGGTAGTCGTTGAACGCGCATGAGTGGAGTCGACCCGACTAAGATGGATGCCTCGATCGAGAATTCCGCGGCGCCCACCTCCCGGCCCGCCAACAGCGAAGGATTCCCCCATGAACCGCAGGCTCGACACACCGACGATGGATGACCTTCACGTTGCCGGCGGGCCGGCTGCCTCGGCGATCGATCCGTCCTGGAAGCCCGATGCCGAAGACGAGTCATGGCGCAGCCGCGCTCATGCGGCCATCCCCGGCGGCTGCCATACGGCCGCCAAGGGTGACGATCAATACCCTGCGACGGCACCGGCCTTCATTGCGCGCGGCCAAGGGTGTCACATCTGGGATCACCAAGGCCGCAAGTACATCGAGTACGCGCCCGGCCTGCGCTCTGTCACGCTCGGACACGCCTGGCCCAGCGTCGTGCAAGCCGCCCACGAGGCCATGCAGGCGGGCCTGAATTTCAATCGTCCGACCCGGCTCGAGGTGCAATGCGCCGAGCGTTTCCTCGAACTGGTGCCCACCGCCGAGATGGTCAAGTTCACCAAAGACGGCTCCACGGTCATGACGGCGGCGCTCAAACTCGCGCGCGCGCACACCGGACGCGACCTGGTGGCCATCTGCTCGGCCAGCCCGTTCTTTTCCTACGACGACTGGTTCATCGGCACCACCACGATCGATTCCGGCATCCCTCAGGTCATCAAGGATCTGACCCTGCGCTTCACGTTCAACGACATCGACTCGCTGTCCCGACTGTTCGACCAGTATCCCGGCCGAATCGCGGCCGTGATGCTCGAGCCCGCCCGCACCGAGGAACCACGGCCCGGATTTCTGGCACAGGTGCGCGAGCTGACGCGCCGTCATGGCGCGGTGCTGGTTTTCGACGAAACCATCACCGGCTTTCGCTGGCACCGTCATGGCGCCCAGCATCTGTACGGCGTCACACCCGATCTGAGCTGCTTCGGCAAGGCGATGGGCAACGGCTTTTCGATCTCGGCCCTGGCCGGCTGCCGCGAACTGATGCAGCTCGGCGGCCTGCATCACAAGCACGCGCCGCGGGTGTTCCTGCTGTCCACCACTCACGGCGCGGAATCGGTCAGCCTGGCGGCGGCCTGCGAAACCATGCGTATCTTCCGCGACGAGCCGGTGACCGACCATCTCCACGCCATGGGCGAGGCCCTGCGCACCGGGCTGACGCAGATCATCGCCACGCACGGCCTCGAGGCGCAAATCAAGCTGAGCGGTCGCGGCTGCAGTCTGGTCTTTGCCACGCTGGACGCCGATGGCCAGCCATCGCAGCCGATGCGCACCCTGTTTCTGCAAGAAATGATCGCGCGCGGCGTGCTCGCACCAAGCCTGCTGACCACCTACTCGCACACGCGCGAAGACATCGACGCGACGCTGGCCGCGGCCGACGGAGCGCTGGCGGTCTATCGCCGCGCGCTCGACGAGGGGGTCGAGAACTTCCTGATCGGCCCGGCGTCCGCGTCGGCCTATCGCGCGTATAACTGACGGCCCGGACGGGCAACGGCCGATGCGACGACGGGCCGCGCGGTTCAGCACCCGCGGGCCGTCTGACTTCAGGCGCCGTACTGGCCGATGATGGTCACCGACGATACGTTCGAGCTCGGGAAACCGCCGAGATTGTGCGTGAGACCGAACACCGGATCGGAGCGCTGGCGCTCACCGGCACGACCGGAAAGCTGCAGGTACATCTCGTAGAGCATGCGCAGGCCCGAGGCCCCGATCGGGTGGCCGAAGCATTTCAGGCCGCCATCGATCTGGCAGGGCACCTTGCCGTCGGCATCGTAGAAGCCATCGAGCACGTCGTGCACGGCACGGCCCTCGTCGGACACGTGCAGGTCTTCCATGGTGACCAGCTCGGTGACCGAAAAGCAGTCGTGCACCTCGATCATCGACAGCTGCTCGCGCGGTTTGGTGATACCGGCCTCGTCGTACGCGCGACGGGCCGCCACACGGGTGGTGGCGAAATAACTGCCGTCCCAGTTGCCGTACTGCATCTCCTCGCCGTTGGACACCGACAGCTGTAGCGCCTTGACCGCGATGAGGGGGTTCTTGCCGAGACTGCGTGCGATCTCGGGCGTGGTCACGATCGCGCAGGCCGAGCCGTCGGACACGCCGCAGCAGTCGAACAGGCCGAGCGGCTCGGCGATCATCGGCGCATTGATCGCGGCCTCTTCGCTGATCGCATTGCGCAGATGAGCCTTGGGGTTGCGGGTGGCATTGTCGTGGCTCTTGACCGAGATGTGCGCCATCGCGCGTTTGAGATCCTGCGCCTGGGTGCCGAACTTGGCACGATAGGCGGCCGCGAGCTGGGCGAACGAACCCGGCGCCGAGATGTTCGCCCAGAACAGATCGTTGACGCTGCCGCGCGTGCGTTGCGGCAACCCACCGTAGCCGGTGTCCTTGAGTTTCTCGACGCCGAGCGCGAGAGCGATGTCGACCGCGCCCGAGGCCACCGCGTAGCAGGCGCCGCGAAACGCCTCGGTGCCGGTGGCGCAGTAGTTCTCGACACGGGTCACCGGAATGAACGGCAGACGCAGCGCCGTGGCCAGCGGCACGCCCGACTTGCCGACGTGCTGCTCCTCGATTGCGGTGCCCAGCCAGGCGGCCTCGATCTGCTGGCGCTCGATGCCGGCATCGGTCAGCGCCTCCTCGAAGGCATCGACCATCAGATCCGGGGCGTCCTTGTCCCAGTGCTCGCCGAACTTCGAGCAACCCATGCCCAGAATGGCGACCTTGTCGCGAATGCCTTTGGCCATGATGTGGTGTTCCTCGTGATGCCGTGCCGCCGCCTCAGCCGCGCGGCACCGCCTTCCAGAAATATTTGACGAAACCGCGCCGCTTGTCGATGTCCTTGATGCGGAAAGTCATCTCGACCGGCAGCCCGACCGCGATGCGGTCGGCATCGATGTCGGTGATGTCGGCCATCATGCGGCCACCGCCGTCGAATTCGATCATGCCGTAAAAGGCCGGCGGATTCGGCGTATACGTGAGCAGGTCGGCCGTGTAACTCATGATCGTGGCCGGCGTCTCGGCGAAACGGTGCTCATCCTGCGAATCGAGCGCGTTGCAGTCGGGGTTCACACAATAGCGGTTGCGGGGAAACTGCAGCGTGCCGCACTGGCGGCACCGGCCGCCGTGCAGGGCCAGCGTCATCTCCTGCTTGCGGTTGAGCAGGGTCATCGGCGAACCCTTGTCGACCTCGGCGCGCATGCCGTGATCGAGCGCGATCGCCTCATTGAACGCGAGCATCTTCTGATAGACGCCGAGCGGCTTGGCGCGCGCGAGCATCGCACCGACCGCGCCGGCCTCTCCAAGGTGGGCCGAGCGCCAGGCCGGTAGCGCCTCGGTGGCCTCGAAGACCAGCGCATCGACGCCGCTGCCGAAGACAGTGACCAGGATCAGATCGCCGGGCGCCGCGGCGTCGAGCGCCTGCGCGAGCATCAGCAACGGGTGCGCGGCGCCGGTGTCGCCGACGCTGGCAAGCAACGGATCGCGCACCGCCGACTCGGCGATGCCCAGCCGCTTGGCCACCATGGCCGGCACGCGCGCGAGCATGCTGGGCATGCAGAAGTGCGCGACATCCGTGCCTGCCACACCGGCGCGCTCGAGCGCCCTGGCGGCAACCTCGGGCAACAGCTTGAGCAGGCCTTCGTCGCGGATCCAGCGTTCTTCCCAGGCGTAGTCGTAGTCGTGATCGCTGGCGCGGAACTGGGCGTTGAAATCGCGCGCCAGCGTGGCCGAGCCGCGCAGACGTGCGAGTACCCCGCCCGGGCCGACACGCATCGCCGCCGCGCCGTCGCCGTAGCGCATCTCCTGAACGCTGGCAACCTGCGACTTGCGCTTGTCGGCCGCGCTGACCAGGACCGACAGACCGCGCGCGGCGGCGGTGTCGAATGCCAGCCGCAGGGCGGTCGTACCGGCGCGCAGACCGCCACCGGCGTCGAGGGTTTCGGCGTCACCCAGGTCGAGCGCGCCGGCGAGCACGCCCGCGTTCTGGCGATCGGCGAACGGGTGCGTGGTGGAGGCCAGGCACACCACGCCGACGGGTGCGCCCGGACCGCGGCGCAGAATGGCTCGCGCCGCCTCGACGGCCATCGTGGTGGCGTCTTCGTCCCAGCTCGCGACCGTACGCTCGCCCCGGCCCAGGCCCTTGAGCGCCGAGTTGAACCAGGCGTTGGCCTTGGCGATCTCCTCGCGGGCCAGACGATAGCGCGGCAGGTAGCAGCCGTAGCCGGTGATGCCGATGTCTTCAGTCATGTGCGTGTCACGGGTTGGAAGGAATGCCGCCGGCCGGTCGTGACCCGGCCGGCGAGGCGGCGGCTCAGTCCGCGATCCGGGCGATGCCGTTCGACAGCACGATCTTGTCGCGCTCCTTCACGCGTGACTGGAACTGCACGCTGGTGCCGTCGCGCCAGATCTCGGTGATCAGGGTCTCGCCCGGAAAAACCGGTGACGCGAATCGCAGGCCGATGGACTTCAGACGGCGGGCGTCGTAATCGCAACAGCTTCGGATGATCGCGTGCGCCGCCATGCCGTAACTGGCCAGCCCGTGCAGGATCGGGCGCTCGAAGCCCGCCGCACTCGCCACGGCCGGGTCGGCATGGAGCGGATTGAGATCGGCGCAGAGCCGGTAGATGAGCGCGGCCTGCGGCAGACTCGGCAGCTCGCAGCGCAGATCGGGCTCGCGATCGGGCACCGCGGGCTTGGCCGCGGGTGGCGCATCACCGCCCGCGGGACCGTTGTCGGGCAGGGCCGAGAAACCGCCGTCGCCGCGACAGAAGGTGATCGACTCCAACGTGGCCAGCAGCTCGCCGGAGTCGGCATCGTGCAGGTCGCGGACCTGGACCAGCAGCGCGCCCTTGCCGGCACCCTTGTCGACGATCCGCTCGACCCGGTTGGTGCTGACCACCGTGGCCGACGGTGGCAGGGGTTTGTGCACGACCAGGTTCTGCTCGCCGTGCAGCACACGAACCCAGTCGATGCCGGAGTCGGGATGCTTGGGCCAGAACCCGGGTGTGGACAGCACGACGGCCATGGTCGGCACCGCCACCAGCTCCATTGCGGCGGGATCGTCGGCGCCGTCTCGACCCTCATAGACATAGGGCAGCTGGCGGGTGTCCATCGGGTCGTGGCCGTAGCCGACACCCAGCGCATAGAGCGCCGCGTCCTTCCAGGTGTAACGCTGACGGACGGCCGGAAACGGCCATGACTTGAGCTTGCGGGTGTCGATGGTCATGGCGGGTCTCAGACGGGATCCCAGCAGAACACGTCGGACGAGCGCTCGAGCGGCTGGAACGAGGCTCGCAGGGCAGGCATCGCGTGCTCGGCCACGGTCTGCGGCGACCAGCCTTCGCTGCGATGCACGGTGCGGATCGGCCGGTTGTGGTTGAACAGGAAGATCTCGTTGGCGCGCACACCGAAGATCTGACCGGTGATGTCGGCCGCCTGGTCGGACATCAGGACCACGGCAAGCGGCGCGATCTTGCCGGATTCCATCCGCTTCATGCGCTCGACCCGCTCCTGCTCGGCCGGTGTACTGGCCGGAATGGTGCCGATCAGCCGGCTCCAGGCAAACGGCGAGATGCAGTTGGAACGCACGTTGGCGCGCGCCATGTCGAGCGCGATCGACTTCGACAGGCCGATGATGCCCATCTTGGCGGCCGCGTAGTTGGCCTGGCCGAAATTGCCGACCAGTCCGGAGGTGGACGTCATGTGGATGTAGGCGCCCGAGCCCTGGTCACGGAAATAATTGGCCGCCGCCCGCGAGACGAAGAACGAGCCGTTCAGGTGCACGTCGATGACCGCGCGCCATTCCTCGAGGTTCATCTTGAAGAACATCCGGTCGCGCAGGATGCCCGCGTTGTTGATGACACCGTCGACGCGGCCGAAGCCGTCGACGGCGGTCTTGATGATGCGGTTGGCGGCTTGCCACTCGGCCACGCTGTCGGTGCTGGCGAGCGCCTCACCGCCCGCGGCACGGATCTCGTCGACCACTTTCTGTGCCGGGCCGGTGTCCTCGCCCTCGCCGCTGGCCGAGGTGCCGAGATCGTTGACCACCACCCTGGCGCCTTCGGCGGCCAGCGCCAGCGCGAAATCCCGTCCGATGCCGTTGCCGGCCCCGGTCACGACAATGACCTTGCCATCGAGCATGCCCGCCATCAACCCCTCCCCTCGCGAATCGGCCCCCGTCGCGAACCGCGCGGTTTTCGACTCATCATGCCGTGAGACGGCACCCCACTGGGTGCCAAAACCCGCAAGTGTAGCCGTTGGCGGCGCCGCCGCTCTTCAGACGAAGCGGTACAGCAGCCGGGAATCCGTGAAGTCGTGCTCATCGAGCACGTGCCGGATCAGGTTCGCGGCCAGCAGCGCGCGGCCGACCGCGACGGCGCCGGCCCGGTCGAGCTCGGTGTTGGCGACCATCCAATCGACCGCCTCGGCGCCGACGAAGGTCTGCGGGTAGTCGATCAACCAGTGCCTGTGATTGCGAATCTGCACACCGTGACGCGCACGCATGCTCTGCGCGAGCTCGGCCAGCGCGTCACGCGAGATCTCCGGTACGGTCGGCGCAACCGTCGGTGAGCGGTCGCCAAAGACGTAGAACAGCGGCTCGTCCACGAAGTCGTGTTCGCCGACGACGTGACGGATGCGGTCGTGGGCGAGCAGTCTGCGACCCAGCCGCTGCGCCTGCTTGCGCGAGATGCCGTAGTGTCGGACCAGCACATCGACCAGTTCCGTGCCTTCGAAACAGGCGCTGTAGCGGCGCAGGTTGTGATACCGGTCGCGGAGCGGAACGCCGGCAGGCCCGGTCAGCAAGCGCAGCAGCCCATCGAGGTCGACGGTCATCGGGTCGAAGCGGGTGTCGATCGACAGGCTCATGACCTCGTCCTCGTTCAGATCGGCAGCAGGCGCTCGCCGCCAGCCATGGCGAGATCATCGAACGCCGGTGGACGCGCCCGCAACGATGTCGCATCCGCTTTGGCCCGACGTGCTGCGGCGAGGGCCGAAATGCGCAGGGATCCACCCGAGCCCGGATCGCTCCCGCGACTGCGGACCTCGACCGGAGCTGCGGCGGCGAGCCGCCCCGCGTCGCGTGCCATCCGGGCCGGCTGCGCGGTCGCTTGTCCCGGCTGGGTGACGGGCTCGTGCGTATGATCATCGTCGGCAGTCCGGCCCGCGAGCCCCGCCGCGCTGGACGGCCCGTCGCCGCCATCGGTCACGGCGGCGAGGGCATCGTCGAAGGTGTCCGTCGCGATGCTCCGATCACCGAAGGCGTCGCCGTCGTGCCGGTCCGCGTAGCCCGGACTCAGTCGGTTCGCCCGCAACCAGCGCGCGAACTCGGCGATCGGCATCGGCCTCGCGATCAGGTAGCCCTGCAGGATATCCACGCCGCGCGCCAGCAAGTAGCGATGCTGCTCGACGGTTTCCACGCCCTCGGCGGTCGTGCGCACCCCGAGGCGTTCGGCGAGATCGATGATCGCGCTCAAGACCGGTCGGTTCATCGAATCGCCATCGATCGCACGCACGAACTCGCGATCGATCTTCAAGGTGTCGAAACTGATTTGCGACAACAGTGCCAGATTGCTCTGCCCGGTGCCGAAATCGTCGATCGCTACCTTGTAACCGGCGCGGCGCAACACATGCAGCATGTCGATCGAGCGATCGTCGACCGCATCGCGTTCGAGCAATTCGATGCACACATTGCCCGGTCGCAACATGCTGTCGTGGAATACAGCGCCCAGCCGGTCGACGAACGCCGGATCGCGCAGCATCTGCACACCGAAGTTGAAGCTGAACAGCATGCGCGGCTCGTCGCGCACGATCGGGTCGAGCAGATCACGCGACTTGGTCAGCAACTGCCAGGTCATGTCGGCGATCAGGCCGGTCTGCTCGGCCACGGCGAGGAACTCCGCCGGCACCAGCAGTCCGCGAATCGGGTGGCGCCAACGCATCAATACCTCGGCGCCGACGCAACGGCCGCTGGCCGCGTCGACGAAGGGTTGTACGACTGGCTCGATCTCGCGCTTGCGCAGCGCCTTGCGCAAGCGCCTGACGATGCTGGATCGATCCTGCAGGGTGCGGTTGATACTCGCGATCACCATCAGTGCCAGGACCAAGGCAGCTGCCCAGGCGATCATCAGCCGCGACTCGATCGCGGCCGACAAGGCGCTCACCGACGGTGCCAAGATCAGCGTCAGACGATAGTTGTGGCTGTCCGCGCTTGCGCTCAGGCGCGCCTGCAACAATGCCATCAAGGTCTGCCACGGGCCCGTGCTCGCGGCGGCACTGGCACCATGCAAGACCCTGCCGTGCCAGTCATGCAGGGTCAGGTGCTCGTCCGGCAAGATCGAGAATCCACCCAGGGGCTGCCGCCAACGCGCCTCCGATAGTTCGGCCGCCAGCAGTCCGGCATCCGCCAGGCGTTTGACCAGGATCAGACGCTTGTCGCCCGAGCGCAGGATCTGCATCTCGTCGTTCGGCGAGGTCACCCGTTCACGCAGGGCGGCGATGGTCACGGCATCGATCGGTTTGCCACCGGGCGCACAGGCACCGCTACCGGCCGCCGGCACCCAGAAGAAGCGCCGCGCATGATCGCTGTGCAGGCTCATCTCGAGCAATCCGCGACGGATCGCGTCGGTGCAGAGGCTCGCACGGCTCGGCGCGCCGACCGGCGGCCCCTCGAACATCGGGAACTCCGCCTGCACGGCACCGAACACGGTCTCGAGCTCACGCAGACGACGCTGCACCTCCTGCGTCTGGCTGGCGCGGACCTCGAGGACCAGCATTCCCAGGGACGCACTCGTTCCGATCACGCCGATCGCGGCGAATACCATCGCCGCCCCCGCCCAGGCCAGGCGTGGCGTCATAGAATCCGTGGGCACTGACGCCAGCCGGGCACCAAACCCGGCGAGTCGCGACAACCATGCCCCGGTGCGCACAGTGGGTTTCATCACGGATCTTTTATCAGGCGGCCGTGCCGCCGCCCAGCCGGCTGCCGATGAATGCGCGGCCGGCAGACATGAATGGCGCGCGCGTTGGCACGAGCCGACGGGCGCGCGAGCCACGCTGGTCCGTCTTTCCGTGCCCTGCCATTGCCTGGGGCCCGACCGACGCCGAGTGTGAGCGGGAGAATGGCCCTGCGGTCGAATCACTCGCGCAACGCGGCCGTCTTCTGCCGTGCTGCTGACTCCCGCTCGAACTGACCCGATGAATCGGGCTCTTTGCGATGGTCGGCGTCTGCCAGATCGTCCACCGGTGGGGATCGCGCGTCGTTGGCCGTGCTTGGTCTCGGTTCTCGTGGCTGGGCTGCTGACTGGCGCCGGCCCGCCGGTTCGGGCGGCCGAGCCCGGCCTGTCGGCCGCCGGGCCCGTTCTGCGCAGCGTGATCGACAACGACGAATTCGTCGGCCTGAACCGGCGCGACCGCTGGTATAGCAGCGGTGTCGTGATCATGGGCGACCGCGCCGACCCGCTGCCACCCGATCCGCTCGCCTCACGACTGCCGTGTCAGATGCCCACGCAAGACGCCCCCGACGCACGACGGGCCTGGGCCTTCGGTCAGGTGATCGGCATGCAGAACCGCCGCGACCTGACGATGGCCGCTGCCAACGATCGTCCGATCGGGGCCCTGCTCTGGCTGTCTCATCTGCGCGCCCGGTTCTCGCCATATCGGGATGCGGGCTGGGCGATGACGATCAACACCACCGGGCCGGCGGCGCTCGGAGAACCTGTCCAGAACGGTCTGCACCGCATGCTGGGCGTCGATCAAGTGGCCATCTGGAACCAGCAACTGCGACCGCGCACCGGCCTCGAGCTAAGGCTGCATTGCCTGCAACGAACGGCGCTCGGAATAGCGTCCGGCAGCACATTCAGCGTCGGCTGGGAGCTGGTGCTCGGCAACCGGCTCACCCAGTTCGAGACCCAGATCGCCATCGCGCTCGGTCCGAGCGGAGCGGCGATGCGTCCGGTGCGCGAAGCCCGCCTCGCCTGGCCGGTACCGATGCTCACGCGCGGCTGGGGCCTGATCGCTGGCCTGCGCCTGCGCGCGGTGGCACGCGATGGCCTGCTCGACGGGCCCACATTCGGATACGAGAACCGCATCACGGCCAGACACGCGGTTCTCGAGTGGTTCGCCGGTGGCCAGTGGCGGCTGACGCGGCACTGGCAGCTGGGCTATGCGATCGTGCGCAGGTCGATGGACTTCGACGGCCCCGGCGTTGCGGGCGCGCACTACGACCCGCAGACATTCGGCCAACTGACCCTTTCGCTGGCGTTCTGACGAACGCCGCGAACTGCCATCGTGTTGTGTCGGCTCGCGGAGTCGAACGACGGGTGCGCACCGTGTCGGTTCGCGCCCGTCGCATACCGCTTGCCGGGTGCGATCAACTCTTGCCCGAATCCGAGTCGCTGTTGCTCTTCGGACCGCTACCCTGGCCTTGCATTTGGCCCTTGCCCTGGCCACCCATGCCCTGGCCACCCGTGCCCTGACCGCCCTTGCCCTGGCCAGCCATACCCTGGCCGCCCGTGCCCTGTCCGCCGTTGCCTTGCCTCGGGCCTTCGCCCTTCATCGCACCCTTGCCACGGCCACGTTCTTCACCGTGCGGGCCTTTGCCATGCCGACCCTCGCCACGCATGCCGTGACCGCGCTCGGCCCGCTCGTCGCGGCGCTTCTTCAGCTCGGCCTTCTGCTCGTCGGTGAGCACCGCGAGCAGGCCATGCGCCGTGATCGCACGTTGCAGTGACATGGCCGCCGCCGCCGCGCCGATCTGCTCGGCATAGGCCTTTGCCTTGGCGTCGTCGAAAGTGCCCGACTCGACCATCTCGCGCATACCCAGACGGGCGGCTTGCATCGTCTCGTGGTTCTTCTGCATGGCGATGCCCTGGGCCAGGCGCAGTTCCTCGAGCTTGCTCTTCTGCTCATCGGTGAGATTCAGGCCGCGAAGCATGCCCATGCCATCGTGGTCCCGGCCACCACGCTCGCCACGCATGGCGCGCTTACCGTGCTCGCCGTGTTTGCCGCTCCAACGATCCGAGTCGCCCTTGCCCGCACCGCCACGCTCGCCTTGCTCGGCGCCGGCGCCCCTGGCCATCCCATGATTGTCGGCCCAGGCAGGAACCTGCACCAGCGCGCTGAGCGCGAGGGCGCCGCCCGCCAGTGCGATCGCCGTCTTGCGGGGAAACTGGCGCAGACCGCGCTGCTGTTGAAATTTTCCGTTCATGTTCGATCTCCTTCGAGGATTCGGCCGTCAAGCGACGGATGAGCCCATTGTGGCGACCGTCGATGCAAACTTGGCGCAGCGCCGCGTAAAGTTGGGTAAAGGCCGCGCTTGCAAGAGACGGCAGGCGGTAAAACAGAGCGGCGCAACGGCCGACGACGCAGGTTGCGTGCCTGAGAGCCGCTTTTCTTCCAACAACACGAGCGCAATGAGATGGACCGGGTGCTGATCGTCGACGATGACCGCGGATTGTCCGAATTGCTTGCCGAGTATCTGCGCAGCGAAGGGTTGGAAGTCGACTGCGCCAATGATGGCGTCAGCGGCCTGGCGCGCGCGCTCGCCGACAAGCCTGACATCGTCGTGCTCGATGTGATGATGCCTGGCATGGACGGCGTATCGGTATTGCGCCAGCTGCGCGCCCGGAGCGATCTGCCCGTGCTCATGCTCACCGCGAAGGGCGACGACATCGACCGCATCGTCGGACTGGAACTCGGCGCCGACGACTACGTGCCGAAGCCCTGCACACCGCGCGAACTGCTCGCGCGCATTCGCGCGATCCTGCGCCGCCATCGTGTCGTCGAATCGTCGCGCGACCAGACCGAACCACTGGTCAGCGGACCGTTCACGATCTGGCGCTCGCAGCGGCGCGCGAGCTTCGCCGACACACCGCTGACCCTGACCGGTGCGGAATTCGGCATTCTCGAGCGCCTGGTCGCGGAGCCGGGCCGTGTGATCGCCAAGGCCGAGTTGTCCGAGAAGGGCCTCGGACGGCCACTGGCCCGCTACGATCGGAGCGTCGACGTGCACATCTCGAGCATTCGCCAGAAGCTCTCGCCACGTGCCGACGGCAGCTCGTGGATTCAGACCGTGCGCGGTCAGGGCTATCTGCTGGTCACCGGCTGATGGGACGCCTGTTCTGGAAGGTGTTCCTGGGCTTTTGGCTGACGATGCTGATGGTCGCGTCGATCGCGGCATTGCTCGTGCTCGCGGATCGGGCGGGCGGCGACGACGACGAGTTGCTCGGCCGGCCCGGTGTGCACGGCGATCTGCTGGTCAGTCCCTGGGTGACCGACCGCCTGCTGCGCCACGCGCAGATCCTGCGTCATGGTGGGCGTGATGCGCTGCGCGACTATGTGCTTGCGCGCGAAGAGCGGCGCGGCAGGTCCATGCGTCCGCGGCCGGCGGTCTTCGTCACGGACCCGGCCGGGGGCGATCTGCTCGGCCGACCGGTACCGGCGCAAGCGCTGCGCCAGGCGCGCGAGCATGCCGTCGCATTGGAGCGATTCGGTGCGCACGACGATGCCCGGTACTCCGGCGGGCGTCGGCAGGCAGACGACGAAACACACGCCGACGCGGTGCCCGCCATCTCGGTGCGTGACGGCGGCGACCGCGACTATCTACTGTTCTCACCGCGGCCGGTCGACGGTCCCCTCGCACGGCGCACGGTACCGCTCTGGGCACGCGTACCCACCTGGTCGCTGTTCGTCGCCGGCGTCACGTTCAGCCTCGCGTTCTCGGGCCTGCTGGCCTGGTATCTGGCGCGTCCGATTCGGGCGCTGCGCGCCGGACTTCGCCGGGTCGCGGAAGGAGACCTCGAGTCGCGCGTGGCACCGCTGATCGGTGCCCGGCGCGACGAACTCGCCGATCTGGGTCGGGATCTCGACCGCACCACGGAGCGCCTGCAGCAACTGCTCGAGTCTCAGCGCCGCCTGCTGCACGATGTCTCGCACGAGTTGCGATCTCCGCTGGCGCGCCTCACCGCCGCGGTCGGCATCGTGCGTCAGACACCGGCGCGCCTGCCGGACATGCTCGACCGGCTCGAGCAGGAGACTGAGCGACTCGACGATCTGGTCGGCGAAATTCTCACGCTCTCGCGCCTGGAGGAAACCCACGGTCACGGGGTGCCGGTCGACGTCGACCTGCGCGAACTGATCGCCGATGTCGCCGCCGATGCCGCGTTCGAGGCACAGGGACGCGCGGTCGGCGTGAGCGCCGACGACGGGCCGCCCGCGTTCGTGAACGGTCACCCGTCGCTGCTGCTGCGTGCGATCGAGAACCTCGTTCGCAATGCGGTCCGGTTCAGCCCGCAGGGTGGCCGGGTGACGATCGAACTCGGGGCGATCGACCGCGGATGGCGACTCGCCGTCGCCGACCAGGGCCCGGGCATCGCTCCCGACCTGCTCGACAAGGTACTGGAGCCCTTCGTGCGCGGCAGTCAGGACGGCCAAGGATTCGGCCTTGGCCTGGCGATCGCACGCCGCGCCGTCGAGATCCATGGTGGCCGGCTCGAGCTGAGCAATCGTCACGACGGTCCGGGCCTGATCGCGACGATCGAGCTGCCACGGGGACAGTGAGCGCCGGATGACGCGCTCGCCAGCCACGGCAGCGGAGAGCGGCTTCTTGCGTCTTGCGTCTTGAAACGCGAAACCCCGCCGAAGCGGGGTTTCGCACCAATCCGCTCGCGCGACATGCGCGCGAGACGAATGGAGAGATTACTTCTTCTTGGCGGCGACACCGGCGGCGGCGGCCTTGGTGGCGCTGGCCACGTTGGCTTCCGCCATCTCGACGACTTGCTTGCCAGCCTTGCTCGCCTGCTCGTACGCGGTACGGGTGGCGGTCAGCGCCTGCTTCATCAGGCCGATGGTGCCTTCCGTGCCGGCCGGGGCGTTCTTGGCCAGGCCATCGATCATGGTCGAGAGCTGCTTGTGGCCTTCTTCGACCTGTGCTTCGAACATCTTGGCGACTTCGGCGTTGGTCTCGCTGGTGATCGCGTAGGCGTCTTTTGCGTACTGGGTGAAGGCGTCCGAGCGCGGCTGGGCAAAAGCGACCAGCGCTTCGTTCAGCTCTTTGACGTCCTTGACGGCCATCAGCGACTTCATCTGCTCGGCACCGCTCTCGAGCGACGATTTCATCGTCTTCATGTTCAGCTCGGCGAGCTTCTGCATGCCTTCCATGCTTTTGCTGGCGAGCGCGTTGCTGGCTTTGATGGCTTCGGATTGGAACGTCATGAAATCGGTGGTGTTCATCATGTCTGTTACTCCGCGAGGGAAAGAGGATTGGGGCGATCTGGCTGGTGGTTTCACGGGTCGGAACCGGTTGACATCAACCGCTCCGGTCGGCGCCGAGCCCACCATTGCTGCACCGCACAAAACACATTATCAGCGTTTTGGTGCGGTGCGTCAAGCGTTATTTTGCTGCGCCGCAGCATGAGCCCAAGACACAGGAGATAGAATCGTAAGTCATTGACATATATGTATTAATTATGATGTCGCCACAGGCCGGCCCCAGCGAGCGAGTAGCTTTTGTGCGACGCCGTGGGGATCGGAGCCTGTCGACGTGGCTGACAACGGATCGGGCGTCACGAGGCGGCCCGATCGGGCGTCCGGGGCCGTCGTGGGCCGATCGCCCGGCCCGGCTGCCGGACTGGCTGCCGGACTGGCTGCCGGACTGGCCGGCCGGGCGATCGGACCGGCCAGCTCGGGGGCTGCGGGCCAGTGGCGGACGTCCAGTCGTGCAAGGACCGGCGGGGTCAGGAAACGGCTGCGCGCGCCGGTCACGTGACGCCCGCCGAGCGCGGCCTGTGCGGTGACGTGATAGCAGCGTGGCTCGATCAGGTGCAGCTTGTGGCGTGCACGGGTGGTTGCCACGTACAGGAGCCGGCGCTCCTCGGCCAGCGCACGGCGCGAGCCGGTTGCGTACTCGTTGGGAAAGTTGCCGTCGCTGACGTGCAGCAGGAACACATTGCGCCATTCCTGCCCCTTCGCGGAATGCACGGTCGAGAGCACCAGCGTGTCGTCGTCGCGATGGGCGCGATCGCCGAGGTCCGAGGCCGCCTGGGGTGGCTCGAGCGCCAGTTCGGTGAGCATCGACGTGAGACTGCCGGCCCGCCGCGCCGCCTGAGCCAGCATGTCGAGATCGGCCAGCCGGGTTTCGGGATGCTCGTATCGATCGGCGAACACGGGCGCAAACCAGGTGACGAGTTCATCGAACGCGTCCAGCCCCCGCGTCGGGGCCGACAACGCCTGCAACAGCGGCAGTAGCGTGGCGAGCGCCGGCCTTGCCGGCTCGGGCGCGTGCACGGGATCGAGGTCGGTGAAACGCACCGCACCGACGGCCAAGGCCAGCAGGCGACGGGCGTGCGCGGGGCCAATGCCGGGCAGGATCTGCAGCGCGCGAGCGCCTGCCAGGCGGTTGGACGGATTGCCGGCCCAGCGCAGGCAGGCGAGAACGTCGCGAACGTGCGCGGCCTCGATGAACTTGAGACCACCATGCTTGACGAAGGGAATGCCCGCCCGCGCCAGAGCCAGTTCGAGCATGTCGCTGTGATGCGCGCTGCGAAACAAGACCGCCTGTTCCCGCAGCCGGACACCGGTCTCGCGTTCGGCCAGCACCTGTTCGATCACGTAGTCGGCCTGCGCCGCCTCGTCGTGCACGCCCACCAGACAGGGACGCTCGCCGGCGCTCGGTTCGACGGCCCGCAGGCGCACTCCCAGCGGAGGATCGGCCTCAGCGAGCAGGGCATTGGCGAGATCGAGCACCGGCTGGCGCGAACGGTAGTTGGTGCCGAGTGCGAGCGCGCGCGCGTCGAGGTCGCGCACATAGGCCTCGAGGTCCTCGATGCGGGCGCCGCGAAACCCGTAGATGCTCTGCGCCGCGTCGCCGACCAGGAATACACCGCGGCCGGCGGGTGAGAGCCCCCGCAGCATGCGCCACTGCAGAGGGTTGCAGTCTTGTGCCTCGTCGACCACGATGGCGTCGAAGCGGTTGCGAACCTGCGCGGCGATGGCCGGAACCTCGAGCGCGGCGACCAGCCACTGCAACAGGTCGTCGAAGTCGAGCAAGGCCTGACCGAGCTTGACCTCCGTGAACTCGGCGAACAGATCTGTCATCAGGGCATGATCGCGCTGGCACCAGGCGAAGCGCAGACGCAGCACTTCGTCGAGCGACTCGCCGGTGTTCACGCAGTCGGAGAGGATGGACAGCATCGTGCTGGCGGTGGCGACCCGCTGACGGGTGCCCGTGCCGACGCGACGTTCGCGCAGCATGGCGAGCAGATCGATGGCATCGCCGCGGTCGAGCACGGTGAACGCGGAATTGAGGCCGAGTTCGGCGGCGTGCTCGCGAAGCAGGCGCGCGGCGACCGAGTGAAAAGTGCCGGCCCAGGGCAGCACCAGGCGCGCACGCGGCTGCGCGTGTCCAGGACCACGAACCGTGCCGGCGGCGGAAAGCCAAGCGGCCCGACGCACCATTTCGGCGGCCGCCCGCCGACTGAAGGTCAGCAGCAACAGGCGCTCGGGCGCAAGGCCGGCCCCGAGCAAGGCGGCCACCCGGGCGACCAGGGTCGCGGTCTTGCCCGTGCCGGCACCGGCGTTGACCCAGACCGGGCCGTGATCGACGCGACGGCCGACCGAGCCGGCGAGACCGGCATGCGCGGCGGTGCGTTGTTCATGGTTGAGGATCATCGTTTCCATGTCCGCAATCTGGTTCGTCACAGGCTCACCAGACGAGCCAGTGTGCGTTTCGGATTGGTCGTCGCGGGTCACCTACAATTCCATTCCCGATCCTTGCCGCGCAGCCCGAGACTCACCGGCGACGGTCGGATCATCGCGGGGCTTCCCGACCCGCTCCCCTGCGACCCGTCAACCCGGCGACCATGCGACTGCGCTCACGTCTTCTGGGCATCGTGCTGCTTTTGATCCTGGCGCTGCTCGGCGGCGGCGCCCTGCTGGCGCTCGAGAGGCAGTGGCCGGCCGCGCTGGCCGGCTTTGCGGCCAAGACGGTCTGCGGCGGCGTTTTCATCGCCGGTCGGCCCAAAGACGAGGTGATCGAAAACGACCTGCTGTCCTTGTCGGCCGTGATGCGCCTGGTGGATCTGTCCATCGACGACGACAACCAACGGGTCAGCGCGAGCGTGCCGCTGTCGGGCACTCGCTATGCGATGTGGCGACCGGCACGGGGTTGCGTACTGCTGCCACCGGACGAGGTGCCCGAGACCGCCATCCTGACCGCCGCCAACGAGCCGAATTCACGCGTCGGCGCGCTTGCCGGCGTCGACGCGACCCTGCGCAGCGAGCGCCTCCAGCCCGCGACGTCGTTGTGGCCGGAAGGCGCCGGGACGCTGCCGCGCGACCAGTGGCCGAAGGGTGTGCGTGCGGCGGCCCTCGAGAAGGCCATCGCGCACGCCTTTTCGCGCCCCTCGATGAGCAGCGTTCGACCCGGCACTCCCACCGGCAACGGCCAGGGTACCCGGGCCATCGTCGTCGTGCACCGAGGCAGACTGCTGCTCGAACGCTATTCCCCGGGCTTCGACGCGCGCACGCCGCAGCTGGGCTGGTCAATGGCCAAGACGGTGCTCGGCGTACTGGCTTGGTCGCGCTTCCAGTCCACGGCAACCGATTTGCGCACGCCGGTGGTCGAGTTGGTCAACCGCGTGCCGCGCCCGCAATGGGTCGGCGAATGGCAGCGCGATGGCCGTCAGCGAATCACCATCGACCATCTGATGACGATGTTCGACGGTCTCGACGACCCTCCCGACCAGAGTTGGCTGCGCAATGAGTTGCCGCGCATGTTGTGGGTGGTGGGCGACGTCGGTCGTTTCGCCGGTGAGCACACGCTCGCCCATACACCAGGCACGACGTGGCGCTACGCCAGCCCGGTGAGCAATCTGTTGTCGCGCGTGCTGCGCGATCAGTTCGCATCGCACGAGGACTACATCGATTTCCCGTTCCAGTCGTTGTTCGACCCCATCGGAGCACTCAGCGCGACGTTCGAGAGCGATGACGACGGCAACCTGATCGGCTCGAGCTATCTGTGGGCCTCGCCACACGACTGGGCGCGTCTCGGCTGGCTACTCGCCAACGATGGCGAATGGCAGGGTCGACAGATCTTCCCGCCGGGCTGGATCGACTACGCCGGTGCCCGGCGCCAGGATGAAAACGGGCACATCGAACCGTACGGCGCCCATGTCTGGTTGACGGTGGACAACCCCGGGCTCGGCTGCGCGTCGAACCGGCCGCTACCACCCGACGGGCTGATCGCGACCGGCGTCTGGGGGCAGGTCATGGCGATCTTCCCGACGCGACAAACGGTGATTCTCCGTCTGGGCTGGAAGGCCCCCGACGAACCGGAGCCGCCATGCCAGCTTCTGACCGACATCCTGGACGCCCTGCCCTGAGCGACGACGCGCCAGCCCCTGCCGTCGGCTGCGACCGCGGCCGTCGTCGGCTGGTCGCCGCCTTGGGAATCACCTTGTCGACCGGGGGCTGCACGTTCGGTTCGGGGGGGAATCACGCCGGGCCCGATGCACCCACCGCCGGCCAGGGGTCGTTGGCTGGCCTGCCCGATGGCGCCTGGGCCATCGCTCTCAGTTCGGGCGGTCCGCGCGGCTTCGTGCACGTGGGCGTCCTGCGCGCCCTGGACGAGATCGGCGTACGGCCCGATCTGGTCGTCGGCGCCTCGGTCGGCGCCTTGGTGGGCGCGCTCTATTGCGGCGGGGTCGACACCGGCGAACTGACCAAGATAGCGCTCGATCTCGAGCCCTGGTCGATGGCGTCGTTCTCGATCGGCACCGACGAACGATACAGCGGTGCGCCGATCGCACGCCTGCTCGGCGAGCATCTGCGCGAGCGCCAGCTGGAGCGCATGCGTCCACGCTGCGGAATCGTCGCGCTGGATCTGCGCGACCGCCGGCCGGTGGTATTCACCCGCGGCGATGCTGCGGTCGCGGTACAGGCGTCGACGGCGATCGAGAGCCGTTTCGCGCCGGTACGCATTCACGGCCGGGACTACGGCGATCCCGACAAAGTGATGCCGATGCCGGTCAGGATCGCGCGCGAACTCGGCGCCCGCTACGTGATGTCGGTCGATGCCTCGGCGCACGAGGACCAGGCCCCCCCGGGCGCCGAGCGGTTTCGCGATACCGACCGCCTCAAACGCGAGCTGACCCTGCCCGACAGCCGCACCGCCGATGTCGCCCTGCATCCGGATTTCGGCTACTGGGTCAGTCTGAGCAAGGCCTTCCGGGAAACCGCGATGGAAGCCGGCTATCGGGCAACCATGGCGCGCCATGAAGAGATCATCGCGCTGGCGCGCCGCTCACGCGCCACCGAATCACGCGGCTGAACCCGTCGGCCGGAGCCCCGGCGTGTCTGGCGTCACTGCTTGGAGCGGGCCACGGCCTCGGCCAGCTCGGCACCGGATTTGTAGTGCGGCACACGGAACACCAGCCGCCGCGCCCGCTGGATCAGCGCATTGCTGTTCGCGACTTCCTCGCCCCAGTACCGATTGGCGTGCGCCATGTTGCCGGCCGGGTCGAGCATGAAGGCGTCCTTCGAGCCGGATCCACCGAAGATATACAGCTTGCCGTCGATGATCGACCAGGTGTCGGCATCGCCACCCCACGGTATGCCGTAGCTGATGCCATTGGTGCAGTAGCCACCGAACTGGGGCAGATAGCGCTCCGGCTCGGCATCGAAGGCCTGCTTGTGTTCGGCGCTGGCGAACCATAGCGCCACACCCTTGTATTCACTGCGATGCTCGACCGAACCCATGCGCGGCGCGCCATCCGTGAAGTAGTTGACGACGTCATGACCGGCCAGCAACAGGCGCGATTCGTCGTCGGTCGACACCGCATTGACCGGGCTGTAGCCTTCCCCCGGGCTCTGAGTCACGAGCGGCCCGCAGCCGGTGAGCAGCGCCACGGAAACGAGCGTCATCGCGGCGACGAGTCTCATTCTGTTCTCCAAGGAATCGGGGGCGCATCATGCGCCTGCGTGCTGATGGTCGTGCGATGCCCGGTTGGCTTACACGTGGCCCTCGGCGGCATCGCCCGGCGCACGGCCGTCAACGATGGCCAGCCCGAACGCGCCGGCGTCATTGGAACGCCACTTCGTCGAAGCTGCGCAACTTGCGACTGTGCAAACGACCCTGACTGAGCGACCGGATTCGCTCGACCGCCCGGATGCCGATGCGCAGGTGTTGATCGACGCTCTCGCGATAGAAACGGTCGGCCATGCCCGGTAGTTTGATCTCGCCGTGCAAGGGCTTGTCGGACACACAGAGCAGCGTGCCGTACGGCACGCGGAATCGAAGCCCGTTCGCGGCGATCGTCGCGCTCTCCATGTCGAGCGCGATCGCGCGACTCTGGCTGAGCCTCTGCATCGGCGTCTGATTCGGCAGCAGTTCCCAGTTGCGGTTGTCCACCGAAGCGACCGTACCGGTGCGCATGATCTTCTTGAGCTCGTAGCCCGACAGCCGGGTGACGTCGGCCACGGCCCCTTCGAGAGCCACCTGGACCTCGGCCAGCGGGGGAATCGGCACCCACAACGGCAAATCGGCGTCCAGCACGTGGTCGTCACGAACGTAGCCGTGCGCCAGGACGTAGTCGCCCAGGCGTTGTGTGTTGCGCAGGCCGGCGCAGTGCCCGAGCATCAGCCAGGCGTGTGGCCTGAGCACGGCGATGTGGTCGGTGATCGTCTTGGCATTGGCGGGACCGACCCCGATGTTGACCATCGTGATGCCATTGCCGTCTTCGCGAACCAGGTGATAGGCCGGCATCTGCGGCAGCCTGCCGTTTGGCGGATCGTCGGCGCGCGACCCCACCGGAATCAGCCGCTCGCCCGGCTCCACGAACGCGGTGTAGCCCTCGCGGTCCTCGAGCGTCATGTGTTCGAGCGCGTCGCCGGCCATCACGGCCCGCCCCAGCCGTACGAACTCGTCGATGTAGAACTGATAATTGGTGAACAGGACGTAGTTCTGAAAATGCTCGGGGCGGCTACCGCAATAGTGGCGCAGCCGGTGCAGCGAGTAATCGACCCGCGGCGCCGTGAACAACGCCAGTGGCATCGGTGCGCCACGAGCCGCCAGCCAGGTGCCATTGGCGATGCCATCATCCATCGCGGCCAGATTGGGCGGATCGAACCAGTCGCGCAGCTGGCCCGCGCGAACGCGGTCGAGTCTGCCTTCGACATGCTCGCCGACATCGAGCGCAAAATGAAGCGGCATCGGCTCGGCGCTGTCGCGAATGCGCAGCGGCACACCGTGATTGCTCAACAGCAGGCGAAACTGCTCGAAATAGTAGCGCCCGAACAGGTCGGGCCGGGTCAGGCTGGTCGCGTACTCGCCGGGCTCGGCCACGAAGCCGAACGACAGACGCGAGTCGGGCCGCGCCACCCGCGCCACCTGCAAAACGACCTCGGGATAGTGAGCGCGCACCCGGCGCGCCGGTTCGTTGCCGTCCACGAAGGCGTCGAAGGCGCCGCGCAGGCGGTCACGCGCGCGCTCATAGCGTTCGGTCACGCACGCCAGCGCCTGACCGGCATCCTCGAAGCTCTGCTCGTCCGCCGCTTCCATCCGCTGCCCTCGAAAGTCCGCGCATCCCTGATCCGCCCGAGCAACACCTCACGGGCCATCATCGCCCCGACCCGCGCCCCGCAAGCAGCGGGCGGCACGGAGCGAGCACTCGCGTCGAACCAACGGCCGGCGTCAGTGGTGGCGCGAGACGCGACCCTCGGTGTCGTGCTTCGGCTCGGTCGGCTCGAGACCGAACAGAAGATAGCTGCCGAACAAGATCAGAACGGTCAGCGACAGCGCCCCCGGATTGGCCACCAAGGCCTCTAGATAACAAGCGAGAACATCGGTTTGCATCACGCCCTGTTCTTCTATTGTTGTTCGACAGTGGCAGCGTATCGAATGGTGATAACCATTGCTCGAAATGCCATATCGCATGTCGTGTTTGTCACACAGGCCGTTCGCAAACCGGCCCTACCGGACGACCGGGCCACCAGGCCTGAATCGTCATGCGCCAACCGGGTCGGGGCATCCCGCACCATCGGCCGTGGCAACACCCGCGCACGCGGCGGAACGGTCACCACCCGATCCACCTCGTCCCGGTACCATCGCAGCGCACGCCGGGGTCGGCGTGCCACCGTGATCGGCCGTTGCAGCACACCGTCCAGCCTAGGCATCCTCCGGAGAGTTCCGCATGAGCAGCATCCAGACGCACGTTTCGGCCGACGAATGGTCAGCCCGGGTCGAGGTTGCCGCCTGCTACCGTCTGGTTCACCACTACGGTATGACGGACATGGTTTACAACCACATCTCAGGACGCGTGCCCGGCACCGAACATCTGCTGATCAATGCCTACGGCTATCTCTATGACGAGATCCGGGCGTCCAATCTCATCAAGATCGACCTCGACGGCAACATCGTCGGGCCACACGAGGATCCGCACGGTTACGGATTGAACCAGGCCGGCATCGTGATCCACACTGCCGTTCACAAGGCACGCGAGAACGTCGGCTGCGTCATCCATACCCACACCCGTGCCGGGATGGCGGTATCGGCGCAGGCCCAGGGTCTGCTTCCGCTGACCCAGACGGCGATGCGCTTCTACGGGCATCTGGGCTATCACGACTACGAAGGTCCGGCGCTCGATGTCGCGGAGCAGGCCCGCCTGGTCGCCGACCTCGGCGAGCACTCGGCGATGATCCTGCGCAATCACGGCCTGCTCGCCGCGGGTCCGTCCGTGGCAGAGGCATTCAACACGCTCTACTGGTTGGAAATGGCCTGCAAGGCGCAGATCGATGCCCTGGCGGGCGGCGGCGGCCTGCACACTCCGCCCGAGGAGGTGCGCCGCAAGACGGCACTGATGTACCAACCTCGAACGCGCGGCCCGTTCGGATTGCGCGAATGGCCGGCGATGCTGCGTCTGCTCGACCGCATCGATCCCTCTTACCGCGAGTGAGCCGGGCAGCCCGACGATGTGCACGAACTACGTACCCAGCCGCGGCGAGCGCCTGCTCGAGCACTTCGGCCTGACCGACGACGGCTTCGGCTGGCGCGAGGAGGTCTTTCCGGGCCACCTGGCGCCGATCATCCGGGTGTCGCCACTCACCGGGAAAGCCGAGCTGACCGTCGCCTGCTTCGGCCTGATTCCGCATTGGTCGCGCGACGGACGCAACTACCGCCACTGCTACAACGCGCGCAGCGAAACCGTGGCCGAGAAACCGTCGTTCCGCAGTGCCTGGCGACGCAGCCAGACCTGCATCGTGCCGGCGGACGCGTTCTTCGAGCCGAGCTACGAGACCGGTCGACCGGTGCGCTGGCGAATCGAGCGAACCGATGCCCGGCCCCTGGCGCTGGCCGGTATCTGGGACGCCTGGCGTCGTCCGGCCGGCGACGGCGGGACGCCCCTGGGGCCACCCGATGCGGCGGCCCTGGACGACGACTGGCTGGTCAGCTTCTCGTTGCTCACGGTGAACGCCGACGCGCATCCGGTCATGAGCGCTTTCCACGCGCCCGGCGACGAGAAACGCAGTGTCGCCATAATTGCCAGCGACGACATTCAGACCTGGCTGCAGGCCCGACCCGAGCAGGCGGCCACGCTGTTCGCGGCGCCGCCTGCCGACAGTCTGTCCAGTCGGACGGCACCACTGCCCCCGCGCCGCGCGAAGGCGCCACCAGCGCCGCGGCCACGCGCCCGCCAGACTGGGCACGACCACTCGGACTGAGCATTCACTTTCGCCCGGAAGCCCCGCTCGTCAGCGCTGCCGATCGCCACCGGCGCAGCCGAGCAAAGGCGCGAGCGGCCTCGATTCGGGTAGGATTGGCGCGTTCCCTGGCGGGTTCTTGGCCATGTGCGATGGCACATTCGGCCGAGGGTCGCATTCAGCATTCGTCTCCAGGGATCGTGCGAAACATCACGAACCGCGATTACGGTCCGCGCATACTGGGCGGCAGCAATTGCACTAAAAGGTAGCGAACATGCCAGGGACTTACGACGATCTATGGCGAATCGTGCTGGGCGCGTTGATTGGCTGGCTGGCCTTCTGGCTGATCGACAAATTTTTTCGCCGTGACGGCGAACCCGCCGATGTCGACACCGTGAGGGCGCTGGAGGGTGTCGACACGCTCGAAGCCGAACTCAAGGAAACTGCCGACGAGCGCGACGCGCTACGCAACGAGGCGGAAGCCCAACGCGCCGAATCGCAACGGCTGGCCGGTCTGCTCGAGAACCTGCGCGAGTCCAATGCCGAACAGAGCCAGAAAATCACCAATCTGCAGGCGGCACTCGATGCCGCGCGGGAGCCCGGCCGCGCTGACGGCGGCGGGGGCTCCGGCGGGCTGATGGCTGGCGCGCTGGCAGCCGGCGCTGGCGCGCTCGCCGCCACGGCGATGGCACACGACGATGATCGCACCGGCGAGCGGCGCCCTGCCGACCCGGTTGGTGCGACCGACGAGACCAGCGCGCCGTTCGCGGCCCAGCCGTCCGTTGCCGCCGGCACCGACGACCCGCACGACACCGAAGCCCCGGACGACACCCTCGTCACGGATTCGGCGCTGGTCGACGACCCCGCTCTCGCGATCGATGACGACGAACTCGGCATGGACGACGACGAAGACTGGTTCGCCGAGGATACCGACACCTTCTCGATGCTCGACGATTTGTCGGACCGCTTCCCGGAACTCGACGAGAATCCTGCCAAGTCATCCGTGCCGGGCGATCGCACGTTGCAGGATGCACCGGCGCAGGCGCGTTCGGTCATGGCCCGCCTCGAGGGTGAGCCCGTGAACGATGGCGACGACGAGCCCAAGGGCCTGCTCGACCGCCTGCGCCGCGCCGGCGGCGGCGAACGCCGCACCGACTGACGGAGGCCGAATTGTCGCGCTCAAAACTCCGCACCCGCGAGGGCTGGCGTGCGCTCGACCGAATCGGACTTTTCGGCGGCGCCGCGCTGGCGGTCGCACTCGTTCTGATCTGGCCCCGCACGTCGATCACCAATCCGCTGCATGCGCTGGTGTCACCAGGCGAGCCAACGCCGAGCGTCGAGGCCGTGAACCGTGGGAGCGAGGGCGAGCGCCGGGTCAGCGGCGCGATCGCTTCGTTGAGCCCGACGCCCGAGAACGCCGCCCAGCCGTCGCGCGATGCCGACCCGGCGAATGCCTCGGGGAACCGGCCAGCCGGTGCTGCGGGCGCCGACGCCTCACCGCCGGCAACCACGCCGGCCGAATCGAAGGCGCCCGGTTCGACGGTCGCCGGATCGGATGCCGCCGATTCGACGGCTCGGCAGCCAGGCCCGACCGCGGCGTCCGCCCCGCTCGGGACCGGTTCCGACGCTGACGCGTCCAGATCGACCTCGGCCACCGCAGAAGCTGCGCGGCGCGAACCGCAGCCGGGCGTGAGCACGGCCGGCTCCGGAGCCGGTGATGCCGCATCGGCGGGCACCGTTTCCCAGAGGGCGCCGTCGACCGCCGCCACGGCGTCCGTCGGCACCGACACCCGCACGGGCATGACGGACTCCGCCGACACCGGCACGGGGTCGACCCAGGACAATGCGCGTGGCGACGAACCCGAGCGCCGTCCTCCGACGGTACTCGCCCAGGCCGACAACAACCTGATAGACCGGGCGAAGGAGGCACTCACTTCCGGCAAGAGCGCGGCTACGGGGGCTGCCAGATCTGCCACCGAATCCGCTCAGAAGGCCGGCGAGGCGATCGTCGACGGCGCGGGCCGGGCCCTGGATTCAGCCGGCTCGGCCGCATCCAGGGGCCTGGAAGCCGCCAAGTCCGGCGCCGAATCCCTGGCTGGCAAGGCGCGCGAGGCTGGCGGTCGTGCCATCGACAAGACGATCGAGGCGGGCGGCGCCGCTGCGCAGGCCGTCGCCGAGGGCGCGGGCAAGGCGGCCTCGAGCGCCAAGTCGGCGGCCGGCGAGGCAGCCGCTAGCGCGTCACGCGCCGTCGACCGTTTGCGCGAGGAAGCCGCGCCCGACCGTCGTGCAGCGCCCATCGAGGCCGCCAAGCCCGACTCGGCCAAGAAACCCGGCGCGGCCGAAAGCCCCGGCACGGGCGCCACGCCGGCATCGGGCAGCCGCTCGGCCGTCGACACGCCCCCCCCCACGGAGCAGGCATCGGGCGGCGGCACGATCGGGCCGCTCGCCACCCTTGGCCCGAACCTCCGGTCCGGCGGATCCGGCCCCGCTGCGAGCTCTAAATCCGCCGCGCCGGAATCGGCGCGCCCGGCGGACGGCGGCAAGGAAGCGGCGAAGTCAGCGGTCACTAGCGCCAATGACCGGCAGATCCGCGAACCTGTCGTGCGCTTGCGCTGTGCCGAACTCGACGTCGGCGTCGAATTGACGTTCGGGACCGGCGCGCAGGCGCTCGGAGAACGCGAGCAGGCACAGCTGCGGGCCATTGCCGGCTGCGCGAAGCGCAGCGGTTCACGGCTCGAGATCGGCGGTCACACGGATTCCCAGGGCGATTCGCTCGAAAACCTGCTGCTGTCGGTCAAACGTGCCGAAACCGTCGCCGAAAGCCTGAGTGCCTTGGGCGTCACCGCGGACAAACTGAGCCCTCGCGGCTATGGCGAATCACAGCCGCGCGCCGACAATTTCACTGCCCAGGGCCGCGCCTTGAACCGCCGCGTGACGATCCGCCGGCTGCAAGGCTGAGGCGGCGGTCGGAGGCGGCGCGAGTCTGCCGTCTCGCGCGTCTCAGCGTGCCGTTCTAATTCGCGCGCCGGCCTCGTCGAAGGCGGCGCGCAGTTCGGCATAGTCGGCCATCACCGGGAACTGCGGAAACTGGCTGACGATGTTTGCCGGCGGATGGATGAAGAAGCCCGCGTCGGCGGCGCCGAGCATGGCGGTGTCGTTGTAGGAATCGCCCGCGGCCATGACCTGGAAATTCAGGCTCTTGAAGGCGTTGACCGCGGCTCGTTTCTGATCGGGCATGCGCAGACGGTAGTCGCGCACCCGGCCGCCTTCGGCAATGTCCAGATCATGGCAGAACAAGGTCGGCCGACCCAGCTTGGCCATCAGCGGACCGGCGAACGGGTAGAAGGTATCCGACAGGATCACCACCTGGAAGTCGCGCCGCAGGGCGTCGAGGAACTCCCGGGCGCCCGGCAAGGGCTCCATATCGTCGATCACCGCCTGGATGTCCGGCAGCTTCATGCCATGGGCGTCGAGCACATCGAGCCTGAAGCGCATCAGCTTGTCGTAATCGGGTTCGTCGCGCGTGGTACGCGTGAGTTCGGCGATCCCGCTTCGCTTGGAGAATTCGATCCACACTTCGGGGACCAGCACCCCTTCGAGATCCAGACAGACGATTTGCACGACCACCTCCCGGTCGAAGCAGCGGCGCGCCAGGGGCGCACCAACGAAAACGAAGACGATTGGGTCCGACGCGGCGCAGCTTCGCCGGGTCCGGCCGGAGCCGGGCCGGGCGATGATAAGCGATCGCCCCGCCGGCCCTTCTGCCGCCCCTTTTTTGTAGCCCCGCTCCGGCTCGCTAGCCTGCCTCGCCGGATCCGCTGCGGCCGGGCGCCGGCCGACCCTTGGCGATCGCTCGTCGTTCGCGCCACTCGCGCATCATGCGCGCCGGCTCGGGCCGTTCCCAGGACATCGCAAACGCGTCGATGCCGGCAACGACCGCCTCGGCCAGCGGCAGCTTCTCCCAACGGCGGAGCAATGCCTTTTGATCGCGAACGGCCTGTGGCCCGTTGGCAAACAGCGAGTGGAGCCAGCGTTCGACGGCCGTATCGAGTTCCTGCGCCGGCACCACCCGTTCGACCAGGCCCATCGCGAGGGCCTCGTCGGCATCGATCAGGTCGCCGAGCAACAACAACTCGCGGGTTCGCCCCCAGCCGATCAGCCCGGGCAGCAAGGCCGCCTCGACCACGGATGGGATACCCAGCTTGACCTCCGGCATGCCCAGGCGTGCCTCACGAGCAACGACGCGCAGATCGCAGGCCGCCGCCATCTCGAGACCGGCGCCGAGCGTGAGACCGTTGATCCGGGCGATCACGGGCACCGGCGCGGCCCGCAGGCAATCGCAGCAGCGGTGCACCCGCGTGATGAAAGCGCGTGCGCTGGCCGGCTCGAGCGCCGACATCTCGTGGATGTCCGCGCCGCCAACGAAGATGGCTCCGTGTCCCGTGATGACGATCGCCCTCATCATGGGACGATCGCCGCTCGCCTGCACGCAGGCGACGAACCGCTCCATCAGGGCGGTCGACAGGGCGTTGGCGCGCTCTGGCCGTTCGATCCGAATGGTCGCGACCTCGCCCATTGCATCCGGTCCGGCGCCGGGATCCGGCAGCGCGTCGATGTGCCAGGCGACGCCGTCGCGGGTCTCCTCGAGTACGGTGGTCATGATCGTCCTGTGGAAATCGGTCGAATGATGCGCGGCTGCTGCACAGGCGGGCTCGCACGCCTTCGCGGGTGACGCGCCCGATGACGTGCAGCGGCCTCGGGAGACGTCGCCGGCGCGCGCGCCGCCACGATGGCGGGACGCGCCGTGCTGGTCAACGCCCATGCCGGATGCTAACGTTATCGGCCTGACGAGCGCGCCGGCCCGCAAACCACTGCGGCCGGGCGCATGACGCCTCATTCCTGCCCAACCTCCCGGACACCATGAGCGAAGCCCTGCCTCCGCAAGACATCGACCATTCCGACCCGCGAACACGTAGCGACACCCATCGTAAGACTGTCGGCTACCTGCTCTGGATCTTCGGATTCCTCGGGGCGCATCGCTTCTATTACGGCCGTCCCGTCACTGGCACGATCTGGTTCTTCACGCTCGGCCTGCTGGGCATTGGCTGGCTGATCGACCTGTTCCTGATTCCCTCGATGGACCGGCAGGCCGACTTCCGGTTTCGCGCCGGTCGCTACGACTACACGATCGCCTGGGTCTTGCTGACCTTTCTCGGCGTGTTCGGCCTGCATCGGTTCTACATGGGCAAGTGGTTCACCGGCCTGATCTATCTGGTCAGCATCGGGCTCTTCGGCCTCGGAATCATCTACGACTTCTGGACGCTCAACGACCAGCTGACCGTGCGCAATGCCGAGCGGAGCTGACCGCTGCGCCCTCGTTCGCGACCACTGACGGCATTTCGCGGCGAACCCGCCGCGCTTGGTCGCATTCGGACGGCCGCACTCGCTCCCGTTCGCTAACTTCGTCTCCGTTGAACACGGTCGTCGACGCCCCGCACCGAAGGCTCGCGACCGCCCACGAACGGAGATGATTCGATGAAACGGCGCAAATTCCTTCAGACCGGCGGCGCACTCGGCCTCGGCGGCCTGCTGCGGGCGAACCCGGCAACGGCTGCCTCGACGGCGGGCACCGATCCCCGACGGGGGTTTTCGAGCAGCTTCGAGGGGGTCGCCGAGCACTACGGTCCCACCACCTTGCGCTTCGACCGACCGCTGCCGGCTGCCGTGACCGGCACCCTCTATCGGAACGGGCCGGCGGGCATGGTGCACGGTGAGATGCGCTACCGGCACTGGTTCGACGGCGACGGCATGGTGCATGCATGGCGCCTTCATGGCGACACCGCCGTCCATTCTGCCCGCATGGTCGAGACCCGCCGCCTGCGTGCCGAACGCGACGCGGGCCGGCTGCTCTGGCCGGGTTTCGCCACCGACGTCGCCGACACACGCGACGTGGTGTCGGCCGATTCGGTCAATGCCGGCAACATCTCGGTGCTGCCGCTGGCCGGCGAGCTGCTGGCGCTCTGGGAGGCCGGCTCGCCGTGGTCGCTCGATCCGCACGACCTGCGAACCCGCTCGCGCAAGGTCTTTTCGCCCGATACCGATGGCCTGTCGTTCTCGGCCCATCCGCGCATCGAGCCCGACGGCCGCATCTGGAACTTCGGCTACCTCAGTGGCAGCGGCAAGTTGATGCTGTACGAGCTGGACAAGCTCGGCCGTTTGCGCCGCGCCGCGGCCATCGATGCGCCGCAGGCCGACATGGTGCACGACTTCGTGATCACCGAGCGACACCTGGGATTCGTCCTGATGCCGCTGATGAGCGAACCCGATCTGCCCGCCGGCACCGCGTTCATGAACCGCCTGCGCTGGCAGGCTGACGCGCCGGTGATCGTGCTGCTGATCGACAAGGACACCTGGCAGATCAGCCATCGCTTCGAACTGCCGTCCTTCTTCGCATTCCATTTCGGCAATGCCTGGGTGGACGGCGACACCGTCCGCATCACGGTGGCCAGGTCCGCGGATTTCGACGCGCTGATGCGCCGGATCGGTCAGGCCACGCGGGGCGAGCGCGGCGACGAGCTGGCCCCGCAAGCACTGTCCGAGCTCGTGCTCGATACCCGGGGAGGCGGTGCGCGCCTGCAGGCTCTGCCCTTGTCGGGTGCCGAGTTCCCGGTCACCGATCCGCGCTTCGCGGGCCGTCCGAGTCGCCACACCTTCTTGCTCGGCGGCAGTGATTCGCGGCCCGACGGATTGTTCGGCTTCAATAGCGTGATGAGATTCGATCGTCAGAGCGGCCGCACCGAGAGTTTCGATTACGGCGCCGACGTGCTCGCCGAAGAGCATGTGTTCGTGCCGGCGCCAGGGGCGGCCGAGGGCGAGGGCTGGTTGATCGGCACGGCCTACGACTGGCGCAGGTCGCGCACGCGGCTGAGCGTGTTCGAGACGCGCAGCCTCGGCGACGGGCCGATCGCCAGCGCGGAGCTGCCCTACGGCCTGCCGCTCGGCCTGCACGGCCGCTGGCAGGGTCGGACGTGAACCCGATCGTCGGCGACGACCGGCGGCCCGAGAGCCGCCATCGGATGTCGGCCGGAGCTTTGCTGCGTGAAGGCTTGCAGGTGGCAATCGCCTGCGTCGCCATTGCCGGCATTCTGCGCTTCGCGGTACCGGCGGTAGGCCAGTACGGCTTCGTCAGCAGCCTGGTGCACTCGCTGGCCATCGGCTTGACCGCCTGGTCGTTGCTAGGCGTTGCCGCCCGGCGCCTCGACATCTACGGACTGCGGCCGCGCTGGCTGATCGTGCCGATCCTGTTCCTGGCCGGACCGCTGGCGTACTTCATCGGGTCGTTCATCGCCCACCTGGCGCTCCGCCTGCCCTTCGACACATTGTCGAACCCCAAAGACCTCTCGATCGTGCCGGTGTCGCTGCTGGTCTCGATCATCGCGACACTGATCTTCACGATCTACTTCTATGGCCGTGAACGTCTTGCCGACTTGCGCGCCGAAGCGGCCGAAGAGGCGCACCGCGCCGAGGCGGCGCGCCTGGCCATGTTACGGGCGCAGATCGAACCGCACATGTTGTTCAACACCTTGTCGGCGGTGCGCGAACTGGTCCGCGAAGATCCCGACGCGGCGGTGCACATGCTCGACCACCTGACCGATTTCATGCGCGCGACGCTCGCCGGCTCGCGCACGACGGTCACGTCTCTGAGCCGCGAATTCGAGCTGCTCGAACACTACCTGGCGCTGATGCGCATGCGCATGGGCGAGCGGCTGCGTAGCGAACTGACCCTGCCCGAAGCGCTGCGCAGCCAGGTGGTGCCCACCTTGCTACTGCAGCCCCTGGTAGAGAACGCCATCCGTCACGGACTCGAACCGGCGATCGATGGCGGCACGATCCTGGTCGACGCGCGAAGGCGCGGCGACGCGCTCGAGCTTACGGTCGAGGACACCGGTGTCGGGCTGGGCAGCTCCGACCCGAGTGCCGACGGGCACCCGCCGGGCAACGGCTTCGGCATGTCGAGCGTGCGCGACCGATTGAAGGCGCTGCACGGCGAACACGCCGACATGTGCATCGAATCGCCAGTTCCGGGTGCCACGCGCGGGACCCGGATCACCCTTCGGCTGCCGATCGACCCCGGTGGCGCGGCAGCCGCGCCCGCCGTTGCGGCCCGCACTGCTCCCTCGTCAACCGCAGCTTCGCCGCTCTCCGACGGCCCCGACCTATGAAACCGACCGCCCTGATCGCCGACGACGAACCCTTGCTCGCCAGATCGCTGGCGCGCATGCTGAGCGTGCAGTGGCCCGAGCTGGAGCTGCTGCCGAGCGCCTCGAATGGCCCGGCGGCCTTGGCCGCATTGCGCGAACCGGGAGCGGACATCGCGTTCCTCGACATCCGCATGCCCGGCGCCAGCGGCCTGGAGGTGGCGCGCATCCTGGCCGAGGACTGGGACGACGACGATCGCGACCCACCGTTGGTGGTGTTCGCGACTGCCTATGACGAGCACGCTCTCGAAGCCTTCGAGGCCGCCGCGGTCGACTATCTCGTCAAGCCGGTCACCGAGACACGGCTCGAGCGCTGCATCGAGCGCCTGAAGGCACGGCTGCAAACGCGCACCACTGAGAACCGACGGGGCGATGCCATCGATGCGCTGGCCCGCCAGGTGCACGCGATGCTCGTCCACGAGGGCGCGGGCGGGGCGCCCGGGGGCGAAACCGGCGCGCGCGAGCCACGCGCGGCACCGCTACGCGCGATCCAGGCGAGCGTCGGCAATCGCGTGCAGATGATCCCCATTGGATCGGTGCGTATGTTCGAGGCCGCCGACAAGTACGTGGTGGTTCACCATGCCGGTGGCGAGGCTCTGATCCGCGAGCCACTGCGCGAACTGTTGCCGAAGCTGGACCCGGCCCGCTTCGCGCAGATCCACCGCGGCAGCATCGTCAATCTCGACCACGTGCAGGCCGCCGAGCGCGAAGAGAACGGCCGGCTGCGATTGATCGTCGACGGGCTGCAGAGCCGCCCGATCGTCAGCCGGCTCTATGGCCATCTGTTCAAACCGATGTGATCGGTGCGAGCCGCGTCCGCCGCGGGCCTGCGGTGGAGCCAAACGGCGGGTGGATCACGGACCGGCAGAGCTTTTCGATGGTCTGGCCGAACGCCGATGGTCTGGCCGGAACGTCAGACGGCCAGCCGGGTCTCCACTGCCTTCGCGAAAAAGCTCGCCCCCAGCGGCAACAAGGCATCGTTGAAGTCGTAGCCGGGGTTGTGCACCTCGCAGGCGCCATCGGCATCACCGTTGCCGATGAACAGGTAGCAACCCGGCACCTCGCGCAACATATATGAAAAATCTTCCGAGGCCAGGATCAGCGGCGGATCGAGATCGACCTGCCCGGCACCCACCAGTTCGGTGCAGATCGAGGCCGCGAACGCGGCCTGCTCGGCGTCGTTGACGGTGGGCGCGAAGTTCACGCGGAAGTCGACCGCGGCACGCGCGCCCATCGCGGATGCGCAGCCTTCGGCGATGCGGCGCATGTTGCGCTCGATCAGCGCCAGGGTCTGGTCAGTGAACGCGCGCACGGTACCCGACAGGCGCGCGCGCTGCGGAATGACGTTGTAGGCGTCGCCGGCGTGAAACTGGGTGATCGACACCACCGCGCTCTCCAGCGGCGGGACGTTGCGCGACACGATCGTTTGCAAGGTGTTGGCGATCTGGGTGCCGACCATCAGCGCATCGATGCCGCTCTCCGGGCGCGCGCCATGCGCGCCCACGCCCTCGATGTCGATGTCGAAGAACGCGCCGCCGGCCATGGCCGGACCGGAATGCACGGAAAAGCGGCCCACGGGCGAGCGCGGCCGGTTGTGCATGCCGAAGATGCTGTCGCACGGAAAGCGGTCGAACAAGCCATCGGCGATCATCGCCTGGGCACCGCCTAGCCCTTCCTCGGCCGGCTGGAAAATGAAGTGCACGGTGCCGTTGAATCGACGGCTGGCGGCCAGATACTTGGCCGCGCCAAGCAGCATCGTCGTGTGCCCGTCGTGGCCGCAGGCATGCATGACACCGCTGTGCCTGGAGCGGTGTGCGAACTGGTTGGCCTCCTCGATCGGCAACGCATCCATGTCGGCCCGCAGGCCGATCCGGCCGGTTCCGTCGCCATTGCGCAGCACACCGACCAAGCCGGTCTTACCGATGCCGCGGTGCACCTCGATACCGAACGACTCGAGCTGACGGGCCACCAGATCGGCGGTGCGGCTCTCCCGGAAGCCGAGCTCCGGATGGGCGTGGATGTCGTGGCGCCAGCCGGTCATTTCCTGATGCAGATCGGCAATCGATGCGATGAGGGCCATGCGGTGCTCCCTGTGCGGATGGGGACGGATCGGAACAGGCGATCATAAGCCCGGGCGCGCGGCGCGCCCGCGTCCCCCGGGCCGACTTCGCGCCCGACCAATGACCGCCGACGCGACTCGGGCACGAATCTGGCTGACCGGCGTGAGCTAGATCACGATCGTTTCCCACGTCCCGGAGTAAAGTCTCGCCCCATGATGACAGATCCCATCCTCCCGCTGCGGCAACTCCTCGGCCCCGTTCCGGGCGATGATCCGACTTGGCGCGACCGGGCGATCGAGGCCTGCGTCGAGACCATCCAAAGGATCGAACGAATCCTCGGCGAGGCGGATCAACGCGATCGCGACACGATCGCGTTCCTACAGGCGATTCGCCACAGTCTGGAGTGGGTGCTGAACGAACAGGCCTCGACCGGTGAAATTGCCCGGGTCGTGGACCGGGCCAGCCGCATCTTCGACCGCACGGCCCTCCTGATTCACTGAAGCGCGGCCGCGCCTCGCATCCGATCGACCAATCCCGCGATACCTGCCGCGCCGGCCTGGCGCCGGACGGATCGACGGACTGGCTCGTTTCGCGGCGCGGTGCCGCTCATCACACGGTACAGGCCGTCGGCGTGCCCGACGGCGGCGCCGGGTTCGAGACCCGGGTATAACCTCGCCACGAACCGTCCTAGGCGTTTGGCCTACCCGGTTCTAGGGAAAACCACGCGGATTCACACGCCAACCCGTCCAGACATGTCGGATCACGACGACTCCAGCCTAGCCGGTCCCGCCATCGACGACCATTCGCTGTCGCGCCTGATGAGCGCGGCCGACGCCGCCGACGACCCGGTATTCGAATGGGATCCGGAACCCACCGACGCCGCCCCCCCGGCCGAGCCCGTGGCCGCGCTCACGATCGTCGATCGCCGGGGCATCCTCGGCGCGCTCCACCACCTTTGCGCCTCGAGCCGGTCAGCAGGCCAGGGCTGCGCGCTCATGGTCACCGTCGACGGTCTGGTGCCCCTCGCCCGGGAACGCGGCACCCAGGTAGCCGATCGCGTGCGCGACGAGGCCTATACCCGCGTGTCGGCGCGAATGGCGGACGCGAGCGCGGCCGGCCTGATCGACGACGAGATGCTGTTGATGCTGTTCGACGATGCCGAACCCGAACGAGCGGTCGCCCACTTCATGGGCGGGCGCGAGGATGCCGGCCGGATCCGGCTCGGTGACCAACGTTTTGCCGTCGGGTTCTCGGCCGCTGTCACGGAGATCCGCCGCGACGACCTGCCCGAGGCGATCGTGGGCCGGCTCTGCCGCGCGTTGCAGCGAGTGATGATGAGCGGCAGCGATCAGGTCGAACAGGCCACTTGAGAGCGGCTTCGCCCCGGCGCGCCTAGGCCGGAGAGTTCTCAGATCTGCAGGAAGCGGTCGGGCCGGGCCGGTGCGCCCGCACCGTCCACCGGCGCTTGCGGCCGGTGACGGGCAATCGTCGCCTGCCCGCCGATCTGCGTGTTCGGCCATTGCGCGCCCGTCGGCGGCGCCATGTAGACGCGATTCTTGCGACGCGCCTTACCGGTGATCAACGCCTGGTCCGCACGCGCCAGCACGTGTTCGGGGCTCTCGCCGGTTTCGACGCAGGCCGCACCCGCGGTCACACCCAGCAGGCGCCGGCCGTGGGTGGTATCGAAGGGCCGCGTCACCAGCGAGCGGCGCACGCCGTTGATCATCGTCTCGACATCGACCGCGCGATCGACACGCAACGCGAGCGCGAACTCGTCGCCGCCCAGACGGCCGACGAGATCGTCTTGACGGACGCGTTCTCGCAGGCGCTGGGCGAAATCGTGCAGAACGCGATCGCCGGCCTCGTGGCCGAGCCTGTCGTTGATCGACTTGAATCCGTCGAGATCGAAGGCCACCACGACGACCCGATCGACGTATTCCATCTCGCGCCGGTTACGCAGCATGCCCTCCAGCCGGCGCCGGAACTCCTCGCGGTTCAGACAGCCGGTCAGCGCGTCGGTGGTGGCATCCTCGTGCAGGCGATAGACCGGCTCGGTCAGACCGAACACGGCCAGTACGGCGATGATCGCCGGAATCAACACCGCCGCGATCAAGGTGCGCAGCTTCTGCTGGAACAGATTGCGCAGACCGCCGCTGAACTCGTCGGCCGGCGCCTGCGCGATCAGCCACCAGTCGAGCCCGGGCTGAGCGGTGGCAAAAGGCTGGCGCAGGCCGTAGTACTCGGCCCCGCCGACCTCGAAACGACGAAAACCGGCGACGGGCTCGGCACTGGGTGCAGGCAGGTCGGCCTCGAGCAAGCCGCGCAGCGGCCGATCGGCCAGGGCTTCGATGCGTGGCAAGCGTGCGCCACCCTTGGCCATGGCCTGCAGACGCTCGGGATGCGAATAGGCCACCGCGCGACCCTGACCGTCGACGATCGCGGCCGAGCCGTTGCTGGCCATCGGGATGCCACTGATGAACGCGTGCAGCGGCACGATGTCGATATCGGCGCCGACCACGCCTGCGTCGGTGCCGTCGGGGGCGCGCATCGACAATGCCGCCTCCAGCGCCGGACCGGATTGTCCGGCCTGCCCCGCCTGTGACCGGACATCGAGCCAGACGAGATCGCCGCTGCGCCGCGCCCGCTCGACCGCGGGCCGCAGTCGCAGGCCTTCGGCGACGCCGGGTTCGCGCCAAGTGCGCAGCGACTGACCCTCACCGTCGAGATCGGCCAGCTGCCGGTAGGGCCGGCCGTTCTCGACCACCTCACGTTCCGACCGGTAGCCCTCGCCATGGCGCATGAGCGCCACGGACCTGCCATCGCCACGCACCACCGACATCTGCTGAAGTGGCGCATGCGCGCGCAACTCGGCCAGGAAGTAGTGGATCAGCGCGCTGTCGTCGCGACTGTCGATGACGCCGGCCTGCACCAGGCGGCCGGCCACGCGCAGCGCGGCTTCGGCGGGGCGCAGATAGCGCTGCGTGCGATCCGACACGGTCTCGGCCAGCCGCTCGAGAGTCGCCCGCGCATTCTGGCTAAACTGCTCATTCGTTTGTTGGCGCATGCCGAGCACGACGATCACCACGGTCGCCAGCTGCACCGCAAGCAGCACCAGGACGAGCAGGGATCGGATCAGCGTCGGCTTCATGGCTCCGATTGTCCGCAGATGGGCCGCCAGTTGCCAGAATCACTTCAACTACCAGTGTTAATCACCTGAATTTCGTGGCTTTTTGTCAACGCCACGCGATGGAGACAAGGAAAGCTCAAATGCATCCCTGCCAGCACGCAAGGACCACGCCCGACAAACCCGCCTACATCATGGCCAACAGCGGGGAAATCACCACCTACGCCCAGCTCGACGAACGCTCGAACCAGATCGCGCACCTGCTGCGCAGCCTCGGCGTCGGCGTCGGCGATCACATCGCCATCCTGATGGAGAACCAGTCGCGTTTCTACGAGATCTGCTGGGGCGCACAACGGGCCGGCATCATCTACACGGCGATCAGCACCCATCTGGGCCCCGACGACGCCAGCTACATCCTCGACAACTGCGAGGCGAAGGTGCTGATCACCTCGCACCGGCTCGCCGAACTGGCCACCAAGGTGCTGCCGACCCTGCCGCAGCGTTGCCGCCATGCGTTCATGGTCGATGGCACGATCGCCGGCTTCGCCAGCCTGGAGCAGGCCCTGAAAGGCCTGCCGCAGACCCCGATCGCCGACGAGACCGCCGGCCAGGACATGTTGTATTCATCGGGCACCACCGGCCGACCGAAGGGTGTGCTTGCCGAACTGGAGGCGCAGCCCATCGACGCCACCAATCCGCTGCTCGAGGTCAGCCGCAAGCTCTACGGCATCGACGCGGACACGGTCTATCTGTCGCCAGCGCCGCTCTACCACGCCGCCCCCTTGCGCTTCAATATGACCGTCATGCGTCTGGGCGGCACGAGCGTCATCATGGAGCGCTTCGATCCCGAGCGCTATCTGCAGTTGGTCGAGCAGTACAAGGCCACGCACACCCAGACCGTGCCGACCATGTTCGTGCGCATGCTCAAGCTGCCCGAGGAAGTCCGCGCACGCTACGACGTCTCGAGCCTGCGCTGTGCGATCCATGCGGCGGCCCCCTGCCCGGTGCCGGTCAAGAAGCAGATGATCGACTGGTGGGGTCCGGTGCTCTGGGAGTACTACGCCGGCACCGAAGGCAACGGCATCACGATCATCGACTCCGCGCAGTGGCTGGCGCACCCCGGCTCGGTCGGCAAGGCGGTCGTCGGCGTGCTTCACATCTGCGACGAGGACGGCAACGAACTGCCCGCCAACGAAACCGGCACGGTCTGGTTCAGCGACGCGCGCGATTTCAAGTATCACGGCGATGACGCCAAGACCGCATCGGCGCATAACGCCAAGGGCTGGACGACGCTGGGCGACATCGGCCACATGGACGACGACGGCTATCTGTTTCTCACCGATCGCAAGGCCTTCATGATCATCTCCGGCGGCGTCAACATTTATCCGCAAGAGGCCGAGAACCTGCTGGTCACGCACCCGCGGGTCGCCGACGTCGCGGTTTTCGGCCTGCCCGACGACGAGATGGGCGAGCGCGTGCACGCGGTCGTGCAACTGATGCATCCCGAAGAAGCCGGCCCGGCGCTCGCCGAGGAACTGATCGCCTTCTGCCGCCAGCACATCTCGCACGTGAAGTGCCCGCGCACGATCGACTTCGATCCGGCCCTGCCGCGCCTGCCCAACGGCAAGCTCTACAAGAAGGGCCTGCGCGACCGCTATATTCAGCAAGCCCAGTAACGGAGAGACACGACGTGCCACGCCCGATCGCCTGCATCGAAGACCTGCGCATCCTGGCCAAGCGCCGGGTGCCGAAGATGTTTTACGACTATGCCGACTCCGGTTCCTGGACCGAGAGCACCTATCGCGCGAACGAGAGCGATTTTGGCAAGATCAAATTCCGCCAGCGCGTGGCGATCAACTTCGAGAAGCGCTCGCTCGAGACCGCGATGGTCGGCCAGAAAGTGAAGATGCCGGTTGCCATCGCGCCCACCGGCCTCACCGGCATGCAGCACGCCGACGGCGAGATGCTGGCCGCGCGCGCGGCCGAGCGCTTCGGCGTGCCGTTCACGCTCTCCACCATGAGCATCTGCTCGATCGAGGATGTGCGTCAGGCCACCACGGCGCCATTCTGGTTCCAGCTCTACGTGATGCGCGACCGCGACTTCATGGCCAGCCTGATCGAACGCGCCAAGAGGGCCCAATGCGCGGCATTGGTGGTCACGCTCGATCTGCAGGCCCTGGGTCAGCGCCACAAGGACATCTACAACGGCCTGACGGCACCGCCCAAGCTGACAATCAGGAACATGCTGAACATGGCCACCAGGCCGCGCTGGTGCATGGGCATGCTGCAGACCCAGCGGCGCGAATTCCGCAACATCGTCGGCCACGTGAAAGGCGTGACCAATATGGCCTCGTTGTCCGACTGGACCGCCCAGCAGTTCGACCCGCGCCTGACCTGGGACGACCTGCAGTGGATCCGCGACCTCTGGGGCGGCAAGATCATCCTCAAGGGCATTCTCGATCCCGACGACGCGCGACGCGCGGCAGACACCGGCGCCGACGCGATCATCGTCTCCAATCACGGCGGTCGCCAGCTCGACGGCGCGCCCTCGAGCATCGCAGCCCTGCCCGCCATCGTCGAAGCGGTCGGCGGCAAGATCGAGGTGCATCTCGACGGCGGCATTCGCGGCGGCCAGGATGTCCTGCGTGCCATCGCGCTGGGTGCCCGGGGCACCTACATCGGCCGGCCCTTCCTCTACGGCCTCGGCGCCATGGGCGAAGCCGGCGTGACCCGTTGCCTCGAGATCCTCTACAAGGAACTCGACACCTCGATGGCGTTCTGCGGCCGCACCGACATCAAAGACGTCGACCGCGGCATTCTCTGGCACGCGTGACGAGGATCGGGCGCAGCGGTGCGCGGGCCTGTCGAGGTCTGAACGCACCGGCGCCCGCGCTTGCGTCAAGTCCAAGTCCGCCGATGCGCGGGCTAGCCGGGGTCTGAGCGCGGCCAGGCACCAGTCTGCAATGGACCGGGGTGCCGGTCCCGGCGGCCGACCGCCATGGCCGTCGATCTGGCGCGGCGATGCAACACCCTGTGCGCAATGTGTCGGACTGCCACGGGTGATCTGGCGGGCACACGATCGCTCGTGGCCATAATCGCGGTTTCCGTTCGGCTCGATGCCGGGAGGCCGCCCCGTGTTCCATTCGTTCTTTCCCAATCCCCGCGCGTTCTTCACCTCGTTCGCGATCTGGGCGCTCGCCTGCGTGATCTTCTGGTACGCCGCGGCGCAGCACATGGGGCCGCAGCTGTCCCTCGGCGGCCTGGTGGGCTTCGGCTATCCAAGCGTCACCGAGCAGGCGGTGACGCCCGCCGATGCAACGGCCCCGGACGGCGCAGATGCTGAACAGGCCGCGCCCACACCCGCCGACCGGGTGGCGGCGCGGGTCGACCGGGAGAAACGCGGACCGAACACCATCGAGGCCGCCACCACGCGCGCGAAGTCCTTCTGGCTCTACCAGTACATGGCGGTCGCTTATCTGTTGTTCGTGGGCTTCTGGATGCGACTCGCGCCGCGACGATGGCGCTGGTGGTCGGTGGTGGGCTCGGCCGTGATCATCTTCGTCACCTGGTTCCAGGTCGAACTCGACGTCATGATCAACCAGTGGTTCGGCACTTTCTACGACATGATCCAGAGCGCGCTGGGCAAGCCGAACAGCGTGAGCATCACCGACTACTACGCCCAGCTGCTCACCTTCGGCAAGATCGCTCTGACCTACATCACCGTGGTCGTGCTGGTGAACTTCTTCATCAGCCACTACGTGTTCCGCTGGCGCACGGCGATGAACGACTACTACATGTCTATGTGGGAGCGGGTGCGGCACATCGAAGGCGCCTCGCAGCGGGTGCAGGAAGACACCATGCGCTTCGCCTCGATCGTCGAGGGCCTGGGCGTGTCGCTGGTGCGCGCGGTGATGACGCTGGTGGCCTTCCTGCCGATTTTGTGGGGCCTGAGCGCCTACGTGAAGGAGCTGCCACTGATCGGCGCGGTGCCGCAAGCCCTGGTGTTCGTGGCCATACTCTGGTCGATCTTCGGCACCGGCCTGCTGGCGCTGGCCGGCATCCGGCTGCCGGGGCTCGAGTTCCGCAACCAGCGGGTCGAAGCCGCCTACCGCAAGGAGCTGGTCTACGGCGAGGACAATCACGACCGCGCCCGGCCGCCCACCGTGCGCGAGCTGTTCGACGACGTGCGCCAGAACTACTTCCGGCTCTACTTCAACTACCTGTATTTCAACGTCGTTCGCTATGCCTACCTGCAGGTGGGCGTGCTCGTGCCCTATATCGCGCTGGCCCCGACCATCGTGGCGACGGGATTCACGCTTGGCGTCATGCAGCAGATCATCCGCGCCTTCGGCCAGGTCGAGAATTCGTTCCAGTACCTGATCAATTCGTGGACGACCATCGTCGAACTGCTGTCGATCTACAAGCGCCTGTCGGCATTCGAGGCCGCCATCCGTGACCAGCCGCTGCCCAGCATCGATCAGGAATACCTGCAGGGCGCCCAGTAGCACACGGCGAAGGACCCTGCCAGCACGCAGCCGTCGGCGGGGTCGGGCCTGCGTCCGGGGCGCCGGCGCTTCGTCGAATCGGTGTCTGCGCGGGTCAGGTGCCCCCCGCCGACGGGTCGGCCCCGGGCCCGCGTTCGGGTGGCGACCGGCCGCCGAGCGCACGCCATTGGATTCGCCGCCAGAAACCGCCGGCGGCGAACAAGGGCCATGCCCAGCGCAGCCAGCCCAGCACCGCGAACGCGAGCCAGAGCGCCCACAACAGCATCAGCACCCGGTAGACGATCATCGGCAAGGAAACGATCATGGCGAGCGGCAGCAGTGGATCACTGCGGTCGGCATACCAGTTCAATTGCCGCCAGGTCGACTGATTACCCTCGATGTGCATGTCGGGCCAGCCGAGCAGGCTCTGCTGAACCGCCATGTACAGAACCAGCGCCACCGCCAGCGTCAGCACCGCGATCAGCACCTGCACGACGTTGAACGACACGGGCGACCAGTGCTCGCTGGCCGTGCCGCGATGATGGAGGAGCGCCAACCAGGCCACCACCGGCAGCAACAGGAACAGCGAGGTCTGCATCAGCCCCACCGACAAGAGCAACCAGCCGATCAGGCCCAGGGGAACCTTGCCGCGACCGACGCGTGCCAGCGCTGCGGCCAGCACCACGACCACGACGAGCACCCCCCAGAACAGCACGGCCGGCCCCAGACGCGGGCCCGCAACCCAGACCAGCCAGCGATCGGCGGGCGTTTCGACCTTGATCGTGGCATTGACCGATTCGGCACCGAGATCCACCGCGGGCGTACGCCAGACCTGCGTCATCGAGCCCGGCGTCTTCCAGTTGATCGCGATGTCGCTGGTTCCCGGATCCAGCGGCAATGTCAGCATGCGGCCGTCGAGCCGAAGCGGTTGGCTGCGGCCGTTGATCACCGTCGATTCGAGCTCGGCCTGCTCGGGTAAGCCGATCCGGTGCCGCTGTCCCTGGCTGGCCCGTACGCGCAGGCGCAATTCGGCACTCGTGCGCTGCGCGCCCGGCGTCAGCGTCAGCGCGCTGCGTTCGATCGTCAGGGTCTTGCCGCTCGCGCCGCCGGGTCGCGAGATCGCGAGCGTCAGGGTATCGCCGGGCCATGGATGCCAGGTCGGCAGCCAGCGCAAGCGGGCATCCTGGATGTGGATCGGCGCCAGCCCGGTATAGTCGAGATGCCAGATCGGACCGACGTCGACGCGCCAGGTCTCGATCGTGTCGGAAGAACGGCCGGCGGTCAGCTTCAGTTCTGGCACCGGATCGAGCCGGCTCTGCCAGCGGACGGCACGCACCCCCGCCGGCAGGTCCACCCGGGCGACACCGTCGCGCACGATCACGCCGTCGGAGGTGACCGCCTCACCGGGCACGAGATCGATCGCCACGGAGAGCGCATCCAGTTCGGCGGACAAGCGGGTCACGGTGGTGTCGATCCGCCATTGCAGGCCCAGGCTCAAGGTGCGGGTCACCGCGAGCAGGGGCGGCAACCGTCCCGGCACCAAGGTGTCGGTCTGCGGCTGCGAGCCACCAACCGGTTTGCGCTCGCGACTCAGCACCAGACGCTTGCCGGGCACGCCCTGCGCGTCCAGCCCGGACAGGCTCCAGCCGCTGCCCTCGAAGTCGACCCGTTGGGCGAGCAGTGGCATCGGCATCGCCAAGGTGTCGCGACCGGCCAGGGGCAGGCGGATGTGGACGGTGTGCAAGCCTTCGGGCACCAGCATCCAGAGTTGTCCCGCTTCGGTGCGGATAAGGCCCGGATCGGTGTCGCGGTCGTCGAGGCGTACCGCCAGCGGCCATTGCCCACTCACATCGACCGGCAGCGGAATCGCGCTGCGCTGGAGGGCATGAACCTGCATGTCCAGGCGCAAGGTTTCATCCTCGATGCGCAGGCGCAGCTCGGACAGCGCCGCCCGCGGCGCCGCGTGCGGCTGCTCGAGCAGACGCCGCGCCAGTTCGTCGAGCAAGGCCTGCGACGGCATACTCTGCGCATTCAGTGACGCGGGCCACGCGCACGCGACCGCCACCAGAGCGCTCGCCACGGCGCCGATCATCGACGCCACGCCGGCGCTCGCGGCGGTGGACTTGGCGTGCGCCGGCCCGGCCGGCGCCGATTCGCCATCTGGCCGGGCGGTGGGCGAATCACCGCCCGGCCCGGTGTGCCGACCGGTGAGCCCGCCGTCGTCGCCGACGCCGCCCCGGGCACTGCCTCGTCCGATGTCGAACATTCGCCAGACGAGTGCTGCGAGCAGCATCAGCGCCAACAACCTGAGCGAGGAGACGACCGTCGGTGACAGCAGCCATGGCTCGATGGTCTGGCCCGGCTCGACCGGGCCATTCCAATGCAACTGCGTTCGGCGCCAGCGCCAGTCCGGCAGGCCGGGGCCGGTCTGCACGATTGCATTCGGGTCCGCCTCGTCGATCGGCGGCGGCGGCGGCATCGCGCCCATCGGTGCGGCGGGGGCATTGGCCGAGTCGCGACGATAGGACTTCGCCGCCGAGGACACCGAAGGCGCCGCTTCCTGCCTGGCGAGACGGTCGTCGACCACATCGGGCCGCGTGACCTGCCGTGCGTCGAACGACGTACCGGCGCCCTCGAGTTGCGGATAGATCGCCAGGCGCGCCTGCGTGACCGCGAATGGCAACGCCTGCACGGCGAGCGATAGCCAGGCGAGCAACCATAGCGGCGCCAGGATGGCCGCGAAGCGGCCGCCGCGCGGCACCAGACGGCGCAACGATGCGATCGCCATCACACCCAGCCACACCAGGGCGGGCGCCTGCGGTTCCTGCCAGGTGAGTGCCAGGCCGATCAGGGTCACCAACGCCCATCCGATGCCCCACAGGCGCGCGGCCGCGATCGTCGAGAGCAGCACGAAGAACAGATCGAACAAGGTCCAGGACTCGGCCCACGCACCGTCGGCGGCATCGACACCGTCAATGGCCAGCACACGCCAGCCGGGCGGCGTCTGCAGTTCCGCCTCGGCCTTCTGCATCGAGGCGCTCCAGCCGGATGCCGGCAGCGGACTGCCATCGCGGGCCGCCCTCGAGACAGCCTCGAGCTCGAGCCGGCCTTGCCGCACCTCGACCCCCTGACGTCCATCGCCATCGGTGGTGATGAACTGCGCGTCGTCGCCCAGGCTGACCCGGCCCAGCGCCAGTGCCGGTTCCGCGTTCAAGCGCCAGGTACGCTTGAGCTGACCGGCGATCCGGTCGTGCAAGGTGTAGGCGCCGCCATCGAAGTCCAGCCAGAACGTGCGCCGCAGCTCGAGCTCGTCGGCATCGGGCTCCGGATTTCCGCGCCGTTGGGTGTCGAAGCTGAGCGTGTCGCCTGGCGTCACGCGGTAGGTCGGCCAACGATGCCATTCGTCAGGCAGGGTCGAGCGCCGCGGATCGATCTGCGCGACACCGTGCACCCGCACCGTGCGGTCGGCCGGTGCTGCCGCGAACGCCCACACCTCCTCGTCGGGCCAGGGCGCCGGTTGCGCGGTCATCGACAACGACTCGAGGCCACCGATGCGCCTGCCCACGACACGTACCGGCCAATCGCCGGGCCGAACCTGCACGCGCAGGCGGCCGTCGGGCTCGAGGCGCGCCGGAAGCGAAGATTCGATGCGCAGCGGCACGAATCCGTCCGCCACCGGCCGACCGACGACGATCTCGCGCGAGGCACCGCTGACGCTCAGTGCGAGCTCGGTGGTGAGCAGCGTCGGATGACCATCGGCGATCAGGCGTGCGACGGTCATCTGCAGGCGGTCCTCCGGTGCGGCCGGCGCGCTCGGCGCGATCGTTCGCTCGCGCAGCCACAGGCGGCCATCGCGCCAACGCGGTTCGGCCGTCGGCGCGCCATCGATCATCAGGGCCAGCATGCCGGTGCCCGGCGGAATCAGCAGGGTATCGGGCAGATACTGCCAGGTGATCGCACCGTTGATCCGGTGCCGACCGGGCTCGAGCGCGACCATCGGCCGACCGTCGACATCGACGACCGCCACCGCCCGCCCGTCGACCTGCACGCCCACCGGCCACTGGCCTCGTCCGCCCGGCAGCATGAAGCGACCGGCGACCATCACATCGACCGCCTGACTGAAGGAAACGCCAGCCGCATCCGCCGCCAGCTGCAAACGACCCGGCCACAGGCAGTCGTGAGCATCGCCGTCGAAGTGGACGGGGCATCGTGCCTCGGGCTTGGTCGCGAGCGCCCAGTCGACCCACGGCTGCAACGGTTCGGGCACCTCGCCTCGCTGTAGCGGCGCCGCACGCAGCAGGCTACAGACGAACAAGAGCATCAGCAAGACGACACGCGTCACGGGCAGATGGAAGCGCATACGATCACCTCTTGTTGTTCTTTCTGGGCGCGCAGCGGCTCTGCGCGCAATCGCCGCTCAACCCGGCGGTCGGATCAACACCATCGTCCAGTATGCGATATAGGTGTTGTCGGCCTGGCCCGGCACAACCGCCATGCCCGCTTCGGTAAGATCCGAACGCATCAATGCCTCGCAATGCGACGGACTCGCCAGCCAGCCCGCCATCGCATCGTCGAGCGACCCGAATCCGGCAGCGATGTTCTCGTCGGCCAGATACCAGTTCGCCCCGGCGGCATCCAGGCGCTTGCCGACGCGGGTGCCGTCGGGCCAGGCATGCGCGAACGAGTTGCTGCTCTGCATCCACTCCGATTGGATCAGCGCCGCATAGGCGACCCGCGTATTCCACTGCACGGGCGGTGCCGGTGGCATGCTCAGCGAACCGCAGACCGCGCCGGCCGCGCGTGCGGCATTGATGGCCGCCAGTGCCTCGGCCGCAAACGGGTCCGTGGGCACCGATGTGCTCTTGATCTCGGCCGCCGAATCGAGTTCGACGCGGATCTGATCGCCGTTGCCGGCGGCGACCATCGGATCGAGCGCGTTCTCGGAGCCGCCACCGCAGCCGGCCAGTGCCAGCGCGAGCAGCCACGAACCGCACCACGGCCCGAACCGCGAAACCTGCTGTCGCTGGAGATTGCGCACCGATGCATCCCGGGAACACTCGATGCGACCGATTGTTCCGAGTCGCTCGAGGGCGCGCCGCGCGTGCATGATGGACGGCCGAAGCCGGTGTGTCGGCGGTCGACATGTGTCGCATCGGCGTGCACGAGCGGGCTCGACTGCGGTCGACGCACGTCGGACGCCGGGCGACCGAACCCGGCGTCGCGATGCCGATCCGGTCTTGCGACCAGCGCTTTCGTGCCTTGCACTACCATCGGTCGGCACAGGCGACGCCTGCGCGCGCGAACCGCCGACCAACCGGAAGTCCGAACGTGCCACGCTGGCTCTATGTCCTGATTCAACTGACCCGCCGCCTCTGGGTGCGCACGGCTTTGTTCACGCTTCTGGCGCTGGCAGCCGCCGCCGCGGCCTGGCTGTTCGAACCCTGGGTACCCGACTCGATCGGCGAGCTGCTCGGCGGTGAAGCGGTCGAACGACTGCTGTCGATCCTGGCGAGCAGCATGTTGGTGATCACGACGTTCTCGCTCGGCACGATGGTGTCTGCGTTTCAGGCCGCTGCCGGGCTCGCCACGCCGCGTGTCGCACCGCTGATGGTCGAAGGCTCGGTCGCTCTGCATGCGATCTCGACCTTCGTCGGCACCTTCGTGTTCAGCGTCACCGGTATCGTCGCCATCGACTCCGGCCTGATCGGCACCGGCGGGCGGGCGCTGATGTTCATCTTCTCGTTCGCGATCCTGAGCGTGGTCGTGATCACGCTGATCCGCTGGGTCGACGATGTCTCCCGGCTCGGACAGATCCACGACACGTTGCGCACGATCGAACTCTCGACTCGCGAGGCCCTCGACAGCGATCCGTTGAGCCGACCCGGCCTCGGCCACGCCTATACGTCGCTGCCCGAGGGGCACGACGTCTATGCAAACGGCGTCGGCTTCGTGCAGACCATCGACTTCAAGGCCATCGACGAGGCACGCGCGGGACTCGATCTCGAGATCTACCTGACCGCCTGGCCGGGTTCGTTCTGTCACCGTCACCGCCAGCTGTGCCGGATCGTGCCACCAGCGATGCCGGACCCCAGGGGCGACACGGACGTGAAGTCGATCCTGGACGACGCGCTGCAGAGAGTGGCAAGTGCGATCTCCGCCGCCTTCGTGATCGGGCCGCGGCGCACGCTGCTGCAAGATCCACGTTATGGCTTCACGCTGATGGGCGAGGTCGCCGCGAAGGCGCTCTCGCCAGGCGTGAACGATCCCGGCACGGCCATCGACGCGATCGTCTCGGCCACACGCACGCTCGATTTCTGGCAGCGCGAATGCACGGCGCGCGACCCGCAGACCCAATACGACTGGCTGTACGCCAATCCCCTCGCATTCGACGACCTGGCGCCGGAGTTCTTCGAAACCCTGATTCGCCACGGCGCCAATGACGCGAGCGTGATGCTGCGTCTGTACAAGAGCTTGGAGGCGATTGCGCAACTGGCTCCGCAGGGGCGCGCGACGATCGAGCGTCTGGCCGTCTTGAGCCATGCGCGTTGCCAGGCGGCACAGCTCATCGACGACGAGCGCTTGCGTCTCACCCGGGCCAACGCAGCCCTGATCGAGCACTTGCGCGTTCGTGTCTGAGGCTGCGATGCACGCGGCTTCGTCTTGCGGGCCGTAGAAGCCCGGTCCTAACTGCCAGGTGAATCGTCCGTCGGATCGATCTCGCAATAGCAGTCCGGCGTGAAACGCGGCGTGCATATCGCCAGGAACACCAGCCCCGAATCACCGGGGTTGTGAATGCGCTGCGCGAGACCGGCCGGAATCACGACCGCGTCTCCGACCCGCAGCATTGCCTGTGTTCCGTCGCCGAGTTCGACCCGCCCGCCCCCCTCGAGCACCAGGTAGCGTTCGACCACACCACGCAGCGCATGCCAGCGGGTGGTGGCACCCGGCTCGACACGAGCCCGGGCGATCGAGGCATCGGGCGAATCGGCGCGGTTCAGCCATTCGGTGATATGGCAGCCCTCGCGAAACCAGGTTTCGGGGGTGTCGCCGTTGTCGACGACGATCGGCTTCGACTCGGCCATGGCGATGATCCCGACAGATGACGCTCGGCACGCTGTCAGGCCAGCACCGTCGACGGTGCCAGGGTCGGCCCGATGCGCCGAGCGCGCCACAACAGAAACAGCGCAATGCCGGCGTTCAGCGCATTCCAGGCGAAGCCATGCAGGAAGGCGGCATCGTAGGACCCGGTGAGATCGAAGATCTCGCCCGACGCCCAGCCGCCGATGGCCATGCCCAGCAACGTGGCCATCAGCACGGTGCCGACACGGGCGCCGGCCTCGCGGGGCGAGAAGTAATCGCGCACGATGATCGCGTACGAGGGCACGATGCCGCCCTGCACCAGACCGAACAATGCGGAGATCACGTACAGCGACGCCAGGGAATCAAAGGGCAGGAACAGCAGCAGGGCGATGGCCTGCAGCACCGAACCGAGCAACAAGGTGCGCAGCCCGCCGATGCGATCACAGATGAATCCCGAAGCAAGGCGGCTCATGATGCCAAAGGCGAGCATCAGCGACAGCATCTGTGCGCCGCGCGCCACCCCGAAACCCAGGTCGCCGCACATCGCGACGATGTGCACCTGGGGCATCGCCATGGCGATGCAGCAGGCGATGCCGGCCACGAACAACAGCGACTGCAATGCACCGAGCGACATACCCAGGGGCCGCTCCTCCGCAACCCGCGGATGGGCGGGCGCTGGCGCGGCCGGCGATGACGGTGGCACGCGATCCCGGCTTGCCGCGACCGCCAACGCGCCCTTCCGGGTGGCAACGGCTTCGGCCAGTGGCGCGCGCCGGCGCAAGGCGAACGAGAGCGGCACGATGACCACCAGACTGATCACCGCCATCATCAGGTAGGCGCTGCGCCAGCCGTGCACGGCGGCGAACGACTGCACGATCGGCGGCCAGACCGCACCGGCCAGATAGTTGCCGCTCGCGCAGATGGCCACCGCGATGCCGCGCCGCTTCGTGAACCAGAGCGAGGTGTCGGCCACCAGCGGCGCGAACATCGCCGAACTGCCGAACAGCCCCAGCAACACGCCGTGAGCGGCGCTGAACACCCACAGCGCCGGCGCCGTGGCCGCCAGCCAGAAACCCACGAACAGCCCAAGACCGCCGACGAACACCGGCACACTGACGCCGTAGCGATCGGACAGGCGGCCCATCAGGATGCCGCCGAGTCCGAAACCGATCATGGTCAGCGTGTAGGGCAGCGACGCGCCGGCGCGATCGACGCCGAAGTCGGCCTGCACCATCGGCAGGACCACCACCACCACGTACATCGCGCTGCTGCCTGCGGTCATCAGCACCAGCGCGATCAGCATGCGCACCACGGAGTACGGCACAGACATCACAGCCTCCCGCGGCGCGTACGGCCGCGAACGATCGACCTGGCAAGTGGAACCGCCCGTGCCGCTCACGGCACGCGGATCAGAGACCGCCGGTCACGACCAGGCACTGGCCGCTGACGTAGTCGCTGTCCGGACTGCAGAACAGATAGACGGAACCGGCGGCCTCTTCGGGCGTTCCGCCGCGACCGAGCGGAATCATCTGGCTGAGCGCGGCCAGACGCCCCGGTTGGATGCCGAACTTGACCTCGCGCTCGCCCACCTGGACCGTGCCGTCCTCGCCTTTCTCGAGCGGCTGGGTCAGCCGGGTCTGGATGTAGCCGAAGGCGACCGCATTGACCGTGGTGTGATAGCGCCCCCACTCCTTGGCCAGCGTCTTGGTCATGCCGATGATGCCCGCCTTGCCGGAAGAATAATTGGCCTGACCGGGGTTGCCGTTGACGCCCGACGTCGACGAGATGTTGACGATCTTGCGCACGATGCGCTCGCCGGCCGCGGCCTCGCGTTCGCAGGCGGTCTTCAGGTGCGCCTGAAAGGCACGCAGGATACGGAACGGTGCGGTCAGGTGCACGTCGATGATGGCGTACCACTGCTCGTCGCTCATCTTCTGGATGACGCTGTCCCAGGTGTAGCCGGCATTGTTCACGACGATGTGCGCATCGCCGAACTTGTCGAGTGCGGTGGCCACGATGCGGTCGCCGAAATCGGGCTTGGTGACATCGCCGTTACAGGCTACCGCCTGGCCGCCCATGGCCTCGATCAGGGCGATGGTCTCGGCCGCGGGCGCCTCGTCCAGGTCGTTGACGACCACCCGCGCGCCGTCGCGCGCCAGTCGCAGCGCGATTTGCTGGCCGATGCCGCGGCCCGATCCGGTGACGATGGCCACACGGCCGTCGAGTTGCCCCATTTTGGTCTCCTGTGCTGGGTGATCGTTCGAGAGTCGTCGGGCGCGGGCGTGTTGCCGGCCGTTCGACGACAGCGCGCAGGCTGTCGAAGCCTCTCGACAACCGGGTTGGTCAGTGAGCATAGCAAATCGGCCCGGCGGGTCGGGCCTCTGCGATCAGCCTGCTATAGTCCGCGCCCGCCATCCACCGACATCGAGGTAGTCTCCTCCGGTGAGCACCGCTGTTGCGCCCTCGCGGGCGAATTCCTTTCTGACCAGTCCCCTGCTCGGACTGTTCGTTCGCACGGCGCTGCCGATCACCGCGCTGATGGCGATGAACGGCCTTACGACCGTGGTCGACGCGTATTTCCTCGGTGCGTTCGTCGGCGCCGATGCACTCGGCGGAGTCTCGCTGGTCTTCCCGATCACGATGCTGATGGTTGCTGCGGCCTCGGTGGTCGGCAGCGGTGCGGCCAGTGTGCTGGCCCGTCTGCTCGGCGCCGGCCGCCACGACGACGCGCGCGCGGCCTTCACCAGCGCTCACCTGCTCGCCGTCGCGGTGGCCCTCATGTTGATGCTCGCGTTCGCGCTACTGGGGCGCGACATCTGCCTGGCGCTGGCACACGGCCGAGCCCAACTCGCGGACCTTGGCTGGGTCTACCTCGCCATCCTGATGGCGGGCGCGCCGTTGAACCTGATCATGGGACTCAACGGCGATTCACTGCGCAGCGAGGGTCATGTCGGGGCATTGGCGATGTTCGGTGCCGTGCTGACGCTGGCCAACATCGGCCTGGACGCCTGGCTGATCATCGGTTTGGACCTCGGCGTGGTGGGTTCGGCACTGGGCACCGTGCTCGCGCAGGCGCTCGCGCTGGCGATCACGATCGTCTACCGTGCGCGCAAGCGCACGATCCTGCGACTGCGCCGCCCGACGCTGGCCGCGTGGCGCGAACATTCGCCCCACATCCTCGCGCTCGGTGTGCCCCCGGGCCTGAGCTTCATGGGCGTGGCGCTCGGCGCCGCCGTGACGCTGCATGCACTCGGGCTCTGGCAGACCGAACACTACGCGATGACGGTGGCCGCCTTCGGCGTGGTCACGCGCTTGCAGTCGTTCGCATTCCTGCCGCTGGTGGGCCTGAACATGGCGACCCAGACGATCGTCGGCAACAACGCCGGCGCGCGCCAGTGGACTCGCGTCGAGGTGGGTCTGAAGATGGGTTTGTCGATCGCGCTCGGCTACGGTCTGCTGGTCGAGGCCGCACTGTTGCTCGGTCGGGCCACCATCGGCCGCGTGTTCATCGACGATCCGCTGGCTGCGGCCGAAGTCGCCCGCATCCTGCCGCTGTTGTTCATGCTGTTCTTCGTCTCGGGCCCGTCGATGACGATCGCCGGCTACTTCCAGGCCATCGGCGATGCGCGGCGTGCGGCAGTGCTCGGCCTGGCACGAACCTATCTGTTCCTGGTGCCGCTCACCTACCTGCTGGCCGCCTGGCTCGGCGAGATCGGCATCTGGCTGGCCACGCCGATCTCCAGCGCCCTGTCGCTGACACTGGCGATCGTGCTGCTCGTCGTGGCCCGACGCTCGGCTGGCGCCACCTCTTCGGAGCCCGCGTGATGTTCGATCGACAGACCACCCGATTCCTCGACGAATTGTCGCGTCACAACGATCGCGATTGGTTCCAGGAGCACCGCCGTCGCTACGAGGACCACGTCAAGGGTCCGGCCCGTGAGTTCACCGCCGCGCTCGAGGCTCGG
>JAWKYD010000018.1:0-168050 GCA_041396685.1 Burkholderiaceae bacterium
CGCGGCCAAGGTGCACGACCCCGACCAGCGCCTGTGGGGCTGCGCGTTGCGCGGCTTCCGTGGCGCGGGCCAGAACATGTACATCTATCCGTCGATCTTCCGCGCCTACGGCGGCCAGTGGTTCGACGGCAACCGGGTCACGGTAGACACGCCCGAGGCGCTTGCCGCGCTCGAGTACTACGTCAACCTGCTGAACAAGAATGCACCCAAGGGGGTCGAGAACTGGAACTGGCCGGATATCGCCGACGCCTTCGGCCAGGGCACGCTGGCCTCCTACATCGATGCGCACGGCAGCGCCGCGGTCATTGCCAATCCCGAGAAATCGAAGGTGGTCGGCAAGATCGGCTACGCACGCTGGCCCAAAGGCCCATCCGGCAAGCGCGTCACCTCGATCTGGAACTGGAGCTTCCCGATCAACGCCGCGCTGGCCACCAAGGCCAAGCACGCGACCTGGCTGTTCGCGCAGTGGGCCGGCTCGCGCGAGGTGCAGGTCGCCACGTCGTATGCCTTCCCGGGCGCTTACAAACGCACCGGCGCGAACCGTGCCTCGCTGTGGCAGGACCCGAAGTTCCTCGACATGATGAGCGGTTACGGCCACAACTACGTGCAGGCCTCGATCGAATCGTTCGCCGAGGACACCGATCCGGACTGGCGGCCGCGGCTGCCTCAGTGGCCGGCTGTGGGCGACACGATGGCCACCGCGATCCAATCGGCGCTGGTCGGTCAGTCCAGTCCCAAGGACGCGCTCGCGCTCGCCCAGCAGAAGATCGACAAGATCGTCAAAGGCTGACGCCGACGTGGCTAGCGGCCTGGCAACCCCCGGCGCTCAGGCGGCGGGGGAACGGCGCTTTGCGCTGGCGCTCACCGCGCCGGCGCTGCTGGTGTTGCTCGTCACCACGACCGCGCCGCTGCTCTATCTGGCCTGGAGCTCGCTGCAGACGATCAACCTGGCCATGCCGATGCTCGACGGCTTCGCGGGCCTGGACAACTACATCGAGATGTGGCGCGATGCACGCTTCTGGCATGCGCTTGGCCTGACCGGCATCTACACCAGCACATCGGTGTCGCTGCAGGTCGTGATCGGCCTGGGCCTGGCGCTGCTGGTGATGCAGATCCCGAGCGGGCAGTGGCTGTTCCGGCTGGCGGCCATCCTGCCGATCGTGCTCGCGCCCGTGGTGGTCGGCCTGTTCTGGCGCACGCTGATGCTGGCGCCCAACTTCGGCATGGTCGACTTCCTCGTACGCTGGCTGGGCTTCGAACAGGTGAACTGGCTGGGTGCGCCGACCCCGGCGTTCGTGTCGGTGATCGTGATCCACACCTGGCAGTGGACGCCGTTCGCGTTCCTGGTATTCCTGGCCAGTCTGGCGTCGCTGCCGCCGGACGTCTACGAGGCCGCTCGGATCGATCGCGCCAATGCCCTGCAGCGTTTCTGGCACCTGACCTTGCCGCTGCTGCGACCGGCCATCGTGATCGTCGTGATCATGCGCGCGATGATCTCGTTGGCGGCGTTCGCGGCAATCTTCGCGGCCACCGGCGGCGGCCCGGGCACCGCCACCGAGATCCTCAATCTGTACGCCTACAAGACCTCGTTCGTCGAACTGAACTTCGGTTATGGCTCGGCACTGGCGATGTCGCTGCTGATCATCACCATGGCGGTGTCGGGCGTGCTGTTCTCGCTGCGGTCGGCCAGGCGCTGAGTCATGGCCCGCACCCGATCGCGACGCATCGTGCTCACCCTGATCGCGGCAGTCCTGCTCGCGATCTGGGTGTTCCCGCTGATCTGGGCGGTGGTCGTGTCGCTCAAGACCGAGCGCGAGGTGCTTGCCTATCCGCCCAGCCTCATGTTCGAGCCCACCTGGCGCAACTATGCCGATGCACTGGTGGGCGACTTCTCGATCGTGTCGAGCCTGGTCAGCAGCGTCATCATCGCGACCTGCACCACCGTGCTCACCATCGTGTTCGCGGTGCCGGCGGCCTACGCCTTCGCGCGCCTGCGCCTGCCCGCCAAGCGCACGATCGGGTTCTACACGCTGGCCACGCAGATGGTGCCGCCGGTGGGCCTGGTGATTCCGTATTTCCTGATCCTGAACCGACTCGGCTGGCTGGATACCTACCAGGGAATGATCATCGTCTACCTGACGTTCTCGCTGCCGTTCGCAATCTGGATGCTGGTCTCCTACATGGAGGACATCCCGCACGAGATGGAAGAGGCTGCGTTTTTGGACAAGGCCAGCCGCCTGCAAACGCTCTGGCACGTGATCCTGCCGCAGGTGCGCGGCGGCATCGCGGTGACGGTGATCTTCGTCTTCCTGAACGCCTGGAACGAATTCCTGTTCGCCGTGCAACTGGGCGGCAATGCGGTTCGACCGGTCACGGTGGCAATGTACAACTTCGTTTCCGTCGAGCAGACCCTTTGGGCCAAGCTCGCCGCGGCTGCGTTGATCGCGATGCTGCCGGTGCTCGCCATCGGCGTGTTCGCGCAGAAACAGATCGTCAAGGGGTTGACCGTGGGCGCCGTCAAGGGAGGGGGACGTCGATGAGCGAACGCGGCCGCGTGCTGCTCCGGGGGGTGCGCAAGCGCTTCGGCAGCTTCGAGGCGCTCAAGGGCATCGACCTCGAAATCGAGCCGGTGGAGTTCTTCGCGCTGCTGGGGCCCTCGGGTTCCGGCAAGACCACCACGCTGCGCATGATCGCCGGGCTCGACACGCCCGACCAGGGCGCACTGTTCGTCGACGGCATCGACGTCACGCACGCGCCTCCCGGAGCGCGCGACGTCGCGATGGTGTTCCAGAACTACGCACTCTATCCGCACATGACCGTGCGCAACAACATCGCGTTTCCGCTCAAGATGGATCGCGTGCCGCGCGGCGAGATTCCGGCGCGCGTGCAGCAGGCGGCCGACCGCGTGCAGATCGGTCATCTGCTCGAACGCCGGCCCGGAGAACTGAGCGGCGGCCAGCAACAGCGGGTCGCGCTGGCGCGCGCGATCGTGCGCCAGCCCAAGCTGTTCCTGCTCGACGAACCGCTGTCCAACCTCGATGCGCGCCTGCGACTGGAGACCCGTGTCGAACTCAAACGCCTGCAGCGCACCTTGAACGTGACCGCGATCTACGTCACCCACGACCAGGAAGAGGCGATGACCCTGGCCGACCGGATGGCGATCTTCATGGACGGCGAGATCGTGCAGGTGGGCACACCGACACAGGTTTTCGACGCGCCGGCATCGGTGCGCGTCGCCGCCTTCATCGGCAGCCCACCGATGAACCTGCTGCCGGGCCGCCTCGAGGGCGCCCGGCTCACCGTGGCGGGCCACAGCGTGAGCCTGCCCGCGCCGCCGCACGGTGCGCCGGCCGAGGTCACGGTCGGTGTCCGGCCCGGCGGCTGGCGCATCGACCCGCAAGGCATCGAGGCACGCCTGGTGGTCGATGAGAACCTCGGCGAAACGCATCTGCTGAACCTGAGCATCGGCGACAGCCTGGTCAAGATGCGTCACCCCACGGCGCTGGACGCCGCGGCCGGCGACCGGGTGCCGATCATGTTCGACGTCGCCGGCATCCACCTGTTCGACACGGTCAGTGGACGCCGTCTGAACACAACCCCTTCGGCCAACACACTGACAGGTGCGCCATGAGCAAACGACCGAACGTCGTGCTGATTCTGTGCGACGACATGGGCTATTCGGACATCGGCTGCTACGGCGGCGAGGTCCGCACGCCGAATCTCGACCGGCTCGCCAGCAACGGCCTGCGCTTCTCGCAGTTCTACAGCACGCCGCGCTGCAGCCCGTCGCGTGCGTCGCTGCTCACCGGCCTGCATCCGCACCAGACCGGCATCGGTGTGCTCACCTATCCGATGGGCCCCGAAGGCTATGCGGGCAACCTGAACCGCCAGTGCGTGACGATCGCCGAGGTGCTCAAGGGCGCCGGCTACCGCAGCTATCTGAGCGGCAAGTGGCACGTGGCGAGCAATCTCACCGAGCCCACCGACGCCTGGCCGATGCAGCGCGGATTCGATGCGTTCTACGGCACCATCATCGGCGCCGGCAGTTTCTACTATCCGAACACGCTCACCCGCGGCAACGAGAACATCGACCACGAGGCGCGCGACGATCCGGCGTTCTTCTACACCGACGCCATCAGCGACCAGGCCGCGCGCTTCATCGACGAGCACTGCGCGCAGTTTCCGGACACGCCCTTCTTCGAGTACGTGGCCTACACGGCGCCGCACTGGCCGCTGCATGCCCACCCCGAGGACATCGCCCGTTACGCAGGTCGTTTCGACGACGGCTGGGACAGCCTGCGCGAGCAACGCCTGCAACGTCTGGTCGCGATGGGCATCCTCGATGCCGGCTGGCAACTGACCCCGCGCGATCCGACCCAGCCACCGTGGCAGAACGCCGAACAGAAAGCCTGGCTGCTGCGCTGCATGGAGGTCTACGCGGCGCAGATCGACCGCATGGACCAGGGCATCGGCCGGGTGCTGGCAGCGCTCGAACGCAACGGCCGGCTCGACGACACGCTGGTCATGTTCCTGTCCGACAACGGCGCCTGCGCCGAGCCGATTCCCGACGACGTCGACATGGAAACGCTGGTCAACGACCTGATGATCGCGCGTGCGAGCACGCGCGCCGGCGACCCCGTCGTGGTCGGCAACGACCCAGCGCTGATGCCCGGCGGCGAGGATACCTATCAGAGTTACGGCATCGCCTGGGCCAATCTGTCGAACACGCCGTTTCGTCTGTACAAGCACTGGACCCACGAGGGCGGCGTGGCCACACCGCTGATCTGCCACTGGCCCGGCGGCATCCGCGAGGCCGGTGGCATCCGGCACACGCCGGGCCAGTTGCCCGACATCATGGCGTCGCTGCTCGAGCTCTCGGGCGCCGACTATCCGAGCACCTTTCAAGGCCACGACATCCTGCCGCTCGAAGGCCGCAGTCTGGTGCCTGCGTTCGACCGCGATCCGGGCGACGAGCGTCCGCTCTTCTGGGAGCACGAAGGCAATGCGGCGATGCGCCTCGGCCGATGGAAGCTGGTGCGCGAGTATCCGAAGGACTGGGAGCTCTATGACATGGAGGCGGACCGCACGGAGGTCGATGACCTGGCCGCCGCCCAGCCGGAGCGCCTGCGCGAACTGGTCGCGCAATACGAGGCCTGGGCCGCGCGCTGCGCGGTGCTGCCGCGTCCCCAGGTGCTGGCCGCCATGAAGGCGGTGGCCTCGAACGCGTTCTGGGACGAGGAGTGACGTGGGCCACGTCGACGGCGCGCGCGGTGGCCGATGAGCGCTGAGGGCGCTGCGGACGGGCGCTGCTGCACACCCGCGCGTGTGACGGCGCCCTCTGCCGGCGGATGGGCGGGCGACCTGCCCTGCGCATCAGGTGGGGGGCAGACGCCGGACCAGCCGTCGCTGCCGCAGCGTTGCGCGCCGGCGCCACACACCGCGACGACGGGTGCGGCCGCGCCCCGGCCCACCGACGCGTCGGCGTCCGCCATGGTGCGTATCGAGCAGCCTTCCTGCCTGATCGGAACCGACAGCCGCGAAGGCTTTGCAGCTGACGGCGAGGGCCCGGCACGCGTCGTGCACTGCGCGCCCTACCTGATCGCCGCGACCGCCGTCAGCAATGCCCAGTTCGAACGCTTCGTGTCCGCCACCGGCCATCGCACCGCCGCCGAACGCCACGGCTGGTCGTTCGTGTTCCGAGGCCTGGCATCGGCCGCGACGCTCGCCTCGGCGAGCGCGGCACCAGCCGGCATGCCCTGGTGGCTGCAGGTGCACGGCGCCTGCTGGCACCAGCCCGAGGGCCCCGACAGCGATGTCGATGCGCGCGGTGATCACCCGGTCGTGCACATCAGCTGGCACGATGCGCAAGCCTACTGCGCGTGGGCTGGCGTGCGCCTGCCCACCGAAGCCGAATGGGAGTGCGCGGCGCGCGGCGGCCTGCACGGCGCCCGCTACCCGTGGGGTGATGATCTGACGCCGGACGGCGAGCATCGCTGCAACATCTGGCAGGGCGAGTTTCCGGTGATCGATACCGGCGAAGACGGCCATCGCGGCACCGCGCCCGTCGACGCCTACCGACCCAACGGCTACGGCCTGTACAACATGGCCGGCAACGTCTGGGAGTGGTGCGCGGACTGGTTCTCGGCCAACTATCACCGGGTTACGCGCAGCGAAAACCCGATCTATCTGGTGCCCACCGGTTCGCGCGCGATGCGTGGAGGCTCGTACCTCTGCCACGCCTCCTACTGCAATCGCTATCGTGTCGCGGCACGCAATGCGAACACTCCGGACAGCTCGATGGGCAATGCCGGCTTCAGGGTTGCTGCCAACGGCTGACCGGGACCGCGGCATCGAGTCCCGGCAAACCCGCTCAGCGCGGCTCGCGTAGCGCCCGTGCCGCACACCCGGCGAAGAACAGCTCGGCAGCCAGAACACCGAGATAGAGCGGCACGGGGATACCGTCGACAACGATGCTGGCGAGCCGGCCGAACGCGAAGCCGCCGAAGATCAGGACCACCGCCCACAGGGACTCGCGCCGGGCAAGGCGGCCGACGGCGCCCATCAGGAACACAGCCGCGATACCCAGGTAAGCGCCGCCATAGGCGGCACGGATCACGTGCATGTGGTTGACCGTGGCGAGTTCGATGCCGGGCTCGCGCATCATCATCTGCGGCGCCAGCAAGTGCAGCGCACCGACCACCAGCATCATCAGGCCGGCGCCGAACAAGGTGAAGCGTGTCATGAAGCCTCCATGGGCAGCACAGGCGTGAGCGGGCAATGGCGAGAGCCTAACCGGGACGGCGTCTGCCGATAAGAGGCATCCTCGGAACGTACAATTCCAATCATGGAACAATGGATGCACTCGCTGACGGACATCGCCTTGTTCGTCGAGGTCGCGCGTGCGGGCGGCTTCCGTCACGCCGCCCTCAGGCTGAACATGCCGCCGGCCACCTTGTCGCGCCGCATCGCCGCGATGGAGGCGCGGCTGGGGGTACAGCTCTTCCAACGCACCACCCGCCGGGTCTCGCTCACCGAGGTGGCAAGGCCGTACTACGAGCAGTGCCTGAAGGTGCTCGACGCCGCGCAAGGCGCGCAGAACGCACTCGCCGCGAGTCACGACCTACCGGCGCGCATCCGGGTCTCGATGCCGGTGGATCTCGGCGTCGAGGTGCTCGGTCCCCTGGTCGCCGACTTCGCCGCCGGCCAACCCGGCCTGCGGATCGAGTTCGATCTCTCCTCGCGCGCGACCGATCTGCTGCGCGACCCGATCGACCTCGTCTTCCGGATCGGCAAGCCGATGGACGACCGTGTCGTGGCGCGCAAAGTCGCCGACATCACCACCGGGCTCTACGCAGCACCCGCCTACCTCCGTACCATTGCGCCGATATCGGCGCCCGAGCAGTTGGCGCTACGCGAATGCCTCGACCTGCGCACCGCACAGGGCTCGATGCCGTGGAAGGTGGACCATCTGCGCTGGCCGGGTTCACCCGGACCGGGCCCGCTGGCGGCCAACAGCGTCGCGCTGCTGTGCACCCTTGCCGAGAATGGTCACGGCATTGCCCTGCTGCCCGAACTGATCGCCTCGGCGCCCGTGGAAGCGCAGCGACTGACACGCCTGCTGCCGCAGTCCTCGACCCCGCGCTGGCCCCTTTATGCGATGACGGCGACCCGCCTGGTTCCCGGGCAGGTGCGACGTTTGATCGAGCATGTCAAAGGCGCGTTGCGGGCAGCGCCCCTGACCCGTCTCAACCGGCGGCGATGACCACCAGCAGCGAAGTCCGCAAATCTGCGTGCTAGCATCCGCTCGATCGAGGAGATGTCGCCGCCACAGCGGCCGGCATCCCGGACGCCCACGGCCCGCTTTCCGCGCCAAGCGTCGCGCGCCCTCCCTCGGGGGCGCTTCCGGTCTTGCCCGATGACAACCTGGAGACAATCATGGCTCTCTCGCCCCGCCTGACCCGCGTGCTGACCGGCATCGCCGCCGCCCTGCTCGCGACTTCCGCCGCCCACGCCGACGGCTATCCGGACAAGACCGTCAGCTACATCATCCCCTTCGGTCCCGGCGGCGAGTCCGACATCTCCGCGCGCCTGCAGGAGCCGGTCTTCAAAGCACTGACCGGCCAGAGCATGGCCATCCAGTACAAGCCCGGTGCCGGCGGCGCGGCCTCCTGGGCGCAGCTCAACGGCATGGCCGCCGACGGCTACACGGTGATGGGCACCAACCTGCCGCACATCATCCTGCAGCCGATGCAGAAGGCGGTCGGATACGAAACCGACGATCTCACCACGGTCTACTGGTTCCATTACACGCCCGATGCGCTGCTGGTCACGGCCGACAGCCCGCACAAGACGCTGAAGGATTTCGTCGAGGCGGCCAAGGGCGCGCCGGGACGCATCACCTTGTCGGGCTCGGGCACCAACTCGGCCAACCATCTCGCACAGCAGCAGTTCGACAAGCTGGCCGGCATCAGGACCACCTACGTGCCGTTCGGCGGCACCGGCCCGTCCAATGCGGCGCTGCTCGGCAAACAGGTGGGCGGCAGCTGGGGCTACTCAACGGTGCAGATCAAGCTGGGCGACCAGGTTCGCTGCCTGGGCGTGGCCATGGAGAAGCGCCATCCGAAACTGCCCGACTGCCCGACATTCAAGGAGCAAGGCTACGATCTGGTCGGCGGTGCCTATCGCGGCGTGGCCGTTCCCAAATCCACGCCGGCCGACGTACAGGCGAAACTGGCCGGCGTTCTCGCCAAGATCAACGCCGACCCTGATTTCATCCGCAAGATGGAAGACGGCGGCTTCGCGATGCTCGACGTGGGCCCGGACAAGATGGCCGCGTTCATGGCCGAACAGAAGGCGCACTACGGTGCCCTGGCCCGCGAGATGGGTATCGTCAAGAAGTAAGGCCCGCATCCCGCAGGAAACCGGCGCCGCTCCATGGGCAGTCTCGAGTATCTGCTGGCGGCGCTGTCGCCCCTGAACCTGCTGTTGGCGCTGGCCGGCGTCGCGGCGGGCACGGTCATCGGCGCGCTGCCGGGCCTCACGGCCACCATGGCGGTGGCCGTGCTGGTGCCGTTCACGTTCTCGATGGACCCGGCCGCCGCGCTGATCGTCCTCGGCGCCATCTATACCGGTGCCATCTACGGCGGCGCCTATGCGGCCATCCTGCTGAACACGCCGGGCACGCCGTCGGCGATCGCCACCACCTTCGACGGCTACCCGCTCGCGCGCCAGGGTCGCGGCGATCTCGCGCTCACGCTCGCCTGCCTGGCCTCCGTGGCCGGCGGCCTGGTCGGGGCGGCCTTCCTGCTGTTGCTCGCGCCGCCGATGGCCACCGTCGCGCTCAAGTTCGGCCCGGTCGAATATTTCTGGCTCGCCGTGTTCGGCCTCACGCTGATCGCCTCGCTCGGTGAAGGCTCCACCATCAAGGGGCTGATCGGCGGCTGCCTCGGCCTGCTGCTGTCGATGGTGGGGGTGGCCGAGGTCGGCGGCGACGTCCGCTACGTGGGCAGTTTCAGTGCGCTGCTCGGCGGCATCGACATCGTCTCGGCGCTCATCGGGCTCTATTGCATTCCGGTGCTGATCGAACTCGTGGCCACGCCGGCGAAGCATCTGGAATCGATGAGTCGCACTGCCGGCTTTCAGCTGAGCGAGGCCCTGGGCCTCATGACGCGGGCGAAGTTCAACCTGGCGCGCAGCTCGGTGATCGGCACCCTGGTGGGGATCCTGCCCGGCGCGGGCGGCTCCATTGCCTCGCTGGTGGCCTACTCCGAGGCCAAGCGCGCATCGCCGCGCCGCGAGCGCTTCGGCAAGGGCGAGCCCGACGGCATCATCGCCACCGAATCCGCCAACAATGCCACCGTGGGCGGCGGCTTCATTCCCACGCTGGTGCTGGGTATTCCGGGCACCCCGCCCGATGCGATCATCCTGGGTGCCCTGCTCGTGCAAGGCGTGCGCACGGGCCCTACCCTGTTCACGCAACAGGCCCCCATCGTCTACACCTTCATCTGGGGCCTGGTGCTGGCCACGGTGTTGATGCTGCCGGTGGGACTGCTGATCGGCCGCTTCGCATTCCGCTCCATCGTTGCCATTCCCAAGGCCGTGCTCGTGCCCGGTGTCGCGCTGCTGACCGTGCTGGGCAGTTTCGCCGTGCACAACAATGTTCACGAGGTGCAGCAGATGGTCGTGCTGGGCGTCATCGGCTGGGGGCTGGGCCTGATCGGCTTCTCGGCCTCGCCGATCGTGCTCGGGCTGATTCTGGGATCCATCGCCGAGAGCGGTTTCGTGCAGGGGCACCTGATCGGCGGCGCCGCCGACGACCTCTGGGGCGAGTTCTTCGGCCGGCCGATCTCGCTCGGGATCATCGCGTTCATCGTGCTCGGGCTGCTGTGGCCGTGGTGGATGAGCCGCCGCGCGGCACCCCCATCGCCCCCCACCGACACCGAGGCCGGCCATGCCTGACACGCACGATGAGGCGGTCGCCGGCCGCGACGTCGGCGGCGCTCTGGGCAGCCTGATCGCCATCGCGCTCGGGTCTGCCGCATTCTGGTATTCGGCCGAGTTCTCCATGCTGGGAGCGGTGTTTCCGCGCACCATTGCGGCACTGCTAATCCTGCTCGGCGTCGTCTATCTGATCATGGTTGCACTGGGACGGACGCACGGCTCGCGCGCGCCCCGTGGCTCGAACCTGCGCCGCGTCGCACTGGCGCTCGTGATGCTCGGGTGGGCCTTTGCGCTGGTGCCGCTGGGCTTCCTGCTCAGCAGCGCACTGGCGTTCGCGCTGCTGATGCTGATCGCCAACCACGAGCGCTGGACGCCAGCCCGGGCCGCGACGACGGTCGCGGCTGGCGCGGTCGTCCTGGGGGGACTCTACGGCTTGTTCAAGTTCGTGCTATTGGTACCGTTGCCTTAGCCCGGACGATTCATGCAATCGCTCTCGCCCTCGCGGCCATTCTTGATCGGTCAGGGCCTCGAGACCGTATTGGCGGCCTGGTATTGGCGGCCTGATCGTGGGCCGCCGGCCGATCAGCTGGCGCGCGCTTCGAGCCGATCGGGCCGCCCCGTCGAGGCAGGCGCGGGCCGCTCCCCGCAGCTTGGCACGAGCATCTGGCGGATGCGCGCCGCATCAGGCAGCCGCCAGCACGCCACCTGAACGCCTCTTCCGAACAAACCGTCATGAACGACAGCGCCCCCAGTTACAGCGAAACCGCCCCCTCCCGCGAAGAGATCGACGCCCTGCGCGGCCCGGTGCTCGTCGAGTTCGGCAACGACTGGTGCGGCCACTGCCGCGCCGCGGCGCCGCATGTCGCGCAAGCGCTGCGCACACATCCGGGCGTGACCCACCTGCGCATCGCCGACGGTCGCGGCAAGCGACTCGGCCGAAGCTTCGCCGTGAAACTCTGGCCGACGCTCGTGTTCATGCGCGACGGCACCGAGGCAGCGCGGCTGGTGCGCCCCCGCAGCCTCGAGCCGATCGCCGACGCACTCGCCACCATCGACAAAGACGGAGACACGCAATGACTGACGCGCTCAAGCGCGGCGTGGTCGGGTTCTACGACACGCACCCGATCAACGAAGACGAGATCCTGACCAAGCTCGCCGCGGCCGGCATCGATGTCGGCACCATGTCCGAAGACGATCTGCAGGCCTTCGACCAGGATCACTACGGCGGCATCGAGGTCGTGCGCGAGCTGGCCAAGGCAGCATCCATCACCGCCGGCGACAAGGTGCTCGATGTCTGCAGCGGCATGGGTGGCCCCGCGCGCTGGCTCGCGCACAACATCGGCTGCAGCGTCACCGGGCTCGACTTCACCCGCACGCGCGTGGACTCGGCCGAGCGCCTGACCCAGCGGGTGGGTTTGAGCGACCGCGTCTCGTTCGTGCACGGGGACGCCACGCAGATGCCGTTGCCGGCCGCCAGCTTCGATGTCGTGATGTCGCAGGAGTCGTGGTTGCACGTGCCCGGCAAGCCGGCCGTCATCGGCCAGTGCGCGCAGGTCGTGAAACCGGGCGGGCGCATCGCCTTCACCGACGTGGTCACGCGGCGCGAGCTACCCGCTGCCGTCTCCGAGCGGCTGGCCGCCGGCATGCACGCTCATGATCTCGGCAGCGCCCAACGCTACGTCGAACTGCTCGAGGCCAACGGCTGCGAGATCCTGTCGCAGGAAGATCTGTCGGCCTTCTGGCGCGACGTGCTGGTGGAGCGGCTGGCCATGTATCGCTCGCTGCGCGACACCACGGTAGCGAAGTTCGGCGAGGCCCGCTACGAGGAATACGACGCGGTGTACGCGCACTTCGTGGGGCTGTTCGTCGACGGGGTGCTGGGGGGCGTGCGCTTGGTGGCGCGGCGCGGATAGTCGGCGGCGAACGCCGGCCAGCTTTCCAGCCCGCGATTGCGACTCACAATTCCGGCGGGGTCTTCTCTGAGCGATGCTCGGGAGCACCCGAACGGGATCGGCGCGCGATCAGATCCCGCCGTCGACGCGCCTGGCGGCGAGCGCATCGACCGCCACCACACCATCGGCGCGCACCATCAACGGATTGGCCTCGAGTTCCACGATCGCATCGTGGAACTCGGCAAGCCGACCCACGGCCACGATCGCCCGAGCCAGGGCATCGAGGTCTCCGCGCGGCAGGCCGCGATAGCCGCGCACAGGTGCGAGCGCGCGGACCTCAGCGATCATCTCGTGCGCGGTCGCGAGATCGACGGGCGCGATGCGGATCGCGACGTCCCCCAGCACTTCGGCCAACCGACCACCGGCCCCCAGCACCAGCACCGGTCCGGCCGACGCATCGATACGGAAGCCGAGCAGCACTTCGGCGAGCGCCCCCTCCATCGCCTGCACGAGCACGCCGCGCACGGCGAGATCCGGACTGCGCGACTCGAGCCCGGCCGTCATGCGCTCGATCGCCGCAGTCAGCGCTTCGATGTCGCCGATGCCGAGCGTCACCGCGCCGGCCTCCGTTTTATGGGCCAGCGCCGGCGAGACAAGCTTGGCCGCCACCGGATACGGCAGGTCGTGCGACCACGGAGGCATGTCGAGCAGACGACGCGCCACCGTCGGCACGCCGAGCGCGTCGAGCAGATCGAGCGCTTCGGCCTCATCGAGCGGTTGGATCGCCGACCGCGCCGACGCCGATGGCCGCCAGACGGCAGCCACATTGGTCCGCGATGACGGCGTGCGCCAACGCGCGTAGGCCGCCAGCGCATCGGCGCAGGCCTCGGGCGTACGGAAGGCGGCAACGCCCGCAATCGCGAGCAACTCGAGCGAGGCGTCGGCCTGCGGCGCGAGAAACACGGCCACCGGGTGTTCGGACGGCGGCCCGTCCAGCACCTCGCGGATGGGCTCGACCGCGAGGCCGGGCTGGAACTGTGCGGAGGTGCCGACCACGGCCACCACCGCATCACAGAACGTTGCCCGCACGAGCGCAGCAAGTACACGCCGATAGGCGTCCGCGGTGGCTGCCAGCGTGAGGTCGATGATCGGCGCGGGCTTGAGCGAAATACCGTCGGCCGCCATCGCCTCGATGAAGGCCGTGTCGGGACCGACGACTTCGGCGCCCAGCGACCCCAGTCGGTCAGCCACCATTGCCGCACCGCCACCCGTGGTCGTCAGCAACGCCACGCGAAGCGGCCGTCGGGACGGCGGGCGGCGGCCACGCAGCAAGGGTGCGATCTCGAGCAGGGTTTCGATCATGTCCACTCGAACGATGCCGCAGTCGCGCATCAGTGCATCGGCAACCACATCCGACCCGGCGAGCGCGCCGGTATGCGAGAGTGCCAGTCGTTCTCCGACCGATGAACGACCGAGCTTGAATGCGATGACCGGCTTGCCCGCCGCGTACGCCGCACGGGCCGCGGCGGCGAGGCGGGTGCCGTCGCGAATCGCCTCCATGAAGAGCAGAATGGTGTCGGTCGCGGGATCCTCCACCAACGCCTGCAGGATCTCGGCCACCCCGAGATCGGCCTCGTTGCCCACGGACACGAGATGCGAGAATCGCAGGCCGCGAGCCCTGCCGCGTGACAGCACGGTACCGAGCATCGAACCACTTTGAGAGACGAACGCGCAGCGGCCGGCCGGTCCGAGCTCGCCCTCGAGCGCGGCATTGACGCTCAGCGCAAGCTTCGAATGCAGCGAGATCACGCCAATACTGTTGGGGCCTAACAGACGCACGCCGCCGGCACGCGCGATCTCCACGACCTGCGCCTGTGCGTGAACGCCAGCCTCGCCAGCCTCGGCAAACCCGTCGGTATAGATGGTGGCCAGCCGCACGCCGTGCGCCGCGCAGTCGCGTACGGCATCAGCAACCATGGCGGCTGGCACCATGATGAGGGCATGCTCGACCGGTTCGGGCACATCGCTCAGGCACGCATAGGCGGGCTCGCCCATCACGGTGTCCCGCCTAGGATTGATCGCGAACACCCGCCCGGAAAAACCGTGGCGACGCAGGAAGCGCATCGGCCGCCCGGTGTTCTTGCGGCCATCGTCCGATGCGCCGATCAGCGCCACCGCACGGGGCGCGAAGAGGGCCTGGCGAAGCTCGTCCGACATGGCGGATTCAGTCCGGCGAGCCGCCCCGCGGCGCGCGCTGCGAGAAGCTGCGTTCGAAGACCGACTCGGCGATCCGGTTCTTGAGGATCTCGATCGAGCCACCTGCGATCATCCAGCCGCGACACCGGCGCATGCAGTATTCGGCGAGCGCATCCTGGCTGTAGCCCATGCCACCGAGCACCTGAACGGCCTCGTTGGCGACCTCGAAGCCGGCCTGGTTGCAGTAGGCCTTGGCGATCGCCGTCTCCTCTGCCGAAGGAAAGCCGGCGTCCGCATTGGCCGCGGCCCGGTAGAGCAGCAACTGGCCGGCATCGAGCTTGATCTTCATGTCGGCGAACTTCCACTGCAGTCCCTGGAATTCGGCCAGCAGACGGCCGAACTGGCGGCGCTGCAATGCCCACTGGCGGGCTTCCTCATAGGCATAGCGCCCGAGCGCCAGCGAGCGCGACGTGTTACCGATGCGCTCGACATTGAAGCCGGCGATCAGTTTGCGAAAACCGCCCTCGCGCAGCAGCACCCGCTCGGGCGGCACGTAGACGTCTTCGAAGTAGCTCTGCGCCCAGGCTTCGCCCGACATGAACTGCGTGCGCTTGCCGAAGCGCACGCCCGGGTCCTTGGTATCGATCAGAACCGCACCGATGCCGCCCACCCCGGGGCCGTAGCGCACGTAGCAGACGATCACGTCGGCATACCAGGCGTGCGTGGTGAACACCTTGGTGCCGTTGATGCGAAAACCCTCGCCGTCCGGCGTGGCGGTGGTCTGCAGATCGGTGACCGCCGAACCGGCCTCGGGCTCGGTCATGCCGACCGAGACCACGCCCTCGCCGGCGAGCAGCCGGCGCAGATAGGTGTCCTTCTGCCACGGCGTCCCGTATTCGGCGAGCACGCGGATCGCGCCGAAATTGCCGGCCTGGATGACGTCGGCGCTACGGGGGCAGGCCGCGGCCACCGCCTCGATGGCCAGCACCGCATCCATCAGACTGCCGCCCTGGCCGCCGTCGGCCTCGGCGATGGTGATGCCGAGCAGACCCTGGGCGGCCATCTTGCGGGCCACCTCCCACGGGTATTCGGGATCGTGCGCGCGCGCCAGCGCGTCCGGCCGCAGTTCGTTGTCGGCGAAGCGACGCACCGCATCCTGGAACGCGCGCTGCTCGGGGGTCAGGTGAAAGTTCACGTCGGTCTCCACGGAAAGCACTGCGCACGGAACTGGTCCACGAGCGCCCGCCCCGGGCTGACGCGTTGGGCCACGTCGCTCACGCGTGCCCGCCGGGCCCGCCACCCGGACCCGCCAGCGCGTGCCACTGCCGAGTGCGCTCGCGGGCCGCGCTCATGAACAGATCGAGGTCGTTGCCGGCAAGCAGCAGCCGATAACCCTCGCGGACCAGTTCGCCCAACAACCCGGCATCGCCGACGCCACCCAGGCCCGCGTGACAGCCGTGCCGGGCCGCGGCGTCCGCCACGTGCGACAAGGCCTCGCGCACGGCAGGCGCTCGATAGTCACCCGGATGGCCCATCTCGACGGACAGATCCGAAGCACCGACGAACAATGCATCGACACCGGGCACGGCGGCAATCGCCTCGGCCGCCTGCACGGCCGCGGCGGACTCGATCATCACGATGACCGACGTGAGCGCATTCAGGCGCGCCGTGGCCTCGGCCAGTGGCGGCTTGCGCCAGCCCAGCTGCGGGAACACGGCCGGCACGCCGCGGCTGCCCTGTGGCGCAAAGCGCGCCGAACGCGAACAGGCCAGTGCCTGCGCCGCGTCGTCGACATGCGGGAAGATGAGTCCGAGCGCGCCGTTGGTGAGCGCGCGGTTGGCGTGGAAGGCCTCGTGCCCGGCCACCCGCACCACGGGCGTGATACCGGCAGCGAGCGCCGCGAGCGCGGTCGCCGCGGCCGTGTCGAAGGCCATCGGCCCGTGCTCGAGATCGATGAACAGCCAGTCGAAGCCGCAGTCCGCAGCAATGGACGCGATACCGGGCGCACCCGCCAGACGTACGCTCAGGCCGAGCGCGACCTCGCCGGCGTCGAGCCGGCGCATCAACGCATTGCGATCGTCGGGCCGCGACGTGGTGGCGGGCGAGCCCGGGCCGGGGCCGCTCATCCGCGCCAGCGCAACAGGTGCCGCTCGAGGCGCTTGAGCCCCTCGTTGACCAGCCCGCCGACAAATGCCAGGACCACCAGCCCGGCGAATACGCCGGCGGTGTCGAACAGCGCGGACGACTGCGCGATCAGAAAGCCCATGCCACGATTGGACGACATGAACTCGCCGACCACGGCGCCGATCAGGGCATAGGGCACGGACACCTTCAGGCCGGTGAGCACCCAGGCAGCCGCCGAGGGCGCGATCACGTGGCGCAGCAACTGCCACTCGTTGGCACCCATGATGCGCACACCGTGGATGTGGATGGGGTTGACGTCACGCACGCCCGAGTAAGTGTTGAGGAACACGAGGAAGAACACGATGACCGCGCTCATCGCGACCTTGGATTCGATGCCGATGCCGAACCACATGATGAACAGCGGCGCCAACGCGATCTTGGGCAGGCAGTAGATGGCCGTGATGTACGGATCGAAGACCGCACCCACGCGCTGGTAGCGGCCGAACACGAAGCCGGTGGCGAATCCGAGCACCGAGCCGATGATGAAGCCCAGTACCGTGGCATACAGCGTGGTACCCAGATGGATGAACAGCTCGCCGCGGCCGATCCAGTCGGCCAGGCGGGCCGCGACCGCGCTCGGCGAACTGACGAAGAAGGGGTCGATCAGCCAGCCCGAGGCGATCTCCCAGAACCCGAAGAAGCCCACCCCCACGGCGATCTGTGCGATGCGCTGAACGCGACGTTCGCGCACCGCCTTGAGTTCTTCTTCCTCGACGATGCGGCTGGTGCGATCGGGCAGCGATTCGGCAGCCTCGAAGCTGTTCACAGCGCCTCTCCTTTCTTGATCTCGGGCTCGAGCGCCTGCCAGATGCGCTCGTAGGTCTGCTGAAAACCGGGCGTGAAGCGATCCTTGAAGACGTCGCGCGGACGGGCCAGCGTGATGTGCTCCTCCAGTTTGACCCTGCCCGGCCGGCCCGTGAAGACGACCACGCGATCAGCCAGGGCGATCGCCTCGGCCAGGTCATGGGTGACGAAGACCACGGTCTTGCGGGTGCGGTCCCAGATGTCGAGCAGTTCCTTTTGCATGACCAGCTTGAGCTGGGCATCGAGCGCACCGAAGGGCTCGTCCATCAACAGGGTGCCTGGATCGTAGGCGAGCACCTGCGCGAGTGCCACGCGCTTGCGCATGCCGCCCGACAGCTCGTTCGGGAAGTGTCGGCCGAATCCGGACAGATTGACCGTGCCCAGCAACTCGTCGCAGCGGGCCCGTGCTTCGGAGCGACCGGTTCCGCGCAGAAGCAGCGGCAACATGATGTTGTCCTCGGCGGTGCGCCAGGGCAGCAGACCGTCGGCCTGCGTCATGTAGCCAACCGCACGGTTCGGGCCCGCAATCACGCTGCCGTCGTGCTCGATCCGGCCCGAGGTCGGTTCGAGAATGCCCGCGATCATATTGAGCAGCGTGGACTTGCCGCAGCCCGAAGGCCCGACGAAGGCCACGAACTCGCCAGTTCCGATCTCCAGGGAGAGCTCGTCGAGCGCGACCACCTCGCGGCCGCGCCGGACGAAGAGCTTCGAGACCTTGTCGACTGCGATGCCCAAGTCGCCCGCCCGTCAGATCGACTCGAGGGCCTTGCGCGCGAAGCGCAGGTCGAACGCCTTGTCGTAGCTGTAGTCGGCCGGCACGGGTTTCTGGCCTGCGTCCTTGAGCGCCTCTTGCAGGAAGCGCACGTTGACATCGAACTGCGCCTGTGTGGGCACGGGCGTCTTCATGTAGATGTTGATGTTGTTCTTGAACGAGGTCTCGAAGAGCTGATCGTCCATGGCGGAGAACCAGCCGCGCGCCCAGGTCTTGAAGGCGTCGCGATCTTCATGGATGGCCTTGAGTGCCAGCGCGATGCCCCGGCAATAAGCGGTGAGCTCGTCGGCCTTGGTCTTGCCGGTTTCTTCGGTGATGCTCGCGCAGATGTAGAGAAAATCGGCAAGGTCGGCCGGCGGGTTGTTGGCCATGTTGAACAGATAGGTGGCGCCGGCCTTGTCGACCGCGAGGTCGGAAGTGGGTGAAGAGAGGCAGAAGCCGTCGATCTGCTTCTGCTGCATGGCGGCGATCATGGCCGTGCCGCCACGCACGGGTACCAGGGTCGCGTCGCGCGTGGGATCGGCGCCGGCCAGGCGCAGGAAGTGACGCAGCAACTGATCCGGGCCGCCGCCAGGACCGGTGGTGCCCAGGCGCAGGCCTTTGAGCACGGCCGCCTTGGCCTCGACCGGGGAATCCTCGGTGACGCCGGCCTTGTCGGCGAATTCCTTCCTGACGACGATATTGCTGGCGAACTTGTTCACGAAGCCGGCCATGACGACGACCGGCTTGCCGAGAATCTGCACGCGCATGTTCTGCTGTGGCGCCCCGAGCAGGACGTCGGCCGCACCGCCGAGCAGCGCATCATGGTTGACGCCGCGCTCGGTGGCGGCCATCGCCACCTTGAGTCCGGCTTTGTCGAAATGACCGGCGCCGATCGCGAAATCCTCGGCCGCCCAGAGCCACGAGCGCGAGGTGGAACGCAGGGTGGTGATGTTCAGATTGGCCGCCATGGCCGGTGCCAGGCCAAAACCGACGACCGCACCGAAGCCCTGCAGGGCGGCCATGCCGCCGAGGCCGGCCGTCAACCGGACGATTTCGCGCCGGGATGCGCGCACACTGATCGGACGGGACATACTGGGTCTCCTTCGTGATTGTGGGTGTGGGCGGCGGGGTCGCACCGAGCGGAAGCAGCATCGCCCTGCGGCCGGCCTTTCTTGCCGTCGCGAGTCGATCATGTCACGATCGTTCGGGGCGGGCAACTTCGACGGCCAGCATCCGGAACAAGCATCGGGCAGATTGCTCAGCGCGCGGTGTAGCCACCATCGACTGCCCAGACCTGGCCGGTCACGAAAGCGGCGGCGTCGCTGAGCAGCAGCCGAAGCACGGCCGCCACCTCGTCGGCTGTACCAAAGCGGCCAAGCGGGATCGCCGCGAGAAGCCCGTCGCGTATCGTGGAATCCGCACGCGCGGCGGCGGTCATGCCGGTGGCGATCGGCCCGGGTGCGAGTGCGTTGACCCGCACCCCACACGGCGCGAGCTCCAGTGCCATCGCACGCACCAGGCCATTGAGCGCCGCCTTGGAGGCCGCATAGGCGGCGGCCTGCGGATGGCCGACCAGGCCGATCTGGCTCGATACCAGCGCGATCGCGCCCGCGGCTTGCGCGCGCATCGCGCGACCGCACTCGCGTGCGAGCACGAAGCCGGCCGTGAGATTGATATCGAGCATGCGCTGCCATTGGGCATCGCCCGTGTCGAGACCGCCCCTGCGCTCGAAGATGCCCGCGCACGACGCCAGGGCATCGACCCCGCCCAGCGCAGCGATGGCCTCGCCGGCCATGGCCGCCGCACGCGCGGCGTCGGACAGATCGCCGGCGATGACGTGAAGCGGTGCCGGCCGGCCATCGGCGGCCGATGGCAACGAAGCAATGCTCATCGTCAGTTCGCGTGCCTGCGCCGCATCGTGCACCAGCGCGGCGACGGCCGCGCCGTCGGCCAACGCGGCTTCGAGCAGCGCGCGGCCGATACCGGTGGCGGCTCCGCTGACGATCAAGCGCTTGCCGGTCAGAGTCGAACGTTGTGAAATCGGCGAGGGATGCATGCAAAGGCTCGAACGACAAACCACCGGGCACAACACGAGGAGGCCACGGATGAATGAATCGCAACCGGCACCCGCCGGGCCGGCACCGGCGCAGGACACGGCCAGTGTCGAGGCACGACTGACCGACGTCAAGGCCAAGCGCGGCTACCTGCTTCCGCATCACGGCCTGATGGCCGTGCTCTCGCCCAGCCTGCTGGCCGGCTATGACGCGGCCTATACGGCGCTCGCGCTCGAGCACAAGGTACTGGGCGTGTGCGAGCGCGAGACGGTCTGGCTCGCGGTGCTCATCGCCACCGACGAGGCCATTGCCACTCATCATATCCGCAAGTATCTCGACGCCGGCGGCACGATCGACGGCTTTGCCGCGATCAACCAGCTCACCGCCACCGCGATGGGCGCGGGTGCGTGGCGCTTCGTCGATGCCCACTGGGTGACGCACCTGCCGGGGTATTCACCCGAAGCGGCCTATCGCGAGGCCGTCACCGCGGCGGCCGGGCCGATCCCGCCGCGGCTTCATTGGCCCGCCGTCTGCGCGGTGCATGCCGCCCGCGGTGATTTCGAACTGCTGCGCTGGGGGCTGCGTGCCGCCTATGCCGCCCAGGTGCCCGAGCCCGAACTGGGCGAGGCGATCTCGATCATGATGTTCCCCGGCAGCGTTCCGCGCTTCGTCGAGGCGGCCGAGGTCTGGCTGCGCATGATCCAGGCCGGCGAGGTCGCGCCGTCGCCGGCGTTCGCCGCATGGGCCGCGCTTGACGGTCAGGGCGGCTTTGACGAAGCCTCGCGCCGTGGTTGAAGCCGCCATCGGCGCCGGGCCCATCGCCGGCATCGACGCCGATACCATCGGCCCGGATCGCCATGTCGGCCTCAATAGGGCGCCGGCACCTGCCCTTCGGCCGCGGCGTCCACCCATGCATCGACCGCATCGATGAGCACGTTGCCGCCACAGGGGATCATCAGGTAGCTCAACGCCTCGGCGACCTGCTCGCGTGTGATGCCGGCCTCGAACGCGCGTTCCAGGTGCAACCGCAGGCCGGCGGCGTCGCGTCGCGCGCCCATGGCGGCGACGGCGGCCAGATGGGCCAGTGCGACCGGTGTGCGGCCGCGTGCGGCCTCGAACATCGCCAGATAACGCTCGCGCAGCGACGGGCCACCGGTCCAGTCGGCCCAGTGCCCACCCGCGAAAGCGATCACCGTATGCGCCTCGCAAACGGCTGCGATGGCCACCGCCCACGAACGCGCGGCCTCGTCCAGCCCCGCCCGTCGGGCACGCTCCATGTGGATGAATCCGTGCACCTCGCGCGCGGCGGCGAGGATGCTGGCCCAGACGGTCTCGCGCTCGAGCGGCGTCAGCACCCGCGGCGCGAGCGTCAGCGCTTCGTAGAAGGCATCGTAGCGTTCGAGCAGGTCGGCCGAACCGGCCGCGAACATCCGGTGATACGGGAGCGTGTAGCCACGCTTGGCGCGAACGGCCTCGAGCACCGCGTGCTCGGCATCGTTCAACGGGACCATGGCCGCAGGATCGTCGTCGGACTGGCCTCGTGGCGTGAGGTCGGGCGGGCTATTGCCGGGGTCTGTCATCGCTTGCTCCAGGCAGTTCGATCAGCAGATTCAGATGGACGTCGCAGCGAACCTGCGCGGCCGGCGGCACGACCAGGGTGGACTCGCGCTCCTCGATCAGAGCCGGACCCTCGAAGGCCGCGCCCGGCCGCAACGCATCGCGACGATAGACCGGCGTGCGCACCCAGCCGCCGGCATCTGGAAACCAGGCGTCGCGATGACCGGCCGCCCGCACAGACGCCTCGCCGTCGTCGCTGCCGCCGCCGTCACCCGGGCCATTCGCGGGACCTTCGCGAGCAATCGGCTCGCGCGGGCCGCTGGCCAGCAGCCGCCACGAGACGAACTCGATCGGCATCGCCGTCTCGGCACGCCCGAAATGGCGCGCATAGGTGCTCGTGAAGGCCTCTGCGATCGCCCGTCGATCGCCGGCTGCGACGGCGGCCCGGTCGAGGTCGACCTCGATCTCGTAGCCCTGGCCGACGTAGCGCATGGCGGCGGCCACCGCCACCGTCACTGCCTCGTCGGCCACGCCGGCCGTGGCGAGCAATCTGCGGCCCTCGTGTTCGAGTTCGTCGAGCACGGCATTGACGGCGGATATGTCCAGGGAGTCCAGAGGCTCCACGCGACCGCGCACGAACGAGAATGCATTGGGTGCGGCCAGGAATCCGAAGGCCGAGGCCACGCCGGCACCCGGCGGGCAGAGCACCCGCCGCAGACCGAGGCGCAGCGCGATGTTGCAGGCGTGCACGGGGCCGGCGCCGCCGATCGGCAGCATCGTGTAGTCGGTGATCCGGCGCGCCTTTTCCAGCGCATGGATGGCTGCGGCGCGGGCCATGTTCTCGTTCACCAGATCATGGATGCCCCAGGCCGCCTGCTCGACGCCCAGCCCGAGCGGTGCGCCGACCGCGGCCGCGATGGCGCGCCGCGCAGCCTCGAGATCGAGGCGCATATCGCCACCGAGAAAGCTGTCGGCGCCCAGGTAGCCGAGCACCAGATCGGCATCGGTCACCGTGGGCTCTGCGCCGCCGCGGCCGTAGCAGGCCGGGCCGGGATCGGCGCTCGCGCTGTCCGGGCCCACCTGCAGCAGCCCGAGCCGGTCGATGCGCGCGATCGAACCGCCGCCGGCGCCGATCTCGATCATGTCGATGACCGGAATGCGCAGCAGCAGGCCACTGCCCTTCTTGAAGCGCCAGACGCGCGCCACCTCGAATGTGTTGCCGCGCAGCGCCTCGCCGTCGTCGACCAGGCAGGCCTTGGCCGTCGTACCACCCATGTCGAAGCAGAAGACGTCGCGCTCGCCGGCCTCGGCACCGAACAGCGTGGTGGCCTGCACGCCGCCGGCCGGTCCCGACTGCACCAAGCGTATCGGGTGACGGATCGCCGTGCTCTCGTGCACCGTACCGCCATCCGACAGCGTCAGGTAGAGCGGTCTGTCGATGCCGTGGGCACGCAAGCCGCGCGAGATGGCGGCCACATAGCGCTCGAACACCGGCAGCACATAGGCGTTGGCCACCGTGGTCGACATGCGCTCGTATTCGCCGATCTCGGGCACCACGTCGCTCGACAGACAGGTGACGATCCCGGGACAGGCCTCGCGCAGGATGGCTTGCACGCGACGCTCGTGCTGCGGATAGGCGAAGCCGTGCAACAGGCAGATTCCGACGGCCTGCACGCCGGCCGCGCTCAGGGCTTCGGCCACCGCGTGTACCGAGCCCTCGTCGAGCGGGCTCACCAGCCGCCCGTCCGGCCCGAGGCGCTCGTCGACCTCGAAACAGAGCGCGCGCGGTGCCAACGGCGGAGGCAGCTCGATCGCCAGATCGTAGGTGTCGTAACGCCACTCCAGGCCGACCGCCAGCACATCTGCAAAACCGCGGGTGGTGACCAGCGCCGTGCGCACACCCTTGCGCTCGATCAGCGCATTGGCCACCAGGGTCGTGCCGTGGATCACCTGGCGTACTGCCGATGGTTCGACCCGGTGCGCAGCCATCAGCCGGCCGATGCCCTCGAGCACGGCACGCGAGGGGTCGTCGGGTGTTGTCAGCAGTTTCTCGTTGTGCACCCGGCCCGTCCGGGCGTCGTGCAACACGAAGTCGGTGAACGTGCCGCCGATGTCGACACCGATCCGATACCGGCCTGCCGCGCTCATGCCGGACTCCCGAAGCCACCGCCGCCCGGCGTCTCGAATGTGGCGACATCGCCGGGCGCGAGCGTGTAGCGGCCCTTGGGCGCGACCGGTGTGCCATTGATCAGGTCGCGCCCGGGTGCTCCGGGCCCGCCGCCCAACAGCCCGCGCGGCGGAAAGCGCACCCGTTCGTGGCGGATGGTCATCGTCACCGGTTCGGTGCCCGCGACCTCGAAGGCGATGCGCTGGCCGGGGCCGCCGCGCTGGCGTCCCTGGCCGCCAGAACCGGCGATCAGGGACTTCTCGCGCACCAGCAGCGGCACGCTGCTCTCGAAACGTTCGACCGATACCGTGGCCACATTCGAGGGGAACGACAGACAGGGCGGACCTTCGCGGTCGGCACGCGCGCCGTGGCCGCCATTCATGAAGAACATCTTCACGAAACGTCGGCCGTCGGCCTGCCGGCCCTGGAAGTAGACGTTCCAGAGCGGCGAGCCGCAATCGGCGATGACCCGCCCGGGCAGCACCGGCGCGAGCGCGCCGAAGATCACCGGCGGCAGGTAGTGGCCCGACAGGTGCCGCGCCCAGACCGGCGCCGGCCGGCGCGGATTGAGCAGCGAGCCCTCCGGCGCGTGCACGGCGATCGGGCGGAACGTGCCGTCGTTGTTCGGCGTGGCCGGATCGAGCAGGCACTTGAACGCGTAGTGGGTGTAGGCGATCGTGTAATTCATGACCGAATTGATCGGCCGCGCCACCTGTGGCGATGTGCCGGCGTAGTCGACCGTGATCGCGTCGCCCGCGATGGTGATCGTGCAGGCAATGCGCAACGGCGTCTCGAAGCCGTCGAGGTCGATGGTGTCGGTCCAGCGACCATCGGGCAGCGCGGCCACGGCCTCGCGCATGCTGGCCTCGGAACGCGCCAGGATGTCGTCGACCAGCGCCTCCAGATCGTCGATGCCCTCGGCCTGCAACAGGCCGATCAGGCGCTGGCGGGCCTGGCCATAGGCCGCGAACTGCGCGCGCATGTCGCCCAGGGTCTCCTGTGGCGCACGCAGGTTGGCGCACAGGAAATCGATGACGACCGGGTTCTCCTCGCCGCGGATCACGATCTTGCAGACCGGGATCGTCAGCCCCTCTTCGTAGGCGTCGCGCGCCTCGACCGACGGCGCACCGCCGATGTCCACGCTGTGAAAAGTGGAGCCGATGAACGCGATCAGCCTGCCGTCGCGAAAGATCGGCGCGACCATGGTGATGTCGTTCAGGTGGCCGGTGCCGTGCCAGGGATCGTTGGAGATGAGCACGTCGCCGGGCTCGAGCCGGTCGGCGGGCATCGCCTCGAGCATCGCCTGCAGCGTGCGCGGCATGGTGCCGATGAACGAAGGCACGCTCTTGCCCGATTGCACGATCTGGCGGCCACGGCTGTCCATCAGCGTGAGCGCCATGTCCCAGTTGTCGCGCACCACCGACGAGAACGAGGTACGCAGGAAGACTTCGGCGGCTTCGTCGATGAAGCCGGCCAGGCGCTTCCAGGCAATGCCGACACGCAGAGCGTCGAATGCGGCCACGCGGGGTCTCCGATCAGATTGGACGGCAGTGATCCGGCCGTTGGCAGGCCGGGCGTGCAACGACCCGCGCGCCGCCGGCCGACGGCCCGGATGTCCGCCGTCGCGCTTCCTGCTGCGTGTTAGTCTAGCCCACGCCCGACGAGGAGACGCCCTTGGATTCGCCCACCGATTCGCGATCGAACGCCACGGGGCCGCGCGATGACGCGCGCGCCGATTCCCCGACGAGCGCCCGGCCCTCGCTCCCCGCCAGAGCCGCCGATGCCGGCGCCACGGTCGCAGAGGGCGCGATCGCCGCACTCGCCGCCACCGGCACGCGCCGGCTGTTCGGCATGCCCGGGGGCGGCAGCAGCCTCGACCTGATCGAGGCTGCCCGCAGGCAGGGCATGGGCTTCGTGCTCGCCCGTCACGAAGGCGCGGCGGTCATGATGGCCGCCGCCGATGCCGAGCTCGGTGGCCATGTGGGCGCGGTGCTGACCACCAAGGGACCGGGCACCGCCAATGCCGCCAACGGCGTCGCGCACGCCTCGCTCGATCGCTGTCCGGTGGCCGTGTTCACGGACGGCTTCTCGCCGACCCAGCTCGGCTACGTCACCCACCAGTGGTTCGACCAGCGGGCCATGCTGGCACCGGTCGTGAAGGGTCACACGACATTCGAGCCCGCGCCGTCGCGCGACGACATCGCGGCCCTGCTCGCGCTGGCCCGCCAGCCGCGCCGCGGGCCGGTACACATCGAACTGACCGGGCCGGCATCGCGGGCATCACTAAGCACGCAGGATCCGGGCACCGCTTCGGCGGCCGCCCCCGCCGACCCGTCCGGCGACCTGGATCGCGCCGCGAGCCTGCTCATGCGCGCGCGCCGGCCGGTGGTCGTCGCGGGCCTGGAGGCGCGCGACCCCGACATCGCAGCCGCCACCCGTGCGCTCGTGCGCACGCTCGGCTGTCCGGCGCTGGTCACCTACAAGAGCAAGGGCGTGATTCCCGATGACGACGACGCCTATGTCGGCATCTTCACCGGCGGCGCGGCCGAGCGCGCTGCCGTCGAAGCGGCCGACCTGATCGTGCTGGTCGGTCTCGACCCGGTCGAGCTGATCCTGCAGCCGTGGCCCTATGCACTGCCCGTGCTCGAGATCGGCTGGACCCCTCACCCCGTGCATTACGTGCAGGCCGAATGCGCCGTGCACGACAACCCGGCCACCACGCTGGCCGCGCTCGCCGCGGTGGCACGCCCGGCGGATTGGCGCGCCGACGACATCGCGGGTCACCGCACGCGACTGCGCGACTCGCTCGCCTATGAGGGCAACGGCCAGGGTCTGACACCGGAGGCCGTGGTCACCGTCGCAGCCGAGGTCGCCGCCGGCCTCGAACTGTGGCCCCGCGCCACGGTCGATGCCGGCGCCCACATGTTCTCGGCCACGGCCTTCTGGCCGTGCTTCGCCCCCAACGGCCTGCTGATCTCCAACGGGCTGGCCTCCATGGGCTTCGCGCTGCCCGCCGGCATCGCCGCCGCCCTGCACGAACCGGACCGCGCGGTGCTTGCCTTCACCGGCGACGGCGGACTGATGATGTGCCTGGGTGAACTGGCCACCGCCGTCGAGCAACGGGCCCGACTGGTGGTCGTGGTGTTCAACGACGGCGCACTGTCGCTGATCGACATCAAGCAACAGAGCCGCACCCTGCCGGCGGCGGGCGTGCGCTGGGCGCCGCCCGACTTCGCCGCCGTCATGCAGGGGCTGGGCGGGTTGGGGCTGCGGGTCGACACGCCGCAGCAGTACGCGCCGGCGCTCGAGCGTGCGTTCGCCCATCGCGGTCCATCGCTCATCGACGTGCGCGTCGACCCGAGCGGCTATCCGGGGCAGCTGCGCGCGATGCGCGGCTGACTGCCCGCGCATCGCGCACACTCACGCGAACCACCACGAGCCCCGGTCATGTGGCAACCCACCCTCATCCTCGTCAATGGCGAGCGCATCCCGTTCGCCCAGGCCGGTCTACACCCGCTGTCGCTCGGCGTGGCCTATGCCACCACCGTGTTCGAAGGCATCCGCGCCTATCGCGATCCGGGCACCGGCGGCTTCTGGTTCTTCAGGCTGCACGAACACCTGCGCCGGCTCGACTACGGGATGAAGCTCATGCGCATGGACCGCCGCCTCGACGCAGACAGCCTGCGCGATGAACTGGCCGGCCTGATCCACGCCAACGCGCCCGACGACGACGTCTACATCCGCCTGCTCGTCTACGTCGAGGCCATCGGCCTGCTGGCCACCACCGGGCCGGTCGGCTACACGGCGGCGGCCATGCCCCGCGAACGCTCCAGGCTCGTCGAGACCGGCATGAGCCTGGGCGTCAGCTCGTGGCGTCGCCTGTCCGACGAGGCCAGTCCGCCACGCATCAAGGCCACGGCCAACTACCACAATGCGCGGCTCGCCCACCTGCAGGCCAAGGCCGACGGCTACGACGGTGCGCTGATGCTGACCACCGCAGGCAAGGTGTCCGAGACGCCCATTGCCTGCTTCTTCATGGTGCGCGACGGCGAGCTGATCACGCCCGACACCGGCAGCGGAGTGCTCGAGAGCATCACCCGCGACACGGTGCTGACGCTGCACGGCGAACTCGCAGGGTGCCCGGGACGCGAGCGCCCGATCGACCGCAGCGAACTGCACCTGGCCGACGAAGCCTTCATCTGCGGCACGGGTCAGGAGATCATCCCGGTCACCTCGATCGACCGGCTGCCGGTGGGCGACGGCGTGATCGGACCGGTCACGCGCGCGCTGATGACGCGCTACACGGAGGTCGTGCGCGGCCTCACCGACGATCACGCAGAATGGCGCACGGCAGTCTGATCGCTCTACCCGGCGCGAGCACGCGCCCGACCGGCACCGGCAGTTGCCCGGTGTGCGGGTGAATCGGCCAGCGACGCATGACCGAACCGACCCGATCGTGCAAATTGCGGCACTGAAGAACCGCGTTTCGACCGCCGCGACCGCCGCGATGTTCAGGCAGCGATTCGCGCGCTCTTGAACTCGCCGTCCATACCCGTGACACAGGCTTTGGTCCGCGTTCGATTTATCGCGGGCGACGGCGGCGTTTCAATGGCAGCATGGGCTCGAAGCGTCATTTGCCGGACAAACCGGCTCGCCACCGGGGGCGACGCGAACACCGCCGCCTTTCGGTTGAGGCGTTGGAGCCGCGCATCCTCTTCTCCGCGGAATGGGCAGCGCTGGGCGTCGATGAACTGAATGGCTCGCCGCTCGAGGTTCGCGTCATCGATGTCGCGCCCGCGAACCTACCGACGCGCGATACCGCGCGGGCGAGTGATCGGGAACTCGTCATCGTCGATGAACGCGTGCCAGCTGCGGAAAGCCTGATCGAGGAACTGCGTGCGACCCGCGAGCACCGCCACTTCGACATCCTGTTCCTATCGGCCGACGACGATGGCCTGGCACGGATCGCGGAGTTTGCCCAGGGACAGGAAGCCTGGCGGGCGATTCATGTCTTTTCGCATGCCAGCCCCGGCCGGCTTCAGCTCGGCGCCGATATCCTCTCATCGGAAACGCTCGATCGGAACGCCGGCGCGTTCGCCCAATGGGCTGATTGGCTCACTGACGATGCAGACATCCTGCTCTATGGCTGCGACCTCGCCGCGAACGCGGACGGACGGGCCTTCATCGCCGCACTGGCCGCGCACACCGGCGCCGATGTCGCGGCCAGCGACGACCCCACGGGCACGCCCACGCTGGGCGGCGATTTCGAGCTCGAGACACATCACGGCCACATCGAGACCGAGGTCGCCCTGAGCGCAGCGGCGCAGGCGAACTTCTCGGGCGCCCTGGCCATCTACACGGTCACCAACACCGGCGACAGCGGAGCCGGTTCGCTACGGCAGGCGATTCTCGATGCCAACGCCAACATCGGCGCAGACCAGATCACGTTCGATCTCGGCCAGGGCGACGCCGGCTACGTCGACCCGGACGCCTCGCCAGGCAACGGCGACGAATACTGGTCGATCGCGCCGCTGTCCGCGCTGCCCGACATCAGCGATACGGTCGTGCTCGATGCCGCCACCCAGCCAGGCTTCAGTGGCAGGCCGGTGATCGAACTGGACGGCACCGGCGCGGGGGCCGCGGTCGATGGCCTTCGCCTGGTTGCCGGCAGCGACGGCAGCACGATTCGCGGCTTTGCGATCGGCCGCTTCGCCGGCGACGGCATCGAGACCGTGGCCTCGGCGGGCTCCGTGATCACCGGCAACCATGTCGGAACCGATGTCAGCGGCACGATCGAGCGCGGCAACTCGCTCAAGGGCATCCGGGTGACGGGATCGTCTACCGGTGTGCGCATCGGCGGCACGGGCGCCGGTGCTGGCAACCTCGTGACCGGCAATCGCGACGATGGCATCTACGTGATCGATTCCGGCGCAGTGGTCGTGCAGGGCAACCGCGTCGGCGTGGATGCCTCCGGGTTGTCATTGCTCACGCACGCCAGCCTGGTCGCCGGCAGCGACGGCATTGCGATCGTCAACTCGAACGATTTCACCGTGGGCGGCACCGTGGGCACGTCGCCGGGCGGAGCCGCGAGCGGCGCGGCGAATGTGGTCGCGGGCTTCAAACAGACCATGATGTTCATCTACGGCTCGGACGGCGGCACCATCCAGGGCAATTACCTTGGCACCAACGCGGCCGGCACCGCCGGGCTGGATCTGGGCACGCGGGCCCTGGGCATCGTCGCCAACGCCGGCACCGGCACACTCACGATCGGCGGCGCCAGCGCCGGGGCGCGCAACATCATCGCCGGCTTGTCGTCGGCTGGCATCTTGCTGGGCAACGCCACCGGCGGCGTGATCGGCGCCACCGTGCAAGGCAACTACCTGGGGCTGGACACCACGGGTAGCCAGCCGCTCGGCCTCGGCTATGCGGGCATCGTCGTACAAAACAACTCTGCCGATGTCGTGATCGGCGGCTCAGCGCCAGGCGAGGGCAATGTGATCGCCGCGATATCGTTCAATGGCGTCTTTTCCGGCTACCCGGATGGACTGCAAGCCGGGATCGCGGTCAACGGGACGACGGCCAGTCCGATCGCCACCGTGATTCGTGGCAACTGGATCGGCACCGATGCTCAGGGCGATGCAGGTGCAGCGTTCGGCACGGGTCGCGCCGGCGTGCTGGTTTCAGGCTCACCCATCGGTACGGCAATCGGCGGCGTCGGCATTGGCGACGGCAATCTGATCACCGGCGCGAACGTGGGCGTGGAGGTGAGTTCGCGCATTCAAGGCGGCAGCGAATTCACGCCCGTCGCGACCTCCGTCCTCGGCAATCGCATCTATGACAATGCCAGCTTGGCGGTCGACCTCACCCGCGATCTCGTCGACGACCCACCGATACTGGCTACCAGCGACATCGGCGTCACCGCCAACGATGTCGGCGACATCGATACGGGCCCCAATGAGTTTCTCAACTTCCCGGATCTGACGACAGCCCGTCTGGTCGGCGCCTCGACGTTGGTCTCGGGCAGCTACGATGGCCTGCCGTCGAAAACCATTCGTATCGAATTCTTTGCGGCGGCGAGCGCGGACCCCAGCGGTCACGGACAAAGCGAGCGGTATCTCGGCGCCGCCGAGGTCATGACGGACGGGGCGGGCCACGCCACCTTCGAAGACGTCGTGGTCGACACCAGCGTCGCGGGCGAGGCCGTATCGGCAATCGCCACCGTCAACCTCGGTGGCGGCGATTTCGGTCCCAGTTCGGAGTTGTCGGCCGCGATCGACGTGTTCGATCAACCCGAGGCGCCGGTGCTGTCTGCGGCCTCGGTCTCGGTGGCGGAGAATACCGCCACCGGCACCCCGATCGTCATGCTCACGGCGACCGATCCGGATCTCGGCGGTACGCTGTCGTACGCGATCCTGGCGGCGTCGCAGCCTGGTGCGCTCGCGCTCGATCCGGTGACCGGTGTGGTGTCGGTTGCCGACATGGCAATGCTCGACTTCGAAGCGCATCCGAGCCTGACCCTGCAGATTCGAGTCACCGACGACACCGGGCTGAGCGATGAAAGCACCTTGACGGTGAACGTGCAGGATCTCAACGAGCCGCCCACGGCCCTGCGTATCGACAACGCGCTCGCGCCACTGCTGGCGGGTCAGTCGGTTGGCCGGGTCTTGGCATCGGATCCGGACGCCGATGAGCAACTGACCTTCAGCTTGCTCGGCACTGCGGCGCAGGTCTTCAAGCTCGGGCCGACCGATGGAACACTGCAGATCGGTTCGCCGGCGCCCGTATTCAGCGCGAGCGGCTACCCGGTCACGATCGCGGTAGACGATTCGGCCGGCAACAGATTCATTCAGACCATTACGCTGCGGTTGTTCGAAATCGACGTTGGGGCCCCGGCCACGGCACCGCTCGAGCCGCTGGCGCCACCCGATCGGGCGCCAACGCCTGCGCCGGCCGCCACACCGGCGCCCAAGCCAGCCGCCACACCAAGCGTATCGTCGATGCCGCCGCAAAGTCCCGCATCCGCGAACGACCCGTCAGCGCAGGGCGGGATCTCGGGCGCCGCTTCTACGGCCACACCGACTGCCGTCGCGACGCCATCTGCGTCGGCGCCGGAGCCGCCCGCAGCGCCCGTCCCACCGCTGCTCGACGCATCGCCCGCGGCACGACCGCGAACAGGTCCGTTGGAGGGCGTCGGCGACACCAAGATGGCGGTGCGGACCGACGACACCGCGGGACTCTCCCCGGTGGCACCCGCCGAGCAGACGCGGCAGGATCCATCGGCGGCTTCGGATGCAGGGATCGAACTCACCGCATTGACCGTGAACGAATGGAACGACGATTTCACGGGCCGGATGCTGACACGCCCGACAAGCGCCCGAGGCTCCGGCGCAGTCGACGCCACCGACGCGAACACCGATTCATCGACGGCCGACGCCATCGACACGATCAATCAGATCCCCTTCGATCTGCAGACTCTCGCCGGTTCCGTGGTCGGCACAGCCACCGTCTGGTGGATCGCGCGGGCCGGGGGTGTGCTCACTAGCCTGTTGATCGGCGCGCCGGTCTGGCGATCGATCGACCCGCTGCCGATCGCTCTGAGCGCAAACCCGGTGACGGAGGAATCGGAGTGTGTCGACTCGGGCACGATATCAGCCGATACGGAAGCCCACCTGCCGATCTGACACCCGGGCACGGCGTTCGTCAAAGCGTATGCACGACGATCCCCGGCGCGATCGGCGAGTCACCCGCAAGATCGATCAGATGTCGGTGATGCGTGAAGAACAGCACCTGGGTCCTGGCGCTCAGTTCGTGCAGCACCGCGAGCGTGGCCATCGCGCGTTCGTCGTCGAACTGGACCAGCAGGTCATCGACGATCACCGGGAACGGACCGCGCCCCGCGATGTGCGCTTCGATGGCGGCCAGGCGCAGCGCCAGGAACAATTGATCGCGTGAGCCCTGGCTCATGCCGGCGACGAGAACGCGTGCACCATCGGGGCGTGCCCCGAGCAACACCTGCCTGTCACCGTCATAGTCCACCGTGAGCCCGGCGAATCCGCCCACTGTGATGCGCGCGAAGATCTCGCCGGCCCGCCGCAGCAGCGGCCCCTGATGTTCTTCACGGTAGCGTTGCACGACCCGGTTCAGCACTGCGCTCGCCAGCCGGGTGCGCGCAAAACTGTGCGCCTCATTTGTGATGCGCGCTGCCAGTGCACGCGCAGCCTGCTGCGCATCGGCCGCGGCGGTGCCGCCGTCGATGGCGTCAAAGCGCTGCTGGGTGGCAAAGAGCACCGTGCGCGCCTCTTCCACCTGGCGCTCCAGATCCTCGATCGAGGCACCGATCTCGTCGATCTGCTGGACTACCCGATCGAGCGTCGTATCGCCGGCCTCACGCAGGACATCGTCCACGGCTTGGGCATTGAGTTGGACCAGCTGGACGTCGATTTCGTTCAGACGCTGCTGCAGCGTGCGTCTCGTTGCCACCTGGGCCTCGATCTCGGGCAACTGCTCCGCATGCTCGCAGCCGGCGCTTCGGACCAGTTGGCCGAGCACCGCCCGCGCCTGCTCGGCCGCGGCCTGGGCCTCGGCGCGCACGTGCCTCTCGCGCTCGATGTCGCTCGCCAGCTTCTGCCGCCGGGCGTCGGCGACACGGGCCTCGCCCAGCGCGGTATAGAGCTGCCGCGCGACCCCGTCCGTGACTTCGCCGTCGAACGGCAGCGCGACGGCACGGGCGGCATCTGCGACCCCGGCCTCGAAGTCGGCGACCACGGACCGCTGTTCGCGCTCCTCGGCCACGACCCCGCGCAACGTGTCCAGCGCCGCCGACAACCGCGAGAACTGGTCGATCCGCGCACGCGCCTCGGCCGGAAGCGCCTGCACGCCCAGCTGAAGGCCCTGGGCGGACTCGCCCCACAGTCGCTGCCACTCGCCCAGCCTCGCCGCGAGCTGTTCGCGCTGCGCCCGCAGATCGCGCAGCTCCGCCGAAGCCGCCCGGATCTGCGCTCCGACGGACTCGCGATCGGCGTGCCCCCGGCGGGCCACGTCGAGGGTGTGCTGGGCGCGCGCCAGCAGGCGCGTCGCGGACTCCTCCGCGCCCGCCGCGGCCAGCCCGCAGTGGGTCAGCGCCGACCCGAGCAGGCCGCGCGCGCGCATGAATTCGGCATCGACCGATGCGCGTTCGGCGCGCAGGCCCTCGAGCGCAGCGTGCCTGTCGAGCAGGCGCTGATGACGCGTCAGCCATTCCCGGGTCGCGGCCGGTGACAGATCCGTGCGCCGCAGCGGCGCGAGCGTCTGCTCCCAGCGCGCCTGCAGATCGGCACGGCGAGCGGCCAGCCGGCCACGCCGCGCTTCGTTGCGCCGAATCTCGGCCTGCATGTCGGCGATGCGTTGCCGCGTCGATTCGAGATTGGTCGCACGTTCGGTGTCGGCACGCAGCAGATCGGCCAGACGGTCGGCCTCGTGAATCGCCGACTCGAATGCGGCAAGGACCCCGGGTGCGACGGCGGATGCCGACGTCGGTGTCGCCGCATGCGAGGCCGACTCTGGACCGTCGGTCCCCGGGTGACCCACGCCTGCCAAGGATTCGACGCCGGCCCGTCCGGAGACGGCCGCGGCGCCGAACCGCGTGTGTCGCAGTGCGGCCCAACGTGCATCGCGATCGGCACGCGCGGTGCTCACCTCGGCCTGCGTGACGACCTCGCCGGTGGCGGCCAGCACCTTGAGTTCACGACGCCGGTCATCGAGATCCCGGGCGAGCATGGTGTCCCGGTCGGCCAGCAGCCGCTCGTCCTGCGCGAGCGCGGCGAAGTCGTTCTCGAACGCGGTGGCGGTCCCGGCCAGGGGCACGGTGAGCACGAAGAGCTCCGACGGCGGCCCGGGCCACAAGGTCGCGGCTTCACGCTGCAGGCGGCCGTCCGCGTCGGCGATATCGCGGTCGAGCTTGTCGCGGCGTGCCTCCAGGTCGGGCAGATTCGCGACGCCGGCCACTGCGTCCTCGAGTCCGTCCACCGGACCGGATTCGGGTAAGGCCGCCAGCCGCTCCTTCAGGCCCTCCAGTGCACTCTGGCGGATCCGGACCTGCGCGGCCAGCTGTTCGTCACGGTCGGTCAACCGGACGTGGTCTTCGATCAGCGAGCGAACCCGCGCCACCAGGGTTTCGGGCGGCAGGAGCCCGGCGGCGCGACCGGTCGCGGCGCACGGATCGCCGTCGACGGCCGAACCGACGTCGTCCTGCACGCCGATGTCGGCGAGCAGGCCAGCGATCCGCGCGCTCACCTCGATGCGTTCACGCGCCAGCGCCGGCAGCGCGTCGCGCGCCTCGCGGTAGCGCCCGATCGCGTGAAACACCTGCTCGATCACTCCCGCCCGCTCGAGCACCCCGGCGGGCACCACCAGCCCGGCCGCATCGGACTCGAGCCCGTTCAGCCGGGTCGCCGCGGCGCGCAATGCTTCGTCGGCGGCCCGCAGGCGTTCCTGGGCGGCCACTCGGACCGTGGCGGCCTCGGGCGCCAGCGCCGGCACGTGTGTGAGCCCCTGGACTTCGGCGCGCTTGGCCGCCCGCTCGGCAAGCAGCGGCAGGTTGGCACGGATGCGCTCCAGGCGTCGCTGCCGGGCACGCTGTTCGTTCAGACCTTCGCGCAGGCGTTCGTGCTTCTCCCTGGCCTGGCGATACTCGCGCTCGGCACTCTCCCAGGCCGAGGTGCGCACGGTCGCTTCCTTGAACAGCCGGCGCTGCTCGTCGAACTCACTCAGGCTGCGGTTCAGGCGCCCGGTCGAGCCGCGCGGCTTGAAGCTGGCCGCCGCTTCGTCGTCGAGGCTGGCGATCAGCGACCGCAGACTCGCCAGGCCGGCCGCGGCCTGAAACAGACTGCGCCCGACCTCGCCCTCACCGCGCAACAACTCGTCGCCACCGCCGACCAGGCTGTCGAGATCGAGCCCGAACAGATTGCGATAGAGCGCCTGATCGAGCCCGCCAACCAGATCGGCCTGCGTGGCCTCGGGCAAGGGCCGGTCGGTGATCTCGTCGCCGGTGGTCTCGTCAATCGCGAACAAAGTCGCCTTGCGCGCCTTGCGACGCATGGCCGACAAGCGGCTGCCGTCCGCCAGGACCACCGTGGCGCCAACGCGCAAGGCGCCGTACTCGTGCAGGAATGCATCGCCGGTGCGCTCCGGGATTCCAAACAGAAAGCCCGTCACCGCGCGCAGGGTCGTCGACTTACCGGCTTCGTTGGGCCCGTAGATCAAGTGGAAGTCGTGGTCGCCCGCGGGCGAAAACTCGAGCTCACGATCACGAAAGGCGCCAAAGGCCCGCAGGTACAGGCGTGCCAGCTTCACGCCGCGCCCCGGTCGGCCATCGGCCACATCCGATTCACGTGACACCCCGGTCGGCTCACGGCCGCCCCCCGCTTCACATCGCATCCCGGTCGGCGGTCAATCGGGCGAGCAGATCGTCTTCGGCCTCGCGCAGGATCTCGAGCAACACCTCGGGCGCATCGAGTCGCAACGTGTCGTCGCGCAGGTCGGCGGGCAGCTTGTGACGCAGCTCTTTCAAGGCCTCGCCGGCGAGTTCGCCCAGTCTCGCTTCGTCCTGCTGCAGCGCGCGCAGTTCGCGCATCAGCAGCGCGATCGGGTCGTCACCGGCCGCGAGCCGCTCGAGCGCCAACGCCGGGCGCACGCGCAGATCGACCTTCTCCAGCCAGGCGTTGCCCGCCGAGGCATCGAGCGTGACCGCGCGCAACTGTTCGGCGACGAGCTCGGGTCGCGCGCAGAGCGCCCTGTGCACGGCGCCCTGACCGTGCAGCCGGATGCGCAGGCCGAGGATGCGGCCGTCGGCGGCCGCGAGCTCGTGACGCACGCCCGTGGCGGCACGGTCGAACAAGGCATCGAGATCGGCCATGCCGGCGACATCGATGCTGAGCTCGGACCAGCGCAGAACGTCGAGCGCCAGTGGTGTGGTGGTGATCACGCCGTCGGTGACCGTGACCAGTTCGCAACCCTTGGCGCCCTGCTCGCGGATGTGGCGGCCCTGCGTATTGCCCGGATAGACCACCCAGGGATCGCGCGCCACCACCTCGCGCGCGTGCACATGGCCAAGCGCCCAGTAGTCGTAGCCCTTCGCGCGCAGGATGGCCTCGGTGGTGGGTGCGTAGTTGTCGTGACCCGGTCGGCCGGTCAGCGAGGTGTGCAACACACCGATATTGAAGTAGCCGCGCACCCAGGCCGGATAGCCGGCGGCGAGATCGTCGGCCACCGCCGCGGTCGCGAAGCTCTGGCCGTGAATGGCCAGGCCGAGACTGTCGTCGATGAAGGTCCTGGGCGCCCGGTCGGGGAACAGGTGCACGTTGGCCGGCAGCGGCAGCGAGCGCGTGAGCTTGCTGGCCGCATCGTGATTGCCGCGCAGCACGTACACCGCGATGCCCGATTCGCCCAGTTGCGCCACCCGCTTGGCGAAATACAGGCCGGTGTTGAAATCGGGCCAGTCGCCGTCGTAGAGATCGCCGGCAATGACCACGAAATCGACCCGCTCGCGGATCGCCTGCTCGACCAGATGGTCGAAGGCGCGCCGGGTCGAGCCCCGCACCTCGTCGACCGGCGCACCCTCGTAACGCTCCAGCCCGTGCAGGGGGCTGTCGAGGTGGATGTCGGCGCAGTGAAGGAAACGCATGCTCTCCGTGTCTCAGGACGGGCGCTGTTGCAGCAGATCGAGCACCGCGTCACGCTTGTGCTCGAGATGGCGGATCATCAGCTCGCGCATGCCCGGCGCATCGCCCGTGGTGAGTTTGTCGATCATGGCCTCGTGTTCCTCGACCGCGCGCGCCCACTTGCGCTCGTCGAAGTTCGAGCGAAAGCGCAGCGCCTGCAGACGGGCGTTGACGTTGTGATAGAGCCCCCGCAACACCGGGTTGCGAGCCGCGGCGTTGATGGCGTCGTGAATCTGCGCATTGCGCCGATAGTAAGCCGACAGATCGCGCCGCACGTAGGCGGCCAGCATCTCGAAATGCAGCGCGCGCAACTCGGCCAGCTCGGCATCTGTGATGCGTTGCGCGGCAAGCTCGCCCGATTGTGCCTCGAGAGCCCCGATCACCTCGAAGGTATCCGCAATGTCGCGCGCGGTGAGCTGCAGCACGACCGCGCCCCGGTTGGGCAACAACTCGACCAGCCCTTCGGCCGCCAGGGTGCGGATGGCCTCGCGCAGCGGCGTGCGCGACACCCGCAGGCGGGCCGACAGTTCACGCTCGTTGAGTTTGGCCCCGGGCGCGATCGCGCCCTCGACGATCAGCTGGCGCAGCCGCTGTGCGGCCTCCTGGTGCAGGGCCTGGCGGGGCATCGTGGCCGCCGCCCCGGCCGGATGTTCGCCGAGTTGCATACAAAACCCCATCGATTCCGGGCCGATGTTATCCGAAGCCTGAATTGACAAACATCTTTTGTATGCCAAACTGGCCGGCACTGGAGCGCACCATGCTGAACCTCGACAACCATCCCAGCGGCCGCCACTTCCTGCAGATCCCGGGGCCCAGCCCCGTGCCCGACCGCATCCTGCGGGCCATGAGTTTGCCCACCATCGACCACCGCGGGCCCGAGTTCGGTGCCCTCGGCCTGAGCGTGTTGAAGGGCCTGGGCCAGGTCTTCCGCACCGCGCATCCGGTCGCCATCTACCCGGCCTCGGGCACCGGCGCGTGGGAGGCGGCGCTCGTCAACACCTGCAGCCCGGGCGACGCGGTGTTGATGGTCGAGACCGGCCACTTCGCCACGCTGTGGAAGAAGATGGCCGAGCGGCTCGGGCTGCGGCCCGAATTCCTCGCCCTCGACGGCAGCTGTCCCGACACCGGCCTGCCGCTGGCCTGGCGCCACGGCGTGCCGGCCGATCGCGTCGCCGAGCGCTTGCGCGCCGATCGCGAGCACGTCATCAAAGCGGTCTGCGTGGTGCACAACGAAACCTCTACCGGGGTCACCAGCAACATCGCCGCCGTGCGCCGCGCGATCGACGACGCCGGCCACCCGGCGCTGCTGATGGTGGATACCATCTCCGGCCTGGCCAGCGCCGACTACCGGCACGACGACTGGGGCGTCGACGTCACGGTCGGCGGCTCGCAGAAGGGACTCATGCTGCCACCGGGCATGAGCTTCAACGCTCTGTCGCCGCGCGCGCTCGAGGCATCGAAATCGGCCACCCTGCCGAAGTCGTTCTGGGCCTGGGATGAAATCGTCGCCATGAACCGCAACGGCTACTTCCCGTACACGCCCAACACGAATCTGATGTACGGCCTGCACGAATCGCTGGCCATGCTGCTGGGCCAGGGGCTCGAGGTGGTGTTCGCGCGCCACCGGCGCTGGGCCGAGGGGGTGCGCGCCGCCGTGCGCGCCTGGGGTCTGCCCATCCAGTGCGCCGATCCGGCCGTCTACTCGCCGGTGCTCACGGGTGTGGTCACGCCACCGGGCATCGATGCCGACGCCGTGCGCGAACTCATCCACCAGCGCTTCGATCTCTCGCTTGGCACCGGCCTGGGCAGGATCAAGGGTCGCATGTTCCGCATCGGCCACCTCGGCGACTGTAACGACCTCACGCTGATGGCCGCGCTCTCGGGCTGCGAAATGGGCATGAAACTGGCCGGGATCACGCTGGCCGACAGCGGCGTGGCCGCGGCCATGGATTACTTCGCCGGGCACCCGGCACCCGGCGCCGCCGGCTGAGGCCGCGACGCGCACCCCAGCAGCACCCACCTGGAGACAAACCATGAAACCCAGCCGCAGACTGTTCGCCGCCCTGCCCGCGATCGCGCTTGCCGCCTCGTTGTCCGCCGTGTCGGCGAGCGCCGTCGCACAGACCGAACTCAAGTTCGGCCACGTCGGCGGCCCGGGCTCGCTGTTCGAGCTGTCGGCCAACGAGTTCGCGCGCCGCGCCAACGAGAAGCTCGGCGACAAGGCCAAGGTCGTCGTGTTCGGCTCCAGCCAGCTCGGCGGCGACCGCGAGCTGCTGCAGAAACTGCGCCTGGGCACGGTGGCCTTCGCCCTGCCCTCGAGCGTGATGTCCAGCGAGGTCGACGCCTTCGGGCTGTTCGAGATGCCATATCTGGTCAAGAACCGCGACCACATGAAAAAGATCGAGCAGGACATCGTCTGGCCCTCGCTCGCGCCGCTCGCCGAGCAAAAGGGCTACAAGCTGCTCGCGGTCTGGGAGAACGGCTTTCGCAACATCACCAACAACGTCAAGCCGATCGTCAAGCCCGAAGATCTTTCCGGTCTGAAGCTGCGCGTGCCCAAGAGCAAGTGGCGCGTGAAGATGTTCGAGGCCTACGGGGCCAACCCGAGCCCGATGGCGTTCTCCGAGGTCTTCGTCGCCCTGCAGACCGGCGTCATGGACGGCCAGGAGAACCCCCTCACGCAGATCTATTCGGCCAAGTTCCAAGAGGTGCAGAAGTACCTGTCGATGACCGGCCACGTCTACACGCCGGCCTACATCGCCACCGGCGCGCGCAGTTTCGACAAACTGCCGGCCGATGTGCAGAAGGCGCTCACCGAGGCCGCGCGTGAGACCCAGGCCTATGTCTACGAGCAGGCCGTGAAACTCGAAGACGAACTGCTCGGCAAGATCAAGGCGGCCGGTGTGCAGGTCAACGATGCCGACAAGGACGCGTTCATCGCGGCCAGCAAGGCCGTGTACGACGAGTTCGGCAGCGAGGTCGCCAACGGCACCAAGCTGATCGAGACCGCGATCTCGCTCGGCAAGGGCATGTAGGCAAAAGGGGCAGCGCGTGATCGAAGGGCTTCGCCGCGCGTTCGATCGCGCGCTGACGGGTTTCGTCGTCTTCCTGCTCGCCGGCCTGGCGGTGCTGATCCTGTATGCGGTCGCCTGCCGCAAGCTCGGTGTCTCGGTCGTCTGGTACGACGAGGTGGCCTCCATCATGCTCGCCTGGCTCACCTACTACGGCGCCGCGCTCGCGGCCCTCAAGCGAGCGCACATCGGCTTTCCAGGGCTCGTCAACGCGCTGCAACCCGGGCTGCGCGTGCCGGCGGTGCTGCTCGGCGAGTGCTTCGTGATCGGCTTCTTCGGGCTGCTGGGCTGGTTCGGCTACGAGGTGCTGGTGATTCTCGAGGGTGACACGATCGCCAGCCTGTCGTGGGTTCCCACCCGCTTCACGCAGTCGGTGATCCCGATCGGCAGCGCCTTGTTCATCATCGCGCAACTGCTGAGCCTGCCCGGCGTGCTGCGCCAGGCACGCGGCGCCGGCATCACCGATCACGAACTCGAGCCGGCGCACAGCGTGGCCCGCGAACTGCCGGAGGTGTCGCGATGATGGTCGCACTGATGTTCCTCGGCCTGGTCGCGCTGATCCTCATCAACGTGCCGATCGCCGTCGCCCTGGGCGTGGTCGCGATGAGTGCGATGGTCGTCAGCGACGGGCTCGACTCGCTGCTCAATTCGGCCATCGTCATGTTCAGCGGCGCCACCAGCTTTCCGCTGCTGGCCATCCCGCTGTTCATCCTGGCCGGCGCGATCATGAACACCTCCAGCCTGTCGCGTCGGCTGATCGCGTTCGCTTCGGCCCTGCTCGGCTTCATCCGCGGCGGCCTGTCGATGATCACGATCGGCACCTCGATGTTCTTCGCCGAGATCTCCGGCTCCGCGGTGGCCGACGTCGCCGCGATGGGCTCGATCCTGATCCCCGCGATGAAAAAGAAGGGCTACCCGAAGGAGTTCGCGGCCGCCGTCATGTCGTCCTCGGCCACACTCGCGGTGATCATCCCGCCGTCGATCCCCATGATCTTGTACGCCGTGATGGCCGACGCCTCTGTAGTGCAGATCTTCGTCGCCGGCATCGTGCCCGGCGTGCTCGCCGGGCTGGGGCTGATGGTGATCTCGTACCTGTACGCGCGCCGCTACGACTGGCCGGTCGAAGAGGCCTTCCAGTGGCAGCGTGTGAAGAGCACGTTCAAGGATGCCGTCTGGGCCTTCCTGCTGCCCATGATCATCCTCGGCGGCATCTTCGGCGGCATCGTCACCGCCACCGAGGGCGCGGCGCTGGCGGTGCTGGCCGCGCTGCTCATCGGCGGCGTGATCTACCGCGACCTGAACTGGCGCCATCTTTACAAGGCGATGATCGAAGGCGCCGTGCAGACCGCCATCGTCATGCTACTGGTGGCCAGCTCGGCGTTGATCGGGCACTTCCTCACCGAGCAGCAACTGCCTCAGCAGCTTGCGCGCTGGATCTCCAGCATCACCAACGACCGCATCGCGGTGCTGGCGATCCTGAACGTGTTCTTCCTGCTCATCGGCCTGTTCCTGCACTCGGCGGCGGCCATCATCCTGGTCGTGCCCATCGTGATGCCACTGGTCAACCAGGTCGGCATCGACCCGGTTCACTTCGGCCTGATCGTCACCCTGAACCTCGGCATCGGACAACAGACGCCGCCGGTCGCCAGCGTGCTGATGGCCTCTTGCTCGATCGCCAAGGCCGACATGTGGCAGGTCACGCGCGTGAACCTGCCGTTCATCGCGGTGCTGGTGACGACGCTGATGGTGGTGACCTACGTGCCGGCCGTGCCGATGGCGCTGGTGGCGTTCTTCTACCACTAGCCTTTTCACGAGCCCCGGCGCCGGAGGCTCAGGAGGGGAGCGAATTCAGCACCTCGACGACACTCGAGGTGCCGGCCGGCTTCAGCAGGTGGCGATCGAACAGGTGCGAGTCGCCGCGCGCGCTCAGGCTGAAGCCGCTCAGCGCGATCAGGTAGACACGTTCGAAGCCGGGCCGCGCACGCAAGCGGCGGGCGAGTTCGCTGCCATCGATGTCGGGCATCGACAGATCGATGAACACGACCTCGGGCGGGTTCGCCTCGCAGCGTTCGATCGCCTGCCGGGCGCCGTGGGCGACTTCGACCTCCTGACCGAGCAGTTTCAGCATCTGCGCGAACATGTCGGCGACATCGGCGTCGTCGTCGACCACGAGGATCCGCCGTGCCCGAGGCATCGCTACCTTCGGTGGCAAGATGATCGAGACCGCTTGTGCCAGCGGCAGCGTGATCAGGAAGTTGCTGCCCGACCCCGGGCCGGCGCTGGTCGCGCTGATACTGCCGTCGTGCAATTCCAGAAGATGCCTGACCAGTGTCAGGCCCAGACCTAGACCGGCGCCGGGCCGGCCACGATCGGCCTGGGCGTATGGCTCGAACAGAGCTTCGATCTGCTCGGGCTGCATGCCGATGCCGGTATCGCGCACGAGCACGCTCGCCTGGTTGGCGTCGAGCGACGTCTGGATGGTGATCTTGCCGCCCGCAGGGGTGTAGTCGACCGCATTGCGCAGCACATTGCCAAGAATCTGGACGAGCCGCTCGGCGTCTGCATGAACGAACAATGGCTCCCGGGTCAGATCGAGCTCCAGCTCGATCCCGGACGCATCGATTCGAGATTGCATCGCGGCCACGACCTCGCGGATGCACCGGCTGAGCGAAACGCTGCCGCGCTCGAGGCGCAGCTTGCCACGGTCGATGCGAACCATGTCCAGCATGTCGTTGATCAGCCGGATCATGTGACCACTCTGCCGATCGATGATGGTCCAGGCCGCGCCATCGGGCGCGTCGGATGCATCGGCAGCGGTGGTCGCGTTGTGGATCTCCACGCTGCTGCGAATGGCCGCCAATGGATTGCGCAACTCGTGACCGAGCAATGCCAGGAATTCATCCTTGCGATGATCGGCCTCGCGCAGGACCGCTTCCGCCGTTCGATACTCGTCGACATCGAGATGGATGCCCACCCAGCCGCGCACATTGCCATCGGGCATCGTCAGCGGCACCGCGCGAATGGTCGTCCAGCGGTATTCCTCACTCAGTGGATGCCGGACGCGCATCTCGATCGACATCGGCTCGCCGCTTTCCAGGGCGGCACGCCACGCGGATTCGGCATGCGCCCGGTCCGCATCGTGAACGGCTTCCAACCAGGAGGTCGTGAGAAGTTCGACCGCGGGTTCCGTTCGGCCGTCACGAAGATCCGGCTCGCCGATATATCGCCCCGATGCGTCCGTCCGCCAGATGGCCTGGGCCGAAACATCGATCAACGCACGAAAGGCCTCCCAGCTCCGGCGCAATTCTTCTTCGGTGCGCTTTAGCTTGCTGATATCGACGAAGGTCAGCACGACTCCGCCCGGCGAATCATTGCTCACGCGGTAGGCCGAGACCCGCAACAAGAACGTTTGCCCGTCATTGGATTGAACCTCGCGCTCGATGTGCTGTTCGCCTGCCAGAACCCGACGCGCGTCCTCGAACAGCCTGTCGTAGGCCAGGCGGTGAGTGAAGTCGCCGATCGGGCGGCCGATGTCGCGCGTCGTTGTGCTGAACAGCTCGGAAACCTGCGGTGTCAGCCGCTTGATGCAAAGATCGCGGTCCAGGAACAACACGGGCAGTTCGGCTGCCGCCATCAGGTTCTCGAGGTCACTGTTGGCCTGCGACAGCGCCTCCACCTTGGCCTTCAATTCGTGATTGACCGTCTGGAGCTCTTCATTGATGCTCTGCAGCTCTTCTTTGCTGGTTTCGAGCTCCTCGGTCGTCGATCGGTATTCCTCGTTCAGGCTCTGCAATTCCTCGTTGGCGGCACGCAGATCCTCGTTGGCCAGGTGATAGTCATCACGCATGCTCTCCGCGCGCAGCTCGGCCTGACGCAGCTTATCGCGCAACACATAGACCACGTCGCTCGATTCAGGCTCGCCATCGGCAGTGTCTTCGCTCGTCGCCTCGCCCGCCTCGAGAAAGGTCAGCAACACGTGATCGCCGCCGGAAGCATGGCGATGAAGCTTCGCGACCACGGCCACCCGACGGGCAGTACCATTGAATCGAACGGCCGCAAGGGCGAGACCAGACCTTCGGCACCGGTCTCGAACGCCCGCTGCAAAACGGAGTGAACCGCATCGCGCAGCTCCGGACGCACGACGTCGGTCACCTGGCGGGCGATCGGACCACCCCGTTGCTCCAGGAATCGGGAAGCGGAATTCGACAGGTGCACGATGTTACATTGCCGATCGACCACCAGACTCGGCGGCGCGACGGCCTCCAGCATGTCGAGATGCAGCTCCAATGCCGCGTTGCGCGACGGCAGCCTCGCCTCGCGTTCTGGCCGCAAGGGCGAACGAGGCACCGGGCGCAACGGGGGCATCGCGGGACGCAGCCGGTCGGGAGCGAGCTGCAATTGCGAAATCCGATGCTTCCGATCGATCGAGCGATAGATCTGCTCGTCGGCGACTTCCGTGATCCCGGTGAACAAATACCCGCCAGCCCGGTTCGCATACTGGAACAGGTTCATGACCTGCTCCTGTAGCGGCCGGTCGAGGTAGATCAACAGATTTCGACAGCAGATGAGATCGAGCCGGGAGAACAGCGGATCACGCAGCAGATCGTGGGAGGCGATCACCACCTTGTCGCGAATGTTGCTCGAGACGCGATAGTGATGATCTTCGCGTCTGAAATAGCGCTCGAGCCGGGCGGCCGAAATGTCGTCACCGATCGCACCCGGGTACACGCCCTCTCGCGCGATGGCGAGCGCGCGCTCATCGATATCGGTGGCGAAGATCGTGAAACCGATTCCGACATCGGCGCGCTTGTCGATTTCGTCCTGGAACAGCATGGCCAGGCTATAGGCCTCCTCGCCGGTGGCGCAACCCGATACCCAGCACCGGATCGGCACATCGGGGTCCGCTCTTTCGACCAAAGGGGCGATCACCAGCGCTCGTAGGGCCCGCCAGGCATCGGGATCGCGAAAGTAGCTCGTCACGCTGATCAGCAGGTCGTTGAACAGCGCGTGTACTTCGCTGTCGTGTTGCTTCAGGTGGTCGGCGTATCCGGAAAGCGTGGTCGCGTCACTCAACTGCATGCGCCGGGCCAGTCGGCGCAGCACCGTGCCGCGCTTGTAATTGGAGAAATCGTGGCCGGTGCGATTTCTCAGCAGATCGAGCACCACGCGCAGCGCCCGTTCGTCATCGGCAGCCGCGCCCTGATCGACGCGCTGAATTGCCGACGTGACTTCGCGCTTCGCGCGCACCAACTCGATCAGACGCCCGGCAAGCTCGCGAACTGGCAACACCACGTCGGCGATGCCGGTCGCGATGGTCGCGCGAGGCATGCCGTCATAGGCAGCCTCGCGAGGATCCTGCACCAGCACGAGGCCACCCACCTCCTTGATGGCCCTGGCGCCGAGCGCGCCGTCGGACCCACCACCAGACAAAATTACCGCGAAGCCGTCGCCATGTCGCGCCGCCAGAGAACGGAAGAACAGATCGATCGTTGCGCGCCGGCCATGCGGCTGCTCGTAACGCGAGGCACCGACGGACGAGTCCGTCACCTCGAGCTTGCGATCGGGCGCAATCACGAAGACATGGTCGGGCTCGAGCTTGGCGGTGCGATGATCGCCCACCTGCTCGACAGGCATCTGCGTGTATCGCGACAAAATCTCGGGCAGCTCGCTCTCGTGATTTGGCGCCAGGTGCACGATGACGACATACGCCACACCCGTATCGGCAGGCAGTGCACTGAAGAATTGCTGCAGCGCTTCGATGCCGCCTGCCGACGCACCGATGGCGACCACGGGTGGCGGACGATTGCCCTGCCCGGTCTCGATATTGGTTGTCATGTCCGCACCCTACCGCAATGCCCTCGCCGTCGCCAGGAAGCCGAGTCCGCCGCAGGTACGCTGAACGCCGCTTTCGTCGTAGAACTTCGTCCGTCCGCTGACCGGATGACCCGTTCAATGCGCGAGGCATGGCAACCCTCTATAGCCAAGTCGAACGCCGATGCACGTCATGGCGTCAGACGTCGGCGAACCCGATCGGGCCCGCCGCGCGCAATAGCCTGTTAGCGCACGGCAGCAGGCTCGCCGCGCGACGCCCGGCCCGCGACCAGCACCAGCCCCACGCAGATGCCGGTGGCGGCAAGCGCCAGGTTGGCCGGCAAGGCCTCGCCGAGCACCCAGAATGCCACCGGCACCGCGACCAGCGCCCCCACTCCGCCAATGAGGCTGAGCAAGACCGGCCCGCCCAGCTTTTGCAGCATGAACAACAGCAGGTATTGCAGCGCAAAGGCCAGCCCCTCGCTCGCGACCAGCGCGATCGTCGATCGGTCCAGCCCGATCGCGATCGGATGGCCCAGACCCACGCTCGTCAGGGCGATGACAACCAGCGCACACCCCAGCATGCCGGGCGTCAGGGCAAGCGGGCTCGCCCCCGCCGGCCAGCGCAAGGTGCGATAGATGTCGCCCGCGGCCAGGATCAGCGGGCCGGTCAGGCCCAGCAGCAGCCACACCGTGTTCCCGCTCTGGGCACGCAGTTCGCCCATCGCCAGCCACGCCACCCCGGCCAGCGCGGTGATCACGCCCACGAAGCGCAGCGCGTCGAAGCGTTCCAGCCGGAAGAACAGCGCGCCGACGTAGGTGAGCAGCGGCGGCAGCGCCAGCACCAGCGAGATGTAGGCCGCGCCCGTCTTCGGGATCGCCAGAAAAAAGATGATGTTGGCGCCGGCCGCCGTCAGCAGCCCGGCCACCACGTAGTACTCGAGGGGGCGTCGCCCGACCGGCGGGAGCTCGCGCCAGACCGCGGCGCGCATCAGCAGCAGCGCGTCGGCCACGACGAGCGACCAGAACAAAAAGCCCAGCGCCGGGATCTGCATCTGGCCCGCCAGCTTGGCAAGGTTGGTCGTGAGGCCGATGGTCGCGCCCACGCCCAGCAGCGCCAGGATGGCCTTAGTGCGCTGTTGCATTCAACCGAGCACGGTGCCCACTCCGGCCGCTTCGGCCGCCTCGGCGAAGAGTGCGGCCACGCTGACGAACTCCAGCGCCGTGCCACCCGAGCCAAACAAGGTAAGCTCATCCGGCGACCGCCGTCCTTCGACCGTGCCGGCCAGCACCGCGCCGAGATCGCCGATGATGTGCGATTCGCCAATGGCGCCCTCGCCCAGCGGGATCAGGAATTCGCCCTTTTCCTCGAAGGTCTGGCCGATGTCGTCGACGATGAAGCGCGCGCGCTTCATCGTCTCGGTATCGATCTCGCGCGTCTTCGGATAGTGCATGCCGATCGCGTTCACGTGCGTGCCACCGGCGATATCCGCACTGGCCACCACCGGCTGGTGCGCGGTCGTCACCGTGGTCAGGATGTCGGCCTCGGCCGCTTCGGCGGCGCTGGCCACGGCGCGCACAGTGACGCCATCCAGCTTCGCCGACAATCGCCGCGCGAAATCCTCGCGCTTGGCCGGATCACGACTGTAGCAACGCACCTCTTCGATCGGACGCACGCGCGAGATCGCCAGTGGTTGGTCGAAGCCGAATGAGCCCGTGCCGATGATGCCCAGGACACGGGAATCCTCGCGCGCCAGCGCGCGCGTGGCGGCCGCCGTGACCGACGCCGTCGCCCAGTAGGTGAGGACCTCGCCTTCGACGATGGCAATCGGCTTGCCCGTCACCGCCGAACTCAGCACGATTCGGAAATCCAGGGGCCGGCCGTACCCCGTCGGCGTCGCGACGACGCCCATCACCCCGGCCTGCATCAGCGTTGCGCCCATGATCTTCAACGAGCGCGGACGCGGCGAGTCCGGGTCGGGATCGGTCTCAAGGCTCTGACGCCCCAGCAGGCGCACCGTTCCCTCGCCGTATTCACGGTAGGCCGCGGCGACCGCCTCGATGTGTGCCTCGAGGCTGACCGCACCACTCTCGAGCAGACGCGCAACGCCCTCCTTGTTGATGTGTCGAATCACGCTCTCTCCGGGAAATGTCGATCGAACACCGACTATAGCCTGCGCCATGGCCGGCACGGCGGCGCGCCAATGGCCTCGTCGTTCTCCTGGGAATGCCCGGGCGCTCCGCTATAGTCGTGATCCGCGCCTGGCGCCGCCACGTGCCCCACGCAGAAGGTTCGCCATGATCGTCGTCCACCACCTGAACGATTCGCGCTCGCAGCGCGTGCTCTGGCTTCTCGAGGAACTCGGGGTGCCGTATGAGATCGCCCACTACCAGCGCGACGCCCAGACCCGGCTGGCGCCGCCGGAACTGCGCGCCGTTCATCCGCTCGGCAAATCGCCGGTGGTCAGTGATGATGATCGCGTACTCGCCGAATCTGGCGCGATCATCGACACCCTGATCCGGCGCCATGGTGAGGGCAGGCTGCAACCCGACCCCGCGAGCCCCGCCTACGACGACTACCAGCACTGGCTGCACTTCGCAGAGGGCTCCGCCATGCTGCCGTTGATGCTGCACCTCTACGTGTCGCGCCTGGGCGAGGCAGGCGCGCCGCTGTCGCCGCGCATCGAGAGCGAGATCGACAATCACCTGGGCTATGTGAACCGGGCGCTCGCCGGCAAGACCTGGTTGTTGGGCGATGCCTTCACCGGGGCCGACGTCCAGATGAGCTTCGTCGGCGAGATCGCCGGCGCCTACGGCAGGCGCAAGCCCTACGAGCATCTGGATGCCTGGGTGAAACGCTTCCAGGCCCGGCCGGCCTACAAGGCAGCGCTGGAGCGCGGCGGGGCGTATCGGTTCGCGGACTGAGTGTGCACGAAGGATCGCAGGTGAGCCGACACCCTTCGATACCGAACCAGGATCACCTGCCGCTTGCGAGGGTCTTGTACGACGACGCGGCGGGTCGGTGGCTAGTGCTGCTCGATGACTGCTACGAGGACGCGGTGGCGATCGGGGATGACGGTGAGCCGACCCCGAGCGTTGCCGCCCTCGCGTGGTTCGCCACCGGCGCGATTCCCGTCAGCCATCACTACGGCTCTGCATTCCGAATCGGATTCGCCTTCCGAAACGCCGACGATGCGACCCGCTTTCTGGCGCAGTTCGGGACGCGCCGCGGACCGACAGTCGACCGTGCCCGCCTCGCGACATTCGAGCCGGCGATGCCAGTCAGCAAGCCCGTCCTCGTTGCCGTGCAAACCGCGAGCCATCGCTCGGCCGCCGAAGAACTGATCGCCGAATACCTGCACTGGGTCGGCGCGGTGGCGAAGTCCGAGTACGGTCTCACGTTCGATCTCGAGGCCATGGTGCGCTCCGACATCGACGACACGGCCAAGTTCTACCCGCCCACCGGGCGCTTCTACCTCGTCGAGCACGCCGGCGACTTCGTCGGCGTCGGATGCCTGAAGCGGCTCGAGGCGTCGGTGGGCGAGTTGCAGCGGATGTACGTTCGCCCACATGGTCGCGGCATCGGTGCCGGCCGGCTGTTGCTGCAGCAGTTGCTTGCCGATGCCCGGGCGCTTGGATACGTTACCGTGCGGCTCGAGAGCCTGCGCGCGCTGACAACCGCCCACGAACTCTATCGTTCGGCCGGCTTCACCGAGACCGGGCCCTATGCGGCGAACAGCATGGATGCCTTCCAGAGCGCATCGACCCTGCAGAAATATCGCGACAGCGCGCTGTTCATGGAAATGCGTCTCGACGGCAACGGACCTCGATGAAACCAGCATCATGACGCGCGAGGCGGCCGGCGCGAAGGACATCCGCATCGGCGGCGGGCCGGACACGATTCGGCAATACCTGCGCGAAGACCTGATCGATGAATTGCATGTTGCGATCTCGCCGATGCTACCCGGCCGGGGAGAGCCGCTGTTCGAGGGGCTCGACCTCCCGGCGCTGGGCTACGCCTGTGTCGAGCATGTCGGCACCGACAAGGCCACGCACATCGTGCTGCGACGCGACGGGCTCACCGCGCCGTGAATTCCGGTTGCGGCACGCCGCTGCCAAGGCACCGACGAAACGCCGGGGGACGCGGCCTTCCCGTGATCACCGACCGCGAAGACCTCTTCTCGTTCGGCTGCCGACGTTGCGAACGCTTCGCCATCGACGATTGGCTCATGATGCTCAGGGCTCGCGACAAATACCCTGCCCCGGCCAGTGAGCAGTCACCCGCGTCGCCAGCCACTGGCACAGGATCGCGTTGACCTCGACGGGCTTCTCCTGCGCCATCCAGTGCCCGCTGTCCACCCGGGCCGTGCTCAGATCGGCGCACAGCGGCCCCATGGCGCCGGCCAGGTCGGAATCGACGGTCTCGCATACGTAATCGCAGCTCGCGCCGATGAACAGCACCGGCATGGCGAGCCGCCCGCCGTGTCTGGCCTCGCGCGCGAACTCGACATTGCGCGCGTGATTCATGTACCAGGCATCGGGCCCGAAGAAGCCGTTGCGTGACAACGCCGCGGCGTAGGCAAGCAGGTCGGCCTCGGTGAGCACCCGCGCGTCCAGCGGCAGATCGGGCGCGATGCCCGCGGGGCCGAACCAGCCGCCGTTACGCCGGACCACGGCGGTGTTGCCGATCCTGCCGCGCTTGTCCGGCGCGGCACCGCGAAACAGCGCCTTGACCGTACGGACCGGGTCGGCTTCGAAGTGCCGCGTGGCCTGCTCGAAACTTTCCTCGTAGAAGCACATGTAATCCCACTGACCCGCCGGATACTGATCGGCCGGGTACAGCGACCGATCGACCGTGGCGATCAGCGCATCGAGCCCGCGCTCGAGCGTGGCATACGGCACGCACAGACTCGCCACCGCCGCACAACGCTCCGGATGATGGCTGGCGATGCTCCAGACCACCGCGCTGCCCCAGTCGTGGCCCACCCACACGGCAGTGCCACGCCCCAGATGGTCGAGCAGCTCGATCATGTCGGCCACGATCTCGCGCTGCGCGTAATCCTCGAGGCGCTCGTGCACAGACGAACGCCCGTAGCCGCGCATGTCGGGCGCAATGCAATGGAAACCGAGTGCGGCAAAGACCGGCAGCTGATGTCGCCAACTGATCGCAAGCTCGGGCCAGCCGTGCACGAAGACCATCAGCGGCCCGTGCTCGGGGCCGGCCGCCAGATAGTGGGTGGTGTGGCGGTCGGACTTGACGGTGTGCTCGGTGATCGTCATGGGCAAGGCACGAACTGACGTTCGATCATCTCGGTTGGGGATTGCTGTTCACTGATGCGGTTCCTAACATTCCCGGAGCCGTGATCCCGAGCCCGACGAAATCGTGTTCGCCTCGACCCCTGGAGAGATCGATGCTCGAGAACGACATTCTGGATCTTCTCGAACGATACACCGTCGCCTTCAACGCGGTCGACGCCGCGACGATCGCAGAGATGTATCACGCCCCCTCCATGACGGTGCACCGGCCGTGAGCCCCCCATTGCCTCCGCTTCGTGAGGCCGGCAGCGGCAGGCCGGTGGTGTGCCTGCACTCGAGCGCCAGTAGCGGCGCCCAGTGGCGCTCGCTGATGAACGCCCTGGCGCCCGACTGGCGCGTCATCTGCCCCGACCTTTACGGTTACGGAAAGGCGGCTGATCTGGCAAGCCTGGAAGACTTCGGCCTGCTCGACGAAGTCACCCGCCTCGAGCCGCTGCTGCGTGCGGCAGGAGAACCCACATACCTCGTCGGGCATTCGTACGGCGGCTTGATCGCATTGCTGACGGCCGTCAATCTGCCGCAATACGTCCGCGCGATCGTCGTCTACGAACCTGCCGCCTGGTCTGTTGCCGTGAACGCCGATCCATCACACGACGGCGCCCGCGAGATCGAAGCGCTTCGGCAGAGCATCATCCGATTGTCCGACCAGGGCCAGGCGATGGCCGCCGCCGAGGCTTTCATCCGCTACTGGACCGGCGACCGCGGCTGGGAATCCATGCCCGATGACCGGCGCACGATCACGGCCGGCCTGATGCGAAAGATCCGCCACGAGTTCAGCAGCGAGATTCTGGCGCAAGAGCGCGGCATCATCGGCGCCGACCGCTTCGCGCAGATTTCGGTGCCGGTGGGCTACTACCACGGCTCGGCGACGAAGGCATCATGCAAACGCCTCACGGAGATCCTGGCGCCCGCGCTTGCCAGTGCTGAGACGACCGAGCTGGAGGGCCTCGGTCACATGGGGCCGGTGACCCATTCGGCGGCCTTCAATGCCGCGGTGGCGGCATTCCTGGGACGGCAAGGCTGACGATCAAGCACCTGGTCCGCCACCCCGGCCGCCGCTTCTGACCAGCCACTTGTCCAGCTCGTTCGCGAACAACTGGCGGTCGCGCTGACTCAGCGCCGGCGGCCCGCCGGTGTCGACCCCGCTCGAGCGCAGGCCGTCCATGAAATTGCGCATGCTCAGCGCGGCCTCGATGTTGGCGCGACTGTAGAGTTCCCCACGCGGGCTCAGCGCCAGCCCACCCTTGGCGATGACGTCGGCGGCCAACGGAATGTCGGCGGTGATGACCAGATCGCCGTCGGCCATGCGTTTGACGATTTCGTGATCTGCCACGTCGAAGCCGCGCGCCACCTGCACGAAGCGGATGTTGGGCGAACGCGGCAGGTACATCGGCTGGTTGGCCACCAGCGTGATCAGCACGCCGCGCCGACTCGCGGCGCGAAACAGTATCTCCTTGATGGCGACGGGGCAGGCATCGGCATCGACCCAGATGGGCATGTGGGCGTCCTTGTCCAAGTTGGTTGCGCGCTATGGTGGCACGGGTGTTCGAACCGATCCGTGTCATCCTCGCTCATCATGAACCGTGGCGATCGTCACCGATCGTCCAAAACACGATGTCGGAGTGTCGCGATGACATGGATCCCCCTCGCCGCCGGCGCGCTCGCCGTGCTAGGCCTCGCGCTCGTGGTGGCCGGTCTGCGTGCGCTATGGCGGACCCAACTCTGGCGCTTCACCCATCGCACGCTGATGGGTCTGCTGCTGCTTGCGCTGGGGGGCCTGGCCGGCGCGATCGCCGTCGGAGTGCAGAACTATCAGGCCCTCACGCACGAGGAAGCGGCGGCCCGGATCACCGTGCGGCCGCTGGGACCACAGCGCTTCGAGGCCGACTTCGCGTTCGCCGACGGCCGCCGGGCACGCTATGAGCTGACCGGTGACGAGATCTACGTCGACGCGCACATCCTGAAGTTCAAACCGCTGGGCAATGCGCTGGGCCTGCACACGCTGTGGGAGTTCGACCGCGTGGCCGGCCGTTATCGCAACATCGAGCAGGAGCGCAGCGGGCCGCGCACCGTGCATTCGTTGGCGCCCGAACGTCCGGTCGACTTGTTCGATCTGCGCAAGCGCTTCAATGTGTTCGGCCCCTTGTTCGATGCCGAGTACGGTTCGGCCACCTTCGTGCCGGCGGCCGAACCGGCGACCTTCGAGGTGTCGGTGTCGACCTCCGGCCTTCTGGTGCGCCAGGTCAGCGATCAGGCAGCTCGACCGTGACGCGCATGGCTGCATACCAGGCCGAAAGGTTCTCGATGTCGGCTTCGGACAGGCCCTTGACGACCACGCTCATCTGCTCGTTGCGGCGCGCGCCGCTCTGATAATCGTGCAGTTGCCGCCGCGAGTATTCCTCGGGCTGGCCGGCCAGATTCGGGGCCCCCGGAAAGGTTGCGATGCCATCGGAGCCGTGGCAGTTCGCGCACACGCGATCGGCGATGCCCCGACCGGCCTGGGGATCGGCCGCACCCGCCGCGCGGGGCTGACAGGTGGCAATGGCGAGCATCACGAGCGCCGCTGCGCGGCAGACTGCTTTCATGGCTGACTCCGGACTTGCGAAATGAACGGGGCCGGCCCGACGGCCGGCCCCGGTCGCAGGGAGCCGGGCAAGGCAGCAAGACGAATGCCGCGCTGCCTTGCCCGGCCTGCCCGCGCTACTTGCCTTCGTAAGAGATGCGATAGATGGCGCCCGCCTTGTCGTCGGAGACCAGGATCGAGCCATCGACATACTGTTGAACGTCGACCGGGCGGCCAAGATAGACACCGTCTTCGTTCATCCAGCCCTCGGCGAACGGTTCGGACTTGGTCGCATTGCCGTTTTCATCCAGGAAGGTGACCATCACGCGTGCGCCCCGTGGCTTCACGGCGTTCCAGGAGCCGTGCTGCGCGGAAAAGATGGCCCCTTTGTACTTCGCCGGAAACATGCGCCCGGTATAGAACATCATGCCAAGATCGGCCGCGTGCGCGACCATCTCGACCTGTGGCGACACATAGATATCGGCGAGTTCCTTCGGGATCTGCTGGTCTTTGTACTCGTTGGTGCGAACCTCGCCGCCACCGGTGTACGGGTGACCGAACCAGGCGCCGACCTTGGTCAGCTTGTTCAGCTCTCCCGGCGGGGTTTCGTCACCCATGCCATCGACCTGATTGTCCGTGAACCAGAGCATGCCGTCTTTCGGATTGAACGCCAGACCCGACGAATTGCGCACGCCGGTGGCCACCACCTGGCGGTTCTTACCGTCACGATCGAAACTGACCACGCCACCGATGCCGGCCTTGCGGTACATGTCGATTTTTTCGGGCGGCGAGACATTGAACGGCTGGCCGAGCGTGATGTAGATGCGATTGTCGGGGCCGATGGCGCAGGCGCGCGCGGTGTGGTTGTACGACTCTTCTTCGGGCGGAATCAGCTCGCCCTGCTTGACGACACGCTCCGCCACGGTGTCGGCGCCTTCCATGAAGTACTCGGCCGCCGGGAACACCAGCACGCGATTGCGCTCGGCCACGAACAGGAAACCATCGGGCGAATAGCAGACGCCCGCCGGCACGTCGAACTTGACGCTCGGGCTGAACTCCTCGACCGTATCGGCCACGTTGTCCATGTCGCGGTCGACCACCGACCAAACCGTGGACTTGCGCGTTCCTACCCAGACGGCGGCCTTGTTGCGGCTTACGGCGATGCTGCGCGCATCGGGCACGACCGCGAACAGCTCGATCTTGAAGCCATCGGGCATCTTGATGTTCTGCAGCACCTTGCGCAGGTTGTCCGCGTATTTGCCGCCTTGCGCCACCACCTTGCCTGGCGCGGTATCGGTGCGCTTGAACGCACCGAGCTTGTTGAGATTGTCGTCATCGCCGCGCGCGAACGCACTGCCCATGGCCACGGACATGGCCGCGGCCAGCGCGGTGACGCGCGCCACGCGACGAAATGTGGATTGCTCTGCTCCCATCATTGCTTTGTCTCCGATCGATTGAATTTGCCGCAGTGCAGCACACGATCCAGCTTCTTTGTATTGCGCGGACATGCCTCACCGGAGAGCCCGCGTAGACCACGGAGCGCTGTCTCCTCCGTCAACACATTTGACCACGAAATCGGGCCCAGAACACCCGCGCCCGCGGGCAGAAACCCAAAGCCGCCCAACTGAGCGCGCTGCGCGTCCGGCTGTTCCCCACTTTGGCGGAGCGCCTACGGCACGCCCGCGGTCAGGGGTCATCGATACTTCGCAGCCGAGATGAACTCGCCGAACGCTTCACACCAGACGATCACGGTGTCGAACTTCTCGATGTCGACCCCCGCCGGCACATCGACCGCGAAGTTCTCGAACGTGCGCACGTCGCCCACCCGTACCATCTCGGCCTTGTGGCGGATGAAGTCCGCCTCGGTTTCGACGAAGCGCGGCGAAAGGTAAAGCTTGTAGTCTGGCCCCGGTGCCAGCTTGCCGACCAGCGAGATCGCCTTGCGCCCGACCGAGACCTTGCCCTCGCCCCAGTGCAGCGCGTCGCTGCCGGCGAGGTCGCGCCGGAACTGCCCCTCGAAACTCGACTCGCTGGCGAGCCGGGCCAAGGCCTGCTCGCTGGGTGCGGGCGGGGCGATCAGAATCGGCAGGAAATAGACGCCGAGCGCGAAACCGAGAGCCAGCGCCCCGAGATGCGTGATGACCAGCAGCCAGCGCTTCATGACGAAACCGCAGGTGCATCGGCGCGCGGCCTTCGCGCAAAGGTCGGCTCCGCTGTCGTGACCATCGACGTCTCCCAGATGTTGTCGACCATTCCCGCCCCATCGCAGGCACATGAACGTGCCCCCTGGGACGAAAGTCTACAAGACCCGATTCGCCGAAGGTCGAATTCTCCGACGCCGACGAATCTGCCGCTGCGTCGACGGCTGAGCCGGAGAGGCCGGCACCCGAACGACGGCCGATCAGCGTGAATCGTGTCCGTGCGCGTGGCCGTCGCTGTCGTAGAAGCCGGAATGGCCGTGCTCAACGAAGCCCATGTGAATCAGCTTGCCGAAGAAGGGATCGGTTTCCGCATCGCCGATGTCACCGAAATCGATTTCCTTGAATCGCGCACGGACTCGTTGTCGGGCGACGATCTCGGCGTTGCCGTCGTCGACCAGGCGGGTCAGCCGCCACTGCGCGATCGGTTTGCCACCGACCGACGCCGACAATGCGTAAGGAATCCGCAGAGCCGGCATCCAGCCGACGAGCATCGATTGGCCGTTGACCTCGCCGCGCAGCCATTCGACCCGTCGGCAGGGATCGTCGCCGAGAACCTCCGCGGCGGCCGCGCCCTCGGCCGACGCCTTCGCGGCATCGGCGGCGACGTGTCCTGCCGCCCGCGCCTGTTCGCGCAGCAGATCGATCATGCCCTGCGACACGAGCTGGCTCTTCTCGCTCCAGTTGCGCAGCCCGTGACCGTGATTCAGATCGCCTGGCTGATACTCGATGGCACGCTCGGCCTCGTCGAAGTACCGGGTCGATTTGAGGCGGCCGTCGGCTGTGCGAAACCAGACGTCTGCAATGCCGGCGGCCGGATACTCATGCACGACGGTGACACCCGTGCGCCAGAAACCGAACGAGCGTCGCCGCGTCGCCGGGTCGCGGGCGTCCGGCGTGCGGATCTCGTATTCGACGCCGATCGACGCCGCCCGCTGCGCACAATCGGGCGCCGGCGCCGCGGCCGCCGAAGGCGCCAATGAAGCGGCGAGGATCGACCCCGCAAGGATCAGGTTGGTTTTCATGGTGTGCTCGGAGGCGGGCACCGTGGCCCGCCCCGCTCCGTCATTGCTGAACGACCGACCGGCTCAGCGCCGCATTGGCCTGGCCCTCGAGATCCCCCATGCGGTTCATCACGTGGAAGATCATGTGCTGCTCCATCGTGCCGCTGAACAGATGGGCACCCGGCCCCCGCGCATAGATGCCGACATCCTCGCCCGCGTGGGTTTCGGACGACAGCGGCACCAGCGCCTCCTGGTGGAAGCCGGCCGCCGTGGTGTCGATCAACGTCAGGTCGACGCGGCGGTTGTCGCCGGCCAGGTCATAGCGCTTGTCGGCATCGGTCTCGTTGCCCATGTCCGCGAAGCCCAGTCCGTTCGTATAGCCCAGCGTGGTGTAGGGCATGCCATCGGCGGCCAGCGTCGGCTCGGTCGCACCGGGCTGCACCACCTTGCCGAGAATCGGATTGCCACGCTTCGGGTAGCCGGCGATCGTGAACACATGGCTGTGATCGGCGGTGACGATGATCAGCGTGTCCGAGGCCTTGGTCGCATCCACGGCGGTTTGTACGGCCCTGGCGAGCTCGATCGTGTCGGTCAGGGCCGAATACGCGCTGCCGGCGTGATGGCCGTGGTCGATACGACCGGCCTCGACCATCATGAAGTAGCCCTTCTCGTTCTTCGCCAGCACATCGATGGCCTTGGCCGTCATCTCGCTGAGCGTCGGCTCCCCCTGACGGTCTTTCAGGATGTCCTCGTGGTACTGCATGTGCGACTCGTTGAACAAACCGAAGACCTTGGTCACGCTGCCGTCGAGCGCGTCGAACTGGGCCTTGTTCTGCACGTAGCGGCCGGCCGGATACATCGTCTGCCACTCGGCGACCAGATTGCGCCCGTCGGTGCGGTCACCCTCGACCGCGCTGACTTCGTCGCCGCTGTTGAAGGCCGCGTCCTTGGGCAGGAAGTGCCGGCGGCCACCGCCCATCACCACGTCGATCCCGTCGACGTCGACACCGGGAAAGCGTGACTCGAGACGCTTCTCGAAGCCCACCAGTTGATCGGCGATGTCCTTGCAGCCGGCGGCGAGGGCTTCGGCGGGCATGTCGGAGTCGTCTTCCCAATCGCGCTCGACCGACTTCGCGTAGGTGGACGCGGGCGTCGCGTGCGTGATCCGCGCCGTCGATACCACGCCGGTCGCCTTGCCGGCGAGTTCGGCCAGCTCGAGCGCGGTGACCAGTTCGTTGCCGAAGGTGCTGGCGCAGTCGCGACGCTTGGTTGCCTGGCCGACGCCGAGAACGCCGTCGTTGGTCTTGACGCCGGTCATCATCGCGGTCGCCGTCGGCGCCGAATCAGGGGTCTGCTGATTCGCGCTATAGGTCTTGGACAACGCGGCGAACGGAAAGCGGTCCCAGGACAGCTGGTTCGACTCGCCGTCGACACCGCGGAGCTGCCCCTCCAGGATGCGGGCGGCGGTCACCGTCGACACGCCCATCCCGTCGCCCACGAACAGGATGATGTTCTTGGCGCGACCCACTTCGTCGGTTGCATTCGCCAACGCATTCTCGGTGGCCAGCAGCGCGCTCTGGCCGGCACGATAATCGGTGCTCTGAACCGTGCCGGGCACGTCCGCCGCCGACAGCACGGTACGCGCGGTTCTGTCGCTGGCCACCGTAGTGCCGCCGTCACTTCCGCCGCAGCCCGCCACGGTGGCGGCCATCGACACGACGGCGGCCAGTCTTCCATAGTCAGAAACTTTCATGTGATTCCTCGTCGTATTGGGTGAATGCTCGAGCGGCTCGTCAGTCCGCGATCAGACCGGTGGCGCGCTGAATCACGTTGAAGATGGCGCTCTGTTCCATGACGCCGCTGATCAGATGCGCGCCTGGGCCCCGCGCGTGGATCGAGACGTCCTCACCGGCGTGCGTCTCGGAACTCAGCGGCACGAGCGTTTCCTGGTGAAAACCCGGTGCGGTGGTGTCCAGGCCGGCGATGTTCTTGCGGCCAGGATCTGGCCGGCCGCCGTTGTCTTCGTAGACCGCATCGGAATCGGTCTCCTGGCCAAGGTCACGAAAACCGATGCCGTTGTTGTAGCCGACCGTCGTGTAAGGCATGCCATCGGCGGCCAGCGTCGGCTCGGTCGCACCGGGCTGCACCACCTTGCCGAGAATCGGATTGCCACGCTTCGGATAGCCGGCGATCGTGAACACATGGCTGTGATCGGCGGTGACGATGATCAGCGTGTCCTCGGCGCTGGTCTTGTCGACCGCGTTCTGCACCGCGCGCGCCAGTTCGATCGTGTCCTGCAGCGCGCCATAGGCGTTGCCCGCGTGATGGCCATGGTCGATGCGACCGGCCTCCACCATCAGAAAGTAGCCGCGCGGATTCTTGCTCAGGATATCGATCGCCTTGCTGGTCATCGTCGCCAGCGAGGGCTCACCGAGCCGATCGTTCGTGCGATCCGCCGCGTACTGCATGTGAGACTCATTGAACAGACCGAACAGCCGATTCACCTGCGCGGGGTCTGCCGCGGCGAACCCGGCCCAGTCCTTGACGTAGACGCCATCGGGATAGCGGTCCTGCCACTCGGCGACCAAATCGCGCCCGTCGGTGCAATCACCCTCGATCGCACTGACTTCGTCGCCACTGTTGAAGGCCGCATCCTTGGGCAGGAAGTGTCGGCGGCCACCGCCCATCACGACCTCGATGCCATCGACATCGATGTTCGCGAAGCGGCTCTCGAGAGCGCTCTCGAAGTTGACGAGTTGGTCGGCGATGTCCTTGCAACCCTCGGCGATGGCCTCCTTCGGCATGTCGGAATCGTCTTCCCAGTCGCGCTCGACCGATTTCGCGTACATGGCCGCCGGCGTGGCGTGGGTGATGCGGGCGGTCGAAACGACCCCGGTCGACTGGCCACGGATCTCGGCCAGTTCGAGCGCCGTGACCAGTTCGTTGCCGAACGACGACCTGCAATCGCCGCGCACCGCATTCGAATCGAGTCCGAGGATGCCGTCGTTCGTCTTGACGCCGGTCACCATCGCGGTCGCCGTCGGCGCCGAATCCGGTGTCTGCTGATTCGCGCTATAGGTCTTCGAAAAGGCGCTATAGGGAAATTTCTCGAACGACAGCTCGTATTCTTCACCCGACCCGCCGTCGATCTGGCCCTTCAGGATGCGGGCAGCGGTGAGCGTCGATACGCCCATGCCGTCGCCGATGAACAGAATCACGTTGCGGGCGCTCGTGGCCGCGCGGCGATCGAGCTGGAACGCCATGCGCGTCTGCGCCTGCTGATAGAAAGGGTCCTGGGTCTGGTGGCTGGGCAGCACCTGCGCCTGGGCCAATGGCGACAACAAGAGGCTGGCCGAACACAGGCCCGCCAGTCTGGCATTCACGTTCATGGATCTCTCCTCGGCATCGGGACGGACGCAAGGCTAGACCGTGAATGTGACAATTCGAAGGCGTGGCGCGCAGCGCGGACGCTGATCGTGGGCCGCAGATGTCTGACCAGACCGACCTGACGATCCCGGAACGCTTGCTGGCCCGAGGATCAGTCGGGTTTCGCCTGCTAGTGCTCGTCGTCGCCGGGCCTCAGGTCCGCGGCGCTTACCGTGATGGCGAACCCGCGAATCACGCCCGGGCCGCAGCGCGGCGCGGGCGTGATGCGCTGCACATCGGCTACGAGACCAGTGCCGACAGCGGCCCCGGACCGCGGCCGCGCGAGGCCTGGATCTTGGCTGCCGCGGCGTCCATCTGGATCATCGTGCCGCCGTCGATCGGCATGCGCTCGGCACGTGCCGCACGCATGCGCCGCTCGGGGTCGCCCGGTACCATGATGCGGTCGGTCTCGCCCGACAGCCGCGACGAGCGCACCCACTCCAGAAAGGCCTTCGTCTCTTCGCCGAAGCGCTGCGCGGTGCCGAGCCTGGCGGGATCGAACACCACCGCAAACATGTTGTTCCAGGTGCCGGTGGTGGGCCGCGGGCCCGATTCGCGGAAGGTTTCACCGCCGGTGAGCGCCGCGCCCAGCAACTCGCACACCAGCGCGAGCGCGTGGCCCTTGTGATTGGCGAACGTGCGCAGCGCGCCCTCGGGCTGCTCGAACAGCAGCGCCGGGTCGTTGCTGGGCTGGCCGTCGGGGTCGATCAGGCAGCCGTCGGGTACCGGCACCTTCTTGTTGTAGGCCACGCGCACCTTGCCGACCGCGATCGCGCTGGTGGCATAGTCGAGCACGATCGGGTCGCCGCCGGGCACCGGAAAGCCCACCGAGAACGGGTTGGTCAGATAGCGCGCCTGCGAGCCGCCGTAGGGCGCCACCTTGGCGAACGTGGACACCGCATTGGTGAAGTGGATCGAGCCCATGCCGGCCGCGATCGACTGCTCCACCCAGTGCCCCACCCGGCCGATGTGGTGCGCATTGCGCAAGCCCAGCAGCGCCACGCCGTGCTCGCGCGCGCGCTCGATCGCCAGCGCCATCGCCTGGTACCCGATGGCCTGTCCCAGGCCGCGGCAACCGTCGACGATCACCATCGCGCCGGTATCCACGGCCACCTCGATGCGCTGATTGAGCTGCAGCTCGCCCGCCAGCAATGAATCGATGTACATCGGGATCATGCCCACGCCGTGCGAATCGTGGCCGGCGAGGTTGGCGCCGACCAGGTGGTCGGCCAGCAGCCGGGCCTCCTCGGCATTCGAGCCGGCGTCGGTGAACAGACGCACGCACCAGTCGTGTAGCGCGGGGGTGGGCACGTTCTGTTCGCCCATGGGGGAAGTGGCAGGCAAGTTGGTCTCCTTTGGTCGGGATGCGGCTCAGATGATCGAACCACGACGCCCGGCCAGACCCTCGGCACGACCCTCGTCGAGCCTGGCCTCGGGTTCCTTGGCCGACTGATCGTGATTGTCGCGACGCAGTTTTTCCACCGTGCGGTCGAGGAAAGGCCAGGGCACGGGCTCCTCGACGAAACGCGAAAGGTCACCCTTGTTCATGCCCTGCCGCCAGGATAACGACGTGGAACCAGTTCGGTCTGTCGGGAAGCCGTGATCGTTCAACGGACAGTATCGCCATCAGCCGTGAACACCTCGGCGGACAAACGTTCATACGGCTCAGCATGTTACGGCCATCGTCTGTAGCCGGCAACTTCTCCGCTCGGCACGGGCCGCATTCAGTCCTGATTCGCCGGGCTGGGTGGCCCGGTGAATCGGGCCGACATCACCGACCACGCGAGACGCCAGTCGATGCGCTCCTGTTCGAGACGCACACCGATGCCCCAGCGGCCACGCCGCAAATCCGCGAGCAAGCGGGCCTCGGCCTCGGTGAGTCGATCATCGCCGCCCTGCTCGGATGGCGCGGCCTCGTGACCCCAGTACGGCTGGTGTTCGAGCAGGGTGGCTTCGTCCATCAGCACGGACTCGATGTGCGGCAGGTAATGCCTGGCCCGGTTGAGAATCGCCAGGCCGTGGGTGTCCAGATCGCCCCAATAGCAGACCGGGATGCCGGCCAGCCACGGGATTGCGGCCAGCGCATCGACACCATAGCCCAAGGACATGATCACCATGCCACCGGGAAGATCTTCGAACGCCAGCCCGGTCTGCAGGTTCTCGACCACGATCACGCGTGCCGGGCGCAGTGCGAGCGCGGCGAACGACTCGAGCGGCAAGGTCAGATCGCCCAGGCCACTCACTTGATGGCGCAGCGCCGGATCCAATAGCCGCACCCGAATCAGGCGGGAAATCGGCCGCAATCCGCACAGCTCGTGGAACTCGACCGTGCCGGGGTCGACCCCACGCAGCGCGCCCAGCCATTCGCCGACCAGGCGCCTGCGCGAATCGAGCCACTTGGTATCGAGACCGGGCACCGGCAATTGACGCACATACAAGGCACTGGCCGGATGTCGGTCGAGCCAGGCGACGAGGGTCAGCAAACGCTCGAAGTCGGCGGTCTCATAGTCGGCCAGAACGGCGAACGCACGCGCCGCGGCGTCGGCCAATTGCGGCCAGACACGCATGACATCACCGTAACGCTGACAGGCGCGCTGCCAGCGCTCGAGCTGACCCGCCCACTGCGCACACTGGGCCGGATGCTCGATGATGATGCGCTCGGGTAGCGCTTGCAGACCGAGCACCCGCCAGCGCCGCTCGCCCCAGACCAGGCGACCATGCGCAGCGGGGCCGGCACCGGCGTCGGCATTTGCGGACTGCCACTGCTGCCACGCGGCCAGCCAGGCACGCACGGCCTCGAGTTCGCGAACCGCGCGCGCCTCGGTAGGCACGGACAAGCCGATTTCAATTGGGAAACCCTCGGGCATCGAATCGGATCGGCCCTGGGTGCCCGCCAGCCATTGCCGCTGCGCCAAATCGAAGCGCCGCGTCAGCAGACGAGCGATATCGGCTGGCGACTTCAATCGAAGGAGCGGGCCGGCGGACCCAGTGGAGCAGACTGACCGAGATGCGCGGGTTCCGCGCGGCCACGATCGTCGTAGGCATCGTGGGCGCCAGCCCCAACAGCGTCGTCGCCATCGCGTCGAGCCTGCTCGGGCAGGCGAAGGCGAGCGGCAGGCTCGTCGTATTCGATCATCAGCACGCTCGAGACGCGTCGGTCGCGAATATCGACGAAGCATGCGCCGCCGATGAATGGCTCCAAGGTCATCACGGACTTCAGCGGCGTTGCCACCACCATCTGAAAGCCGAAGTTGGCGAAGATGTTCATGGCCAGCGCGGTGAATTCGTTGTCGGCCTTGTCGAAGGCCTCGTCGAGCACGACGGGCGCATAGGCCGGCAGTTCACGCTCGCTGCCGCCGAGTTGGTATCGCAATGCCGCTGCCAGGCAGGTGGTGGCCAGCTTCTGCCGCTGCCCACCGGATTTTCCCGAGCCGCTGCGGTAGACCTCGACCTCGGCGCCGGTTTCGTCGGTTTCGCGGCCGATGAACTCCATGTGGTGCCGCACATCGAGCACGGTCTGACGCCAGCGTCGGTGCTCGGCCAGTTCGCTGGACAGTTGCAACACCAGCTCGCGCAGGACCTCGAAGCGGGCCTCGGCCGAGTCGCGCTCGCCGCTCCAGGCGTGGCTGAGCACATGTTGCACCTGCTGGCGAAACTCGCGCACTTCAGGCAGAAAGCGGTCACTGACCTCGATGGACAAGGTGGTGGCCTGCTCGAGCGTGCGGTTGAACGGCACGCGGGCCAGGCTGTGATTGACCAGTGTCATGCGCTCGAATATCTCTTTGCGCGCATCGTTCATGTGCGACATCAGCGCGGCCAGATTCTGGTGGCTCTGGCTCTCGAGCAACTCGAAAAAGCGCTGCTCGTGCGCCGGCAGGCCGTCGGTCTCCAGGCGATTGAGCTTGGCCATGAAATCGGGCCCGGCCGCCAGGCTGGCATCGAGGCCGTCGGCCTCAGCCGGCCAGCGACGAATGAACTCCTCGAACTGACGCTCGGCCAGACGTCCCTGCGCATCGATGCCGCGCAGGGTCTCGGCGTGCTCGTGGGCAAGAGCGCGCTCGACGGCCCGCGCGATGGCATCGAGCGTGTCGAGCGTCAGCGGCCGGTTCTCGGCCGCAAAGCGACGATCGAGTTCCTCACGCAACGCATCGCCGAGTTCGGCCGCCGACTCGTCATGCAGTGCCGCCAGTGCCTCGCGAAGCTGATCGGCGTTCTCGTGCGCCTTCTCGTAGTCGATGGTCTTGCGCCGCAAGGTGGTGGCCAAGCGCTCGAGCGACACCGTCTGCCTGGCGATGCGGGCGGCGAGATCGCGCAGTTCGTCGTTGCCCGCAACGGCCTCGGCGATGCGCTTCTCGAGCGCACTGAGCGCCGCCAACATGGGCGCCGCATCGATGTCACCCCACTGCAGATTGACCACGGCCTGGCAATGGCCGATGCCGCGCCCGCTGACTCTGGCTGGCTTCCAGGGATTCGAGCTGACGCTGCACCCCGCCGATGCGATCGCCAAGCTGTTGGGCCTGGCGTTTGAAAAGAGCCAGCTTCTCGCGATTGTCGAAGCCCAGAACCCAGTGGACGGCGGTCGTCCAACGCGCGTCGGTCGTCTTTTTCGTGGCGGGTGCGGCTGTGGCGGATCTGGCCATGCACGGTGAGCGCACGATCGGCCCGACGAAATGCTTGCAGACTGGTGACGCAGGTGTAGTCGAAACGCTCGCGCAGTTCACGTGCCAGCCACTCGCCCTGGGACCCCGGTTTGATCTCGAGCTTGAACACGAGCGAGTCGGCGGTGAGCGTTCGCGCCGGGGTGCTCTCGCGCGGCGCCACACGGTAGTAGACCAACCGCTGGCCGAGGTGCTCGCCCTCGACGAACGAGGACATTGCCGCATAGTGGCGGTCATCGACCAGGATCGACAGGCCAAAGCCGTGCAACACGCGCTCGATGGCACCCTGCCACTCGGCGGCATCGGCGCGCACCTGCAGCAACTCGCCCACGAACGGCAACGCACCCTCGTCGAGCCCGATGCCAGCCGCCACACGCGCACGCAGCGCCAACAACTGCGCCGGAATATTCGATGGCTGCCGTTCGAGTGCCTGAACCTCGGCGACGGTCTCTTCGAACGCCGACTCGGCCTCGCGCCGCGCCAGAACCAATTTATCGCGCGCGTCTCGCTCACGCCGTTCGGACCCTTCGTAGTCTTCGAGCTCCGCTCGTGCGGCGGCCACCGCCTGCGCCCAGGCGCGCGGCGAATCGGGCATGGGCACATCGAGTGCGGTCAGGGCCGCAGCCGCCTGACTGCGCATGCGCAGGCGGTCGTCACGCTGGCGCTCGAGCATGGTGTGCTCATTTCGCCAAGCGCTGATCTGGTCACCGCCGGCGGCGTCGTGACGGCGCTGCAGCGCACGTAGCTCGTCCTGCTCGCGATCGTGGTCGGCCTGCGCCCGGCCGATCTCGCCGTGCAGGGCATCGGCCTGCAGCTGCAAGGCGGCGATGCGCTCGCCCAGCAAGCGTGCTTTGTGACCCGAGCGGTGGGTGTCGACGGCGCCGCTGAGCGCCTCGCAGTGCAGGCGCGACGCCTGCAGACGTTCGCGCTCGGCCATCGCGACACGCGCCGGCAGCAGCGCCTCGACCTGCTGACGCGCCGACACCACCGCCTGGTGGGCGGCATTGAGCTCGTCGAACTCGGCCACCAGGCGATCGGCGGCGTCGAACGTTGCCGGGCGCTCGAGCATGAACTCGCGCATGAAGGCGTTCAGGTCGCCGAGATTCTTGGCCGACTGGGTCTTGTGCAGCAGACGCAACGACAGCTCGTTCTCGATGCCCAGCAGACGGCAGAAGCGCTCGCTGTAAGGCCGGAATTCGCCACGCACGAAGGCATCGGGAAACTGCAGCTTGAGCTTGCGAACGTCGAGATTGGCCTGCCCGAAGGCTTCGAACTCGGTGATTTCCAGTGCCCGCTCGAACACCATGAATTGCCGGTGCACGTCGGCCGCACCATTGGCAGCGCCGCGCAGCCAGAGCAACTGCGCGAGCACCACCGTTCGGCCACGGCCGTTGTCGAAGGTGAGTGCAATGGCGGTCCAGGTCGTGCCGGTGCGCAGAAAGCGGGTGGCGATCTCCCCCGAGGCATCGTCTTTCTGTTCGGCCCAGGCGCCGCGAACATAGCTGACCAGATTGCGATCGCGGCCGCTGCGCTCGGCCTCACGGGCGGCGGCATTGAAATCGATCCAGCGTGGCGGCACGAGCAGCGCCGAGATGGCATCCAGCAAGGTGGACTTGCCGGCACCCGAGCGGCCCACGAACAGAAAACCACGCTCGGCGATCGGGACATCGTGCACGCCGGCGAACGTGCCCCAGTTGTAGACCTGCAGCCGACGCATGCGGAACTGCTCGGGCGGCTGGGCCGGCTCGATGGTGTCGAATGCCAGTTGCATGCTCACGGTTGACGTCTGCCGATGTTGGAGGCGCTGATACGGCGATGGACGGCGGCGTCATCGGGCTCGTACGACGCATCGTGGGGGTCGTCTGGCAAGTCGTTGGCGTCGTCGTTGGCGTCGTCGTTGGCGTCGTCGTTGGCGTCGTCGTTGGCGTCGTCGTTGCCGTCGTCGTTGCCGTCGTCGTTCAGGTGATCGCGCAGCGCGGCGTGCGACTCGCCGTGCCAGTCGTCTTCGGGAGCCTGGCCCGCGGCCAAGTCGCCGTCGCGCTCATAGGCACGCATCAGATCGGCGATTTCCTCGGCCGAGAACAGGATCTTGAGCGTGGGCGAGATCTCGAAGCGCCGATCGGCCGCCCGCAGTTTGCGCAAGATGCTGTGTTTCTTGATTTTTTCGATGCTGGCATGCAGGCGCTTGACGAACAGCGCCCGATCGGCGCTGGCAGCGCGATCGTAGACGGTGAGCGCCTCGACGATCTCATCGACATCGACGACGGCGCGCTCGTTCTGGGCCTGAGCCTGGGTGAGCCGCTGGCGCAGAAACAGCAGCAGCACCGAATCGAGAAAAGTCAGGCTGGCCCGGCGCAGCAGCACCGGTGCACCGAGCTCGCCGGTGTCGGCCTGACGAGCAAAGGCCACGCGCAGATCGCGGTCGATCACCAACTGCAGGAAAAGATCCGCCAGCCGGCTGCGCACGATGTCTTCGTGGCGCAGCAGCACCGGCCAGAGTTGCGAATGGCGCTCACCATCGAGAAACGGCCCGGTCAGCAAGAGCACCAGCACCCGCCGCGCATCGAACGGCAAGGTGCCGCAGTCATCGGGATACAGTGGTTGCGGACCACTGACCGCTTGCTCATCCACGGCGGGCATTGCCTGCGTGGAATCGGGCGCGACGTCATCGACGCGGGTTTCAGGCCAGGGCATGCAGACAGTCTCGCGTGAAATAGATACAAGGGATACGCGCACTGCGCGGTCGCGCATCGTCACCCACCCAGGATACGGTTTCGACGCCGTCGGTCCGTACCCCGTGACGAGCGCCCAGGGCCAGCAGGCCGACCACGCTGCCCAGGCCTTGCCGAGCGGGATACTGGGCCAGCAGCTCGGCAATGGACCCTTGCGCATGCCGGCCGAGCCAGGCGCGGATGTCGCCCTGCAGACCGCGCAGATCGATTTCGGAGTGCGCGACCAGCTCGCCGATGGCATCCAGACCGACCTCGGGCGCATCGCCCTCTTGCATGAGCGCCGGTGCGGCCTGCAACGACGGGTCGTACAACACCCACTGCGCCAGCGAGCCGACCCGGGCGCTGGTCAGCTCGAGTGTGAAGGCCAGCGACTCGGTGGCGCGCATCTGCTCCTTGAGAGTGAGCGCCGAGCGCTGCGCCTGCTGCAGCAACTGATTGACGCGACGCTGTTCCAGATACTGCCGGCTTTGCACGAAGTGACGCAGGCTGCGTGCGAACGACTGCAAGACCTCGTGCACGGAGCCGCCCTGGGCCAGCAGCTCGCGCGTGAGCCGCAACAGAAACCGGCGCTCGGCCATGCCCAGCCCGGCCGTGAAACCCCGCGCCATCACGGACTCGAGCGCGGTGTCGAGCGAAGCGGATTGCTCCGGGTTCGTGAGCAGCCGCCAGAAGGCGGTGAAACTACGCCCGGCGTCGCTCTCGGCGATGACATCGATGCCGGCGAACAGAGCCTCCAATACCTCGCCGCGCTGACCCTCGCCCTCGACGATGCGCTCGCGCAGGCTGCGGTTGAGCTGCTCGAACTGATCGCGCACGCGGCGGAAGTCACCCGTGAGGCCATCGGCCAATGCGATGATCTCGCGCGCACGCTCGAGCGCCGAGGCCTCTGACAACGTTGGCAGATCGCCCGAACGGGCGGCCTCGATCTGACGATCGAGGCGCTCGCGCTCGGCGCTCAGGCGCGCGAGCCGACGCTCGCGATCGGGGTCGGTGTCGTCGGCCAACGAGACCAAGGCATGAATGACCAGTGACAAGCGGCTTTCGGTGGCCGCCGAATGCGGTGTCGCCTGAGCCGACACGAACCGGATGGCATCGGCCGCGGCCACCGACAGCTCGTAGGTTTCCTCCGGGGCGCCCACTGGCAGACGGCGCTCGAGCCAGCCCTCGGCGAGCCACGCCGCCACGTAGGCCTGGGGGGTCTGCGGCAGCGGCTCGCCGCGAGAGCGCAGGGACTCGAGTTCGTGGCCCAGGCGCTCGATCAGCACCGAGCCGGGCAGACTGCGATCGCCGGTGAGCAGCAAGCCCTGCAGCAGGCCAACGACCACCGGGCCGTTATCGGCGGCGAGCAGGCGCCACAGTGGTTGCTGCCGCATTTGCCGATAGACGGCGACATGTTTTTCCGATGCCATGGCGACAGTCTATCGCTTCGGCAGGCTCAGGCGGTGAGCCTGTCAGGGGTGACGATCAACGCAATCCCGCGTACCAAGCCCGCTACCATGAAGCCCAATGACGCCATCCTGATTCCAGCGATGCCAAGCAGCACCGAACAGCACCTGCGCCAGCTCGACCTGGCCGATTTGCAAAGCTGGGCCGGCAGTGCCGTTTTGGGCCGCGGCCAACGGCTGGTCGGCCAGGTCCACGACCTGTACCAATGCCCGCCATCCGACCTGGTCGCCTGGGTCGAGGGCGAGCGCCGCTATACCACGCTGGTTCGCATCGGCGCGGGCTCGCTGCGCGCCGAATGCACCTGCCCATATGAGAGGGGTGGGCCCTGCAAGCACGCGCTGGCCGTGGTGCTCGCGGCCGCCGAGGTCCTCAACCGCGGTGAATCGCTGCCATGGCTCGAACAGGCGGTCGAACAAGATGCCGCGGCAACGGTGACACCAAGCGCCACGGCAGGCCAAGTCTCCCAAGACACCCTCACAGGCGGGAGCATACCCGCCAAAGACCCGACGGAACCGCGCCGGTCCACGCCAGCCGTCGGCCGCAGGCCGGCGGCAAAGGCTGTCCCCGATGACCCGCTCCAGCAGATCGAGAACCCGCGGGCGCGTCGTCGAGCCCAACGGCTACACCGGCAGATCCAGGCGCTGGCCAACAGCCCCTTCGATCCCTACACCTACGATAACTGGCGCCATCGCATGGTGCCGCCCGACCTGGGCGAGATCGAGCGCGGTTTCGAAGACTTGCTCGACGACGGCGAGGTCGAGGCCACGCTCTATCTGGCCGAGGGCTTGATGAAGGCTGGTGCGCACATGATCGAGTCCAGCAGCGACGACGACGGCGATATCGCTATGGCGGTGAACGCATGCATGAACGTGGCCCTGGATGCCCTGCCCGCCTCCGCGCGCTCGCCGGCCGAACAACTCGTCTGGGTCATCGAACGCGATCTCGAAGACCAGTTCGGCCTGCTCGATGACGTCGAAAACACTCTGAACCACCCGCAGTATCAGCCCGAGCATTGGTCCACGGTCGCCGACATCATGCAGCAACGCATCGGCGTGGCCGTCGATCCGATGTCGCCGCGCAGCAGCAGCGACTTCCCTGTCGGACGCTGGCTGGACATCGCAGTCGATGCCCTGCGTCGCGCCGATCAGCATGAGCGCATCGTGCCGCTGCTCGAGCCACTGGCCGAATCCACCGGCTGCTACATGACGCTGATCGATGCGCTCATCTCGGACGGCGACACCGCCAAGGCCCGTTCTTGGTGCCTGCGCGCGGCCGAGCATCGCCCATCGGCCAACCGGGATGTTCACCTCTTCCGTGACCGGCTCGTCGACATCGCCACGGCCGAACGACGTCACGATCTGGTGGCCGCTTACCACGCCGAGTCATTCTTCGATTCTCCCGACATCCATCACTATCGGGCATTGGCGCAGGCGGCGCAGGCCGCCGGCTGCCTGCCCCTGGTGCGCGAGGTCGCACTGCGGTTTCTGGAAACCGGCGCGCCACCGGATCACCAATGGCCGTTGCCCGAAACGGAGTTGCCCTCCACCGGGTGGACGGGCTCGTGGCGTGCCGCTCACCCGTTGTTGACGACGCTGATCGACATCGCCATCGACGAGCAAAGACTCGACGATGTCGTCACGCTATACCACCGCCTCGGCCCACAGGAACGACGCCAGGGCCGGCTGGCCGAGTCGGTGGCCGACGCCATTCGCGGTCACAGTCCGGACCTGGCCATCGACATCTGGTCGACGCTGGCCGAGGCCGAAATCGCGCAGGTCAAGCCGGCCGCCTACGAGTGCGCCGCCAGGCTGTTGCGCAAGGTGCAATTGCTGATGCGCGAGCAAAACCAGGGCGAGCGCTGGCAGGCCTGCATCACCGACATTCGCGTCCGCCACAAAAGAAAACTTCGGTTGCTCGAAAACCTCGAGCCACTGTCGGCTCAGCGGCTGGTGCGGCGCGGTATCAACGACTGAGCACACCACCGGGCTCGCTCCCGGCACCCTGGCGGACGTCGTCATTTTCCGGGGCGATCCGTTCAAACGTCGTGCACATGCCGCAGCAACGCGAAAGAGACGCGCCAGTTGCCCCCGTCCCCCGTATCGATGCTTGCGGTCTTTTGATTGACCCTGACGATGACACCGACCTGGGTCTGCAGATAGCGGTCTTCGAAGCTGACCCGATCACCGCGCTGAAAATCTCCCCGGGTCGGTTTCACCACCGTTGGCCCCGGCGGGGGTGCTGGCTGCAATGAATCGCCAGGGGGCGCGATCGCCGTATATGACAGGGTCCATTCCCGATACGCGCCAATTTCATGCAGAACCACCTGCCGCTTCTTGAGCTCTACGATCGTGCCTTGGCGCGGCTGGCCGTCCGGCCAATCGAGAAACTGCACGGTCTGGCCCAGGTGCAGATCCTTGCGGATCTCGAGAATCCGGCGCGGGTCGGCCAGCATGCGGTCGATGACGGTGCTGAGCTGGTACAGCTGCAAACTGCTGGCACTCTGAAGCGCCTCTATCAGGCGCGCATCCGGCATTGGGATTGGGTTCATACCGATCTGGTCCGTCTCGAGTCTCGACTGCGACATTGGTGCTCATTTGTCACGCCCGGCCCAAATGTTATGAGCTTTGCCGTTGGCGCGCCGCTGCGCCGGTGCACGCAAACCCGTTCAGCGCAGCAGCAGTGTCGGGATGCTCGCGCTTCGCAACAGATCCGAGGTCTTACTGCCCAGAAACAGGCTGCGCAATGGCGAGTGGCTGTAGGCGCCCATGACGAGCATGTCGATCGCCTCGTCGCGCACCGCCTTGGCGATCACGCTCTCCGCGTCGCCTGGAATCAATGACGCCGGCGCCTCGAAGCCCGCCGCTTCGAGCGTCTTGCGCGCCCAGTCGAGTTGCTTGGATGCCTCGCGGCTCTGCCAGCCCGACATCAGCAGACGCACCGGCAGACCACGAAACAAGGGGCTGGCGGCCACCATGGACACGCCCTGACGCGTGACGTTGCCACCATCGAACGCAATCATTACCCGGCGCGGCTCGGTGAAGCCCTCGGTGACCGTGAGAATCGGTTTGTGCAGACTGCGTGCCACGCGCTCCACGTTGCGGCCGAGATCGCGCTGCGTGTGCTCGGCCGATTCGCCGCGCCGCCCCAGCACGAACAGGCGCACGCCGCCTTCGCGCTCGGCCAGGGTGACATGCAGAACGCCGTGGCGCTGGCGCACGTCCGGTGCCTGCACCCCGGCGGCCGCGGCCCGCTCGCGCAGGCGGTTCAGGAACAGGCGGCCCTGCTCGCGTGCGGCCTTGCTCTGCGAGGCATCCTCCTCGGACAACTCGCTCAGTAACTGCTCCTGGGCATCGATACCGATAGCGCCGCTGTGGTCGGTGCTGCGCGAAACCTCGGCGTGCCGGTCCAGCACGTGCAGAAGCTCCAGCGGCGCGCCCAGACGCTGCGCGGCCCAGGCGGCGTAGTCGGTGACGGTGTCGGCAAAGTGCGAGCGGTCGACGCAGGCCAGCACTTTTTGATCGCTCTGCATCACGGGCTCAATGCCCGAGCAGGATGTCGTCGCCGACAACCTTGTCGTGAACCGCGAACTTGTCCACCATGGTTGCACTGGCCTCGTTCAGGCCGATGACCTCGACATCGGTGCCCTCACGGCGAAACTTCAAGATCACCTTGTCCAATGCGCTCACGGCGGTGATGTCCCAGAAGTGTGCGCGGCTGACGTCGATACGCACTTTCTCGATGACCTCCTGGTAATCGAACGCGTTCGTGAAGCGCTCGGCGCTGGCGAAGAACACCTGGCCGAACACCGTGTAGGTCCGCGTGCGGCCTTCGTCGCCGGCCAGCGAGCGGATGCTCAGAATGCGCCCCACCTTGTGTGCGAAGAAGAAACCCGAGAGCAACACGCCCGTGAGCACGCCCATGGCCAGATCATGGGTGAACACCGTGACCACGACCGTGGCCAGCATGACCACGCTGGAACTCGGGGGATGCTCGCGCAGCGAACGGATCGAGCCCCAGTTGAAGGTGCCGATCGAGACCATGATCATCACCGAGACCAGCGCCGCCATCGGAATGCGGCTGACCCAGTCGTCGAGAAACACCACCATCAGGAGCAGGAAAAGGCCCGCGACGAAGGTAGACAGGCGCCCCCGGCCGCCGGACTTCACATTGATGACCGACTGGCCGATCATCGCGCAGCCTGCCATGCCGCCGATGAAGCCGCAGGCGAAATTGGCCACCCCCTGGCCCATGCACTCGCGGTTCTTGTCGCTCTTAGTGTCGGTGAGATCGTCAACGATCGTGGCCGTCATCAGGGATTCCAGCAGGCCGACCACCATCATCGTCAACGAATACGGGAAGATGATCGCCAGGGTCTCGACGGTGAACGGAATGTCCGGCACCAGGAACACCGGCAGGCTGTCGGGCAGCGCGCCCATGTCGCCCACGGTGCGGATGTCCATGCCACTGGCGACCGCCACCGCGGTCAGCACCAGAATCGTGACCAGCGGCGACGGCACCACCTTCGTGATGCGCGGCAGCCCATAGATGATGAGCAGACCGGCCGCGGTCATCGCATACACATGCCAGGTCACGCCGATCAGTTCGGGCAGCTGCGCCATGAAGATCAGAATGGCCAGGGCATTCACGAAGCCGGTCACCACCGAGCGCGACACGAAACGCATCAGCTCGCCCAGGCGCAGCCAGCCAGCGATGATCTGTAACACCCCGGTGAGCACGGTCGCCGCAAGCAGATATTGAAGACCGTGGTCCTTGACCAGCGTCACCATCAGCAAGGCCATGGCGCCTGTGGCCGCCGAGATCATGCCGGGGCGCCCGCCCACGAACGAGATCACCACCGCGATGCAGAACGACGCATAGAGGCCGACCTTCGGATCCACCCCCGCGATGATCGAGAACGCGATCGCCTCTGGAATGAGCGCCAGCGCGACCACCAGGCCGGCCAGCAAGTCGTTGCGAACGTTGGAGAACCATTCGTCTCGTAGGGAATTCATCTGTGCTCGAGTTGGGGTGTTGCAGCCGATCATGCCGCCCGCCGGGCGCGACGTCGACGTCGCCCGAGAGCCCGAATTGCCGGCGGAAATGCGCCGGGTCGGACGGGGCCGCAGGTCATGGCGACGCGCACGGCACCCGCGACGGGAGGATTCTTCCGGAGGATCGCGCGACGCAAGGCGTCGCAATCAGGGTCGCCGACGCTGGGTCAGCGGCTGCATTTTACGACGCCCACCGGCGGCGCAGGCCGTGTGTGTCGCGAACGGTTCCGCATCGTCGCTACGCGGTCGTCCGCCGCGGGTGGCGGCCTCCGGCATTTCCGAGACCCGGATTCGGTGGGGCGCAGACACTTCCGCGCGGGCCGATCCGAACTTGCGATCTAATCCGGTGAGGTCTTCTTGTCGCGCGGTTCCGCCCGCGCCCATCCCGCCCACCGACACATGATCCTGCCCGCCGTATTGTTTGCGCTCAGCGCCGCCATGGTGTTCGGCCTGAACATGCACATTCAGAACAAGGGGCTCGACGACACCGACGAACTGACCGGCGCGTTCGTGTCGGTGGCGGCCATGGCGGCGGTGTTCTGGGCACTGTCGCCGCTATTCGTCGATTTCGCGTGGTTTCGCGCGCACGCGCTCTGGTACTTCGCGGCCAGCGGCCTGGTCATTCCGGCGCTCGGGCAGCGGCTGCAGATCGCGTCGATCCGGCTCGTGGGACCGGCCATCTCGTCGGCGATCAATGGCTTTCTGCCCGTGTTCGCCATTTTGCCGGCCGTGCTGGTCCTGGGCGAGACCTTCGGATTGCAGGCCACGCTGGGCCTCACGATCATGATCGGCGGCGTGCTGTTCACCGCCTTGTACAAGGGCAAGATCAAGCGCGGCTGGCCGCTGTGGGCGCTGCTGATTCCGCTGACCGCGTCTTTCGCGCGCGGCCTGTCGCCTGTGGTCAACAAGTTCGGCTACGCCGAGGTGGATTCGCCGTTCTTCGCCACCCTGATCATGAGCACGGTCTCGACCGTCGTACTGATTCTGGCGCTGGCGTTCCGACGCACGCCGGCCCGGACGCCGGCCGGCCGCAAGGGTGTGCTCTGGTTTGCCCTGAGCGGCCTGCTGAACGGCCTCGGCATTCTGTGCGTGAATCTGGCGGTCAGCCGAGGCGACGTCAGCATCGTCACGCCGCTGATGATGGCTTCACCGGTGTTCGCGCTCGGCTTCGGCGCCTACGTGTTCAAGCGCGAGGTGATCGGGCTGAACCACGTCGTGCTGGTGGCCGCGATCGTGACGGGGTCGGTGCTGATCGTGACGCGGTAGGGCCGGACACTGCCGTCGCTGTCGTCGGATCGTTGGCGTGGTCCTGGAACAGATGTCCGGCGTAGCGCAGAACATTGTTCGTGGTTTCGCGGATATGCGACTCGGTCAGACGCAGGGCCTTGTCCGTGTCCCGATCGAGTGCGGCATCCATGATCGACTTGTGTTCGACGTCCTTGGGCCGCCACTTGGTGCGGAACTGCGATGACATGCGGCGGTACCGATGGGCGCGTTCGAACAACGCGCGGCGCAGCCGCAGCATGGTCGGGGAGCGGCAGGCCATCACCAGCGCGCGGTGAAACTCGCCGTGAACCTCCGCCCAGTCGGCCGACAGATAGTACTGTTTGCCGAGCCGCTTCTGCAGGCGATCCATGCGATAGAACGCGGCCAGAATCGCCGCCTCCCAGGCATCGTCGCCATACGCGATCGAGCGCCGCAGCGCCTCGCACTCGATGAGAACGCGGGTATCGGTCAGATCCTGCAGATCGGCAATCGACACCGGGGCCACCCGGTAGCCGCGATGCCCTTCGGAGACGACCAGCATCTGCGCCTCGAGTCGTGACAAGGCTTCGCGCAGCGTCGAATAACTGACCCCATAGCGATCCTTCAAGGCTTCGAAGCGCAGATTGTCGCCAGGCACGAGGTCGCAGGCGATGATCGCGTCGTGCAGCTTCTGATAGACGTCGCCGGCGCGAGTGCTGCCCACGGACGTGCCCGCGTCGGCTCTGGTTGCAACCATGTCGGCGAATCTCCGGTCTGCGGCCTCCGTCTGCCCGCGAAGGACAGTCGAAAGAAAGAGGCGCTTTCGCAATGGTAGTGAATTTTCGAAAATGTTGTATCCTGCGCCATCCCGGGTGAGCCATGGTCAGTGGCCTCCATAGGCACTTCAGTGCCACGCGAACGGCACGGCAAGCACCAGAACGCGACCAAATCCAGGAGACTTTCGAATGCAGGAAAAACTGACATTTGAATCCGACGGCCTGAAGCTGGCGGCCGTTCTGCATATTCCGGACAGCTACCAACCTGGCCAGAAGCTGCCCGCCTTCATCGTTCTGCACGGTTTCGTCGGCTCCAAGGACGAATCGCACGCGCAGATCCAGGCCGAGATGATGGAGGCATTCGGTTACGCGGCCCTGCGGTTCGACTTTCGCTGTTGCGGTGAAAGCGAAGGCGAGCGCGGCCAGGTACGCTGTCACGACCAGGTTGCCGACACGAAGAACGCGCTCACCTTCCTGGCCAAACGCCCCGAAATCGACCCGAAACGCATCGGCGTGACCGGTCACAGCTTCGGTGCGGCGGTGTCGGTGTACACCGCCGGAGTCGATGAACGCTTCGCCTGCGTGGTGTCGTCCTGCGGCTGGGGTCATGGCGAACGCAAGTTCCGTGGCCAGCATCCCACGCCAGAGGCCTGGGAAAGATTCACCGGCCTGCTCGACAAGGGCCGCGAGCACAAGCGCCAGACGGGCCAGAGCATGTGGATCTCGCGTTTCGATGCGGTGCCGATTCCCGAAAAACTGCGCAAGAACCTGTCGCCCAAGGCGATCATGGAAATTCCCACCGAAACCGCGTGGAGCATGATGAACTTTCGCGCCGAAGACGTCGTCGCCGACATCGCTCCCCGGCCGATTCTGTTTCTGCACACGGCTCACGACACCATCACCCCGACCGAACAATCGGTGCGCATGTTCGAGCTGGCCGGCCAACCGGCCGAGCTGATGCTGATCACCGGCACCTCGCACTTCCCTTTGGCGCCGGACGACGCACCGCGCACCAAGATGATGATCAAGGGCTGGCTGGACAAGTTCTTCCCGGCCACCCCGGCGTAACGGGCCTGACGGTTCCTCACGGGCCGACGAGGCCTGCTACGGCCTGGCCTGCCAGGCAGTCACGACGAGAGCTTCGAACCTTGCCGATCAGTCCGTCCGATCTGAATGATTTCGCCATTCGCTTGCTGAGCGCCGGCGGCTATCCGTCGGCCGAAGCCGCGGCCACGGCCGAGCTGTTGGTCTGGGCCAATCTCAGAGGCGTCGATTCGCACGGTGTGCTGCGCATTCCGCGCTACTTCGAGATGGTGCAGTCCGGCGCCATCCGCTGCGGCCAGACGCCGACCGTCATCCGCGACGCCGGTGCCATCTGCGTGATCGACTTCGGCAAGGCGCCGGGCGCGGTCGCCATGGGCCACGCCGCCGCGAAGGCCGGCGACCTCGCCGGCCGCTTCGGCCTTGGTTGGTGCGCGGCGCGCGCGATATCGCACGCCGGCGCAATCGGCTACTTCACCGAACGACTCGCCAGGCGCGGATTGATCGGCATCGCAATGACTGCCTCCCGACCGCTGATGAGCTACTTCGGCGCCAAGGGCGAGGCGCTCTCCACCAATCCGTTGTCCATCGCGGTGCCGCGGGCCGGCGGCGATCCCTTGTTGCTGGACATGTCCACGGCGGCCGTCGGGCTCGGCAAGATCATGGCCGCGCGCGATGCGGGCAAGACGATACCCCCGGGCTGGGCGGTGGATGCCCGGGGTGCGCAGACCACCGACCCGCATGCGGTGGCCGCGGTGCTACCGATGGCGGGCCCGAAGGGCTCGGGCCTGTCGTTGATGATCGAAGTGCTGTCGAGCGTGCTCGTGGGCAATGCGGTGATCGGCCCGCTGCTGAACGGCACCGGCAAGGGCGGTATGAACGGTCTGGTGCTCGCCGTCGATCCCGCGGCCTTCGGCGACCCCGCGCAATTCGGCGACGGCATCGAAGAGCTGGTCAGGGGCATCCGGCAACTGGAGCCCACGCCAGACGCGCGCCAGGTGATGCTGCCCGGCGAACGGGGCAGCCAGACCGCGCAGATGCGCAAGGAACACGGTATTCCGCTCGCGCAGGGAACCATTCATCGATTGACGGAACTGGCCCGACGCCACTCGGTCGCCGTTCCGCCGTCGCTGCAGTAGTCGTCGCCGAAGTCCGCAACAACACGCATCGTCATGACCCGAGCCGACCGATGAGCAATCCCATTATCCGAGTGCGAGAGATCGCGTGGATCCGTCTGCAGTCTCCCGATCTGCAGGTGGCCGAACGGTTCCTGACCGACTTCGGCCTGCAGCCGGCCGAGCGCACCAACGACACGTTGTACATGCGCGGCACCGATCCCGATCACCACATCCACATCACGCACCTCGGCCCGCCCAAAGTGCTTTCGATCGCCTTTCACGCCGACAGCGAGGCGGATCTTCACCGCCTGGCCGCGCAGGCCACCGGGGCGTCGGACGTCGAACCGATCAACGAACCCGGCGGCGGCAAGCGCGTACGCCTGACCGAGCACAACGGCTTGGAAATCGAGGTCGTGCATGGCGTCGCCACGCGGGCGCCCTTGCCGGTCGAACGCTTCCGCTACAACACCGGGCGGAGCCGCGAGCGGCTGGGCAGCCTGGCGCGGGTGACCACCGCACCGTCGCTCGTCAAGCGCATCGCCCACGCGGTGATCAGCACCCCCGAAGTCAAGCCGAGCATTGCCTGGATTCACCGGCACCTGGGCTTCGTGACCAGCGAAGACGTGCACGCCGAGGACGACAGAGACGACCTGCTGGCAAGCTTCAACCGGCTGGATCGCGGTGCCGAGTATGTCGATCACCACATCATGATGATCGGCAAGAATCCGCGTGCCGGCCTGAACCATGTCTCGTTCGAGATCCAGGACATCGACGACCTTTGGTCCGGGCACGAGTTTCTGGTGCAGCAAGGCCACGAGCATTGCTGGGGTATCGGCCGGCACACGTTGGGCAGCCAGATCTTCGATTACTGGTTCGACCCCTGGGGCCGCATTCACGAGCACTGGACCGACTCCGACCTGCTGAACGACGCGCACCCGTATTCGTTGTTGCCCAGAAGCGTGGGCTTGCGCTCGCAGTGGGGGCCTCAGGCGCCGCAGGCGTTTCGCGATGCCGCCAGCCGCTAGTGTCGTACCAGCATCTGCAACGAATCAATCAGGCAGCAAACGACTGTCATCACCACCCTGGGAGCAAGAGATGAGACACAAAGCCAAATCCCTGGCGGCCATTGCCGCAACCTGGCTGATCACCGCCGGTTCATTCAACACGGCGCTCGCCGAAGAAGTCACCCTGCGGCTCTCCTACTTCGGTGGTCAGAAGGGCACGACTTACGCCGATGCGCTGTTGCCGTGGACCGAAGCCATCAACAAGGAAGGCGCCGGCGTACTCAAGATCGAGCCCTACCCCGGCGGCTCGCTGGTGGCAAGCCCGCGCGGACAGGTCAAGGCGCTGACCGACGGCGTTGCCGACATCGCCTTCGTCGTCTTTTCGTACACGCCCGGCCGCTTTCCGGATACCGAGGTGCTGGAGCTGCCCACGCTGTACAACAATCTGCGGGAATCATCAGGCGTGATCCGCGCGCTCTACGACAAGGGCATGCTCAAGGGCTTCGAAGACTTCTATGTGCCGATGATCGCGACCACCTATCCGTACAACTTTCACACCACGAAGCCGGTGAGCAAGGTCGCCGACCTGAAGGGCATGAAGATCCGCGCCGGCGGTCCGGTGGCCGGTGCCGCGCTGCGCGCGCTAGGGGCGGTACCGGTGGGCATGCCCATGCCGGCGGTCGCCGAGAACATCTCGAAAGGCGTGCTCGATGGCGTGGCCTCCGACTGGGCCGTCATGTACACCTACCGCATTCAGCAGGTTGCCCAGAATCACTACATGCAGTTGTTCAGCACGGTGCCGCTGGGGTTGATGATGACCAAGGCGAAGTTCGAGTCGCTGCCCAAGAAGGCGCAAGACCTGATCGTCAAATACAGCGGCCAGTGGCTCGAAGACCGGTTCGTGACGGAAACCGCAAAGGCCCAGGAAACCCTGATCGAGAAGAACAAGGCAACCGAGGGCAGCACCATCGTCTATCCCGACGATGCCGACAAGGCCGCTTACGACAAGCTCATGGAAGGCGTGGTTCAGGAATGGGCCGGCGGCGATGCGAAGCGCAAGGAGACGCTCGAGTTCGTGCGCGCCGAACTGAAGAGAATTCGCGCCGCCGCCAAGTAGGCGTTTGATCCGCCAGCCATCGAAAGCCGATCGCGACACCATGATCATCACGTTGGAAAGGGCCGCGCGTCGCTTGTCGAACTGGCTGGCCATGATGGGGCTGCTCGGCCTGCTCGCCCTGGCCTTGATGACGATCGCCAGCGTGCTCTCGCGCTGGCTGTTGTCGCATCCGATGGAATGGGTCGAAGACATCTACCGATTGCTGATCGCGGTGGTCGTGGCTTCTTTCTTTCCATCGGCGTTTGCGCACCGAGGCCATATCGCCATCGAGTTTCTCAGCATGGTCCTGCCCGCCCGCGGCCGCCGGGCAGTGGCCGTGCTGGCGGCGATCGTCACCTTCGTGTTCACGATCGTGCTTGGCTGGCAGCTCGTGCTGTACACGCGGGAAGTCTGGGAGACCGGCGAAACCACCTGGCTACTCGGCTACAGCGTCACGCCCTGGTGGGCGCTCGTCACCGCCCTGCTGCTGATGACCGTTCCCGCTCAGCTGATCGTGACGCTGGCCGATCTTTATCATGGCCCACGCCCCGGTGACCATGGTCCGCCGGGCCACGGATCGGCGCCCGATACCGCGGGCCAGCACGAGTTGACCTGACCGCCCGCCGAGTGAACCGATGGATCCCATGACACTGGCGCTGGCGGGCATCGCCGGCATGTTCATCCTGATCGCCCTGCAGATACCGATCGGCATCTCGATGGCGATCGCCGGCGTCGTCGGCTTTGGCATCCTGACCAACTGGTCCGCCGCCTTTTCGCTGATCGGATCCAAGGCGGTCGCAACGATCTCCAGCGAAGAACTGGCCGTCATTCCGCTGTTCCTGGTGATGGGCAGTCTGGCCAACATCAGCGGGCTCGCCGCCGACATCTACAAGCTCGCCTTCGCATTCGTCGGCCACCGGCGTGGCGGACTCGCGCTGGCCACCATCGGCGGCTGCGCCGGTTTCGGTGCCGTGTGCGGGTCGTCGCTGGCCACCGCGGCAACCATGGGCCGCGTCGCCCTGCCCGAGATGCTGCGGCGCGCCTACGAGCCGTCGCTGGCGACCGGCTCGATCGCGGCCGGCGGCACCCTGGGCATGCTGATCCCGCCATCGGTCATCATGGTGATCTACGCCTTCCTGGCCGAACAGTTCGTCATCACGATGTTCATCGCCGCACTGATCCCCGGCTTGCTGGCGGTGCTGGGCCATGCGCTGACCATCATGATCGTCGTGCGCCGCAACCCGGCAGCCGGCCCGGCCGGCGCCGCCTCCGACCGCGCCGCCAGGCTCACGGCCCTGCGCGAGAGCACCGGCGTCATCCTGATGCTGCTGATCGTCATCGGTGGCATTTATGGTGGCGTGTTTACCGTCAACGAAGCCGCGGCGCTGGGCGTCGCTGTGGCCCTCTTCTTCACGGTATGGCGCCGCAGGCTGAGCTGGAACTCGCTCTTGCAGGTGATGCGCGAAACCGCCACCAACACGGCGATGATCTATCTGATCATCATCGGCGCCTCGGTGTTCGCGACCTTTGTCTCGATAACCAAGATGCCCGCCGTGGTCGTCGAGATGATCGGTAGCCTGGGCCTGCCGCCACTGGCCATCATCCTGGCGCTGTTCGTGTTGTTCCTGATTCTTGGCAGCATCTTCGACACGATCGCAGCGATGGTCATCACCTTCCCGTTCGTCTATCCCCTGATCATCGATATCGGCTACAGCCCGATCTGGTGGGGCATCATTTTGTTGATGGCGATCGAGGTTGGCATGATCACACCGCCCATCGGCATGAACGTGTTCGTCATTCATGGCGTGGCAGGAAACATTCCGTTGCAGACGATCTTCAAGGGCATCCTGCCGTTCTTCTATGCCGACGTGCTGCGCATCTTGCTGATCATCTTGTTCCCGGCGCTGGCGCTTTGGTTGCCAATGGCGCTCGGATATAAGTAAGTAGCCGGGCGGTCGGCGACGCGTTACCGGGCCGGCCATTGAGCGGGCGCCCGGCTACCCTGGCTGCGCCAGTGGTGAAGAACCGTCGCATGCTCGTCGTTCGGGCGCATGCGAGCGCATCCGGAGAATCGACTACGATTGGGGCGGTCTCAACCCCGGGCGATCGTGCAAGCACTTGCGCCACCAAGTGGCTGACGCTGCGTTGGGCCCGAATCTGGAGATGCCCATTGAAGGCCCGCACGTTTTTCATCGGAACCGTCTCGCTCATCGTTGTCGCGGCGATCGCGCTCGTCGGCTTGGCTGTGGTTCACAAATACGGAATGGGCCCGTTCGAGTCGGTGCTCGATGGGCCGAGGCCGAAAACCCAAGGTGCCTTCATCGACTTCGAAACCTTCCGCGACGATGTCGCGCCGCAGGATCTGAAGCCTTCCGAGAAGATGCCCGCATTCGTCCCGGAGGGTTTTGACTGGTTCGGCGGCTGGCGGGCGGGCAACGCCGATCTGCCGAAGGGGTTTAGTGCGCAGGTGGGTTGGTTCGAAACCTTTGCCGTGCGTGACCACCCGATGCCGGCCGGGCACAACACCGGTATCCGCGTGCTGAGACTGATCGAGGCCCAGGTAGACAACGGCAAGCTGCGCGTGTTGCGCGACACGTTCAAGGGTTCGCGCCTGGATGGCTTCGAGTTCCTGAGTTACTCTCCCCAGGCGACCACGGCGCTGCAGCGCCGTGATGCCGATCGTCTTCTCGAGTACCGGCAGCCCGAGAGCGGGCGCCCGGTGCATGTCTTCCCACAGAAGCAACTCGAGACACGCCAAGCCAGTGCCCACTTGGTTGCGGTGCAACTCGGCAAGATCCGATGGGACCCGACCGGCCCCGATGATCGCGACGAGGTGCCGGTTCTCGCACACGTGGGCATCGACTGGTGGCGCTTCAAAGGCGCACCGTTTCGGGACGGCGGCGTGAACAATCGTGACGGTGGAATCTCCCGCAGCCGGCTGGTGGGACCAATCGAATCGCCGAGCTGGCACGTGCTGAGCACACTCCCATATGCCGACGAAGCGGGCCAGCGCGAAGCACACCGGCTGCTGGCTGAATATCTGGGCGGCGGCTGAGCCGGTCCGGACGCCGGGCGACCACACTGACCAGCGAAGCCTGGCGAGAACTCGAATCGGGCCGTGTGCCCGACGCTCGCGACACCGGATCCCCGCGGGTCAGGTCATGCCACGCCGCCGTAGCCGACCCCTGACAGCGCCGCCATGTCTTTTTTCCAGGTGGTCAGGTCTTCGATGCCGAACTTCGACAGATGGTCGTGACCGCAGGCGCGCGCCATCACCTGCATCAGTTCGACCGATGCCTCGAAGAAAGTCGCCAGCTGCCGCGCCGATTGATCGACGATGAGCCGGCTCACCAGATGCGGTTTCTGACTGGCAATGCCCACCGGGCAGTTGTCGGTGTTGCAGGCGCGCATGGCGATGCATCCGATCGCCTGCAGTGCCGCGTTCGAGACCGCGATCGCATCGGCCCCCAGCGCCATGGCCTTGACGAAATCGGCGGGCGTGCGAAGCCCGCCGGTGATGACCAAGGTCACCTCGGGGCGCGTTGCGGCCAGATGCCGCCGCGCCCGTGCGAGCGCCGGGATCGTCGGCACCGAGATGTTGTCGCGGAAAATGGCGGGGGCCGCCCCCGTGCCCCCGCCGCGGCCGTCGAGGATGATGTAGTCGACCCCCACCTCGAGCGCGGCGTCGATGTCTTTTTCGATGTGTTGCGCCGAGAGCTTGTAGCCGATGGGAATGCCGCCCGTGCGGCTGCGCACCTCGTCGGCGAAGGCCTTGATCTGCGCCGGTTCCGTCCAATCGGGAAAACGCGCCGGCGAGATCGCGTCCTTGCCCGCGGGGATACCGCGCACCTGTGAAATCTTGCCGGTGTTCTTGCGGCCCGGCAGATGGCCGCCGGTGCCGGTCTTGGCCCCCTGGCCGCCCTTGAAGTGGAAGGCCTGAACCCTGGCGAGCTTGTCCCAGCCGAAGCCGAAGCGCGCCGAGGCCAGTTCATAGAAGTAGCGGGAATTCTCCGCCTGCTCTTCGGGCAACATCCCGCCCTCGCCCGAGCAAATGCCCGTGCCGGCCAGCTCGGCGCCTCTGGCAAGCGCGACCTTGGCGGGCTCCGACAACGAACCGAAAGACATGTCGGAAACGAAGATCGGAATCGCCAGCGTCAGCGGTTTGCGCGCATTGGGCCCGATCACCACATCGGTTCCGACCGCATCGTCGTCCAGCAGGGGCGGCTTGTGGAGCTGCGCCGTCAGGATCTGAATGTCATCCCACGACGGCAACTGCGTGCGCGGCACCCCCATGGCCGTCATGACGCCGTGATGCCCGGTCTTTTTCAGACCGTCGCGCGCCATCTGCTGGATCAGCGCGTTCGCGGGTTCTTCGGGCGTGCCGTGCGAGGTATCGGCGTACAGCCCCAGGTAGGCCTTGCGATCGAAAGGCTGCGGATTGTCGCGGGCCCAGGCCGCGATCTCGTCGCCGTCGACCCAGACCTGCCCGTCTTCGACCCACGACTCGAACTTCGGCAGCTTTTCCGCATTGGCATAGGCCGACACACCGGAATCGAGCCGATAGTCCCAGTGGTGGACACCGCAGATCAGATCGCGGCCGCGCACGAAGCCGTCGGCCATCAGTGCGCCGCGATGCAGACAGCGACCGTAGAACACCGAGATCTCGTCGTCGAAGCGCACGACGACCAGGTCGACCTCGGCGACCAGCGCATACTGCGGCGCGCGATCGGGTAGATGGCTCAGGCTGGCAACGGAAATCTTCTGCATGAGGTAAAGCTCCTTCCGGCGACGGGCCGCGGTGGGCGCCGATCATGACGTTGAAATCGCCCTCAGCCCGCGCCGCGGCGCGCGCGGAACTCGCGCGGCGAACAATCGAAGCGCGCCCGGAACGACCGGCTGAAGTGCGCCGCGTCGTTGAAGCCGAATGCGAACGCGATTTCGCTGATGCTGCGCAAGGCCTGGGTCGGATCGGCCAGCGCACGCCGGCAGGCGTCCAGGCGTGCGTTGCGGATGGTGTCGGCCAGCGTGCGAATCATGTTGATCATCAACGGGCCGGCACCGCGCTGCCCGCTCATCGTCGAGGCCGTGAGCGACTCCGTGTTACGCACCACCGACTGCAGCGCCGCGCGCGGCAGCATCAACACGAACTGTTGAAAATCGCCGTCGAACTGCAGCTCGTAGGGGCGCGTGCTGTCGTAGAGCGCGTAGTCGCCCGGGCCCAGCGCCGCGCAGCGGCCGTCCTGCAATACCCGGCCGTGGCCGACGGTCTGGATGCTGACCAGAAAGAAGTCCTCGTGCGCGGCCGAGATGCGCGCCGGCGTGCGGCAGACCCGTTGCGCCGTCGCCGTGACCCGTGATAGATCCAGCGCGGCCAGGCGGTCGACCAGGATCTCGCCTTGAATGTCGGCACGGCCCGCGCCGGGGTCGCAGTTCAACCCGACATAGGTGTCGCAGACCAGGTCGGTCCAGTACGCGACCCGGTCGGGCAAGGCGACATCGTTCGTTGACAGGCGCGCCGGCATGAGAACCAGTCTACGACATGGTCCCCTTGCCGCCAACGGGTGCTGCCGGCCGGCCGCCTGCTCCCCCGAGTCAAGTTTCGGGACGCCTGCAGACAAGAAACCGTGACCCGGTCCCGCCAAACTGGCGTGAGCGTCATCCGATTCGAACCGTTTTCCGCCCCGGGAGCCCGCCCATGAGCGCATCACACCCCAAGTACCGCGTCGCCGCCATCCAGGCCGCGCCCGTCTTTCTGGACCTGGACGCCTCCATCGACAAGGCCATCGCATTGATCGAAGAGGCCGCCGGCCAGGGCGCCAGACTCATCGCGTTTCCCGAGACCTGGCTGCCCGGCTATCCGTGGTTCATCTGGCTCGACTCGCCGGCCTGGGGGATGCAGTTCGTGCAGCGCTATCACGACAACTCGCTGATCTACGGCACGCCGGAGGCCGACCGCCTCGGCGAGGCCGCGCGGCGCAACGGGATCATGGTCGTGATGGGGCACAGCGAGAAAGACGGCGGCAGCCTCTACATGGGGCAGTGGATCATCGGACCCGACGGCAGCACGATCGCCCGCCGGCGCAAACTCAAACCCACGCACGTCGAGCGCACCGTGTTCGGCGAAGGCGACGGCAGCGACCTGGCCGTGCACGACACCGAACTGGGCCGCATCGGCGCCCTGTGCTGCTGGGAGCACCTGCAACCCCTGTCCAAGTACGCCATGTACGCGCAGAACGAACAGGTGCACATCGCCGCCTGGCCGAGCTTCTCGCTCTACCGCGGCGGCGCCTACGCGCTGGGCCCCGAAGTCAACAATGCCGCCAGCCGCATCTACGCCGTCGAAGGCTCGTGCTTCGTGGTGGCGCCCTGCGCCACCGTGTCGCAAGAGATGATCGAGATGCTCTGCGGCGACGACCCCGCCAAGAACCAGTTGCTGCTGCAGGGCGGCGGCTTCAGCACCATCTACGCACCCGACGGGCAGCTCATGCACGAGCCGCTGCCCGAGGGCACCGAAGGCATCGTCTACGCCGACATCGACCTGGGCATGATCTCGCTGGCGAAGGCGGCCGCCGACCCGGCCGGGCACTACTCGCGGCCGGATGTCACGCGCTTGCTGCTGAACAAGGCGCCGGCCGCGCGGGTGGTGACGCGGGAGGCGGCGGTGGCGGAGTTCGTGGACGCGGATGGCCAGGTAAGCCCTGACTGATCTCTCAAGGGTCGAAGCCGTTCGCGAAAGATTACAGGCGACGGCCTTGCGTCGCCCGCGACGGACGGGCGGCCGGGCCGTTGCGCGCCCGGCCGGGCTGAAATTCCCGGAATCGGATGTCATTCGAAACCGTTTTTGTGCATCTTTTCCGATTTCCGGGAGAGAATGCCGGCCATGGAGAGTTTCGGAGGCATCTTGGTCGAGGCGGTCGGTCTGATCTTCGCGTGGGATCCGGACCTGATCGAGATCATCGGCCTGTCGCTGCGCGTCACCCTGAGCGCGGTGGCGGCGGCCTGCGTGCTCGGGCTGCCGCTGGGCGCGGTCATTGGCGCGTTCCGTTTTCCGGGCCGCACGCTGGTCACGATTCTGTTGAACACCTTGATGGGCCTGCCGCCGGTGGTGGTCGGCCTGATCGTCTACCTGATGCTGTCGGCCTCCGGGCCGCTCGGGCCGCTGCGCCTGCTGTACACGCCCACGGCGATGGTGGTCGCGCAGACCATCCTGGTCACACCGATCGTGGCAGCACTCACGCGCCAGGTCGTCGAGGATTTGCACCGCGAATATGCCGAGCAGTTCGCATCGCTCGGGGTCGGCCCGTTCGAGCGGGTGCGGGCGCTGCTCTGGGATGCGCGCTACAGCCTGCTCACGGTTGCGTTGGCCGGCTTCGGCCGGGCGGTGGCCGAGGTCGGCGCGGTGATCATCGTCGGCGGCAACATCAACCATGTCACACGCGTGATGACGACCACGATCGCCCTCGAGACCTCGAAGGGCAATCTGCAGCTCGCGCTCGCGCTCGGGGTGGTGTTGCTGGGCATCGCCGTGATCATCAATGCGGCCGTCTACGCCGTGCGCAGTTCGGCCTCGCGAGCCGCCTATGCGTGAACGCGCGACCGGCATCGGCCACGACGCGCGCACGGCCGTCACGGCTGGCGGGCTCACACCGTTCGCGGTGCACAACGGCGTCGCTGCGAGCGCCTCGGCCGGCTCCCCGCCCGCACCCCGGTCGGCAGGCCCGCTGACGGCCCGGCCGTTGCTGGCTGCCAGCGGGCTGTCGTTCATCGTCGATGGCAAACGCCTGATCGATCACGTCGATGTCGGCATCGCCGCCGGTCGACGCACAGTCGTGCTCGGCGCCAACGGCGCGGGCAAGAGCCTGCTGCTGCGCCTGCTACACGGCCTGCTCGTACCCACCGAGGGCACGGTGCTCTGGCACGGTCTGCCGCTCGACCGCGATGCGCGCCAGGCGCAGGCGATGGTGTTCCAGCGTCCGGTGCTGTTGCGCCGCTCCGTGCTGGCCAATCTGCAGTTTGCGCTCGGCGTGCGCGGTCTGCGCGGCGTGCAGCGGCGCGATCGTGAGCGTGAGGCGTTGCGCCGGGCCCGCCTCTCCGAACTGGCCAACCGCCCCGCGCGGGTGTTGTCAGGGGGCGAGCAACAGCGCCTGGCCCTGGCGCGGGCTCTGGCCTGCGATCCCCGGCTGCTGATACTCGACGAGCCCACGTCCAGCCTCGATCCGGCGTCCACGCACGCGATCGAGGCGTTGATCGGCGAGGCCCATGCCGCGGGCGTCACGATCGTGCTGGTCACGCACGACATCGGCCAGGCGCGCCGCCTTGGTGATGACGTGGTGTTCATGCACGCCGGGCGCGTGGTCGAGACCGGTCCGGTCGGACGGGTGCTCGAAGCGCCGCAATCGGCCGCCGCGCGGGCCTGGCTCGAGGGCCGGTTGTTCCTCGATTCGAACGAGTTGTCAAAACCCATGGGAGAAACGACATGATCAGACGTAGCTTCATCGGAATCGCTGCCACCGCGCTGGTGGCGCTCGGCATTGGCGGCCAGGCCGCCGCCAAAGACGAGTTCATCGTCGTGCAATCGACCACCTCGACCCAGAACTCCGGCCTGTTCAAACACCTGCTGCCGATCTTCGAGAAGAAGACCGGCATCCAGGTGCGCGTGGTCGCGGTCGGCACCGGTCAGGCGATCAAGAACGCAGCCAACGGTGACGGCGACGTGTTGTTCGTGCACGCGAAGCCGGCCGAGGAGAAATTCGTCGCCGCCGGCGATGGTGTCGAACGCCACGATGTGATGTACAACGATTTCGTGATCGTCGGCCCTCCGTCCGATCCTGCCGGGGTCGCGGGCTCATCCGACGTGGTCGCCTCACTCAAGAAGATCGCCGCGGCCAAGGCACCGTTCGCCTCGCGCGGCGACGACAGCGGCACCCATAAGGCCGAGCTTCGGCTGTGGAAGGCCGCCGGGGTCGACGTCAAAGGCGCATCGGGCGGCTGGTATCGCGAGACGGGATCCGGCATGGGCGCCACGCTCAATACCGGCACCGCGATGGGCACCTACATCATGACCGACCGCGCCACCTGGATCAGCTTCGGCAACAAGGGCAGCTACAAGGTGGCCATCGAGGGCGATCCGAAGATGTTCAACCAGTACGGCATCATTCTCGTCAACAAGGAAAAGCATCCGAACGTGAAGGCCGATCTGGGCCGGAAGTTCGTCGACTGGGTCGTGTCCGCCGATGGACAAAAGGCCATCGCCGACTACAAGATCGATGGTCAGCAGCTGTTCTTTCCGAACGCGAAGAAGTGATCATCCGGTGGGACGCCGGGCCTGCCGGCCCGGCGGCAACACGCGTCGACAGAAAGGAGGAAACAACATGCGAATCTTGTTCGCAGCCGCGGCCGCGCTGGCGATGAGCAGCGGGCCGGCGCTGGCCGAGGACACCGTGCGTCTGCATGCGGCCGGCAGCCTGCGCGCGGCGATGACCGACATCGCCGATGCCTACCAGAATGCGCGCAGCACCAAGGTCGAACGTGCGTTCGGTCCGTCGGGTCTGCTGCGCAAGCGCATCGAGGAAGGCGAGGCGGCCGAGGTGTTCGCGTCGGCAAACATGCGTCATCCGGGTGCGCTGGCCGAAGCCGGCAAATCCTCGCCGGTGGCCTTGTTTGCGCGAAACAAACTCTGTGCACTGGCGCAACCCGGGGTGGCGATCGAGACCGCGACGGTGCTCGATGTGCTGCTCGATCCCGCCGTGCGCGTGGGTACCTCGACGCCGAAGGCCGATCCGTCCGGCGACTATGCATGGCAATTGTTCGACAAGGCGGACGAGCTGCGGGCGGGCGCCGGCCAGACGCTCAAATCCAAGGCCTTGCAGCTCACCGGTGGTCCGGACAGCGCCAAGCCCCCGAAGGGGCGCAATCCGTACGGCTGGGTCATGAGCGAGAAACGCGCCGATGTGTTCCTGACCTATTGCACGAACGCGGTGCTCGCCGAGCGCGACACGACCGGCCTGAAGATCGTACCCTTGCCCGCGTCGCTGTCGGTCGGTGCCGACTACGGCTTGACGGTGATGAATGATGCGCCGTCGGGCGCCTGGAAGCTGGCGATGTTCATTCTCTCGCCGGCCGGCCAGAAGGTGCTCGCCTCGTACGGTTTCGATGCGCCGGGGCTGCCGGCGGCCGGCCGGTAGCGAGACGCCGATGCGCATGCGGACCTCCGCGGTGGTGGCGCGCGTGCGCGCCGCGGCGATCATCGCGATGCTCGTGTTGGCATCGTGGGTCGTCGCGGCCGCGCCCGCGCAGGCGCGTCAGATCACCGACTCCGCCGGCCGCGTGGTCGAGATTCCCGAGCGCATCGACAAGGTCTTCGCCAGTGGCCCGCCAGCGTCCATTCTCGTGTACGCGCTCAAGCCCGAAGCCTTGCTCGGTTGGCCGCGTGCGCTGCGCGAGATCGAAAAGCCCTATATCGCCGCACCGTACCGCGAGCTGCCTGAGACCGGTCGCCTGACCGGCCGGGGCGGCGGCGCCAACGTCGAGCGGGTGTTGGCAATGCGGCCCGACCTCATCCTCGATTTCGGCTCGGTGCGCGACACCTACATCGATCTTGCCGACCGGGTGCAGGCGCAGACCGGCATACCGACGCTGCTCGTCGACGGACGCTTCGAGAATACCGCGGCCGCGCTGCGTCTGGTCGGCGATGCGCTGGGCGTGACCGAACGCGCCCAGGCTCTGGCCGCCGATGTCGAGCAGACCTTGCGAGAACTCGATCACATGCTCGCGAGCGTTCCCGCCGCCGCGCGGCCGCGCGTCTATCTGGCTCGCGGACCCGACGGTCTCGAGACCGGTCTGAAGGGCTCGATCAACGCGGAGATCATCGAACGCGCGGGCGGGCGCAACGTCGCCGAGGCGCCGGGTCGGCACGGTCTCGTGCGCGCGAGCCCCGAGCAGCTGATCGTGGCCGATCCCGACACGATCATCACCTGGGACCGTCGATTCTTCGAGTCTGTCGCGCACGATCCGATCTGGCAGGGCATATCGGCCGTGCGCAACGACCGCGTCTATCTGTCGCCGACCGCGCCCTTCGGCTGGATCGACCGGCCGCCATCGGTCAACCGGATCATGGGCCTGAAGTGGCTGGCCGGCGTCTTCTATCCGGATCGCTGGCCGCACGATCTGCGCGAATCGACCCGGGCCTTTTATCGGCTCTGGTATCAGGTCGACCCGTCGGAGGCCGAACTGAAGACCTTGCTGCAATGGGCGAACGGCCGGGCACCCTGAGCCACGACGGCCCTTCCGCTGACCACGGCGCCCGGCTCGGCTGGCTGAGCGGCATCGGCTTGCTGGCGGTGCTGCTCGCGCTCGCCGCATTCGCGGCTCTGCTGGTCGGGCCGTTTCCGCTCGGCCCGCGCGAGGCCATCGGCGTGCTCGCCCATGCGCTCGGCGGTGGCGAGACACAAGGGCCGGCCCAGACCGTGCTGATCGCAATCCGTCTGCCGCGAGTGCTCGGTGCCCTGCTGGTGGGCGCGGCCCTCGCGGGCGCCGGCGCGTGCTACCAGACGCTGTTTCGCAATCCGCTGGTCTCGCCGGACATCCTCGGGGTGTCGGCCGGGGCAGGCCTCGGCGCGGTGCTCGGCATCTTTTTGTCGCTGCCGGTGCTGGCCATCCAGCTGATGGGCTTCGCGGGCGGGCTCGCGGCCGTGGCGCTCGTCGCCACAGTGGCCGCGGCCGTTCGCAGTGGCGATCGCACATTGATCCTGGTGCTCGCCGGCGTGGTCGTCGGTGCGCTCACCGGCGCGGCCACGTCGCTGCTCAAGGTGTTGGCAGACCCGTACGACCAGCTGCCGGCGATCACGTTCTGGCTGCTGGGCAGTCTGGCCGGGCTCAGGGGCGAGGACATCGTACCGGCCACGCCGGTCGTCGTCCTCGGTCTGGTGCCCCTGGTCGCGTTGCGCTGGCGTATCAACGTGCTGGCACTCGGCGACGAAGAGGCGCGGGCGCTCGGCATCGAGGCGGGCAGACTGCGCATGGTCGTGATCGTGTGCGCGACCCTGATGACCGCCAGCGTGGTCGCGATCGCCGGTGTGGTCGGCTGGATAGGGCTCGTGATTCCGCACATCGCGCGCATGATCACCGGCCCCGCGTTCGGTCGTCTGCTGCCGGTGACGATATTGCTCGGCGCCTTCTACATGCTGGTCGTCGACACGCTGGCGCGCACGATGTCGTCCGGCGAGGTGCCGCTCGGCATCCTGACCGCGGTGGTCGGCGCGCCGTTCTTCCTCTGGTTGCTCGCGCGGGGGCGTCGCGCATGGGCGTGACGATCACGGCCGAGCGTCTGGCGATCGGCTATCCGGGTCGCGAGGTCGGTGCCGGCATCGATCTGTCGGCCTCGGCCGGCGATGTGTTCTGCCTGCTGGGACCCAACGGCTCGGGCAAGACCACATTGTTCAAGACCTTGCTCGGTCTGCTGCCCGCGAAAGCCGGCCGCGTGCTGATCGACGGGCAACCGTTGGCGCGCTTCGACCGTCGCGAGATCGCGCAACGGATCGCCTACGTGCCTCAGGCCCAGCAGGTGCCGTTCGCATTTACCGTGCTCGATCTGGTCCTGATGGGCCGCACCGCCCATCTCGGCATGTTCGCGCAGCCGGGCGAGCGCGATCTGGTCGCCGCCCATGCGGCTCTGGCCCGGCTCGACATCGGCGAACTGGCGCAGCGCGACGTGACGCGTTTGTCGGGCGGCCAGCGGCAACTGGTGCTGATCGCCCGTGCGCTTGCGCAGGGGGCGCCGGTCCTGATCATGGACGAGCCTACCGCCAGCCTCGATTTCGGCAATCAGGCGCGCGTGCTGTCGGTCGTGGCCGCGCTGGCGACAGACGGACTGAGCGTGATCCTGTCCACCCACGATCCCGATCATGCGCTCGCGATCGGCACGCAGGTCGCGTTGTTGCACGAGGGACGGCTGCGAGCGACCGGGGCGCCGCAACAGGTGCTCGATGGCGAGACGCTGTCGGCCGTCTACGGGGTCAGGGTGAGCGTCGAGCGCCTGCCCGATGGACGACGGGTCTGCCTGCCGGCGCTCGCGCGCCGCTGAGCGCAGTGACGGTTCCGATGACGACCAGCGGTAAGCACCCAATCTACGACGTCATTGACCCGTTGTCACCAGATCTGATCGCAGTGGATCGGCCGCGAATCGCTGCTGCCACTGCCGCGGTGTGAGCTCGTCGATCTTGTTGGCCGGATGCTGGTTGATTCTGAGCAGCACATCGACCAGGTAGGTGTAGGTGGCGATGCCATGCGCCCGGCGGGTGGCGATGATCGTCTGTACGATGGCCACATGGCGTGCGCCGAGATTCGCTCGTACAGAACATCCAGTTTTGCGACCATCGGCACGACTCGCAGGGCGCACTCCAGGTCGTGGTATCGAGTGCCACCCAAGCGTCTTTCAGGAACACTCGTAAGCCCGCTTCGCGCTCCTGGCTAGTTCAGCGCCCTGGCCAGCGGGCTCTTGGGCAACAACCCGGGTCGGCGATCTGTTCGTTCACCCAGCCGAAGAACTTGTCCACGATCGGCTCGCTGAGTTCGGTGCAGGTGGCCGAGATCGTTTCCGAGTCGGCCCCGTGGTCGCGCAATTCTTTCTCGATCTTGTACAACGCCCGGATCATCTCCAGCGCCTGACCCACCACCTGCGGTTCGCCCGCCTCGGCCTTGATGAAGGTGCGCCGCGTATGTACCCAGCAGCGCATGCGTGCACTCGGGCTGCTTGGCGGCGTAGCGGGCATAGATCTCGTAGCCGTCGGTCTGGATCGTGCCCTTGAACTGCTCGCCCAGCAGCTCGCGCACCACCTTGGCGCCGCGCTCCTCTGGGTACGTGAACGCGATGTCACCGTGCTCGCCCAGGATCGGCCTGTACACCCGGTCTTCATCTTGCCCTGGCCCGTGCTGCTCTTCATGCGCCCGGCCTTGATCGGCGTCTCATCGACCTTCAGATAGTCACCGGATAGGATCGCCGCCTTGATCGCCGCGGCCACCGGCCCCAACAACTCGACCGTGCGTTTGACCCAGGCTTCGATCGTCGCCGGTGCGATGGTGATCCCCTCAGCGGCCAGGCGTTGGTGTTGACGGTACAGGGGCAAGTGCCACTGGAATTTGTCGATCAACAGCCCGGCCAGCATGCTCACATCGACCTGGGCGTGATCGAGCACCCCCAGCGGGGCGGCTACCGTGGTGAGTGTGCCGTCGGCCTTGGCCCTGATGACCGGCCGTTCATAGCGCAGCACCACGTGCGAGCCCGGCTGGCGCGCCAGCCTCAGGCTCTCCTTGTAGTCGATGATCTCGTACTGGTCGGCATCGGGGCCATCGAGCTCGGGGCACGAGAGCCGGATCGTGCGCACCGGCACGTCTTCGGTGAAGCGCAGTCCCGCCTCGTTGACTTCGTCGCCGCTGCGGTGCTTGCGACGCTTGTGCTCGGGTACCGTCACGGTCTGCTCGCCGAGCTTCGCATCGGCGGCAATGCGCTCGAACAGCGCCGCCTGGTCGTGTTCGAGCGCGGGGCGCTTCTCGCTCTTGTGACCGAAGAGCTGGCGCTTGAACCAATCGAGCTGCGATTGCAGCGAATCGATTTGCTCGCGCATCGCATCGAACTGCGTATTCGGCAGCTCGACCGTCGGCTCTGATGTCGCGGGGTTCATGCGCGCATTGTGGCAGATGCCGCGCGCCGCGCGGGCAGATCGAAGCGCATTCTCTGGCGCGCACTCTGCAGATCGATTCCATCGAGCCACATCATCAACTGCGTGTCGGTGAGGGTGGCCGTGATGGCATCGCCGCTGAACGCGGCGAACCGGCCACGCTCCAGTCGCTTGGCCCACAGACAGAATCCGCCTCGTGACCAGTAAAGCACCTTGACCATGGTTCTTTTGCGGTTCACAAACACGAACAGATCGCCCGAGATCGGACTCTGGCCAAGCACCTGGCGCGTGAGGCCCACCAAACCGTTAAAGCTCTTACGCATGTCGGTAGCGCGCGTGCACACGAACACCCGCACGCCGTGCGGCAGTGTGGGCATCTCAGTGGCGGTGGATCTCGAGCACCACGCCAGCGCCCAGATCGAGCCGAATCGTGATGCCGGTGGTGGGCGCAGTCTCGACCGTCGGCTCCGAAGCGCACGAACTCGGTTGCCACCGAATCATCGCGTCGACCGCCGCGCATCGCCGCCCGAGGCGTTGACGCCGCTTGCATCGGCTCGCCACCGAGATGCCTTCGCCGCGGCAGAACTCGCTCTGCGATTGGGCGCTCGACTCATATCGAGCAACCACCTCTGCCCACTGCTGTTCGCTTCGTCGCTTGCGGCGCATAACCCCTGCTTGGTATCGACACCACGCTGCTCATCTTCTCGCTCCTGATGTATTGACCAGGCAGCAGATTACGAGGCCAAATCGCAGAGATCTACGACGCCGCGGAATAGGTGCTTACGTCTGGGCCGACGGCGGTTGCTTCCTGCATCGACCGAAGCAGCTCGACGGACGAGCGTGGAACATTCGTCCGCGACTCCACAGCGCCCGCGAAGTAAGAGGGTCCGCCGTAGCGGCCATAGCGCAGAAGGACGCCGTAGGTCCGGCTGGATTGTGCAAGACTGGATGCCATAGTTCTCTTCTTTCTTGGTCGTTACTCGGGCGTGACCACCGGCATGAACGGTGGTTTCTCGAGCGAGGGCGATAGTTGAGGACCCATTCCTGGCCGGCTGACGGACTGGACTTGAACCGCACCGTATGGGCAACATTCGGCCACACGCAGCTTGTCAGGCGACAGTCGTAGATGAAGGATCAATCCGGAGCCAAGTGATGTCAGGATTCGGTGCTCGCTCTTTGGCTTGCCGAACTCGCCCAGGCGCCATTGCGTTTGCAGGATCATCCGGTTAGGGTTGCTATTCGAAGGAACTGGCGTTCGCTCCCCCTCGACGTAGACATACCGCTTGCCATCATCGACCAAGCCCGAGATCATGAACTCGCGCTTGCCAGTGGGAGCGAAGTTGCGGATCGATCCAGTGGCCGGATCTATCTCGAAGACTCCGTGTAGGTTGGTGCCCCCTGGCGGCAGACCCAATTCGTTGAAGTCCACATTGCGGCTGTCTTTCACAAGGGCGACCGCTCCCCACAAAACGGTGCCATCGGGCGTGTACAGAGGCGCGGCCCCAAATGGCGAAAGACTATTGAAATCCGTGATTCGCCTCTCGGGCGCACCATCTTCGAATCCGCGTGAATACACCTCCCAGCTGCCGCCCTCGCGCCCTGCAATTAAGTCCGCCCGCGCCTGCGTACCGACGTACAGCAACCCATGCTTCGGATGGAAACTCGGCAGGCGCCGGTTGGCCATTCCGCTCAGATAGCGCAGATGCCGACCTTCCTTGTCTAGATGCACGATTCGAGACACAGCCTTCGTACAGTCACTTTCCGGGCAGTGAATCTCCGCGGCCAGAATGCCTTCGTCATTCGGCAGATAGATCGCGTCGTTGTAGCTCACATGGCGCGGCGACTTCAACCCCGGCAGCGGCTCCCAGACTCCGCGCCAAGGCGGTGCAGTGGGCACCCGCAACCGGTTCAGCGTGCAACCAACCTCCTTCACCGCCGGGCAGATCGTAACCAGCAGGTGGCTGTCGAGCTTGCTGTAGTCGGCAAAGCGCACTATCCAGTAGCGTGAGTCCGTGATCGTGCCCGGCGCCACGGGCGGCAGTGCGTCGCCTTGCGCTGCATAGCGTGAGCCGTATTTCGGCAACGCCCCAACAGGATCCAATGCGCATCCCGCCAGTGCGGCAGCGAACAGAACACCCATCAACAACCAAACCCTGCCCACGCTAGCGCACCAGCACATAGTTCTCTCCGACTTGCTCATACCCAACCCTGCGTGCAAAGCGCCCTACCCGCTCGCTGGCCGCGCCGCTGTTGGTGCCGAAGCAGATCTCGGCCACGCCCCGATTGGCCGCCCATTGCTCGAATGCGCGTAGCAGTCGCAAGCCGTGCCCGCCCATTCGCCTCCGCCGTGCCATAGCGAATATCATGGTGCCGAAATGTCGCATCCAGTACGTCAACCGGGCCGTTGACTAGACGCCCGTTCGAATCTGTGGCGTATGCGTCTGCAAGCGCCCGAAGCGCCTCCAGTGGCGTCATATTCGCAGGGGCCGGCGACTCTTCTCGCCCCACAAAATACCCCGGTCCGCCATAGCGCCCATACCTCAGAATCGGAAGAAGCCCAGCACGTCGAACTTGATATTCACTCATGATTATTTATTCTTCGAGGAGGAAAGTGTTATATCTGAAGCCAATGCGAAACTTCGTTCCAACCCACCGGCGTACGGCACGAAAACCGGTCGAGCCTCATGGAAATAGATCGGCAATCTAGCCCTGTTTGGCAGTAACCCCACCTGCGCCCAGCCATCGTAGGCAGCGATCGCGTAACGATCCCGCGCTCGCGATACAGATATATTTCGAATGTTTGCCATAACCCCGGCTATCTTTATTTCACTTACAGCGCCATCAGTTTGCTGTTCGAGAACTGCTGGCCCTTTCCTTCCCTGAGAAATCAAGTACTCTCGATCAAACCCGCTCTGATAATTCTTTCTGATATTCGCATACCGTACACTCTTTCGATCGACTGAGATGACGTATGCGCCACTTGCGGCGCCACTCATGAGTGGTACATGATCCGGGTGCAGGAGTGCGCTGAAGTCTGGCACCCGCGCGTCTTTCGGACGCGCGTACCCGCTCAACAAAATCGTTCCGTCGGGCCGGTACACGGCCGGCGTGAACGGCACGAAAGTATTGAAGTCCGTGAGCCGCTCCTCTGTCGCGCCAACTTCCAGCGACAGCGCATAAAGCTCCCAGCGCCCCTTCTCGCGCCCCGGATTGATTTCGGGACGCGCGTCCGTACCGAAATACAGAAGCCCCTTCTCGTTGTCATAGCTTGGAAGCCGCCGATTTCCCCACCCGGTCAGGTAGCGCTGATGCCGGCCCTCGACATCCAGTAGCACCAGCCGCGATGCCAGCTCATGCTGGCATTGCGGCATATCACAGACCCCTATCTCCGCGGCCACGATGCCCTTGTCCTCTGGCAAGTAGATGGCATCGTGGTAACTGACCTCCAGCGGCGACTTCAGCCCTGGCAGCAACTGCCACTTCGGGGAGAACCGTGTACTGATCACGGCCGGAGGAATCATCCGCACCAGCGTGCATCCAACCCCCGGCCTAATCGGACAGATCGTCATCAGCACGTGATCGCTGGTCTTGCTGTAGTCCAGCGTATGGATGCCCCAATAGCGGTTGTCCGGAATCGTGCCCGGCGGCACCTCGGGCAGGGGGGGCTCCTTGTTCGGGCCACGTGAAGGGCCGTAGGCCGGCAGCTTCGGGGCCAGTGAGTACAACAGTTGTGCGCAGCCCGCGTTCAGCAGACAGAGCGCGACAACTAGTAACCGCACACTAGCGCGCCAGCACATAGTTCTCTCCAACTTGCTCATACCCAACCTTGCGTGCAAAACGCCCTACTCGCTCACTGGCCGCGCCGCTGTTCGTGCCGAAACAAATCTCGGCCACGCCCCGGTTAGCCGCCCACTTCTCGAATGCGCGCAGCAACCGCAGGCCGTGCCCGCCCATTCGCCTCTCGGGGAGCACATCGAAATGCACGATCGATGCCACGGGCAATGATGAGAAGATGTGCGACTCCACGCAGCCGATCAGGCCGCCCACCGGCTCGCCGTTGCCACCCTCGGCCACCGGCCAACAGTGCGTACCGTGCGGATTGGCCAGCAATGCATGAAGCGACTGTGCGACACGCTGCGGTTCGTAGGCCAGTCTTCTAAAGCGCGTGATCTCGTGATAGCGCCGACCTAGCGCAACGAATTTGTCGACATCGGATTCCTGCGCGAAACGAATCGTCATTGCTCATGCTCCTGGGATACGGGTGCGGCAGCCGCCGCGACTGCCTGCCGGGTTGGCCCCTCTTGACGCACTAACTCCACCACCCGGCCGTCTTGAATCCGCACGATGCGGTCGACATGCAAACTACGCGGTAGCGCATGGGCGATGAACAATGCCGAGACATCGCCCTTGAGGCCATTGATCGTGCGGGCAAACTCTTCGGCGGTTTGTTGGTCCAACGCCGAAGTCGATTCATCGAAGATCAACACCTTGGGCCGCTTGAGTAGCGCGCGGGCGATGGCCAGGCGTTGACGCTGGCCACCCGACAATCCGATACCGCGCTCCCCCAGCTGCGTCTGATAGCCATTAGGCAGCGCCTCGATCACCTCATGGATCTCGGCCAGCCGGCAAGCCCGCGTGATCTCGTGCAGTGTTGCCCTTGGATTGGCCGCCAGTAGGTTCTCCAGTACGCTGCCGGAGAAAAGTACCGTCTCTTGTGGCACCACCCCGAATACACGGCGCAGCTCGTCGGCGCCCATCTGGCGGGTGTCTACGCCGTCGATCCGGATGCCGCCCTCACCGGGCGGATAGAAGCCCAGCAGTAACTTGGCCAGTGTGCTCTTGCCCGAACCAGAGGGCCCGACCACCGTGAGCAGCGTGCCAGGCTCGATCACGAAATTCATCCCGCGAAACAACCACGGCCGATCCTGCGCGTGGCGAAACCCCAGGCCGGCGAACTCGATTCGCCCAGGCCCATCGGCCAGCCGCGCCGGCCGGCAGTCGGCGGGTTCTGCGGGTGCGTTCATCAGATCACCGAGCCGGCGTACCGACAGGCTGGCCTGTTGAAATTGCTGCCATAGCCCGACCATGCGCAACATCGGCTGCGACAGCCTCGCGGCCAACATTTGAAATGCCACCAGCATTCCCACGGTGAACAGCTCGACCTCGCCGGTAGGTGACAAACTTGGATGCATGACATACCAGGCACCGACAAACAGAATCGCCACCGTCATCGATTGCTCCAACCCCTGTGCCATCGTCTGGTACGTGTTGCCCAACTGGCGGGTGGCGAATGTCTTGCTCAGCAACTGCGCCAGGTAGCGGTCGTAGCGCGCATTGAGCACCGGCTCCATCTGCAGGCTCTTGACCGTCTCGATGCCTGCCACGTATTCGGTAACGAATGCCTGATTGCGCGCGCCCATCAGGAACTGGTCGTTGAGACGACGCTGGAAGATCGGCGCCATGATCACGGACAATGCCGCAATTGCCAGCAGGATGCACACAGCGATCATGGTCAGCGGCACCGAGTAGTACAACATCAGCGCCAGGCAGATCACCAAGAAGGGCAAGTCCAGAACCAGCCCGACGGATGCCGAGGCCAGGAATTCGCGAATCGCTTCCACCCCCTGTAGGCGGGCGGCCACCACGCCGGTGGGCCGATGTTCGAAATAGCGTGGCGGCAGTCGCAGCAAGTGCGCGAACACGCTGGCGCTGAGCACTGCGTCGATTCGGTTGCCGGTATGCAGAATCGCGTACTGACTCGAAAGAGAAGTCGGTGAAGCAGGCACCGCTGGTTTCGGTTCTTGTGCAGACCGACAACTCGATGACCCCGTGTTTTTTTTCGATCGTATGCAGTGGGGCGCTTTCAAATCATGCTGCTGTTACCTTGCCGCCACTGCGTTTGCCAATTCGAAAAGCATCGTTGTTGCGCGCCGCCGTCGAGGTGCGGTGCCAGGACGTTCGTCCGGCCGGTCTCGACGAGATTGGCGCACTGGGTATCTGAATCCGCGATGCGTGGCGGAGTCGCGTTACCCATAGTAGGCAGGCGGCGTCGTCGCTATCTCTGCTTGCCACCGCCGTCGTTGCGGCGGAATTGGGGATCGGCTCCGACGCCGAATACGCCGACGGCGAGATCAACCGCCCAGCAGATCGTCCAGCACATCGGCGCCCGGATCCCGCCCGGACAGATTCAAACCGCAAAGCAGGTCGATCAGATGGCTGGTCTTCTCATGCGCTCGCGACGGCGAGCAGGCGCTGCAGTGGCTCGGTGAAGTACGCGCGCCGCTCGATCAGCAAGTCGAGCCGTCCGCACGTTGGCCTGGCGGGCGTAACGCGGTCCGCGCGGCGCCGGCGTGCATGCAATGACTGAAACCCGCCGTCATTCGACGCACGTGCCCGTGCGCCAAGCGACCAGCTCCGCGAACGACATCAGACTTCCCGCCACCGCGCTCGCCGCCACCGTGGCCGGGCTCGCCAGCCACACCTGTCCCGGCCCGCTACGACCCGGGAAGTTGCGGTTGATCGCACTGACCGTCACCTGGTCGGCGCGTGTCGAGACGCCGGGTCCACAGTTCGCGCAGGCGCCACAGGCAGGCTGCAGCAGGCGCGCACCGATGGCTTCGAAGGTGGCGGAGTAACCGCGTTCGTCGCAATAACGGCGCACGTCCTCGGTGGCACACTGCAGCAGCAGTTCGACGCCGTCGGCAAGTCGGTGACCGTGAATCAGTGCCCATGCGAGCACCTGGTGGTAGGCGTCGAAGTCGCTGCGCTTGCCCGCCGTGCAACTGCCACCGTAGGCGATGTCGATGCGCGGGCGTTGCTCGCGCGGCAGCCGGGTCAATGGCAGGCCGTTGCCCGGATCGCCGGGTCGCGCGACCCATGCACCCAGTCGGGACACGTTGACGTCGATGATCTGCGCATAGCGGGCGTCCGGGTCGCTTCGCATATCGGCAGGCCACGGGTTCGCGGCGCCGAAGTCGGTGGGAGAACCGGACGCGGTGCCGAAGTCGGTGCGAGAACCGGATGCGGTGCCGTCGTCGGTGGGAGAACCGGATGCGGCGCCGAAGTCGGTGGGAGAACCGGATGCGGTGCCGTCGTCGACGGGCCGATCGGGCCCGGCGCCGCGACGCTCGGCGAGAAAGCGGGTTGTCTGCCAGTCCGGCGCGACGATGCCGGTCAGCCCGCCGAGTTCGGCGGTCATGTTGGTCAGGGTGGCGCGCTCGTCGATGGGCATCGCCGCAAGCGCTTCGCCGGCGAACTCGAACACCTTGCCCACGCCGGCGCCGCCACGCAGATCGTCACGCGCGAGCAGGTGCAGGATCACGTCCTTGGCCATCACGCCGGCAGGCAGCGCTCCGTGCAGGCGCACCAGCAGGCTGGGCGCCAGTGGGATCCGCACCAGCCCGGTCAGCAGTGCGTTGGCCATGTCGGTGCTGCCCACGCCCAGCGCCACGCAGCCGACGGCGCCCAGGTGCGGCGTGTGCGAATCGGTGCCCGCGATCAGCTCGCCGGGCAACGCATAGCGCTCGGTCATCATCGCGTGCGAGATGCCCTGCGAACCGTCGTTGCCGCTATCGCCGGCCGGCAGTTCGTGTCGGTAGCCGTGATTGCGCAGGCCGTGACGGCGCACGAACGCGCGGTGCGCGCCCGACAGCGCGCCAACCAGTGGCACGAGGCCCTGGGTCACGTGCACCGGGCTTTCGTGCACGTAGCTCAGGTGGTCTTCGAAGCACACGACGGAGCCCGGGTCGAGCACGTCACCGGTGCCGCCCAACAGATGGTCGATCATGCCCGTGTAGTACTCGTGCAGGAAGCGGCGGTCGGTGCGCACGAAGGCCACGCCGGAATCCGCGTCGTCCAAGAAAGACACGCGGTGGCGATCGACGATCTTTTCGAACAGCGTGCGCGGCCGACGACCGACCGGCCGTGCACCGTCCGACGGCACGCGTGCTGCGGTGGCGGGAATGACTTGGTCGGGCATGGCCCCCGCGGACAGCGTCTCGGCAGGCAGTCCTTGCGCGCGCGCGAAAACGGATGGCCGTGTCCGGACGGAGATCGTCGCAGCGGCGGGCCGCGCCAGAAGCTCGCGGCCGAAGGCCAGCAGGCCGCCCGCGCGCAGGATACGCTGGGCGAGCGGATCTCGGCCCTCCAGAACCTGCTCGAGCGTGACCGGCTGGCCGCGCGCCAGGGCTTCCAGCAGCGAGAAATCCGTGGACGTCCAAAGACCGAGGTTGTCGGCGTTTTGCCGATAGATGCGCTCGAAGCCGCGCGCGATCACCAGTCGCACACCGGCACTCAGTTCGGCCACCACGCTGTGCTCGCGCGAGCTGCCCTTGCCATAGCGCCTGCCACCGACCACCACGCGGATGCCGGCGTTGCGGATCGCGTCGGGGCCGATCGGTCGTTGGCCCTGCACGGTCAGCCCGGTGTACGGATAGCGGCCCAGCTGCGCGTCGAAGTGCACCATCGCCGGCAGCGGGATGATCTCGTCGGTCGACACGTCGTCGCGCAGCGGCGGCAGGGCCTGCCCTGGCAGCGAGCGCCCGGCGAGTTGTTCGAGCAGCGAGGGTGCATCGTTGGTCAGGAACAATACCGGCCCCATGACCGGACCGTTGCGGTGGTCGATCATCGCCATCTCAGCGCATGTTCCGCGGCAGCCACAATGCGATGTCCGGGAAGGCCATCACGAGGCCCATGACGAGAAACATCAGCAGCACATAGGGCAAGGCACCGCGCACGATATCGCCCATCGGCGCCTTGGTGATCGCCTTGATCGTGAACAGGTTCATGCCCACCGGTGGTGTGATCTGGGCGAGCTCCAGGTTGATCACCAGCAGCACGCCGTACCAGATGGGGTTGATGTGCAGGTGGATCATGGCGGGCAGGATCACGGGCGTGGTGATGAGGATGATCGCGATCGATTCGAGGAACATGCCCATCACGAAGATCAGACCCATCATGACGAGCAGGAAGCCCGTCACGCCGATGTCGGCGGCGATCACCGATTCGACGATCTGCTGCGGGATGCGCAGCTTGGTCAGCACGTGGCCGAAGACGGTGGCGCCGGCCAGGATCATGAACAGCATCGTCGACAGCCGGCTCGCATCCATCGCGCACGCCCAGATGTCGGCGGGCCGCAGACTGCGATAGACGACGACACCCACGAACAGCGCCAGCCACGCGCCGGCCGCCGCCGCTTCGGTGGCGGTGAACACGCCCGCATACATGCCACCGAGCACGAACACCGGCAGCGACAAGGCCCAGACCGAGCGCAGCAGCGCGCGCCACATCTCGCCCAGGCTGGCCATGGGTTCGCGGCGGGCGTCGCGGCGCGTCAGCATCGTGCGCAGCACAGCCCAGACGATGAACACGCCGGCCATCAGCGCGCCCGGCAACATGCCGGCCATGAACAGGCCGCCGATCGAGGTGTCGGTGGTGACACCGTAGAGCACCATCGGCCCCGAGGGCGGGATCAGGATGCCCAGCGTGCCGCCCGCGGCCACCAGGCCGTAGGCGGTGCGCCGGTCGTAGCCGAAGCGCAGCATCTGCGGAATCGCGACCGCGCCGATCGTCATGGCGGTTGCGACGCTCGACCCGGAGATGGCCGCGAACACGGTGCAGGCGAGTATGGTGGCGACGCCGAGCCCGCCGGGCAGGTGGCGCGTGAACGTGTAGGCGGTGTTGTAGAGATCGTCGACGATGCGCCCGCGGATCATCACCTGCGCCATGAATGCGAACAACGGTATCGCCACCAGCAGGTAATGGTTGAGTTCGACGAACACCGTTTCAGCCACCGCCCCCACGCCGCCTTGCGTGAGATACAGCGCGGCGGCGCCGAACAGCGTGAGCCCGGCGAAGATCGGCAGGCCGGTGAGCAGCAGGGCCAGCAGGCCCAGGAAGAACAGGCCGATGGTCACCGGGGGCCCTCGCCGTGCAGCGGGTCGGGTTCTGCCGTGCGTTCGATCGCGAACGGTGCGCCCACCCACGCGCGCCAGCCGACCTCGATCGCGGCCAGCGCCAGCAAAAGGCCACCAACCGGCAGGAAGAACATCAGTATCCAGACCGGCCATTCCAGATAGCCCTCGGTCAACAGGCCCAGCATGCGCGCGAGCGCGATCGCCTGCCAGCCATTGCCGACGAACAGCACGGCGACCGCGAACGTGGCCAGCGCCGACCACAGCACCATACGCCGGCGACCGACCGGCCCGAGCCGCGAATGGACGAGGTCGACCGCGATGTGCTCGCCATGCCGCAAGCTGGCGGCTGCGCCCAGCAGCACCACGCCGACCAGCGTGAAGCCCACCAATTCGTCCACCCACACCGGCGCCGCATTGAACACATAACGCAGGACCACGGCTGCGCCGATGCCGGTGAGGCAGAGCAGGATGCCCGCCGCCGAGAGCATCTGGGCGGCGTGGGCCAGGCGCCCCACCCACCGGCTGTAGCGGCGCAACACGGGCGGCAATGTGTCGCCCGTGTTCGTCATCGGTGCCGTCATCAGAGCTTGTCGAGCAGCATCAGCAGCTTTTCACCGTCGGCGCCGGCCTGCTCGACGAAGGTTTTCTTGACGGCCGGTTGCATGGCGGCCGCCATGACGTCTTCCTGCGCCTTGGTCAGCGCGACCGCCGTCATGCCCTTCTCGTTCAGCACCGCGACGTCCTCCGGCGGCACGCCGTTCTCGGTGCGGATCGAGCGCTGCACGGCTGCGTCCGCCGCCCCCTGTACCGCCGTTCGGATGTCGGCCGGCAGACCGTTCCACCAGGCCGGGTTCACGATCAGGTTGTCGAACGCGAGGATGATGTTCGAGGCGACGCCGTACTTCTGGATTTCGTAGAACTTGCGGCTGTTGGCGGCCTTGACCCCGGTGAAGCCGGCATCGATGACGCCGGTCTGCAGCGCCTGATAGGTTTCGGAGCCCGGCATCGAGACCGGTGTGGCCCCCATCGCGATCAGCCCGGCGTCGAACATCTTGTTCAGGCCGCGGATCTTCACGCCCTGGAAGTCTTCGGGCTTGATCAGCGGGCGCGGATTGGAGGTGAAGATGCCGTCGTTGGTGTCGACGATCCAGGCGATGTTCTTGACGCCCTTCGCCTCGAGTTTGGCATCGAGGAACTTCGCCGCTTCAGAGCCGTTGACGAAGGCCTTCTGCTTTTCGACACTGGTGATCAGGTAGGGAATGATCGTGGCGCTCATCTCGGGGATGTTGCCGCCCCACTGGAAGTTCAACACCATGGCCGCTTCGATCTTGCCGCTGGCCACGGCGGCATGGTGCTGGTTGGGCTTGTAGAGCTGGGCCGCGCCGAAGATCTGCACCTCGACCTTGCCGCGGGTGGCGTCGGCGACGTCTTTGGCGAACTGATCGATATTCCTGGCCGAGTGATGCGTGGGCGGAAACTGGTGGCTGATACGCATCGTGTGATCGGCCGCCTGGGCCGGGGTCAAGGCGGCAAGCGCCACGGTGGCGGCGACCAGGGTGGCCAGCGCATTGCGTCGGGTCGACAGGATATTCACGGTTGTCTCCGGTGGTGGTTGAAGCGTCTTTTCAGGTCACGGCGCGGGCGGCGCGCAATCGTTCGATGTCGGCATCCGTCAGCCCGAGGCCGCGCAGGATCTCTTCGGTGTGCTCGGCAATGCGCGGCGGCTGAATGCGCACGGGCAGGCGCTGGCCCTCGAGCGCAATCGGAGCCAGCGTGGTCTTGACCATCTGCCCGGCTTTCTCGCCATCGGCCACGCGTACCTCGGCCAGGCCGCCCGTGGCCAGCAGGTGCTCGTCGTCGAGCAGATCTTCGGGGCGGCGGATCGGCGCGAACGGCAGGCCGGCGGCCTCCATCAGCCCGGCCAGTTCGTCGGCCCGGCGTCCGGCAAGCCGCTCGCGCAGCGTTTGCATGAGCTGGGGCCGTTGACGCACGCGGTCATTGTTGGTGGCGAATTCCGGGCGCTCCAGCAGGTCGTGCATGCCCAGAACCTCGCAGAACGACGTCCACTGTCCGTCGCTGACAGCGGCCAGAAAGATCTGCTCGCCGTCGGCGACCGTGAACACATCGTACACGGCCCACGGGCTGTCGCGCGCCGGCATCGGCTTCGGATGCTGGCCGGTCATCGCGTATTGCAGCATGTGCTGGCCCATCAGGAACACGTTGTTCTCGTAGAGCGCGGACTGCACCTCCATGCCCTTGCCGGTGATGCCGCGCTGGATCAGCGCCCCCAGCACCCCGATCGTGCCGAACATGCCGCCCATGATGTCGTTGACGCTGCTGCCGGCACGCAACGGATCACCGGGCCGGCCGGTCATGTAGGCCAGTCCGCCCATCATCTGCACCACCTCGTCCAGCGCCGTGCGATGGTCGTAAGGGCCGGGCAGGAAACCCTTGCAGGCCACGTAGATCAGGCGCTCGTGATCCGGCGCGAGGCTCGCGTAGTCGAGGCCGACGCGTGCCATCGCGCCGGGCTTGAAATTCTCGACCACGACGTCGGCCGACAGGCACAGCGCCCGGGCGGTCTGCACGCCCTGCGGATGTCGCAGGTCGATCCCGATGCTCTTCTTGTTGCGGTTGAACATCGGGAAAAAGCCGCTTCCGGAGCCCAGCAGACGCCGCGTGGCCTCGCCCTCGAGCGGTTCCACCTTGATCACCTCGGCGCCCAGATCGGCGAGCAGCATCCCGCAGGTGGGGCCCATGACCATGTGGGTGAACTCGATCACCCGCACCCCGGCCAGGGGTTGAGGCGGCGCGGCGGGCGCGGTGGACGCGGTGGACGGATCCGGCGGGGCGGCCATCTTTGAACTCCGGGTGTCGGGGCGGGGTGTGTCGGCAACGCGTTGACCGGATCGATTCATCTTGCCACGCTTGCGGCCATGGTTCGGGGCAGCCCGGCGCGGGCGATGTGCCCATACAGAGGCTGATCGACCAGCCAGCCCTGCAGACACCCGCGAAGGTCGAGCAGGGCCGGCAGGTCGAGTCCGGTGGCGATGCCCATGCTGGCGAAACAATAGGCGATGTCTTCGGTGGCGACATTGCCGCTCGCGCCCGGCGCGTGGGGACAGCCACCGATGCCACCCAGACAGGCGTCGAAGCGGCGGATGCCGGACTGGTACGCGGCAAGCACGTTGGCAATGCCCAATCCCCGCGTGTCGTGGAAGTGCGCGGCCACGACGCGCCCCGGGGCCGCGCGCTCGAGCGCGCGGAACAACTCGCCCACCGCTCGTGGATCTGCATAGCCGACCGTATCGGCCAGGCTGACGGCATCGGCGCCCGCCATCAGTGCCGCCTGCGCGAGACTCACCACCTCGGCTGGGTCGACGGCGCCCTGGATCGTGCAACCGAACGCGGTGCTGATGCCAACCTCGATCGCGCAGCGGGAACCCGCGGCATCGCGCTCGGCGCGGATGCGCGCGATCTCCTCCACGGCCTGCGCGGGTGTCATGCGCAGATTGGCCATCGAGTGCGCGTGGCTGGCAGACAGCGGGATCAGCAGCCCGTGCACACCGCTCGCCAGCGCCGCCAGCCCGCCCTTCAGGTTGGGTACGAGGACGGACACCTTCAGGCCGGACAGTGCAAGCGCAGCAGAAACCAGCTCGGCCGTGTCGGCCAATTGCGGCATGCGTGCCGGGGGGACGAAGGAGCCAACCTCGATCTCGCGCAGGCCGGCCGCGTGGGCGCCGCGCAGCCAGGCGAGCTTGTCCGCAGTGGGCATCACCCGGGGAATGATCTGCAGGCCGTCGCGCAGGCCCACTTCACGCCCCGTGACCCGATCGGCGCCGATCGTTTGCTCAGAGTTCATGCTCGGAGTTTATATTTCCATTTGGGCAAGTAAGTTCCAATTTTTCCAGGCAAAAATATCCAAGCGGAAAATCATGCGCGATCCCGATATGACCACACTGCGGCTGTTCGTCGCCGTGTGCGAAGAACGCAGTCTGTCGCGTGCGGCCGACCGTTGCGCGATCGCTGCCTCGGCCATCAGCAAGCGCATGGCCGCGCTCGAGGCGCAATGGGACACGCCTTTGCTGAGCCGCAAACGCCACGGCATGGTGCCAACGGCGGCTGGCGAAACCCTGTTGCAACACGCGCGCACGCTGCTGCGCGATGCCCAGCGCATGCAACGCGACATGCGCGACCAGACGCGCGGCGTCCGTGGCCAAGTGCGGATCCTGGCTACCGCATCGAACATTGCGCAAGGTCTGGTCATGGATGTCGCCGCGTTCCTGAAAGAGCCGATCCACGCCGGCATTCGTGTCGACATCGAGGAAGCGATCAGCCCGGAGATTCCGCGCCGGGTTGCCGACGGCGAGTCGTCGCTGGGCATCGCCTGGGATCAGGTCGACATGGTCGAACTCAGCACCAGTCCCTACATCAGAGACGAACTCGCCGTCGTGACGCCGCCAGATCATCCGCTGGCCCGGCGACGCCGGGTATGGTTCACCGATACATTGCAGTGGGAATATGTCGGTCTGCCCGTGACCAGCATGATCTACCGCATCGCCACTCGCGAGGCCGGCCGCCTCGGAAAGACCTGGCAGCCACGCGTGGTGATGGCCAACCACGAGGTGGCCATGCGCGCAGTGCTGGCGGGCCTGGCCATCGCGCTGGCGCCGCGCGACATCGCGAACGAATTCGCGCGCGCCCATCCGATCGCGATCGTCGCGCTACGCGACGCGTGGGCGAAGCGGTTGTTCGTCGTGTGTCATCACGCCTTGCCGCATCTGAACCCGGCGACGCGCGCCTTGCTGGACTACCTGCGCCGGCAGGCGCAGGTGCGCGCGGCGGACGACTGACGCACACCACCGCGCACGATCCCGGCTTCTTCGTATCCATCCAAGCGGGATCTCGCACACAATGAAGCGAACTTCCAACTGGCGAGACAGGAGCGGCCCAATGCCTGACCCAGTGCCGACCGACGTCCCTCAGGCGTGCGCGACGGTCGGACCGAAACGCGCGCTGCCGTTTCCAGCCCTTCGTCATGCGCTTTTGGCTAGCTTCATCGGCTGGCATGGCGCAGTGGCCGCCGAATCGTCCGTGCTCAGTGCCGACGAGTTTCTGGCGCTGGCGCCATTCATGGCGCAGATCGTGCGTATCGACAGAGTTCCCGGGCCGCCGTCTTTGCCGTCGCCGCTGGCCATGGTCGATCTGGATCTGCATTTTCAGAAAGACGATGCCGGACGGATCGTGGTCCGTGCGACCATGACCCTCGACTCCCCGATCTGCGGCACGCTGACATATACCCAGCCGATTCCCATCGGCCTGCGCATGCGCTACCCGGAATCCCTGTCACTGAAGGCGCCGCCTGACTGCGTTCCGATGCTCGCACCGGGACATAGGCCATGAGCGGTGAGGCCGCATCGATCGCCGGCATCTTGGAGCGCCGCAGCGCGGATGCCTCAGCCGGCCGCCAGGAAAGTGCTCACACGGTCATTGAACTTGGCAGGATTCTCCATGAACATGAAGTGCGCCCCGCCCTCGTTCGCCTCGAAGATCTCGGACGACCCGTGCGGCATCTGTTCGGCCTGCCAGACCACCGACGTCCACGGAACCAGGCTGACCTTGCCGCCGATGCACAGGGCCGGCACGGTGATGCGGGGCATCACATCGCGCCAGTCGTTATGCACATGGTCGATCACCAGCTCGGCCGCCTTGTCGCGCGGGAACTGCAGGTTCAGCGCAATCGAATCGGCGACGATGTCTTTGGGACATTCGGGTGTGAACATGCCGGTGACGAAGCCGGTGGTGACGCTGGCGTCCGCGTCGGCGGCAAGCGCGATCGCGGTCTCGAAAGTTGCCTGCGGCGAGAAGATCGCACCGGCCTGCGGGCGCGTCTGGTCATTCAACGTGGGGTTGTCGGACAGCGAAGGCGGTTCGTCCACGAACACGATCTTCGAGATGCGGTCCGCCCCGTAGAGATCCCAGCGCCCACAGCACCGAACAACCCATCGAGTGGCCCATCAGCACGACCTGGTCGAGGTCCATGCCCTCGATGAAGTCGCCACGTCCTTCGCCAGCCGGTAAACGCGATACCCGAAAGCCGGCTTCGACGATTCGCCGTGACCCCGCATGTCGAGTGCGAGCACCCGGTGCGTTCGCGAAAAATGCTCGATCTGGTGATGCCACTGCAGGGCGGTCTGTGACCACCCCGGAATCATGATGAACGGCTGCCCGGACCCTGCCTCGAGATAACTCAGTCCGACCCCGTCGCCGGTGGTGAACGTCTTGCGAACGGCCTTGGTTTCAATCATCGTCGTCTCCTCGCTTTTGTCTGCACCCGCTCCACCTGGGTGCCGGTGGGATTATGCGCCGGGCGCGGCGCACCGCAATACCCCACGGTTGTCCTGCCTTGGCGGCAACCTGGAATAGGCCGGCTTCACTGCATCTATCGGCGAGTGCCGTTCAGATGTGCCCAGAACGACGACTTACGGCCGTGGCGCGCGCGCAGTCTTGGGCTTGCAGAGCCTTGGCCAGCGGAATGAGGCGGTTGACATCGTTCCCGTCGATGCGCTCCGGCGCGGACTCTGGCAAGAGCTCGCGCGACACCTGGTCGAGCCAGCCATCGAGCATGCGCCGTAGCCGTCTGCCTCGCGGTAGTCGTAGAAGCGGGTCGAGCGCTTCCAGCTGGAGAGCGTCTTCTTGAAACCGGCGGCCAGCTTGTCGGCTTGGTCCGCGAGTTGCATGCGGGCAAGGCGAGCCTGGACGACATCGTGGTGGTTGGCAAGCTCGAGCAGCACGGTGACCAGGTCCGCCGCGTTCTGGCGGCGGAGGAAGATTTCCAGGTCTTCGGCGGGTAGCTTCGGCATGGTTGGGAAAGAGCCTGCGCCTCAGCTCGAAAGCGAACCCTGACTCATGTCCCAGAACGAGCCCTGCCAGTTAGAGATCTCACCCTCCGTGCCACAAGCCGCGCAACGCCAGACGACGACTTCCTCCTCGGTCAGGCCGGTTTCGACGCGATGCTGGTCGCGCTTTCGGCACTTGAAGCAGACCGGGCCCGGCGTGTCATCGGGGCGATCGAAGTCAGAGGCGTGAGCGACGACGGCTGTCATGAAATCGGCCAACTTGCGGGCCGGGCCACGCTCGGGGGCGATGGCTCCTTTGGAATCCAGGATGTGGGTCAGGTCGATGACATACATGGCGTAGATCTACTGGCGGGGAGAAACGGGCGCAAGCGACCAAATACGGCGAGGGAAGGCCTGGACCACCCACAAGCACTTGGCGGCCACGAAACGTATCGGTATGCCGATCGCCTGTGCCACGCGATTGGCTTTGCCAATGTCTCCAGGCAGTTCCGCGACATGGTACGTGTATCGCCGGCATACCCTATCAGGTGTCTTGGCCCCGCCCCTTGACGCGCACATTCTTGACTTGGCTCACGGCTTGGTTCAACACCGCCGTTTAGACATCTGAATGAACCAAAACTTCTTCTCACGATATCAAATATTTACGATGATGAACGGCCAATTTGACGCATTCGTCTTGGCTCAGAATGAGCCCATAAGAACAAAGCCGCGCGCGGCCTCGACGCACGCGCTGACCAGGATCGCGCCACACTAGTCGCGGCCCACCGCGCCGGTCACGGCGAGGGCGGCCTCAGTCGCCGTGCCAGGTCACGGCCTCGCCCCGAACCCTGTCCTGACCCTCGGGCCCGGTGGCGTTCAGTCGCCATGTCAGCGACACTCCCCCGGCCTGTTCGTCGCGACCGGCGAGACGGGCATGCAGGTGGAGGATTTCGTCGGGAAACACCGGCCGCACGAAGTCGCCGCGCAGCGCGCGCAACCGCGCCAGACCGGCGGCATCGACCAGCCCGGCGGCCAGATGCCCCATGGGAATCATCGCCTGACCGATGACCGACGGAAAGCCCGCGGCGCGGGCGAACGGCTCGTCGACGTGAATCGGGTTCAGGTCATAGCTCGCCACCATGTACCAGGCGATGTCCACACGGGTGGGACTGAAGCTGCGCGGCCGCAAGGTGTGATTGTCCGCAAGCGCGCGAGCCTGCGCCGCCGACGCGATGACCGGATCTCGCACCCCTTCCGAGGCGTTGGGCGAATCCGGCGCGTCGCCGTCTGCCAGTGCTGCCGAAGACGGCGCGAGAATCGGCCCTGATGCCGCCCCTGATGCCGCCCCGGAAGCTGTCCCGGCCGACGACCCCGGCGACGTCTCGGCTGACGCCGTGGACGACGGGCCCGGCCCGTCATCGCGACGACCCAGCCGCTCGGCCACGCGGTTGCGCACCACGGCCACCAGCTCGTCGTCGCGGGTGAAGCGGGTCTCGAGCGTCAGAAAGACGATGTCCCCCGAGCGCCCGCTCTTGCGGGTCACTTCGGTGAGCGTGGTCTGACCCGTGAGCCGGTCACCGACACACGGCATGGCGTGATACTCGTAGTCCTGCCCGGCGTGCAAGGCGCGCCGGCGTGAGATGCCCAGAGAATCGACCGGGTTCACGCCGATGATCAGGGTCTGGATGCTGCTGTTCAAAAACGTGGGCGGCGCCGGAATGCGGGCGTAGCCCGCCGCGCGCGCAGCGGCCGCATCGCGGTAGATCGGATTCGGATCGTGCAGGGCCTGGCAGATCTCCTGCACCTTCGCCTGGTCGACGACGAAGGTGAAGGGCTGGAAGCGGCGGCCCGTTTCATAGCTCATGACATGGCGTCCGTGTCTTCTGTGAGCAGCGTCTGCATGACATCACGCAGGCTCTGCATACGCTCCACACCGACGCGCCGCGCCCAGCGTCGCTCGAGCGCGCGGCTGATGCTCACCGCCTGGTCGTAGACGCGCTGACCGTACTCGGTCAGCCGCACGCGCTTGGCCCGACCGTCATCGGGATCGGGCAGCACCTCGAGCAGCCCGAGCGCGCACAGATCATTGACCAGATACGTCATGTACTGCTTGGTGGTGCCGGCGGCCGCAGCCAGCGACGTCAGACGCATGCCCTCCGGCCGGATGTGCCGCAGCACGTGGCTGTGCGCATCGCGGATCTCGGAAAACCCCGCTTCGCGAAGGCCATCGTAGACCTCTCGCTGCAGCGTGCGATAGAGCCCGAAGAGCAGATGACCGAGCGTGGGTTGCCGCGCAGCACGGCTGTTGACGAGCGCGATCGCAGTAGCCATTTCCTTGACAGTGTGAAAGGTGGTCCGTAGATTAGTCCAATCATTTTACCAAATTTCAGGCGCAACTCACGATGGTCACGGCGGGATCTTCAGGTGTCAGCCTGCGCGAAGCGTTAGCCGCTATCGCGTCGCAAATCGATGCGCTGCTCGCGTCGTCGGACCCGTTCGCGCGGGCGATGGCGGAAGACCTCCGGCGCATGCGCGTCATCGCGAGCTCGAAGCTGCGACAGCTGGAGACCGACGTCGATCCGGCACCCCGGGAGGTGCGGTCGTGAACGGCGCCGTCGACAGCGCCGCGCCCGCCCGCCACGACAGCGCCGCGTCCGTGCGCCAGGCCTGGGCGGCCGCCGAGTTCCTGTCGAGAGACGCACTCGAGGCGCTGATGCTGCAGCGCCTGCGCGAGCAGGTGCGGCGGCTGATCGACGGCAACCCCTTTCATCGCGACCGCTTCAGGGCCGCCGGCGTGAATGCCGACTCGTTGAAGTCGCTGGACGATCTGCGCCGCTTTCCGTTGATGGACAAGGCCGACGTGCTCGCGGACAGCGCCGAGGCGCCGCCGTTCGGCCGCCGCCTGGGTGTCGAACCGGCGCGCATCCGCGAGATCCTGACCAGCGGTGGCACCGCCGGCAAGGCGCCCGAGGTGCACGCCTTCACACTCGACGACCTCGAGACCTGCATCGACCTTTACGCGCTCGACCAGTACTGGAAGGGCGCGCGCCCGGGCGATGTCGCGATGATGGTCAGCCAGATCGGCATGCTGGCCTCACCGCCGCTCAATGTGCGTGCCTGGGAGAGGCTCGGTATGCCGGTGCTGCGCGTGGGCCCGAACACCACCGAGGAGCGGATCGCCGCCTTCGCGCGGTTCAAGCCCGCGGTTCTCAAGTTGCCCTACGTCTACGCCAAGCGCTTCATGCACGCCTGCCGCGCCCAGAACGTGGATCCGCGCCGAGACGTGCCAAACCTGAAGTTCGTGGTGACGTCCGGCGGTGCCTATCCGTTGGCCTTTGCCGAAGAGATCGAGTCCTTCTTCGGCGCCCCGCTGCACGAGGTCTACGGTTGCAGCCAGGCCGGCTCGGTCGTGGCCGGCACCTGCGAGGCCGGCGCCAGCGTCGGCGGGGAACGCGGGCTGATGCACACCTTCGATCACGAGTTCATCGTCGAGGTGCTCGACCGCGAGACCGGCCAGCCGGTGGCCGACGGTGACGAGGGCGAGCTGGTAATCACGCCCCTGCGGCGTGAGGCCTCGCCCGTGTTCCGCTACCGGATGAACGACCGCGTGCGATTTCGCCGCCACGGCATCTGCGGCTGCGGCCGCCCGTTCGCGGCCTTCGAGTGCGGCACCGTCGCACGCTTCGACGACATGCTGCGCGTCAAGGGCGTGAACATGTGGATTCACGACCTCGACCACCTGATCCTGTCGCATCCGCGGGTGGACGAATTCAACGGCCACCTGGCGCTCGACGCCGACGGCCGCGAGCGCGCGACGATCCTCGTCGAACTGCATGGCGAACCCGCTGCCGATGCCTACCGCCAGATCGTCACCGATCTCGCCGACCGCTTGCGCGACGCCTTCCGGGTGCGATTCGACATCGAAGTGGTGCCGCACGGCACCGTGCGCCGTTTCGAACTGAAGCAGCGCCGCTGGAGCGACATGCGCATGGATCCGTCCTGATTTCCGGGCCGCCGGCAGCGCACCGGCGGTTCCACCTGGCAGTCCGTCCACCAAGGAGACGAGCATGGTTTTCGAGACTCAACAGCCGACCGCCGACGCGTGGCAACGCCGCCGATCCACCGGGCCCGCCCGTGCGGGCAGACGTCGCATGGCCACCGGCCTGATCGCGGCAGCCCTGGTCGCAATCACCGGGGTCGCCAGCGCGGCCGATGATGATGCGTTTGCCGCCGCACTCTACGAGAAGGCCAAGGCCGCCGGCGAGGACAAGGTCGCCTACTACACCTCGATGGTCCCGGCGCAGTTCCGCAATGTTCAGGCCGCCTGGTCGGCACGCTATCCGGAGATCGCGATCGAGCACATCCGCGCCGACCTCGGCCAGACGCTCGAACGGGTGCTGGCCGAGAATCGCGCCGGCCGCCATCTGGCCGACGTCATCTCCAACAACGAGGCGTCATTCGCCGTGATGCAGAAGAGCGATCTGCTCGCGAAGTTCGAATCGCCCACCCACGAGCGATGGCGCGAACCGCTGAAGTCGAACTTCAACGGCTATCAGTTCCCGTCGCGCGTGCTGCAGATCGGGCTGGCCATCAACACCAACAGCATCAAGGACGGCGAACGCCCCAAGACCTGGAAGGATCTGACGGCGCCGCGCTGGAAGAGCCGGATCGGCATCCCCGACCCACGGGTAGGCGGCGGCGCGCAGCTCTGGTTCATGACCTTCTGGGACCGGCCGGGCTATGGCGAGGAATATCTCAAGGCCATTGCCGCCAACGATCCGCTGGTCAAGCCGGGCATCGTGCAGATGCAGCAGGCGGCCGAACTCGGCGAGGTGGATATCGACGTGGTCGCCTACGACTACGTGACCTTGCCTGCGCGGGATGCGGGCAAGCCGCTCGACTTCGTGCTGCCCACCGACGGCACCATCCTCATGCCGACCTTCGACTCGGTCGCCGCCAACGCCCCGCATCCGAATGCCGCACGGCTGTTCGTGCACTTCCTGATGAGCAAGCCGGCCCAGGAGGCAATGACCAAGGCCTATGTGTCGCCGGTGCTCCGTGATGTCGCGCCCAATCCGCGCGCACCCGACCCGAAGGACAGCGAGGTACTGGCGACCGGGCCCACGCCCGAACAGGTCGCCTCGCTGAAGGAGTACGTCGAGCGCATGAACCGAGTGCTGAACCTGCGGTGAGTGCCTCGGCGCGATCTCCGGCCCGGCACGCCGGCCCGACGTCGGGCGGCGCGCCGCGCTGGCGTGTTCCCGCCCTGCTGACCCGGGTGCTGGGCGATGCCCGGGTCGCCCCGCGCGAGCGTTGGCTGTGGCTGGGCGCCGTGCTGGGCACGACGCTGCTCATCGTCTATCCGCTGGGCATGTTCCTGATCGGCGGGTTTCGTTCGGCACCGTGGGGCGACGCGGGCGCGCACTGGACCCTGGACGGCTTCCGGCAGGCCTATGGCGATTCGCATACCTGGCGCCTGGCGCTGAACACGCTGTGGATCGGCCTGATGACCGTGACCGGCGTGATGGCCGTGGCGGTGTCGTTTGCCTGGTTGCTGACCCGCACCGACATCCCGGCCAAGCGCCTGCTGCTGTTCGTGGCCACGGCGCCCTACTTCATCCCGGCGCTGGTCTGCGGCTTTTCCTGGTCGGTGCTGGGCAACCCGCGCAACGGCCTGCTCAACCGCTGGGCCTCGTGGCTCTGGGGCGAGAACATCCGGCCGTTCAATCTCTACACCCACGAGGGCATCGCCTTCGTGATGATCACCTACATCGCGCCGATCGCCTTCCTGCTCATCTATCCGCTGTTTCGCAGCGTGGACAGCTCGATGGAGGAGAGCTCGTACGCGTCCGGCGGATCGGTCTTCAGAACGCTGCGGCGCATCACGCTGCCGGTGCTCGCGCCCGGCCTGCTCGGCGTGGGCCTGCTGATGGGTATCAAGGCGCTGGAGACCTTCGAGATTCCGTTCATGCTGGGCCAGCCCTCGCGCATCAATGTGTTCACCACCGAGATCTACGCGGTACTGACCTTCATTCCGCCGGCCGACTATGCGCGCGCCACCGCGCTGGCCCTGCTGCTCGTGGTGGTCACCGCGGGCGTGGCGCTACCCCTGCAGCGCTACGTCAGCGCGCGCCAGAAGGCCTTCGTGACGGTGCGCGGCAAGGGCCATGTCGCCAAACCGACCCGCCTGGGCGGCTGGCGCATGCCCGTGTTGCTGCTCTGCCTGGCCTACGGCTTCGTCACCCTGCTGCTGCCGCTCTACCCCATCCTGATCGCGGCGTTCAGCAAGGTCTTCGGCGTGTTCGAGGTCGACAACTTCACGCTGGAGCACTTCGCGCACGTGTTCGAAACCCCGTTGCTGCAGCGTGGCATCGTCAACTCGCTGCTGCTGGCCGCCGGCGGTGCCACCTTCGGGTGCATCTGGGCGCTGGGCATCGCCTACACCGTGCATCGCACGCGCCTGCGCGGCCGGCATCTGCTCGACTTCGCCTGCTATCTGCCGGTCAGCATTCCCGGGCTGGTGCTGGGCCTCGCCCTGCTCTGGGGCTATCTGGCCACCCCGGGCCTGTCCGCCCTCTACGGCACGCACTGGATCCTGCTGATCGCCTACATGACCGTGGCCCTGCCGTTCGCGCTGCGCGGCATCAGCGCCGCGCTGCTGCAGATCGATCCCGAACTCGAAGAGGCGGCCCGGATGAGCGGCTCGGGATCGGCGCAGGTCTGGCGGCGGGTACTGATCCCGCTGCTGCGACCGGGGCTGATGGGCGCATGGACCCTGCTGTTCATCATGATCGTGCGCGAGGTGGGCGCCTCGGTGCTGCTCTACAACTCCGACACCGTGGTGCTCTCGGTGCTCGTGCTCGATCACTGGAATTCCGGATTTCTCGGCCCCGTCGCTGCGATGAGCTGCGTGATGATCGCCATCATCGTCGCCGCCTTCGCCCTGATGCGGCTGCTCGGCGGTCGGTTCGACGCCGTCTCGTGACGGGCGCGGGCGGACCCTTCGGAGGCACCGATGCTGACGATTCGCAACATGCACAAGCGCTTCGGGCGCAACCCCGTGCTCAGGAACATGAACCTCGAGCTCGCCGACGGCGAGTTCGTCACCCTGCTGGGGCCGAGCGGCTGCGGCAAGACCACCTTGCTTCGGATCATCGCCGGCCTGGAGGTGCCCGACGAAGGCGAGGTCTGGCTCGACGACCAGCTGCTGGTGGGGCCGGACGTGTTCATGACGCCCCAGGATCGCAACTTCGGCATGGTGTTCCAGTCGTATGCGCTGTGGCCGCACATGACCATTCGCGAGAACCTTGCCTACCCGCTCGAGGCACGACGTCATCCGGCCGGCGAGATCGACGAGCGCATCGACGGCATGCTGACCTCGCTGGGACTGGACGGACTGGGCGGGCGCCGGCCGGCCGAACTCAGCGGCGGCCAGCAACAACGTGTGGCGCTCGGACGCGCGCTGATCGCGCGACCGCGCCTGCTGCTGCTGGACGAACCGCTGAGCAACGTCGACGCCAAGGTCCGTCAGGACATGCGCACGACGATTCGCCGCGTGCAGCAGCGCCTGGGCCTGACCGCCGTGTACGTCACCCACGACCAGTCGGAAGCGCTGAGCCTGTCCGACCGCATCGTGGTCATCAACCGCGGCGCCATCGAACAGCGTGGCACACCGACCCAGATCTACCACCGGCCAGCCTCGCGCTTCGTGGCCGACTTCATGGGCAACAACATCCTCGCCGCCACCGTGCAACGACGTGATGCCGCTGGCATCGAGGCCATGGTGAACGCGCTCGGCCAGACAGTGACCCTGGCGCCGCACGAGGGCACGCACGATGGCCTCGCGCGCGGCGACGACATCCAGCTCAGCGTGCACCCCGAAGCCGTGCGAATCACGCCGGCCGATCAGGCCACTGCAGGCCATGTGGCGTCGACCGGCGGGCGCGGCGGCAGCGAGCCCACGCTCGCCGTGGCCAGCTTCCTCGGTGACCGCGTCGAGGTCGATGTCGATTGCGGCGACGGCACCACGCTGCGCGGCCGATTCGCGGCGGGACTGAACCCGCCCCCCGCGGGCAACCCCGTGACAGTCACCATCGATCCGGCCGACGTCGTGCTGCTGCCCCGTGCGACACCGGCCGCCCCCGCTGCCGCCGCCAACCCCGCGAACGCGAATGCGCGTACCGCCCACCCGACCGAGACCCTGTCATGAACGACGACCGCTACGCCCGCTACCAACGGCTCCGCTTCGACCGCCCCTTCCCCGGCGTGCTGCGGGTCACCCTGGACTCGCCGCTGAAGATGAACGCGATGGATCCCACCATGCATCGCGAAATCTCCGAGGTCTGGGCCGACATCGAACGCGACGAGGAAACGCGAGCCGTGCTGCTGACCTCGGCCGGCCGGCATTTCTCCGCCGGCGGCGACATGTCCGGCAACCCCGAGGAACGTGGCCGCTTCGACGTCCGGATGCAGGTCATGAAAGAGGCGCGCGCGCTGGTCTTCGGCATGCTGGACTGCAGCCGCCCCATCGTGTGCGCCGCGCGCGGCTGGTCGGTGGGCGCCGGCCTCGTGTGCCTGCTGCTGTCCGACATCTCCATCGTCGCGCGCGATGCGCGCATGTCAGACGGCCACGTCAAGATCGGCGTGGCCGCGGGCGACCACGCCGCCATCATCTGGCCGCTGCTCTGCGGCATGGCCAGGGCCAAATACCACCTGCTGCTGGGCGAGCCCTTCGATGGCGAACAGGCCGAACGCATGGGCATGGTCTCGCTGGCGGTCGACGACGGCGAGCTCGATGCCCGGGCGCTCGCGCTCACCCAACGACTGGCCGATGGCGCGCCGTTCGCCATTCGCGCCACCAAGCGCGCGCTCAACAGCTGGCTGCGCCTGGCGGCGCCCACCTTCGAATCGTCACTGGCCATGGAGTTCCTGGGTTTCTTCGGCCCCGAAGCCGCCGAGGGCCGGGCCGCGTTCGTCGAGAAACGTCCGCCCGTCTTCGAGTCACGCGTGCCGTTCTGAGCCGCCGCACCGCACTTGCACTCGCCGACGCACTCACGTCGGCGGCCCCCACGATCCCCACAGGAGTCGCCCATGTTCCCGATCGACAAACGCATCACACAGATGGTGTGGTACCCGGCGCCCGACGTGATCCCCGCCCTGATCGACGCGGTCGAAGCCGTGCCGCAGGCGCAATGGAACGAGCATCAAGACCTGTACGAACTCGCCGATGCAATCGCGCCCGTTCTCGAGCAACACGGCGCGCGCAAATGGGACCTCATCTGGTCGATGGAGCGGCACTTCAGCGAACCCTACGGGCCGCTGCCCAAGGCCAGACAGACCTTCATGGCGGGCATCCCCGACATGTTCCTGCAAGACGCCGCCGAGCGCGCCGACCCCGGTGACGACACCCCCATCGAAACCACACCGCTGCAATACGAACCCGGCATGCCGATACCGGACGAATACCGCGAGTGGCTGGAGAAGCTGTTCTTCGCGCACGGCGAATGCATGCTGCCCATCTTCGGCCCGGACGCGGTGGGCCAGCGCAGCCACTACTACACCATCGACGAATTCCTCGTGGCCGTGGCACCCGACGCCGAATCGCGCCTGCGGGTCAACAACTTCACCGCCGAAGAGTTCAAGCACCAGTACCAGTTCTACCACCTGTATTCGCAGTTCGACCCCGCCATCCCGATGCGCATCTACGAACGCGAGAAAGCCGTGTTCCGCGCCTACCAAGACGTGCAGCCCATGCAGGACTGGACCGACCGGGCGGCCTTTCACATGCTGGCCGACCGCTTCGGCGTCTACCAGGGCTTTGAGTGGGTGCAGTCGTCCTACGCACCGCTGGCGCGGGTGTCGCTTCAGGTCGTGAAAGACGAGCGCGGGCACTCCAACTACGGCTACATCCACGTGCGCGACGCCATCGAACAAGGCGGGCGGGAGGTTCGCGAGCGTTTACAGCAACGCATCGACGACTTCTTCTATCCGTCGTTCATGGCGTCATTCGGCAGTGCGACATCGCGCAACAACCGGATGTGGCGAAAGTGGGGTTTGAAGCTGCACCCGAACGATAGGCTGCGGGTTGCTTATCACCAAGAGATGGAACAGGTGCTCGAGAGTCTGGGCCTGCGGGCGCCGGAGCTGGAAGTGGCGCTAGCGAAGGGGCAGGAGCAGGCGGCGGCTCGGGCGGCGCGGGCGGGGGTGCAGAAGGTGGCGAATTGAGGGGGAGTCGGGGCGGTTCAGCCGATTCCTTAGACTGAATCTTTGGACAAAAAGCTTGAGACAGGAACGTTCATAGTCGCTACATTGATCGCTACTGAATTGGCGGATAAGACCATGTACGAGCTGCATCCGAACGAGCTTCTTCGGCAGATCTTCAAGAGTAAGCCGTACCAGGGCGTTGCACCTGAAGATAGCGACTTCCTCTTCATTGGCCTCGACGCCAACTACGCACCAGACATCGACCGCCAACCAATCTTTTCAAACCTACTGAACTACCATGAGGACGGCGCGGCGTTCTGGCGGGCAAACGGAGTCCATCATCCATTTTTGCTGCCCGGGTATGCGGGAGATGGGAGGAGGTACCACCTCAACTTTGCGAAGATCGGGTTCCAATCAAGACACGCCAATCTCGTCTCGTTTGTCGAACTGCTACACGAACCAACCGTTGGCCGAAACACCTTAACTCCAGGTGATCTCAGCCGCCCACACCTTGAACGCATTCACCATGCAATCTTTGCTGGTAACGCAAAATGGGTCTTCGTGTCTTCAGGCGTGCTCAGGCTCATGAAAGCCTCGCGGGTATTCCCGGAGCTGATGAACCCGATGGCTGGCTCAGATGAAATGCGCAGGCTCTATCGCGACGATCGCCGCACGGTGTTCTTGCACCTTCACTTCTCCAACTACGGCAAGTTTGAACAACGGTTGCGGTCGGAAGCCAAGGCTATTGCAGCGTAGTTGCCTTAGTGAAAGGGCGAATGGAACCTCTCCAGATCGACGCTCATTCTGCACCGAGAGATGTGAGATCGGCGATGCTCGACGAGCCTTACAGAACTCCGCTCACGCGATTTGTCGAGGAAGCAAATGAGACGGTTGGGGCTTGAGTTCAGGCCGCCGGCGTAGCTCAGGCTGGTAGCTCAATGGTTTGCGCCAACTCTCTGAACCGGCAGAAGGCATTCGCCAGGGCCAGCTGACGCGGGGTCTGGCAGCGCGGCGAGAAGAGCGATGGCTCTCCCACCAACACGCAAAGTGCCCGGGCTCGAGACGTTGCCACGTTGAATCGGTGCGGGTCGTACAGGAACGCCATGCCGCGCGGAGCATCGTCAGGGCTCGATGACGTCATCGAGTAGATGACTACCGCCGCCTCCTGCCCTTGGAACTTGTCTACGGTGCCGATACGGGACGACAACTCGGGCAGCGACGCCTGCAATGCGGCAACCTGTGCGTTGTAGGGAGCAACAATGAGTAGGTCGTCAGCACTGATTCGTGCGACGCCGCCATGGCGGTTACGCCACTGCGCGTTATTGAGCAGTCTCCGTGCGAGATCAGCAATGACCGTGACCTCTTCGGCAGAGCGTGCGGTGTTGCCCTTAGATACCACCGGCAGATAGCGCAACCCCGAGCCGCTGACGGGCAGTGAACGACCTTCCAAGGGCATTACCGTCTGTTGATCCAGACCGGGCTCGGACGACAGTCTTTCCTCGTAGTAGATCTCGGAAGTGAATCGGGCAATGTCAGGATGCAGGCGCCAGGTTGTCGCCAGAAAGAGGCCTCGGTCTTCCGGCCTCGTCGCGGCGCCATCGAGCCAGTGGGCTAGTGCCGACACATCGCTACCCTCCGGGTGACTCGCCTGGAGCGGCTGCTCGAGTTGCTGCGGGTCGCCTAGAAGCACCAGGCCAAGGGCGGCCGGCGCGCATGCCAGTGTGTTGGCCAGCGACATCTGGCCCGCTTCGTCCACGACCAGTACATCGACAGCCTGCTCGAAGTCCTGGCGGGCCCAAGTCCAAGCCGTGGCGCCAAGCACCTGGATCGCGCCTCCCTGCAGCGCCGCAAGTGCATCGTCTTGAACCTTGATTGACAAAATGCGCGGGTCTCGGGATTCGTCATGCTCGTCTCGATGTGCGGCATCCAACGAAACTCCGGAGGCTTCGGCGACCTCAATGGCCGCTGATAGCAGGTTATCGATGACGCGGTGACTGACCGCGGCTACTCCGACGCGAAGCTCGGCTGCAACAAGCGTCGCAATAACATGCGCCCCCGTGTACGTCTTACCTGCACCCGGCGGCCCTTGAATCGCCAGCACCTGGCCGTCAAGCTCAGTGCAAAGGCGACAGGCCGCCTTAACCGCAGACTCGCCTGGCTGACACAATGAACCTTCTGGTCCACAAAGCGCAGAGGGCCCGCGCTCGAGCAGACGAACTGCCGCAGCATACGGCGCTGCCGGCACCAGACCATGGTCTGCCACGTACGTACCAAATCGCTCCAAGGATTCGAGCAATACCTCGGCGCGCACAATCTTGAAGAAGAAGCCGGTCTCAGGGTGTGTATCAACGGTGTCCTTGCGCTTCTTGACATCCAGCCAGCCTTCGGCGACGTCGAGCGCCTCCACAGAGCCAAGATTCCGTTCCGCATTGTCCCGAGAGGGGCCCGAACCGTCAGCCGTCGCAACGGCCACCGCACGGTTTGCATCACTCAGCGGGAGGAACTTGAGATCGTCGCCGGGTCGCGCATCGATCTCCTGGCCTGGGAACCGATAGCGGTGAATCGGGACGAGCGTCTTCCCGGTCTTGCTCTTTCGCGAAATCTCGCTATCAAAGACCAGCCCGACCACCGCACGCCGCTCGTCTCGTCGTTGTTCGTCATCGAGATCGCGAAGGCGAAAGAACTCCCACCACGCAGCCTTGTCCTCCCGCCGCTGAAAGCCCAGCAGGTGCGCGAGCAGGAACCGGGCTCGATCCGAATCCTTCCACTGACTCTCGTCGGCAGGCAGGCTGGCCAACAACCCATCGCGCAGGGTGGCAAGCCGCTCGTCGAGCGCACTCACCTTCTCAGAGGCCGTACCACTTCCAGGACTGGGTCGCGGCAACACCACGCCATCGGCCTCGAGCTCAGTCCGCAACGACTCCAGCCAATCGCGCAGCCGCAAGGCAGATTCGCAATCCTCGCGGTTGTAGTCCTCGACAATAGCCCGATGCCCGGCGAGCGAATCGTCCAACCCACCGGACTCGATTGCCGTTTCGATCAGCCGGCGGCTCATGCCGGCTTCGTCCAGGGCCTGCGCCCTTCGGTAGCCGAAGAGAGGCTCCAGATCCTTGATCGAATACCGCTCAACTCCCGCCATCAGCCCCCCCCGCACGACGGCATAGAGGTCGACGAACGCCTCGGCCCGTAACAAAGCATCCAACTCCGATTCCCGCGTGGCATAGCGCGAGGCCAGGCGCTTGAGCGCAGAAGGCTCGTAGGGCGCGAAGTGGTAGATATGGGCGCCAGGGTCTCGAGTGCGAACCGCCGTGGCCACATCCATGAACGCCTCAAAGGCGGCGCGTTCCGCGGCCCGAGTTCCGGCCCAGTGAGATTGGTAGGCATGCTGCCCATCGGCCCCCATGGCCAACCACCCAAACAGGTACTCATGCCCGCCGCCTTCCGCGAAGTGGTCCCCTTCAAGGTCCAAGAAGACATCGTTGGGGCTGGGCAAGGGCAGCAGCGCCAGGCCGTGCGACGCGTCGATCGGTTCACGCAAGCAAAACTGTGGGACCTCCAGCCCGCGTGAATCCACCTGCAACCGCGCCTGATCACGCAGACGGGTCAACGCGTCGCGATTCGCCCTTGGCGCGGATTCGATGTCATCCCACCGTGCAAGCGCCGTCAGCGTCAATACACCCAGTGTGCGCAGAACCTCCATCTGCCGAGCCGAAATACCGGCCGTGTAGCTCAGGTGATCGTCAGCACGACGGCGCGTCTCGCACTCGGTCCACCAGTTGCAGACATCGCAATGCGGTACCGGTTCGGGGTAGGTATCAGGCGGCGCCTGCACGAACGCCGCGAGTTCTTCAGCGAGCCAACGGAAAACCGCGGCGAAGTCGGCAGTGCGGAACGAGACACGGGTAAAGCCCTCGCCAGGTGGCACCAGGTGCATCGCGGCCGGGCGAGCGCCTTGAACGGCCTCGAGCAGGTGACCGTAGACACAGAGCTGCAACACCGCACCAGCGCGGGCCTCGCGAGCGAGTTTGGTGTCAACGGGTTCGTACTGCCAAGGGCCGAAGAGACTCGCGCCCGGAACCTTGACGAGGAAGTCGGCGCGGCCGGACCAGCGGGTGTCCGAGAGTGCGGGCTGGTAGATGACATCGGCGCCGCTCTTCATGGCGGCGGCAAGCGCATGGGCGCTGCCGTCCGTAAGGTCTGTGATCGAATGATCAGATGAGCGTAGGTGCTCGAGATAGGCTTTTTCATGATCCGTCCCGCTCTCTCGCAACTTGTCGATAACAGGGCCAAAGCGAACGGGGCGAGTCGATAGGCCGTCGGCAACAGCTCGACTCGAAGCGCTGAGATGCTTGCACGTCAAATGCCCCGCAAGATCGGTCGGCGAGAGCGAATATCCAGTTGCGGACTTTTTCATCGACTACGAGCTCGTTTGCGCGCCCGAGGTGCAGTCCAGGCAACGCGGATGAGTTTTAGACGAATGACCACATAATACTGTATGCATTGCCATGTGTTACAGTGATGCAGACTGGTGAGACTCACCAGTCAGACATGACGCCAAGTTACAATGCTGCACATGAAATGTACTTCTCGCGCCGGCGGCAGGATACCTGCCCATTTTTCTGGACACGAGACGTTCCCACTGCGCCAAATGTGGCTCAAGAAGGCCTTCGATCAATCAATCGATGGCGCCTTGATCCCCAAGTCCACCTTTGCCGATGAGGGCGCCATCGCCGCGTTCGGCGTGGGCAAGAACATGGTCGCATCGATCCGGCATTGGGCCTTGGCTTGCGGCATCATGAGAGAGGTCGATGGCGGTTTTCGCATCGGCAACCTCGCCAGCGAAATTCTTCAAGACAGCGGTCTCGACCCCTACGCTGAGAGCCCTGCGACGGCGTGGCTCGTACATTGGCAATTGGCAGGCCGGTGCATTCGTTCAACGACATGGCATTGGCTATTCAACCATGTGACGGCGCCAAATTTCACCCGCCAAGACCTCGAAGGCCCGTTGGCCCGGTACGCCCGCGAACTCGATCCCAAACACCGGCTCTCGACTTCCACAATCTCGCGCGACTTAGAGACGTGCCTTCGTAGCTACGCACCGCGTTCGAGTAGCGGCTCCCCCGAAGATTTTGCCGAGCCGCTCTTGGGCGAATTGGGCCTGCTGCAAGAAGTCCACAAAGGCCTATACACCTTCCGCCGTGGCCCGAAGGCCTCGCTGCACGACGGCGTCTTCACCTACGCCCTCGTCGACTTCTGGAATCGTGAGGCCGGGGACCAAAGCTCGCTAGCCTTCGAGACCATTGCGTACGCCGAGGGATCGCCCGGGCGGGTCTTCAAGCTCGACGAAGAGTCGATCGCGCAGCGGCTAATCGCCCTCTCCGACTTCACCCGGCGCAAGCTTGAATGGACCGACTCCGCCGGCCTTCGCCAAGTCCACCGCAAGGTCCTGTCCAAGGACGACATCAAGAATATGGTCAGGCGTGCCTATGACTGACAAGAAGCAACAGGCCCTGTCTGACATTGTCCAGATTTCACCTCAATACCAGCGCTCCATCCGCGTCGATGCGGATGTGGGCCGCGCCGATGCGCTCTCCGGCTATATCTGCCATGCGACCGCGGCCGCAGTGATTGACGGGATGTGCCAACATCTCACGGGCACTAACCAACGCTGTTTCACTTGGACCGGTCCTTTCGGCGGCGGCAAGAGTTCGCTCGCCGTCGCGTTGGCGAGCGCGCTGCACCCCGACAAAGTCCTTCGAGCAAAGGCCCGCAAAGTACTGTGCCTCGAATCCAGGTCTGCTTTTGACGAAGCCTTTCCTGTCAAGAAGGGGTGGCTGATCGTCCCGGCAGTGGGCCGGCGCGGCGGCGTCGTGGGCGAGCTCCATGCGGCACTACGCCGCACGAAAGGCAAGGCGGTTCAAGGCCGCAACAAGCCCAACGCACAGACCCTCATTGCGGACCTGCTCAAGGAGGCCGAGAGCCGCCCGCACGACGGCGCTCTGGTCATCATCGACGAGATGGGCAAATTCTTGGAGGCATCCGCTCTAGGCTCCGGCGACGATGTTTACTTCTTTCAAGAGCTCGCCGAGGCTGCTGCCCGTTCTGAGGGCCGCTTGGTTGTCGTTGGGGTCCTGCACCAATCCTTCGCCCAGTATTCGGCGCGCCTAGGAATCGACACACGCGACGATTGGGCCAAGGTCCAAGGGCGCTATGTCGATTTACCGTTCGTAGCCGCGAGCGACGAAATCGTCGAGCTCATCGGGCGAGCGATCGTGGCTGAGAAACGCCCGTATTGGATGCGCGACGCTTCCAGGACGATCGCCGAGGCGATCCGTGCACGGCGGCCCGGAGTGGGACAGAACTTCGCAGATGCGTTGGAGGCCTGCTGGCCGCTGCATCCGGCCATGGCCGCGCTGCTGGGCCCGATCTCCAAGCGACAATTCGGGCAGAACGAGCGCAGTACCTTCGGCTTCCTGTCATCCGTGGAGCCACACGGCTTTCGCTCCTACCTGAACTCGACGCTCGTAACTGAGGCAAGCTGGTATCGCCCGAGCGACTACTGGGAGTACCTACGCTCGAACCTCGAGCCGGCAATCCTCGCCTCGCCGGACGGACACCGCTGGTCGCAGGCGGTGGAAGCGGTGGAGCGCGCCGAGGCCAAGTCTGGCGCCGCGCTGCTGGTGTCGCTACTCAAGAACATCGCGGTGATTGACCTGTTCCGCAATGGCTCAGGCTTGGTGGCCGACGCGGCTGTTATAGGTGCGCTCTTCTACGACAAGAGGCCAGAGGAGCTCAATGCTGCATTGCAGGAACTCTCCGCGCTGAAGGTCGCGCTATTCAAGAGCTACACCGGCGCCTGGTCGGTGTTCGAGGGCAGCGACTTCGACATCGACGTAGCCATCGCACAAGCACTGGCCGCTTCACCCGGTATCGACTACACGCGCCTGGCACAGCTTATGGAGCACCATCCTGTGGTGGCCAAGCGGACCTATCATGAGACCGGCTCCATGCGGTGGATGGAGCTGACGCTGTGCAGCATCGAACAGGCGGAGAAGATCGCCGCAGACTTCCGGCCAAGTAAAGGTGAATTTGGGGCATTTATCCTAGCGTTGCCGAGTAATGGCGTGAGTTCTCGGACCGCGCAGAGACGCGCGCAAGCATGCTCGAAACTGCGGCCATGGCCCGTGCTGGTGGGTATACCTACGAATCACGCCCGCATTGCGGAACTCTCTGCCGAGTTGGTGGCCTTGGAGCAAGTCAAAAAGGATCGCCATGAACTCTCAGGCGACCCTGTCGCGCGCCGAGAGGTAAACGCTCGGCTAGCCGCGACCCGTGCCGATCTTGAAGATCAACTCCAAGCCGCGGTGTCACTGGCGAAATGGCAGAACGGCACAAACGAAGTACTCAAGCGCGGCTCGAAACTCTCGCCACTGGCCTCTGACCTCGCCGACGACCTGTTTTCCGCCTCACCGCCGGTGTGGAGCGAGCTGGTCAACCGTGACAGCATCTCGAGCAATAGCGTAAAGGCCCGTCGCAACCTACTGCACGCGATGATCAGTGCAGAGGGTCAGGAGGCATTGGGCATCACTGGTTTTCCTGCTGAGCGCGGACTCTATGAGACGCTGCTCAGAAGCACGGAGCTACATCGCCGCGACACCTCCGAGACCTGGCGCTTCACCCAGCCCGGCGGTGGTTTTGCGAAGGACTTCGAACCGCTATGGGAGGCAACCCGCGCCCTCTTCGCCGATGCCGACGCGCGGGTCGGCATAGGTAACTTATACGCTCTTTGGAGCGCGCCGCCATTTGGCATGAAACTCGGCATTCAGCCGGTAATCCTGACCGCCTTCCTATTGGCGCACAAAGCGAACATCGCCGTCTACAAGGATGGTATGTTCGTGCCAAGGCTCACTGATTTCGACATCGACGAGTGTCTTCAGGACCCCGCTCGCTTCTCGCTTCGCTGGGTGGCTATCGATGAAGACAAGAACCGGATCCTCGCCGGTATCGCGAAGCTGCTCGCAGAGATTGGCGAAAGCGCAGGCGCGGCCGACCCGCTCGAAGCCGCACGGGGTCTAGTGGCCATGGTCTTCAATCTGCCTGAATGGGTCCGGCGCACCCAGAGGCTTGGCGAGACAGCCAGAGCCATGCGCGACATGCTCCTAAAGGCCAGTGACCCGCACAAAGTCCTTTTCGTCGACCTCGCTTCGCTGCTCAACGATGCTAAGGGTACGACCTATGTGAAGGCTCTGCGCGCTCCAATCCGAGAGCTCGCCGGCGCCTATGGAAAGATGCTTGCCGAGGTCGAAGCTAAGATGCTCGATGCGCTTGACGCCAGCCGTGACGATCTCGAAGCCTTGCGACAACGGGCCGAATCTGTGTCCGGCATATCGGGTGATCTACGACTGGACGCGTTCGCGACCCGCTTGGCCAACTTCGACGGGAGTCAATCATCCCTTGAGGGAATCTTGAGCCTAGCAGCGGAGCGGCCCCCACGGGACTGGGTTGATCGGCACATCGACGTCGCGATCTTAGAGCTAGCGAGGTTTTCACGACGCTTCCGAGAAGCCGAGGCGTTCGTGGCCGTGCAAGGGCGTAGGGCACACAGCGAAGCCATCGCCGTCGTCATCGGTGCAGGGGCAGATACCACAACTCTCTCGCGTTCGTTCGCAATCGCGGACCATCATCGTAAGACGGTCGACGCAAAGGCCGACGAGGTCGCCTCGATGCTGGGCGGTCAAGGTTTAGGGACGGAAGTTTTGCTGGCGATCCTAGCCAAGGCTGGGATGAAGTTGGCGTCCATCGACAAGGAGGCAGCCGATGGCTGAGCGGCATGTTCTGGGGATCTCCGGCGGCAAGGACAGCGCAGCGTTGGCTGTCTACATGCGCGATCGACACCCAGAGCTCGACATTGACTACTTCTTCACCGACACGGGGGAAGAGCTGCCCGAGGTGTATGAGTTCCTTGGCAAGCTCGAAGGTCGACTTGGCAAACCCATACTGCGACTGAACCCCGGCCGCGACTTCCGCTTCTGGCTGCGCCAATACAATCACTTTCTACCCAGCCCAAACACACGCTGGTGCACGCGCCAGTTGAAGCTTGCTCCCTTCGAGAACTGGGTGAGACCGATGCTGGCCTCCGGCGACAAGGTGACGTCCTACGTTGCCATCCGCGCCGACGAAGACTATCGCGAGGGCTACGCGGCCAAAGCCAGCAATTTGTTCGTGAAGCTGCCATTCCGCGAGGTCGGCATCGATAAGGTAGGCGTTATCGACATCTTGGAGAACTCCGGCGTCGGCTATCCCAAGTATTACGACTGGCGCTCGCGCAGTGGCTGCACGTTCTGCTTCTTCCAGCAGAAGATCGAGTGGGTACGCCTGCGGCACCAACATCCAGAGGCCTACGAAGCCGCCAAGGCATTGGAGAAGGACGCTCTGGAGCATGGATCGCCGTTCACCTGGTCGAAGGGCGAGTCGCTTTCAGACATGGAACAGGCCGAGCGCATCGCTGAGATCGAGGCAGAATACGAAATCCGCCTTGCACGTATGCGCCGAAACATTCCGGTCAATCCGCTGCGGCCCGCGAAGTCGTGCCTCGAAGACATCGATGATGTCTACGGCGTAGATGAGGGCAACGGCTCCTGTGCTGTTTGCCACAAGTAGAAGACCGCGCGCGTCTGAAATGTCCCGGCAGAACCTGCTCACCACACGCCGACAATACATACGACCTGCCCGGTTCCTCAGGCCCACTGATTTCTAGAAAGATTGCTCACACCCAACAGCGTGCAGCGGGTGAAATCGCTTGATATGGCTAGCCCGCCTCATCTGCGGTCGAAGGTTCTAAATCGACCACTCGTACCAGAAGTGCCGATCTCCTCATCCCGTTCGGAGTGCTATCGCCGGCAGCGAGGTCATCGCCCCGCATGATCGTCGCATAGGCGTTGTCGTTACCGTCGCTCTTCAGGAGCTTCGGTTTCGCACCGGATTTCACCGGCGATTCGGCCTCGCCTCGCTCAAACTTTAAGAAGAAGGTCTTATCGCTCTTGATGCAGTCGAAGGCATTCCGCCCGTTCGCGTGGACAGAGTTGCTGTCGCGACTCAGCACAGCGTCCCTTATCTCGTCGCAGGCCTGCTCGCTCAGGACCAGGCGATGGACAGGTTTTCCCTCCGCGCTGCGCCCGACAATAACCGCCGACTCCAGCTCGTCTTGAATGAGCCGCTGAGCATTTCCATGCTCGTCCACATAGAAAACTGAAGTCACGACGGGAAAGTAGGCGGGCATCCGCGCGAGCTGTCCGATACGCCCAAAGTCAGACACCAGCTTCTGCTGCAGTTCCAGCGCGAATTGTTCTCGCAAGCGGCCGATTCGACGCAGTTTCCCGCCGTTCGCAAGCGCGGCGGCGAATTCCTCCCAGCTCAGCGACTTGACATTCTTCAGGTCCCAACTCACCCACATTCGGCTGTCGTCCGGCAGGATCACGATTGGCGTTCGCGTCGGCCGCGGTTCATACGTCCAGTTTTCGGGGAGCAGCGGCTCCAACGTTCCAGAAAGAAGCAGGACACGCTTCGCACTGTGCCGAACAAGGTCGCACGCGGGGGTTATCACAAGGCAAACCTCAGGCGTCGTCTGCCCGTCGTCGCCAACCCAACGCATTACATCGCCAAAGAGAATATCCGGGACGCCATCCGTTTCCGTCAGAGCTAGGCGGCGCGGGTTGACAAAGATCATACGGTGGACGAGTTCCTGCAAGTCCGGCGATCCCCGCAGATGCGGCGCGGGATACTTCGTTACATCTATCGAATTCAGTCCGAGCGACGCGGCAATCGTATCGGAGTCCCGTTCGATCTCGTGTTGAAGCACGCGGTCGGCTACATCGAGCAAGTAATCGCCGAGCTTTTCGCCTTCGGCCTCCAGAACGAGGGCCTGTATCTGCCCCAGGTCGGGCAAGTCGAGGCGCCGCAGAAGCCCGATAAACCGCTTACGGGCGCTATCAAGGCCTTTGTCCCAGGCATGGACGAATCGCGCCACGCGTTGCGCGTCTGGGAGGTGCGTCACCAATCGAAACAGAATGTTCTCGAGAGCCCCTTCTTTCGCGAGATCCATCTTGCTAATGACCCGGAAGAAAGTCCCGAGAAGACCCGCCGAATCGCGAAACTCATTCCTCCTCTCTTGCAGATGCGGGCTTCGCGACATCAGCACGACAAGCGGCGGACTGTCATTCCTGTGTTCAACAAGCTCGCGCACTCGGCTAATGGCGCATCGGAAATCGCCTTCTGTTTGCTTATAGCCAAGAAACAGATCGACAAAGATCAGCTGGGCTGTGCTCGCTGCCACGTCAAGGTCACGGCCCATGCACGTGCAGTTGAGTCCGAGCGCGATCAGGGCCTCAGCTAGCTCGTTCAGTCGCGCTCGCTCCGCCACATTTGTGTTCTCGTATTCACTGAACAACGCGCTCCTTGCAGCGGTAGAAAATGCACCACGATTCCTCCAAACCACTTCGATAAATGTTTCCGATGCGACCAACTCCTCTAGGTCAGTTTCCTCATAGCGCGGATACAGCTGACCGAGCTGCGTGCGGTCGCTCTCCTCGAGATCGTCGAAGAACGTAGACCACGACTCAGCAGCGAGCTCGTCTGGGCGCGGGGCATCGTCAAACACGTCATCAATGACAACTGCACGTTCAATTGCCCGTTCTTTCAGTAGTGCGCGCAAATCCGTCATGGAACCTTAACCTCATCGGGCAGCAGTAAAACGAATCGGTGCAGCCGACCGGTGTCCTTGCTCACCTGGTCATCTACGAAGAGTTCGCCACGGTGATACTCCGCGCAGTCCCGCGCAATGTAGAGGCCGAGGCCACGTCGCTTGGATTTCTCCTTCAGCGAGAAGAACGCCCGAAACACTTTTTCCTTGTTCTCGACGGCGATACCACGTCCGTTATCCTCGTAGGTCATACGGAGCGGGTCCGCAGCCAACGTAATCGTGATGCACGGCTCAAAGTCCCGTTCATGCTCCTTGCGAAGTTCAAGCCAATACACCGAATTGGACAGTAGGTTCTCGATGATTTGCACCATCATGCCCTTGACGGCCTTCACGCGCACGCGCGTCGACGGCAGCTTCAACTTGAGCTCGATCTCGTGGCGCCTAAACTGCGCCTCATGGCTACTTAGCACCTCTCTAATCAGGCCGCTGAAATCAAAGACCTCCTTGCGCTGTCGTCCGGACACGCTCAGTGGGTCAAGAACTCGGACGCGTTTGCTCACTGCCGTCATCTCTGAGCGCAGTGAGTCAAGTAGGGCCGCCGTTTGCTGCGGAAGCGCCCTGCCGCGCAGCGCCTCCAGCGCCGCTAGAGCGTTCTCCGTCGCCCGAGCAAGCTCGTGCGCCACGACCTCGACGAGCAGCCCCACTCCAGCCATCTGTAGCATCTGCCGGTTCTCGTTCTCTACTTCCACGACGCGCTGCTCGGCGCGGTCATAGAGCTCCTTGATCTCCGCGAAGGCATGCTGCAACTCGTTGAGAAGAGGTAACGACTCAGGCGTGACCTTTCGTATATGGTTGATTGCTGTCTTCGCGCGCTTCTCCAGGGTCTCAACCTCAGTTCGCGCCCCCTTCATGTCAATCGGCTGATTCTTGTGGCGCCGCTCGACATCCTTCAGGAACTCGCGAAGCTGCGACTGAAAAGCGAGCTGCAGAAGGCTGATAAATGCCTGTTGCTCGGGGCAGACCCGTAGCCCTTCACGGTTCGTTTGGTCGACAAGCTTCGAATTGCCTAAACGCGAGATCGCAACTCGACCAACGAACTGTGTCTTATTGAGCAAGTAGCCGGTGCTCGCAAGCGCCCGCCGGTCCATCGCGAGCCAGTCGTCGTCGTCTTCGCCGTAAGGAAGGACCCTGAAGTTGTCGCGGAACAACAATATTCCGGACCAGCGCTTCTGAAGGTCGCGCACTACTTTCTGATCGCCAATGCTGTCGATACGCGTTAGGCGCTGCCGATTGAACCAGTACGCTTCGAACTGAAAGCCGCCCAAGTCCTGCAACGCAGTCATCGGCACGTCGCCCGAAGTCCCGCCAATGGCTCCTTCGAGATCAGGGTAAGTGAACGTCCGATTCTCGACTTCATGCGGATGCTCGAAGCCAAGATCTATCGCCTCGAAGCGACACTCCAGGACAGGTGCTCCTTCCACGTAAGCACCTATTCCGCGACGTCGTAGATCTCTGCGATTCGGCCTCGTAATCTGCTGCCTGGTCAATACATCAGGAGCGAGAAGATGAGCAGCGTGGTGTCGATGTCAGCAGGGGTTATGCGCCGCAAGCGACGAAGCGAACAGCAGTGGGCAGAGGTGGTTGCTCGATATGAGTCGAGCGCCCAATCGCAGAGCGAGTTCTGCCGCGGCGAAGGCATCTCGGTGGCGAGCCTGTGCAAGTGGCGTCAACGCCTTGGCGGCGATGAGCGCGGTCGACGCGATGATTCGGTGGCAACCGAGTTCGTGCGCTTCGAGCCGACGGTCGAGACTGCGCCCACCACCGGCATCACGATCCGGCTCGATCTGGGCGCTGGCGTGGTGCTCGAGATCCACCGCCACTGAGATGCCCACACTGCCGCACGGCGTGCGGGTGTTCGTGTGCACGCGCGCTACCGACATGCGTAAGAGCTTCGATGGCCTGGTCGGTCTGACCCGCCAGGTGCTTGGCCAGGATCCGATCTCGGGCGATCTGTTCGTGTTCGTGAACCGTAAGGGAACCATGGTCAAGGTGTTGTACTGGTCGCGCGGCGGATTCTGCCTGTGGGCCAAGCGACTGGAGCGTGGCCGGTTCGCCGCATTCAGCGGCGATGCCATCACGGCCACCCTCACCGACACGCAGTTGATGATGTGGCTCGATGGAATCGATCTGCAGAGTGCGCGCCAGAGAATACGCTTCGATCTGCCCGCGCGGCGCGCGGCATCTGCCACAATGCGCGCATGAACCCCGCGACATCTGAGCCGATAATCGAGCTGCCCCAATCGCAGTTCGATGCGATGCGCGAGCAAATCGATTCGCTGCAATCGCAGCTCGATTGGTTCAAGCGCCAGCTCTTCGGTCACAAGAGCGAGAAGCGCCCCGCGCTCGAACACGACCAGGCGGCGCTGTTCGAGCGCACTGCCGCCGATGCGAAGCTCGGCGAGCAGACCGTGACGGTACCCGAGCACAAGCGTCGCAAGCACCGCAGCGGCGACGAGGTCAACGAGGCGGGACTGCGCTTCACCGAAGACGTGCCGGTGCGCACGATCCGGCTCTCGTGCCCCGAGCTCGATGGCCCCGATGCCGACCAGTACGAGATCATCGACTACAAGGAGAGCCTGAGGCTGGCGCGCCAGCCGGGCTCGCACGTGGTGCTGCGCTATGAACGGCCGGTCATCAGGGCCAAGGCCGACGGCACGATCACCACGGTAGCCGCCCCGCTGGGGGTGCTCGATCACGCCCAGGTCGATGTGAGCATGCTGGCCGGGCTGTTGATCGACAAATTCCAGTGGCACTTGCCCCTGTACCGTCAACACCAACGCCTGGCTGCCGAGGGGATCACCCTTGCGCCGGCGACGATCGAGGCCTGGGTCAAGCGCACGGTCGAGTTGCTGGGGCCGGTGGCCGCGGCGATCAAGGCGGCGATCGTATCGGGCGACTATCTGAAGGTCGACGAGACGCCGATCAAGGCCGGGCGCATGAAGAGCAGCAGCGGCCAGGGCAAGATGAAGACCGGATGGCTGTGGCCGATCCTGGGCGAGCACGGTGACATCGCGTTCACGTACTCAGAGGAGCGCGGCGCCAAGGTGGTGCGCGAGCTGCTGGGCGAGCAGTTCAAGGGCACGATCCAGACCGACGGCTACGAGATCTATGCCCGCTACGCCGCCAAGCAGCCCGAGTGCACGCATGCGCTGTGCTGGGCACATACGCGGCGCACCTTCATCAAGGCCGAGGCGGGCGAACCGCAGGTGGTGGGTCAGGCGCTGGAGATGATCCGGGCGTTGTACAAGATCGAGAAAGAATTGCGCGACCACGGGGCCGACTCGGAAACGATCCTGGCCACCCGCACCGAACTCAGCGAGCCGATCGTGGACAAGTTCTTCGGCTGGGTGAACGAACAGATCGCCGACCCGGGGCTGTTGCCCAAGAGCCCGCTGGCCAGGGCGCTGAACTACGCCAGGGAGCGCGAAGCGGGCTTACGAGTGTTCCTGAAAGACGCTTGGGTGGCACTCGATACCAATGACCTGGAGCGCGCCCTGCGAGTCGTGCCGATGGGTCGCAAAAACTGGATGTTCTGTACGAGCGAACTCGGCGCACGCCATGTGGCCATCGTACAGACGATCATCGCCACCTGCCGGGCGCATGGCATCGACACCTACACCTACCTGGTCGATGTGCTGCTGCGAATCAACCAGCATCCGGCCAACAAGATCGACGAGCTCACACCGCGGCAGTGGCAGCAGCGATTCGCGGCCGATCCACTGCGATCAGATCTGGTGACAACGGGTCAATGACGTCGTAGATTGGGTGCTTACCCTTCCACGTAACAAAAGCGGCCCTTCACTGACGCGTGTGCGTGACCGAGCAGGCGTCGGTCCATATGCGCGACAGACACCCGTTCTCCATTCCAAAACATCGCGATACGCGGCCGGCGCTTCGCGTCTGTGAAAGGATCAGTCAGACGTGCGAAGTCATGCTCACACAGGTGCCGCACTCGATCGTGCGACCAGTCCGCAGCCACAGCACCGATGATCAACCGCGTTCCGCTCCAATCCCTGGCGGGCTTGGCGTCGCCGCGCTCCGGCGCGATGTCAATCTCATCAAGCATGGCGTCAAGATCGCCGAACAGGCTCCAGTCGATCTTCAGCAGATTCAACCGCTCGTCTTTTCGCTGTGCCGTTTCGACAGTCAACGTATCTCCAAGTCGCATCGCGGACAGGCGGCCGATTCCTTTTTCGCCGAGATACGGCGGGTGCTCCGCGCTCTTGACGGTTGATGTGAGCGCCGCATCAATCGCGCGCTTTCTGGATGGAGTGCCAATCACTAGGTAGTTGTCCAGCAAGTCTTGCTTCGACATGCCCGTGCCTTCGTCGGAAACGACTATTCGATTCTCTCTGGCATAGGCGCGATCCAAGGCCTCAACAAACTCCTTTTGTTGACTGGCACCGTTCAATTCACACTTGAACCGCTCTGCAGCCTCGACGGAAGCATTCGGTTCCAGCGCGGCCACTATGTCCGCGCGAATCCGCGCGATATCCGGTGACGCCTTCGCCAGGCGGGAACGGAACCTCAGGTAATGGTTGCGCCGCAACACGATCTCGAACCGGACTTCTGCGCCAGTCGGCGACTGCGCGTCAAAAGCGTTCTTTATCAACTCGTAGAACGCAATGACATCCGAGCTGATTAGCTCAGCACCTAGCTCCAGAACCGTGCGGGCAGAGATCTTGAACAAGGAGCGTCTCTCCTTCTTGCTTGACAAAGAAACTTCAGCGGTAAGCGACCGGGCAAGCTATCCCGCCCAATCGCATACAAGGCTTCGCCGCAATTAGAAACCCCGCAATCGTTGGTGCTGCACCTACGAACTCGCCGCACCCAGCGTCCCTCTTGAGCTGGTCTGGGCCGACGTGCATGGGCCCCAAGGCACCTGCCAAGCTCGCTCCTGGGATGCAAGCGCCAATCAGATCGTCGAATAACCTAACGATGGTATTCATCACTTCGTCTGTCATCAAAGGGTGCCGCCTTCAGTCTCGTCGTCCGCCCAAATCGCGCCGACGACCGCTTCAATGTCTTCGTCGGACAAGAACGGGGCCTGAGCGAAGACGAGCCCCTGCTCGCCGTTGAGTTTGGCTGCAAGGTGGCCACGGCCCAATAGCAGCTCAGCTCCGGGTCTATCAAGTGCGATTTTCGAGGTGGCTTCGCTGGAGACCTTCAAGATCAGCCGATTCCCGAGATTCTCGCGAAGCTGCATGGGCATCACGTCCTTGTCAGGACGCTGCGCAGCGAAGATCAGATGGATCCCGGCCGCACGTGCCTTCACACCGAGGCGCTGGACCGCCGCGCTGACGGCTGCCTTGTAGCCATCGTCGAGCATCAATCTGCGAACTCATCGTGAACCAAAAAGACCATCGGGAGCCGCGCCTCGGGCGACACCTTTGAGTTGTACGTCGGCAGGTCGCGCGCTCGCGCCGCAGCAAATGCGCGATAGCGGCCCTCCATCTCTTCGACCAAAGCCTTCAGTACTTCAGAGGCCTTCTCCTTGGTGGTAATGATCTCATCGCGCATATGCGGCAAATCCGCCAGGGGCGCGTAGTCCACGCCCATCTTCGGATCAATCAAGATGATCTGAGCTAGATCCTTGGAATTGGTTGCGGCGATGTCCAGTAGCAGCGCTTGGATGAGCACCGACTTACCGCTGCCGGTCGCGCCGGCCACGAGCGAATGCGGCTCATGCGAGGAGAGCCCACCGAACTCGGTGCCGAGGTTCAGATACAGCGGCGCGCCGTTGATCTCTTGCACCCCCAAAAGGAACGACGTATTGATCCCGGCAACATTTCGATTGAGTTCACGACGCGACCAGAGCTCCCAGAGTGAGACGGTCTGGCGCTTCGCCCCGGCCAAGGTCACCACAATCTCCCCAGGCTTGGGCTGGACTGTGACGAGGTTGATCGCGTGAGTGGTTAGTAGCTGAGTCCGCTTGTTCTCAATGTCTTCCACCCGCAGGCGGTCGGACCCCGCCAAGCGAACCAAGCAGCCATTTGGGGTGAGCCGCGTACCCAGAATCGCTGCCTGCAGGCCGTAACTGTTTAGCGCGGCTCTAAGCTTCTTGGTCACATCCTGCGCCCAATCTTCGCGTTCGGCGTCGGCTTCGGCCCCCCCCGCGACCTTCGATGCAACCAACTCGGCGAGCGACACTCCAAGGTTGACGGAGACGGGCGAAACCGGTGTCGGGGCCGAGACCGATTCGTCGGCCTGGGTTGGGCGTCGTGCCGGAGCTTCAGGCTCAAGTACCGGGGTGCTACCTTCTTGGCCATCGACTTTCCCACCGCCCACAACGGCTACCGTCTCCGCTGGGGGCTCGACGGCCCCCCTAGCCAGCTGTCCGATAGCGGAAAGCCAGGGTACGCGCGGAGCAGGCTTCTTGAACGCATGCCCGTCCCAAGGCCGCTGAGGGCCCAAGGCAGATCGCGCTTCGAGGCTATTCGCGTCTTTGGCATAAGCCTCGACGAGCTTCCGCAGATCGGGCCGGTCGAAGACTTCTTGCCACGCCTGGACGCCTTCTGCGTCCTCAAGCAGTTCCTGATCGGATGCCGAGGTAGCGCCAGCATCGGACGTGTGGACGTAGACTTGCGAGTAGCCGCGCAACGAGATTTCAACATCGCCCTCACGCAGCTTAGCTCTGGCCCGTTCCATAAGGCCCGTCATCCCCGGATGAATGTCAGCATCAATGAGCATGTCGGCCAGGCGGGCGAGCCACACATCGCGATCGAGCCGTCCCGGATCGCCGAAAATTGCCTCGCGGAACAAACCCAGCGTCGCCATTAACTGGTTTCTCGAATCGCGGCGTGCCGTCGCTACGCCATCGGCACCAACGTATTTCGATTCGACGATCGCGATAACGATCCTTATTCCCTCCTCCCGCTCCTCGACGTTGAGCGCGAGGATATCGGCGATGCGGCTCTCCGACTGCGATAGCCAGCTCGCGTAGTCATCTAGCAGGAAGTAAGCCGTCAAGACCTGCCCCCCGCCCGCGGCGACCTTGAACTCCTCCGCAAGCAAACGTCGGCTGAGCACGAGGCCGACCATTTCCCCCGCTGAGACGCCGCGTTTGGCTGCACGGAGCACAATGTCACCGGAAATCGAGAGTGCATCGCGCTCAACCTTTTTGGCGACCTCGTCAATCTCGCTCGTGGCAAGTTGGAGCTTCAATTCGTCCAGACGACGGCGCACCAATACCCCAAGCAGCCGCAGCTCGGAAGTCGAGCTGACTATCATGTTGCGGCCGTTAGTCGATCCACGCTGATAGCGGACAATGGTGATTCCGTTATGTTGCAGCTGACGCTTGTCGAGCAGTTCGTCATATGTGGCAACCCACTCGGCCAGGTCGTGTGCGTCCTTGATGATTCCCGCAAGGACAGGATCTTGTAATGAGATACGCCGAGCGGGCAGAAATCGCTCGTTCAGCGGCGCATCAGTCTGGCGGTAGACTGCCGCGACGGCGGATACATAGGCCCATCCCGAGGCCGTCTGCCATGGACAGGTTAGGAAGGTTGTTGACTTGAGCTCGTTCTCACCTGTGGCGCTACGGTAGGACCAGCGCGAGGGGGCATGCTCCAAGCTGGGCCGATCGTTGGTCCAAGAGACCAGCAGCCATTCCACCTGAGCTGCGCGCGCGACCACATCATGAAGGTAGGCGAGGTCAAAGGCCTTGAAGCCCTGCGCGCTTTCACGCGGAGTGGCCGAGATTGGCATCACCGAGATTCGCAATTTTGAGATGAAGTTGTCACTGGTCTCACTGACCACGGGCAAGTCCGGATCTTCACCAGCCTTGTTGACGAGTTCGCCGTAGACGCGGCGTAGCTTCGCCGGGTCCGAGTGACGCACAGACACACTGCATTGGAGCTTGCCGTCTTCCTGGACCGACGAAAGCTCACGCACTGTTGCCAGCGGCAACTCAGCCGCGTCAGCGTTGTAGAGTACGGCACTGAGATTCGACGCCTCGTGCGGCTGCAAAGAGACATAGCGCTCCAAGAGCTCGCGCGCCTGCTTGGCAGCCGCCGTCGGATCCACGTCGCTCATGGCGCTATCAACACCGCGAATTGGCGACTCCAACAGACTGTAGCCGTTAACCGTACTGCTCTCGGAGAGCAGCGTGGGCGCGCCACCTTTACTAATGACCGCGACTTCCGGGTAAAAAGGGTGCGCAATCTCGTCCGAGAGCTCGCGCATGAAGATCTCGCGATCGCCGTACAGAATGCTGCCGCTCGAGAGCAGATGGGTCGCGAATCCCGCCACGCGCCGGGACTTTACGGCCAGTGCCTTCATACGTTCCGGGTGCCATGGAGGGATGATCAGGGCCGGGTTGCCCCCCTCCACTCGCGCCGTGCCGACCGAAAGGACCTCGGAGACCAAACGCGACCGACAAACGTCGCCTCGAGCATGCTCCATCAAGGTACGCAGCAGCGACGCAAAGGATTCGGCCTGAAGCATGACGGCCTCGCCATGCAGCCCTATAGAAACGAAATCCTCCATCGCCTTGATGTAGTCCGCCTCAAATTTGTCCCAAGCGGCTTTGATCTCGCCACGCTGATACGGCGTCAGCCGCCCCTCTTCAGCGAGCTGATTGATCCGGGTCTTAATCTCGTGGCGAAAGCTTCGCAACTTATTGGCCGCAGGAACGATGGAGCCTGCATCGGTCGAATAGGTTGCCTCCAAGGTGCCGGTGTCGAGAAGCGAGACATTTTGTACCCCGCCCTTTTTACTCACGAGTCGGCGCGGAACAGATGTGCAACCCACCGCGCCCTTATCCAACAAACGATGCATGTCGGCTACCATCGACAGGCCAATCGAAGTGGGCTTGTATATCCACAAGAGTTGAGTCTTGCTGATCTTCGTCTCGCCCGCGTCGGACACCTTCAGGAGCTCAACGTCGAACTTAATTTGCATCGCAAGTCGCGCGAGCGATGTCTGCGTTTTGAGCTTCTTGCCTCGGTTCGCCGCAACTTCCCGCTCTTTGGCAAAATAGCGCTCATAGTCGAACAAGGGATCGGGAAGATCAGCTGAGGTCATACGCGTGACCCGCCATTCCACCTTAGCCCCCATCAAATCTCGAAGTCCCCGATACATCGCAGAGAAGAAGCAGCCGGCGTCGTAGTTGAATCGCTCACGCCATGCCGTTCGCCCCTTGCTCACCGTGAAACGCACGATGCGCTCGCCGTCAGATTCGTTAATGCCAGCGTGCAAGTTATTGACGACACGGGCGAAGCCATCGAAGAAGTCGTTGCATTCGATGGGCTTGCCAAACAGAGCCTTTTCCCATCGAGCAAGCAACCTGGCATCACGCTCTAATAGCCGACGATGCCTTGCAAAGAACTCTTCGTCATCTGCATTGAAGTCGGCCCGCCGCTCCCGCGACTTCAAGTCCTCCAGGTGCTTACGATCATCGCCGTCTAGTGCGTCGTCTTCATCGCAATCGTGATCAAAGAACCGAAGCGTCGAGTCGGCCAAGCCATGTTGCTTTTCTTTGGGTTTGTCGAAGGCCAAGTAGACGCCCTGGGACTCCCATTCACATTGCGCCAGGTCTGTGGCGGCGTCCTCATCACCAACGGGCGCCGCCGCGAAGGCTACCAAAGCTTGTCGCGCTCCCTCGTCAATATCAGCCGCATTGGCCTCGATGCGCTCCATTAGCTCTTCCGCATCAAGCGGCTGACCATTCTGACGAAGCTTCTTGAGCAGCGGAGCGCGCTGGGCGAAGAGCTTGCCGAACGCCTTTTGCCAGGGTGCACGGTTCGCCGCGAAGGTCTTGGCGTTTGAAAAGAAGCCACTGTCTCGGGGTAGACCCGCTCGCGGCAGCGCGTAGCCGACCGCATCGCGGATGGGCAGGCCGCGAGTGGAGATGGCCTCGACGATGTCGGAACAAAACTCGCCGAGTTGCGCAAGGGACAGGTCTGAAGAGGCGAGCAAACCACCGAGAGCCGCACGGAAGACGGCGCAATCGTCAGGCACGGGAGACAGGCCCCCGGCATGCAAAGCTGCTTCCACCCATGGCTGAGGATCTGCGCGCATCTCATTGGCGCCGATGGCCGTGACATGCACAAGCGTGTCCGAAAGATTGTGCCCACTACCGCTAGCCGTGAGGATCGCCTCCTTTTCGGTTTCGGCGTTGTTTCGAACATAGCCCGCGTTGTGTGAAATCAAGACTTCCGTCGGTAATCCCTGCCCTTCGACAAGCACCTCCGGAATCATCAAGTCGACGCGTTCGAGCAACTCCGCCTTGGCCAAAACAGACCACACGATAGCGGCAATTTGACTGGCGGAAAGCTTGTCTAGCCGGAATAGCGCAACGGAGTCTCCCGCTTGGCCGGCATTGGCGATCCGTCCGGCGAGGATATCCGCGCCAACGCGCCCGATAATGCGATCGGTCAGCATGCGGCAACTTCCTCGAACGCGAACGGGTTTTCTACAAAGGAGCACGAGTCGGAGAGTCTGCGCACCAAGCCTAACCCGATGAGCCGTTCCTCAAGGTTTTCCCGATTCTCGCTAAGCTCCCCTTGGTCGACCGACTTCTTTTCGACCAAATGAGCGCCTTCGGCATCTCCGATCACCAAGCCATAGCGCCGTTTGGCCTCGGCGAGGAATTCGTCAAACTGCATGCGGTCATCGACAATGGCCACGACGATGGCTTTGAGAAATCGATCGTTAGGCGCATACCGAGTACGCCGTGAGAGCCGTCGGGAACTCAGGCCGATCCCGCGTGACCAGGATGCGTGAATCTTGCCGACGTGTTGAGCATGTCGGAGCAGCGCGAGTTTCACCAGTTCGTCGACTAGGTCATCCGGGCTTCGAACCGAATAGTCGTCATCGTCCCGTCCTTCCTCTGGCGGCCATTGGAAGACTTCCTGCATGACCCGAACGCGCTCGGCGTCGGGGAACTCTCGCGAGGCTGCATCGATCCAAGCGGGCACCTGTCTGATCGACTCAATGTGTGCACGGACGGCCTTTTCGGGTAGCCCCTGATTCCACAAGTAGCTATCTCCCGAGAGCGCGCGCACCTTCCTACTATTCTTGGACACGATCTCACAAACAATCTCGACCGGCTCGTCATCTCCGGCGAACCGCTTAGCGCGCTCGAGAAAATAGAGCAGCATGTTGAAGCCAGTGATGGCGATCAAATGCTCCAGCGCATCGTAGATCGGCATGTCTCTCGACAAGACTGACAGCCAGTCCTCGCAGATCTGGTCGAATCGCGGATTTGCTGCTTCCGGCAGGTAGCCCGACACGCGTGGATCTTCTGCCGATTGCGGTTCGCCTTGCAGCGCGCGCGCGAGCTGATTCATCGGAGTCGAACGTTCAAACAAGCGCTCGGCCAAGATGTCGCCTAGCTGCGCCCCGCGCTTCGCCCGGGTGAGTATCAAGTACAGCAATTCGCCCGAGCGCGCGAAGAATCGCCGGTCGTTGCTCATGTTGCCGCGAGAATCGATCGCCAAGTCTTCGTAGAGAGCATCGGGGCCAAAGGGAAAGACGAACTTGGAGCTCCATCTCTTGTTACTGCGAGTCTCGAAGGCGGACGATCGCAGCAATTCGATAGCCTTGGCGAAGTCATCGAAGTTCGCGAATGTTTGGCGTAGATAGGCCAGGTCGCCAATGCCGTCACCGTTGCCCGTCCTCCCTTGATCGAACTTCTCGTGCCACTGGCGCCACTTCTCTTCGTCCGAAAGTGCACTCTCGGATACGGATTCGACATAGGGATTATTGAAGAGTAACCCGCGAAGTCGAATCTGCCGTTGCGGCTTGAACTTGACTGCGCCGCCTATGCCTTCATGCGGGCGCAACGGCTTGTCCAAATTCGATCCTAGGACTCCCAAGAACTCGAGGACGGTCAAGTGCGGGAGCTGTTCGTCATAGAGGCGGTGCCCCCAGATATTCTCGTCGACGCAAAAATCGACGCGGTCAATCTTCGGGCGCTTGACGATCTCGCTCATGCCGCCGGCCCCCGCACCGTCACAGGACGGGCGAAGGCGCGGCCTCCTGGCTCAATGTCGATAAAGTTGAGCGTCAAGACTGCGGCCTCGCCGCCGTCATCGTCATCGCCCGCGGGCACTTCCCTTCGGACCACCTCGGCCATGCGCAGCAATTTCGCTTTGAACGCCAGCCAGTCTTCTAGGCACTCGTTGGAAAAGCTTGCAGGCAGTGCGCCTTCAGCCACGCGGGAGAGGAACTCATACCGGATGGGTGTGAGGTCGAAGGAAACTGATTTGCCCGGGCTCGGCGACAGAGATACATCGAGAAAAGGACGGCCCGCCGCCGCGTCCAGTCTGATGGCCATGCCGACCCCTCCTTGCCGACGGGCGTTCGTCTCGTGGTCGCAGAGCACACTCACTCGACTTTGCGTGAAGCCTCCCGAACTTGCGATGAAAATGCGATCGGAGTTCTCTAAGAGGAGCCCGGTCATTACGCGATTGAGCCCCTTCGCGATCCGCGCACGAACGGGTTCGCTAATCGGCTTCCTCTCCCTGAGCGATTGGATGAGGTCTAGGTACTCGCCAGCAAAGCGGAAGGCCGTCAGGGACCAATGGGGGTAACCGGCCTCGTCATCACCTAGGGTGAAGAAGAGCCTGCGGCGGTGGTTTTCCAGCATCTTCAAGAATTCTGTTGCGCCACCGTCCAACCGCGCGCCCTCATAGCCTTCCAGATACGCTGACTGCGCCGCGCGAAACTCCTGCGTCGCACCGTAAACGAGGTCACTTTCCACCAAGCGGCTAAAGTCGGCTTGAAGCCGTGAGTCATCCTTGCCGTATACCAACAGACCGTCAGCGGCGTTGGTGGTTTCCTCGCCCACGCCGAAGCTGGCCATGGCCTTGAAGACTGGCCGGTTTGAAGCCCTGCGCTTTGACAAGTTGGCCCCGAATGCGTTCGCATAGATGCTTGCTTTGCCAATGTTGGCAGTCTCTTGAATATTGGCCACGTCAGCACAGGTCATGAGATTCTCTCTGACCTCCTTCGCGTCGGAATAGCCGAGGACCATGTTCGAGCACAGGGCCAAAAGGTCGCGAACGGGGAGATGCAGCCCGTTAAGGCGTGACATTTCGACCAAATCGCCTAATCGACGCCCGAGTTGGCCACCATCGGACTCGCCGAGCAAACGCCTACGGTTCTCGTCGATCGGGCAGATACTCTCACCGGCATTGAGCGGGCAACGCTTACAGTTGTCCCACTCGGAATGATTCGCGACCGCCCTGGCAACTTCGTCGAGCGTTGCGCGATTTGTCGTGCGGCTCAGGTCGAAGACGGCCAAGCGATCAATTACTGCCCCCGCTTTCAAGAAGCTGTCCTGGAGGGGCTTTCGCAGGGGATGTACCCGATCTTGGCGCATGCCCAAGTCGCGCAATCGATCCAGAAGTTGCCCGTGATTGGCCGCAAGAATCACGACTTCCGAGTCATCCGCTTCAAGGACTGACTTCTCGAGCCGGTTCAGCGGTAGATCGCTCTCCTCACCGTTGAACTCCGAGAGATCCTTGATAAAGACGGCCAAGCGACCGTCCGCTAGTCGCAGTTCTTTTACGTTGCCTTTGCCGCCCCAGCCTCTTGGGTCGCCGCCGATTCGAGCCCACAAAGCGCGGCAATGGTAGGTCTTGCCGTCCCCCGCTGTGCCTGCGATGAGGAGTGATCCCGGCACCTTGGATTCGATATGGCGGACCATGCTTTCCAGGAGCGGGGTGGACAAGCGTATAGGCTGAACGTTCGCCCGTCCGACGGCGCGCGATACATACTCATCGAACATTGTCAAATTATTCGATGTTGGCCCATAGCTGCGCAATAGTCGGACCCAGGCTGAAGCTGGCAGTGCAGCTCCACTTGCCTTGCCTTCTTCTGCAACATTCGCCAATTTTCACCCCCTCGTTCAACTTTCCAGTTCAGACCAAGCCGTCCAAATCAACTAGTAACGTCATTGCGTCCAGTAAGGCGAACTTCAGATTATCAGTAGTCCACAAAACCAACGGCACGCAGGTTGATCACGGAAAATCGACATGGTGAGCTAGTTTTGGTCCTAACGTAGGCATCCAATATACGAATTCATTGACCCATTTTTACCAGATCTGATCGCAATGGATCCATAGCGAGCCGTGGCTGGGCGCAGGCACCGAGTACGGCTGTGATTCGCGCTGATCCAGCCACGGATCAATACCCCAACCCCAATTCCCGGGCTTGATCCGCCAACGCCTGCAGGGCTTCTTCGGATTCCCGCTTGGTATTCGCCCGATAGGCCTGCAGATCTTCAATTGCGATTCGCCTGTGACGCCCGACTTTGCGAAAGGGGATTCGGCCGGCCTCGAGCTCCTTGACAACGAAGGGCCGCGAAACGTTCAGCATCGCTGCCGCCTCTTGCGTGGTCACTTCATGATCTTGCGGCACCAGGGTGAAGGGCTTCCCCTTGGCCATTAACCCGAGCATCTCGGCGAAAAGCCGCAGCACCTTGGGCGGCAGCTCCAGCTCTGGCGCCTGGCCTTGCTCGTCGCCATTCAGGAGCACGATCCGTTGCGTGCGCGAATGGTCTAGCGCAGCAATCAGGCAGCGCTGGGCATGTTTGGCGAGTGCGACTTCATGCTCATCAAGAATGGTTTCGTTGATTCGTTCCGCAGTGCTCATGACGCTTCTCCTGATCGCGCCGTAGCGCGGTCGGTCATGCTATCCATATTCGGATTATACGAAACAAACGTAATATTCGAAACACCGCTGGTCAGGCTGGGACGCTAACCCAACCCTCGTCTTTCAGCCGATTCCACGCCGCACCGATGTGCTCAGGCCGCATCAATTGGCGCTTACGCTCATTCCATGCGTGGACCGCAGCAACCGCATCGTCGATCGACTGCACACAGGCTCGCGCGTCGCGACCCAGTGCACCGAGGCTAGGAGTTCCATGCCGTATGAAGATTGGTAGCCCTCGATCAGCCGCGCCACTCTGGCAACCTGATCCGCAAGCGCTGTGTCGGACTGCTCGGCAATGAAGGCCTCAGCTTCCGCCAAAGCGTTGTCAGTGGGTTCGATCTCAGCCTCTACGACACCAACACCCAGGCCACGGATGAAGTGCCCCTCCATTGTGTTCAGCGCGTGGCGGAGGGTGTCGGCGTAAGGGCCGTAGTGATGCTTCACGAACGGAAGGCCCAGAGGTGCCCCCGCTTCCTGCAGAAAGTACGCCAGCTTCTGAACCTCGATCTTCGACAGCCCGTAGTTCAGCTCGCGATAAGTGTCCAGGACCTTGATGATGGCCGCACGGCCAGCAGTCATGCGCGGGCGCTTCGTGCGCACTTCCATAGACTTCGGATCCGGTGCGCCAGCTGGCTCGAAGAGCCGGGCCTCGACGTTAGGTATGGCTTCGAACGCGTGTTCAATCAAGGGGCGGACGCCCGCCCAGTCCAGCCCACCATTGCCGCAGCCCAGGGGAGGTACCGCGATCGAGCGGATGCCCAGCCGTTGAATCTGTGCCACCAGATCGACCAACCCGTCGCGGATGTACTCGATCTTGGAAGACCCGCGCCAGTGGTTCTTGGTCGAGAAGATGATGAAGTTGGGCTTCACCAAACCACCGGCGTCGAACACAAACATTCGACCTGGCCGCACCTGGCCGGCCTTGCAGGCAGCGGCATAGGCAGTGAAGTTCGCCGGCCACTTGTTCTTGAACTGAAGGGCAATTCCTTTGCCCATGACGCCCACGCAATTCACCGTGTTGACGATCGCATCCACGTCGTCTTGCTTGAGCAGGTCGCCCTTGATCAGCTTGATCACGGTGAAGATTTCCTAGAAGTACCAACTCGGCATGACATCGATCTTCAATGCTACGCCCGCCGCAGCAAGAAGACTCTGAACCTGCGACTGACGTTGGGCATCGATCACGCCGAGGCGAGTCATGCACGTCAGCGGGACCTGATCCCGAACAAGGAACTCCGCTTGACGCCGTTCCATTCAATCTGCGTAGCGTGCGTCGGCCGGGCGGTTGTGCCAGAACTTGCAGAAACCGTCGAGCTGAGGCGCCTCGGTGATCAGGTCCCAGGCGACGGCCGTGTCGAGCTGGGCAAGGTCGCTGTACGGCGTGCTGAATGCCAGGGTGGCATTCCGGTCGTAGAACACAAACGCGTGCCCCAAGGCGGTCACGTTCTCCACGGTGGTTTCGAAGTGCACCATGTCGGCCTGCCGCCATTGGCAGCCTGCCACGCGGCCAGAGTTGATCGCGAACAGCATGGGCGAACGAGGGGCGAAGTAGAAGGGTACGAAGTCATGGACCAAGCCGCCGGGAGGGTTGGGTACCGCTCGACCAGCGCGTGCGCGCTGGGCACCGGCGTGCGCGATGTTCTGGTAGTTGATGCCGTTGCCGCCCCGCTGTTCTTTGACAGAAGAGCACCTTTGGCCAGAATGGCAGGAAGGTTGGCAACTGCCGTAATGTGGAAAAGCCGCGTAGGCCGGGGGGCTGGCACGATCGCACTCAGATCGATGGCGGTACGTTCGATTCCGCATCGTCCGCGGCAAGCGTCGGTGCGCGCCCCTCGTAGGCCATTTGGATCAGCGGCTTCGCGGCGTCCAGATTGGACTGCGAGGAAAGCGATACCTCCAGGTCACCCGTGCCCCAGTGCCCCTTCCGGCTGACATCCTGGCCATTCGGCGGCATCGGCACTACCCCGGCGGGGTCCAGGTGCAGGTACAGCAGCAGGCGGTTCTTCTGCGGCACCACAGTGGCGAAGTTCTTCAGGCGTTTGAAGGCCAAATAGAGCTTGAGCTCATTCCGCTGAACGTCGTCGCCCAACGACAGGACATACCCCTCCAGCGATGCCACCAGGTCGCTTAGGTGCCGTGGCAGCAGCGCTAGCCATTCGGCATATGTACGGTCGCCGCTAGCGCCTTTGGCGCTGCGAGGCTCCGCCGCCAGCGCAGCCGCCGTCTTGGCCGGCTTCATACCTTCACGCTCGACGCCTTGCCTATGTTTGCGCTGGCCGCATTGGCCAGCTCCAGCAGCAGCAACTCGTCGCCGAAACGCCGATAGCGCATCAGCTCGATGTTGCGATTGATCTGCTGCACGGCATGCCCGTCGTACTTGGTGAAGTCGGCCGCGATGCACACCAGCCTTGGCGCGGTCCAGTCGATGGCGTCAGTCGCATGCTTGCCCAGCTGGTCCATCACGAGCAGCTTGAACTCGGCCTGGTGGTCCATCAGCCAATCCAGGTAGAACAGGCCCTGGTTGATGACGTTCTCGCCGACCGAGCGCTTGTATTCCAGAATGACCGGACAGTTGTTCTCGTCCAGGCCGAGCGAATCGATCCGGCCTGCGTGCGTCTTGCCGGTGGAGTACTCGGTGGCCAGGAAGCGGATGCCGAGCAGGGTGTCGAGGTTGGCTTCGATCAGCGTTTGCAGCGGCTTCTCAAGGTCGGAGGCGTCACCCTGAAGTTCGACGGCCTTGCCGGCCTGCAGGCGGAAGAGTTTGATGTCGCTCATCATTCAAGCCGCTTTCGTTTCGTCTTCGGGGCGAGCGCAAAAGGCACCGGCAAACATCGGCTGCACCTTCGAGCGGGTGACAGGAGCATGCTTGGTGGGCCCGATGCAGGTCAGTGCAGGCGCTGCCTGTCCCTCGTCTGGATTGATTTGACCAGCATTTAGTAACCTAGGCTACGTAAGAGGCACCCGCACCCACCCCTCCATCAACACCCGAGCACTCCGACTCATAATCGCCTTCGTCACCACCCAGTCCCCACCTTCCTGCTTAGCCTCCGCCCCAACCCGCAACGTCCCAGACGGATGCCCAAACCGCACCGCCTCCCGGTCCCCTCCCCCGGCCGCCAGATTCACCAACGTCCCCGGTATCGCCCCGGCCGTTCCAATAGCCACCGCCGCCGTCCCCATCATCGCGTGATGCAGCTTGCCCATCGACAGCGCTCTCACGCAGAGATCGATATCCCCAGCTTTCACCGCCTTCCCACTTGACGCGGTGTAGTCCTTCGCCTCAGCCACGAACGCCACCTTGGGCGTGTGCTGCCGCTTGGCGGCTTCACCCAGTTCTTTGATCAGCCCCATCTTCATCGCACCGTGCGCGCGGATGGTTTCGAACATGGCCAGCGCTTTGGGGTCGCTGTTGATGTCGTCTTGCAGCTCCGTGCCCTGGTAGCCGATGTCTTTGGCGTTGAGGAAGATGGTGGGGATGCCGGCGTTGATCAGGGTGGCGGCGAAGGTACCGACACCAGGCACTTCGAGCTGGTCCACGACGTTGCCGGTGGGGAACATGGCGCCGCCGCCGTCGCTGTCGTCGTCGGCCGCTGGGTCCATGAATTCGAGTTGCACTTCGGCGGCGGGGAAGGTGACGCCGTCGAGTTCGAAGTCGCCGGTCTCTTGCACCTGGCCGTTGGTGATGGGCACGTGCGAGATGATGGTCTTGCCGATGTTGGCTTGCCAGATGCGTACGACGAGGGTGCCGTTCTGTGGGATGCGCTCGGCGGGGATGAAACCGTTGCTCACGGCATAGGGGCCGACGGCGGCGGAGAGGTTGCCGCAGTTGCCGCTCCAGTCCACGAATTCACTGTCGATGGACACCTGGCCGAACAGGTAGTCGACGTCGTGGTCGGGCTTGCTGCTCTGGCTGATGAGCACGGTCTTGCTGGTGCTGCTGGTGGCGCCGCCCATGCCGTCGATCTGTTTGCCGTAGGGGTCGGGGCTGCCGATGACGCGCATCAGAAATTTGTCTCGAGCCTCGCCGGGCTGCTGGCAGGCCTGGGGCAGGTCTTGCACGCGGAAGAACACGCCTTTGCTGGTGCCGCCGCGCATGTAGGTGGCGGGCACTTTGATCTGGGGGGCATGGGCCATGGTCGCTTCGGTCGCCGCGGGTGGGGCGACCTCTCCTCGAAGGTGGGTTGAGCCGGTGCGCCCGCCCGGGCAGGCGTGTGGCGCTGATCGTGGAATTTTAGAGGCAAGCGCCCGGGCTTCGTGGCGCGCTCGCTTGGGCGCCCCGGGCCGGCCGCCCCGCCCCCGGGTGCCTGCCGGTCGCGGCGCTACCCGGGCTTACTGCCCGAGCATGCGCTCGGGCAGCCAGGTGGCCAGCGACGGGAAGGCCACCAGCAGGCTCAGCACGACGCCTTCGAGCGCGATCAGCGGCAGCACGCCGCGCACGACCTGGCCGAAGCTGACGCGGCCTTCGGCGGCGCTCATGACGGCGAACAGGTTCACGCCCACGGGCGGGGTGATGACGGAGATTTCGATGAGTTTGACGAGTACGACGCCGAACCAGATGGGGTCGATGTTCAGCGACTGCACGACCGGATAGACGAACGGCAGGGTGACGACCATCATCGAGGTGGTGTCGAGGAAGCAGCCGAGCAGCAGGTAGAACAGGCAGGCGATGACCATGAAGCGTGCGGGGCTGCCGGCGAGGTCGGTGACCAGGGTGACGAGTTCGTCGATGACGCCGGAGATGACGAGCATGCGCGAGAGCAGCAGGCCGCCGATGAGCACGGCGAACAGGGTGCAGGCGATGGCGGCGGAGTCGCCCAGCGCACGGCCGAGCCAGCCGCGGGCGCCGCGCCGCCAGAGCGCGAGCGCGAACGCGGCGAAGGCGCCGACGGCGCCGGCGGCCGAGGCGGGGTACAGGCCGGCATAGAGGCCGACGAACAGGGGCACGGCCAGCGCGAGCACGGGTATCAGCACGCGCGCGGCGCGCAGGCGTTCGCCGGGGGCGGGCCGCTCGCGGATGGGCGGGGCGAGCGCGGGCCGCCAGCGCACGAGCATGTGCAGGCCGAGCGCATAGACGAGCGCGGTGAGCACGCCGGGCACGATGCCGGCGATCAGCAGCCGGCCCACCGATTGCTCGGTCATGATCGCGTAGATGACGATGGTGATCGAGGGCGGAATCATGGCGGCGAAGCTGCCGGTGGCGGCGATGCAGCCGATGCTGAGGTTGCGGTCGTAGCCGTGGCGCAGCATTTCGGGCAGCGCGACGCGGGTGAAGACGACGGCGTTGACGATGGTGGAGCCCGAGATGGCGGCGAACATCGCCGAGGCGGCGACGACGGCCTGGTAGAGCCCGCCGCGCCAGCGGCCGAGCCAGGTGCGCAGCGCGCCGAACAGTTGGGCGGTGATGCCCGAGGCTTCGGCCATCGCGCCCATCAGCACGAACAGCGGCAGCACGGCGAAGTCGTAGTTGCCGACCACGGCAAACGGCAGCGTCTGCAGCTGGGCCATGGTGAACGCGGGCCCGACGGTCAGCCACATGCCGAGCAGGCCGACCACGCCCATGGCGGCGGCGACGGGCACGCCGATCACCAGGGCGGCGGTCAGCGCGGCCACGCTGATGCCGGCGATCTCGAGCGGGCTCACGCGTCGGCACCCGCGTGCGTGAGGGTGTCGGGCCCCGTGGGCGTGTCGGGCCTCATGAGAACGTCGGGCGTCGAAAGGATGTCGGCCCTCGCGAGGCCCCGCTTCTCGCGGCGGGCGCCATCGTCGCGCACCACCGCGGCGATCACGCCCGTTCGCCCTGGGTTGGCCTCAGGCGAGAGTCGACAACCGCCGCGATGTCCAGCAGGCACTGCACGCTCATCGCGGTGGCGCCGATCGCGAGCGCGAAGCGCGCCGGCCACAGCGGAAAGTCGATCAGGCCGGGGGCGAACTCGCCGGTGGCGAGCGCGGCGAACGCGCGCTGCCAGCCAAAGCCGGCGATCAGCGCGAAGAATGCCGCGTGCCAGCCGTGGCGCAGCGCCTCGAGCGCGCGGCCGCCGCGGCGGCTGGCGAGCGCACCCAGGGTGACGCGGATGTGCGCATCCTGTTGCTGGGCGCGCGCCATGGCCAGGAACACGGCGGCCACCATCAGGGTGGCCACGGCCTCGCGTGCCGACGGAACGGGCCGGCTGGTCAGGCCGAGCAGATCGAGATTGGAGGCCAGCACGTCGAGCGCGCCGATGAGCATCATCGCCAGCAGCGCGGCGCCCGCGACGACGGCCAGTTGCCGGTTGAGGCGTCGCAGCGCGCCGGCCAGCCGCACGGCGGTCGTGCCGGCGCCTGGCCGTTCACTCACCGACGACGTCGTGCCAGATGCGAACCATCTTTCGCGCGGCCTCGCCGCGGCCGGCGGCCTGTTGCGTGTCGATGAAGGCCTGGAAGAAGTCGGGGTTGGCGGCCTTCCAGGCGCGCTTGTCGGCCTCGGGGAAGGCGTGGAACTGCACGCCGGCGGCCTTCAGTTTGGCGACCGCCTCGTCGGCGGCGGCCAGCGTGAGATCGCGGTCGCGCTCGGCCGCCTGGTCGGACACGGTCTGCACGATCGCCTGCTGTTCGGGCGTGAGCGCATCCCAGCTGGCGCGGTGCATCCAGACGCCGCTGGTGGGGCCCAGCCACAGGGTGACGTCGTGCACGTGCCTGGCCACTTCGAAGATCTTGTAGTTGACCATCAGGTCGACCGAGAACGGAATGCAGTCGACCGTGCCACGACTCAGGCCCTCGTAGAGTTCGGACAGCCCCAGAGTGACCGGCACCGCGCCGGCGGCCTGCACCATGCGCGGCATGTCCGAGCCCCAGGTGCGGATCTTCTTGCCCTTCAGGTCGGCCAGGCCGCGCACTTCGTCTTTGCAGACGAGCTGATACGGGTTCAGGTGGTGGAAGAACAAGGCCTTGACGCCGTTGCGGCGCGCCTCGTCGTCCATGGCGGGAATCTCGCGCGTGATGCGCCGGATCAGGGTGGTCGCGTGGCCCACCGCCGACATTGCCATGGGAATGGAGTTGGGCGCGGTGAACAGCGGCAGGTCGGCGCCGAAATAGCTGGCCGACATATTCACCAGTTGCACGCCACCCGAGCGGATCAGCTGCAGGTTCTCGTTGGCCTTGGCGAGCGCGCCGGCATAGAAGATCTTGACCGTCAGGCCGCCGTCGGTGCGACGCTTGATCTCGTCGGCCCACCAGCGGTCGGCCTGCGAGGTGACCGTGTTCTGCAACCACTGGCTGGACATCGTCAGGCGGGTTTCGGCGATGGCGGGCTGCGCCGACGCGATGGCCAGGCCGGCGACGAGGCCGGCCCGCGCGAGCGTTTTGAGCATGACGGATTCCTTGGTTGAGGCACGTGCCGCGCGCGCGGGCGCGGCGGCGTGCGCTAGCGTCAAGGGTCGGGGGCCCGGTTCATGCCTTACAGGTGCCCTGCCTCAGGCCGCTTTTTCCGACTCGAGGAAGTCCTGCGCGAAGCGCTGCAGGACGCCGCCCGCTTCGTACACCGACACCTCTTCGCCGGTGTCGAGGCGGCAGGTGACCGGCACCTCGATGAGCTCGCCGTTGGTGCGGTTGATGACCAGCGTCATGTCGCCGCGCGGTGTCTTGTCGCCCACGACGTCGAAGGTCTCGGTGCCGTCGATGGCCAGAGTCTTGCGGTCGGTGCCGGGCTTGAACTCGAGCGGCAGCACGCCCATGCCGATGAGGTTGGTGCGGTGGATGCGCTCGAAGCCTTCGGCGACGATGGCCTCCACACCGGCCAGGCGCACGCCCTTGGCGGCCCAGTCGCGCGACGAGCCCTGGCCGTAGTCGGCGCCGGCGATGATGATCAGCGGCTGGCGCCGTTCCATGTAGGTTTCGATGGCTTCCCACATGCGCATGACCTTGCCGTCGGGCTCGACGCGCGCGAGCGAACCGCGCTTGATCTGGCCGTCGACCACGGCCATCTCGTTGATGAGCGTGGGATTGGCGAAGGTGGCGCGCTGCGCGGTGAGGTGGTCGCCGCGGTGGGTGGCGTAGGAGTTGAAGTCTTCTTCGGGCAGGCCCATTTTGGCCAGGTATTCGCCGGCCGCGCTGCTGGCCAGAATGGCATTGGAGGGCGAGAGGTGGTCGGTGGTGATGTTGTCACCGAGCACGGCCAGCGCGCGCATGCCCTTGAGCGTGGGCGCGTTGGCGAGCGCGCCTTCCCAGTACGGCGGGCGGCGGATGTAGGTGCTCTGCGGGCGCCAGTCGTAGAGCGGCTTTTCCTGCTGGCGGCGGCGGCCTTTTTCTCGAACATCGGGATGTAGACCTTGCGGAACTGCTCGGGCTTGACCGACTGTTTGACGATGGCGTCGATCTCTTCGTCGCCGGGCCACAGGTCTTTCAGCAGAATCGGCTTGCCGTCGGCCGTGGTGCCGAAGCTGTCGCGCTCGATGTCAAATCGGATGGTGCCGGCAATGGCGTAGGCCACCACCAGCGGCGGGCTGGCCAGGAAGGCCTGCTTGGCATACGGGTGAATGCGCCCGTCGAAGTTGCGGTTGCCCGAGAGCACGGCGGTGGAATACAGGTCGCGGTCGATGATCTCCTGCTGGATCTCGGGGTCGAGCGCGCCCGACATGCCGTTGCAGGTGGTGCAGGCGAAGGCCACGATGCCGAAGCCGAGCTTCTCCAGCTCGCGCTTGAGGCCGGACTCTTCCAGGTACAGCTCCACGGCCTTGCTGCCAGGCGCGAGCGAGGTCTTCACCCACGGCTTGCGGGTGAGCCCCAGCTTGTTGGCATTGCGCGCGATGAGCCCGGCGGCGATGACGTTGCGCGGGTTGCTGGTGTTGGTGCAGCTGGTGATGGCGGCGATGATCACGGCGCCGTCGGGCATCTGGCCCGGCGTCTCTTCCCATTTGCCCGCAATGCCCTGCTTGGCGAGGTCGGTCGTGGACACGCGCGCATGCGGGCGCGACGGGCCGGCCATGGTGCGCACCACGGTGGAGAGGTCGAAGCGCAGCGTGCGCTCGTATTGGGCGGCGGCCAGGCTGTCGGCCCACAGGCCGGCCTCTTTCGCATAGGTTTCCACCAGCCTGACGTTCTCGTCGGGGCGGCCGGTGAGCTTCAGGTATTCGAGCGTCTGGTCGTCGATGAAGAACATCGCGGCCGTGGCGCCGTACTCGGGCGCCATGTTCGAGATGGTGGCGCGATCGCCCAGCGTGAGCGACGACGCGCCCTCGCCGCGAAACTCCAGATACGCGCCCACCACCTTGCTCTGGCGCAGGAATTCGGTGAGCGCGAGCACGATGTCGGTGGCGGTGATGCCGGGCTGGCGCTTGCCCACGAGCTCCACCCCGACGATTTCCGGCAGGCGCATGTACGACGCGCGGCCGAGCATGACGTTCTCGGCCTCGAGCCCGCCCACGCCCACGGCGATGACGCCCAGCGCATCCACGTGCGGGGTGTGGCTGTCGGTGCCCACCAACGTGTCCGGGAAGGCCACGCCGTCCTTGGCGTGCACCACCGGCGACATCTTCTCCAGGTTGATCTGGTGCATGATGCCGTTGCCGGCCGGGATCACGTCGACGTTCTCGAACGCGCGGCTGGTCCAGTCGATGAAGTGGAAGCGGTTCGCTGCGCCGGTCTTCGATGGCGCGGTTCTTCTCGAAGGCATCGGGCACGTAGCCGCCGCACTCCACGGCCAGCGAGTGGTCGACGATGAGCCGGCACCACCGGGTTGACCTTGGCCGGGTCGCCGCCCTGTTCGGCGATGGCGTTTCCGCGCAGGCCGGCCAGATCGACCAGCGCGGTCTGGCCCAGGATGTCGTGGCAGACCACGCGGGCAGGAAACCAGGAAGTCGCGGCCGCGCCGCACCTCGACGATCTGGGCCGCGGCACTCGGTGAGCTCGGCCGGGTCGCAGCGGCGCACGAGATTCTCGGCGTGCACGCGCGAGGTGTAGGGCAGCTCGGCCCAGGCGCCCGGGCGAATGGCCTCGACGGCCTCGCGGGCATCGAAATAGTCGAGCTTCGTGCCCGGCAGGGGCTTGCGGTGGGCGGTGTTCATGCGCGCTCCGGGTTGGAGGGGTCGTATTGGGTAGCCGGTGATTTTAGCGGGGGCGGCTTAGACGAGGCTGACGAAGCCGCTCAGCCGGTGAGGCAGCGCTGAGTCCCGGCTCGACGCGCGCTGCGGGCAGGCAGGCTGTGTTCATCCGAGCAGTGTCGTGCCGATGCCATGCACCCGCAGGGGGTCGCAGGGGAGCCTCAGCGCGCCCTTGGCTGGCCGCGCAGGCATGGCATGATCGCGTTCGCCGCGTTCGCGGTACCTCAAAAACTTCAAGGAGACCGCGATGGCCATCTCGTTCTACCAGCTCACCGTGCCCACCTACCTGCAGGTCCTGACCGCCGTCGAAGGCTTCATGGCCAAGGGCCTCGCACATTTCGAGGCGCAGGGGGTCGATCCCGAATCGATCGTCGAGGCACGCCTGTTCGACGACATGCTGCCGTTCCGGTTCCAGATCCAGTCGGTGGCACACCACTCGCTGGGTGCGATCGAGGGCCTGCAGGCGGGCGAGTTCAAGCCGGGCGCGCGCGACCCGTCGCCCACCTACGGCGATCTGCAACGCCGTGTGACCGACACACGCGCAGCGCTCGAAGCCTTGTCGCACGATTCGGTGGATGCGCTCGAGGGCAGGCACATCGACTTCGTGCTTGGCGAGCAACGGATTCCGTTCACCGCGGTGGATTTCGCGCAGTCGTTCTCGCTGCCCAACTTCTTTTTTCACGCCACCACCGCCTACGACATCCTGCGTCACCACGGCGTGCCGCTGGGCAAGCGTGACTTCCTCGGCCGGATGCGGGTCAAGCGCTGATCGAGAGCCCCGAGCGCTCGCGCTGGCCCTCGGACCGCTGCGGACAGGAATCGAACCAGCCCCAGGGCCACGGATGGCCCGATGGCTTGCCCGGGATCGCGAGTTGAACGGTGGGTGTCGCGCCGCCGTTCAGCGCCGCTCGAGAAGCGCCCGCACGGTCTGCACCTCGGCCTCGTGTCCGGCGCACAGTGACGCCCAACGCGCGTCGCTCATGCCAGCGGTCCGCCAGGCGAGCAGCGTGATCACGCAGCCACCGGCATCGCCGCCGAGCACCGCGCCATCCATCACATGTGCCACGATGCGCGGTTGCAGCGTGTCCGGGTCCGCGCCCAGCCGGTAGGTGACGATGCGCTGCGCGGGCGCCGGCTCGATCCGGCACCAGGTGGGCGTCGACTCGTGAACGAGCCGGCCGCGCACGAGCAGCGGGGCGACGACGCGCTGCCCGACCAGACCCTTGGCCCATGAGGCCAGATGGACCGGGTCGGCCAGGAACGCGAAGGCGGTCCCGGCCGCAACCGCGACGGAAACACCCGCCGCATGGACAGGCGCGCTGCCCACGATCGCGTCCGGATTGCGGTCAGCGCTCATGCCCGACATGCCCTCGGCTCAGTCGCCGCCCGCGTCGATCGGCGGCAACGGCGTGCCCGGTTCGATCGCGGTGACGACGAGAATGCGGGCCGGCTCGGGCGACACGCGCACATAGGCATGCGCCATGTTGCTGTCGAAGTACATCGAGTCACCGGTGCCCAGGCGCTCTGGCCGATAGAGATCGGTGTGGATCTCGACCGCGCCCTGCAGCACGTAGACGAACTCCTCGCCCTCGTGCGCCTGCAGACCGCCGGCCTCGTCGAGGCTCGCCACGGTGACGGTGTTGATCGAGGGCACCATGCGCTTGGCGGAGACATCGGCCGTGAGCAGTTCGAACGCATAGCGGGCGCTCTCGCCGCGCTCGCCGTGGCCTGCGCGCGTGATGCTGCGCAGGCCGCTGCGCATGGGCGCGGTGACGGGCCTGAAGAAGGTGGTGATGTCGACCTCGAGCACCTTCGCCAGGATGTAGAGGTTGTGCGCGTTCATGGAGACCGCGCCGTTCTCCACCCGCGACAGCGTGGCCTCGGAGATGCCCGATTGACGGGCCAGCGCGGCCAGCGTCAGCCCGCGCTGATGACGCAGGATCGCCAGTCGTTCGCCGATCGGGGGCGGCGGCGTGTCGGACTTGCGATTGGGCCGCATTCAGAATCCCAGTGCGCGAGGCAGGGCCAGGCTCGCGCCTGGCCAATAGGTGACGATTGCGAGCGCGACGAGCGTCACACCCAGAAACGGCGCGGTGGCGCGCAGCAGCGGCAGGAAACCGCAGCCGGCAATGCGCTGCGCGGCGAACAGACACACCCCCAGCGGCGGCGTGAGCAGCCCGATGTTGAGGTTCAGGATCACGATGACGCCGAAGTGTAGTGGATCGACGCCGGCCGCCTGCGCGGCCGCCGCCAGGATTGGCACGAACAGGATGATCGCCGCGGTGGGGTCGATGAACATGCCCACCAGCAGCAGGATCAGGTTGAACAGCAGCAACAGCGCCCACGGCGGCAGGGCCGAGGCGACGATCAGCGATTCGATCCGGGCAGGGATGTTCTCCATGCCCATGACCCAGGTGAAGATCGCGCCGCAGCCGACGATGATCAGCAACTGCGCCGAGAACAGCGCGCTGTCGCGCAGCACGCGCACGATGCCTGCCAGCGTCAGCGTTCGATAGAGCAGGCCGGCGATCAGCGCGGCATAAAGCGCGGCCGCCCCGCCCGCCTCGGTGGGCGTCATCACGCCGCCCAGAATGCCTGCCAGCACGATCACCGGAATCACGAGGGGCGGCAGCGCCTGGCGCACACCGGTGGCCAGTGCGCGCGGCGAGCGGTCGACGTCGACGCGCGGCAGCCCGAGCCGGCGCGACTGCGCCCACACCAGCAGGATCTGCACCAGCCCGATCAGCAGGCCGGGCACGATGCAGCCGGCGAACAGCCCGCCGATGGACACACCGGTGACCGAGCCGTAGATGACGACGATCAGCGAGGGCGGGATCATCGGCCCGATGATCGAACTCGATGCCGTGACCGCGGCCGCATAGGCGGGCGTGTAGCCGAGTCTGACCATCTCCGGGATGAAGACGCGGCCCAACGCGGCGATGTCACCGAGCGCGACGCCGGTGATGCCCGAGAACAGCAGCGAGGCGCCGATGTTGACCTGCGCAAGCCCGCCGGGCAGCCAGCCGAAGACCTGGTTCGAGAAGCGGATCAGCCGTTCGGTGATGCGCCCCTCGTTGATCAGTTCGCCAGCGATGATGAACAACGGCACCGCCATCAGCACGAAGGAGTCGAGCCCCTCGAAGATGCGCGAGGGCAGCACGGCGATGAAGCCGGTATAGCCGCTGGCCAGCAGCCAGACCAGCGCCGAGGCGACCATCGTCCAGGCGATCGGGAAACCGCCCAGCAGCAGGACGACGAAGACCGCGGCAAACAGGGTCAACGCCATGGTTTCATTGCGTCCGGGGCGCGCCGCGCAACAGGCGACGCAATGCGAACACCAGCGCCGCGCCGAAGGCCGCGGGCAGCATCGCATAGGGCCCGGCGAGTGGAATCTGCAGGCCGTCGCTGGTCTGACCCACGACCGCGCCCACGCTCTGCACCGAAGCCCAGGTGAGCACGCCGAACAGCACGGCGGCCAGCAGATCGAAGCCGCGGTCGATGCCCGCCTGGACCCGGGCCGGCAGGATCTCCGAGAGGAAACTCACGGCGATGTGCTGACCCGGCGCGACCGAGGCGGCGGCCCCGGCCAGCACCGACCAGACCATGGCGAAGCGTGCGATCTCGGTGGTGAAGTACGGCGTGATGCCGAAACCGTAACGCAGCACCACCTGCATCACCACGAGCACGAACACCGCCGCGAGCGCGACCGCCGAGAGGCCGACCGCGAACCGTCTGAGCCACTCGATCACGATTGCGCTCCGCGCGCGCCGCCGCCCGGACTCAGCGGGCCGCGTTGGCCTTGGCAGCGGCGGCGATCAGCTCGTCGACCAGCTCGGGCGTGTCGACATTGGCCTTCAGCCACTCGACCGCCGCCGGGCGCACGGCCTCGGCCCAGCGCGCCTTGGTCGGCGCATCGAAGGGCACGACGGTGACGCCGTGCTCCCTGGCCGCGGCGATGGCGGCCGCCTCGACCTCGCGCGAGCTCTTGCGGTTGAAGGCGATGGCCTTGGCGGCCGCCGCGTCGACCGCCTGGCGCAGATCGGGCGCAAGCGACTGGTACCACTGGTCGTTGACCGCCAGCGGGCCGAACGAATAGATGTGGCCGCTGAGCATGAGGTACTTCTGCACCTCATAGAGCTTGACCAGGTTGAACACCCAGACGGCATTGTCCTGGCCATCGACCACGCCGGTCTTGAGCGCCGCATATAACTCAGGGAACGCGATCGTGGCCGGCGAGCCGCCGAGCGCCTGCACGGGCAGGCCGAAGATCGGCGCCAGCACGCGGATCTTCTTGCCCTTCATGTCGGCGGGCTCCTGGATGGGGGCATTCGCGCTGTAGTGCTTGAAGCCGCCCGACTCCCACCAGCCGAGCACGCGGATGCCGGTCTTGGCGAGCAGGCCGTCGGCGATGCGCTGACCGATCGGGCCGTCGAGCACGCTGAGCGCGGCCGCCTCGTCTTTGAAGGCGAACGGCATCGACAGCACCTGGATGTCCTTGTAGATCGAGGCGTAGTTGCCATCGGAGGCATCCGACATCTGGATGATGCCCTGGCGCACCTGGTTCAGACGCTCGTTCGGCTTGCCGAGCGCGCCGCCGTAGACGATGTCGACCGAGATCTTGCCGCCGCTGGCGGCCTCGACCTCCTGCTTGAACATCTCGTACATGCCGTTGACCGGCTCCGCGCCGGGGAAGTCCTTCTTCAGCATCAGGCCGACCTTCATGTCCGCGGCCAGCGCCTGCGCGCCGGACGTCAGACCGAGTGCACAGACCGAAGCCGTCAGGGCCAGGGCCCGCAACATGCGCATGGTTCTGGGTTGATCCATCTTTGCTCTCCTCTGCTGCTTGCTAGTGCCGTGAACCGGCTTCAGTCGTCCCGCCCGTCGTCCGACGGCGGGTTGAATCCGTAGTCTCGTCGCGCGCCGCCGGGCGTGACGAAGCCGAGCGCGAGGTCGCGCCGGATGGCGTCGGGATCGCGCGCGGCCGGGTTGCCCAGGCCGCCGCCGCCCGGCAGGCGAAGACGCAGGCGCTGTCCGTCGGGCACGGTGTGCACGGCCTTGCCCGGCAGGGGTGTGCCATCCGACAAGGTGGCGATGCCCCTGCCACCATCGGCCGCGCCGTCGCGGCCCCGGGCCGGGTTGTCCAGGCGGTCCCAGGTGGCGGCCGAGACCGTGAAGGCGTGGCCGTCGCGGTGGCCGATCTCGAGGTCCTGCCCGAGCCCGCCGCGATACTGGCCGGCGCCGCCCGAATCCGGCGCATAGGCCTTCTGCCAGAACACCAGCGGCGTCTCGAGTTCGGTGACCTCGACGGGAATCGCGCCCACACCGCTGGGAAACGCGGTACAGGCCATGCCGTCCTTGCCGGGCCGGGCCCCGATGCCGCCGATGCCCACGCTCATCGCGACGAAGCGCTCGTCCGCGCGTGTGCCCGCGTCGCCGAACGGCAGAACCCAGATGCTGCCCGCGCTCTCGGCCGGCACGCGGCCCGGCAGCGCCCCGGCGAGGCAGCCGAAGGCGACATCGGGCAGCATCTGGCCGATGACGTGGCGCGCGGTGACCGGGCTGGGCCGCAGCGGGTTGACGGCGCAGCCCTCGGGCGCAATCACCGTGAACACCGACAGCGAGCCGGCATTGTTCGGCACGTCGGGCGCGATGATGCACTTGAGCCCGAAGCAGCTGTAGGCCTCGGTGTAGCAAAGCGGCGAATTGATGCCGCGCCGGCTGGCCGGCGAGGTGCCGGCGTAGTCGAGACGCAGGCCGTCGGAAGCGATGCGCAGGCAGGCTCTCAGGTGCACCGGTTCGTCGAAGCCGTCGAGCCGCATCTCGGTTCCATAGACGCCGGCGGGCAGCGCGGCGATGCGTTCAAGCATGGCCGTGCGCGAGTTCTCGATGATCATCGCGGCCAGCTCATCGAGCGATTCGAGCGCGAACTCGGCCATCATCGCCTGAAGCCGGCGCACGCCGGTGTCGTTGGCGGCCACCAGCGAGAACAGATCGCCGCGCACCTCCACCGGCGCGCGGCTGTTGGCCAGCAGCAGAGTCAGCAAGGTGTCGTCGAGCACGCCGGCGCGGCGCAGATACATGTGCGGCACCTGCAGCCCTTCCTCGAACACGGATGCCGCCTCGGCGCTGAAGCCACGACCGCCGACATCGGCCACATGGCAGGTGGAGGCGAACAGCCCCACGAGCCGGTCACCGACGAACGCGGGCGTCACGACGACGAAGTCGAACAGATGACCGGTGCCGAGCCACGGGTCGTTGGTGACCAGCACGTCGCCCGGCCGCAGGCTGCCGGGCGGGAAACGTTCGAGGAAATGCGCGACCGCCGCGGCCATGGTGTTCACGTGGCCCGGCGTGCCGGTGACGGCCTGTGCGAGCATGCGCCCGCGCGTGTCGTAGACGCCGGCGGACAGATCACCGGCCTCGCGCACCACCGAGCCAAAGGCGGTGCGCAGGATGGCCTGTGCCTGCTCCTCGACGACCGCGATCAGCCGGTGCCACTGCACCTGGCGGCGGATCTCGCCCAGACCGTCGATCGTCATGCCCCTGCCCCGCGGGTCGCAACCTTCGTGCGTGTGATCATCAGATGGCCGCCGTCGGTGAGCCGCGCGCGGAAGCCGGCCGGCACGACCGTGGAGGTCTCGGCCTCGGTGATCACGACCGGGCCGTCCACCGATTGGCCGACGACCAGCGTGTGCCGGGCGAGCGCGTGTCCAGCGACCACGGCCTGTGCGGCGGGATCGTAGAAACCGCGCGCCACGCGCTGCGCTTCCGTGCCGGCGCCCGGCACGAACGCCGGCACGGCGGCGCTGGTCGGCGCGGTCGCCGTCAGCGACCAGGAAACCGTCTCGGTCTGCATCGCGTCGATGGTCATGCCGTAGGTGGCGAGATAAACCGCTTCGAACGCGGCATGCAGTACGGCACCGAGATCGGCGCCCGGCGGGCCGGGCGGCAGCCCGACGACGAACTCGTGCCCCTGGCCGACGTAGCGCACGGTGACCCGGCGATCGATCGTCACGTGCTCCGCGAGAAGCCGGTCGATGCCGGCATCACCGGCTGCCGATCCGCGGCTTGAACTCGCACCGACGGTCGCGCCGGCTGCCGCACCGCGGGTTGCGCTCGCGCCGGCGGCCGCACCGCCGACCACGCCGACCGCCTCGGCGCGCATCGCCTCGAGCAACGCGCCCACCATCGCGACGTCCAGGTTGTCGAGCCGCGCGCGGTGACTACGCACGACCTCGTAGGCGACCGGCGCACGCAGGAAGCCCACGGCGCTGCCGACCCCGGCGCTGCGCGGCACGACGATGGTGTCGATGCCCAGCTTGTGCGCGAGCTGCACGGCGTGCGGCGGCGCCCCGCCCCCGTAGGCCACCATCGCGTAGTCCGCGATCGTGCGGCCGCGCTCGATCGCATGCACGCGCGCGGCATTGGCCATGTTCTCTTCGACGATCTCGGACACGGCCGCCGCCGGCCAGTGCTCGTCCAGGTGCAAGGCCGCGCCGACGGCGCGCGCCAGCGCCGTACGGGCGGCACCGGCATCGAGCGCGATCGAGCCGCCGGCGAAGTCCTCGGCGTCGAGCCGGCCGAGCACCAGATTGGCGTCGGTGACCGTCGGCTGCTCACCACCACGCCCGTAGCAGGCCGGGCCCGGCGACGCACCGGCGCTGCGCGGACCGACGTGCAGGCGGCCGAGCGCGTCGACCCGCGCGATCGAGCCGCCGCCGGCGCCGATCTCGACCATCTCCACCGACGGAATGCGGATCGGCAGCCCGCTGCCCTTGATGTCGCGATACTCGCGCGCCGCCTCGAAGCGCTGGGTGCGCTCGGGACGGCCGTGTTCGATCAGGCAGATCTTCGCGGTGGTGCCACCCATGTCGAAGGACAGCGCCCGCGCGAGGCCGAGTTCGTCGGCGACCGCGGCGGCGAAGGCGGCGCCGCCCGCGGGCCCGGATTCGAGCAGGCGGATCGGAAACCGGGTGGCCTGTTCGAGCGTGGTCAGACCGCCACCGGAGATCATCAGGAACATCGGGCATGCGAGGCCCGCGTCATCGAGCCGCGCGCGCAGGCGGGTGAGATAGCCGGCCATCAGCGGGCGCACATAGGCGTTGGCCGCGGTGGTGGAGAAGCGCTCGTACTCGCGCAGCTCGGGGCAGACCTCGGAGGACAGGCAGAGCGTGACACCGGACGGCAGACGCGCCGCCAGCCGCTCGCGGGCGCGCTGCTCGTGACCGGGATGCCGCCAGGCGTGCAGGAAGCCGATCGCCACGGCCTCGATGTCCTCGGCCACGAGACGCCCGGCGATCGCGTCCAGGCCGGCCTCGTCGAGCGGGCGCAGCACGCGCCCGTCGGCGGCAATGCGCTCGTCGACCTCGAAGCGCCACTGGCGCGGCACGAGCGGCTGCGGATGATCGATCTGGATGTCGTAGTGGTCGTAACGCCGCTCGTAACCCATCTCGAGCACGTCACGCATGCCGGCCGTGGTGACCAGCGCGGTGCGCGCGCCGCGCCGTTCGATCAGCGCATTGGTGGCCAGCGTGGTGCCATGAACGAACAGGCCGACGCGGGCGGCCGCGATGCCGGTGCGGGCAAGAATCCGCTCGACGCCGGTCAGGACCCCCTGCTCCGGCTC